>JAFAFL010000151.1 GCA_023423535.1 Pseudomonadota bacterium
GAGCTGCAGTGCGCCGCCGCCGAGCCCTCCCGCGCCGCCGTTCGCCGTGCCACCCGCGCCGCCCGCGCAACCCGCGCGAAGTGGCTCGAGCGCCGCCGCGACCGAGGTGCCCGGGGAGCCACCGGGAGAGGGCGTGGCGTTCATCGATCTGCCGGTGCCGCCGTCCGCGCCGCCCTGGCCGAAGCCGCCGCCACCTCCGCCACCGCCTCGGCTGCCGTTCGCCGCGCCGGGGCCACCCGCGCCGGTGCCGCAGCCGGTCCAGGTCGCGCCCGGACCGCTCCGGTTCCCCAGCCGCGAGTTCGCCAGCAGCGGGCCTCGGATGAACACGTTCCCGTACACCGCGAAGATGACCGGCCGATCGCCGTTGCGGAGGATGAGCTGGCCGCCCTCTTCGATCTCGAAGCGCTCGACGGGGATGACCCAGGCGGTGCGCCCATCCGCGAGCGTGGTCGCCACCCCCGCCTGCGGGTTCTGCACGCACGAGGAGGTGAAGGTGCCCGCGGTCGCGCCGGTCGCCGCCGCGTCGAACACCGCGCTGCAGGTGCTCGAGATGGTCAGCGCCGGGCCCGGCATGAAGTGGGCCTGGTTGAAGTTCGAGGGCGCATAAGGGAACGCGCTGCCCCTCAGCGGCGGCACGCACTGCGCGACCGGATTGCAGAAGCCCGCGCCCATCCCGGTGATCGTGCAGGGCACGCCGAGGTTCGCGGTCACCGTGCAGCCGCCGTCCCCCGCGCAGGTCGACGTCGCCTGACACGGTCCCTGCGGCGTGCAGGTGTACGCGGTGCCCGCGCAGCCGCCGTCCGCGGTGCACTGGTCGGTGTGCGTGCACGCCACGCCGTCGTCGCAGGTCCCGCCCGGGTTCAGCGCGTAGGTGCAGAGGCCGTCGCCCCCGCACATGCCCACCGGTTGGTGACAGGCGGGCGCATTCGTACAGAGGTTCTGCCCGCTGCAGGTGCGGTCCGCCTGGCAGGTCGCGTTGGCGAGACAGGCGGGCGCGTTGCACGAGGCGCCAACATCCGCAGTGGTCACGCAGGCGCCATCCACGCACTGCGCGACCTCGCACAGTCCCGGCGTGCAGACCTTCGGCGCGCCCTCGCAGGTGCCGCCGGCGGTGCAGACGTCGTTCTCGGTGCAGCCGTTGCCGTCGGTGCAGGCGCGGCCGGCGCAACCCTCACGCGAGCAGTCGAGACAGAACTCGGCCTCGCTCACGCACTGCGCGCCGTCGGTGCAGCGGCCGGGACCGGAAGGGTGCTGGCACTCGGCGCCAGGCGCGAGCTTCGTGTACTGGCAGGTGCCCTGCGCGCAGACGCCCACGGCTTCGTAACAGGGCGGTGGCTGGGCACACGCGCCACACGAGGGATCGTCACAGCCGGCGCGGCCGTCGCAGTTGAGATCCGCAAGCGTGCTGCAGCTCTCCTGCGCGCCCGGGTTCCTCGCCGGATCGCTGTCGTCGCAGTCGCTGCCGGTCACCGTCGCCGAACGTCCGGGGAAGCCGTCGCGGTCGCGATCCGCGGCGAGCAACGCCACGGAGAACTCGGCCACGCCCGCGGCGCTGCCGACGAAGAGGACCGGGCTGCCGCGCGACTCGAGCGGGAACTCGCCGGCGCTGCAGGAGACCTCGAACGACGCGACCTCCAGCCGCACGCTGTCGCTCCAGCCCTCGCCGCGGAAGACGGCCGCCACCAGCTCGCCCTCCTTGTCCGAGAGCTCGTCGCGCGAGAACGTGCGCACCGACTCGCCTGCGCCCTCCGCGTCGTTGGCGGTGATGCGCAGACAGCCCGGCGTGTAGTCGCTCCAGGTGACGGCGACGCGGACCGCGCCGGTGTTGGGGACCTTCTCTCTGCAGCCCGCTCCAACGAGCAGCAGGCAGGCAGCGACGGCGATGCGGTGAAGCATGCAGCCGAGACTACCCGAGGCCCTCTCCGGAGCGGACGCTTTACTCAGGTCGCGCACTTGGGCATTGGGTCGCCCCATGTCGTCTCCGGAGCTCGTTGCACCCACGCCGCGTGAATTGTGCCTGCGCTGTCTGCGCCCGCGGCGCGTCTGCTTCTGCGAGCGACTGCCACAGCTCGAAACGCGCACCCACGTCGTCTTTTTGCAGCACCTGCGCGAACGCCGGATGCCCATCGGCACCGCGCGGATGGCGCACCTCTCGCTGCCGAACTCGGAGCTGCGCGCGGGGATCGACTTCGAGACCGACGAGCGGGTGCAGGCGCTCTGCCGCGAGGAGGGCGTGTTCCTCCTCTTTCCCGGACCGCAGGCGAAGGACGTGACCGAGCTCTCTCCCGGCGAGCTGAAGACGCTCGTGGTGGTGGATGGGACCTGGCCGCTGGCGCGCAAGCTCATCCGCGTGAACCCGTCGCTGCAGGCCCTGCCTCGGGTGATGTTCCATCCGGAGCGCCCGGGCAACTACCGCATCCGCAAGGAGCCGGCGGAGCACTGCCTCTCCACCATCGAGGCGGTGAGCGAGGTGCTGGGGAGACTCGAGGGCGACGTGCCGCGCTTCCACGCGCTGCTGCGGCCGTTCGACTGGATGGTCGATACGCAGATCGCGCTGCGTGACGACCGGGATGGGCCCTCGCGCTACACGAAGCAGAAGCCGCGCAGGCCTTCGCCTCGCCAGAAGGTCGCGGCGGAGCTGCAGGCGCTCTGCGTTCCGCCGAAGGGCGTCGTGCTCCTCTACGCGGAGAGCAACCCGAAGCCGGAGAGCGGCGGGAAGGAGCGGGAGGTCACGCATCTGCTCGCGGTGCGCGTGGGCGAGAACGGGGCCCTCACCGGCGAGCGCTTCGAAGCGCTGGTCGCGCCGGAGGTCCTGCTCGATCCTTCGACGCCGCATCACCTCGAGCTGCCGGAGGAGCGGATCCTCGCGGGTGTGACCGCGCAGGAGGCGCTCGCCCGGTGGAGGGCGTTCATCCGGCCCGGGGACACGCTCTGCGCCTGGGGCTACTTCACGCGCGCGCTGCTGCAGCCGTGGGCCCCCGAGCACTCCTGGGTGGATCTGCGGCCCTTCGCGGTGCGCGCCTCGAAGGGGAAGACCGGCGGTATCGACGAGCTCGCCGGTCCTCTCGCGGTGACCGAGGCCTGGACCGAAGGCCGCGGTGGACGGCGCATCCGCGGGCTGGAGCGCATCTGGGACGCGCTCGTCCGGGCCGAGGTGCTGGAGCGCGTGGCGCTCCCCGCGACCTCGAACGCCACCGCTACGGGATGACCTCGCCGCGGCGCGACACGGGGGTGACCTCGTGCGTGCGCTCCGGCGGAAGATCCTCCGGACGGATGACGCCGCGCGTCTGCGCGTTCGCCAGCCGCGTCTGCTTGCGCGAGGTGCCCACGCCCGCGCCGAGCACCGCGCTCACCAGACCGAGCACCAGCGCGAAGAAGAGGCCCCACATCGCCTTGCCGGAGGTCTCGGCGACGTTCGCCGCCGTCGTCTGCAGCTGACCCTGGGCCTGCTGCAGTTCGCCCTCGAGGTCGCCTGCGAGCTGCTGGATGCTCTGCCGGTCGAGCTGCGTGTTGGCGATGAGCGCGTTCTCGATCACCTGACGGTTCACGCCGCCCTGCTGCAGCGACCGCTGGGCGATGTCCTTGCCGGTCGCCTCCAGTTGCTGCGCGCTGAGCGGAGGGAGGCCCTGCTCGGCGAGCTTCTGGTTGACCGGCTGCATGAGCTGGTTGGGAGAGAGGTTCAGCGCGCTCGCCGCCTGTGGTGCCTGACCTGCCACCTGCGCCGCGCCCCTTCCGAGGCCGACGACGCCGCTCAGCAGCGTGCTCACCAGCGAGAAGAGGAGGAATCCGCTCAGCAGCGTGGTGAAGCCCCAGAGCACGAGCCCGTGGATGGTGCCCGAGCCCCGGTCCTGCGCCCCGGCCGTACGCCCGGCGACGATGCCGCCCACGAACAGCGCGAGCAGCGGGGCGACGATGGCCCAGATGCCGGTGAAGAGCCCCGGGAAGCTGAACTGCCCGTCCTGCCCGTTGATCGACGAGAGCCCCACCGCGAGCCCGAACACGTAGAGCAGCGCCCACAGCGCCAGCGCCACGAAGGCCCCGCCGAAGATGGCTCCCCAACGCAGACGGAACGGCTCCGCGCCGCTCGGCCTGCTTGCTTCCGAAATGATCGCCGCCATGTCCTGTCTCCTCGCGAGAAAGCTGCCCCCATTGGCTTGGGGGCTGCCTGAGCGGGCGACAACGTGACGACGGGGCTGCGGACGCCTCACCTCCCGCGAGGCGTCCGGCCGGTGGAGCGCTCCGAAATGGCGCTCGCTACGGGCAGGTCTGCCCGCAGACGGTGGCGACCATCTGCACGCAGAGGACGTCCCACTCGCCGAGGATCGAGCAGCAGTAGGAGTCCGCGGCGCAGATCTGCGTCACGCAAGGGCTGCAGCCGTTCTGCAGCGACACGCCGGTGGTGCAGGGGCTGTGCGCGCAGGTTCCGCCCGGGCAGGTCTGGCCGCACACGGTGGCCACCTGCTGCACGCACTGTGAATCCCACTGGTTCGTGCAGCAGAAGGGATCCACCGCGCAGATCTGCGACACGCACGGCTCGCAGCCGTTCTGCAGCGCCGCGCCGGTCTGGCAGGTGCTGTGTGAGCAGGTGCTGGCGCCCTGGCAGGTCTGACCGCACACCGTCCCCACCTGCTGCACGCACTGCGCATCCCACTGGTTCGTGCAGCAGAACGGATCGCCCGCGCAGATCTGCTGCACGCACGAGTCGCAGGAGCTCTGCAGCGCAGCGCCCGCCTGGCACTTGTCGTGGGCGCAGGTGCCGCCGCCGCAGCCGTTGTCCACGGTGCCGTCGCAGTCGTTGTCGAGGCCGTCACCGCAGACCTCGGCGCCGGCCTGCACGGTTTGCACGCACTGCGGCGTCCCGTTCTGGCAGGTGGAGGTGCCGGTGGCGCAGACGCCGAGCAGGCCCGTGTTGCAGGACGCGCCGCCGCCCGGGTTGCCCTCGTCGATCTGCCCGTTGCAGTCGTCGTCGATCCCGTTGCACTGCTCGGGCTGGGGCTGCGCCACCGCAGTGCACTCCATCGCCGCGTTCACGCAGGTCGTCTGGCCCGCCGCGCACGCGCCCTGAAGCCCGGTGCTGCAGGAGGCGCCGCCGCCCGGGTTCCCGTTGTCCACCTGCCCGTCGCAGTCGTCGTCGAGGCCGTTGCACTGCTCGGCGCTGGCGGCCACGTTCGGGACGCACTGCACGCCGCCCATCACGCACGCGGCCGCGCCCTCGGCGCACACGCCCGGAAGGCCGGTCTGGCAGGTCATGCCCACGTCGGGATCGGCCTCGTCCACCTCTCCGTTGCAGTCGTCGTCGAGCCCGTTGCAGCTCTCCGTCTGCGGCTGCACGGTCTGGTTGCACATCACCTGGCCGAGGACGCACTCGCTCACGCCTTCACCGCACGCGCCCAGCTGGCCGGTCTGGCAGGCCACGCCGCCCTGCGGGTTCCCGTTGTCCGGCGTGCCGTCACAGTCGTCGTCGAGCGCGTTGCACAGCTCCGCCTTCGGCAGCGTGGCGCCGGTGCAGGTCGCCCACTTCCCGTTCACGCACAGCTGCGAGCCGTCCGCGCACACGCCCACGTTGCGCTGCTGGGGCATGCCAGGGAAGCAGGACTGCGACTGGCCGTCGATGCAGTCACAGCCCTCGTCCACCTCGCCGTCGCAGTCGTCGTCGAGCCCGTTGCACTTCTCCGCGGTGGGGTTGCCCGGGGTGCAGGTCTGGGCGACGCCGCCCTCGCAGGTGGACACGGTGCGCGCGCAGGCGCCGGTGCCGCAGGAGACGGTCGTCGAGCCCTCGTCGATCTGGCCGTTGCAGTCGTCGTCGAGCCCGTTGCAGGTCTCCGCGCCGGGGACCGTCTGACCGGTGCAGGCACCCCAGGTCTCGTTCACGCATGACTGGAAGCCGCTGCTGCACACGCCCACGTTCTGCGTGCCGGTGGGGCCGGTGTAGCAGGGGCGAACCTGACCCGCTTCGCAGGAGAGGCTCGGGTCGGTGGGAGTCGTTTGACCGCAGCCGGTTGCGAGGACGCCCACCATCACGGTGCCGGCCAACACCGTGGGGACGAGGGAGTGGAAGCGGATCATTCTCGTGAGGTTACCGGCCTGGCGAGCGAGCGTCGAGGTGGCCCCCCTGCATGGCTCACGGGCTAGAGTGCCGCGCATGGTCGCGCTCGTCTCCGCGCTGTCCCTCACGCTCACCCAGGCAATGCTCATGGCCCTCCCGCCGCAATCGGACGAAGACCTTCAGGCCCACGCGCAGCGCGTGGTCGTGGTGCAGGTGCTCGAGGTCACCCACAAGGATGTCGCCGTTCGCGACGGGACCGACCGCGTCTTCACCGCGAAGGTGAAGCCCGCCGGATCGGATGGAGGGGAGGGCGCGCCGTTCGCCGTCACCTTCCGGCAGACCTGGAAGCGGCCGCAGGGCTGGACCGGGCCCGCGGGTCAGAACTCGGTGCTCGAGGCGGGGACGCGCGTGCGGCTGTTCCTCGAGCGCGGTGACGACGGTGGCTGGCAGCTGCTCGAGCCCAACGGGTGGGCGAAGGTCGAGTAGCACCCGCCTCGCTGCCTGCCTGCCGGTGCGGGGAAGGGGCGCCGTCCGTTGCCCGTTCTGGCGCGGATGAAGTCTCTGCATGAGCTGAACTGGAAAGTCCTGGGCGCCGCTTCGGCCGCGCTCCTCGCCGTGGCGTGCGCCCGGCAAGACCCCTCCACCGAGCCCCAGCCGCCCGAGGATCCGGCTGTGACCGAGCCTGTGCCGGTGGACCCTGTCCCTGGCGATCCGTCCGATGGCAACGAGCCGCCTTCGGAGGATCCGGTGGAGCTGCCGGTGCCCCCGACCGATCCTCCGCCGACGGATCCGCCCACGGATCCGGGCGAGCCGACCGATCCAGTGGAGCCGGTTGACCCAGTTGAACCGCCGCCCACCGATCCGCCTCCCACGCCGACGCAGCCGGGCTGGCGCGTGATGTGGAAGGAGGACTTCTCCTCGCCGCTGCCGCAGGGCGCGTGGCAGCCGGATCCGGTGCCGGACGACGGCCCCTTCAGCGACGCGGGCCTCTATTTTACGCAGCGCGGGATCACGCCGCCGGGGGCCTTCCGAAGCACGGTGCCGTTCGGCGCGAGCAACTGGCTCACGCTGGAGTCCTACTCGCGGACCCAGAACAAGCCGCTCACGCAGCACGCGGCGGTGGTGAACGACCCGGCCGACCCTTCGGGGACGAACAAGGTGCTGCGGCTCGCCTCGCCCGCGCACACCGACGCGACGGTGGTGCGTCCGACCTCCGCGCTCCCCGAGAACTACCGCGTGTCGGTGCGGGTGGGCTTCGCGCAGTTCGGCGACGGCAAGCCGGGCCTCAACGGCTACGACGCGGGCAACGAACGCGCCGAGCCCTGGCTGCCGAACGACAGCGCGGTCTCGCAGAACGGCTTCTACTGGCTGGCGATCCTCGACGCGCCGCCGCGCCCTCACAACAACGTGTGGATCCACCACCAGCGCAAGGTCGTCATCGACTCGGACAACCACTCGCCGCCGTGGATGGAGATCTGGGACGGCCAGCGCTTCGTCTCCAGCGGTGAGCGCCCGGTGATGATGTTCGCGGTGGATGGCCGCGGGAACGGCTGGGAGACCTCCGGCAAGCCGTTCATCTCCTGGAGCGCCAACGCCTGGCAGCCGTCCGGGACGATCCGCGCGGTGGACCGGTACCTGCCCGGCGAGTGGTACACGGCGACGATCGAGCGCAAGCACGGGCAGTTCACGCTCGAGGTCTCCGGACGCTTCCAGCACGGCGGCCAGCGCACCTATCGCGGCACCATCGATGCGGCCGCGCGCTGCGTCTTCCACTACAACCGCCCCGGCGAGGCGGCGCCGAGTGCCTGCATCGACACCCGCTACTGGCCCTCGCTCACCGCCGCGTTCCCGCACTGGCCGGCGCAGAAGGGCTGGGACGACTGGTTCATGTTCGGGGACCCGCACTCGAACTTCTACGAGGGCCAGGTCCTCTACGACGACGTCACCCTAGAGGTCTGGGACGACGGCACCGCCCAGAGCCCGTAGGTCTTCCGCCAGTGTCCCCCGGGGCAGCCGTCCCCGGGGGATCCGAGCTGGTCGCCTGGTGAACGAACATTTTGCGCCGGAGGTGCATTTTGACCTCTCGGTTCTGCTATAGCGGCAAATGTTCACCTGCACGCCACGGCAACCGGGGCGTAGGAGCGACCACACATGTTCACTTCAATGAAGGCGAGCCTCCGCGGGCTCACCTGCGTCGGGCTGATGGGCCTCGGCGTGGCCGGCGCGGGCTGCACGTCACCGAACGGCGAGCCGGGCACCACCCCGGAGCCGAAGCGGCTGGCGGACGTCGTCGTCACCGACCCGAACTTCGACTTCTCCACCACCCAGTCGGTGCGCCTGCAGCTGCAGGTCGCCGAGGGCGCGCAGCCGCAGGCCGTCGAGGCCTTCGACGCGGACGGCCGCCGGCTGATGGACGGTGCCTTCAAGGCGGGCGCTTCCATCGATCTGCGCGTGCCGGTGGGGCGCGCGGACAAGGTGAAGCTGCGCATCGGCACCGGGGCCACCGCGGAGGAGCGCGAGCTCACCGTGGGCGCCGACGGCACCGCCACGGGCAACCTCTAGGAAAGGAACGGCACGACCATGACCAGCCCTTTCCAGAAGACCCGTCTGCTCTCCGCGCTCGCGGTGCTCCTCGCTCCGGCGCTCGCGTTCGCACAGGGCCTGCCCAACGTGGACAGCGACGCGGACGGCGTGAACGACGCCATCGACGCGGCGCCCTGTGATCCGACTGTCTCCGCGCGCGTGTTCGTCCCCGCCGACCGCACGTGGGGCATGTTGATGTTCGAGGACAACTGGCCGCAGCGCGGCGACTTCGACTTCAACGACGCGGTGCTCGCCTACAACCAGGTGCTCCGCTACGACAGCGCGGGCCGGCTGACCGGGCTCCGGATGGAGCTGTCGGTGATGGCGGTGGGCGCAGGCAACGTGAACGGGCTCGCGCTGCGGCTGCCGGGCACGCCGCGGCAGAGCGTGACCTCGCTGAACTGGAGCATCGCCAACGTGCCCTCGTCGGTGGCGGGCGAGGTCCGGCTCGATCCGAACGAGCAGACCGCGACGGTCATCCTCGCGGAGAACCTGCACGCGCTCTTCGGCGTGTCGCAGACGCGGCCGTGGGTGAACACCGATCCGAACGTGGCGCCGCTGCCGTACGTGGACATCGCGGTGGAGATGGGCTTCGACCCCGGCGCGCAGCTGTCGGCGGCCGACGCGCCGTTCGACCTCTTCATCTTCAACCGTGAGCGCGGCACCGAGGTCCACCGCCCGCGCTACGGCGGCACCGCGAACATGAACGCGGCGCTCTTCAACACCGCGGACGACGGCTCCACCTCCACCCGCCACTTCGTGACGAACCAGGGCATTCCCTTCGCGCTCGAGTTCCCGGAGCTGACGAACTACGCGCGCGAGGAGTCGCCCATCGATCTGCTCTACCCGGGCATCGTCACCTTCGGCGCGTCCGCGGGCGCGCAGGCCCAGGACTTCTTCCGTCACCCCGCCCCGGGCTTCGCGTTCGGCATCACGCCGCCTCGGTCGCTCGTCGCGCAGGCCGCGCCGAACACCTCGTGCTTCGCGCCGGAGCCGGGCGTGTGCGGCAGCGCCACCGGTTCGGGCTCGGTGAACGCGCCGAACAGCGGGCTCTGCGGCTTCGGCACCGCCTCGGCCGTCACGGCGAGCGGCGGGCTGTGGCGCTGGAGCTGCGCGGGCAACTACACCGACGCGACGAGCTGCACCGCGCCGCAGTGGACCTGCCAGCCGAACCTCTCCTACGCGTGCAACGTGCCGAACGGCTCGGGGACGCAGGTGTGCAACGGCTCGGGCACCGGCTATGGCCAGTGCGCGCTGACCCAGTGCAACAGCGGCTACTACCAGAGCGGCACCTCGTGCGTGCAGCAGGCCTGCGCGCCGGGCTCGGTCCGCGCCTGCACCGTGGCGAACGGCACCGGTCAGCAGACGTGTGACAACCTCGGCTCCGCGTGGGGCGGCTGCACCGCGACCGCGTGCAACTCGGGCTACGCGCTGAGCAACAACCAGTGCACCCTGGTGAGCTCGCCGACGATCCCCAGCGTCCCGTGGCCGGCCGCGCCGCAGCTCTACTGCAACGGCTCCTGCTCGTGGGATCCGGAGAGCCACTGCGGTCAGGGCGACGCGGACATCTTCTGCCGGCTCCGCACCGGCAACACGATGAACTACGCGCTCAGCTACACCACCACCACCGCGCTGCCGCAGCCCGGCTTCTCCTGCCCCGGCTACGGCTCGAACATGGGCTCGGCGCCGCAGTACGGCGGGCCGCGCTACTCGAGCGGCTACGGCTACCAGGTGTGGACGTACAACTCGAGCATCCTGTCCACGCACGGCCCCGGCACGGTGATCAACAACGTCGTCTGCCGGTTCTAGCCGCTTCGAGGTCGGGAGCAGTCCGGGGCCCCGGTGTGGCGTTCGCGCCCGCCGGGGCCCTCTCTATTTCCGCGCGTCTTCGTCGAGGAACCGCAATAGCTCGTCCGCATCGACCGTGAAGCTGGGCTCCTCCAGGCTCGCTGCCGGGCTGCCGATGAACACCGCCGCGCGAAGTCCCGAGGCGCGGGCGACGTCCGGCGGCACCGTGCTCACCCGCGCCGGCGGGGAGACCGTCACCAGCTCCGCACCGCGCGGCGCAGAGAAGAGTGCCGGCGCGAGGTGCGAGCCATCCACCGAGACGATCTGCTCCGCGCGGGAGCACGCGGCGACGACGCGCTCCACCGGCTCCTCACCGGCGCGCAGGATGGTGAAGCCTTCGCGCGAGAGGCGCTCCAGCAGTGCCTCTTCGCCCTGGAGTTCTCGGCGCTCTCCGCCGGTGCGCTGCAGATAGACGCGCGTGGAAGAGCCCGGTTCGCGCGGCACATTCGCCTGCATCCGCCGGTAGCGCGCGCGCTTGCTCGCGTTCTGCGCGTGGTCCACCAGCAGCGTGCACCGCCGCGCTCGGAAACCCTTCAGCACGGTGGGCTGCGCGACGCCGAAGAGACGGCGCAGCGAGGGCTCGTCCCGGAAGAGCGGACGGGCGTGCGCGACCGCGTGTCCCAGCTCGTGCGCGAGCAGCTGGAGCGGCAGCTCGTCGTGCACGAAGTGACCAAACCAGCGCGCGCCGGCCCAGGTGGTGGAGAGGATGACCTCGTCGAACTCGGGGACGTCGTGGAGGCCGGGCCGCTCACCGCGAAAGAGGTTCGCGCGGAAGGCTCCGGCGTAGAGCTCGGGACCGATGAGGACGGCGTTCCGGAGGGTCAGCGCTTCGCTCTCGTCGTGCTGGACCTCGCGCCGGGTGAGGCGGTCGATGACGAAGTGCGCCGGCTCCCGCTCCCAGCCGCTGAGGATGCGCTCGAGGTGTCCCTCCGGCATGCGCGGGGGCTCGACCTCTTCACGCTCGGCCGGCGAGAGGACGCGACGCTCCACCGCGGCTTCGCGCAGCTCCGGTGCGCGGCGCCGCAGGAGCTTGTTCACCACCCGCCCGAGCTGATGCCCGGCGCGCTGGGCCTGCGCCTTCGCGAAGGTGCTGGGGGTTCCGGTCTGCGCGGGAGGCGGCTGGGGATCTGGCCCGGTCATTCGCGCGCACCATACGGCACGGCACCGGACACGGGTGGCGATGCGCTCGGCGCGACTTCAGGAAGAACCGCGGCTTCACCTCCTGCTACGACGCGCGCCATGAACGTCGCCTTCTTCTGCGTGCTGCTCGCGGGACTGATGCCCTTCCTCTGGACCGCGGTGGCGAAGGTCGCGGCCGGCCGGTACGACAACCGCGATCCCCGCGGGTGGCAGGCGAAGCTCGAGGGCATGCCGAAGCGCGCGCACGCCGCGCACCTCAATTCGTTCGAGGCCTTCCCGCTCTTCGCGGCCGGCGTGCTCGCGGCGCTGCACGTGGGCGTGCCGCAGGGGAGGGTGGATGCGCTGGCGGTCGCGTTCGTGGTGCTGCGATTGGCGTACGGCGGCGCCTACCTCGCGGACATCCACCTGCTTCGGAGCGCGCTCTGGTTCGGAGGGATTGGCTGCTCGTTCGCGCTGCTCTTTCAGGCCGCGTTCAGCGCCACGTGATCGGCGGAGGCTCGGCGCTCTCCGCGTAGGGACCGGCCGGCGCGTTGAACGCGCTCCAGGTGTCGTACTGCGAGAGGTAGGTGGAGGCGAACACCGAGTGCCCCGCCGCGCCCACGCTGCGCCCGTGCTCTATGCGCGCCTTGATCCGCGACATCTGGAAGCTGTTCATGTCCAGCGCGTGCATGCCCGCGATGATCGGCCGGCCGTTCGAGCCCGCCATGAACACGCCGAGGTGCGTCGCCCAGTCGGTGCAGCCGGTGCCGAGGTCCCAGTAGATCATCGGCGTCAGCGCATCGATGAGGCCGCGCTTCATCCACGCGATCGAGTCCTGGTAGTAGTTCGCGTAGCCCTGCGAGGTGCCACAGCCGGGGAGCTGCTTGTAGATGCCCCACACCGAGGCGGACATCACCGCGTTGGGCCGCTTCAGCTTCATCAGCTCGTAGAGGTCGCCGACGAGCCCGTTGACCTGCTCACGCTGCCAGTCCTCCCAGGTGGGGCGCTCGCTCTGCGGGATGGCGTTGTAGGCCGCGAGGCTCGCCGCATCGCGCGAGTACTGCGGCCCGGCGTAGCGCACGCGGTCGAGGTGCAGGCCGTCCACCGCGTAGTTGTCGAGCAGCTCCGAGGCCACCGCGAGCAGGTGCGCCTTCACCGCCGGATTGCCGGGGGAGAACCAGTAGTACTCGCTGTCCGCGCTCTTGCCCTGCGCGTTGACCGCCATCCAGTCCGGGTTCGCTCGCAGCGCGTGCGTGGGCTGACCCGAGGGCGAGGCGGGCGGCAAGGTGCAGGAGTCGCTCTGGCCCGGCGTGGGTTGGCAGGTACAGGTGCCCGCCGAGGCGCATCCGGAGGGCGTGGTCCAGGCGCTGTACACGTTCCAGTACGCGTGGAGCTGGATGCCGCGCGCATGCGCCGTGTCGATCGCCACCTGCAGCGGGTCCCAGCCCGGATCCTTGCCCAGCGTCTGCGGTGAGGAGAGCCGCGCCGCCCAGGGCACCAGCTGCGACTTGTAGTAGGCGTCGCCCGCGCCGCGGATCTGGAAGTACACGACGTTGAAGCCCGAGTCCGCCGCGTCGTTGATCACCCGGACGACGTCGTTCTGGTTCGAGTAGGCGAAGCGAGTGACCCAGATCGCGCGGACCTCGTAGTTCTTGCCGGTGGAGGGATCGCCGACGGTGACCTCGATGCTGTCGGACGCGACGGTGCCGGTCTTCGCCTTGATGCTCGCGATGCCCTCCGCGACGCCCGTCACGCGCACGAGGTTCTCCGTCATCGAGAGCACCTCCACCGTGGCGATCCCCGAGGGCACGACCTCCCACTGCACCGTGCCGCTGACGTCTCCCTCGGTGCCGTCGCTGAAGCGCGCGGTCGCGGTGAGGCCGGAGACGCCGCCCACCTGCAGCGAGAGCTGCTTCGGCGTCAGCTCCAGGCTCTCGATGCGCCGGATGTGGGTGCCGCCGTCGGTGCCTCCGTCGGTGCCGGGGAGCGTTCCTGCGTCTTCGCCCCCGCTCGTCCCGCCCGCATCGTTGTCGCCAGAAGGGTCGGTGCCGCCGTCGCCGACGAGCGCAGGCGGCGTGCCGCAGGCGAGGAGGGCGGTCGTGAAGAGGAGCGGGAGAGAGGTCCGGACGCAAA
This sequence comes from Pseudomonadota bacterium, assembly GCA_023423535.1. GTDB lineage: Bacteria > Myxococcota > Myxococcia > Myxococcales > Myxococcaceae > JAFAFL01. The sequence continues at coordinate 13,730 of JAFAFL010000151.1, forward strand.
GCATCAGGCGATCATGTGCGGCAGCCGGGCAGGCGGCAAACGCGTGACCGGAAGCGCCGTCACGGCGTGGTGACAGCGCCCTGGGGAGCGGAAAGTCGCGTCCTCCCCGCGCGTGGAGTCCGTATGCCTCGCCTCGCCCCGCACCGTCTCGTTCGTTCGCCCTCCGCCGCGCTCAGCCTGCTGCTGTTGGCCGGCGCCGTCAGTGGATGCACGTTGGCGACGCTGGACGATCCACGTCCCCGCTTCCAACTCTTCCTCGACCGCGGGGGTGGACTGGTGCCGCTCGGGTATTCCTCGGAGCCGGCCCGATTCGACTTCGGAGCGGTGGCGCCCGGAGCAGTGGCCGAGGCGAAGTTCGTGCTGATGAACGGCGGAGGCGAGCCCGGCGTCGTCGAAGCGGTGGTGCCGGTTGAGGGAGACGTAGGCACTTTTTCGGTCCCGTTCGCCGTTGGCACCCGGCTCGAGTACAGCGATCACGTTGACGCGACCGTCACCTTCACCGCCCCCGCGAGTCCCGGTGAGCTGCGTGCGCTGTTCCGGATCGACATGGACGGGCACCCAGATCGGTCCCTGGAGCTCGAGCTGACGGCGCGGGTTCCGGAAGTGTCCTGTCTGGGTGCGCAGTCGGTGAACTTCGGGGCGGTCGCGGTGGGGGATGTCGCCCGGCGAGTGGTGCCGCTCGAGAACCCGACGGACGAGCCGCTGACGGTGCACGTCGCCTTCGCGCCCGGAGGCAACGGTGGCCCGGCGCTTCGTGTCCACGCAGAGGGCCTGGAGGGCGACACGTTGCAGCTCGCGCCACACGCGACGGCCGAGCTGACGATCGAGTTCGCGCCCACGCACACGGGCACCGTGAGTTCCACGCTGCGGATCGATCAGGGCATCCCGGGCTGCCAGGAGGCGAAGCTGGTGCTCCTCGCGCAGGCCGTCACCCAGGTGCTCTCGTGGTCGCCCGCCCACGTGGATTGCGGTTGGGTGCCGCCGGGCGAGACCTCAGCGAAGACGCTGACCCTCACCAACATCGGTGAGGTGGCCGTGCAGGTGTCGTCGCTGCGCTCGCAGAACATCAGCGAGTTCGGCGTGAGCGGTCCCACGCCGGGTGACAGCTTCGTCGTTCCCGCTCGGGGCTCCGCGGAGGTCACCGTGACCTGTACGCCGTCCGTGCTCGGGACCAGGCTGACAATGGTGACGTTCCAGACGGACCTGCCCGCGCAGCCGGCCGGGCAGGTGCAGGTGCGCGTCATCGGCGGCGGTCCGGAGCTCCACGTCGAGCCGGAGGGGCTGCTCGACTTCCGCCGCGTGCCGCTCTTGACGGACGCCGGGCAGACACCTGCCGGCTCCGGCGCCTGGCGCACGTTGCGCGTGATGAACGTGGGGACGGCGCCGGCGATACCGGACGTGCAGGCGAACCTCCGGCTGGGAACGCCGGATCCGGTGACCGGTGAGGCACACCCGCCCTTCTTCATGATCGAACCGCTCGACGCGAACGCGTCGGCGAACGAGCTCGAGGTCGTGATCCCCGCGACGTACGACCCGGTGAGCGGCCTGGCCGCGAAGGCCGGGGAGAACCAGGTGGAACTGCAGGTCGTCCTGCGTCCCGGCTCGGCGGGAGCGAAGCGCTACAAGCTCACGCTCTACTCCAACGACTTCGACGAGGGCGCGCTGGAGCTGACGGTCACTGCCGAAGTGGTCGAGGCCACCTCCTGCCTCTTCTTCGTCGAGCCGATGCAGGGGGTGGGCTTCGGGACCATCGCGCCGCCGCGTCACGCGGAGGCGACCGTACGGCTGGTGAACGTGGGCACTCAGCCGGACGCCACGTGCTTCGTGAACGGCGTGCGCATCGCCGCAGGATCGGACGCGGCCTTCGCGCTCGCGCCCGGGCAGGCGGAGAGCTTCGAACTCGCGCCCGGTGAGTCCACGCTGCTCCGACTTCGCGCCACTGCCAACGGTTCGTCGCGGCAGGTGAACGGCGCGCTCGAGTTCTTCATCTCCTCACCCGCGCAGCCGAAGCAGACGGTCCCGCTCTACGCGACGGTGGGCACCGAGTGCCTCGTGTTCGCGCCGGACGTGCTCGACTTCGGCACGGTGAAGGCAGGCTGCGGTGCCGTGTCGCAGAAGGTGCGCATGTACAACGTCTGCGCTCAGCCGTTGTCCGTCCATGGCCTCTCGGTCTTCGGCACCGGCTTCGCGCTCGGCACGGTGCCGTCCATCCCGCCCTCGGGACTGACGATCTCGCCGATGCAGTCGCCGCAGGAAGTGACGGTCACCTTCACGCCGGACGAGGAGGGCGCCTTCCGCGGTCAGCTCGCCGTGGCCGGCACCGGCTCGGGACAGAACGTCACCATGCTCCTTCAGCTCGAGGCGCGCGTGACGGCCACCGGTGAGCACGTGGACACGTTCGAGCTCCCGGTGGATCCGAAGACCGACGTGCTGTTCGTGCTCGACGACTCCAGCTGCAGTCAGGGGTACTTCCAGTCCGTGGTGCAGAACTACGCCGCGCTGATGGCACCGGCCATCGCGCGCAACGTGGACTTCCACATGGGGGTCGTCACCGCGGACATGAACCTGCAGAGCGCGAGAGGACGGCTGACGTCCGGGCCGCAGCACCCGGAACGGATCCTCACCCCGGCGACGCCGAACCTCTTCTCGAAGTTCGCGGCCAAGTGGACGCCCACCGGCATGGGCAGCGCCATCGAGACCTGTCTCGGCGCGACCACCGCGGCCCTCTCCCCGCCGCTGACGAACGGCGACAACGCCGGCTTCCTGCGCGAAGACGCCACGTTGCGCGTGCTCTGCCTCACCGACGCACAAGACCAGTCCCCGATGCCCTGGACTGTGCACCTCGACGAGCTGTGGCGCGTCCGCGGCCATGCGCGGAAGACGGACGTCTCCTTCAGCGCGATCGCCGGCTTCAACCCGAACCCGCCGGCCGGGTGCCCCTACGACACCGGCCCGGACGACGGCCGTTATGCCGGCATGGTCGCCTCCACCTTCGGCTTCCGGGACGAGATCTGCACGAGCGACTGGACGAAGACGGTGACGGACCTCGGCGAGCACCTCTTCGGGGCGGAGCGTCGCTTCTTTCTCGGGGCGAGGCGTGATCCGCTGCTGCCGGTGACGGTGGAGATCGACGGCGTGACGGTGCCCTCGCACGGCGCGGGCGGCGCGGCGATCTGGACGCTGCACGCACAGCTGAACGGGGCCGACGTGGTGGAGTTCGCGAAGGGCTACGCGCCGCAGCCGGGGCAGACGCTGAAGCTGCGCTACGCCACGCACTGCCCCTAGTTCACCGCGGGGCTGCTCCCGTTCTCCCACGGGAGCTTGCTCAGCTTCACCACGCCGTCGCAGCGGGCGCAGGCGTTCCCCTCGGCGTCGAAGATCGTGCAGCGCGAGAAGATCGTCGAGGCTCCGGCCTGATCGATCGTCGCCTCCGCCCAGAGGTGCGGCCCGCGCACCGGACGCATGAAGCTCATGGAGAGCTGCACGGTGGCGCTGCGCCGCGTGGGGTCGATCAGCGCGGGCGTGCAGCCGATGGCGAGGTCGAAGATCGCCGAAAGCACGCCGCCGTTCACCGCGTCCGTCCCCAGCCCGCCGAGGTGTTCTCGCTTCACCGGGTCGAGCGTGACGCGCACCTTCGTGCCCTCCGGGAAGCTCAGGCGCAGGCCGAAGTGGCGCATGGCCGCGCTCTGGTTGAACTCCTCCGCATAGCGGGCGAGCGCGTCGTGCGAAGGGGAGGGCGGCGGCTGAGTCATGGGTTCTCCCTTACTTCATCTGCGGTAGAAGGACCGCGCCTTGGACGAGCTGCTCGACGACCTCAATCCGCCCCAGAAAGAAGCGGTGCTGCACGACCGCGGACCGATGCTCGTGCTCTCCGGCGCGGGCTCCGGCAAGACGCGCGTCATCACCCGGCGCGTGGCGTATCTCGTGCGCGAGCGGGAGGTGCAGCCGTGGCGCATCCTCGCGGTGACCTTCACCAACAAGGCCGCGCGCGAGATGCGGGAGCGCCTGCAGGCACTGCTCGGCGAGCAGGCGCGGGACCTCGTGGTCTCCACCTTCCACAGCTCCAGCGCGATGATCCTCCGACGCGAGGCCGAGCGCGCCGGGCTCTCGCGCTCCTTCGTCATCTACGACGACGCGGATCAGATCGCCCTCGTGAAGCGGGCTGCGCGCGAGGCGGGCATCGATCTCTCCAACGTCTCACCCCGCGAACTGCTCTCGCGCATCGACCGCTGGAAGAACGCGGCGAAGACGCCGGAGGACGTGCAGGTCGCCAACGACGACTACCGGGGCATCACCGCGCTGCGCGTTTACCGCAGCTACCAACGCATGCTCCGCGCGGCGAACGCGGTGGACTTCGGCGACCTGCTGCTCCTGCTGGTGGACCTGCTGCGCAAGAACCCGGACGTCCGCCGCCACTACCAGAACCGCTTCGAGTACGTGCTGGTGGACGAGTTCCAGGACACGAACCCGGTCCAGTACGAGCTGTTGCAGCTGCTCGCCCCCGCGCCCTCCGCGAACCTCTGCGTGGTCGGCGACGACGACCAGTCCATCTACCGGTGGCGCGGCGCGGACGTGGGCAACATCCTCGGCTTCCCGCAGCTCTACGCGGACGCGAAGGTGGTGAAGCTCGAGCAGAACTACCGCAGCGACCAGACGATCCTCGACGCGGCCTACGCGGTCATCCGGCGCAACGCGCGGCGCATGGACAAGCGGCTCTGGTCGGAACGTCCGCGCGGCGAGCCGCTGCAGCTGCTCATCCTCCGCGACGAGCGCAGCGAGGCCCAGGAGGTCGCGCGCCGCATCCGGCAGATTCGTCAAGAGGGCTTGACCGAGCCGGGACAGATCGCGGTCTTCTACCGGACCCACGCCCAGAGCCGCGTGCTCGAGGAGGCGCTGCGGCTCGAGCGCGTGCCCTACACGCTCGTCAACGGGCGCTCCTTCTACGAGCGCGCGGAGGTGAAGGACGCGGCCTCCTATCTGCGCCTGATGGTGAACCCGCGCTCGGACGCGGACCTCCTGCGCATCATCAACACGCCGACGCGCGGCATCGGCGACACCACGGTGGAGCGGCTGGCGGACTGGGCGAACCAGTCGGAGAAGAGCCTCTTCGAGGCGCTGGCGGACGCGAGCGAGCTCACCACGCTGCAGAACGCGGCGAAGAAGCGGCTGGCGGCCTTCCGCGAGCTGCTCGAGCTCCTGGTGGACATCGGCCGGCAGGCACCGGACGCGGCCACCGCGGTGCAGCAGATGCTCGATGCGACCGGGCTCGTGCGCGCGTTCGAGGAGGAGGGGACGGACGAAGCCACCACCCGAGCGGAGAACCTTCGCGAGTTCTATGGCGCCGCCCAGCAGTTCGATCTCGATCGGGCGGCCGCGCCCGCGCCGGGACCGGAGGCGCTGGAGGTGGAGGTGCCGCCGGTGCAGGCGTTCCTCGAGCAGGTGAGCCTCGTGGGCGACGCGGACCAGGAGGTCGGCGAGGGCAAGGTGGCGCTGATGACGCTGCACGCGGCGAAGGGCCTCGAGTTCGACTGCGTGTTCCTCACCGGCATGGAGGAGAACGTCTTCCCGCACTCGCGCGCGCTGAACGAGGACGCGGACGAGGGGGAGATGGATGAGGAGCGGCGCCTCTGTTACGTCGGCTTCACCCGCGCGCGCCGCAGGCTCTTCCTCTCGCTGGCGCAGTCGCGCGCGCTCTTCGGCGAATTGAAGTTCAACGCGCCCTCCCGCTTCATCCGCGAGGTGCCGAAGGAGCTCTTCGCCTTTGCCGACGACGGCGACGGCAGCGATGCGCACGACCGCGACGAGCGGCTCGCCAACGCCGGCCGCCCGATGTTCGTGCCCCCGGTGAAGCGCCGCGCGCGCGCCGAAGACGAGGGCCCCACGGTCGATCGCTCCTACGACCAGAGCACCCACTACGAGGGCGAGGACTCGGGCCGTCCGCTCATCGGGCTGCGCGTCCGCCACGCGCAGTTCGGAGACGGCAAGGTCGTGGCGGTGGACGGCAACGGACCGAACGCGAAGCTCACCGTGACCTTCCCCAACGTGGGCCTCAAGCGCGTCATCGCGCGGTTCCTCACGCCGCTCGGTTAGGCGCGTCAGGCCAGCTCAGTGCAGCGCCGGCTCGTCAGGGCCGGTGTCCTGAGCCGAAGCGGGAGCAGAAGCCGGTGGCGGCGCGCGCGGCACGTCGTCCTCTGCCGTCTCCTCCCGACCGACCACGCTCCGCGCGAGCTCCCGCGACAGCGTCACGGTGAAGGTGGAGCCCTCGCCGCGGCGGCTCTGGAGCGTGACCTCTCCCTGCAGGCGCCGCGCGAGCTGGCGCACCACCCACAGGCCGAGCCCGAGCCCGCCGTGTGAATGCACCGGCACCGCGCGCTCGAAGGGCTCGAAAGCGCGGAGCTCGTCGAGCGGATCGATGCCCACGCCCTCGTCGTGGACCGTCAGCCGCACCCCGTCCCCTTCGCCGAAGACCGTCAACGTCACCGGCTGCCCCTCTCCGAACTTGAGCGCGTTGGAGATGAGCTGGTGCAGCAGCTGGACGAGCAGCGGCCGATCCCACAGCCCCACGAGCTGCCCGCCTTCGGCCTCGCCCAGCAGCGTCACCGTCAGCGGCGTGCCGGCGGCGGCGAACGAGGGCTCGTGATGCGTCACCACCTCACGCACAGCCTCGACGAGATCCACGGGCTCCAGCGCCAGCGGCCTCAGCTCCTCGGTGATGGCGCGCGACTCGAGCAGGCTCTCCACCAGCTGCGTCAGCCGCCACACCTGCCGGTCCGCCGACTCCACGGTCTGCTGCACCATCGGCTGCGGGATCAGCCTTTCGCTCTCCGCCACGTGCCGCAGCCGCTGGAGGTGGAGCTTGAAGGTGGTCAGCGGACCCTTCAGCTCGTGCGCGACCATGCTGATGAACTCCTCGCGCGAGCGCGTGCTCTCCTCGAAGGCAGAGGCCATGGCGTCGAACGCAGCGGTCACGCGGCCCAGCTCGCTCGGCGCCGCCCCCACGTGCGTGCGCGCGCCCAGCTCTCCGCGCCCGAGCAGTGCCGCGGCCCGCTCCAGCTGCCGCAGCGGCCGGAGGATCCACGCGTACACGATCGCCAACAGCGCCGCGGCCGCGAGCAGCCCCACGCCCCAGAGCAGGAGCAGCGCGTTTCGCAGCTCGCGTTCGGGTCCCGCGAGCACCGACTCGGTCGGCATGGTGAGCGCAATGTACGCCGGCCGGTCGAGCTGCTCCCTGCCCACGCTGGTGAAGGCCCACAGGTGGTCGCTTCCGCGCCACGGCATGCGCAGGAGGCCCTCGTCGCTCTTCAGGCTGCGGGTCATCAGCTCCGTCCCGGCGATGCTCGTGCCCACCCAGCGCTCGGGGTTGGGGTAGCTGGCGATGATGGTGCCCGCCTCGTCCCACGCGAGCACCACCGCCTCCTTCGGTACGTCCACCCTGCGCGCGTAGCCATCGAGCCAGGAGATGTCGAGCGCGAGCACCGTCACCGCCCGCAGCTCGCCGCGCTCGAGCACCGGCTGGGAGAAGTGGATCGCCGCGCGCCCGGTGAGCCGGTCCACCGCGAAGTTGCCGGAGGCGATGCGCCGCTGTTGCAGCGTCTCCTGGAAGTAGTCCCGGTCGGCGATGGAGAGCTCGCCCGGGAACGGATGCGACGCGCAGCGCACGCGCCCGCTGAGGTCCGCCACCGCGATGCTCATCACCGCGGTCTCCTGCTCCTGCATCTCCCACAGGAACGCGCCGCACTCCTCCGGCGGCCCGAGGAGCTGGTCGGAGGTGGAGACCACGCGCAGGAGCATCTGGACCCGGCCGAGCAGCTCCTCGTCCTCTTGGGACACGCGCTCCACGAGGGAGAGCAGCTCGCGTTCGAGGTGCGCCTGCACCCGCCGGCGTTCGCGCACGTGCGCGCGGACGAGCAGCGCGGTGGACACGAGCCCGCCCACGAGGAGCACCGCCATCAAGCGGGCGCCGAGCGGCACACCGTGCCACCGCAACCGCCAGCGCTGCGCCCTCAGCCTCTTCTGCACCCGCGGCCTCTCGCGCCGGAAGGTGCCCACCGCCCCTCTGCGCGGCACGAAGCGGGCCCTCACCCCGCGGGGAGGCTTTCAATGCTTCATGCTCATGGAGTGGTGCGCCGGACCGTCCACGCGAGCACCCGGCCGTCACTCGCCTGCACCACCACGGTGGAGCCGAAGACCACCGGCGTGCTGCGCAACGCGCTGTCCGCACGCACGTCCACCACCGGCTCGTCGCGACCGGGGCGGAAGCCCAGCAGCCTGCCCTCGCGCGAGGAGGTGGGCACGAGCACCAGCTCCCGGTACTCGGCCACGCCGCCGCGCAGCGCGCCGGGAAGCTCCACGTGCCACGTCTCCGTCCCATCCTGCGGATCGATCGCGAGCAGGCCCACGCCCGCCGTGGCCACCCACAAGAGCCCCCGCGCGAGGAACGGACCGCCGCTCACGCCGCGGTCCAGCTTGCGCTCCCACTCCACCGCGCCGCTCTTCGCGCTGACGGCGAGCATCCGCCCGTCGCGCGTGAGCACGTAGAGGCGCTCGCCCTCCGCCAGCACGCCCTGCACGTCGAGCTTCGGCGCGTGCCAGAGGACGTCGCCGAACTCCGGCTCGAGCGCGAAGAGCCCGGCGTCACCGAGGCCCACGAAGAGCGTGCCCCCCAGCAGCGCCGGCGGCGCGGAGGGAGAGGGGGTGGCGGTGTAGCCCTTCGGCGGAACGCGCTTCCACACCGTGCCGCCGGAGAGCGGAGAAAAGGCGAGCACGCTGCCGTCCGGCGCGACCGCGTAGACCCGCTTGTCGTCGGCGGCGAGCGGGAGGAGCAGCACCGGCTTGTCGCCCACGCGCCAGAGCTCGCGGCCGGTGTCGAGCGCGAGGCCCACCCACTCGCCGCCCACCGTCGCCGCCACCGCGGTCTCGCCCACCACCGTCGGGCGCGCGGCGATCTCGCGTCCCACCTGCGCGGTCCAGCGGGGCTCTCCGTCCGCGCCGAGCCGCACCAGCGCGCCGGCCTCGTTGCCGAAGAGCACGCCGTCCTCCAGCGGGTGCAGCCCCGTGCGCGAGGGTCCCTCGCCCGACCAGGTCCAGGCCGGCGCCGCCGCCCGGTCGCACGCGGACAACAGCGCGAGCCCGATGACGGCAATGAGAGGGGCTGCTCGCCGCATGACGCGGGAGGGTAGGCGGCACGGCAGCACTCGCCAAGCAGGGTTAGAATGCCGCATGGCCTCCATCCGAGACGACGAGACGCCCAGCGCCCGAGGCATCCCCTCCACCGAACGCCGCAACGAGGGCGAGCCGCCCCCCGCGCTCGAGGTGTCCGAGGAGCTCCTGCGCGCGCTGCCGAAGACGGACCTGCACTGCCACCTCGACGGGTCCATGCGCCTGTCCACCATCCTCGAGCTCGCCGATCAGCAGCGGGTGAAGCTCCCCGCCGACACGCCGGAGGGCCTCGCGCGCGCCATCCACATGGGCGAGGTGTGCGGGAGCCTCGAGGACTACCTCACCGCGTTCGACGTGACCCTCTCGGTGCTGCAGACGGAGGACGCGCTCTACCGCGCCGCCTACGAGCTGGCGATCGACTGCGCGGCGGAGAACGTGCGCTACGTGGAGGTGCGCTACGCGCCGGTGCTGCACCAGAAGAACGGGCTGAAGCTGACCACCGTGGTGGACGCGGTGCTCGAGGGCCTGCGGGTGGCGAAGCGCGAGACCGGGATCAAGACCGGCGTCATCCTCTGTGGCATCCGTCATATGAACCCGCGCTCATCCGTGCGGTTGGCGGAGCTGTGCGTGGCCTACAAGAACCAGGGCGTGATCGGCTTCGACCTTGCCGGCGCGGAGGACGACTTCCCGGCGAAGGACCACAAGGACGCGTTCCAGCTCATCCTCAAGAACAACGTGAACTGCACCGCGCACGCCGGCGAGGCCTACGGGCCGGAGAGCATCTCGCAGGCGCTGCACTTCCTCGGGGCCCACCGCATCGGCCACGGCACGCGGCTGCGCGAGGACGGGGACCTGCTGAACTACGTCAACGACCACCGCATCCCGATCGAGGTCTGCCTCTCCTCCAACGTGCAGACCGGCGCGGTGGACGAGATGGGCTCACACCCGCTGAAGTTCTATTTCGACTACGGCCTGCGGGTGACCATCAACACCGACAACCGGCTCATCACCGACACCACGATGACGAAGGAGCTGTGGCTCGCGCACAAGGTGCTCGGGCTCGGGCTGGAGGACCTCACCACCATCCTCGTCAGCGGCTTCAAGAGCGCTTTCCTCCCGTTCCGCCAGAAGCAGGACATGCTCAAGCAGGTGAACGCGGAGATCGAGCGCACGCTCGAGCAGTTCCACCGGCGCCCGCGCGCGGTGCAGCAGCAGGGCGCGTGAACTACGAGTCAGAGCATCTATGAGTCGGATGACGTCAAAGACGGCTAATAAACCGGCGGGTGATACCCTCACCTGCAAACAGTCGCCTCGTAGATCAGGCCCGATGTTTCTTGGTCGAGCAGCACCGCACGAATGTTTTCGTGGACTTCCGACCACCAGGCAGTAGCCGAAGCCTCTTTTGCACGCGTGAAGCGAGTCTTTCCAGCGCGTGCCCTTGATCTGCGTTCAGGCTTTTGACGTGAGCAACCGTAGACACAATGGACCGCCATTCAGCCTCTGTTGATGTGCCTTGTCGTTCCAAGGCCAATAGCCGCGTCCGTAGCCGCTTCCGCTTCTTTGGAGCGACCCCTGGTACGCGCACGCCTACTCCAGTAATCGCCACGTAGCCACGATGTGCTGCTTGAAGCTCTACCTTCTTGGCGCGCACCTTGAGGCCTGCGGCGCGAATTGCTCGAAGCACACCGAAGAGACTTCGAGTGACATCTTCGCGCTCTCCCGACATTGCGATGTCATCGACAAATGTCGTAACACTGGGTGTGCCTGCGACGCCCTCAATTGCGTCTGCAATGACAAGATTTGCAAGGTGCGTGCTGGTTGGCGCACCCTGCGGCAGGCGACGCTCCAAGGTTGTGAGCTTTGTTGTTATTGAGGCAAGATCTGGCGAAAACCCTCTCTTGGTCAGGGCGTTGTAGACCATTTTATGGCTTATGCTGGGGAAGCAGTTCTTGATGTCAGCTCGGGCGACAATCTCTCCTTGCTGGTGGCTGGAAGCGTTCGTGAGTGGAGACCTTCCTGGAACTCCTCCATGCGCGCTTTTGTCAAGAGGACAGGTCTTGCGCAGAAAAAGAAGCAAACATCGCTGCACTTCCAGTAGTTCTGCCTTGGGATTGTCGATGTGACGAGTTTTGTCGCCTAACAAGATGTCGAACGGCTCGTACATTCTGGGAGCCGAGCGAGCGAGGGCGCGAAGCTCGTGCTTCGTTCTACGAGTCGCGGCCTGCAAGGAGCGCCACGAGGCGACTCGCGGTTGGTTCACTGACTCTCTTGCTCGACGCACACAAGCACCCGTAGCAACCCTTCTCCAATGCGCTGTGCCGCCTGTGCATCGAGTTGGCGAAGTTCGCCGGCCTCCGCACCCAAGAGCATTAGCAAGTGCACGGGTACCTTCAACGTGTCGGCTAGTGATTGAATGGTTTGTGTGCTCGGGCTTCGCTTTCCCGACTCGATTTGCGATAAGAAGCCCGGATCAATCCCCGTGAGAACCGCAAGTTCTCTTTGGGTCATGTTCCGAGCGCCTCTCAACACCCTTAGGCTTCTTCCGATGTCCATGGCTCTCTTTCAGTCCGCCGAACTCTTCGGCGGACTGAAACAGAGGGCAGGGCACGCTCCTCGAGAGTCCATCTCCTACAGTGGCTACCTGTACTTCAGGAAACGACTCGCGAATTCACCCATGACGGCCTTGAGCAGATGATAGTCGCCACAGGCTACAGCACGCCTCAGTTCAAGCATCAGGCGCTTCGCGCCTTCGGCTTCGCTGGGTTCCAACTCCCCCGCGTCGATCAACTCGTTGATAAAGCAGTTGAGCAACGCAAGCTCTTCGATTGACTTCTTCATTGTAGTCTCCACGCACAAGATGAGACGGCAGGATGCCGTCGTCGCCCGTGCTGCCCCGTGACGTGCGCCTTGTAGTGGAGGGAGTTGGAGTGCCCTGCCTTGTTCGACTCACCCGCTGCCCCCCTAAGTTCCAGGAGAGCCGATCGGTTACGCTGCACGTAAAGAGCGTGCAGGTCAGTCGACAAGTGTCGACTGCTTCAGCGTGGTGGCTCACGGCCACCACTCAGCAAGGCTTCGCAGCCATGCCATTAGCGCGCGATAAGGGACGAAGAAGTCCTGTCTGTCAAAGAGCTACAGCCGCCGTGAAGCGAGCGGACTGACGAGGGGATAGTAGCCCGCCCGCTAGGCTGGTGCAACAAGAAAAATGGCTGGCAGCCAAGTTCCTTGGTGCTGGCCCCCCCCCCCGGGGCGCTCCGAGCGGGAAGGTGCAGCAGCAGGGCGCGTAGCCCGGTTCGCGTGAGCGGAAAAGAAGCGCCGGCCGCTGCCCCCAGGAGAGGGCAGGGCCGGGCGCCGCGCACCCGCCGCCGTCGAGTCAATTGCACGTCGGGTCCGCCGTTGGCTTTCGAGCAGACAGGCGACCGAGCGGTCCGATTCACGACAGCGCGGGTGAAGTTCCAGCCACGAAAAAGATCCTATCGAGGCTCCGGCGGGACGTCCGGCGGCGGCCTCGCGGGGAGCGCTGGCACGTCGAGCGCTTTACGAATCCACAGCCCGAAGACGACCGCCAGCAGCGCCACGCCCCAGAAGAGCCAGGGCCGCGCGAGCTGTTCGAGCCCGCTGGTGAGGTTGAGGCCGAAGAGCGAGCCCACCGCGGTGATCGGCAGGAACACCGCGATGAGCATGTTCAGCTTGTGGCCCTGTTCGGCCAGCCGGCGCGAGACCTCCGCGTGCTCCTCGCTCTTGCGCGCGATGATCAGCTCCAGCCGGTTGCGCGCCTCGGCGTGAACGAGCTCGCAGGCGCGCTCCAGGTCGCCGCCGCGGTCTCGCGCGAGGAGCAGGTCGCGGTCCTTCTGCACCGCCTCGCGCGCGTTCTGCAGCGTGCCGTGAAGGTTCCGCGCGGTGCGGTGGATGGGGGTGATCTCCTGGATGATGTCGAAGAGCTCCTGCGCCTCGTCCGCCGAGCGCAGCTTCAGCTCCAGCCGGTCCACCGCGCTCTCGAACTCGCTCACATGCAGCGAGAGCGCGCGCGGCCCGCTGCCCAGCTCCGTGGACTGCCACTCGCCGGCGGGCGTGCGCCAGAAGAAGCGCGGCTCGCGTTCGGGCTGGCGGGGGCGGGGGACCTCGTGGAGGACGAGCAGCAGGTGGCCCTCCTCGATCATGTGACGCTGGCGGCCGGCGCGCTCACCGAGCCGTTCGCGGAAGCGCTGAGGGACGGACCACTCGTTGGGGAGCAGCCCTGCGCGCGTGGGCTGGAGGGGCTTCTGCAGGGACGTCGTGGTGCTCATGCAGCGGAGAGCAAAGCAGCCGCACGCCCCCACGCGCGAGTTCCCGATTTCCGTTTGAGCTCAAAGGTTCAGTCCTGCTGCGCGTTTCTCTAAGCTCAGGCCCATGCGATCGACCGGCATCCGGAACCCTTCGTCCGCGCTCCTCCTGCTCATCTCTACGCTTGCGATCCTGGCGGGGTGCGGCGGCGCCTACCAGGCGATGTTCCTCTCCGACGACCAGCTCTTCTTCGAGTACGCGGAGCTGGCGATCCCGCATGAGCGCGTGAAGGCAGAGCTCGACGAGGGCGAGGTCGAGGCCCTGGCGCGTGCGCCCGACGACCTTGGTCCGCTGAACGAGCCGCTGAAGGTGGCGCCCGGCGATCCGTTCGAGATCCTCGTCCCCTACGAGGGCGGGCCGATCACGCGGGTCCGGATCGAGATGGGGCTCGACCGCTCCTTCGACATCCCCATCGACGCTGCGCTGGCCGGGCGGGATCCCTCCACCGCGAAGGACGACGCCGAGCGCGCGGCGATCAGCGCGGCCACCGAGGCGAGCGGATCTTCCGGCGTCATCCGGCTCGCGGGGCAGATGAAGAAGTCGCTCAACCCCAATGACGCGCGCTGGACGAGCCTCACCTACCGCATGGCCGGACCCGACAACGTCCTCTCCCGCCTCGCTGCCTACCAGGAGGTGATCATGTGCACCCGCGACGGCGACTGCGAGCCGGACGTGGAGCCCGACGAGCCGGTCGTCCCGCCTGGCGGAAGTGAAGGCTCTGGCGGAGGTTCAGGTGGCGGCGGTGGTGGCGGCTCCTGCAACCGGCCTGCGACCTACAGCGGGCCGACGGCTGACCCTCAGTCGTCCGTCTTCTGCCAGAACGCCTGGAACTACTACTGCGACGCGGAGAAGCGCAAAGCCAACTGCGACGTCTATCGCCGGATGCAGCGCGAGCACGGCCTGCCCACTTGCCGCTACTGCTGAGCACTCGCCGAATCGTTCTGAATCCTCCCCTCGACGGAATGCGTCGTGGATGGACGGGCCGAAGTCCAGGATGAGCGTTAGTAGAGGCCGTCGGGAACCCAAACGCAGAACGGAGAGGAGACGCACATGGCGAAGAAGGGCTACGTCGAGGACATCGAGAAGGCGACGGTGGAGAACGACCTGTTCCGCAAGGTCCTCTACACGGGCAAGTACCTGCAGCTGGTGCTGATGACGCTGCAGCCGGGCGAGGAGATCGGTGAGGAGACCCACGACGACCGCGACCAGTTCTTCCGCATCGAAGAGGGCGAGGGCGAGATCCACATCGACGGGAAGAAGAACCGCGTCGAGGACGACTTCGCGGTGATCGTCCCCGCCGGCGCGCTGCACAACGTGGTGAATACCGGCTCGAAGCCGCTGAAGCTCTACACGATCTATGGCCCGCCGGAGCACGTGGACGGGACGGTGCACAAGACGAAGCGGGAGGCGGACGCCTCGCACGAGCACTTCGACGGGCGCACCACCGAGTAGAGGTCGCGGCTACTTCGTCGCGCCGCCGCTGCGCAGGGCCTCGAGGTCCGCGCGGCAGGCGGCGTCGAAGCCCATCCGCGAGTCGTCGCCCTCGATCAGCCGGTCGCGCAACAGGTCGAGCAGCCCACCGGTCTCGTACGCCCAGAACATCACGCAGTCGCGGTTGTGCGAGTGGCCGCGGTGATCGGGATCCTCGTGACCGGTCACCATCGGCGCGCCGACGTTCACCAGCCCCATCACGTGTCCGAGCTCGTGCAGCCACACGCCGTGCTCGGCGTTCGCGCACAGCCGTTCGCTCAGCGGGCCTCCGGGGCCGATCCGGCACGCGTCCTCGATCGTCTGCTTGAAGATGACCGCGTGCGTGTGCGCCCAGGCAATGCCGAGCACGCGCGAGTCGCCGCTGTCTTCGTGCCAGCGCCCGTCCACGAACATCACGTGCATCTTGATCGTGTCGGCGGGGACCTCGAGCGCGAACTGCTCCTCCGCGAGCGCCTGCAATTCCTCGAAGGTCCAGCCGTGGTCCGCGCCGCGCGAGGCGATCTCACCATCCCGCTGCACGCTGACCCCGCCCGGCTTCTCCACCAGCCCCGAGAGCGTGCCGGCGATCTCCTGCTCCACCTCTTCGCGCGGCTCGACGCCGGCGACGCTGTCCACCTCGATCACCAGCCTGGGAAAGCGGTCTCCGCGCGCGTAGTCCTCGTAGCGCGGACGCGGATCCTCGGCGCCCTTCATCGTCCCCCCGCCGCCGATGTCCCCCAGCGGAGAGGTATTGCAGGAGACGCTCAGTGCGGCGGCGACGAGAGCTGCGGAGAGGGACAGACGGGCCATGACGCCGCCGAAGATGCGCAGCGCCGGGCCCGTCTGGAAGGGGCTACGCGATCAGGTCAGCTTCATTCCCTTGGGGATCACCACCACGCCGCCGGCGGTGACGTGGAAGCGCTTCTTGTCCTCCACCGGGTCGTAGCCAATCGTGGTGTTCGGCGGGACGACGACGTTCTTGTCGATGATCGCCTTGCGGATCTTGCACCGCCGGCCGATCTCGACGTTCTCGAAGAGGATGCTGTCCTGCACGTCCGCGAAGCTGTTTACCCGGACCTTCGGCGAGAGCACCGAGCGGTGCACGTGACCGCCGGAGATGATGCAGCCCTCGGAGACGAGCGAGTCCGTCGCGTGGCCCACCCGCAGCTGATCCTTGTCCGCGAAGACGAACTTCGCCGGCGGGAAGTTCGCCACGTGCGTGTAGAGCGGCCAGCGGTCGTTGTAGAGGTTGAAGACCGGGTCCACCTCCACCAGCTCCATGTTCGACTGGTAGTACACGTCGATGTTTCCGACGTCCTTCCAGTAGCCTCGCTCCTTGTCGAGCATCCCCGGGTACGCGTTCTGCGCGAAGTCGTACACGTACACGCGCGACTCGCGGAACATGTGCGAGATGATGTTCTTGCCGAAGTCGTGCGCGCTCTTCTCGTCCGCGGCGTCGCGCACCACCTCCTTCACCAGCGCGTCGGTGCGGAAGAGGTAGTTGCCCATCGACGCGAGGCACATCTTCGGGTTGCCCGGCATCGGCGGCGGGTCCTTCGGCTTCTCGAGGAAGTCCACCATCCGCCCGTCAGCGTCCACCTTGATGATGCCGAACTCGCGGCCCTCTTCGATGGGCACGGGGATCGCCGCCACCGTGCAGTCCGCCTTCTTCTCGAGGTGGAAGTCCATCATCTGGCGGACGTCCATCTTGTAGACGTGGTCCGCGCCGAAGACGAAGACGTCGTCCGGCTCCTCGTCGGTGATGATGTTGAGGTTCTGGTAGATGGCGTCGGCGCTTCCCTTGTACCAGTCCATGCCGGTCCGCATCTGCGCCGGCACCGCCTCGATGTAGTGGCCGAGGAACGCGGTCATCCGCCACGCGCGCGACAGGTGGTTGTTCAGCGAGTCCGACTTGTACTGGGTCAGGACCTTGATCTTGAACAGGCCGGAGTTGACGAAGTTCGACAGACAGAAGTCGATGATCCGGTAGCGCCCGCCGAACGGGACCGCCGGCTTCGCGCGCTCGCGGGTGAGGGGCTCGAGGCGCGTGCCGGCGCCGCCCGCGAGGATCATCGTCAGCATTTTCTGGGGCATGGCCCGGGGGCATATGCGCCGGGTGCCCGAGAGGGCAAGCAGCACGGCGGCGCGTCGCTCGCCAGCGTTGACCGTTCGTCGCTGTCTAACGTGACGAAGTGGACACCGCCGGCAGCTCCGGTGCGACCGGCGGCGCCGGCGGCGTGTCGATGCGCTCGGCGGGGAAGTCGAACGCGGCCTCGAGGTAGCCCTTCGGCTGCAGCCTGCGCGCCTCGCGCGAGGAGAGCCCCGCGGGCGGCTCGAAGCGCGGCGAACCACCTGCGGCCGGGGCCACCACGCGGCTGCCGTCGCAGAAGAGCCACTGCACCTCGCCCGCCTCGTTCGCCGTGGCGAGGTAGAGCGGCGGCGGTCCGCGCTTCGGCGGGCGGTCCGGACAGGTGCGGCGCGCCTCGAGCTCGCGAGCGGCCCGGCCCGAATGCCACGCGGCGTGGGCCTCGCGTTCGGCGAGGTAGGCACGCAGCAGCGGTGCCCACTCGGCGCGCGCCTTCACCTGTGCGGCGAGCTCGAGGCCGCGGGCACGCAGGTCCGGCCAGGCGCTCTCGCGGGCAAAGCGGCAGCGGCGCACGGCCTCGAGGTTCTGCGCGTGGACCTCCGCCACGGGAGGCAGCGTCTTCGAGCCCTCGTCGAGCAGGTCCAGCTGCGCGCGCGTCCAGCGCTCCTCTGGACCTCGCTCCGTCTCCGCGAGCCAGCGCGAGAGCACGCCGTTGACGCTGCTCAGCTGGTCGATGAGCCAGCGCGGCTCGGCGGTGCAGATCTCGGAGCTGCCGCCGTAGTCGCGGTACTCCGCGCGCCACATGCCCAGCGTGTAGGTCTGAAGGGGCGGGGGTGTGCCCGTACGTCCGGCGGCGCAGCCTGTGAGGGCGAGCGCCAGGAGGAAGAGCGTTCCCGGAAGGCGTCCCATCCGTGAACCCTAACACCCGGTGGGGCGAAGAGGGGGCATTGCAGGGGGGCGGCCGTGTCGCCGGGGACCCGTCAGCGTGTAGAATCCGACGCTGAATGAGCGCGAACGAGACCCGGGTCACGAGCATTTCGCGGATGTCGAATCGCGTCGGCTCCGCCACCGAGAGCTGCCTCGTGCAGATCTACGGGCCGGAGCTGGGCAAGCGCTACGTGCTCGACGAGGACGAGCTGACCATCGGGCGCGACGTGAAGAACCAGATCGTGCTCGACAAGGACAACGTCTCGCGGCGCCACGCCTGCATCCGGCTGCGCGCGGGGAAGTTCTACGTGGAGGATCTCGGCTCGACGAACGGCACCTACCTCAACGAGGAGGAGGTGGTGCAGGAGATGCCGCTGCGGAGCGGCGACATGGTCCAGGTGGGCAGCACGATCTTCAAGTTCCTCAGCGGCGGGAACGCCTCGGCGGTGGAGAGCCTCTACCATGAGGAGATCTACCGGATGACGATCGTGGACGGCCTCACCCAGGTCCACAACAAGCGCTACTTCCTCGAGTTCCTCGAGCGGGAGATGGGGCGCTGCCACCGCTACGGGCGCGCGCTGTCGCTGATGATGTTCGACATCGATCACTTCAAGAACATCAACGACACGCACGGGCACCTCGCCGGTGACTACGTGCTCCGCGAACTGGGCTCGACCATCCGTCCCCGCGTGCGCCGCGAGGAGTGCTTCGCGCGCTACGGCGGCGAGGAGTTCGCGGTGGTGATGCCCGAGGCCGGCCCCGACAACGCGCGCAAGTTCGCGGAGAAGGTGCGCAAGCTCATCGAGGACAAGCCGTTCACCTTCGAGGAGAAGCACATCCCCGTTACCGTCAGCATCGGCGTGGCGGACATGACGCGCGAGATGACCGAGCCGCTCCAGTTCATCAAGGTCGCGGACGCGAACCTCTACAAGGCGAAGAAGAGCGGCCGGAACCGCGTGGTGGGCTGAGCCTCTCTTCAGGGCACGTCAGGGCACGTCGATGAAGAGGTGCTGCGAGGGCGCGAAGTGGTGCTCCTCGCAGTCGCCCCCGGTGCCGTCCTCCCACGCGAGCATGGCGAACTCGGCGGGTGAATCGAGCGCGACGATCGGGTGGTGCCAGGTGCCGGCGCGGTAGTTCACGCCCATGCCAGGACCTGCGACGAACGCGCGCAGTTGCGTGAGGTCCGGCCCGCCATCTCTCGAGGTCGGCGCCACGCAGACGAGAAAGCGCGCGCACACCAGCGGGAGAAAGACCTGCGTCGAGTGCGGATGACGCTCGAGCAGGCGCACGGTGAAGGGGAGTGCCTGCGGCGCGGAGCTGAACACCGCGAGGTTCGGCTGCGCGTTCGAGCGAGCGTTGTGCAACTGCGCGGCGTGGTTGAAGCGCACCGCGGTGCCCTGGTTCGCGGCCGCGCCACCGTCTGCGCGCGTGGAGACGACGTCTCCGAAGGGAGCAAAGAGGTCACGCGTCAGCGGCAGGGCGGTGAGGGTCTGCATGTGTCGGCGAGGATGTTGTCCGCCGGTCCCTGAAGGCAAGCCTGTGCACGGCCGCGGACAACGCTGCGCGCGGGGATCAATGAGCGCGTGCAGCGAGGGCGGGTGCGTGGCGACGGTGCGCGCCATGGCCGACAAGAACGACAAGAAGAGCAAGAACCCCGACCCTCAGGAGGCCGGCGCGAAGCCGCCCTTTCCGAAGCAGGAGCAGTCCACGCCCGGCACCGAAGGAGACCTCACGCCGAAGGCCGATCACGGCGAGCGCTCGTACAAGGGCATGGGCCGGTTGAAGGGCCGCGCCGCGCTGGTGACCGGAGGCGACAGCGGCATCGGCCGGGCGGTGGCGCTGGCGTTCGCGCGTGAAGGCGCGGACGTGGCGGTGAGCTACCTCGAGGAGCACGAGGACGCGAAGGAGACGAAGCGGCTGGTGGAGGAGGCGGGCAGAAAGTGCGTGCTCATCCCGGGCGACCTCGTCGAAGAGGCGCAGTGCAAGCGCGTGGTGGCGGAGACCGCCAAGGCCTTCGGCCGGCTCGACATCGTCGTGAACAACGCCGGCTACCAGGGACGCGAGCTGGAGCGGTTCGAGGACCTCGATGCGCAGCGGCTCGAGCGCACCTTCCGCACGAACATCCTCGCCATGTTCCACATCTGCCGCGCGGCGCTGGCGCACCTGAAGGAGGGCGCGGCGATCATCAACGTGGCGTCGATCCAGGCGTACCAACCGAAGCCGGCGATCATCGACTACGCGAGCACGAAGGGCGCGATCGTCACCTTCACCAAGGGGCTCGCGCAGGAGCTCATCGATCGCGGCATCCGTGTGAACTGCGTGGCGCCCGGGCCGGTGTGGACGCCGCTCATCCCGCAGTCCTTCGGCGCCGAGCACGTCTCGAAGTTCGGTCAGAACGCGCCCATGGGCAGGCCCGCTCAGCCGGCGGAGCTCGCGCCGGCGTTCGTGTTCCTCGCCTCGGACGAGTCCCGGTACATCAATGGAGAGGTCCTCGGCGTGACGGGCGGGAAGGTCCTGCCGTAAGGGAGGTTTGCTTTTCCCATCCGGCAACAAAAGGGTGACCTGTGCGATGATGGGTAGGCTGCTGTCGTCGCACAGCACACCCCTGGAGCCCTCCGCCATGTCCGTCCCGCCGGTCCGTCCGAACAGCCCGTCCGCCGTGCCTCCGCTTCCGCAGGTCGTCCGCGCCGAGGTCCAGAGCAACGACCCCACGCAGCGCCTGTCGCGGGACTCGACCGGGCACATCCGCATCTCGGGCGAGGCGTCGAACCGCGGCTTCGTGCCCTCGAGCGCGCAGCTGAGCTTCGACGGTCAGACGGTGTCGGTGCGGCTGTCGGGCGGGATGTCGCCGTACGACACCTTCAAGGCGCTCGAGGCGGCGATGCCCCAGGGCTACAAGCTCCGGTTCGTGCACCAGGCCGGCAAGGACGCGCTGGTCGAGGTGGTGAGCACCACGAAGTTCGGCCCGCCCTCGCGCCCCGAGCCGCAGAGGCCTTCGGAGCCCTCGCGGCCTTCGCGGCCGGACGGGTTCAACCCGAGCCCCGCGCCGGTGCAGCCGAGCCGTCCCGGACCGTGGGCGCCGCCGACCGCGCAGGCCGTGGAGGCGAAGGTGTGGAGCGGTGACCCGGCGCAGCGCATCTCGCACGACAGCACCGGGCAGATCCGGATCAGCGGGCTCGCGGATGGGTCGTCGCCGGACCCGCGCATCAATCTCTACTTCGACGGCCGCGACGTGAACGTGGCGCTCGATCAGGGCATGACCCCGTACGAGACCTTCCAGGCGATCGCCGCCGCGATGCCGCAGGGCTACCGGGCGAACCTCGTGTTCCAGGCGCCGCACTCGCACGCGGACGTGCTCATCGAGGTGAAGAAGTCCCCCAGCGCCAACGAGGGCGACTGGCTGAAGTAGCCGCTCTGCGTAGCCCGTTGATGTGACGAGAGGGACCGGCCGCAGGGCCTGTCCCTCTTTGCTTTGCGGGGCATGCGATCAGTTGATCGGCTCGCCGGTGCCCGCGTCGGACTCGTCCGTCTCGTCGGTGGTGCCGGCGTCGGTCTCTTCGTCGGTGCTGCCCGCGTCGGTCTCGTCGGTGGTGCCTGCGTCGACCTCCTCCTCACACCCGACCTCCGCGGTCTCGACCTGCTTCACGAAGATGACGGGGCGGAGGATGAACGAGTGCTGCGGACCGGCGGGGTGGACGTTGACCGACTTCTCGCCATCGAAGTCGACGGTGAGGGTGGTCTCGCTGCAGGCGCTGATCTGGAAGGGGCCGTTGAGCTTGATGCCCGTCTGATCGCCGCTGGGGATCTTCAGCGGAGAGGTGGAGCCGTCGGCCATCACCACGTGGTGGCCCGCGCCGGGCGCGAGGAGGAGGCGGAGCTGCGAGATCTCGCCGGCCGGCAGAGCCGCAGCGCCGAGCTGCAGGAAGGCGCCGTTCTGGAGCGTGAGCAGGTCCACGGTGACCGGGGCGCTCATCACGGTGACGGTGCCACCCGCGGTGACGGCATCGACGTG
The DNA here is from genome assembly GCA_023423535.1 of Pseudomonadota bacterium. GTDB lineage: Bacteria > Myxococcota > Myxococcia > Myxococcales > Myxococcaceae > JAFAFL01. The sequence continues at coordinate 35,704 of JAFAFL010000151.1, forward strand.
ATCGATGGTGACGAAAATTGAGGTGACCTCGGGCTTCGGCGCATCGACGAGGTTCACCACCAGCCGCCCGGTGCTCGGCTGGATGCGGGGGCGCGCCTGAAGGCCTTCCTCGGGCGAGATGCCTCCATTGTCCGCGCTGGCGGGGAGCTCATCCGGACCCACGACCCGCCACGCCTGCGGCTGACCGCAGCCGAGCGCGAGAGCGAGCGAGAACACGAGCGTGACGGCAGCCGTCCACAGCGACTTCTGGAGAGAGACATTCATGCGCGTCGCCCAGAGCATTGCGCGTGCCGCGGAGGGGGCCAGTCGCTCTCGGCGTTTGCGCAGTGGGGGCGTGGGTCGCGCGCCCGCCCGGTGTCGGTCCGGACCTGTCCGATGCGCGGCCGCTTGCTAGCGTGTGCCCATGTCCCGCGGCGGCCCGGTCGATCCCGAGAGGGTGCGGAATCTCATCACGCTCGATGCGCAGAACCTGATGACGCGGCTGCGTTCACGGCGGCCGGAGATCATCTCGCTCTTCTCGCGGAGCCGGGACCGGGACGTGCTCGTGCGCACGCTGCGCTCGTGGTTCGAAGATGTGGGTGCGGAGCCGCTGCTCCTGCTCGAGCCGGAGCACCAGTCCGCCGTCAGCGCCTTCTACGAAGCGGTGGACGCGCTGCGCTTCTACTTCCACTACACCGAGGACATGCCGGGCACGGTGGACCGCACCCTCACGCTGCGCCTGGCCGAGCTGGAGGGACACTACGTCCGGCTCACGCGCGCGCTCGGCGGGCCGGTGCCGGTGGACCTCGCGGACCTGCAGGACGTCTCGCCTCCAACGCGCCGGACGCAGGAGTCGACCGAAGACGAAGAGGCCGCGGAGGTCGTGGCCGAAGTGGTCGATGCGGAGGTCGTATCCGTGTCCGCCGAGGGCGAGCCGCGCTGACGGTCAGCGTGAACGGGCAGGGGCAGATGACGCGGGGCGAACGCGCGCGGTGAAGCGGCGCATGGTGCCCTCCGCGCGGCGCTGCGAGGCGTCGATCTCGAAGCCGGCGGCGCGCACCGCGGACTCCGTGTCGCGGTTCGGGTGACAGCCTCCCGCGAGCTTCGTCCACGCGGGCTGGATGAGGTCCTGCCACTTCGCGCCGAGCGCGCCTTCGCTGCGCACGTGCTCGAGCATCCGCAGCTCGCCGCCGTTCGCGAGCACCCGCTTCACCTCGCCGAGCCCTCGGTGCGCATCCGGCACGCTGCAGAAGACGAGGCCGCTCACCACCGTGTCGAACGCGCCGTCGCGGAAGGGGAGGGCCTCCGCGGAGCCACATACCAGCGGCACGTCCGGCGCCCGCTTGCGAGCCGCGCGCAACGCGTCCATCGCCGGGTCCAGCCCGATCACCTTCGTGCGGCCGCGCTCGTAGAGCGGCAGGTTCCGCCCCGTCCCGCACCCGATGTCGAGCACCTGCCCACGCGCGCCCGATACCAGCCACGCACGCCAGCGCTTCAGCCCCGTCGCCTCCGCGAGGGACATGAAGCCGTCGTACAGCCAGGGGATCTGCTCGAGGCCGCGCATGATGGGTCAGCTCACCGTCAGCTCGTGCCAGAGCCGTGCGTCGGCAAAGCGCGCAAGGTGCCCGACGTTGGTGGTCGCCAGCACGACGCGCTTGCCGGACGCTTCCGCCACCTGACGCGCCTGCGCAACGAGGATCATGTCGCCGTCGAGCTCCCGGTTCCCGGCGGTCGGCTGGCCTGTTTGTCGCGCGTCCGCCCAGAGCGCTGCCGCCACCATCAGCTGACGGGTGCTGATCTCGACGACTTCGAGCGCGCCTCTCAGTTGATCGAGGCGACGCAGGCCGGCAGTACGTCCTGCCCGAAGGAGCTCGCGGCGGACCTCGTAGTCACAGATGTCCGGGATGCGCACGTCTGCGCCGTTCGCCAGCAGCGCATCCAGCCAGGCCCTGCAGCGCGCCGTCGTCTCGTCACCTCGTGGGTGCGTGACCATCCCCAGCGGACCGCTGTCGAGCATCACGACGTCGTCGAGGGAAAGAGCTGTCGGTCTGATGTCCGGTCCTCATCGAGAGCGCGGCGAAGAGCCTCCCAGGAGTCCTTCTGCTCCGCTTCGTCCTCTGCATCCCACGCGTGTAGTGCCGCGCGTGCGCGGGCGTTCCTCGCAGCACGCTGCTCCGCCCAGAGCGCGAAGGCGCGTGTGTCGCCGCCACCCGTCGCCGGTTCGAAGTACCAGGGCAGCCTCAACCGCGGGTCGTCCTGCGCGAGCAGGCTCGCGAACCGAAGACTGTCTGCATCCGCCAGGAGGCACAGTTCGGCCCAGCGTTCCGGGCTGCCGTCGTCCAGCTCCGCCCCCGTCAGGGCCGCGAGGAGGAGCACCGTGCCTTCGAGCCCGGGCATCGCCTCCGAAGCCTGAAGCCGGGGTAGCTCGGCCAGGAGCTGCTGGAGTTCCGCCCGAGAATCCTCCGACTGCGACTGCGCAATCACCTCGAGTCCGATTCCAGCGATCGCGCCGGTGGTGCAGAGCGCTCGAACCGCCGCCGTTCGCGCATCTACCGGTAGTCGTCCGACGAGTTCGCCCTGCGCCCGCAACCGCGCGTGCAACTGGACGAGGAGTTCTTCTCGCCCGAGTTCTGGAAGAACCTCGATCGCTGCGCGGATGCTGACCTGGTAGCCGATGAATTCGGCGGTGACCTCGGCGATGAGATCGCGGGTCAGCGTCTGCGCGTGAAGCAACCTCCCAAAGGACTGCTTCAGCGCATTCGGTGCCCAATGCACCCGCGCACGCACCTCTGCCGGAAGCCGCGAGAGCAGCTCGGCCAGGGACGTCGGCGTCAGCGGGCTGATGGGCGCAGCGACCAGAGGCACCTCCAGAGGCGGTACCGATGGCTTAATCCTCGGGGGCCTGATGGGCAACCGGGCGGGGCTTCAGGAGCACGCCGCCCGCTCCCTTGCCCGGAGGCGCCTACGTCCCCTTCCTCCGGTCCCACAGCTCACCCAGCCTCCCCGGCCGGCTGTTCGCGGGCATGCGCGACACGATGTACGAGACGGTGTCGTGCAGCGTCTCGTGCGGATCGCGGGCGCGGAAGCCCAGCTCGCGCTCCGCCTTGGCGCTGTCGAAGTAGAAGAAGTGCTCGCCGATCTCCACTTCCTGCGGCACCAGCGACGGCTTCGTCCCGCGCATGTCGGCCCACTTCTCCAGCAGGTGCGCGCCGAGCACGTTCAACTGCTTCGGCAGTCTCAACGGAGGCGTGCGGACGCCCGTCATGCGCGACAGGCGTTCGTAGAACTCCCTCAGCGACATGTTCACGCCCATCAGGTGCCGGCCGCCGAGCTCACCCTTCGTCAGCGCGGCATGGAAGCCCGCCGCCGCGTCGCGCACGTCCACGAAGCTCATGCCGCCGTTCGGCATGGACGGGATGTCGCCCGCGAGGAACTTCGCCACCGTCCAGGTACTCGAGAGCCGGTCGTCGCCCGGGCCGAGCAGCAGCGACGGGTTCATCACCACCAGCGGGATGGAGTGCTTGCGGCAGTACTCGAGCGTCATCCGCTCTTCGTGGATCTTCGACGCGTAGTACGGCCAGCGCCCGGTGACCTCGATCGGGTAGAGGTCCTCCTCGGTGTGGATCTTCTCGTCCGCGCTCACCGCGATCGCGCCGCTGGTCGAAGCGAGGATGAACCGCTTCAACTGCGGACACCGCTCTCGGACTTCACTGAGCAGCGACCGCGTCGCGTCCACGTGGAGCGCGTACATCTTGCGCCCGTCCTTCGGGTCGAACGAGACGAGCCCGGCGAGGTGGTACACGGCCTCCACGCCCTCTAGCGCGCGGCGCACCGCCTCCTTATCCTGCAGGTCCGCCTGGATGAACTCAGCGCCCTGCAGCGCGGGGCCCGGCTTCGAGCGGCCGATGCCCACGACCTGGTGCCCGTCCTTCAGCAACAGGGGCACGAGGTGCGCGCCCAGAAACCCGGTCGCTCCGGTGACGAGGATCCTCACGACCGCTTCTCCTTCCCGCGCAGCGCGCGCGTCTCTGCCGGAACCGTCACGCCCTGCACCTCCTTGTGCGGCACCGGAACGCGGCGACCGTCACGCAGCGCCTGCACCACCTGCTCGGCGTGACGCGTGATGTAGCGGTAGCTCTCCGAACGCGACATGCCGGTGACGGCCCGCTTCATCACGTCGAGCTCGATCGGCGGCCCGATGCGGACCTTCAGCTCCTTGCGCTTCGGGAACATCGATCCCTTCGGCAGCGCGTCGTAGGTCCCCTCCAGGTACATCGGCAGCACGTCCACGTTGTAGTGCAGCGCGAGGTACCCGAGCGTCGGGTAGAACTCCTGCAGCTCACCGTTCGGCGAGCGCGTGCCCTCGGGGAAGATGAGCAGGTTGTAGCCCTGCGTCAGCGCCTCGCCCGCCATGCGCAGGGACTCACGCAGCGAACCGTGGCGCTCCATCGGCACGAGGTTGGTGAAGTTCTCGAACCACGCGCGCTTGAGCGGCGTGTCGAAGAAGTAGTCGCGCGCGGCCAGCGTGGTCATGCGCTCGCCCTGCTCGCCGAGCGCCACCTTCACCAGCCCCATGTCGAGGTGGCTCGCGTGGTTCGCGATGACGAGGAAGTTCCGGTTCTGCGGGATGAAGCTCTTCCCGCTGACCTCCACGTCGAACACGCCGCCGAAGAGCACCTTCTGGCCGAAGGACACCAGCTGCCGGCCCACCTGCGAGACGCTCTCCGGAACGGCGATCTCGTCGTCCTCGTCGCGCTCGTCCTCGCGCGGGTGGAGCTCCTTCTGCACCGCCGCCGCATGCGCGCGACGACCGGTCGAAGCGATGAGCTTGCGCAGGTCATCCACCGTCTGCAGCTGCGACAGATCCTCCACCGCCGGCAGCGGCACGCCCGCCTGCTCCAGCGCCGTGGACAGCTCGGTCAGCATCAGCGAGTCGCACCCGAGATCGCTCTGCAGCGACGCCTCGGGACGCACCAGCGAGAGCGGCTTCTGGGTGACCTCGGCCACCAGCGGCAGGAGCCACTCGTTGATCCCTCCCGAGCCCGCGCCGCCCGCCGCGCCCAGCGACGCCTGCGCCTTCTCCCGCGCCGCCTGCGCACCCGCGGCCACGCGCTCGAGCCGCTTGAGCTCGTCCACCACCAGCTTCCGCTTCACCTTCTTCGTCGAGGTGCGCGGCAGCTCGCCGTCCCACAGCCGGAGCACCTTCACGCGCCGGTAGAGCGGCATCTCCGCCGACACCTTGCGGAAGTGGTCCTCGATCTCGCGGCGGACCTCGTCGCGCGGGCGGTCCTTGTAGTCGGGCACGCAGAGGCACGCGACCCTCTCGCCCACGCCGCCCTCTTCCGGCAGGCCGACGATGGAGAGCTCCTTGATGTGCTCGTGCGGCGCGTAGAGCTCCTCGAGCTCGTCCGGGTAGACGTTCTTCCCGTTGGCGTCGATGATCACGTCCTTCATCCGCCCGAGCAGGTAGAGGTTCCCCTCCGCATCGAGCCGGCCCAGGTCGCCGGTGTGCAGCCAGCCCTCCTTCAGCACCGCGTCCGTCGCGTCGCGGTCGCCGAAGTAGCCGGCCATCACGCTCGGGCCGCGGGCGGTGACCTCGCCCACGCCGTTCTCGTCCGGGTTGAGGATGCGCAGCTCGATGCCCGGCAGCGCGCGGCCGACGGTGCCCGCCTTCCGCTTGTTCGACGCCTCCGCCACGGTGAGCACCGGCGACGACTCGGTGAGGCCGTAGCCCTCCGCGAGGTTGAAGCCGAGCTGGTGGAACGCCTTGTGGACGTCGTCCGGCAGCGCGCTTCCACCGCTGACGAGGAACTTCATCTTCCCGCCGAACTTCCGGTGCACCGGCCAGAACAGCAGCTTGCCGAAGTTGATGTCGGCGCGGTTCCGCAGCTCGCCGTGTGCGGACATCAGCGTCTTCATCGCCTGCTCGATCACCGGCGGCCGCGCGGCCATCTCCTGGGTGATCTTCCGGTGGAGCAGCTGCCACAGCGCCGGCACGCCGATCATCGCCGTCACGCGGCCGGTCTCGAAGACGTCGCCGAGCCGGTCGGAGGTGAGCTCGTCGATGTAGGAGATCTCCGCGCCGCGGCTGAACGGGGTGAGGAAGCCCGCCGCGAACTCGAAGGTGTGGTGCATGGGCAGCACGCTCAAGAGCCCGTCGCCCACGCCCACGTCGAACACGCCCGCGAGCTTCGCGATCAGCGACGCGAAGTTGCGGTGGGTGAGCATCACGCCCTTCGGCTGGCCCGTCGTCCCGGAGGTGAAGATGAGCGACGCCACATCGTCCGGCGCCGCCACCCGCCGCACGTCGCCGATGTGGTCCGGCTTCGTGGGATCGCCCGCCATCGCCTCGGCGAGCGAGTGGATCCTGCAGGCCACGCCCGCGTCCGCGAGCGCCTTCTCCAGGTCCGGGAAGTCCTTCGCCGCCTGATCGCTGACGAGGCAGATCTTCGCCTCCGCCCGCCGCGCGATGTTCACGATCTCCGCCGTCTTCAGCTGCGGATCGACCGGCACCACCGTCGCGCCCGCGCGCAGGATGCCGAAGTAGCCGATGCCCCACTCGGGCCGGTTCTCGCTGAGCAGGAGCACCCGGTCCTGCTTCCCCACACCCGTGGAAGGCATGAGGAGGAAGGAGCCGACGCGCGCGGCGTAGCGGTGGACCTCGCCGTAGGTGAAGCGCTCCTCGCGCTCGCCCTCCATCATCCGGAAGGCCACCCGGTGCCGCCACTCGTGCACCGACGCCTCGAGCATCTCCAAAAGGTCGCGGTACGCCGGGATGACCTTGCGCCGCTTCGTCTCCTCCTCGAGCCCCGGGAACACGTGCTTCTCGAGGCCGGGCAGGTGGGTGTCGAGGAACCACGTGCGCCAGTCGAGCTGCTCGGGGTTCCAGGGGATCTTCGCGCGGTCGTGCGGGCTCATGTCCGCGTAGAGCGAGCGCGTGTTGTCGCACCGGAAGATGTACGAGTTCTCCCAGAGGAACGGCATGAACAGCTCGATGAGCATCGACAGCGAGCGGCCCTGGGCCTCCACGTCGTCGAGCTTCTCCTTCGCGCGGTCGAGCAGCGCGTTCACCGCCGGCGCGCCCCAGCTCGGGCGCTTCTCGTCGATCGCCTTCTTGAGGAACTGCGCGCTCTTCACGAAGAACGGCGCGCTGCGCGTCTCGAACTGCCGGCGCGTCACCTGCTGCGGCTCGACGCGCGACATGAGCTCGTTCCAGAGCTTGTTGCCCGTCTCCTTCCGCCGGTAGTAGCGGCGCCGGTAGAGGCCGGTCAGCTCCACCGAGCGGTTGGAGACGAACGGGTTCGAGTCGCTCGTGCCCATGTGGTACACGCGCCGCTCCCTGGCCACGAGCTGCCGCGCGGTCACCGCGATCGTTGCCGCCGCCACCAGATCCACCGGGATGAGGTCGAGCGTGTTCTCGCCGGCGGGGAACTGCCGGTGCCCCTTCATGCCCGCGAAGCAGAGCGGGGCGGAGGTGGTGAAGCCCTCGTTCCAGCCGGGGAAGGGGAACTGCATCGACGTCTCGACGATCGACGGGCGCACGATCGCGTAGCGCAGGCCCGGCGTGGTCGCCATCACCTGCTCGCCGAGCGACTTCGTGTACGTGTACGTGTTCGGCCAGCCCCAGTGCGCGGCGCGGTCCATGCCCGCCTTCACCAGCTCCATCGTCAGCCACAGCTTGCGCTCACGCCCCACCGCGAGCCGCACCGTCTTCTCGTCGTTGGTGTCGCGGCCCTCGCCCTCCAGCCGCTCCAGCGCGCGCTGCCGGAAGTTGGACGTCAGCGCCTTGTCGTCCGCCTGCTCGCGCAGCCGGGCCACGAGCTTCTCCGCGTCCTTGAGCTCGCCCTCCAGAGAGAACTCGCGCCCGTCGAGCTCGTCGCGGCGGGGGAAGTAGCCGGCGATCTCCTCGTCCTCGAACACGAGCCCCGAGCGGTGACCTGCGACGTACGCGGTGCTCATGTGCACCAGCGGGATGTCGAGGTCGAGGCAGAGGTCCACCGCGTTCTTCACCCCGTAGGTGTTGACGTTGAGCGACACCTCCAGCGACGGGTTGAAGGACACGAGGCCCGCGCAGTTGACGACCACGTCGAGCTTGCCGCGCAGCGCCTCCACCGTCTCCTTCTCGAGGCCGAGCGCGGGGTCGGTGATGTCGCCGTCGAAGACGGTGCACTTGTCGCGGAGGAAGGCCATCGCGCCCTCCTCGCCGAGCTCGTCGCGAAGGGGCTGGAAGGGCTCGGACGGCGCGACCTTGTCGAAGAAGCGGCGCTCGGCGGAGGCGGCGGAGCCCTTGCGGACGAGCACGTACACCCGATCCAGCTCGCGACCGTAGCGGTGCAGGAGCATGGAGAGGGTGACCTTGCCCACGAAGCCGGTCACGCCGACGAAGAGAATCCGCCGGCCGGTGAAGGCCTGGGTGACGTTGAACTCTGAGGAGGGCTGGGACATCGGGCGGCGCTTGTACCAGCCGATTCGTGAGGAATCGACCGCCGAGCGATGCCTCTCCGCGGCGGAGCGAGTCAGTCCGGGCGCTTGCGAGGCCTGTTCGCGGACGAATGCCCCAGTGGACAATATGCTTCTGCTTCTGGCGCTCGCCCGGCTGTCCTGCTACGAAGCCGCCCGCTGCCGATTTTTCTTCGGCGCGACAGACTTCCCTTGGAGGGGTACCACATGAAGAAGGCGTTCTTTGCAGCTCTTGCCGCGTCCAGCCTCGTTGCCTGCACCTCCGTCGAGACGGCCGTCGTCTCCGGCAATGAGGTCGTCGCCAACGGTGGCCAGGCCGTGGCGGTGATCCAGGGCACGTCGATCGGCCTCACCGCGATCTTCCACATCGTGGAGATCGTGAAGAGCGACCTCGACACCGCGGTGAACAAGCTGCTCGTCGCGGAGGCGAAGGCGATGGGTGCGAACCGCGTGGACCTGAAGTTCGCGTTCACCCAGCCGCGCCACGGCATCTTCGCGCTCGGCGGCGGCATCATCTCCTTCGTGCCGGCCTACGCGAACGGCGTGGCGGTCAAGTAGTCCCGTTTCACGTTCGCCTCAAAGCGCGCGTGAACCCGAAGCGGCGGTGGGCCCCAGGGCTCGCCGCCGTTTTTCTTTTGCCGCTGTGATACCCGTCCCTCCATGGACGCGCCGCGCCGCAACCTCTACGACCTGACGCTGCCGGAGCTCACGGCGTGGCTCGGTGGCTGGGGCTTCGGCAGCTTCCACGCGCAGAAGGTGTGGACCGCGCTCTACCGGTCGCTCGCGGCCACGCACTCCGAGATTGCGGCACCACAGAAGGACGCGCTCGCGCACCGGCTCCTCGCCGAGTCCGACCTTGGCACCCTCGACGAGGTCCGCGCACTGGAGAGCAGCGACGGGCTGACGCGGAAGTTCCTCCTCGGGCTGCGGGACGGGAAGCGGATCGAGACGGTGCTGATGCAGCACGCGGGACGCGCGACGGCGTGTGTGAGCACCCAGGCCGGCTGCGCGATGGGCTGCGTGTTCTGCGCCACCGGGCAGATGGGCTTCGAGCGGAACCTCACGCCCGGCGAGATCGTCGCGCAGCTCGTGCACGTGAGCCGGCTGCAGCGCGTGCGCAACATCGTGCTGATGGGGATGGGCGAGCCGCTCCACAACTACGACGCGGTGATGGGCGCGGTGGACATCGTCACCGACCCGCGTGGCCTGGCGATCGGCCCGCGCTTCATCACCCTCTCCACGGTGGGCATCGTCCCCGGCATCCGGCGATTGGCGGAGGACAAGCGTGGCATCCAGCTCGCGGTGAGCCTGCACGGCGCGACGGACGCGGAGCGCAACGCGCTGGTGCCGGTGGGCCGCAAGTGGGGGCTCGCCGAGCTGATGGACGCGTGCCGCGAGTACTGCGCGAAGCGGCGCCGGCGGATCTTCTTCGAGTGGGCGCTGATCGAAGGACGCAACGATGGCGCGGAGCAGGCGCATGCGCTCGGCGCGTTGCTGCAGGGGATGGACGCGCACGTGAACGTCATCCCGCTCAACCCGAGCCCCGGCTACGGGCAGAGGCCCTCCTCGCCCGAGCGCGTGCACGCGTTCCAGCAGGTGCTCAGCGGCTACGGGCTTCGCAGCACCGTGCGGCAGCGGCGAGGGATCGACATCGATGCGGGGTGCGGACAGCTCAAGTCGAGCACCGCGGCCGAAGCGCGCTGACTACGCCTCCCGTTCGCGAGGCCCCCAGCCCAGCGGCCGCCGCTCGCGCTTGTCACCCCGCGAAGCCGCGCGCTTGTCGAGCTGCCGCAGCTCCATCGTGCGCTGCACGTCCTGTTGCCGCAGCACGCCGACGACGAAGCCGTTCTCCACCACCGGAAGCTGCGACGCGCGCGAGCCGTAGAGCTTCTTCACGCCCGCCCACGCCTCTTCATCCACGCCGAGCGGGGTGACCTTCGCCGCGAGCTCCCGCGCGCGCTTCTGCAGTCGCATCGCTTCAGGCACGCGCCGCACGATGTCCAGCGTCACCACGCCCTCCACGCCGCCCATCCCGTCGCCGACGGGCAGCGCGGTGCGACGTTCGAACTGCATGCGCCGGATGATGTCCTCGGCGGTGGCGTGAGGAGAGAGCGGACTGACCGGATCGCTCATCAGGTCGCGGACGGTCAGGCCCTCGAGCGCGTCCTCGACGACGACGGAGCGGCGTTCGCCCTCGGCGCCCATGAAGACGAACAGCGCGACGATCACGAGGAGAAAGTTCCCGCTGAAGAGCCCGAGCATGCCGAAGAGCACCGCGAAGCCCTTGCCCAGCGAGCCCGCCACGTGCGTTGCGCGGACCTTGCCCAGCCGGCCCTGCAGCGCCGAGCGAACGATGCGGCCGCCATCCATCGGGAACGCGGGCAGCAGGTTGAACACGCCGAGGAACAGGTTCAGCTGCCCCAGATAGAAGATGCCGAAGCGCAGCGAGAAGAGGCCGTCGCCGCCGTCCGTCGCGGAAGGGCCCAACCCGCCGAGCAGCGCCCACACCCCGAGACACACGCCGCCGATGAGCAACGAGGTCAGCGGACCCGCGGCAGCCATGATCGCTTCGTCTCGCGGACGCGCGGGTGGACGCTCCAGCCGCGACACGCCGCCGATCATCATGAGGACGATGTCCTTCACCTCGCCGCCCTTGTGGACCGCGTAGAGCGCGTGCGCGAGCTCGTGCAGCAGCACCGACGCGAAGAGCGCGAACGCCAGCAGCAGGCCCCAGATCCACGCCGCTCCGGTCACTCCCTGCGGCGGCACGCCCGCTGCCTGGGCCGCCATGCCCACCACGTTGGCGAACACGAAGGCGAGGAACGGGAGGACGAGCAGGAAGGTGACGTGGATGCGGATGGGGATGCCGCGGACGCTGAAGATCTTGAATGCCGTCATGTGAACCTTCCCCGGGTGAGGCCTCCGCAGCCGCCTCTGCCTCTGCGCAAGTTGCGCATCCCGAAAGCTCATGGCCGCCTGTCCGCGAAGCCCACGGCCAGCGCCTGGTCGGCTGCCCGGTGCTGCGATCATCCGGTTGAAGGCCCGCGTCGGACGGGTTACTCGCTACGGACCATGAGCGTGGACGCGATCATCTGGATCGGCATTGCGGTGATCTCGTTCCTCACCGTGGCGGTGAGCGGTCCCGGCCTGTGGAGCAACCGCTCCGACTACCCGCTCATCCAGGGCCCGTACCGCTTCGTGAAGCGGCTCATCACGGACCTGATGAAGGACCCGCCGCCGCCCTCTGGTACTCGCGATCAGTGAAGGTCGCGCCCCTGACGCGGCGCAGCACGCCGGTAGATTCGGCGCATGGCCACGTCACTCGCGAGCCCCGAGCGGGCGGTCCTCATCACGATCCCCATCAGCCACTTCTGTGAGAAGGCGCGCTGGGCGCTGCAACGCGCCGGCATCCCGTTCCGCGAAGAGGGACACCTCCAGATCTTCCACTACCTGCGCGTGCTCACCGCCGCCGGCAGCGTGACCGTCCCCGTGCTGCAGACCGAGCAGGAACTCGTGCGCGATTCCACCGACATCGCCAGGTGGGCGGACCGGTTCCTGCCCGCGGAGCACCGGCTCTTTCCCGAGGGGAAGCTCGGCGCGGAGGTCGCGGCGTGGGAGGAGCTGTTCGACCTCGAGATCGGCCCGCTCACCCGGCGCATCGCCTACCAGTGGCTGCTGCCGCGGCGAGACCTCATCGAGCGCTACAACGTGGCTGGCGTTCCGAAGTGGCAGGCCGCGACGGGACTGCTGGCCCTGCCCGTTGCCGCCCTCTACCTGCGCGCGCGGAACGGCGCGTGGGCCTCGCGACTGGCGGAAGACCTCGCGACGATGGACACGCTCTTCTCGCGCGTCTCCTCGCAGCTGCAGGATGGCCGGCCCTTCATCGCCGGCGAGCGTTTCACCGCGGCGGACCTTGCGCTCGCCTCGCTCTGCGCGGTGGTGCTCCTTCCCCGCGAGTACGGCGTGCCGCTCCCGTCGGTCGATGAGCTCCCCGAGGAGGCGCACCGTCACGTGCTCCGCTGGCGCCAGACGCCCGCCGGACGTCACGTGATGCGCCTGTACGCGGAGGAGCGACCGGTCGTGCGCGGGCGGTCGGCGGCGGAGTTCCCGCGCCACTCGTCCGCGGGCTGAGGAACTTCAGCGGTTCGGCGGACGCGGGATGTAGCTCACCTGAGGCCCCGACGAAGGCTGCCGCTTCGGCGCGCGCGCCTCCTGCTGCGGCTGGCCAACGTGACCACGCTCTCCGCCACGGCCACCGCCATGTGGACGACGCTGACCGTGCGTGTGCGACGACCGCGCCTGCTGTGAGTCAGTCGCCCGGGGCCCCGCGTTCGACGTCCGACCGTCCGCGTTCGACGTCCCCGGGCCTGCGTTCGACGTCCCCGGGCCTGCGTTCGCCGTCCGGGGGCCTGCGTTCGCCGTCCGCGGGCCTGCGTTCGACGTCCGCGGTCCTGCGTTCGGAGTCTGCAGGGCTGCGTTAGACGTCCGCCGGTCTGCGTTCGGCGTTCGCGGGCCTCCGTTAGACGTCCGCCGGTCTGCGTTAGATGTCCGCGGACCTGCGTTAGACGCCTGCGAGCCTGCGTTAGACGTCCGAGGGCCCGCGTTAGGCGTCCGCGGACCTGCGTTAGACGTCTGCGAGCCCGCGTTCGGCGTCCGTGGACCCGCGCTGGGCGCTCGCGCCTGTGCATTCTGCGGCCGGCCGGGGCCATTCGGGGGGCCACGACGAGGTCCACGTCCACGACCCTGCGGCGGTGCGTTCTTGTCAGCCCCTGCACCCGGCGGCTTCGAGCGGGCGCCTCCACCCTGACGGAGGACGAGCGCCTCGAGCGCGCGCAGCTCGGCTTCGGCGGCATCGACTTCGGAGGAGGCGGTGGGAGCGGGCACGTGCTGGGCGGCGCTCTGCACGGCCCCAACGACATCCACCCGCTGCGGCTGGCTCCCGCGAGGCCCCTGTTGCCGCGCCCCCTGCTGCGGAGGCCTCGCGCGCTGGGGCGGCTGCGACGACTGCTGAGACGGCACGAAGTCCGGCGTGAGGTCCCGGCGCAGGTACGCGTTCCAGATCTCCCGTGAGTCGCCGTGCATGGCGCGCAGCGACGGATCGATCCCGGCGAAGAAGTTCAGGACGTTGTCGAGATCCCGCTTGAAGTACCTCTCCGCGTTGTTGTTGCGCGCGGCGGCGATGGTCTGGGGGAAGTCGATGATCGTCGGCCCGTTCCAGGCCATGAGGATGTTGTAGGGGGAGAGGTCGCCGTGGATGAGGTCGGCGCACAGCATGGCCACGATCTGCGCGCGCAGGTCGAGGTACATCGCGCGGGCCTCTTCGGCGCTCTGGGGCGGGGCCTCGATGAGCCGCGGCGCGGGATGGCCGGCGGGGTCGATGACCAGCTCCATGAGGAGGATGCCCTCGTAGAACATCACCGGCGTGGGGACGCGGACCCCGAGCGCGTGCAGCTTGAAGAGGCTGTCCGCCTCCGCCGAACGCCAGGCCTCTTCGGCGGCGGCCTGTCCGAACTTCGTGCCCTTCGCCATCGCCCGGCGGGTGCGCGAGTTCCGCACGTCGCGGCCCTCGCGGTAGCCGGCGTTGTTGGCGAAGTTTCGCTGGTGCCGCTCCTTGTAGACCTTCGCGGCCACGACCTCACCGGCGTGCTGAACGAGCCACACCTCGGCCTCCTTGCCGCTCTTGAGCTGCCCGAGGACGGCCTCGAGGACGCCATCTTGAATGAGGGGTTCCAGCGCTTCAGACATTTCGGTCGCGGCCGCATTATCACCGCTCGGCCCTCGGCGCACCACGGACGGCTCCACGGCCGCCTGCTCACCGGGAAGCGGTAGGGTGCGCGCGTGCGCCTGCTGCTCCCCGTCGCCTGCCTGCTGGTCTCGCTCCCCGCTTTCTCCGCATCCCGGGTGCTGGAGGGCGAGGCGCCGGAGGAGGGCGGCGACTACTTCCACCTCGACTTCGAGGTCCCCGCGGGCACGCGCGAGATCGAGATCCGCCACGAGTCGCTCTCCTCGGCGAACGTGCTCGACTGGGGCCTGCGCGATCCGCAGCGCTTCCGAGGCTGGGGCGGCGGCAACCCGGAGGCGATCGTCATTGGCGAGAGTGCCGCGTCGCGGAGCTATCTGCCGGGCCCGCTGCCCGAAGGCACCTGGCGGATAGTCGTGGGCAAGGCGCTCATCCGCGAGCGGCCTGCGCGCTACCGGGTGGAGATTGTGCTCCGCGATGCGCCGACGCTGCCGCCGCAAGGGGAGCGGACGGCCTATCGACACGCAGAGCCGCTGTCGCGAGAGCGTCGCTGGTACGCGGGCGACTTCCACGTGCACTCGATGGAGAGCGGCGATGCGCGTCCGACGCTCGATGCGGTGGCTGTCTTCGCGCGCGAGCGGGGCATGGACTTCGTGGCGCTCAGCGATCACAACACCACCGCGCAGCTCGACTTCATGCCGGCGGTGCAGGCCCGTCATCCGGCGCTGCTGCTGGTGCCGAGCGTGGAGTTCACCACCGTCCGCGGCCACGCCAACGCGTTCGGAGCGACGCAGTACGTGGACCACCGGATCGGCTTCGAGGGCCGCACGCTCGCGCAGGCGGTGGAGGAGTTCCGGGCGCAGGACGCGCTCTTCACGATCAATCACCCGACGATCGACATCGGCACCGGATGCATCGGCTGCGCGTGGGAGTGGCCGGTGCCGCGCAAGGGCGTGGCGGCGGTGGAGATCGGCATCGGCGGCTGGGACGGCACCGGCGCGCTCTTCAGCGAGTCGTCGATCGCGTGGTGGGACCGGTTGCTCGACAAGGGCCTGCACCTCGCGGCGGTGGGCGGGAGCGACGACCACCGCGCCGGCGTGAACCTCAACCAGACGCAGACCCCCATCGGCAGTCCGACGACGATGGTGCTCGCCGACGAGCTGTCGGTGCCCGCGCTCGTCGCTGCGGTGCGCGCGGGGAGGACCGTGGTGAAGCTGCGGGGGCCGGACGATCCGATGGTGGAGCTCGACGTCGCAGAGCGTGACGCGCTTCGCGTGGAGGGAGACACGGTCGTCGCGGAAGAGGCCCGCTTCACCGCGCGCGTCACCGGCGGGAAGGGCAACGTGCTTCGCTTCGTGCAGGACGGGCTCGTCGTCGCGACCGTGCCGGTGGACGCGGATCCCTTCGAGCATTCGCACCTTCTCACTGCGCCGGCGCGCGGGGAGACGCGGCTGCGCGCGGAGGTTGTCGTCGCCAGCCGCCCGAGGACCGTCACCAGCCACCTGTGGCTCGCGCGCACCTTCCCGCCCGAGCCCGCGGAGGAGGTGCTGCGGACGCAGCCGCTGCCCTCGTCGTGCGCGGTCGCGGGAGCGGGCTCACTCGCCGCGGCGGCGCTCGTGCTGCTGGGGATGCTGCGGCATCGAAGAGGGCAACCTGGAGTGAAGCCATGAGCCAGAAGACGTCAGCGCACCCGATTCGCCCGCTCACCGCGAAGGACCGCATCGTCGTCGAGCGGCTGCGGAAGCTGTGCCTCTCGTTCCCCGAAGCGAATGAACGGACCTCGCATGGCGAGCCGACGTGGTTCGCGGGGAAGGGGAAGGTCTTCGCCACGCTCGACAACCACCACCACGGCGCGGAGCATCTGTCGGTGTGGCTGCCGCAGCCGCCGGGTGTGCAGGAGGAACTCCTCCAGCTTTCGCCCGAGCGCTTCTTCCGGCCGCCCTACGTGGGCGCCAGCGGGTGGGTGGGGATCGTCCTCGATCAGGGGCCGGATTGGCCCCTGGTGGAGCGGCTGGTGGAGGACGCGTTCCGGCACGTGGCCACGCAGAAGCTCCGGCGCGCGCTGGAGGAACGTGCGGCTACTCCGCCCTCTTCACCACCGACCGGCACCGTCCGCAGAAGGTCTCCTGCGTCCCGTCCAGCGAAGAGATGAGCTTCCCGCGCGCATCCCGCATCACGCACGCGAACACGTCGCAGTGATCGAGTCCGAGCGTGTGTCCCAGCTCGTGCACCGCGAGCTTGCGCAGGCGCTCGTCGAGCTTCGCGCGCTCCGGGCTGTGACGGCGGATGAGGAAGGTGGAGACCACGCAGGTTCGGCCGCCGATGATCCCCAGCCCGCCGATCCCCCAGTCCTCGATCTTCTCCTTCGTGGTCGAGATCTCCGCTTCGGTCACCAGCACCGCCTTCCACGCGCCCTCGGGGAAGTCCCGTTCGACCGAACGCAGGAGCTTCTCTGCCCGCCACCGTTTGCGCGGCGCCCAGTAGGCGTCGGGCGGTAGCTCGCGCGAGGGCTCGATGCGCGTGTCCGCGTCGTACGCACCGCGGAGTGCTTCGGCCACCAGCGCGAGCCGCTGCGCATCGACCTTGCCCATCGGCACGACCGCGATCACCCGGCGGGGCTCGCCGGCCCAGGCGGGCTGACAGCCACAGGTGAGTGAGAGCAGCGCGGCCG
Source organism: Pseudomonadota bacterium (assembly GCA_023423535.1). GTDB lineage: Bacteria > Myxococcota > Myxococcia > Myxococcales > Myxococcaceae > JAFAFL01. The sequence continues at coordinate 52,554 of JAFAFL010000151.1, forward strand.
CGAGGAGACAGGCGCGGCCCGGCGACCACGAACGGGCGGGGAGGGCGGTCATGCTCCGCTCTCGCTGCACGAGTGGTGCCGTGCGATAACGCGCGGTCATTTCCGGCAATTTCAGCGAGGACGTCACGTGTTCCGGTTGACCTGCATTCCTTCGATCTCCCTCGGCGCACTGCTCCTCACCGCCGCCGTCGCGCACGCGGGCACGCCGCTCGAGCCCGGCTTCACCGAGACGCAGTTCGTCGCGAGCAACAACATCGGCAACGCCACGCGGCTTGGCTGGGCGCCGGATGGCTCGAACCGCCTCTTCGTCACGCGTCAGAATGGCGAGGTGCGCGTGGTGAAGAACGGCGCCGTGCTCGCGACGCCCTTCGCGACGATCTCGCCCATCTCCACTTCGGGTGAGTCCGGCCTGCTCGGCATGGCGTTCGACCCGGACTTCATCGCCAACCGCTACGTGTACTTCTTCGTCACGGTCAGCGCCTCCGAGCAGCAAATCATCCGCTACACGGACGTGAACGACGTCGGGCAGAACAAGACGACGATCGTCGGAGGGCTGCCCAACGCGAGCGGCATCCACGTCGGCGGCGGCCTCGCCACCTCGCCGGACGGGCACCTCTTCTGGGCCATCGGCGACAACTTCAACCCGAAGACCGGCGTGGATTCGAACCTCACCTCGCTGGCCTCGAAGGTCGGGCGCGCGAGGCTCAACGGCACGGTGCCCAACGACAACCCGTTCAACGACGGCGTGGGTCCGAACAACGACTACGTCTGGGCGCGCGGCTTCCGGAACCCGTACTCGGTGCGCTGGAACCCCTTCACCAACCGGCTCTGGGTCAGCTCCTGCGGCGACCGCTACGAGCAGCTCTGGACGCTCAGCGCCGGCGACCACGCGGGCTGGGACGACTGGGAGGCGAACCAGCCGCCGGGCTTCGTGCGGCCGGTGTTCAAGTACCGCACGGGCGGGACGGACTCGCGCACCGTGGTCAGCGCGACGCGGACGAATGGCGTCACCACCTTCACGCTCGACGGCACCGGAGGTCAGGGCAACGTGGGCTGGTTCAGCCCCGGCGAGCGCGTGACCATCAGCGGCTCGTCCAACGCGAGCTTCAACGGCACCTTCTACGCGGGCGCGCATCCCACCTGGACGAGCTTCACCGTGCCGCAGCCGGGCCCCGACGGCACGGGCACCGGCGGCACCATCACCACCCAGTCGTACGGCAACTGCGTCACCGGCGGCGGCTTCTACGACGGCACGCTCTTTCCGCCGGCGTATCGCGGCAACTACTTCGCGGCGGATTTCGTGGCCGGAAGGCTCACGCGCGTGGCGGCGAACGCGAGCAGCGTGGTCACCCGCGCGGACCGCTTCCTCGACGGACTGCCCGGCGCCATCGACGTCGCCACAGGACCGGACGCCGCGCTCTACTACCTCAGCCGCAACAGCTACGGCGTCGTGTACCGGCTCTCGTACGGGCACACCGCGCAGGCGATCGCGCTCACGCCCACGAACCTCAACCTGCGCGAGGGCTCGACCGGCGTGGTCACCGTGAGGCTCGCGGTGCAGCCTTCGGCAAACGTGACCGTCAACGCGGCGGTCACCGGCAGCAGCAGCGTCACGGTCTCGCCGCCGCAGCTCACCTTCACCGCGCAGAACTGGCAGACGCCGCAGGTGCTCACCGTCATCTCCGCGCAGGACGCGGACTCGAACAACGAGCAGGCAACGCTCACGCTCTCCAGCAGTGCGGCCTCGAGCGAGCCGGTCACCGTGCGCGTCTTCGACGACGACGGGCAGGGCTTCGTCGTCTCCACCACCGCGCTCACGATCACCGAGGGCCAGACCGGCACCTTCACCGTGCGGCTCTCGCAGGCGCCCTCCGCCAACGTCACCGTCACCTCCGCGCGCACCGCGGGCGACCCGTCGGTCTCCGTCACCGGTGGCGGCTCGCTGACCTTCACCCCGCAGAACTTCGCCACGCCGCAGACGGTGACGGTCACTGCCGCCGCGGATGCGGACTTCACCACCGACCAGGCCACGATCACGGTCAGCGCGCCGGGCTACACGTCTCGCGACGTGGAGATCACCGCGACGGACGTGGATGGCTCTCCGCCGGCGATCACCTCCATGCCGCCGCTCACCGCGGTGGCCGGCGCGACCTGGCGCTACACCGTCACCGTGTCGGGCAACCCGTCGCCCGGGCTCTCGCTGCAGAACGCGCCGCAGGGCATGACGCTGGATGCGCCGAGCCGCACGCTGCAGTGGACGCCCACCGCGCCGGGCACCGGCAACGTCTCCATCGTCGCTTCGAACGGGCAGCTGCCGAACGCGACGCAGAGCTTCGCGGTCACCGTCAGCGCGGACATGCCGCCCACCGCGCAGCTCACGCTGCCCATGGAGGGCGACACCGTGTCCGGCACCGAGGCCGAGTTCTTCGGCGACGGCTTCGACGACGTGGGCACCGTGCGCGGCGACTTCTACGTGGACGACACGCTCGTGTTCACCGACACCACGCCGGGCGGGCACTACCACGTCAACGGCGAGCACCAGCGCTGGGACACCACGCTGCTCAGCGACGGGCCGCACACCGTGCGACTGGTGGTGACGGACACCGCGGGCCAGACCGACTCGGTCGAGGTCAACGTGATCGTCGCCAATGGCACCGGGACCGATGCGGGGATGGGCGACGACGCGGGCATGGGCGGCGACGACGCGGGCACCGACGCGGGGATGACAGGCGACGACGGCGGGATGACGGCTGAGGACGCGGGGACGATGCCGGACGACGCGGGCGTGACGGACGATGCCGGGACCGTCACCGATGGCGGCGGCGGGCCGAAGGGCGAGCCTCCGGCGGTCACCGGTTCCTGCGGCTGCGCGAGCGGCGCGGAGGGAGGCGCCGGGTTGATGTTCACGCTGGTGCTCGGTGCGGGCGTGCTCGTGCGGCGGCCGCGGTCGCGCCGCGCGTGCGCGTAGGCCCCGGGATCAGGGCAGCTCGACGAGGGTCCAGTACTTGTTCATCGTGGCCATGAGGTCCACGAAGTTGGTGAAGGTGACCGGCTTGAGCAGGTAGCCGGCCACGTTCAGCTTCCAGGCCTCGACCTTGTCGCGCTCGTCGGCGGAGGTGGTCAGCACCACCACGCTGAGGGTGGAGAGGTCGGGGTCGCTGCGCACCGCTCGCAGGAACTCGATGCCGTTCATCTTCGGCATGTTGAGGTCGAGCAGCACCAGGCGCCGCTCGCGCGGGAACGTTCCGGAGCGGAGGACCTCCAGCGCCTCGAGGCCGTTCTGCGCCACGTGCAGCGGGTTGGTGATCTTCCCCTTCTGGAAGGCGCGGCGGACGTTCATCACGTCCACCTCGTCGTCCTCCACGAGCAGGATGTTGAGGATGCGGTCGGTCGGTTCGCTCACGGGCGAGACCTTCGGGTATCGGGCGACGGGGTGCGACGCGGGTCGGTGCGGTGCGTCGGCCGGCTGACGATCCGGGCGTGCACTGTGCAAACCTCCCGGGCATGGACGTGCCTACCGTGGCCGAAAGCGTGGGTGAGGGGCTCAACGCGCGAGGGCGGGCGCTGGCGGTCGTGCGCGTCTGCGTGGGCCTCACCTACTGCGTGTACGGCGTGCTCAAGCTGCTGCACATGCAGCGCTTCGACATCGTCGTGTCGGGGGAGATCACCCAGGTCCCGGGCAACGAGCTGTTCTGGTACTTCTTCGGCTACTCGCGGCCGTACCTCTGGTTCGTGGGCCTGACGCAGCTCGCGGGCGGCCTGATGATGGCGGCGCCGAAGACGCGACGCATCGGCGCGCTGATGTGCCTCGTGCTCGGCGGCAACATCACGATCATGGACTTCGCCTGGGGCATCGGCTGGGTGAGCTGGTGGGCGCTCTTCCTCACCGTGTGCTGCATCGCGGTCGTCGCCGCGGAGTGGCGGGCGTATCGGCGCGCGCTGGCCGTGCTGCTCGAGCGGTCATAGCCGCGCGCGCAGTCCGATCATCGGGACGGGTACGCCGGGCACCCGGCTGCTGGAGCTCCTCGTCAGCGTTCGCTCTCCGCGCGTCTCAGCTTCCAATGAAGCCGACTCCTCGCGATACGAGTAGCCCGTGATCTCGCGGCTGAAGGTGAGGTTCTGCAGCTCGAGCTGGGCCTGCAGCTCGATGCCGCCGACGGTGAAGTCGTACGCGATGCGGGCGTCGAGCCGGAAGTGGGGCGGCAGCACGCTCCAGTCCGGGCGGTCCGCTTCGATCCAGCGCGGCCCCGGGCGCAAGGGATCGAGGCCCTCGCGCTGGGTCACCGAGCCGAGCCCTCCTGCCTCCAGCGTCCCCGTCTGGAAGCGCGCCGCGCCGCCGAAGGTCCAACGCTGCACGCGACGGCCGACGAAGAGCGTGGCCGCGGCGGTGCGGTTCCACGGCGCGGTCAGCAGCTGCGTGCGCGTCTCCACCGGCTCTCCGAAGTCGTTCCGGACGCTGTGGTTCACGCGCCGCGCGGCGTGCTGCAGCGAGACCGAACCCCAGCCGAAAAGGCCCGAGCGACTGTCGCGACGCACGAGCAGCTCGGCGCCTCCGCCCCAGCCGCGACTGCCATGCTGGGCGAGCACGTCCTCGGCGTCACCGCGCACCGTCTGGAGGAAGTCGCGATCGAGCGGCCCCAGCTCCAGCGTCCGCGTGAGCACGTCCACCCAGACGTCCGCCTGCGCACTCCAGCCGCGAGGGCCTCTGAAGCGAAGGCCCGCCTCCGAACGCACCGCCTCCTGGACGCCGAAGCGCAGCGCCGCCAGCTCCGCGCCCGGCAGCCTCACGAGGAAGGTGGGCGACTGGTGCACCAGCGCGATGCGCGCGTAACCCAGCGAGCGGAAGGGGAGCGCGTGGTCCACCGAGAGGTGCGGGTCCACCGTGAAGCGGCTGGGCGTGCCGTCGAGCTGCCAGAGGTCTCCGCGCACGCCGGCGTTCACCTGCATGAAGCGGGTGGGCCGGTAGCGGACTTCACCCCAGAGGCCGCCGAGCACCGCCGACGCGATCGGGTGGCGCACGCCCGTCTCCACCGGCGGGTCTCCATCACCGGTCGAGCCCTCCAGCTCCGGCGCGCGCGTAGTCCAGCGCTGCGTGAGGTGGGCGTTGCGGTGCTCGAGATCGAAGCCCGCCCGCACCTGGCCCCACGGACGCATCAGCGAACTCCAACCCGCGCGCACTCCGCCGAGCCGCTCCGTCACCCGCGCCCGCTGCTGCGCCACCGCACCGCCGAGCTCCGCGCCGGCCTCGTCCTGTCCCGCCGTGGCCGAGACCTCCACCGTCCCGTCCGCGAGCGGCGTTCGCAGCCGCAGGTCCAACCGATGGAAGGAGAGCTCCGCGCCGAGGATGTTCGGGTCACCGACCGAGCGGAACGCGTCCATCGCGCCCACCGCGAGGAAGCGCAACGAGCTCCCGCCCAGCTGCTGCTCCGCGCGCGCGTAGTAGTCCCCGAGCCGCGCATCGAGCGAGTCGCCCAGTGCCAGCCCCGCTGCGCCCGCGCTCCAGAGGAACGAACCACCGGCGGTCACGTCGGTGTCGGGACCGCTCCATCGGGCCAGCGCGCCGGCTCGCAGCAGATCGAGCGACACGTCGCCGGAGAGGCCCTCGCGTCGCGGCGCCGAGGGTTCAAGGGAGACCGTCCCGCCCAGCGCACGTCCACGCGAGAGATCCGGTGCGCCGCGCCGGAGCGTCACCGAATCGAACGCCGCGTCCTGCAGCACCGGCGGGCCGGCGAAGACGTGGAGCGCCCACGGCAGCTCGAGCCCGTCCACGAGGAAGCGCGTCGAAGCCGGCTGCAGCCCGCGCACGTACGAGAGCGGCAGCGGCGAGAGCAGGGGAGAGGTCGCCGGCAGGAGCGTCAGTGCCGAGAACCCTCCGCCGACCGAGGACGGCACCGCCTCCCAGGCGTCGGAGTCCAGCGTCGCGTCCGACGCCCACCGCGGCTCCTCGGCACGCGCCCCGGTACAGACGACGAGGCCGAGGACGAGCGCGACGAGGCGGGTGGCGACCTTCCGGTGCACGGGCACGGGGGCAACCCTACGCCGCGCGACCACGGCCGTCAGCGCCGGGCTCGGTTGGCGTTGCCGGTCAGCGGCAGGCCTGGGTGCGGTTCTCGGTGGTGGCGTCGCAGACGGTGCAGCTGGAGCACGTGCTCGGGGCGCAAGCGCTCATTGAGCCGCAGAGGGTGACGTAGTTCGCGGTGACCCCGCAGCCGGGCACGGAACCCGACCAGCCGGTGGTGCCGTCACACTCGCGATCCTTGGTGCTGCACGAGCCGATCGAATTGCACGCGTTCGCGCCGCCGAACTGGATGCTCTGCGACCCATCGCAGTTGAAGTCGAACCCACCGCAGCCGGTGCGAGGCGTCCCGAAGAACGCCGTCTGTCCCGGCTTCGCGCGTGCGTCGGAATCGCAGCAGTCGTTCGCGACCGCGGCCCGTCCCGCCGGAGGTGCGATGCCGCAGAAGTACCCGAGCGCGCCCACCCCGAAGCCGTCACCGTCGGCATCCACGTACGAGCCGGTGCAGACGCCGGCCAGGCACTCCGCGCCGCTCTGCGGACCGGAGCACGCCAGACCGTCCGCACGCTTCGGCGCGCACTGGTTGCCCTGGCAGTAGTGCGAGGGCAGGCAGTGCGCGTCCGAGCCGCAGGCGGTGCCGCAGTTCGTCCCGGACGCGTCGCACTGGTAGCCGTTGCAGGAGACGGGCGTCACCGCGGCGCAGGTCGGCTCACCGCCCACGCAGACGCGCGTCGGAGAGAAGTTGCCCATGACGCAGGTCGGGCCTGCGCAGGGCGTGTTCGCCGCCGCAAAGGCGTCCTCGGGGCAGGTGTAGGCGCCCGGCGCTCCGACGCAATGCTCGGCCACGTCGCACGCGTTCACCGCGTCGCGGCACACGGTGGTCGCCGGCAGGACCTCGTCGGGCGGGCAGTTGGGGCTGTTGCCGAGACAGGCCTCGGCGATGTCGCAGTCGCCCTCCGAAGCGCGGCACTCCGTCCCCGCCGTCGCGTACGCGTCGATCGGGCACTGCGCGTTGTCGCCGGTGCAGGACTCGGCCACGTCGCACAGCCCGTCCTTCGGCCGGCAGACCGTTCCCATCGGCGCGAGATCGTCCGGCGGGCACTGGGCGCTCGCCCCGGTGCAGTACTCCACCGGGTCGCACGCGCCGGCGGAGGAGCGGCACACGGTCGTCTGAGGACGCAGCTCGTCCAAGGGGCACTGAGCAGACTTGCCGGTGCAGCGCTCGTCGCTGTCGCAGGGGCCCGTCGGGTTGCGGCAGACGGTGCCGGCCTCGACGAAGGTGTTCGCCGGGCAGATGCCGGAAGCGGGACACGTCTCCGCCACGTCACAGTCACCGGCGGAGGGGCGGCACACCTGGCCCGGGGTGCACGGTCCGCCCGGCGCGCCCTCTTCGGTGCAGGCGCCGTCGGTGCAGACCTCGCCCTCGGCGCAGTCGGACGTTTCCTCGCACGTCTCGCCGTTGCCACAGCCTGCTGCCACAAACACCGAGAGCGCGAACGCAGCCGCGCCCATCAGGTTCCACGTCGTCGTCTTCATGTTGTCGAGTTCCCCCGCCCCGACCCGCGCAGCGCACCGGCCCGTGCGCCCGGTTCAGGGGCGCGCGCGGATACCACTCTCGAACAGCCGCGTTCTATGAAAACGCGGACAACGATAAGCGCAGGTTATGTGCTTCCGGAGTCCCCGCTACTCGCCGAGCGCGTCCTCGAGCTGGGCCTTCACCTTCGGCATGAACCCGAGCGTCAGCAGTCCGCCGGTGTCCACGATGGGCCGGCGCACCGCGTTCGGAGTCTTCACGAGGAAGTCGATGACCTCTGCGTCGCTCAGGCCCTCGGCGTCCTTCTTGTTGTTGGGCTTCACCAGCTCGTGCGCTCCGCCGGCGCGTTTGGCCAGCGCGCGCAACTCCGTCGCGGAGAGCGGCTGCTTGATGAGATCCCGAACCGTGTGCTCGACCTGCTTTCGCGCGAGAAACTCCCGCGCCGACTTGCAGCCCGTTCAACCGATCTTGACGTAGAGCGTGATCGACATGGTGCCGGGGAACTACCGGCGCTTGCCGCCGAAGTCCACCTCGTCGGGGAGCTCGTTCACGTCCCGCTCGCCCTGATGCGGAAAGTGGTGCTTCAGCTCCTGACCCACCGCGAGGATCCCGTCCACCAGGCCGCCGGTGAAGTCGCCGGTGCGGAACTTCGCGCCGATCGCGGCGACGATCTTCTCCCAGAACGCCTGGCCCACCTTCTGGTGGATGCCCTCGTCACCGAGCACCACGAACTTGTGCCGCGACGGGCAGACGAAGATGAGCACGCCGTTGCGCTCGGCGGTGTTCGCCATGCCCAGCCGCGTGAAGGCACGGTCCGCCGCGGCCTCGATGCTTCCCCAGAACAGGGGCGCCACCGAGACGCGAATCTCGCCGGAGGTCTCGCGCTCCGCCTCCTTCAACGCCGCCTCGATGCGCGCGGTGTCGAGGCTCTTCAAGAGCTCGCCGCGGGTGAAGACTCCCAGCATCGTCAGACTCCCTCCGTGACGGTGACGGGCCGCGAAGGCCGGTCACCCACTTCACCAGCTCCCGCTCGCGCCGCCGCCACCGCTTCGTCCGCCGCCGCCGCCGAAGCCTCCTCCACCACCGCCGCCGAATCCTCCACCGCCACGGCCACCACCGCCGCCCATGCTCATCAGGAGCAGCAGCGCCAGCCGCGGGTTGGTGATGAAGAGGATGAGCATGATCACCGCGAAGATGGCGCAGACGATCGTCTCGAAGACGGACGCCTCGCGCTGCGGCGCACGCCTGCCGTACTGCTGCGCGGGTGAGGGCGGCTGGGCCGGCGCGCCGACCTCTCCGCCGATCCGCTGCAGCACCGCGCCCACCGTGGCGACGACCGCGCCGTCCGCATCTCCGGCGCGCAGCCTCGGGACCGCCTCCTCCTGGATGATCCGGTTGGCGGTGAGGTCCGGCAGGTCGCCCTCGAGCCCGTAGCCGACCTCGATGCGCAGCTTCCTGTCCGCGGCGAAGATGAAGATGCCGACGCCGTCGTCCTTCCCCTTCCGGCCGATGTCCCAGGCCTCGAAGGTGCGCGCCGCCCACTCCTCAATCGACACGTTGCCGGTGCTTCGGCCGATCCAGAGGACGACCTGACGCCCGGTGTCGCGCTCGTACTTCTGCAGCCGCGCGTCGAGCTGCCGGATCGTCCCCGGCGACACGAAGCCCGCGGTGTCCGTCGCATGCCGCGCCGGCGCCGGAGGCGGCTTGAAGCTCTGCGCCCACGCGACGCCGGCGCCCGCTCCGGTGACGCAGAGGGCGAGCGCGACCGCGGCCGCGAAGGGGACGGCGTAGCGGGACCGCCTGGGCATCGGCCTAGAACTTCACCTTCGGCGCCACGTCCGCGCCCTGCTGCGCCTTGAAGTAGGGCTTGTCGTTGAACTTCGACCCGAAGAAGCCCGCCATCATCACGGTGGGGAAGCTGTTCCGCTTCGTGTTGAAGGCCTGCGCCGCCTCGTTGAAGCGCATGCGCTCCACGCTGATGCGGTTCTCCGTGCCCTCGAGCTGCGCCTGCAGATCGCGGAAGGACTGTGTGGCCCTCAGCTCCGGATAGCGCTCCACCGTCACCAGCAGCCGGGACAGCGAAGAGGAGAGCTGCTGCTGCGCGGCCTCGAACTTCTGGAAGGCCTCGGGGTCGTTCACGATCGACGCGTCCGCCTGCACGGTGGTCTGGCCGGCCTTCGCGCGCGCCTCCACCACCTGCTGCAGCGTCTCCTGCTCGAAGTTCGCCGCGCCCTTCACCGTCTCCACGAGGTTCGGCACGAGGTCCATGCGGCGCTGGTAGACGTTCTCCACCTGGCCCCACTGCGCGCGCACGCCCTGGTCGAGCCGGTTGAGCTCGTTGTACGAACCCATCATCGACAGGGCGCCGATGACGACGATCACCACAGCGCCCAGCCCGATCCACTTGCCCATGTGCGTACGTTCCTCCTGAGGCCGGAAGGACGGGTGAGGTGAGGTGAAGTGAAGACCTCGTACCGCCGGCCGCTGGAGCTACGCTTAACCCACGTGGCGATTGCCGCCACTGCGGGCTGTGACTTTTCGTCGGCTGAGCCTCAGTTCAGCCGTACGCCGCAGGCACTCGGCTACGGCTTCACGTCGGTGATGAGGATCGGCGGCACGCGCACGTAGGTGATCGACGCGTTGCGGCCCATGTAGCCGCGCGCCATGTCGATCGCGTCCGCCAGCGTGTCCGAGCGCTCCCAGCCCATCAGCTCCGGCACGTGGTTGTTCTCCGAGCCGGCGACGATCACGTGGCTGCAGTGCTGCCGGCCGTTCTCGCCCCAGTACCACATGTAGAAGGGGTGAGCGCCGTGGTAGGCGTTCCCCTTGCGGTAGAGGTGCACGTACGAGGGGTTCTTCGCGAACTCGCGCTCGTACTTGTGCTCGAGCTTCATCGCGTCCCGCGTCTCCGGCAGCAGGCGGTTGAAGAACTCGATGTAGCTGGGGTGGTGGACCGGATCGAACTCGTCGTAGGCCGGGTGCGTGACGATGACCACGCCGCCCTTCTTCACGATGGGCACGCCGCGGTTCATGTTGAAGTAGTACCCGAGCGCGTTCACCTGCAGCAGCAGCGGGTTGAGGATCGAGTTCACGTTGTAGGGCGAGACGTGCGTCATCCCGAAGATGACGATGTCGCTCTGGCCCTGCACCGGCACGCTGTACTGCTTCCACGACAGCTCGAGCGTCTTCTCGTGGGTGGGCTCCGTCGCGCCGGCAAACACGCCGATCACGTCGTACGCCGCCGGCACCGAGTGGAAGAGCTTCCGCTTCGCCGCGCGCGGCATCTTCTGCAGCGCGTACTGCATGCCCTTGAGCTTCAGCCGGTCGACCTCGGTGTAGTCCTCCTCGCGCTTCATGAGGAACTCCATCGGGCCGTCGAACATGCGGTTGTTCAGCACGGTCTCGATGTGGAAGACCTTCAGGTGCTTGTCGATGACGCGGCCGATGCGCTCGGTGCTCTTGTGGAGCTTCGAGGTCTTCGGCTCCATGTAGGAGGGCGTCTCGCGGATCGTCTTCGGGTTGTGGTGCGCGCGAAGCGACTCGTAGTTCGTCAGGCCGGTGCCCACCGACTTGTGCCCGCCGTCCATGGGCACGAGGTTGATGTTCACGTAGATGAGCAGGTCGCTCTCTGCGGCGCGGCGGTTGACGGCGACGATCTCGTTCTCGCTCGTGCGCTCGAGCTCCGTCATCCCGTCCGGGTCTTCCGCGTCGTGGTTGTAGAAGCGGTCGGGGTAGTAGGCGTTGAAGATCTTCTCGCCCACCATGCGCTTCATCTCGGCCTCGGTCATCCGCCGGTGCAGCGCGTTGGCCACGAGCAGGTGCACGTCGTCCACGCCCGAGTCCGCCAGCAGCTCGAGGACGATCTCCAGCACCAGCTGACGGACCTCCGGCGTCCGCATCGGCGGCAGCGGGAGCGAGATGTCGTCCATCGCGATGGTCACCTTCATCCCCGGCTCGAGCAGCGCGTGGAGCGGGTCCATGCCCTCGGGATGGTTCAGCGCGTAGCGGATGGCCGCCTTCACGTTGGGCAGGCCCTCCATCGACGGGCGCGCGAAGACCACGCGGGTGCCGACGGGCAGGTCCTCCACCCAGAGGTCCTCGCCGTAGAAGAGCAGCCGCGGCGGCGAGCCCTTCTCGGTCATGACGATGTGCGACTCCTCGTCGTAGAGCTTCTTGAGGGTCTTGAGCGGGCGCATGTCGTTCGTTCCTGACTGAAGTGGGGCGCGTGTTTCAGCGCAGGTCGAGCACCGGCCAGTTGTAGGCACGGGCAACGCTGCGCAGGCGCATGTCGGGGTTCACCGCGGTCGGACGGCCGACGACGGCGAGCATCGCGTAGTCCGAGAAGCTGTCCGAGTAGGCGAAGCTCTGGTCGAGCGCGACGTCCTCGCGGCGGCACCAGTCGCGGATGACGTTCGCCTTGTTCGCGCCCTCGATGATCGGCGGGATGACCTTGCCGGTGGCGATGCCGCCCACGAACTGCATCTTGTTCGCGATGAGGTCGTCCGCGCCGAGGTGCCGCGCGAGGGGCCGGATGGTGAAGTCCAGCGCGCCGCTGACGAGCACGATCCGGCAGCCCGCGCGCTTCGCCTCGGCGATGAGGTCGTAGGACTCCTTGTAGAGCGCCGGTCCGAGCACGTCGTCGAAGAGGTCCTCGGCGAGCGTGAGGAGGCGGTCTTCGGAGAGCCCCGCGTAGTAGCGGTAGAAGAACTCGTTGAAGACCTTGCGGTTGGTCATGTCCAGCGCCTTGAACGCCGGGATGCCCGCGACCGTGGTCAGCGTCCTCGCGAGGGTGCCGCGGATGCTGCCGCGGTTCATGGCGTAGTACGCGTAGGCGTGGACGATGTTCGTCCGCACCAGCGTTCCATCGACGTCGTAGAAGGCGGCGCGCCTGGTGGACATGGGGCGGCCGGACTATCCGGCGCTCGGGAGGGGTGTCAACTGCTGAGCGCCCCCCGAACCCTTGGAGTCGCGGGTACTTGGAAGTGTCCCGCGGGGATCTCCGGGCTCCGCGGGCGAGGTCCTTGATCCCGTCTGGCGGAGTCCGCTAAAGCTGCACTTCTTCGTTGTAGTTGTAGCTATTCTCCCCCGCCCCTCCCCGAGGACACTGGATGAACACCGCCTGGAAGAAGTGGGCAGGAGGGCTCGGCGCGTCCGGGCTGCTCCTGCTCTCCGCCTGTACCGAGCCCACCTGGCAGCCGGCCGCCGAGTCCCCGAAGCGGCTCGCGGACGTGGTGGTGACCGACCCCAACTTCGACTTCGCCACCACCCAGTCGGTGAAGGTGGAGCTGCGGATGGCGGAGGGCTCGGCGCCTCAGGCGATCGAGGCCTTCGATGCGGACGGCCGCCGCCTGATGGATGGCGCGTTCAAGTCCAGCGCTTCGATCGATCTGCGCCTGCCGGTGGGCCGCGCGAACGAGGTGAAGCTGCGTGTGGGCAGCGGGGACTCCGCCGTGGAGCGGACGCTGAAGGTGGACGCGAACGGCAAGGCCGGAGGTGACCTGTGAAGGGGCTTGTCTCCGCACTCGTTGCGCTCTCCGCGGTGTCTTCGCTGCTCCTCTCGCAGCCGGTCTCCGCACAGCAGCTCCCGTGGGATCCGAACGCTCCCGGCCAGTCGCACGTGGACTCGGATGGCGACGGCGTGAACGACGCGGTGGACGTGGAGCCGTGCAACCCGCGCGTGTCTGCGCGCGTGTTCGTGCCCGCGGATCGCGTGTACGGGATGCTGATGTTCGAGGACTCGTGGCCCCGCCGCGGTGACTTCGACTTCAACGACGCGGTGTTCGCGTACAACCAGGTCCTCCGCTACGACAGCGCGGGGCTGCTCACCGGGCTGCGCCTCGAGCTGAGTGTGCTCGCGGTGGGCGCAGGCGACGTCAACGGGCTCGCGCTGCGGCTGCCGAACACGCCGCCCGCGAGCGTGCAGAGCGTGCAGCTGCGCATGGGCAACCAGCTCGACCCGCAGAGCATGGCGCGGCTCGATCCGAACGGGGCCGAGGCGACGATCGTCCTCGCCGACAACCTGCACGCGCTCTTCGGCGAGCAGGGCACGCGCGGCTGGGTGAACACCGACGCCACGCAGCCGGTGCGGCCGTACGTGGACCTGACGCTGGAGGTGGTCTTCGATCCGGGCCACAACCTCTCCGCCGCCGACGCACCGTTCGACCTCTTCATCTTCAACCGCGAGCGCGGCACCGAGGTCCACCGTCCCCGCTACGGCGCCACCCCGCTGATGAACGCGGCGCTCTTCAACACCGCGGACGACGGCTCCACCACCCAGCGGCGCTTCGTCACCACCCAGGGCATCCCGTTCGTGCTCGAGCTGCCCGAGCTGACGAACTACCCGCGCGAGCTCGTCTCCATCGACACGCTCTACCCGGGCATCGTGCAGTTCGGCGCGAGCAACGGAACCCAGGCCACGGACTTCTACCGGCACCCCGCACCGGGTGGTGCGTTCGGCATCACCTCGCCGCGCTCGCTGGCGGCGCAGGCGGCGGCCAACGTGAGCTGCTTCGTCGCCGAGGCCGGCCTCTGCGGCAGCGCCAGCGGCACCGGCTCGGTCTCCGCGCCCTCGGCGGGACTGTGCGCGTTCGGCCAGGCGTCGGCGCCTTCGTCCAGCGGCGGGCTGTGGCGGTGGAGCTGCACCGGCAACTACTCGGCGCCGACCGCGTGCACCGCGCCGGCGTGGACCTGCCAGCCGAACCTCGCGTCGTCGTGCAGCGTGTCCAACGGCTCGGGTACGCGGACCTGCAACGGCTCGGGTACCGGCTACGGCAGCTGCACCGTCACCTCCTGCAACGGCGGGTACTACCTCAGCGGCAACGCCTGCATCGCGCAGGTGTGCAGCCCGGGCACGGTGCAGGGCTGCGCGGTGCCGAACGGCAGCGGCCAGCAGTCGTGCGACAACCTCGGGTCCGCGTGGAGCGCCTGCACCACGGTGAGCTGCAACTCCGGCTACACGCGAAACGGCAACGACTGCGTGAGCAACAACGCCATCCGCACCTTCTCCTTCGTGGACACCGCGGCGGACAACGTGGCGAGCACCGCGCTGCGCTCGTTCTTCCTCGCGGCGGCGCCGGTCAGCTCCAGCGACTGGATGTTCTTCTCCGTCACCGGCGGCGGCAATCCGGGCGCGTGGTGTGCGCAGCGCGCGGACTGGTACGCGAGCAACTACCTCTCGTTCGCCCACGTCAGCGGCTCGGCGACGACGACCTCCGGCTCGTGGCAGAAGTTCCACCGCGCGGGCACCACCGGCGCCTGGAGCGGCCCGGTCACCGCCGGCTTCACGAACTACTGGGGCACGCCGTGCGACAGCCAGCTCTACTCCTGGTGCTCCGAGTGGGGCCTCGGCGGCAGGCACCTCGGCGTGATGCCGGCTCAGCCCAGCGCGGGCGAGTCCTACGCGAGCAGCTGGTCCGGCGGCGCCGGCTGGCAGGTGACCCTCCGCATCGGCGCGTCGCGGCTCGAGGCGTGCGGGTTCTAGCCGGCAGCTCTGGATGCTGGTGAAGTGAAGCGGGGGCGGGGGGGGGGGGCCCCCCGGGGG
>JAFAFL010000010.1 GCA_023423535.1 Pseudomonadota bacterium
TGCCGCTGCTGGGCCAAACCGGCATCCATACCTTCTTCAACGGACCGGAGAGCTTCACGCCGGATAACCGCTACATGCTCGGCGAAGCGCCGGATCTGGCCAATTTCTTCGTCGCGGCGGGGTTCAACTCCATCGGCATTCAATCTGCCGGCGGCGCGGGCATGGCGCTCGCGCATTGGATGGTCGACGGCGAACCACCTTACGACATGAGCGATGTCGATATCCGGCGCATGTTCCGCTTTCAGGGCAACCAGACCTATCTGGTCAATCGCGTGACGGAGTCGCTCGGGCTGCTTTATGCGGACCACTTTCCCTATCGCCATTTCGAATCCGCCCGCGGCATTCGCCACCTGCCGCTGCATGAACGTCATGCAGAGCGCGGCGCCTGCTTTGGCGAGTCTGCCGGTTGGGAGCGGCCATACTGGTATCTTCTCAAAGAAGCCCGAGATCGCGGCGAGAGGGCCGAATACAAATATAGCTGGAAGCGGCAGAACTGGTTCGACTACGCCGCAGCCGAGCATAAAGCCGTGCGCTCCAACGTTGGCATGTTCGATCTGTCGGCCTTCGGCAAAATCCGTGTCGAAGGCCGCGATGCCGAGGCCGTCCTGCAGCGCATCTGTGCCAATGATGTTTCCGTCGAACCGGGCCGCATCGTCTATACGCAATGGCTGAACGGCAAAGGCGGCATCGAAGCCGATCTGACCGTGACGCGGCTATCGGAAACCGAGTTCCTGGTGATTACGTCGTCCGGTACTGTTCCGCGTGATCTCAATTGGCTGAAACGGCACATCCCGGTCGATGCGCATTGCGTGGCGACTGACGTAACCGGCGGTGAGGCATGTCTTGCGATCATGGGGCCGAATGCGCGTCAGCTCTTAGCGCCGCTGGTCGATACCGATCTATCCAACGATGCGTTTCCGTTCAATTCCGCGAAGGATTTGGAAATCGGCATGGGATTGGCGCGCGCGCATCGCGTCAGTTACGTCGGCGAACTCGGCTGGGAGCTATATGTGCCGGTGGAGATGGCGCGGCATGTGTTCGATACCATCGTTGCGCGCGGTGACGGGATGGGGCTGAGGTTGTGCGGCATGCACGTGCTCGATAGTTGCCGCATTGAGAAGGCGTATCGGCACTTCGGCCACGATATCGGCCCAGAGGATCACGTGCTGGAGGCTGGACTGGGCTTTGCGGTCAAGCCGGATAAGGCGGCGGGCCGGTTCGGTGATTTCATTGGGCGCGAAGGCGTGCTGAGGAAGCAGCAAAGCGGCCTGACGAAACGTCTACTGCAATTCCAGCTACAGGATTCTGAGCCGCTGCTTTATCACCATGAGCCGATTGTGCGCGATGGCCGGATCGCCGGTCAGTTGACGTCGGGCGCTTACGGTCATCATCTCGGCGCCGCGATCGGGCTTGGCTATATCCCGGTCGAAGCTGGTGAGACTGCTGCCGATATCGCGGGCTCGCGGTGGATGATCGAGATTGCGGGCACCCAGGTTCCGGCAACGGCCAGCCTCAAGCCGCTTTATGATCCCACGTCAGCCAGGATGCGCGGCTAAAGCAGCATCCTAACGCCGATAGATCGGCACCTCGAATGTGATGATATGTTGCGGGTCTTTCTTTCCCGTTGTCGCGATGCTCAGCATCCAGCGCACGCCATTGTCCCAGGAATCCATGGATGATGGTTGCCCGTCGGTTGGCACGGCGATGTCTATGGGGATCACGGCTTTGCCGTCGCGCGTCGCAATTCGGCGGACATCGAATTTGGACACGCTTTCGCTCAGCTTGCGATACTCGAACTTCGGGCGAGGTTTGTGCCTGTTTCCTGCTGCCGCGCGGCGGACGGCTTCGCAGACGAGCTTGATTTCCAGAGCGTCGTGAAGTTTAGGCAACCGGGTTTGCACCTTTCCGCGGAATTTGCCGCCGATGATCCCGGGCAGGGTATCGATGCGCAGGACCGCGCGGCCGAACCGCATCCAGCGCAGTGTCGCCCTGATCGCGGCGCGCAGCAGCAGAAATCCACCGAACACAAATGGAATGGCCAGAGCCATGCTGGTCCAGGGGGCCGTCAGCAGTTCGCCGATAGTGTTGAAGTTGCCGGCAAACACGAATGCCAGGGCGGTCCACCAGATGATCGTTTCGATCCACAAGACGATGGCTCTGCCCATCGTGTTGTGCACCATGCGGCGCGCGGCCCAATCCGGCCGTTGCATCCACGGCTGATTGGGGAAGCGGTTGCCGATTGTCGCCAGATGCGCGTTGCGCCGTCTCTGTATGACGTAGGTGTAGTAGAAGAAGCCGAGGCTCAAGGCCGTAAACGCGATTCCGACCAGCACAGCGCCCAACGCGGCAATCGTCCTCGGATGCCCCGACGCGAGCCACATCACCCCTGTGCTCAGGGTGTTCAGTCCGGTCGCGGCAAGGAACAGGAACAGACCATGCAGCGCGATCGACGACAGGATGCCGGCTAGGCCGCGGCGCTTGTTGGGCGGCGGCATCGCACGGCTCATCGCACGGCCCGGTGC
>JAFAFL010000036.1 GCA_023423535.1 Pseudomonadota bacterium
AAACCCCCGGATCGTAAAAAGCCCGCGACGCGCTCGGCGTTGCGGGCTTTCGGGCTGGTGCGCTGCGGCTAGGCAACCTGCACCGGAATGGCGTTGCTGGTATGGCTGAGATCGCCATCGTCGCCCATATAAAGAACGCTTGGCTTGAAGCTGGCCAGTTCAGCCTCGCTGTAGTGGGCATAGGCACAGATGATCAGGCGATGACCAACGCCGGCCTTGTGCGCTGCAGCGCCGTTGACGGAGATGATCTTCGAACCTTCCTCGCCACGGATGGCGTAGGTGGTGAAGCGCTCGCCATTGTCGACGTTGTAGATCTGGATCTGTTCGTATTCGCGAATGCCGGCCAGGTCCAGCCAGTCGCCGTCAATGGCGCAGGAGCCTTCGTAGTCCAGTACCGCGTGGGTCACCTGGGCGCGGTGCAGTTTGGCCTTGAGCATGATGGCGTGCATGGCGGGGTCCTCCGGGTTCGCAAGCGGCGCAGAGTGTGCCCGAACCCCCCGGCGTGTTCAAGGTTAAGAAGTTCGGGATATCAATGATTTACCAGGCAGTTGCAAGCTAACTACGTGGGCATTGCAGCGTTAGAAGCAGGCTCGGAACGCTCATTTTGACCACTAAGCTCCGCTTCCTCGCCTGTTCTCACCTTGTCTTGCCTGCCTAGTCTTTAACGGTCTATTACGGGTGGGACGGGACGGTATCGACTTGCAGGTTGTCGATCAGGCGGGTCTTGCCGAGGAACGCGGCGGCCAGGATGATCCGCTCGCGGGTCTCGGGCGTGGCCGGTTGCAGGTCGCTGGCGCTACGGATTTCCAGGTAGTCGGGACGCATGCCGGCGGCTTCCAGGGCTTCGCGTCCCTGACGCAGCAGCGCTGCGTAGTCCTGTTCGCCGTTGCGCAGCGCCTCGGCCATCTGCTTCAGCGTGCGATACAACGCCGGTGCGCTTTCGCGCTCTGCAGGGCTGAGGTAGCCGTTGCGCGAGGACAGTGCAAGACCGTCTGCGGCGCGTACGATGGGCTCACCGATGATCTGCACCGGCATATTCAGGTCGCGCACCATGGTGCGGATGACTGCCAGTTGCTGGAAATCCTTCTCGCCGAACACGGCAAGATCCGGCTGCACCATATTGAACAGCTTGCTGACCACCGTCGAGACGCCATCGAAGTGGCCAGGACGGCTTCCGCCGCAGAGCCCTTCGGAAACGCCGGGCACGCTGACGATGGTCTGCAGGCCCTGGCCGTTGGGATACATCTCTTCCACGTTGGGCGCAAACAGCAGGTGGCAGCCGGCTTCGAACAGCTTGTCCTGGTCTGCCGCCAGAGTGCGCGGATAACTGGCCAGGTCTTCGTTGGGGCCGAACTGAAGCGGGTTGACGAAGATGCTGGCGACAACGAAATCGGCGCGCTGGCCAGCCTTTCGGACCAGCGCGATATGGCCGTCGTGCAGGTTGCCCATGGTCGGCACGAAACCGATGCGTTTGCCCTCGTTGCGTGCACGCTTTATCGCAGCACGCAGATCGGCAACGGTCCTGACTACGTTCATGCGGAGAATCCGTGTTCGGCAGCGGGGAACTCCACAGCCTTGACGGCGGCGACATAGGCGGCGATAGCTTTGGCGATGTCGCCATGCTCGGCCATGAAGTTCTTCACGAACTTCGGCGTGCGACCGCTGAGCGACAGACCCAGCATGTCATGCAGAACCAGAACTTGGCCGTCGGTTTCGCTGCCGGCGCCGATGCCGATCACCGGGACCGAAACCGCTTGAGTGATGCGTGCGGCCAATTCGCTGGGCACGCATTCGAGCAGCAGCAGGGCCGCGCCGGCGGCTTCCAGTGCCTTGGCGTCTTCGACCATCTGTTGCGCCTGAGCTTCCTGGCGCCCCTGCACCTTGTAGCCGCCGAAGATATTCACCGCCTGTGGTGTAAGCCCCATGTGGGCGCAGACAGGAATCCCGCGTTCGGCCAACAGGCGGATGGATTCAGCCAGCCAGGCTGTGCCTTCGACCTTGATCATGTGCGCACCGGCTTTCATCAGTGCGGCTGAGTTGTTCAGCGTTTGCTCGATGGTGGCGTTGGCCATGAACGGCAGGTCGGTGACAATCATGGCGCCACGGTTGCCGCGCTTAACGCACGCAGTGTGATAGGCCATCTCCTCGACAGAGACGGGCAGTGTGCTGTCATGCCCCTGCAGAACCATACCCAGGGAATCGCCGATCAGCAGCATCTCGACCCCAGCTTCGCTGGCGGTCTTGGCGAAGGTGGCGTCATAGCAGGTAAGCATGACGATCTTTTCGCCTTTCTGTTTGAGCCCTTGCAGGGTGGTCAGGGTTACGTCGGCCATGAATGCCGTCCTCCTAGGTTTTGCGCGAGCCGCTTTGCTGCGTCAAATGAGCACTTGCCGGCAGAGGGCGCTAATAGTCTCGATGGCGGCCTGCCAAGTCAATGAGAGTGTTACCGCACGCGTTACGTGTTACCTGAGCGCATCCAGCCGCTCTATCCCCTCGAAGGGGCATGCCGCCAGCAATGCGGCGAGCTGGCGGCCATCCGGTAGCTGCAGCCCGGCTGGAGCAATTTCGGCCAGCGGGTAGAGTACGAAGGCTCTCGCGGGCAGGGGATAGTGAGGGACGGTGAGCCTGGGTTCGTCGATCAGGCGTTGGCCAAACAGCAGGATGTCCAGGTCCAGTGTGCGCGGCCCCCAACGTTCGGCTTTGCGCTCGCGGCCCTGGGCTTGTTCGATGGCTTGCAGTGCGTCGAGCAGTTGCAGAGGCGCGAGGCTGGTATCCAGCGCTGCGACGGCATTGTTATAGCGAGGCTGGTCAGCAGGGCCGAGCGGATCGCTGGCATACAGAGAAGAAACGGCAACGAGGCGGCTGTCGGGGAGGGCATCGAGCGCCATGAGCGCGCAGCGCAACTGCTGCTGCGGCTCGGCAAGATTGCTGCCAAGACCTATATAAACGCGTTCCATCATTCGCTCGCTGGAGCACCCTCACTCGCCCCGCGCTTGCGGCGTCCACCGCTACGGCGGCGTTTGCGCGGTGCGCCGCTGTCGTCGCTCCGATTGCTGAGCTCGCGAATCATGCTGCGGCGTTCGCTATCGCCGACCTCCTGATACTCGGTCCACCAGTCGCCAAGGCCGTTGGTCTGCTCGCCG
>JAFAFL010000094.1 GCA_023423535.1 Pseudomonadota bacterium
GTCGTCGCGTTCTGCCTTTTGCTACCGTCGCCTGCGACATGACCCAACGCACCCGCGGGATCCGCGCCGAACGCGCAGGCAACACCTCGAGCAAGGTCCGCTTCGCGCTCTTCCGGCTGGTGCTCTACGGCTTCGTCGGCCTCGCGGGAGAGGTCATCTTCTACAACGTGGTGAAGCTCGGCCGGCTGGTGCCGGGGGTGAAGCTGCTCTTCCAGTTCGACTGGCGGGTGGATCCGCAACTGGGGCTCGACGGGATCTGGCAGGCGGATCCGGTGGCCCTCTACGGTCAGGCCTCGCTATGGATGATGCTCGTGTACGCGGGCGCGACCTTCGGCGTGATCGAGCCCGTGTACCGGCGGCTCTGGCGCAAGCCGGCGGTGCTGCGCGCGGCGATCTACGGCGTGGGGATCCTCGTCTTCGAGGCGGTGATCGGCTGGCTGCTGGTCCTCATCACCGGCTACCGCATCTGGTTCTACGCGGACGCGCTGGAGATCGTGGGGATGACCTCGCTCTACATCCTGCCGATCTGGATGATCATCGGCCTGCTGGTGGAGCGCGTGTACCGCGAGCTGATGGATCCGGATCTCGTCCGCGCGCTCGAGTCCCCGCTGCCCGCCGAGCCGGACTTCGATCCCACTCAACCGAGCGCGTAGGGCCGCTCAGCTCCAGGTGATGCGGTAGGTGCAGGCGTGGCCGTCGTGCGAGACGACCTCGGCCTTCGGCTCCTTCGCGCCCGCCACCCGAAGCGCCGCGCAGACGATGCCGCCGGTGAACGTGGGGTACGGGCCGACCTCGTTCACCCACAGCTCGTAGCACTGCGCCGAGAGCTCCTTCAGCCGCGAGGTCGTGTAGTTGTTCCCCGACCTGAAGTTGCGGTCGCACCGCTGCAGCGTGCGCACCGGGCCGATGATCCGCGTCATCGCCAGCACCGCGCGGCCCATCAGCGTGTCGCCGAAGCCGTCCACCGTGCGCTCGCCGAGCCGGAACATGGCGACCTCGGTGGAGCTGTCCCCATAGAGCTCCTCCGCGGCGATGCGCAGGTAGGCCATCCACTTCTCGAACTCGTAGGCCGGCAAGAGCTTGCGGTCGAGGTCCAGCCCGTGCGCGCGCAGCCGGCTCTTGCAGGCCGGCGTGAGGCGGTCACCGAGCCCGCGGAGGAAGAGCCCTTCAATGGTCTGCTCGAACACCATCTTCTGTTCGGGCATGGAGGGGTCGGTCGCGTTGTCGGCTCGGGGGCGCAGTTCCGGGGTCACCCCCCGAAGCTGGCGAACTCCTCCAGCCGAGGCAAGCGTGGAGAGCACCAGCGCCGTGCCCGTTGGCCACCGGTCACCGCGCCATCCGGTTATCCCCGTTTCTTCGGCCTCCAGCCGCGGATGCGGCTCCAGAGCACCGCGCGCGGCATCGACATGGAGAGGGCATCCATGCAGACCTCGAGGCGCCCCGTGCGCTCCCGAAGCCGATCTATCGAGCGAGAGAGGTCGCGCGGGATGCTGTCGCCGTACGCGTCCGCTGCCTTCTGCAGCGCCCGCCGCTTCTGCGAGGGCGAAAGCGCGATCATCGCGAGGTCGATGAGGTCGCGGCTGAAGACGGAGTCGTCGCCCCACCTGTCCGAGTTCGCGAGGAGCTTCGTGGCTGCCATGTCCACGCGAGACAAGGTGGAGATCCCGCAGACCTGGTCCTCATCCGCAGGCACGTCCAACGGGATGCGAGTCTCGTGGATGATCTCGAACTTGATCTCGACGCCTCCGACCCGCAGCAAGGTGCGGATGCCGTATTGGTCGGCGCGCACGTCCCTCACCTGCTCCAACGTCGAGCCACCTCGGGCCAGTGCATCGATCCGGCCCTCGCGCATCACCCGCTCACGGAGGCTGCGATACCCGGAGCGGTCGGAGACCAGCAGGTCGATGTCCACCGACTCCCGGTACTCACCGTGTGTGAGCGAGATGGCTGTCCCGCCGCCGAATAGGCACCCAGACGGTCGCAGCAGGTCCGCATCGAGCAATTGCAGCGCCGCCGCGACGCGCAGGTGGTGCGGTCGCTCAAACAAGCAGCCGGTCCCGTCCGAACGCTTCGAGCAGCAGCTCGAGCAGTTCACGCTCGTCCTGCTCCAGAGCGCCCGCGTCCAGGTGCCGCCAGTTGCGCTCGTAGAGCGCGAGCGCCTCCTGAGGGGTGAGCGTCTGTCCCTTGCGCAGCTGCCACGCCAGCTTCTTCAGCTGTGGGTAGTCGTGGGGACGGATCTGCTCGGGGAGCTCTGCACGCGCCTGCTTCGACGAACGGGTACGCGTCTCTTCGTCCGTGAGTGCCCAGGACAATCCAAGTGCCGAGGCCACGTTCAGCCACGCGCCCATGGTGACCGACGGCTCGCCGCGCTCGATGCGCTGTAGAGTCACGCGCGACATGCCAGCGGCCTCGGCCGTCGCCTGAACGGTGAGCTTCAGCGCCTTTCGTCGAGCCCGCAGGCGTTCGCCGAGGTGACGGAGCGCCGTCGCGGACGACGAGCTGAGCGGTGGGGCGGAGGCCGGCATTCGCATCTCATTTTAGCCATTCGGTGCAAGACCGCACAAATGAGATGAACTTTCCAGCCGTGAGACCGTTTGTTGCGCAGGGCGCCGGGATGGTCGAGAAGGCTCCGCATGCCTCCCTACACCCGGCTCACCCTCCCCCTCGCGCTGCTCGCCCTCCTCTCCCTCTCCGCGTGCGCCACCGCGTACTCGAAGCCGGACATCACGCTGCGCGACGTGCACCTCGCGCGGCTGGGGCTGAGCCGCGGGACGGTGGAGGTGGATCTGGAGGTGACGAACCCGAACCCGTTCGCGCTGCACACCGAGGGCGTGCACTACCTCATCGGCGTGCGCGAGGCGGGCGCTCCGGAAGACGCGCCCTTCCGGACGCTGGGCGAGGGCCTCTTCGAGGAGAAGTTCTCCGTCGCCGCGGGGACCATGCGGCCGGTGACGATCCCGGTGGAGTTCAGCTACGCGGCGCTCGGCGGTGCGGGCGTGGAGCTCTTCCGCGCGAAGGCGCTCGAGTACCGCGTGGTGGGCACGGTGAACGCGCGCACGCCCGTGGGGAACCGCGAGGTCCCCTTCGAGCGGCGCGGCCTGTTCAATCCTTCCGAGCGTTAGTCGAGGTACCGGAACGAAGGCTCGGCCTTCACGTCCGGGTGCAGCGACCGGGCGACGGGGCAGGTCCTCGCGACCTCCTCCATCTTCGCGCGCAGCGCGGGGTCTTTGAGCCCGCGCGGCATCGTGACCTCCACCACCAACTCCGCGATGCGGCGCGGCGGCGGGCTCATGCGCTTCTCCACCGTGGCGGACGCCTCACCCCAGGCGATGCCCTCGCGCGAAGCGACGAGCTGCATCGTGGTCAGCATGCAGGTCACCAGCGCGACGCCCACGGTGTCGGTCGGCGAAAACGAGCCGCCGGTGCCGCCGTTGTCCTTCGGGGCTTCGGTCTGGATGACGGTGCCGGAGGGCCCGTGCGTGGCGCGGCACATGAACCGCTCCAGCGAGACCGCGGACATCTGAACGCCGGTCGCGGCGGGCGCGCTCATCCCCGGCCTCCGGCGCGCACGAACTGCTCGTGCTCCTCGCCCTTCACCGCCGCCTTGTGGTCCTCGGGCGACCAGTCGATGGTCTCCATGAGCTTCTTGCGGCGCTTCTTCACGTCTGCGTCGAGGAACTTCACCGCCTCGGGCAGGAAGTCCATCAGGCGGCGCGGCTGGCGCTTGATCTTCTGATCGCTGAGCAGCGCGTAGGTGAGCCAGGGAAAGACCGCGGTGACGTCGGTGTGGACGTAGATGGAGCCCGTCTGAACCGCGTCCATCGACACCTTGCCCCACGTGTGGCCCTCGCCCGCCGGACAGGAGGAGAGCGCGCCGTTGTCCACGGGATCGACGCAGAACTGCACGTCGATGTCGAAGCCGTGGGTGGGCACGTTGAGGATCTGGTCGAGCAGCGGCTCGCCCTGCAGCGTGTAGTTCTTCGGCACGCCGCCGCCGAGGATCCAGATCGCCATCCGCTTCGACCAGTTGTGGCGGCAGTAGTGCTGCATCGCCGCCATCGCATACACGTCTTCGTTGATGTCGATCTCGAGCTTGAACTCGTCACCGAGCAGCCGGCGCAGCTTCACGATGTTGAGGAAGATCGAGCCGTCCTGCACCGCGCCCACGAAGATGGGGATCCCGTACTTGTAGCAGGTGGAGAGCAGCGACGGCTTCTTCACCCCGAGCGACTTCTCGATCCCCGCCACCGCCTTGCCGAGCAGCCAGTGGAACTCGGGCGTGGTCATCTTCTTCTGGAACTCGGGGCCGCGCATGATCGCGCTGAAGAGCCGGTCGGTGTCGAGCAGCGCCTCCTCCCAGAAGCCCAGGTCGTAGATCCGGATGATGCGCGCGAGCCGCAATTGCAGGTCGCCCGCGTCGGGGTTCACCTCGCGGATGGCGTGGCCGATGATCCGGTGCGCGTCGTGGTAGAGGTTCGCGCCGGTGGTGGTGATGGCGCTGATCACGCCGCGCTCGATGAGCGGGATGAGGCAGCTCTGGTGCAGGCCCGCCGGGGTCATCGCGCCGGAGAGGGTGAGGAAGATCGAGCAGTCCTCCTCCATCGACCGCCGCATCAGCTCGAACGCGGTGCGCTCCTGTCGGCCCACGTAGGCGCCGAACGCCGTCTCGAGGATCTCCATGGGCTTTTCGCGCCCGGTGATGGGCCGAGGGTCCACGCGCCTCGCCTGCTCGTATGCATTTCGAAGATTCTTCCGGCCGCCCGAATTCTTTGCCATGAGTCGGCGCATATACCTCCACACCGTTTGATGGGATAGGTTCTCCGCGCGCGCGAGACGGCCTGGCCGAGGTCACTCGACGCTGCGGAATCACCAGGAGCCACACGTGCAGAAGCAACCCGCTCACATCTCTTCTTTCCGGCCCACGCCGCTGCTCACGATCGCCGCGATCGCGATGCTCTTTGCCGGCTGCCGAGGCTGCGACGACGGCCCCATCGACCAGGTCAACCCGGACTTCGTCGCCAACCCGGTCGCGCTCTCCTTCGAGACCTGCCCGTCGGTGGACGAGAACGGCCAGCCGGTCGCGGACGTGTTCCCGGTGCGGCAGACGTTCACGCTCGAGAACGTGGGCCGCGGTGGCGCGCCGATCACCTTCAACATCACCGGCGCCGCGGCGGAGCGCTTCAAGCTGGTGGAGCCGCCCGAGTCGCTCGGCGCGCTCTCCTCGGTGGACGTGACGGTGGAGTTCACTCCCGTCGCGCAGGGTGACGCGCTCGCCACGCTGGAGATCGACGACGGCGTGGAGGACACGGAGATCGTCCGCGTGACCCTGGTGGGCACCGGCACGAACCTCCCCGCGCAGCCGACGATGCGCGTGTCCTACGAGACCGCGCCCGGCACCAACGAGTTCAACGAGTGCGTCGAAGGCGTGCTCTGCCAGGTCTATTTCCCGGACACGTTCTACGGGCAGGACTCGCAGCTGAAGGTGAAGATCCGCAACCTCGGCTGCCCGGCGCTGAAGGTGAATTCGCTCGACGTGGAGCGCCAGAACCTCGGCGGTGGGACGAACATCGCGTACTTCCTCGACGATCCGGCGGTGCCGCCCTCCGCGGGGAACCCGACGCTGCTGACCATCGCGGACGGCACGCAGGAGATGGAGGCGGTGCTCCGCTTCTCGCCGGACGACGACGGCTCGGGTGACGGTCAGCGCTACGCCATCTTCAACATCCAGACGAACAGCACCCAGGTGTTCCAGCAGGGCGACGAGCCGGGCCTCCTGAAGCTCTCGCTGCTCGGCCTCGCGGCGGCGCCGTCCGTGTACGCGTCCCCGTCCTTCTGCGACTTCACCGAGGCGAACGACACCTGCGGCGGCACGAAGGTGACCACCTCGGGCAACGACAAGATGGCGATCTTCCAGATCACCAACGGCGGCAACTCGCCGATCGTGATCGAGTCGATCCGCTTCGCACAGCCCTCCTCCGGCCGCTTCACCTTCGGCATGCAGAACCCGGAGGGCCAGACGCTGCAGGCCGGCCAGAGCGCGCCGCTGCAGGTCAACTACACCGACGCGAACACCTACGTGATCGACCACATCGACGTGGTGGCGAAGACGCAGACCGGGCAGGAGGCGGGCAGCGCGCGCATCCGCGTGTCCGGCGGCATCCAGCCGGCGCTGAGCACCACACCCGCCAGCGAGCTGAACTTCTCCGGCGTCACCGGCAACCCGGCGGTGATGCCGCTGCAGATCTGCAACGGCGCCGGCGCGGGAACGCTCGTGCTGCAGTCGGTGCAGATCATCCAGGGCAACCAGTTCTTCAAGCTGAACTCGGCGCCGATGGCAGGCACCGAGGTCGCGGGCGGCGCGTGCGTGAACGCCGAGGTGCAGCTCACCCGTCCGGTCTCCGGCGGCCTGCAGGCGGGCACGCTCGAGATCAAGAGCAACGACCTCAACTACGCGGCGGGTTACCGCGTGACGCTGCTCTCCGACGTGCCGCTCGACCAGCTGCCGGTGGCGGTGATCGAAGGACCTGCCGGTCAGTCCAACGCGTTCAGCGTGAGCCTCTCCACGCTCAACCCGAAGCGGATGACGATCGTCGGCTCCAATAGCTACGACCCGCCGGGCACCACCACGCCGGTGTCAGAGTACGAGTGGTACATCGGCAAGAAGCCGAACAACGCGGTGGCGACGATCACCGAGATCTCGAGCCCGATGGGTCCGGACATCCAGGGGATGCGCGGCAACTACCCCGACGTGAACATCAACTTCGACCCCATGATCACCGGCGAGTACCGGATCTTCCTCATCGTGTACGACTCGGCGGGCCAGAAGTCGGCGAACACGGCGGAGCTGCGGATCCTCGTGAACCCGTAGCCCCAGCTCGAGGCACGTGAGAGGCCCTCGCCCCGAAAGGGGTGGGGGCTTTTCCGTTGCGGGGTGAGCGTGCGGCGCCGGCTACTGCGCGTCTGCAGCAGGCAGCGCGGGCGCGTTCACCGGAGCAGGAGCGGGAGCAGGAGCCTTCGCCGTCGAGGCCGCCGCGGCCTGCCGCGCGTGACGCAGCTCGCTCATGGCGAGCTTGTCCAGCGTGGCGGCGCGATAGACCTCGAGCATCCGCTCCTGGCCGAGCTTCCACACGCCGTACATGGTGCACGAGCGCGAGAGGCCGCAGGCGTCGTGGTCCTCGTCGTCCTGGCAGACGTTGACCTTCACCGGGCCCTCGACGGCCTCGATCACGTCGAGCATGGAGATCTGCTTGGACGGCCTGCCGAGCGAGTAGCCGCCGTGCGCGCCGCGCGTGCTCTTCACCAGCTCCTTCTGCGCCAGCGTCTTGAGGATCTTCGCGAGGAAGTCCTGCGGCACGTCCATCCGCCGGGCGATCTCCCGAAAGGGCGTGATGCTGTCTCCCGGCACCGAGGCCAGGAAGATCATCGCGCGGAGCCCGTATTCGATGCGACGGGAGATCTGGAGTGGATGCTGCACGGCTGTGCTCCCACTATAGAGACCTCATGATCGACCTGCACGCACACACGACCGCGTCCGACGGCGTCTTCGAGCCGGAGCGCCTCGTGGAGCTCGCTCACCGGGCGGGCGTGCGGCACCTGGCGATCACCGATCACGACACGGTGGACGGCCTCGCGCGCGCAGAGGTGAAGGCGGCGGAGTTCGGGATGGAGCTCATCGGCGGGATCGAGATCTCCACCGAGATCGAGGGCAAGGACATCCACGTGCTCGGGCACTTCATCCGGCGCGATCACCCTTCCCTCCTCGCGTACACGAAGCACCAGAAGGGCGAACGCCGGCGCCGCATGGAGCGGATGATCGAGAAGCTCAACCGCATGGGCCACGCGGTGAGCATGGCGCAGGTGGAGCGCATCGCCGGGAGCACGGGAGCGTCGGGCGACGAGAACCTCTGCCGGCCGCACCTCGCCCGCGCGCTGATCGAAACGGGCGCCTGCCGCACGATGCAGGACGCGTTCACGCACCTCATCGGCGACGGCGGGCCGGCCTTCGCGGAGCAGGAGCGGCTTGGCGCGCGCGAGGCGATCGCGCTCATCGTCGAAGCCGGCGGCGTGGCGGCGCTGGCGCATCCTTCGGTGGACGGCATGGACCGCTGGCACATCCGCAAGCTGCGGGAGCTGGGGATGGGCGGGCTCGAGGTCTTCCACCCGGATCACGACGAGGGCAAGCGGGTGAAGTACCTGAAGATCGCGCGGGAGAACGACCTCGTGCCCACCGGCGGGAGCGACTTCCACGGCGAGCTCCACGCGACCGAAGAGCCGAAGCTGGGCGTGCCTCAACTGGATGCGCAGACCTTCGCCGCGCTGCGCGCGCGGGCCCGAAACTCCCTTTGACACAGTGGGGGTCGATCCCTATGGTCCGCCGCCGCAATGCCCACTGATCCGTCCGCGTACGATCCGCTGCGCCCGTATCTGCCGATCCTCATCCTCCTGCTGCTCGGCGGGGTGATGGCGGTGGTGATCAGCTTCCTCGCGAACTACCTCGGTCCTCGCCGGCCCACGCCCGCGAAGGAGACCACGTTCGAAGCAGGCAGCGAGTCGAGCGGCCATGCCCGCGGGCGCTTCGCCGTGAAGTTCTACGTGGTGGCGCTACTTTTCATCGTGTTCGACGTCGAGATGGTCTTCTTCTATCCGTGGGCCGTGAAGTTCATGGACCTCGGCTGGTGGGGCTTCGTCGTCATGGCGCTCTTCGCCGTCACGCTCCTCGAGGGGCTCGTGTACGTGTGGAAGAAGGGCGCGCTCGACTGGGAGACTTGATTCATGGCTTCTGACGTTCAGCTCGCACCCGCCATCGCCACCCGCCGCGAAGAGGCCACCGGCTTCTTCCAGAACATGGTCTCCAAGGGCCTCGGGTGGGCGCGGAAGTACTCGCTCTTCACCTACCCGTTCGCCACCGCGTGCTGCGGCATGGAGTACATGTCCGTCGCCGCGAGCCGCTACGACATCGCGCGCTTCGGCGCCGAGTTCCCGCGCTTCTCGCCCCGGCAGGCGGATCTCCTGATGGTGATCGGCACCATCAACCTCAAGCAGGCGCCCATCCTCAAGCGCGTGTACGAGCAGATGACCGAGCCCAAGTGGGTGGTCGCGTTCGGCGTGTGCGCGTCCTCGGGCGGCTTCTACGACAACTACGCGGTGCTCCAGGGCATCGACCGCATCCTTCCGGTGGACGTGTACATCCCCGGCTGCCCGCCGCGCCCCGAGCAGGTGCTCGACGGACTGATGCTCCTCCAGGACAAGATCCAGGGGCAGCAGCACAAGTTCGTGGATCGCTCGCCCGCCGCGGAGCTTCCGGCGGGGACCGCGCACCGGGACCTCCTCGGCCCCGGCTCCGGTCAGACCCGCTAGTCAAGCGGGCTTTACCTTTAACGTCACCAGCGGTGATAGGCCGGGTGTCCCGGCTTCACCGCCACGAACACGCCTCTGCACGTCGCGCCCGGCTTGCCGGTGTGCGTGAAGAGCGTGCCCTCCACCGTCGCGCGGTCCGCGGTCGCCTCCACCACCCTCGCGGTGAGGCGCACCGGTCCGTCCGTGGGCGTGGGCCGAAGCAGCTTCACCGAGTACTCGGCGGTCACCGTGCAGGGCGGCGTGTCGCTTCCGCTCGCGCGCATGAGGTGGTGCGCCGCCGTCCAGTTCAGGTGGCAGTCGAGCAGCGAGCCGATGATCCCGCCGTTGAGCACGCCGGGGAATGCCTCGTGGTGCGGCTCCGGCGTCCACTCCGCGGTGACCTCGTCGCCTTCGGCGGTGGCCATGCTCCGAATGCGCAGGCCCTTCTCGTTGGAGGGGCCGCAGCCGAAGCAGGCGTTGTGCGGCGCGTAGGTCTCCTGGAGGCAGAAGGTCTCGTCGCGCTTTTCGCTCGTATTGCTCATGCGGGCGCACCTTCTTCCGGCCGGCCGCGCTCGGCAAGCGTGCAGTCGAGGCGGGCGGGGGTGCCGGGCTCGCGCGGGATGCGCAACGTGAAGTTGCTATGGCTTCCGATCCGACGACCCCGAACAGACCGCAGCGCATCGATCAGGACACGCGCGACGAGGCAGGTCCGCACAAGCGGCGCGAGGCGGTGAGCAAGGAGGAGGCGCGCACGCCGGTCCGAGGCGAGCCCCTCTCCGAGAGCGACCGCTCGCAGAACGCCGGCAAGCCCGTGCCCGCGTCGAAGCCGACGGAGGATTAGCAACCGCGACTTGGCGTCTTGCAGGTCTCTGTTACCGTCCCGCGCGGCATGGATCTCCAGCGCGCGATCGATCAGGCAAAAGACGGCGACGTCATCCTCGTTCCCAGGGGCGTGCATCCCGGCACGCTGGTGATCGAGAAGTCCCTCACCTTGCGCGGCGAAGGCCCCGGCAAGTCGATCCTCGATGGCGAGGGACGCGGCGCGTGCGTGCTCGTCAACGCCGAGACCGCGAAGGTGAAGCTGCAGGGCCTGACGCTGCGCAAGGGCGCGTCTCCGGAGGGCGGCAACATCGCCTACAGAATGGGAGAGCTGCTCGAGGTCGAGGACTGCGTGCTCGAGGACGGGCAGGCGGCCTCCTACGGTGGCGGCGGCGGCAGGCTCGCGGGAAGGCGGGCGCGGCTGGTGCGGACCCGCATCCAGAAGTGCGACGGGCTGCAGGGAGGCGGGCTGCTTGCGGACGAGGAGTGCGAGGTCGAACTCATCGCCTGCGCCCTCACCGGCAACACCGCCACCCAGGGCGGCGCGCTGCGGATCAAGGAGGGCGCGAAGGTTACCTGCGTCCACTGCTCGCTGGCGGAGAACTCAGCGAAAAGCCACGGCCCGAACCAGTCTCCGCTCGGCGACGAGATCGTCATCACCGGCACCATGAGCCGCACGCCCTCGCTGAAGCTGATCAACTGCATCGTGGCCCCGAAGGGCCCGGGCACGCCGCCGGTCGCCACCTTCGGCAAGTTCGGGGGAGAGGTCTCGGCCGCGCACTGCCTCTTCCCCACGGCGGCCCGAGAGCTGGCGCCGGGCGGCCCCGGCAACGTGTTCGCGCAGCCGGAGTTCATGCCGCAGGGGCAGCACCGGCTCGCGCTCTCCCCCACCAGCGGCGCGGTGGGCGCGGGCGACCCGAAGGCCACCCCGGAAGGGCTCACCGACCCGCTCGGAAATCCGCTGGCGGCGGCAGGCCGCGCGCACATCGGCGCGTACGCGGGCTGAAAGGGGCCTGAAGGCCGCGAGAGGGCCCGCAAGTCCCCAAGCTCGTTCGGCTTTCGCGTTGACTGGCCCCCACCCCGTCCCTATAAGGCGCGCGACTCCATCCCCAGGGTTCCCGTGAGCAAGTTCGCGTTCGACAAGGTGGCCGCCCGGCTCCCGGAGGCCATTGCGGAGCGGTACGAGGATCGCACCGGCGCCGCATGGGCCGTGATCCACAAGGAGCATCTCCCCGCCGTGGCGGAGCTGCTGAAGAACGACCCCGAGCTCGACTTCAAGCTCTTCCTCTCGGTGGACGCGGTGGACCGCCTCTACCTGAAGGACAGCGATCCGCGCTTCGAGGTCGTCTACTTCATCCGCTCCCTCAAGCTGAACACCGAGGTCCGGCTGAAGGTGCGCGTCGGCGGCGAGACGCCCGAGGTCCCGTCGATCACGCCGGTCTACCAGGGCGCGAACTGGTGGGAGCGCTTCGTCTGGGACTTCTACGGGATCTCGTTCACGGGTCACCCGAACCAGAAGCGCGTGCTCCTCTACGAGGAGTTCAAGGGCCATCCGCTGCGCAAGGACTACCCGCTGCGCGCCCGCCAGCCGCTCATCCCCGAGCGCCCGCTGAAGGATCTCTACCGCGGCCCCGGCACCAGCGGCGTCTAGCGCCCCAAGCTCTTCGAGGACACCATGGCCACCCACGGTCACGACGCACACGACGATTACGATCCGAACCCGCCCGAGTCGTACGAGGAGGGAGACGAGCTCGACGCGCCCCTTCCCACGAAGCGGATGGTGGTGAACCTCGGGCCCTCGCACCCGGCGATGCACGGCACGGTGCGGATGCGGGTGGAGCTCGAGGGCGAGACGATCGCCACCGCGGATCCGGAGATCGGCTTTCTCCACCGCGGCTTCCAGAAGAGCTGCGAGAACGTCACCTGGACGCAGTGCCTGCCCTACACGGACCGGCTGAACTACGTCTCGGCGATCCAGAACAACTTCGGCTTCCTCACCGCGGTGGAGCGGCTGATGGGCCTCGAGATCCCCGAGCGCGCGAAGTGGATCCGCGTCATCGGCTCGGAGCTGCACCGGATCCAGGACCACCTCACCTGCGTGGGGGCCATCGGCCTCGAGCTCGGCGGCTTTGCCCCGTTCCTCTACGGCATGGAGGCCCGCGAGCTGGTGATGGACCGCGTGTCCGAGCTGACCGGCGCGCGCCTGACGACGTCGTACGGCCGCATCGGCGGGATGAACCGCGACCTTCCCGAGGGCTGGAAGGAGAAGTGCTTCCGCACCCTCGACAAGATCCGGGAGCTCGCGGACGAGGTCGACGGCCTGCTGACGAAGAACCGCATCTTCGTGGACCGCATGTACGGCACCGGCGTCATCAGCACCGAGGACGCGCTGGACTTCGGCTTCACCGGGCCCTGCCTGCGCGCCAACGGCGTGGACTACGACGTGCGCAAGGCGAAGCCCTACTGGACGTACGACCAGATCGACTTCGACGTGCCGGTGGGGCAGAACGGCGACAACTACGACCGGTACCTCGTGCGCATCGAGGAGCTGAAGCAGTCGGACCGGATTATCCGCCAGTGCCTCGAGAAGATGCCCGAGGGCCCGGTGATGGTGGACGACTGGCGGATCGCACTCCCGCCGAAGCCGGAGGTCTACGGCACCATCGAAGGCGTCATCTCGCACTTCAAGCTGGTGATGGAGGGCATCCAGGTGCCCGCCGGCGAGGTCTATGACTGCACCGAGACCGCCAACGGCGAGCTCGGCTGGTACATCGTGTCGGACGGCGGCGGGCGGCCCTACAAGGTGCACGTGCGCGCGCCGGGCTTCCCCATCCTCTCCGGCGTGCCCCGGATGATCGAAGGGAAGATGCTGGCGGACCTCATCCCCACGTTCGACACCATCAACATGATCGGCGGCGAGGTGGAGCAGTGAGCGACACGAACAAGCCCACCGGTGAAGGTGGCAAGCCCGCGCCCGGCGCGCCCTCCGGCAGCACCCAGCAGGAGACGAAGCCCGGCGTTCCCCCGCCCGCGCCGCCTCCCGGACCGCCGGCGAAGCCCGCCCCGAAGAACCCGGGCATGGTGACGATCACGGTGGACGGCGTGGAGGTCGCCGTCGCGCCGGGGACGAACATGATCGAGGCCGCCGCGCAGGCGGGCTCGGAGATCCCCTACTACTGCTGGCACCCGCGCCTGTCGGTGGCGGCGAACTGCCGCATGTGCCTGGTGGAGGTCTCGCCCGGTCCGCCGAAGCTCGTGCCCGCCTGCCAGACGGCCATTGCCGAAGGCCAGGTGGTGAAGACGAACACCGACCGCGTGCACGAGCAGCAGCGCGCGATCATGGAGTTCCTGCTCCTCAACCACCCGGTGGACTGCGCCATCTGCGACCAGGCGGGTGAGTGCAAGCTGCAGGACTACTACATGCGCTACGACCACCAGCCGGCGCGGCTGGACGGTCCGAAGATCCTCCGGGACAAGCGCAAGGTGCTCGGGCCGCTCGTGGTCATCGACCAGGAGCGCTGCATCATGTGCACCCGCTGCGTGCGCTTCATGAACGAGGTGGCGAAGGAGCCGCAGCTCGGCGTCTTCGGCCGCGGCTCGCACGAGGTCGTGGACACCTTCCCCGGCCAGCAGCTGGACTCGAACTACTCGGGCAACACCGTGGACCTCTGCCCGGTCGGCGCGCTGCTCAACCGCGACTTCCGCTTCCGCGCCCGCTCGTGGTTCCTCAGCGCCGCGCCGTCCGTGTGCACCGGCTGCTCGCGCGGCTGCAACACCTTCGCGGACTTCTTCGGCCAGGACACCTACCGGTACCGGCCGCGGGAGAACGAGGCCGTCAACAAGAGCTGGATGTGCGACCAGGGCCGGCTCTCGTACAAGTACCTGAACACCGACCGGGTGACCGGCGCGTTCACCGGCCGCGGCGCGGACCGGGTGCAGGTCACGGCAGAGGACGCGGTGCGCACCGCCGCCTCGAAGCTGAAGAGCTACAGCGGTGAACAGCTGGCGGTGGTGGCCTCCGCGCTGCTCTCCAACGAGGACCTGCTGGCGGGCCTGACCTTCGCGAAGGAAGTGCTCGGCGCGAAGGCGGT
Organism: Pseudomonadota bacterium; assembly: GCA_023423535.1. GTDB lineage: Bacteria > Myxococcota > Myxococcia > Myxococcales > Myxococcaceae > JAFAFL01. The sequence continues at coordinate 14,247 of JAFAFL010000094.1, forward strand.
CTACGCGGGCGGCCGCGCGCCGGGCAAGGGCGACAGCTTCCTGCTCACCGCGGACAAGAACCCGAACTCGAAGGGCCTCGCTTTCATCGCCAAGGCGCTGGGCCTCGAGCTGCGCGGCTTCGACCTGCTGCAGAAGGGCATGGGCAAGCTGAAGGCGCTCTACATGCTCGGCACCGAGGTGCCGGTGGACGAGGCCGCCTTCGCCGCGACGCTGGGCGGGCTCGAGCTCTTCGTGGCCCAGGCCCACAACAGCTCGCCGGTGACGGAGCAGGCGCACGTGGTGCTGCCCGCGTCCGTGCACACCGAGGACGAGGGCTCGTTCGTCAACGTGGACGGGATCATCCAGCGCTTCCGCAAGGCCTACCCGCCGCGCGGCGAGAGCCGGCCGCACTGGCGCTACGCGACGGAGCTGATGCACGCGTGGGGCATGACCGGCGGCTACACCACCTCGCGCGAGGTCTGGATGGCGCTGGCGCAGCGGGTGCCGGAGCTCGCGTCCTTCGCGTGGGACAAGTCGGCGCCGTTCGGTACGCCGAAGGGCATCCACAACCAGCCTGCCAGCGCGGACGGGCGTCCGCCCGGCTACCGCGAGTGGGGCACGCCGCGGGTGAGGGGTCTGTAAGATGAAGCGCACGCTCTCGAACCTCACCGGCTTCGCGGTGATGATCGGCGCCATCTTCGGCGTCATGGCCGCCATGTACGGGGTGGGCTACCTCCTCGAGGGGCTCTTCCCCGGCGGCTCCAACGTCGGCGCGATCATCTTCCTCGTCCTCGTGATGGTGATGGTCATCGCCACGCTGCTCACGCTCGCCGAGCGCAAGTGGTCGGCGATGATGCAGGACCGCGTGGGCCCGAACCGCGCGAGGTTCAACCTCCCCGGCCTGAAGAACCTCCCCCTCTTCGGCATCCCGCACATCATCACCGACGTGCTGAAGATGCTGTGGAAGGAGGACTTCATCCCCGCCGCGGCGAAGGCGAACAAGTTCCTCTACAACCTCGGGCCCATGCTGGCGTTCGCGCCGGTGTTCGTCCTCTTCGGCGTGGTGCCGGTGGGGCCGAGCATCACCATGGGCGACCGTACGGTGCACGCGTACGTGTCCAACCCGAACATGGGGCTGCTCTACATCTTCGCCATCGCCTCGCTGGCGGTGTACGGGACCGCGCTGGCCGGCTGGGCGTCGAACAACAAGTTCGCGCTCCTCGGCGGCATCCGGGCCTCGGCGCAGATGATCTCCTACGAGGTGGCGCTGGGCCTCGGCCTCATCGGCACGATGATGGCGTTCCAGACCATCCGGCTCTTCGACATGAGCACCGCGCAGGCGGCCTACCTCTGGCGGCTGGAGGGCGCGTTCGACCTCGGGCTGCCCATGTGGGGGATCTTCCTGCAGCCCATCGGCTTCATCATCTTCTTCGCCGCCGCGTTCGCGGAGACGAAGCGCGCCCCGTTCGACGCGCCGGAAGGTGAGTCCGAGATCATCGGCTACTTCGTCGAGTACTCGGGCATGAAGTTCGGCATGTTCATGATCAGCGAGTTCGTGGAGATCGTCGTCCTCTCCGCGATCACCGTCGCCATCTTCTTCGGCGGCTGGAACCTGCCCTTCGGCCAGGAGTGGCTCTACGCGCAGCTGTGGGCGCAGGGCCAGGCGCTGGCGGACCACCAGTGGATCTGGGGCGCGCTGCTCGCCACCGTCTTCTGGCTCAAGTGCGTGGTCCTCATCTGGGTGCAGCTGATGATCCGGTGGACCTTCCCGCGCTTCCGCTACGACCAGATCCAGACCCTCGGCTGGAAGATGCTGCTGCCGCTGGGCATCGCCAACGTGTTCGTCACCGCGCTGCTGCTGCTCTGGGGCGGCGTCCACGCGCTCGCCATCGTCGGGCTCCTCATCCTCGTGGGGATCGTCGCGCTGACGGTCTTCGGCGGGAAGAGCCACGAGGCCGCGCATGCCCACGGCGGTCACGGCGGCCACGGTCACGACGCGGGCCACGCTGCGCCCACGGCGGCCGGTCACTAACTTCGGAACTGGACTCACCCATGGCATACAACGCGAGCCGAGACCCGAAGAAGAGCGCCTCCGAGCGGGCCTACGTGCCCGAGCTTCTGCGCGGCCTGGCGATCACCACCCGGCACTTCTTCCGGAACCTCTTCGGCACCCGGGATGAAAACCGGGAGATCCTCGACCGGAAGGGGACGTCGCAGGTCACGACGATCCAGTACCCGGAGGAGAAGATCGAGTACCCGCCGGGCTACCGCGGGCTCCACCGCCTGGTCCCCCGTGAGGACGGCAAGCCGCGCTGCGTGGCCTGCTACATGTGCGCCACCGTCTGCCCGGCGCAGTGCATCTACATCGAGGCGGGCGAGTACGAGTCCGCCGCCGGCGAGGCCGAGAGCCGGGTCATCGAGAAGTACCCGACGAAGTTCGTCATCGACGAGCTGCGCTGCATCGTGTGCGGCCTGTGCGTCGAGGCCTGCCCGAAGGACGCGATCCGGATGGACACCGGCACGCACTCGAAGCCGGCCTACGACCGGCGCGGGTTCTCGCTGGACATCTATCCGACGCAGGGCGTGGAGGGCCTGCTGAAGGGCCCCGCGGTCTCGCATCCGTCGGATCCCTGGACGCGCCGCGACAGCTCGGCGGCTCCGGACCACGCGGTGAAGGAGGCCCACACCCGCGCCGGCGAGGGCGACGTCCGCTACGTCGCGGGCGGCGGTGGTCACGGTCACGGTGGCCACGGCGGCCATGGTGGCGCGCCGAAGCAGCTGGGCGCGGGCCCGGCGCACAAGACCGAGGTGGACACCTCCCACCCGGTGCCGGTCACCAAGTTCCACAAGTAGAGCGCGCTCCTCCGGGTGCGCGGCGAGCGGGCGGGCTGGGTTCTCTTTCGGAGACCGGCTCGCCCCTTTCGCGTTCTGGAGGGGACGCGTACGGTCCGGCGCAGATGAAGCGGTACCGACTGGCGGTGTGCAAGGGGCCCGACTGCAAGCGCAACGGCGCGGACGCGGTGTTTGCCGCGGCGCGCGCGGGCGTGGCGGCGAGGCCGGAGCTCTCCGGGCGCGTCGAGGTGTACCGCGGCGGCTGCTACGGGCTGTGCCACCTCGGCGCGAACGTGGTCGTGCGCGAGGACACGGGCCGCAAGCGGGATCCCTTCAGCCGCGAGGACTTCCAGCTCATGGGCTGGGACGGCGAGTGCCACTACGGCGAGATGACCGCGGAGAAGATGGAGCGCGTCGTCGCCGAGCACCTGGCGAAGGACGCGCCGGTGACGGAGCTGCTCAGCCGGGACAGCTGACGCCCGCGCGCCCTGCCCTCTCTGCGTTCAGTTCGCGGAGGCGCTCTTCGCCGCGGCCTTCGGCAGCTTCGCCATCTGGGTGCGGAAGCGCTCCCCGCGCTTCTGGAGCGCGGTGTCGGCCGGCTTCCCGGTCTGCCGGTGGATGGTCTCGATGACCGGGGTGACGACCTTCACCCGCTGCTCGAACTTCGGGTGGGTGGCGCCGTACTCCTCGTCGGGTGAGGCCTTCTCCAGGCGCTCGAAGACGCGGACCATGGCGTTGGGGTCGTAGCCGAGGATCTGCATGTAGCGCAGGCCGATGCGGTCGGCCTCGAGCTCGAAGGGGCGCGGGTAGCCCACGTCGATCATCGCCTGCATCTTCTCGTTCACCCACGCGAAGATGGGCCCCAGCGCGTCGTCGGAGAGGCCGGTGAGGCCCTGCGCCTTCATGCTCGCCAGCGCGCGGCCGGCCTGGTCCGCGAGGTCGCGCACGGGTCCGGTCAGCTGCGCCTGCTTCGCCTGCTGGCACATGAAGGCCTTGATCAGCTCCACCCCGTGGCCGCGCTGCACGTGGACGATCTCGTGCGAGAGCACCGCCGCGAGCTCGTCCTCGCTCTCCAAAAGGCGCAACAGGCCGGTGGTGACCATCACCACCCCGCCGGGGCCACCGAAGGCGTTCGGCTCCTCTCGGTCGAGGACGATGAAGTGGTAGCCCGCCAGCGGCCTCGGCCGGTTCGGCAGCGTGTGCTCGGGGAGGCTCTTCACCCGCTCGCGCGCGTTCTGCTCGCCGAGCGCCTCGGCCGCGAAGCCGAGCAGCTGCCCCACCTGGTTCACGTACTGCGACACCGGGTGATTGGGCCCGAGGTCGGTCGCACCCAGCTTGCCGAGGTGCTCCGCCGCCAGCGCGCGGCCGAGGTAGTACTCGCCGAGGTCGTTGAACTCGTAGGCCTTGCGGCTCTCCAGCGTGCAGCCATTCATCGCCTCGTCGCGCGCCGCCGCCGCCTCACCGAGCCGGTCCATCCCGCGCTTCGCCTGATCCACCGTCGGCGCGAGCTGCTCCTTTGCCCGGCCCACGCCCTTCGTCAGGCTCTCCCCCACGCCCTCCAGCGACGGGACCGCGGGGGGCTTCTGAGCGGAGGACGGCTTCTTCTTCTCCCCCTCCGCACCCTTCGTCTGAGCGAGCACCGGCCCCGCGAAGAGCAGGCCCGCCACCGCCGCGGCCGTCGCCTTGCGCAGAGCCCTCACCGCGCACCCCCGCCCGTCGCGTTCGCGCTCTCCTCGGGGGCATCCAGCGCCTCGGGGGCCTCGATGCCCTCGGCACCGGAGCCGCCCTCGCCCTTCGCGTCGCCTTTTCCCTCGGCCGGCTTCGCGCGCTCCTGGCGTCGCATCTCGCCCTCCTCCATGAAGCGGCGCATGTTCGTCATGTCCGGGGGCAACAGACGCGCTCGGGCCTGCGCGGAGAGGCGCTTGCCCGGCTTGTCCTCGACCTGCAGCGGCATGTACCGCTCCACGAGGTCGTAGCCGCGCTTTCGGTCCCCGCTCTCCGCCTGGCGCTTGCGCGCGACCTCTTCACGGAACCCGCCCACCGCGAGGTTGTAGTGACCGCTGACGGTGGAGCGGCCCTCGAGCTCCTTCTGCTCGAGCTTGAAGTCGCGTCGACCGTCGTCGAGGTACGAGGCGTGAAGGTAGCCCTGGACCCTCTTGCCGCCCTGCCGGACGGAGACCTGCAGCCACGAGCCCTGCGGCTCGCTCTCGAGGCGCACGCGCTCGCCGCGGAACACCGGCTGCTGCGACGCCCGCGGCGCGAGGAACGACGGCCCCTGCACCAGATAGACGGAGGCCTTGGAGACGGAGCGCTCCTTCGGGTTGGTCTTTGCGTTCGGGGTCTGGGCCTGCGCCTTGCCCTGGGGCGCGGCCTGCGACAGCAACGCGGCGAGCGTGACGGCGAGGATCATCACTTCTCCTTCAGCTCGTACACCCCGTCCCAGTCGGCCGGCGGGGGCGCCGCCAGGTATTGGCGGCAGCGGGCGACATATACCGCCGAAACCGCGTCGTTGTAATCGGACGCACACGCGCCGAAGAGGCGGTGCGCGGTCTCGAAGTCCCGCTGGTGGTAGGCCTCGAGCGCCTCGCCGAACGCGGGCACCAGCTTCGCCCGATCGTCCTGGTCACCCCTGCGCGCGAGCAATTCGAAGATCCGCGTGGGCACGGTCTTGCCCTTCACCCGCACCCGGTCCACCTCGCGGAAGACGAAGTCCTCGCGCGCGCGCTCCCAGGTGGATTCGCCGGCGAGGATCAGCGTGCCGTACGCCTTGTTCGCGCCCTCCAACCGGGAGGCGAGGTTCACCGCGTCGCCGATTGCCGTGTACGCCGCCTGCAGATCGCTTCCCACGTGGCCCACGACCGCCTCGCCGGTGTTGATGCCCGCGCGCGCGGTGACGGTGTGGCCGAAGCGCTTCACCCACTCCGCCTGCTTCTTCGCGAGGCCCTCGCGCATCCGCAGCGCGCTCTCGCAGGCGAGGGAGGGATGTCGCGGGTTCGGGTTCGGCGCGTTCCAGAGCGCCATCACCGCGTCGCCGATGAACTTGTCGAGGTGCCCGCCCGTCTCGCGCACGAGCCGCGTCATCTCGCCGAAGTACTCCTCGAGCAGCTGGATGAGCTGGTCCGGCTCCATCTGCTCGCTGATGCGGGTGAAGCCCTCGAGGTCGCTGAAGAAGACGGTGATCTCGCGGCGCTCCGGACGGATGAGCGAGAAGTCCTGCGCCACGCGGCGCGCGACCTCGGGCGACACGCTGCGGCCGAGCACGCTGAAGATGAACTCGCGGACCTCGCGCTCGCTGCGGATGGCGTGCGAGGTCGTCAGCAGGAAGGCGCCGCCCATCGCCAGCAGCGGCCCTGCGACCGCGACCCACATCTGGCGCTCGACGAAGAGCCAGCGCGAGAAGAAGAGCCAACCGAGCACCAGCCCGCCAAAGGCGACGACGTACATCACCGCGCCGCTGCCGCTGCGGAGCGCGCCGCTGAAGGACAGAGCGAGCACCGCGCCCGCCAGCGCGAGCAGCCCCGCCGCCAGCGCGTCCCACTTCGGCGCCACGCGGACGATGCCCTCGCTGCGCATCATGTTCACCAGCGCCTGGCCGAGGATCGCGCCGCCCGGCGTGGCCTCGCTGATCGGCGTGGGCCTTCGGTCCTGCCCGTAGCGCGAGGTGTTGGTGAAGATGACGATCTTGTCCTGGAGCTCGTGGATCTTCTGCACCGGCTTGCCCTCGTAGCGCTCGAGCACCCGCTGCAGCACGCGCCAGGCGAAGATCGAGGTCGAGAGCGAGCCCTCGCTGCCATCCGAGTCCGCCTTGTCCCAGCGCACGAGCGAATAGCCGTCCTCGTCCATGGGGAAGGAGAAGGCGTCGCCCACGTGGAGCCGGCCGTTCGCGTAGCGGAGCTCGCGGGTGCCGGCGGCCTGCATCGCGGTGGCGAGCGTCAGCGAGGGCAGCAGCTTCGGCCCGTCGCGGGTGTCCACCCGGTGCAGGTGCGGCAGCGCGCGGAAGATCTTGTCGAGGTCCGGCCAGGCGGCGACCGCGCCGTACACGCTCGAGCGCGAGAGCAGCCTCGGCGTGGGGTTCTCGAGGCCATGCACCGCGCGAACCTTCTGCGGATCGAGCCCCTCCACCTCCACCGCCGACAGCCAGAGGAGCAGGTCCTCCGCGGTCACCTGGTACTGGTTCTCCTGCGTCGTCCGCGGACGGCTGACGAGCTCGGGGCCTCGCGCGCGGTCCTGCAGCCGCACGATGGAGCGGGCGTGCTCGGGCTCCTTCACCATCGCCCACACCTGCGTGTTCGTGCCGGCGGGGATGGCCAGCGCGGGATGGCCGGAGGTGAGCACCTCGCGCACCACGTCCGCCACCTGCGCGCGCGTTGGGACCTGCTCCACCAAGACGATGTTCTTGAGGAGCCCTTCCGCCGGCGTGGCGCTGCGGCGCTCCTCCTTCACCCCGAACGCGAGCGCGGTCTTGCCGGGCGCCGCGTCGAGCAACTTTCGGAAGGAGGTGTCGTCGTCCGAGTCCTGGGTGACGACGCCGTAGGTGGCGGGCAGCTCCGACGGGCAGTGGCGCGGCGAGAGGTGCGAGTAGAGGAAGTCGAGCACGACCGTCTTCGCGCCCTGCTGCACCATCTCCTGCACCATGGCGCCGACGATCTCGCGCGGCCAGGGCTGGGCGTTGATGCCCGGGTTCATCGAGTCCGCGGCGGCATCGAGCGTCTTGTCGTCCAGCGCGACCACCACCACGTCCCGCGAGGGCTCGGACACGCGGCCCAGCTCGCGGGCCCTCCAGTCGTACGCGCGCAGCTCCAGCGTCTCGATGAGCCGGCGCGCCTGCAGGTGCAGCGGCACGTCGCTCTCGTGCTCTTCCCACGCGACCCTCGGCGCGCGGAAGTAAACGAGCAGCCCGAAGAGGGCCCCGAACAGCGCGGCGGAGGCGAGGGCGAAGCCGAAGCGGCGCAGGAACCTGCGCGCGGCCGACGAGCCCGGAGGCTGGATCACCGCGAGAGGATACCGGATGGGCGGCGTGTGGTGGCTGCTATGCTGAGGGCGGCCGGACAGCAGAGAGCAGAACGAGCGAGGGACACGTGAAGCCTTTCAACCTTCTGAAGACGGCCCCGGCCGCCTTGATGGCGCTGGGTCTGGTGGGCAGCCAGGCAGCCTGTGATTTCGAGACCACCGGGCAGCAGTTGCAGTCCTCCCGGGTGATGGTGGCGACGGTGCTCGCCACACCGGCGATCGAGCTGCAGCCGGTTGCGCTGGTGGGCGCAGACGGCGGCTTCGACGCCGGGATGCTCGACCTCGACGCGGGCGTGGGCTTCGACGCGGACGGCGGCACGGTGACCCTGCCACCGCAGACGCTGGGCTCGATCTTCTTCGGCGAGCGCGATCCGCAGTCGCTCGATGCGCCGCCCACGCCCCTCACGGGTGGTCAGGCAAGCTTGACCATTGGCGACGCGGCGCCGGTGGCGCTGCCGGAGAAGGGCGACGGCCGCTACGAGCAGACCAGCGGGGACGACGAAGCGCTCGCCTACCAGACCGGCGCCTCCTACGTGTTCCGGGTGACCCACCGCGGGCAGACGTACGTGGGCCGGGTGGACGGCGCGCCGCAACTCGAGGAGATCCCCGCCTTCCACCCGCCGAAGGGCTACATCGAGCACACCGCCGGCCAGAGCTTCACCTTCGAGCGCCCCGCCCCGCCGCAGGGTGGCGAGCGGAACCTCGGCTTCGTGAACGTCTTCCCGCTGAGCGACGACGGCGAGCGCGGCGGGCCCACCTGGTCGAACATCCCCACCAAGCCGAAGGACTTCCTCGACCTCATCTCCAACCCGGGCAAGTTCCGCGAGACGCAGGTCACCGTCCCCGGCAGCGCGTTCCCCGAGAGCGGCAAGACCTACCTGCTGGTGATGCAGGCAGTGAAGGCCGGCCGCGCCGAGTCCGCGAACCTCTTCGCCGGCTCCGCTCTGCTCGCAGGCACCGCCGAGGTCGCCGTCTTCCGCACCCGCTGACCCGCTGCCTGCTGGCGGGTGCTACTCGGTGGAGAGCTCGAGCTCGAGGCGCCCCTCGAGCTTGAGCCGCAGCAGGTGGCCCGCGAACCGCTCGCCCTCCTCGCGCGCGAGGATGCTGCGGAAGTGCGCGCCGTCGCGCTTCTCCACCTCCAGCACCGGCCCGCGCTGCAGCAGTCGATAGAGCTCGTCGCCCACCGGCACCGGCAGGTGGCCCTTCACCGGGAGGAACGCGCGGTCGCTGCGGATGACGGCTTCGAGCGCCGCGGCGTCGGGACGAATCACCTCCGCGTCCGCGCTCGCGCCCGTTGGAAGGCTCTCGTCCGCGTCGGCGTAGAGCGAGGGCGGCTCGCGCGTCACGTCGTCGGTGGCGTCGTCGAAGAGGTAGCCGTAGCGGGTGGGCGCCCTGCCCCCGTTGAGCGCGGCGAAGAGCAGGACCGATTCGTCCGGCCCCGGTCGCGCGACGTGGAGGATCGTCCGCCCGCCCGCCAGCGGCCGCAGCACCAGCCGCACCACCGGCTTCACCTTCGCGCCCACCGCCGAGATGCGCTGAAGGACCGCCTCGCGGATGCGGGAGAAGGCGGCAGCATACTGTGCAGTCTCCGAGGCGAGCTCCGCCTCCAGCGCCTCGCGCGTCGCGGCGAGCTTCGCCTCAGTCTCGCGCAGGAAGGCGGAGAGCCCGTCCTGATGGGCGAGCGCGCTGCCCTCCTCCGGCCGGACCGCTGGGCCGGAGCCGCCCCCCGCCGCCGCCCTCACCGCGCCGAGCAGAAAGCCGCCGCCCTCGTCGAGCTTCCGTCGCTCGTCGGCGCAGCGAAGCAGAAACGCGGCGTGCTCCACCCGCAGCTCCGCCCACGCGTCGTAGGCCTGCTCGATGGTCTCCGCCGCCTCGAGCCGTAGAAGCGCCGACGCCGCCGCGCGGCCCGCGGAACGGACCTTCGCGACGGCGGTCGAATCGGAGGGGGGCGTGCCTGGCATGGTGCGCCGGAGCCTAACGCGCCCCTCTCCATTTGCAGCGCGCAGGTGCGCGTGCGCTTGTGCGCGCGGCTACGGGTTCGCGCGGCGCTCGTGGCCCTCGCGGGAGAGCCCGCCGCTCGAGCCGACGCCCGTGCTGGCGAAGCCCTCTCCGTTGCCCAGCCGGTTCTGCAGGTCCTGGCGAAGCTCGCGGCCGCTCTTCGGCGCGAGCATGAGGCCGAGGCCCGCGCCCACCAGCAGACCCACCGAGAACATGCCCACCGCGGGGAGGATGTAGTCCGCCGCGCTCCGGCGCTCCTCCACCCCGAACACCTTGAGGATGTCGTCCTTCTCCAACGCCGACAGCTGCTTCCGAAGGTCCTTCAGATCCATGTCGTGCCTCCCTTGTACCGGTCCGCGTCCTAGATGTTCTGCCCGCCGTAGCTGCCACCGCCCGAACCGCCCCGCCCGGCGCGGCCCTGCGCGATGCCCTCCACCGCCGACTCGGCCATGCCGAGCAGCTCGTCCTTCACCAGCGGCAGCGCCGCCAGCTTCATGCCCAGCTTCACCACGCGCGCGGTGGTGGGGGTGAAGAGCCCGCCGCCGAGGATGTAGCCCACGCCGAACGCGGCGAGCACCATCCCGTAGGGATGCCGCTCCACCCGGCCGCGCAGGTCGAGCGACTCGCCCAGCTGCTGCACCGCCCCGCGCGCCTCCTCCACGAGCTGCTGCGCGGTCTGGCCCACGTTGTCGAACTGCTGGCCGATGCCGGGCTCGCCACCGTTCATGTGTCCGTTCCCCTGTCCCTGATTGGCGTTCATCGTGTCGTCGTCCCGCATCAGCGGCGCGCCGCGAGCTTGCCCACCACGAAGCCGATCGCGACCGCGCCCAGCAGGCACGTGCCCGGGTTCTCGCGGATGAACGTCGCCACCCGGCGGTTCATCTCGTTGAGGTTCTCGCGCGCCTGCATCAGCCCGGGCCCCAGCTGCTCCTGAAGCTCCCGCGCCCGATCCTGAAGGTCCTGCTGCGCCCGCTGCGTGTCCATGTGTCCCGACTCCTTCGAGATGAATGGTGGTGGTCGAAAAAGCTCTAGCGGCGCCGGCCCCAGTCCCCGCCGCCGCTGCTCGCGCCGAGGATGAAGCCCAGCGTGAACGCGCCGACGAGGAACGGTCCGGGGTTCTTCCGCACCCACTCGCGCCAGTCCACGCTGCGGTGCAGCTCCACTCGGAGGCTCTGCACCGAACGGGTCAGCTCCGCGCGGGTGCGCTCGATGTCCGCGCGGATGCGCTCCGGAGACCGCTCGGCGGCAGCGGCTGCGGCTGACGGAAGGGTTGGCAGGTCACGGGCCAAGGCGCTTCTCCCCCTCGAGCATCACCGAGACCGGCACCGGATCCTTTGCCGCGTGCGCGAGCGACTGCGCGGTCCGCTGCGCCTGCGCGAACGACTCCTCGAGCACGGGCGGCCGCGTCTTCAGCTTCTGCAGCGCGAGGCCCGTTCCGGCGAGTCCGGCGAGGAGGTTCAGCAGACCCACCGCGAGCAGCGCCGCCCACAGGGGCAACACGCTGGCGAGACCGGCGGCGAGCGCCGCGCAGAGAAAGCCGTAGCCGACCATCAGAAGCGGCGCGAAGGCGGCGACCTTCATCGCCTCGCGGCCAAAGGCGGTGGCGTCCCGCTTGAGCTCCGCCTGGGCCAGCGCGAGGTGGTCCGAGACGAGCCGCGAGAAGCCGTCCGTCAGCTTCGCCAGCGCCGCGCCGAGCCCACCGCCGCCCTGCGCGTCCGCAGCGTTCGCCGCGACGTTCCGGCCCCAGCCGTTCTGCCCTGTGCCCTGTCCGTTGGTGCCGCGCTGCATCGTGCCGTTCCGAGCTGCTCCAAAGAGCCCCTGCTGAAGGGCCTCGAAGCTAGACACCGGGTCCGGCAGGCACAACCGCGGACACACCGAAAGGTGCCTCAGGCGACGATCTGCGCGGGGAAGTGCGCGTGGGGCTGTTCGGGGCGAACGGTCCGGAAGCGCATCACCAGCGGCAGGTGATCCGACGCGATTCGCGCGGCCGGCGAACGGTGCGCGTGCAACGAAAAGGGCTGCACCTTCTGATCGACGAACATGCGGTCGAGCCGCAGCATCGGAAAGCGCGAGGGATAGGTGCGCTCGCCGTGGTGGAGGATGTGCGCCGCGTCGCGGATCGCGCTCCGCACCATCGACGGCACCGGGCCGTTGAGCCAGTAGTTGAAGTCGCCGCAGACGATGACCGGATCCGGCCTCGTCGCGTCGCGGAGGATGTCCGCGGAGAGCAGCAGCGCCTCCTGCCGCCGGCGCTCCTTCGTGGAGAGCCCGAGGTGCACGTTGAAGACGTGGAGCAGCCCGCCACCGCCCGCATCGAGGTCCGCCCTCAGCGCGCCGCGCGGCTCCTTCTGCTCCACCGAGATGTCGTAGTTCTTCGTCTTGACGATCGGCAGCCGGCTCAGGATCGCGTTGCCGTAGCGCCGGCCCTCGCGGACGACGTTCGGCCCGTAGGCCATGTGCATCCCCAAGAGCGCGGCGAGGTCTTCGGGATGTGCCTCGCTCGCGGTGCGGCCGGCAAAGTCCCCGACCTCCTGCAGTGCGATTACGTCCGCGTTCGTCTCGCGAATCACGTCGGCGATGCGGTGCAGGTCGAACTTCGAGTCGGTGCCGATGCCGCTGTGGATGTTGTAGCTCGCGAGCGTGAGATCCATTCGCCGGACCGAACCGGCGGCGGAGGCGGAGAAATTTCCGCCCCCGCGGCCCCGGTGGCCCTCAGAGCTCTGGCGACTAGGCGTGGTGCGGCCGCAGACGGCTCACCGCCATCATCATCAGGTCCATGGGCAGCCGGGCGAGTCGCACGCCTGCCGTGCTGGCGTCCTTCAGCCCGCCGCGGAGCATGCCCCAGTAACGCTGCGCGTCACCCATCACGTCCGCGAGGCCGCTGCGAGGAGGCGCCTCCTGAACCGGCGGCACCGAGCCAATCGGCGCGCCGCGCGTCACCTGCTCGAGCACCTGGTGGCGGCTCTGCAGGGCCTCGGCGCGCTCGAGCTCGCTCTTCTTCGCGGTCTTCTTCTTCGCCGCCGCGTCGCCTCCCGCGGACCGGCTTCTGCCGGGAACGTCGAGCGCGCCGTCCTCCTTCGCCAGCTCCTCGAGCTCCTTCTCCATCACCCGCGCCTGGTACATCTCCTCCGTCTTGGCGAAGCGCTTGCCGTAGCTGATCTTCGTCGCGCTCTCCGGCAGATCCTTCGCCTTCGTCTTCGCCACCTTCTCCGACTGGTCGCGCATCACGCTGCGGCCCGGACTGGCCGGACCGAGAGATTCAGACTGCTGCTCATACTTGCCGCCGCCGCCCATCACGCCTCCTGGTGCCTGTTCACCTGAAAGGTAGGCAGCGCGCCCCCATGGGGAACCACCCGCCGTTTCGCAGCGGACAACGGCCTTTCGGGTGCCGGTCGCCCGGCAGGCAGCCGAGTGGAGTAGAAGGCGCACATGACGATCTCCGCCACCGCCCTCCTCGCCGCGGCGCTGCTGTCGCAGAAGGCCGCGCCCGCCTCCGCGCCGCCCCCGCGCCCCTACGACGTGCAGCACTACCGCATCGAGCTGCGCCTGCAGAACGACGGCGCGTTCGAGAACGAGGTGAAGGTCACGCTCGTGCCGGCCAGGGCGCTCGGCGAGGTGGAGCTCGACAGCCACGGGCTCGACATCCGGGGCGTGACGATGGACGGGGCCGAGGTCCCGTTCACCGTCGCCGACGACGCGGCCCTGCGCACCGGCAAGCTCACCCTGCGCCCGAAAAAGGCGCTCCCGCCGAAGCAGCCGGCGACGTTCACCATCCATTACCGGGGTAAGGCGTCGGCCTCGCACGAAGGCTTCTTCCGGGTGACGGATCCCTCCGCCGCGAAGGACGCGCTCCCCTACTTCTTCACCCACCTGCAGCCGGACTACGCGCGGCGCTTCTTCCCGTCGAACGACCGGCCGGACGACAAGGCGACCTCGGAGGTCTTCGCGATCGTGGACGGGCGCTACACGGTGCTCTCCAACGGGAAGAAGGTTCTCGACGAGGCCTTCACCTCCGAGGGCGGCGACAACCTGCGCCGGGTGCACTGGAAGCAGGAGACGGCGCACTCGCCCTACCTCGTGGCGGTGGCGGTGGGACAGCTCGAGGGCGTGGAGCTCACCGCGGCCGCGCCGGCGACCCTGTGGGTGCAGCCGGGCCGCAAGGATCGCCTCCACTGGGCGACGCAGGCGACGGAGCACGCGCTGTCGTTCCAGCAGGGCTTTCTCGGCGTGAAGTACCCGTGGGCGAAGTTCGACCAGGTCTCGGTGCCGCAGTTCTTCTGGGGCGGCATGGAGAACACCTCGCTGGTGATGATGCGGGAGAACGGGCTCGTGCTGGAGGAGAAGCTCTACATCCACGGCCGCACGCGGATCTCCTCACTCATCGCGCACGAGCTGGCGCACCAGTGGTTCGGCGATCTCGTCACCTGCCGGGACTGGTCGGACGCGTGGCTGAACGAGGGCTTCGCCACCTTCATGACCTGGAAGACGGAGGACGCCTTCTACGAGAACGACATGACGGAGGTGTCCCGCTTCCTCCGCATCCACAACAGCTACTTCCGCGACGAGGAGGGCCCGCGCTCGCGCCCGCTGGTCACCCGCACCGGTGAGACCCGCGAGGGCTTCGACGCCATCAGCTACACGAAGGGCGCCTCGGTGCTGCGGATGCTCGAGCACTGGGTGGGCCCCGAGCAGTTCAAGAAGGGGATCAAGGCGTACCTCGAGGCGCACGCGCACGGTACCGCCACCAGCGAGGCGTTCTTCGACACGTTCACGAAGGCCACCGGCACCGAGAAGGAGCTCAAGGCGTTCCGCGACGCGTGGCTCTACAAGCGCGGCTATCCGGTGCTTACTGCGGAGACGCGCTGGGACGGCACCGCGGTGAACGTGACGATCACCCAGACCCCGAGCCACGCGGGTGAGAAGGGTCCGTTCGTCTTCAAGCTGCCCGTCGTCTTCGGGCGCGAGGGCGCCACCGCGTTCGCGAAGGAGGAGACGATCCTCGTGGACAAGCCCACCGTCACCGCGCGCTTCGAGCTGCCGGCGGCGCCGCAGTGGGTGAACTGGAACCGGGACATGACCGCGCTGGCGCGGATCCAGCCGAGCGCTGTCGGCGAGCAGGCCTGGACGCAGGCGGCGCGGCACGAGGCGGATCCGGTGTGGCGGACGCAGGCGCTCTTCGTGCTCATGGGCACGCTCGGCGACCGCGAGGCGAAGGAGCTGAAGGTCCCCACCGATGCGGCGATGGACGCGCTGATGCACGCGCTGAAGGCGGACCCCTCTCCCTACGTGCGCCACGCGGTGCTCGAGCGGCTCGCGCAGTCGCGCTTCGGGCGGCTTCCCGAGCAGCTGGCACCGGTCGTCCTGGAGCTGGCGAAGAACCCGCCGGGGCTCGGTGAGGACGCGCTGGGCCGGGTGCGGGTGCGCCGCGCGGCGATGGCGGCGCTGGGCAAGTTCGAGAGCAAGGCGGGCCGGCAGTACCTCCTCGATGGGGTGATGGCCCAGAACCTCGACCTCAACTACCTGCCGGCGATGGCGCAGGGCGTGGCGAACCTCGGGGACTCGGTGGCGCTGACCACGCTCAACGCGGCGATCAGCCGCGCGAAGGGCCGCGGGTACGCCTACTACAAGGAGGTGGGCAAGGCGCTCGGCGCGTTCCCCAGCCCCGACGCGGTGCCGGCGATCGAGGCGCTGCTCACCGAGAACGCGCAGAACCCGGAGCTCGTCTCGGACGTGCTCTCCATGACGGCGGAGAACCGGCCGCTGAAGGAGAGCGCGGCCTGGGCGGCCCTCGTGCAGCGCGCGGTGCTCTCCGGCGCGGGCTACGGCGACGACGTGAAGGGCCGGATGCTGCGGAGCCTCGACGACGTGCGGACGGACGCGGCAAAGGCGGCGCTGAAGGCCGTGACCGAGGGCTCGGACAACGCGCGCCTCAAGGGCAGCGCCGGGCAGGTGCTGGCGAAGAACTTCCCCGAGAGCGCGCCCCCCGCCGACGCGAAGGACCCGAAGGCAAGGACCGGCAAGGGCGCGGTGCCCGCGACGCAGAAGAAGGGCCGCTGAGCCCTCACCTTTGACACCCGAAGGCCGGGGGAGAGAATGCCCTGCCTTCCACCACCCCAAGGAGCCCTGATGCGCCGCCCCACTGCCCACCCCCTGTCCGCGCTCGCTGCCGCCGGCGTCTTCGCGCTCGGAGCCGCCTGCGGCCCCACGGACGAGAACGGTGACGGCATCGCCGACGGGATCCGGACCCCGGACAACGTCTCGCAGGTGGCGCCGTCCACGCCGCAGGGGACGGTCTCCGGTCAGGTGCTCACCATGGGCTACACGCCGCTGGCGGGCGCGCAGGTGACGCTGAACCTCGGCGCCGCCGGCGAAGAGGGCTCGCGGACGACCCAGACGGACGCGGCCGGCGAGTTCCGCTTCACGAAGATCCCCGGCGGCGCGCAGGTGCAGGTGACGATCACCAAGGAGGGTTACGGCACCGCGCGGCAGCGGGTCGTGGTGCCCTCCTCCGCCGGCAACTTCCCCATCAACGACGGGAACGCGCTGGCGGGGCCCTTCGCGCTGACGAGGCTCGACCAGACGGTGCGGGTGCTCGTCGTCGATCACGCGGGCAAGCCGGCGCGCGGCGCCAGGGCGACGATCCTCGGCTCGCCGGCGGCGGCGTCGCTGAGCGAGTTCGGCACCTACGGCAACGGCCAGGGCGCGGTGGTGGTGGAGGCGACCGCGGACGACGCGGGGCTCGTCACCTTCAACGGCCTGCCCAACGCGGGCGAGCTGACGCGGGTGAGCGGCCGCTACGACCTGCACGTCCACGCCATCGACTCGGATGGTGACGGCGTCATCGACTCGGCGGGCCGCTACCTCACGTACAACGCGCAGCTCATCGCCAACGATCCCAGCCCGCGGGTGGTGAAGCTCGAGGACGCACGCGAGCCCGGCGCGCTCCAGCTTTTGACCTCCAACGTGCCCTCGCTCAATGTGGGCGGCAGCCCCCCGAACCAGAACTTCCTCGGCGCGGGCGAGCCCATCCACCTCGTCTTCAACCAGGCGCTGGCGGGCAAGAGCGTGCTCGCGCACCTCACCGACGAGCACGGCAAGCAGAGCCTCACCGTCAGCGCAGCGGTGACCGCGCCGGGCAACGTGGTGACCATCACGCCGGGCAGCACCATCGAAGCGGGCCGCGAGTACAACCTCAGCGTCCGCGTGGTCTCCCAGGACACCGGCGGCTTCTTCCAGGCGACGGGCTACTTCTACGGCGGCGACCCGCTGACCGCGATCACGCCCATGCTCCACTCGATGACGTGGAAGGAGGAGGGAACGAACGACGGGCAGCTCGGCTCGGGCGAGTCGGTCACCTTCAACCTCACCGTGCCGGTGGGCAAGGTCCTCGCCGGCTCGGGCCCCTGGGCGTTCTTCAACTACGACCTCAACGGGTCGATGATCATCGGCGACGCGCCGGGCGAGTTCGGCCACGACAACGGCTTCCCCGTCTCGCTCGACGAGCCGCTGGGCACCGAGGAGGACAGCGTCTTCGGCCTCAAGCCCTCCGGCTACACCACGCGGCTGCGGATGACCTACTTCGGCACCGCGCTCGTCCCCAGCGGGACCGCCGTGCGCCTCGGTTTCAACGCGCCGGCCGCTCCCTGGGGGCTCTACCAGACGATCTGGGGCGAGCCGGTGAACCGCGAGTTCCAGGGCGGAATCAGCATCGGTCAGTAGCGGTTGGCCGCTCCACGATGCTCCGGCCCCTGCTCGTCGCCACCGCCGCCTTCGTCTCTCTCTCCTCTGCGGCGCACGCCGCGGAGCCTTCGCTGACCATGACGCCGGCGGAGGCGCGGCCGGGGGACCTCGTGGTCCTCTCGCTGCCGCTGGGCGAAGGGGGGCTCTGTCCGGAGGGCTCCGCGGGCAGACAGGTGGTGACGTTCCACGCGCTGGGCGGCAAGTGCCAGGCGCTGCTGGCGCTGCCGGTGGAGCACGCGCCGGGGAAGCTTCCGCTGCGGCTGGCGCCCCCCGCGGAGAAGAAGGGCCAGAAGCAGGCGCCGGTGGCCGCGGAGCTGACCGTGCTGCCGCCGGCCTTCAACGTGCGCGAGCTGAAGGTGGCGAAGAAGTTCGTCTCGCCGCCGAAGACGGTGAAGCGGCGCATGGCCGAGGACCGCAAGGCCTTCGCCGCCGCGTTCGCGCAGAAGCCGCTCCCCGCGCAGTTCAGCGCGAACTTCGACTGGCCTCGGCGGGACGTGATGACCGCGCCGTTCGGCGACCTGCGCACCTTCAACGGCAAGAAGCAGAGCCAGCACTTCGGCATGGACATCGACGGGCGCGTGGGCGACCCGATCGTCGCGGCCAATGACGGCGTGGTGGTGATGGTGCGCGACAACTACGCGGCGGGCCAGACGGTGATGATCCACCACGGGCTCGACGTGTACACGACCTACTTCCACCTCTCGTCGATGGACGTGAAGCCCGGCCAGCGGGTGAAGCGCGGCGAGCCTTTGGGCAAGGTCGGCAAGACCGGACGCGTCACCGGCGCGCACCTGCACTTCGGCGCCAAGGTGAACGGGCTCTACGTCGATCCGGCCACGCTGATGCGCGCGGACCTCTTCGGCGGCGCCGTCGCCACCGCCACGCCGGACGCGCCGCTGCCGGTGGCGGACCGGAAGGCGGAGACGGCGGCCGGCGGCAGCGGGGAGTAGCGCCCTACCCCTGCTTCAACCCCAGCGCGACGCGGGCCTCGTCGGCGGTCATGGGCTCGCGGCCGATGTCGCGGGCCATGCGCGCGGCCTTCTCCACCAGCGGGCCGTTGCCCTTCGCCATCTGGGTGCCCGCGGCGTCGAGATAGAAGTTGTCCTCGAGCCCGACGCGGATGTTCCCGCCCAGCGCCAGCGCCGCGCCCACCAGCCGCCACTGCACGCGGCTGATGCCGATGACCTCCCAGGTGTCCTGGGGCCGAATCTGCCGCGCCATGTGCGCGAGGTTCTCCGCCGTGGGCGCCACGCCGCCGAGCACCCCGAGGATGAACGAGTACTGCAGCGGCCCCTTCACCGCGCCCATCTCCAGCAGAGGCTCGGCGTTGTGGATGTGGCCCACGTCGAAGCACTCGAGCTCCGGGAGCACCCCGCCCTCGCGCATCGCCTCGCAGACCATGAGGATGTCGCTGAAGGGGTTCATGAACACGAAGTCGAAGACGAAGCCCTTCCGCTTCTCCGAATACTTCGCGTAGTTCATCGACCCCATGTTGAGTGCCGCCATCTCCGGGCGGACCTTCCACACGTACTCGAGGCGCCGGCGCTTCTCCTCGTCCGAGTCCACGCCCATGTTGAAGCCGCCGGTGCTGAAGTTCACGATCACCGGCGAGCGCTTCTGCACCTCCTCCTTGATCCGCCCGTACACCTCCGAGGACCAGGTCTGGTCACCGGTCTCGGGGTCGCGCGCGTGGATGTGCACGACCGAGGCGCCGGCCTCGTGCGCGCGACGGGCCTCCTCGCCGATCTCCTCCGGCGTGTAGGGCAGATGCGGGCACTGGTCCCGGCGCGCGAGCACCCCGGTCAGCGCGCAGGTGATGATCACCTTGTCCTTCGAGAGAGGCATGGCCTAGCGATCCTTCCAGCGGGGCGGGCGCTTCTCCAGGAACGCACCGACGCCCTCGCCCGCGTCTTCGGTCAGCACGTTCAACGACAGCTGCGACGCGAGGTGCTCCACCGCCTGCGGCAGCGGAAGGTCCTCGGCGGTGAAGAAGGCCCGGCGCCCGAGCTGCAGGACTGCCCGGCTCTTTCCCGCGAGCTTCTGCGCCAGCGCGCCGGTCGCCGCGTCCAGCTCCGCGGCGGGCACCACCCGGTTCACGAGGCCCCACTCCAGCGCCTCGCGCATGGAGAGCCGGTCTCCGGTCATCGCCAATTCCAGCGCGCGCTTGCGGCCCACGTGGCGCTGCAGGAGCGCCATCACCGTCATCGGGAAGAGGCCGCGGTCGATCTCCGGCAGGCCCAGCTCCGCGGTTTCGCTCGCCACCGCGAGGTCGCACGCGAGCAGCAGCCCCACCCCGCCGGCGAGCACGTGCCCGTTCACCCGCGCCACCGTGGGCAGCGCACAGTCCTGGATGCGCCGGAGCAGCAGGCCGTAGGCGCGCCGCGCGTCGTGCCCGTCGAGAAAGCCCTCTCCCCCGCCCATCGACGAGAGGTCCCCGCCGGCGCAGAACACCCGCGAGCCCGCGCCGGTGAGCACCACCACCCGCGCCCCCGGATCTGCCTCCGCCCGGCCGAGGCCCTCACGCAATTCCCGCATCGCCTGCGCCGACAGCGCGTTGCGCGCCGCCTCGCGGTCGATGGTCAGGTGGGCGTGGGCGCCCCGGAGCTCGTAGCGGACGTGGCGTTCGTCGGGTCCTTCCACTGCCCCTCCCCTTCGTCCTGGTCGTCGTCGTTCTTCGAGCCGTCCTCGGACGGCCCGGATGCGGCGCGCGCGGCCGCGGTGCCCGCCGGCAGTACGCCGCCGAGAAAGATCTCCGCGATCTGGTGCTGCACCCGGTCGATCTGCGCCTGGGTCGAGCGGGAGGAATCGGAAGGGTCGGAGGCGCCGGAGGCCTCGCGTCCGAAGAGCCCGACCACCAGTGAGGTCAGCCCCATCTCGATCGCGCCGAAGAGCAGCGCCGCGCAGAGCCTGGGATCGAGGTCCGCGCGCAGCTCGCCCTTCTCCCGCGCGTCGGTGAACATGCCCTCGGCGAGGCCGATGACGTCGCCGAACGCGGAACCGCGATCGACCTGCGCGCCCGCCGGCGAGCGCGCGATCTCGAGGATGAGCACCCGGACCGCCCGCGGATCGCGCTGGTAGGCCTCGAAGGCCACGCGCGCGGTGCCCCGGACCTTCTCCTCCAGCGAGCCCTCGCCCGCGGCGACCTCCATCAGGTTGCCGACGAAGGTGCTCCACGCGGACTCGAACACCGAGGAGAGCAGCTCCTCCTTGTTCTTGAAGTAGTGGTAGACGAGCCCGTAGGCCACGCCCGCCTCACGCGCGACGTCCGCGATCCGGCAGCCGTGGTAGCCCTTGCTGGCGAAGACCTCGATCGCGGCCCGGAGGATGGCGCGCCGGCGCTCGACCTCCCGCGCCTTCGGCGGGGCCGCGTCACCGTTCCCGTTCGTGCTCTTCGCCAAACGCGCCCCTCCTGACTGATTCGAGAATCAATCAGAGGGACACTAGGGGCGCGCCCCGGAGGGGTCAAGCCGAGCGCGCCCTGAACGGACCTTCCGGTGCGGCGATCAGTGCACCGTGCCGCTGATGCCGCCGAGCCCGATCTCCACCGTGTGGCCGGCCTGCGGCGACGAGGTCGTCACGCAGAGGGTGGACACCGACCAGGGCACCGGCGGGGTCAGCGCCACCGCGTCCGGGTTCTCCGGATCGTGCGCGTCGTAGACCTGGAAGTTCACGCTGTGCACGGTGGGATAGGTCAGCTTGATGCCCTCCCAGCCGAAGATGGTGGGGAACGCGGCGACGCGGGGGCTCGCCTCGGCCTTGCAGCCGTCACCGGACTGGTTGCCGGCGAAGGTGTTGAACCAGGGATCCGACACGCGGTAGCCGACGCTGACCATGCCGTGGTGCGGGATGACGATCGCGCCGGTGGGGAACACGCGCATCACCGTGGCCACGTAGCCCTGCGGCGGGTTCGGCGGCGCCGCGTCCTGGTAGTCGTACGAGGTGGGCAGTCCGGTCCAGAGGATGCGGTTCTGCTTCCAGATGAGGGTGGAGGGGTCGTAGACGCCGTTCTTGCCCGTCCAGACGCCGTCGCCGTTGGTGTCCACGTAGAGCTCGCCCGGGTCCCAGGTCCCGTTGTCGTTGCTGTCCACGAAGGGCTCGGTGATGTCCACGTAGGGCTCGCCGTCGTCCCAGACGCCGTTGTTGTTCGCGTCCACGAAGCTCTCCTCGCCCGCGGTGATCGCCACCATGGCCACGAGGTTGTCGCGCGGGTTGTTGATACGGCCGGGACGGATGGGGTCCGCGCGCCGGGGCTCGTCACAGCCGCCCGGGCAGGACGGGTCGGGGAGCATCCCGGTCATCGGGTTCTGGCGCCACTCGTAGGGCTCCATCCAGTCCGGCGCGAGGCGCTCGCCGGTGTGCTGCGGGCCCTCCACCGCCTGGTGCACGTACTTGCCGGGGAGCACGTCCTCCGGCAGCGGGAAGGAGGTCTTGTAGAGCACCGTGGCGTTGCCGATGACGTTCGTCACCGACTCCGCGGTGGGACCGATGGTGCCGGCCTCGGTGAGGAAGGAGACCAGCGCGCCGGGGATGCCGTCGCCGTTGCGGTCGGACACGTGCGCGGTGCAGTCCACTTTCACGCCCGCCACCAGATCGCGGTTCGGTCCGTAGGCCATCAGCGCGTGGATGCCGCCCGAGCCCTCGCCGGCGACCGGGCCGCACTGGAAGGTGATGCCGCGCGCCGAGACGGTGGAGCCGGCAAAGCTGATCGGCGGGGAGCGCGCGATCTTGTCGCCCGACCGCGCGACGACGACCACCGACGCCACCCGGCCGGTGGCGGTGAGCTGGGTGATGACCTCGCCCGAGCCCTGATTGGTGGAGGACTGGGTGGGGCCGAGCGTGACGCCGCCCACCGCGCGCTCGAGCTCGAAGTCCACCACGATGCCCTCGGCGGGGAGGCCGCGGCTGTCGGTGGCGGCGAACTTCACCGTGGTGATGTCACCCAGCTTCGGCTGCGAGGGGCTGATCTCCACGAAGACCAGCGAGGCGGGACCCTGGTCACCGCAACCGGCGAGGGCCCCGGCAACGGAGGCCAGGAGGAACAGACCGAGACGACGACCAAGACGCATCAACGCGGGCTCCTTCGGCACGGCTCACCGGCCCGTGAGGATCAGGCAGGGGAACGAGCAGGGGGGGTATCCTGTCGCCCACCGAACAGGCGAGTCAAGGACAGGAACGGGACGGATCAAGGGGTGCGCGTGAACATGGCGCGGGCCACGCCGAGAAGCTTCTCCACCTCCGCGCTGCCGAGGCGGTGCGAGCGCACGAATTCGAGCAGCGGGCGCATGAGGTCGCCGTCGGTGGAGGGCTCCCCGTCGGTGCCGTGGAAGAGCTCGGAGAGGCTCACGCCGAGCGCCCCCGCGATGGCGGCCAGCGTCTCCACGTGCGGCATGCGTTCGCCGCGCTCGATCATGGAGAGGAAGGAGACGGAGATGTGGGCGCGCTCGGCCAGCTCCTCCTGCGTCCACCTGTCGCCCTGCTGCGTGCGCAGGTCGCGGATGCGCCGGCCCAGTCGTTTCCCGATGTCAGACAAGTCGATTCCCGAAGCAGTGGGCGCAAAAACCCGAAAAAAGGGCGCGCCTTCCTAGCAGGTTGAGGTCACCCTTCCAGTGACTCTCAGTGAAGGAATCCGGGAAATTGCAGTGTTTCTTATCCCTTCGTTCCGAAGTTCCCGAACTGGTGGATGGTGAGGTTCGCTCCGACGTCCGGGTTCTGCAGGTGGGTCCCGAGAAACCCACGTGCCCCGTCGCCTCGCGGCCGCAGCCACGCGTAGACCTCCAGCCGCCAGCAGTTGCATCCCGGTCCATAAGAGAGCGCTGCCAGTTGTTGCGGCAGGCGCTGCCACGGGATCTCGACCTCCGGTTGATAGAAGCCCTCGTAGCGGACGCCGAGCCCGAACGGGAAGAGGTGGCGGAAGCCCGCGTGCAGCTGCCGGGCGCGGGAGGCGCGGGCCAGCTCGTCGCCGGAGAAGGTGGAGAGCGGCCGGCCCACCAGCTCGTCGATGCCCGCGCGCAGCGGGTCCGAGCCGACGGAGAGCAGGTCGTCGTAGGAGGCGAAGAGCGAGGTGCCCTTGCCGTTGTCCATGTGGATGCGGCCGCTGAACTGGCTGATGCGACGGGTGGGGAGGTCGTAGCGGACGACGCCGCTGAGCGAGACCGGGCCCTGCTGCAGCGTCAGCGCCGCATACGTGTCCGCCACCTTCTGGCGCTGCAGATCGAAGCCCTGCCCCAGGTCGAGCCGGAAGAGCTCGCGGTAGGTGTCGCCCTGCCAGAGCCCGAACTCCTGCCGCAGCTCGGTCACCGCCTGGAAGATGCCGTCCGGACGGATGGCCGAGTCCACCGCGTCGTAGGGCTGGGCCTCGGGAGAGCCGGGCACGTCGAGCTCCACGCTGCGGAGAACGAACGGCGCCCAGCGCACGTCCGCGCGCGGGGTGATCCGGTGCCGCAGCCCGCCCTGCCCGTGACGTCCGGGGAAGTCCGCGACGAGGGTGGTGTCCGCGCGGGTGCCGAGCAGCGCGTAGCCGCGGTGCGCGGTCTGGCCGGTGAACTCGGAGAACCAGAGGGTCTCGCGGAGGGAGAGATACGGCGTGACCCGCGCGAAGCGGCCGAAGCCGAACGGTGCGGAGAGCCTCGGGTTGAGGTCCAGCCGCTCGCGGGCCTCGCGCTCGCCCGGCTCGAAGCGGCCGTTGGACTGCAGCGGATCGCGCGCCGCCGGATCGATGGGCGGGGTGCGGAAGACGCCGTCGGTGCCCTCGTCACCCCACGACGCGTTGAGCGGACCGATGCGCGCGAGTTCCACGCTGCCGCCGACACGCAGCGGGCCGTCCTCGGTGATCGCGCGGTCGAGCAGCGTCCAGGTCAGCGCGGGGCCACGGGCAAAGGTGCGGGGGCCGCGCAGGAGGTTTCCCTCGCGGTCGCGGTCGTTGCGGAGGAGGTCGGTGCCCACCGGCGCGTCGCCCGCGTACATCGGCTGGCGGACCACCGCGTCGATGCCGAAGTAGGCGCCGTGCGAGCGGTGCGCGACGACCGCGGTGGAGCGCAGGTACTCCGCCTGCCGCGCGAGCACGTCCGCGGTGATGTCCACGAGGTAGTAGCCGTCCGAGATCGCGCCGAGGTCCACCCGGTTTCGCCAGCCGTTTCCCATGTCCTGCACGTGGAGCCAGGAGAGCTCGCCGCGCAGACCGCGCGGCTGACCTTCGAGCTGGAACTCGCGCTGGAAGTGGAAGGGGTTCCGGCGGTCCTTCAGATCGTAGAGGAGCCCGAGCGTGGCGCGGCCGCCGAGCTGCGGGGTGGGCTGGTAGCGGAATTCGGTGTGCAGCCGCGGGCCGCGGATGCCGATGGGAGAGTCCACGCGTTCTCCGCTGACCGGATCCCGCTCCGTGGCGCCGCGGTAGTAGCCCGGCGTGAACGTCATGTCGTAGCTCTCGCCGAGCGTGAGGAAGAAGGGCTGCTCGAAGGAGAAGCCGTTCAGCGCGCTGTTCGTGGGGCGCGGTACGAGCAGGCCGGTGCGCCGGTCGGAGAGCGGCACGTAGAGCCAGGGCACGGCGAAGATCGGCACCTGGTACACGTAGATGACAGGCCAGGTGAGGATCGCGCGCTCGCCCATCTCGACCTGCGCGCGCTTCGCCTCCACCCGCCAGGAGGGCTCGGTGGGATCGCAGTCGCAGGGCGTGAAGGAGAGCCCGTCCACGAGGAACTCGTTCTCCGCGATGCGCTTGATCCGCGTGCCGGTGATGCTGAGCACCGTCTCTCCGGTGCGCTTGAGCTCCTGCGGCGTCTTCGCGGCGAGCAGCTGCTCCACCGTGACGTTGCGCTTGCGCATGAAGAGGCCGCCGACGATCTCCGCCTCCAGCGACTTGATGTCGACGCGCACCTCCTCCGCCACGCCCGCGAGCAGGCCGCTCACGAACATCACGTTGCCCTTCGCGTACGCGGTCTGCGCGGCCTGGTCGTAGACGACCTCGTCGGCGCGCACGGTGACCTCGTCCGTGCGGAGCATGGTGTTGCCCTTCGCCTGCAGCCGCTGCTGCGAGGGCTCGTAGAGGAGCTGGTCCGCGGCGAGCAGGACCTTCTGGCCACCGGGAAGCTCTGCCTCGGTGGCGAGCGGGATCTGGGCTCCGGCAACGCAGAGCAACAGCGAGAGTGCGACGTTCACCTGGGGTCCTGGAACTCGAGCTGCAGCTCACCTGCGGCCGGGCGAGCCTGATACGGAGCCGGGCGGGTGAGCCGGATCTCCACGTGCACGTCCGCGCCCACCTGCCTCGCGCGGACCTCGCGGACGGCGGTGCCGAAGAACGACGCATCGAACGGGCGCGCGTTGTTCGGTGAGCCGATGCGCGTGTTCTGCAATTCGAGCACGACGGTCGTCGCGTCCTCTTCGCGCAGCGCCCAGGCGGGCATCGCGTTACCGCCCTCGAAGCGCACGAAGACTCGGGCGCCGGAGTTCACCGGACGGAAGCCGACGAGTGCGACCGTGCTGGGCGTGCCGGGGCGGGACGGAGTCTCGCGATCCTGACGCTGCCGCTCGCGCTCCTGCAGTGCCCGCTCGCGCTCCGCTTCCTGCGCGCGCAGCCGGGCCTCGTCGCGGGCGCGCCGCTCCTCCGCCTGACGCCGCTGCTCGGCCTCGGCCCGGGCGCGGCGATCCGCTTCTTCGCGCTGGCGGGCTTCGGCTTCGGCCCTCTGCCGCTGCTCCGCTTCGGCGCGTTGACGGGCCTGCGCTTCCGCCGCTTCACGCTCGCGGGCTTCGGCCTCTTCCCTCTTCCGCTGCTCCTCCTCCGCGCGCTGACGGGCCTGCGCCTCCGCCTCTGCGCGCCTCTTCGCGTCAGCCTCGGCCTTCGCGCGGGCCTCCTCCTCCGCGCGCTGACGGGCCTGCGCCTCCGCCTCCGCGCGCCTCTTCGCGTCAGCCTCGGCCTTCGCGCGGGCCTCCTCCTCCGCACGGCGCTTCGCCTCGTCGGCCTTGCGCTGAGACTGCAGCTGCCGCTCCTGCTCCGCCGCGCGGCGTGCCTCGGCCTCCCTTGCGCGATCGGCCTCGGCCTGCCGCTTCGCCGCCTCTTCCGCGCGACGCTGCTCCTCTTCCTGGGCCTTGCGCTCGTCGGCCGCTCGCTGCTTCGCCTCGGCTTCGGCTCGCCGCGCCTCTTCGGCCTCGCGCTTCGCAGCCGCCTCCGCGCGCTGCCGCTCCGCCTCCTGCGCCTTGCGCTCCTCGGCCGCGAGCCGCTTCGCCTCGGCCTCCTCCTCCCGCCGCTCCGCCTCCGCCCGGCGCGCCTCCTCCTGCGCCTTCTGCCGGGCTTCGGCCTGCGCCCGCCGCTCCTCCTCGGCGCGCTGCGCTGCCTCCGCGGCGGCCCGCTTCTTCTCCTCGGCGGCGAGACGCTTCTGCTCGGCCTCCTGCGCGCGCTGTTCGGCCGCGGCGCGTCGTGCCTCCTCCTCCGCCCGCTTGCGGTCGGCCTCCTGCGCCCGGCGCTCCTCGTCGGCCCGCTTCTTCGCCTCCGCCATCGCGCGCTGGCGCTCCGCTTCGGCCTCACGTCGCTGACGGGCCTCCTCCGCCTTGCGTTCGGCCTCGAGCTTCCGCGCCTCCTCCGCCGCGCGCTTCTGCTCCGCCTCCTGCGCCCGGCGCTCCTCCTCCGCGCGCTTCTTCGCCTCCGCGGCGGCCTTGCGATCCTCCTCGAGCTTCTGCCGGCGCTCCTCCTCGGCGCGCTTCTCCGCCTCGGCCCTTTCACGAGCGGCCTGTTCGGCCTCGGCCTTCAGCCGGCGCTCCTCCTCCGCCCTCGCGCGCGCGGCCTCTTCGGCGTTCTTCTTCGCGACCTCCGCGTGGGCCTGCGCCTCGCGCTCCGCCTCCTCCTTGCGCTTGCGCTCCTCGGCGAGCTGACGCGCCTGCTCCTCCGCGCGCCGCGCCTCCGCCTCGCGAGCCTCTTTTGCCGCCTGTTCTCGCGCGAGGAGCTGCGGATCGGGTTCGTTCGCCGCCGTGCCGGTGACTCGCACTACCAGCGTGTTGCCCTTCGCTTCGACGACCCACTCCACCTCGCGCTCGAAACCGATGAGCACCCGCGCGATCGCCGCGGACTGCGAGCCGTAGGAGGCGGTCCGCACGCCGGTGATCCCGCGTTGGCCGGGGATGATCTCCGGCACGCCGGCAAAGACCGCCTCGCTCACGTCGATGACCACGCGGTAGGGGTTGTCGAGACTGAAGGAGGAGAACGAAGGCTGGCGCGAGCCTGAGATCTCCACCGCGCCGTCACGCACGGTCACGGAGGTGATCCGGTTCAGCTCGACCCTGTCCTGGGCGAGGGCGAGCGCCGGGAGAACGAGCGCCGCCCACAGCCCGAGCCGCACGGTGCGCATGGGCCGGAAAAGCTAGCACTTCGTTGAGAGCGCCCAACTTTTCGCTGCAGAGACCGTTCAGCGTCCGTCGCGACGCGGGAGCGAGGGCCGCTTGTGGCGGTGGCTGCGCGCGTACTCGACGAGGTTCTTCACGTCGTAGCAGATCTGCCGGATGTCGTGCCCCATGGTCAGCTCGATGTGGCTGTTGCCCTTCACCGGCCGCCAGAGGAGGTACTCGCTCTGCGCCGCGCGATAGACCGAACGCGTGGAGCGCACCGAGGCCAGCGGGTCCATGTCGCCGAAGATGATCGCCATCGGCACGTCGATCTTCGAGAAGCCGCGCTTGAAGTCGTAGCCGGTGCGGTAGCAGACGAGCTCGCCGTTGCGGATCCACCGCGCGAACTGCTCGATCACCCCGCGCGGTTCCGGTGAGCCGCCCTCGCGCAGGAGCCAGCGGATGTCCGCGCTGCTGACCCTGCTCATGTTCGACAGCCGGTTGAGCCGGACGAGCAGCTTGTGGAAGGCCGGGAAGTTCTCCGCACGCCCCAGCTGGTGCTCGAGCTGCTTGAGGAACCAGTCCACCGGAACGTTGGTGAAGCGCCAGTCCTCCGGCGCTCCGTCGGGCGCGAGCCTCTTCTTCAGATCGTTCGAGACCACGCCGGCCGCCTTCGCGAGCAGCGCGCGTCCCTTGTGCACGGCCTTGCGCTCGAGGTTCGCCGCCGCGAGCAGCCCATCCAGACCGCCGAGCATCAGCGGCCCCGCGAGCGAGATCGCGCGGAGGAAGAGCACGCCCGCGCCGATGTCCGAGGCCGCGCCGATGGTGACGATGCCCTCGAAGTCGTCGTGGATGCCCGCGTAGCCGTAGCCGAGCATCCCGCCCATGGAGTGACCGCAGTAGAAGATGCGATCGCGCCGGGTGATGCGCTTCACCCCGCTGACCGCCGCGGGCAGGTCGTAGAGGAAGTAGCTGTCGATGTCCCAGCCGTAGTCGATGTCCGCGGGAAGCGGCCGGCCGAACTTCTGCGCGCGTTCGTGCTGAAGCTCGATGGAGCTGTTGCCGTGCCCGCGCAGCTCGAGGATGTGGATGTCGATGCCGAAGAACAGGAGGTTCTTCACGAACTGGCCGCTCGTCCACGTGTGCCGGTTCTGGCTGAAGCCGTGCACGAGGAGCATGGGCTCGCCGAGCAGAGGCTGCGGAAAGACCTGGGGCTTCGGGCGGTAGCGGGTGATGGAGAGCGACCAGCCGTCCGCGGTGTCCACGAGGTAGCGGGTCTTCGTGTAGAGCGACCGGAACTCCACGTCGTCCACCGTGATGGCCGACGCGCTCGTCTGCTCTGCCTGCTTCCAATCGGGGACCCGCATCACCTTCAATCTAGGTGCCGATCGGTCTTCCCGCCAGCAGACGGATCTGGCCGATCAAGAAGAGAGAGCCGGTGCACACGACGAGGTCGTCGCTGTCCGCTTTCGAGCGCGCGGCGTTCAAGGCCTCGCTCGCGTTCGGGTGCACGTGGACGTTCGGGTTCAGCGCACACGCCTCGGCTTCGTACTGCGCCGGCTGCAGCGAGCGCGGGTTGTCCACCGGCGCGAGGTGGACGGACGCACAGCGCGGGAAGAGCGTCCGCATCATCGGCCCGTGGTCCTTGTCGGAGAGCACGCCGAAGACGAGGTGCACGCGGCGGTTCGGATAGACGTCATTCAACGCATCAACGAGCGCCTGAGCGCCTGCCGGGTTGTGCGCGCCGTCGAGCACGGTGAGCGGGTTCGGGAGCGAGAGGCGTTCGAGCCTTCCGGGCCAACGGGTGCTCGCCAGACCGCGGAGGACGTTGTCGGCGGTGACCTTCAGCGAGGGGACACGTGCGCCCAGCAGCGCGAGCGCTTCGACCGCGCAGGCCGCGTTGTCGCGCTGGTGTGGACCTTCGAGGCCGAGCTGCACGCGCGCTGCCGCTGTGGAGAAGTCCCGGCCGAGCACCCGGACCTCTCCCGCCTGCACCTGCCGCGCGTACGCTTCGATCACCGCCAGCGCTTCGGGCGCCTGCCGTCCGACGACGACGGGCACGCCGCGCTTGAGGATCCCCGCCTTCTCCGCGGCGATCTTCTCCAGCGTGTCGCCGAGGTAAGCCGTGTGGTCGAAGGAGATCGGCGTGAGGATCGTCACCTCCGGCAGCACCGCGTTCGTCGCGTCGAGCCGCCCGCCGAGGCCCGTCTCCAGCACCGCCACCGCCACCCGCTCCTGCGCGAAGTGCCAGAGCGCGTCGAGGGTGCCGAACTCGAAGTAGGTCAGCTCGGTGACGCCGCCGCCTAAGCGCGCGCGGACCTCTTCGATCCGCTGATCGAGCAGCGAGTCGCTGATGGGCTCGCCACCGACCCGGAACCGCTCGTTGACGCGCTCGAGATGCGGCGAGGTGTAGAGCCCGGCGCGAAGCCCCTGCGCGTGCAGACACGACGCGAGGAACGCGCAGGTCGAACCCTTGCCGTTGGTGCCGGCGACGTGGACGGACGGAAAGGTGCGCTCCGGATGGCCGAGCGCCTCGAGTGCCGCCTCGATGCGGTCGAGGCCGAGCTTGATCGACGACGGCGAGAGCGACTCGAGGAAGCCTCTCCCCTTCGCGCCCTCTGCTCCTGCGCTCACCCCAGCAGCCCGAGCAACTGCCCGAGCTTCGCGCGCATGTCCTTGCGCGGAACGATCGCGTCGATCATCCCGTGCTCGACGAGGAACTCGGAGCGCTGGAAGCCCTCGGGGAGCTTCTGGCGGATGGTCTGCTCGATCACGCGCGGGCCGGCGAAGCCGATGAGCGCCTTCGGCTCGGCGATGACCACGTCGCCCAGCCAGGAGAAGGACGCGGCCACCCCGCCGGTGGTCGGGTGCAGGAGCACCGAGATGTACGGCTTGCGCACCTCGCGGAAGCGCGAGATCGCCGCGGAGGTCTTCGCCATCTGCATCAGCGAGAAGATCCCCTCCTGCATGCGCGCGCCGCCTGACGCGCTGAAGACGATCGCCGGGCAGCGCAACTCCGCCGCGCGCTCGAAGACGCGGGTGACCTTCTCGCCCACGACCGAGCCCATGGAGCCGCCCATGAACTCGAACACGAAGGCGCCGACCGAGACGCGGTGGCCCTCGATCCGGCCCACCCCGCCGACGAACGCGTCCGGCTCGCCGAGCGCCTTGCGCGTGGAGCGCAGCCGGTCCTTGTACTTCTTCGAGTCGCTGAACCCGAGCGGGTCCTGGGGCTCGAGGCCCTGATCGAACTCCTCGAAGGTCCCGGGGTCGAGCAGCGACTCGATGCGCGCGCGCGCCGGCCACGGCATGTGGTGGCCGCAGTTGGTGCAGACGTTGAGGTTCTTCTCGATCTCGGCGCGATAGATGATCTCGTCGCACTCTTCGCACTTGGCCCACAGGCCCTGCATGCGGCTCGGACGCTCGGCCTCTTCGGCCGACTGCGTGCGCGCGATCTTCGGTTCCTGCTTGCGGTTGAACCACGCCATGCGCGACCCCGTAGTTCTACGCGGCGCGCGCGTCAACGGGCGAAACGGCGGCGCGGTGCGTCAGGAGGCGCTGGGCCCTCCGCTTTGAGGGCCGTGCCGAAGAGGCTGCTGCGCTACCATCCGGCCCGCTTGCACTCCTTCGCGTCCGCCCCACCCCAGGCCGCCGGCCGCCTCGCGTCGCCGTGGGCAGAGCTGCGAATCGGCGTCTGCAGTGCGTTCCGTGCCCGGACCGTCGCGCTGCCGGAGCTGAGCGCGTCGCGGGTGCGGTTCTCGCTCGGAGGGTCGGCGGCGGACGCGCGCGTGCCGTGGGACGTCACTGCGGAGGCGGCCCGGATCGTCGGCTTCTCCGGCGTGCAGCTGCTGGCGCTGCTCGTCGCCCGTCACCGGGAAGCGCTCACCCGCGCGGACCACGACCGCTTGATGATGGACGAGCGCTTCGCCGCGCTGCCCGAGGCCACCGACCACGTCGGCTGGGTGCAGGTGGGCAATCCCGACGCGCGCGCAGCCGCCGCCGCAGGACCGCGGGCACATCCGCTGCTGACCGCGGGCGTGATGGCCGCGTGGCTCGGTCCGGGCGGCGCGGGCCGGTCGCTGGTGGCGCTGCTGATCGAGCTGCTCCGCACCGCCCATTCCGAGATGCCGCGCGACGGTCGCGAGGAGACGCCGACCCTCGTGGCCGCCATGCTGGCGACGCTGCTCGGCGAGGCGGCGGAACTCTCCCGGCGGGTGCCGCTCAGCCCGCCGACGGATCGACTGCTTCAGGGCGCGGTGGCGTCGGGCCTGTACCTCGCCGCGCGCACGGCGGTGGAGCGCGTGCTGCGCGAGTCCCGCCTGCCGCCCGACGTCTCGACGCGCGTGGAGGCGGCAGTCAATCCGGCGGCGCTGCTGGGGGGCCGGCTGGAGCTGCCCGGCTCGGGCTCGACGATCTACGGCTGCGACCTCTCCGCCGGCCTGCCCTGGTTCGAGGAGGCCCTCTCGCGGATGGCGGACGGCGCGACCGCGGACGTGGTGCAACTGCGCATCGCCGAGGCCATGGCCGCGGACAAGGACGTGCGGCGGCGCGCCGAGGCCGCGGTGGCGCAGGCGCTGCTGCGGGAGAAGTTCCTCGCCGCGGCGACGCTGGTGGATCAGGGTTTCCTGCCGGCGCCTTTGCCCACCGTGCCGAGGGACTTCTCGCGACTGCTGCGCGAGTACGCCACCCTCCCCTACCGGCTCTCCGCGCTCGCCGAGGACGAAGCCGAGCGCAAGCGGCTGTCGAAGGAAGCGCACGACCGAGCCTCGAGCGGTGGCCGGGCGCTGAGTGAAGGCCTGCTGCCCCTGTCGGACGCGTTGCGCAGGTGGACGTCGAAGGAGCCGCTGACCGCGTTCGGGCTCTCGCGCGAAGACGCGTTCCTCACCTACGCCCGAGCCACCGTGGCGGTCGTCAGCGACCTCTGGACCGAGCGCGCGCTCGCGCCGACCTTCCGGGTCCTCGAGCGGCGGACGGGCCTCGAATCCGAAGGCGGCAATGACGGCGAGTACGCGCGCGGCCGCTTGTATCGACTGTCGGCCGATCGCCAGGCGCTGCTGAAGGAGGAGGTCGCGCAGCACGTGGGCCACCTCTTCGCGGACGTGAAGGACTTCACGCGCCGCACCGCGCTGGTGGGCCAGGCGGCGATGGGCGAGCTTCTGCGCCGCGAGTTCTACGTGCCGGTGATCGCCTCGGCAAAGGCGCACCACACGAGCCACGGTCCGCTCGCGTCGGGGAACCTGCAGCTGAACAACCTCCTGGGCGACGCGGTGTCCCTGTCCGGGAGCATCACCGCGCTGCTGGGCCTCGCGCGCGATCTGCGCCGGCACCTCTCCGCCTACGAACGGCAGCTCGCGCGCGAGGTGTCGAAGGAGAGCGTGGAGAAGACCGTCGCCGAGCTGGAGGAGCGCTTTCTCCAGCGCCTCTCGCAGGACCCGTCCCGGGCCGAGGCGCTGCGGCTCCAGGCCGACCACGAAACGGCGCTCGCGCGTGCGCGCGGTGAGGGTCTGGAAGCGGGCGTGTTCCTCTCCTGGGGCCCGGCGCCGCTGGTGCTGACGATCCCCGACGACGTGTTCGGCACCTCTCGGGTGGCCATCGCGGACAAGATCAACGAGAGCGCCCGAGGCACCGCGCGCAACCCGGGGGCCCGCGTCCGAGCGGATGCGCTGCTCGACGCGGAGCGCGCCCGGCGCGGAGACGGGTCGGTGAAGCATCCGTGGGCGGTCTTCGTCGGCTCGCCGTTGCCACCGGGCGCGAACGCCTCCGCCGAGGACCACGACGAGCCGCCCGGCGACATCTACAACACCGGAATCGCATTGTCGGAGGAGGCGCTGCTGGGGTTCCAGCAGGAGGTCGGCCGCGACCGCGTCTTCCGGGGCGTGGACGTGTGGCCCCAGACGCTGCACCCCGAGCTGCAGCGCCGCTTCCACTTCCCGCCCACGATGATCCGCCTCATCGTCGCGTACGCCCCCGACACCGGCGCGGTGAAGGAGGTCTTCCGCTACGCCGGCCGCGTGATGTTCAAGGGCTTCGAGGCCCAGGGCGGGATCCGCGTCTGGGAGCTGGTGAGCGAGACCTCCGCGGGAGGCCTCATCGCCCTCCACCACGCGCGCGAGTGGTTCGGCGCCGCGACCGGGCGCTGACGGATCAGGTCACTACTTGATCAGCACCTCGGAGAACTTCACCCGCTTGCCGCCGATGTCGATCCAGGTGTGAAGGAAGTGGGCGGCGTCTCCTGCCGGCACCTTCTCGCTCACCAGTTCGCCCACCTGCTGGCCCGCGTGCATCACCTTGCCCTTCGGGTAGTAGCCGACGATTCCGTGGGGCTTGCGGAACTGCGACACCTCGCCGTCCGGAATGGTCCAGGTCAGCGCTCCCTTCCGCCAGTTCCAGATGAAGGTGCGGGTGTGCTCGTCGTAGTAGTTCGACGCGCTCTGGCCAAAGTCCCAGTCCTCGTTCTCCTTCCAGCTCGCCTGCTCGTCACCACACGTCACGTCGCCGACCTCCTCGCGCGTGCTCCCCGCGGTGACCGTTCCGTAGACCGTCGAGGACGACAGCTCCTTGTCGGAGCTGTATCGCCAGGTGCAGCCGTCGGTGGTGGTTCCGTCGACGTGCGAGGACTCCGTGGTGCCATCGTCGGTGCGACTCATGCTCGACGCAGTCAGCTTCCCCCACGGCGCCTCGAAGACGACCGACACGTCATGATCCCCCTCGAGGAACTCCTCGCCGCTCGCAGCAGCGCCGCCGTGGAACTGGACGAAGCGGATCGACGTTTCGCCGTCCTTCGTCACGTACACCAGCCGATCGGACGGCGAGGCCGCGTAGCCCCACTGGCCTCCGTTCACCTCCGGGTGCCGAACGGTTCCCGTGGACAGCATGTTCGCCGCGCCTGAGATTCCCGCCGCCGCGATGGACACATCCACCGCGAACCCCGCCAGCATGGCGGGCAGCGCCTTCGCGTCGCTCATCATGGACTGGGCCTGTTCGAGCACTCGGGTGGGCTCCACTTCCGTATTCGGGGGCGTCGTCGTGCCGCCGTCGCCGGAACCCCCTCCACCTGTTCCCGGTTTGGGGACCGGTTCGGTCTTCGTGTTGCCGCCGCCGATGCCCCAGTCCGAGCCGCCACTCCCTTCGGTACCGGTGTCACCGCCGCGGTCACGTCGGAGGCGGCCGTCTTCTTCCTCGCCACAGGCCAGGCCGACACAGAGCGGAACGAGCAGGAACAGGCGCTTCACCATCGGGTGCATGGGTCCTCCGAACGAACGGGGGGATTGAGGTGCAGCGCGCTGTTCACGGGTCGTGCCGGAGCGCCTCCGCTCTGAGCAGCGGGCGCATTCCGTCCCGTTGAAGAGACGGCCGTCTCACGCGCAGGACGCCCTGGCGGACGGCCTTCAGAGGCGTGAGCGGTGGCGCGCTGCGTGCTGAGCGGCCTCGGGCACTTCGCGGGAGGCCGTTTGAGCCGGATCGAGAACACGCGCAGCAAGGGCGTCGACACCGCTGAAGGAGCGGATGGGGCCGAGGCCGCTTCGTCCGCGAAGGCCAGTGCAACGACGCCTCCTCCCACGTCGAAGCAGGAGCGATCGCGGAACGTCATGGAGATGGCGCCGCTCCATGTCGAGGCCGGCACGAAGGAGGCGCCCTCCGCTCCGCCACCATCGAAAGCGGTCCCCGAGGAGAGGTGGCGCGAGATCTCGTCGGCACTGACGCGAAGCACCTCCAACCTCTTGATCGGCGCCGACGATGCGAAGCGGGCAAACGACGCGCTCGCGAGCCTCTCTAATGATCAGTTCAAGGCCGCGATCGAGCGAATGGAGCGTGAAGGTCTGCTCTCGCGGTTCACCTCGAATCTCGACTTCAAGGAGCGGGAGCGGTTCCTCGAGGTCGCCGCGCGCAACGGGTACCTGCACCGGGACGCGGGCGCCGAAGCAGAGGGGCCGCTGGAACCTCCCGGCACGCCGGCCACCTTCAGCAACGATCCGTGGCTGCCGAAGGCGGTGCGCGACGCGGTCCACGATCACACCGTGGCCAGCGCGGTGGGCTACTGGCGCGACTACGAGGCCTATCTGGACCGATACGAAGCCGCGGTCGAAGCGGCGAAGAGCGGTGCGGAGATCCGCATGCTCGGTGAGCCGCGGCGAGCGAGCCCGCCAACGGACTCGCTCGTGTGGAACGACCCGCTGCGGACGGCCTACACGCGCGACTACCTCGAGCGCGTCCCGAGGATGGGCAACCACCGGGCCTACGTGGCGCTCTCGAACAGGCGTTCGGACCTGTTGGGGGAGGCGCGCGCCGGCAGCGTGTACGTCGAGGGGAAGATCAACGTCCGTTCCGAGAACGGAGCCGAGGCCGAGCTGAGCTTCCGCCAGCACGCAGGACGCAGCGCGCGCGACGAGAGCAAGCTGAAGGTCGAAGGCGACTTCGGCGGCGTCCGGGCGGGAGTCGAGCACGACCTGCGGACGGGAAAGAGCGCCGCCAGCGGAGGCATGACCTCGAGCGTCGGCGGCAACCGGCTGAAGGTGAAGGTCAAGGAGGACGGGAGCGCCTCCACCGAGCTTGGGGCCGGAAAGGCCGGGAGCGCGAAGGTGGAGTTCACGGCGGACGGCCGGGTGAAGGGCGCGGAGGTGAAGGTCATTGGCGTCGGCGCCCAGGTCGGGAAGGACGGCGTCGCGCTGCAGGTCGCAGGCGGCACCGCCTACGCGAATCCCACCGAGGGCCGCTTCGGCGCTCGGGCCGAGAGGGAGTTCGAAGTCGTCGGAGGGAAGGTCCGCGTGGAGCTGGGCGCGGGCTTCAACGGCATCTCCATCGTCGATGCGCGCCACGCGCTGGCTTCCGAAGGTACGCACACGGTGCCGCCGGAGCTCGAGCGCGGCGTCGCGTGGGACGATTTGTCCGAAGACGCGCGCGCCCGCGTCACGCGGAACTTGTGGACGAAGGCCGAGTGGACCGAAGCGCTCGCCCGCCGCCGCTGATTCCCCCTTCCACTTTCAGCTTCCAGAGGAGCCTCACCATGTCTGCCGCCGTCACGCCGTCCGTCAGTCACGCCGCAACGCCCACCGGCCGGTCCTTCGAAGTGATCTTGCCGCTCGTCCTCCCGCTCCTGGCGCTGGTGGCGTGGAGCCATTCGCGTGTGTCCGAAGGGGGAATCGCCCTCGTGCTGAGGTTCCTCGAGGAGGCGTGGCGTGACAGCCCCGCGTTGCTCGTCGCGGCAGGAGGCTTCTCGTTGTCGCTCGCGGCCGGCCTCTACCTCGGCGGCGGAAGGCGGACGGAGGTGCTGGGTCTTTGGGCCATCGGTGGCGCCGCCGCGCTGTGGTGCGTCGCGCAGATGGTCCTGTGGAACAGGTCCGGGCGGATCGACTACCTCGCGCACGCACCGCACGACCAGCGGATGTCCATCTACCTCGGGTCCCTCTCCAGCGGACTGGCGTCTCTCTCGCTGATCTCGGCGCTCCTTGGAACGGCGCTCATTGGAACGGCGCTCGCGGCAGCGCTCCATCACCGGCGACAGCTCACGCAGCGCGTCGGATCCCGGAACGGCCTCGTCGCGCTGGCGATCTGCTCCCCCCTCCTCGCGGTCGGCGTCGCGACCCTGGCGGAGCATTCATCGCAATGGGTCTCCGCGCTCATCGCGCTGGTCGCATGGCTGGCTGCCGCGCTGGCGGTGCCCGCCTTCCGGTGGAACAGCACCCGCCGTGGAACCGCCGTCGTGCTCGTGCTCGCGGCCGGCGCGGTCTTCCTCACCGCGGATGCTGCCGGCTCACGCAACCGCGCGAGGCTCCTCGACGACGAGACGATGCTCGCGATGATGGCCGCGCAGCATCAGGGCGCCGAACCAGCCCACGACGAGCCGAGCCTCGAATTGCAGCGGGAAGCAGCGCCCGTGACGTGGGCTCACGGGATCGCGGCGGCTGCACTGCTGGCAGCTGTCGTGGCTTGGGGCATCGCGGCGGTGCGCGAGCCCGTGCAGGGGCCAGCCCGCTTCGCCGGCCTCACCGTCGGCATCCTGATCATCCTCACGGCAGGGGCGGTCGCGTCCGTGGCTCGGGCCGGAGTGGACGACAACGAGAAAGCCGTCCGAAGGCTCATCGCGGACTACAACTGAAACACGTCGTCCAGCTCCAGCACGCGCACCGGCAGGTGCCGGACCTCGGCCTTGAGCTGCGGCACGAAGGCGGGCTTGAGGTGGTAGAGCAGCACCTGCGTCCCGTTCCCCGTCCCGTCGAACTTCTCCAGCTCGATCTCGAGGGTCTGCGGCGTGAGGTGCCCGCTGATGTCGGCGAGGTCCTGCAGCGCGTTGGGGAAGGAGGTCTCCACGAGGATCGCCCGCAGGTTCTCGGCCCGGTTGAACGCCTTCCACAGCTTGTCGGTGGGCCCTGTGTCCCCGCTCATCCCGAGCGAGACCTTGCCGTCCGAGATGACGAAGCCGATGGACTCGACCGGGTGGTGCACCGGGACGGTCTGCACGCTGTAGGGGCCAACCTGCACCCGCGCTCCGGCGCGGAAGGCCTTCAGCCGCAGCACCGGATTGCGCCGGTTGGGGATGCGCGTGAAGTCCGGCCACAGCTCGTTGTTGAACATGCTCTTGCGGAGCGCGGCGATGCACTCGTTGGAGCCCCAGATGGTGACCGGCTCGTCGCGCCGGCCGACGATGAGGTCCGCGAGCAGCGGCAGGTCCTTCACGTGATCGAAGTGGCTGTGGGAGAGGAGGATGTGGTCCACCCGCACCAACTCCTCCAACGGCAGAGAACGCGTGAGCGCCCCCGCGTCCAGCGCGAGCACCCCGTCGACGAGGAAGCAGGTGGAGCGACATCGGGGCAGTTCGCCGCCGTGGCATCCGAGCACGTGCAGCTTCACGCTAGAGGTCTCCGAACTTCCACTTCATCTCGAGGTAGTTGAGGTAGTCGCGCAGCCGCGCGGTGTCGTGCACCACCAGCCTGTCGCCGGTGCGTTCGACGAGGCCGCCGCGCTCGAGCTTGCCGACCATGATCCTTATCGCCGGTTCGCCCACGCCGAGCTGCCTCGGGAGGTCGCGCAGGGCCACCTCCACTTCGATGCCCTCCTCCGTCTGCCGGCCACGCGTCTGGCAGACCTCGAGGAGGTGGTGCACCACGCGGCTCGCCGGATCCGCGAGGAGGAGGTTTTCGATCTGCGCGTCCGCCTCCGCCAGCCGGTCCGCGAGCTTCTTGATCATGCGGACGGCGATCTCCGAGTTCCCCCGGATCATCGCCTCGAAGGTCTTCGGGTCGATCACCAGCACGCGCGCCGCTTCAGCCACGGTGGCGGAGGCGTTGCGCGGCTTGTTGGAGATGATCGCCATCTCGCCGAAGAACTCGCCCGGCCCGAGCGTGGCGAGCACCTTCTCCACGTCTCGCACCTTCTTCGAGATCGCGACCTTGCCGCTCTGCAGGACGTACATCTCCCGCCCCGGGTCGCCCTCCCGGAAGAGCACGGTCCCTCGCGGGACCTCCTTGCCGAACTTCTGGAAGAGCGTCTCTTCTGCGCCCATGGGTCCCGGCCAGTTAGCGACGGCTTCCCTTCACCGTCAAATTCCTACTTCGACGTCGCAGTGTACACGCCGTCCCACGCCGCGCCCGGTGGCTCCTGCCGGAATCGCTCCAGCTCCTCGAGGTAGCGCAGCGTCGGCGGATCCTCCGGCCACCGCACGAGCACCTCGCGGAACGCCGCCTCGGCCTCGGTGAAGCGGCGCTCGGCATAGAGATCCAGCGCGGTCTCGAAGCGGGAGATCGCCTCCGCGTCCTTCCCTTCGGGCTTTCCGAACGCGCGCAGTTCGTAGATCCGCACCGGCCTGCGCTTGCCCTTCACCCTCACCGCCCCCAGCCGCCGCGCGGTGAAGCCGCGGTCCTTCACCAGGTCCCACGTCGCCTCGCCGAGGAGCACGCGCGTCTCGTACTCCTTGTTCGTGCCCTCGAGCCTCGAGGCGAGGTTCACCGCGTCGCCCATCACCGTGTAGTCGCCGCGGATCTTCGAGCCCATGAAGCCCACGCTCATCGGCCCCGAGTTGATCCCCACGCCGATGTCGAAGTCCGGCCGCCCCATCGCGCGCCACTCGCGCTTCAGCGCGTCGAGCCGCTCGAGCATCTTCAGCGCCGCGGTGCAGGCCCTCACCGCATGGTCCTCCTGATCGACCGGCGCGCCCCAGAACGCCATCACCGCGTCGCCGATGTACTTGTCCAGCGTCCCGTCGGTCTCGAAGACGAGGTCCGTCATCGGGGTGAGGTACTCGTTGATGAAGCGGGTGAGCTCCTCCGGCGCCATGCGCTCCGCGATGGAGGTGAAGCCTCGGATGTCGCTGAAGAGCACCGTCAGCTCCCGGCGCTCACCGCCCTGCTTGAAGCGCTCGGGGTTGGCGAGCATCGCCTGCATCACCTTCGGTCCCACGCGGTACTGGAACGCCTGCGCGAGCTTCTGGCGCTCGCTGTCCGCGGAGAGGTAGCCGAGGAAGATGACGACGAACGAGGTGACGAACACGTTCGCCAGGGGCAGCAGCGTCGCCAGCTGCAGGCCCCGCGCGAACATCAGCTGATCCGCCACGCACCACGCGCCGGCGGTGAAGGCGATGCTGACGAGCTTCCACCTGAACCCCACGCGCGGGAGCACGAACGCGAGCCCCAGCGCGGCGGCGAGGATGAAGAGGAGCTCGACGAACATCAGCCCGCTCGGTCGGGTGAGGAACTCGCCCTTCAGCAGGTTGGAGAGCATCGACGCGTGGATGAACACGCCCGGCTCGAAGGTGGAGAAAGGTGTGACGCGCTGATCGAAGTTGCCGAGCAGCGTCACGCCCACGAGCACCGCCTTCCCCGCTACCCGCTCTCGATCGAACGAGCCCTCCACCACGTCCGCGAACGACAGCACGGGAAACACGCGCTCCGGTCCCTCGTGGTTCACCAGCGTGTGCGGCTCGCTGAAGAGCGCCGGGACGACGAGCGAATCTCCCGGTCCCCGGCGAAGCCGCGC
Source organism: Pseudomonadota bacterium (assembly GCA_023423535.1). Lineage (GTDB taxonomy): Bacteria > Myxococcota > Myxococcia > Myxococcales > Myxococcaceae > JAFAFL01. The sequence continues at coordinate 55,081 of JAFAFL010000094.1, forward strand.
GCCCACCAGCTGCCCCAGCGTGTCGTCGTAGAGCGGCTCCGGGCGTGTGCCCCAGTACGCGGCCGCGGTCTCCAGCTCGAGGTTCGGCAGGAGCCCGCCGGCGCCCTCCACCAGCGCGAAGAGCGGCGTGCGGCGGATCGTCCCGTCCGGATCCGGCTCCACGTCCATGTAGCCCACGCGCGGGCTCGCCTCGCTCAGCGCGGGCAGCGGCATGCGGGCGCCGCCCTTGCGGAAGGTGCGGATCTGCGCGACCTCCACGTCCTCGCGCACGCTGCCGGGGCTTCTGCCCGCCACGTGACGCAGCACGAACTTCTCCGCGCGCTTCGCATGGGCGGCCGATACCTCCGGCCCCAGTTCGTCGAGCTCACCCGCGCTCAGGAGGAAGATCCCCTGCACCGCCTGCGGCGTTGCGCGCAGCACCTCCGCGAGCCGGGCATCCGGTGACGGCCCGCGCATCGCCTCGAGCTTCTTCCGGTATCCCGCGAGCACGGTCTGCGCACCCGGCGGCAACTCGTCCTCAAAGAGCCCCTCCGAAGGCTCCGACAACGCAGAGAGCGCCGCTTCGATCGTCTCGCCCCGCGCGTCGGGCACCTCGTCGGTGAAGGTGATGTCGAGGCCGATCGCGCGTGCGCCCGCCTCGCGCAGGTTCGCGATCCCTTTCGCCACCACGTCGCGCGGCCAGGGCCACAGGCCGAAGCGGCGCGCGGAGGCCTCGTCCACCGCGACCACCAGCACGTCCGGATGCGGCGCGCGTGGACCTCGCACGATGAACTGCAGATCCGTCAGCCGGCCCTCGAGCAGGTGCACCGCGCGCAGCAGCGCGTTGCCCGCGCGTTCGCCGCCGTCGCTCGCGCCCGCGGAGAGCACCGGCGTGACCTCGGCCCAGCGGTGCACGAACGCCATCAGGAGTGCCACCGCGAGCGCGGCGAGCTCGAACCTGCGCTTCGAGAGGAGCTTGCGCATGAAGGCCCACACCTTACCCGCGCGACGACGAGCCATGACAACTCGGACGCCAGTGGGTAGAAGGCCCGCCGTGACGACCTACAAGGATGCCGGTGTGGACATCGAGGCAGGTGACGCGTTCGTCGAGCGCATCGCCCCGCACGCCGCCCGCACCCGCCGCCCCGAGGTGATCTCCGGCGTCGGCGGATTCGCGGGCCTGTTCGCCCTGCAGCCGGGCAAGTGGAAGGAGCCGGTGCTCGTCTCCGGCACCGACGGCGTGGGCACGAAGCTGAAGCTCGCGTTCCTCTGCAACCGGCACGACACGGTGGGCATCGACCTCGTGGCGATGAGCGTCAACGACGTGCTCACCACCGGCGCCGAGCCGCTCTTCTTCCTCGACTACTTCGCCACCTCCAAGCTGCAGGTGGACGAGGCCGCGGACGTGGTGAAGGGCATCGCGCGCGGCTGCGAAGAGGCAGGCTGCACGCTGCTCGGCGGAGAGACCGCGGAGCTGCCCGGCTTCTACGCGAAGGGCGAGTACGACCTCGCGGGCTTCTGCGTGGGCATCGTCGAGCGCTCGGAGCTGCTCGACGGCAAGCGGGTCTCGCCGGGCGACGCGGTGATCGGACTTGCCTCCACGGGACTGCACTCCAACGGCTTCTCCCTCGCGCGGAAGGTGCTGCTCGAAGACGCGAAGCTTCCGCTCGACAAGCCGGCGGAGGGCGCGGCGCGGACGCTCGGCGACGAGCTGCTCGAGCCCACGCGGATCTACACGAAGGCGCTGAAGGCCCTGCGCGCCGCGGTGGACGTGAAGGCGCTCTCGCACATCACCGGCAGCGGTCTGCCGGGCAACGTGCCGCGCGTGCTGCCGAAGGGGACGCGGGCGGTGCTTCGCGAGGGCAGCTGGGATGTGCCGCGGATCTTCGGGCTCATCGAGCGGCTCGGCCGCGTGCCGCGCGCGGAGATGTACAACACGTTCAACATGGGGCTCGGCCTCGTGGCGGTCGTCGCGCGCGCGGACGTACAGCGGGCGCTGGAAGCCCTCAAGGCCGCCGGCGTGGACGCGTGGGACGTGGGCGCGATCGAGGCGCACGCGGCCGACGCCGAGCCCGAGGCCGTGATCGTCCCGTGACCGCCGCGACGCGGAAGCGGCTCGGGGTGCTCGTCTCCGGCTCCGGGTCCAACCTCCAGGCGCTGATCGACGCGTGCGCGGCAGAGGACTTTCCGGCCGAGGTCGCGGTCGTCGTCTGCAACGTTCCCGGCGCATTTGCGCTCGAGCGCGCGCAGCGGGCGGGCATCGCCACCGAAGTGATCGACCACCGCGGCTTCACCCTTTCGCGAAACAACGGCGATCAGGCCCACGACCGCGCCGCCTTTGACGCGCGGATCGTCGAGGCGCTCCAGCAGCACCGCGTGGACGCCGTGTGCCTCGCCGGGTTCATGCGGCTGGTGGGAGCGTCGCTGCTGGAGGCGTTCCCCCACCGGGTGCTGAACATCCACCCGTCGCTGCTGCCCGCGTTCCCCGGACTGCATGGCGCGCGGCAGGCGCTCGCGCACGGCGTGAAGGTGGCGGGCTGCACGGTGCACTTCGTCGATGCCGGCCTCGACTCGGGACCGATCATCGTGCAGGCCGCGGTGCCGGTGCTGCCGGACGACGACGAGAAGGCGCTCGCCGCCCGCATCCTCGCCGAGGAGCACCGCGTCTATCCCCTCGCCGTGCGCTGGCTGTGCGAGGACCGGCTGGAGATCTCCGGAAGGACCGTGCGCGTGCGCGGCGCTTCGCCTTTGACGTCGCAGGAGTCGCAAGGATCGCTGCGCTCTCCGGGAGGAGCGGAAGGGTGAGCGAAGAAGTGGTGCTCGTCTCCGCGTGCCTGCTCGGCGAACCCTGCCGTTACGACGGCGCGGCGAAGGCGTCCCCGCGCGTCCTCGAGCTCCTCCGCGCGGACAACCCACGAGCCTCGGTGGCGGTCGTGCCCATCTGCCCGGAAGCCGCGGGCGGGCTCGGCATCCCGAGGCCTCCGGTGGAGCTGCGCGGCTGCGCCGGCGCGGAGGTCCTCGCGGGCCGCGCGCAGGCGCTGACGAAGGACGACTCGCGCGACGTGACGCCGGCCTTTCTGCAGGGCGCGGCGTTCGCGGTGGCCGCGGCAGAGCGCTTCGGTGCCCGGCGCGCGATCCTCAAGGAGCGAAGCCCCTCCTGCGGCAGCCGCAAGGTCTGGGTGGACGGGGAGCTCCGCGAGGGCGAGGGCATTGCCTGCGCCGCGCTGCGTGCCGCGGGCGTTCATGTGCAGAGCGACGAGGAGATCTAACCGCCGTGGCCACTGTCTCCTCGCGACCGAAGCTCCCCGCCGGCCCCTCGAGGCGGCTCTACGACGTCATCGTCTTCGGCGCGCACCTCGGCGGACCGCTCGCCGCGGCGCTGCTCGCCAAGCGCGGCTACCGCGTCCTCTACGTCGAACACGACGGGCTCGGGCAGGGCTACGCGCACGGTGGGTTCCTCCTCCCGTGGGCCCCGTTCGTCTCCCCGCCGCTGAAGACGATGCCGGCGGTGGAGCGCGCACTGCACGAGCTCGGGCTGAACACGACCGTGCAGCGGGCGCTGAAGCCGCACACGCCGGAGCTGCAGGTGGTGCTCGAGCGCCATCGCATCGACCTCCACGCCGACGCGGCGAAGCGGAAGGCGGAGCTCGTCCGCGAGTTCGGCGAGGTGGACGGCGCGCGGCTCCACGCGGCGCTCGGGGCGATGGCGTCGCAGCACGAGCGCAGCGATCCGCTGTTCAAGGCGGTGGAGGATCTCCCGCCGCCGCCCGGCTTCTTCAAGGGCTGGAAGGCGCGGCGCGAGCTGGCGCGCTTCGGCGGGCTCGACGAGGCGCCGGCGCTGGAGTCGGTGGCCAACGGGACCTCGGATGCGGGCACCGGCCTCGGCGCCATGGTCCGGGCGCTGACGGAGCTGGCGCGGATCAACCGGTTCCTCGAGCCCTCGGGCGAAGGCGCGCCGCTGGCAAAGGTGCGCCCCCTCTCGCAGCTGCTGCACGGGCCCTCGCGCTACCCCAACGGCCGCAGTGGGCTGCACGAGCTTCTGGTGAAGAAGCTGCAGGACCTCGGCGGCACGGCGATCACGCGCGAGACCGGCGGGCCCTTCTCGGTGGAGCGCCTCACCTTCGACGGAGCGCGGGTCAGCGGCGTGCAGCTGCAAGGATCCGCCAACGAGTACGCGGGCAGCGCGGTCATCGCGGCCACGGAAGCGCGCGCGGTGTCGAAGGTCCTCGAGGCGAGCACCGACGGCGGTCCGGCAAAGCGTCTCGCCACCTGGCGGGCGCAGCTCGACGCGGTGGAGGTCAAGCGCGCGCTCTTCACCGCCAGCTGGGTGCTTCCTGCCGCGCTGCTGCCGCGCGGGATGGGCGAGCTGCTGGTGGTCGAGTCGGACGATGCGGAGCTGGGCGCACTCGTCCTGCAGGTGAGCATCGCGCGGAAGGCGTCTGGAGACGAGGTCGCGGATCAGCGCGTGGTCTGCGCGGGCGCCTTCGTCCCTGCCACGTCGGCCGGCGTCCCGGAGGCGTCGCACAAGTCGCTGCGGGAGCGCGTGGACGCGCAGCTCGACCGGCTGATGCCTTTCGTCCGCGAAGGGGCGCTGTTGCGAAGTGCTGCCCTCATCGACGGTGGCCCGCAGGCCCGTGGCGCGCTCCCCTCCGCGCAGCTGCAGCTCGGAGACCTTGCAGGACCGCACAGCGCAGGCGGCGTCACCGGGCTCTCTCCCGAGGGTCCGGTCAAGAACCTGATCCTGGGCGGGCGCGAGGTGCTGCCCGGTCTGGGGCTCGAAGGAGAGCTGCAGGCGGGCATCCGAGCGTCCCGCTCCGCGCATGCGTTGCTCGGAAAGAGGGACCCGCTCAAGCGTTGACGTCACGAGGGTGCGCAGGTAGGTTGCCGTGCCCGAATTTCAGGAGTCCCCCATGGCCTTCATGTGCGATCTGTGCGGCAAGCGGCCGCTCGTCGGTAACAACATCTCCCACGCGAACAACAAGACCAAGAAGCGGAACCTGCCGAATCTGCAGAAGATCCGCGCCACCGTGCAGGGTCGTACCCAGCGCGTGACGGTCTGCACCCGGTGCATCAAGGCCGGCAAGGTCACCAAGGCCGCGTAGCTTCGCGAGGGCGTTGAACCCTCACCTGCCCTCTCCCCACAAGGGAGAGGGTTTTTGTCTTTGCGGGCCGTCGTGGCCTGACGCGGGGGCGCGATGAGCGACGGCTGGCAGCGGGAACGGGACGTGGCGCGGAGCATCGCGCTCGAGGCCGGGCGGATCCTCCTCGAGGTGTACGCGACCGAGTTCTCCGTCGAGCACAAGCCGGACGAAGGCGGTCCGGTCACGGTCGCGGACCAACGCGCCAACGCGTTCATCGTGGACGCGCTGGCGAAGGCATTCCCGGGCGATCCGATCGTGGCGGAGGAGACGGCCGAGGCGGACGCCAGACGTCACCGAAGCACGGGCCGCTGCTGGTTCGTCGATCCCATGGACGGCACGCGCGAGTTCGTGGACCGCAACGGGATGTTCGCGGTGCAGATCGGCCTCGCGGTGGACGGCGAGGCGGTAGCCGGCGTGGTGTACGCGCCCGTCACACGCAAGCTCTACGTGGGCAGCGTCGGCGGCGCCTGCACCCTGGAGCTGGGCGGTTCGCTCCCCCGTCCCCTGCGCGTCCGCCCTCCTCCGTCCCGCACCGCCCACATGCGGCTGCTCGTCTCGCGCTCGCACCAGTCGAAGAAGACGCTGCTGATCCGCGACGCGCTGGGCATCACGGAGGTGATCGAACACGGCTCGGTCGGCCTCAAGTGCGGGCTCGTCGCGGAGGGCCAGGCGGACCTCTACCTCCACCCGAGCCCGCGCAGCTATCGGTGGGACTCGTGCGGCCCGGAAGCGATCATCCGCGCCGCCGGCGGCGTGCTCTTCGACTTCGCCGGCAATCCCTACCGCTACGACGGCGAGGAGCTCCAGAACGTGCGCGGCATCTTCTCCTGCGCCGCCGAAGCCGTGCCCGCCGTCCTTCCGACGATCCAGCGGGTGGCGCGCGAGTCCGGGCTCATCCCCGCCTGACCCGCGAGATCAGCGCGTGCCCGGCCCCATCCCCGCCGGCCCGAAGCCCATCTGCCCGTGGCGTGGCATCAAGGCGTCCCCACCCCGCGAGCGCCGGTGAGCGTGTCCCGTCTCCGGCATGGGCGCGCGGCTGAAGAGGCCCTCGAAGCCGAGGATGCGGATGGAGAAGTTCGTCACCCACTCCCCGTTCGCGGCGGGCAGTCCGGCAGGCGCGCCCGTATCGATCGGCCTCGCGAAGTGCAGGCGCAGGATGAGCGGCCCGAGCCCGAAGTTGAAGCCCACCACCGGCGCGAGCACGCGGCGGTCCCAGATCTCTCCCACCGTCTGCCCCACCCCGCCGAAGTCCACGCCGGCGATCGCCTCGATGTCGCTGACGATCGCCACGCGGATGATCGCGTTGAGCGGGACCTGCAGCTCGCCCGTCGCGAAGCCGAAGTGCCGGCCGATGAGCCAGTCGGTGCGGCCGAAGGGGATGCCGCGCAGCGTGTCGAAGCTCGACAGGTAGAACTGCCGCGCGAGCCTCCCGCCGAAGGTCCCTCCCGCGCCCGCGCGCAGGAAGAAGTGCGTGCGCCCGAAGATGGGGAAGTAGCGCTCGGCATCCATGCGCACCGTGCCGAAGAGCTCGTCGTCGAACGGCTGCACCGCGGTGCTCCCCTCCAGGAGAAAGGACGAACCGGCGATGGGCCCCGTGCCCATGGCGTAGTTGATGGTGTCGTAGCCCCACCTCACCGTGGCCTCGGTCTGGAACCGCGGCCCGGCGTTCTCCGCGTACCAGCGCGGCAGCAGGTTCTCTCGACGCGGATTGAGCGCGCCGTCTGCAAGCTCGCGCTCCACGCCCGGGAAGAGGAAGTAGCTCACCCCGCCCACCGACAGATCGCCCTGCATGTAGACGAAGCGGTTGAGTGGATACCGGAGGCTCCCCAGCGCGCCGTAGAAGCGCTCGCCGGACGGGAACGAGAAGTCGTCGAAGGTCTGGTCCTGCCGGAACACGAGCGACTGGAAGAGCCCCGTCCCCCAGGTGATGCGCCGCTCCTGGTTCAGGTACACGAGATACCCGTCCGTCAGATCGAACGAGCCCAGCACCGCGATGTTGAGCAGCATCGCGTGGTTGCGCAGCTTGTCCGCGGCAGAGGCCACGACCTGTCCCACCACACCGCCCGCGCCCGCGCCGATGAAGCCGAACGGCGGCCCAAGCTCCCAGTTGCGAGGACGCAGCGCCTCGTACTGCTCGGCCCCGGTGAGCGGCCGGCGGAGGATCTCGCGGGTCGGCTCCGGCGGTCCCTGCGGCAGCGTGGTCAACGTCTGCAGCCGGTCCTGCGCGAGCCGCACCGGATGCTTGCGACCCGAGCGGTGATACAGCGCCCACAGGCTCCCGTCCGGTCCCGGCGAGAGGTCGAAAAGGCCGGTGCTGATGTCGGTGCGCCGGATGATCGATCCCGCCGAGTACTCGTGCACGTCCGCGCGGCCGCGGTCGTACGCGGTGAAGAGCACGCGCCCATCGGCGGTGATCGTCGGGCTGTGGTGGTCGCGCGCTTCGGTGGTCAGCCGCTCGACCGCGTCCGGCGTCTCCGGCTTCACGCGGAAGAGGTTGTAGCGCCCGTGCGCGGTCGCATCCGAGCTGTACACGATCCCGTCCGGGCCCCACGCGAGGTGCCGCTCGCTGAACTCGTCCTTCGTGACCTGCGTGAGCCGGAAGCCGTGTTCGTCGGCCTCGTCCGGGTCCAGCACGTACACGTCGCGCAGCCCCTGCTGGTTGAAGCCCACGAACGCCACGCGCTTGCCGTCCGGTGAGAACGCGGGCGCATACGCGGCCACGAGGCCCTTCTTCCCCAGCTCGAAGCGCCTGCGCTTCCCGAGCTTCAGCCGCACGTTCCACAGCTCCGCCTCGGCCTCGCTGATCGTGCGCCCGTCCGCCGTGGTGGGCTCTCCGCGCGTCGCGGTCGCCGCATCGGACGGTGCACCGGGCGTGGGCGAAACAGGTGAGGTCGGTCCCAGCGGCGGATGCCCCGGCGGCAGCGCGCGATCCGCCGGCGACTCCCCCACCGCAGGGGGCGGCGCCGCAGTGCGGTTCGCCTCGTGCTGGATGTCCTGCACATAGAGGACGTCCACGCCTTTGCTCTCCGCCACGAAGACGATCTGCGAGTCCGTGAGGTCGAAGTTGCGGCCCCACACCGGATGCAGCGACTCCACGCCGGGCACGCCATCGATGGCCACGAAGCGATCCCGCGCCGGCACGCGGTGATCGAGCAGGCTCAAGCGCGAACGCCCGGTGGTCGGATCGATCGACCGCACCATGAGCAGGTTCCCGTTCGGCGACGCGCGCAGCGAGTCCACGTACTCGAAGCCGAAGCCCTCCAGCGGCTCGAGCGCCGCCGCCGTCTTGTCCGTCGCCAGCCACGCCTTGTACGCGCGCGCCTTCAGCCAGGCCTCGAAGCGCGCCGACACCTGCCGCGCCGACTGCCCGGTGATGCGCGCCATCAGCGCCTTGAAGTCCGGCAGCGCCGGCTGTCCCTTCACCGTCCCCGCGAGCCTCGGGCTCTCCTCGAGCACCTTCTGCAGCGTCCCCTTCCCGTACGTCTCCTCGAGGAACGCCGCCCGCACCTGACCCATCTTGTAGGTCCACAGAAAGCTCCAGGGCCGGTCCTCGAAGAAGTCGAGCAGCACGAAGCCCTGCTCGAAGTCCGGGTTCACCACGAGGTCGCGCACGAGCATCTCCGCCTCGGGGTCGATGCCCTGGTGCGCGTAGTACTCGGCGATGCCCTCGATGAACCACAGCGGCATCGCGCCCAGCGGCTCGCCCCAGATCTCCGCCTTCTCCACCGCGGTGCGGACCTTCTGGATGGTGAACTGGTGCGCCATCTCGTGCGCGCTCACGTGCGCGAAGAGCTGGTGGTCTCCGAAGTACGGGAGCGTCAGCTTCAGATCCACCGGCGAGGTCACGCCCAGCGTCCCCTCCTGCAGCGGAAAGAGGTTCGTCTGCAGGAACTCCTGGTACGAGCTGTAGAGGATGTAGGGGAACGTCTGCGTGGGCACGTAGTCGAACTGGCCCACCAGATAGACGTACGCGTCGACGATCAGCGCCGCCGCCCTCTCCGCGATCTCGCGCTCCCGCTCGTAGAAGAAGAGCCGCACGCCGCCGCTCTTCGCGCCGAGCAGCTCCTTCGGCGAACGCGCGGGGTCGAGCCTTCGCTGCACGAACGGCGCATCGCCCTCGTCCGCCTCCGTTCCTCCGTCCGCAGAGCCCGTGGAAGGTCCCGGCGTGGTGGAGACGTCGGTCCCCGGCGGCACCTCGTCGTCCGGCTTCACGTCACCTGTGCCGGGCGCTGTGCCCAGCGGCGCGGTCGGTGGCGGATTGACGGGCGCCGGCGAATCGCTGTCACTCGGCGGCTCACCCGGCACCGGCACGTGCGGCGACTCCGCGGTCTCGTCACCGGGCCTCGGCGTTCCCGGATCGCCGCGCGAGATCTGCCGGTTCATGTCGTCCGCGCGCGACCTGTCCGCGTCCGGCCCGACGAGGATGTCCACGTGCTGCCAGTCGAACTCGTAGTACCGGACCTGGCTCTTGTTCGGCCGGCGCGGGTACACGAACACCTGCGCGAGCCCCTCCAGGGGCAGCAGGAACACCAGCGCCAACGTTGCCCACCGCAAGAAGGCCCTGAGCCTCCGCCCGTGCATACGTTTCACCTCTCCCCTTCGCGAGCCGCGGCCCCTGTTTCCTCCCCGGCCGGCCCGCACGCAACTGTTGCCGAGAGGCGGCGCGCGCTGTTCACCAGACCGATGTGGCTGAACGCCTGCGGAAAGTTGCCTACCAGCCGCCCCCGGCGCGGATCGTACTGCTCCGAGAGCAGGCCCACGTCGTTGCGCAGCGCGCAGAGCCGGTCGAAGAGCGCCCGCGCGTCGTCGAGCCGCCCCTGCAGCACGTAGTTGTCCACCAGCCAGAACGAACAGGCGAGGAACACGCCCTCCTCACCGGTGAGGCCCTCGAGCTTCGGCGAGTTGCGGTAGCGCCGGACGAACCCGTGGTCGAGCAGCTCGCGCTCGATCGCCGCAACGGTGCCGACCATCCGCGGATCGGTCGCGGGGAGGAAGCCCACCAGCGGGATGAGCAGCAGGCTCGCGTCGAGCTCCGGGCTCCCGTACGACTGCACGAAGGAGTTCTTCTGGCGGTCGAAGCCCTTCTCGAAGACCTCCGCCTTGATCCGATTCCGCAGCGCGCGCCAGCGGTCGAGCGGGGCCTCGAGCCGGAAGTCCTCCGCGGTGCGGATCGCGCGATCCACCGCCACCCACGTCATCACCTTCGAATGCGTGAAATGCCGGGGCTCGCCGCGCACCTCCCAGAGGCCGTCGTCCGGCTGGGACCAGTGACTCTCGAGGTAGTCCATGATCCCGCGCTCGAGCCGCCACTCTCCCGGCTGGTCGAGGATCCCCAGCCGGTGCGCGTCGTGGAAGGTCTCCATCACCTCGCCGTAGATGTCGAGCTGCAGCTGGTCCACCGCCGCGTTGCCGATGCGCACCGGCCGCGAGCCCACGTAGCCCGGAAGCCAGGGGAGGAGCTGTTCGGTGAGCCTGCGTTCGCCCGCGCAGCCGTACATGATCTGCACCTGCGACGGCGCGCCCGCCACCGCGCGCAACATCCAGTCGCGGAACGCGTGCGCCTCGCGCCGGAACCCGGTGGCGATGAGCGCCTGCAGCGTGAACGCCGCGTCGCGCAGCCAGCAGTAGCGGTAGTCCCAGTTGCGGATCCCGCCCAGCTCCTCCGGCAGGGACGTGGTCGCCGCCGCGACGATGCCGCCGGTGGGCATGTAGGTCAGCGCCTTCAGCGTCGAGAGCGACCGGTGCACCGCCTCCTGGTGCAGCCCGCTGTAGCAGCACTGGCGCATCCACTCGGACCACCAGGTCTCCGTCTCGCGGGTGGCGCGGAAGGGGTTCACCGGCAGCGGCGTGGGCTCCCACGAGCGTCCCCAGGAGAGGACGAACCCGAGCCTGTCGCCGCGCTCGACCTGCCACTCGCCGACGATCTCCGTCTCGTGCACGGACACGTTCGCGCGGGTGTGCAGCGCGAGCTCCTCGGGGCCCGCCACCGCGCGGACCTCTCCGCTGCCGCGCCTTCGGATCCACGGCCGGATGAGCCCGTAGCCGAAGCGCGGGCGCAGGAGCATCTCCACCGGCACCCTTCCGGAGACGCCCTCGACGATCCGCACCACGTCCGGCGTCTTGCCGCGCGGAGGCATGGAGTCGGTCACCCGGACGGTGCCGTCCTCGGTGTCCCATTCGGTCTCCAGCACCAGCGAGTGTCCGCGATAGCGGCGCCGCGTGGCCTTCACCTGCCCGCGCGGGGAGATGCGCCAGGTGCCCTCCGCCTCGGTTCCGAGCAGCGCGGCGAAGCAGGCGTCGGAATCGAACCGGGGCAGGCAGAGCCAGTCGATCGCGCCGTCCTTCGCCACCAGCGCCGCGGACTGCGTGTCGCCGAGGATCGCGTAGTCCTCGAGGGGCTTCGACATAGACGCGACAACCTTTGCACGGCGGCCGCGGAGGGCGAGCGGGCGTGCGCGGCGCGGGGCGGCGACTGCCCGATCCTCGTCAATGCGGCACCGGGAGGGCGGGAGGCGGGTAGGATGCCGGAGGATGCCGGTGGCGCTGCTGTTCATCGACGGGGTGGGCATCGGGCGGCGCGATCCGGCGATCAATCCCCTCGCGCGCGACGCCTGCGCGGACCACCTGCTGGCGCGCTTCCTCGACGACGACGAGAACGAAGACGGAGGGGGCCTCTCGCCTCGACCGCTCCCCTTCGGCGGCGTGGCGACGAGCGTGGAGACGACGTTCGGCGTCCCCGGCCGGCCGCAGAGCGCCTCGAACCAGACGGCGATCCTCACCGGGCTTCCCGCGCCGAGGCTCACCGGAAGGCACGTGCTCGGGTTCCCGGACGCGCCGCTGCGGGCGCTGCTGGCGGAGCACGCGGTGCCGAAGCGGCTGCGGGCGCATGGCCTGCGCGCGACGTTCGCCAACGCCTATCCCGCGGGCTACCTCGACGCGCTGGGCCTTCGCCGCCGAGGCCCTTCGGACGCGAACGCGGAGGTGGTCATCCCCGAGCGCGCGCGGCGCAAGATCCGTCCCTCGGCCACGACGCTGGCGATGGCGGCGGGCGAGGTCCCGCTGCGCACCTTCGACGACGCGCGGCGCGCAGAGGGCCTCACCCACGACATCCACGCGAGGCTCGCGCGCGGCCGCGGCTTCGACGTTCCGGAGCGCTCGCCGGAGGAGGCGGCGGAGATCTTCTGGCGCATCTGCGGCGAGGCGGAGTTCACGCTCTTCGAGCACTACCTCGCCGACGAAGCGGGACACGCCCAGGACTTCGCGCTCGCGCAGGAGGCGCTCTGCACCTTCGACGCGTTCGCGCGCGCGGTGGCGGTGAACAGACCCCGGGACGCGCACGTCCTCGTGTGCAGTGATCACGGCAACGTGGAGGACCTCGGCACCCGGAGCCACACCCTCCATCGGGTGCCGGCGCTCTACTTCGGACCCTCGGCGGAGGCTGTCGTTTCGCAGCTGCAGACGGTGGCGGACGTGGGCCTCGTGATCCTTCGCCTGCTGGGCGTGGAGCCTCGACCGTGAGGGCGCCTGTGCCTCTCGTCGCGCTCCTCGCGCTGTCCCTCGTGACCGCCGGCTGCCTCACGCCGCGCGCGGGACACGTGCGCACGGAACTCACCACCGAAGCCGGGGCCTTCACCTTCGAGTTCGCGGAGGGCGATGGGTTCTGGGCGCAGAAGGTGAAGCGCGCGGTGGACAACGCAGGCCCCGAGCTCGCGCAGTGGGGCGGCCTCGTGGAGCCGGTGCACGTCCACATCTTCGCCACCCACGACGAGCTCGCGCGCGCGGTCGGCCGGCGCGGCTACACCTGGCTCCGCGCCTGGGCGCGCTACGACGACGTGCTCCTCCAGTCGCCGCGGACCTGGAGCCTCTTCGGCGCGCCGCAGGCGGACGTGGACGAGCTCATCCTCCACGAGCTCACGCACGCGGTGATGTACCAGCAGGCCTCCGACCGCACGCGCTGGCGGCGGCGTCACATCCCGCTCTGGTTCCGCGAGGGCATGGCGTCGTGGACCGCGCGGCAGAGCCATCGCTGGCCGACGCTGGAGGATCTCGCGCGCTACGTGGAGAGCCAGCCGGAGAGCGATCCGCTCCTCGCGGACGAGGCGCTCTACCGGGACCAGAGCGACATCGTGTACGCGGCCGCGCACCACGCGTTCTCCTTCCTCGTGCGTCGCTACGGACAGGAGGGCGTGCGCTCGGTGCTGCACGCCATGAAGGAGGGCCGCGAGTTCGACGAGGCCTTCGCCCACGCGCTCGGGGTAACGCCCGCGCAGTTCACCGCGGACTTCAAACGCTTCGTGCGACTGCGAGGCTTTCGCGAGGGCCGCAAGCTCAAGCGGCAGCTACCGAGCGCCGAGCCACCGGGCCTTCGCCGCGCCGAGGAGCCGGACCCATCACCGGACGGAGGCGGCACCGAAGGCCCACGCGAGCCGCTGAAGGCACCGCCTCCCTGAGAGGCTTCAGGCCGCGCTGGTCTGCGCCGGTCCGAGCGACTGACACCGCCGCACGGCCCTGACGAAGAGCTGCGCATCGAGCGGCGCGGCAAGAAAGCCGACGGCCCGCATCGCCTGGGCCCGCGCCAGATCCGACTCCGGCGAGTTCCCCGCGACGAGCAGTCTGCCGGCGGGTCGGCGACGGCCCTCGAAGAGGATCTCCAGCGCGGGCAGCGGCGCGACGATCACGTCTTCGGGCCCGGAGCGGTACACGTCGTCGGGACCGCACACGCGGCCGACGATCCCGTTCTCCGCGAGCACCCGCGCGAGCGCATCACCCACGCCGGCCTTCCAGCCGTAGAGCAGCACCGGCCTGGGGCCCATGGCGAAGTCGAACTCGCGCTCCTCGGCCGGCGCGGCGCCACCGCGTCCCTCCACGGCCTCGGTCTCCGCGTGGTCGTAGCCGAGATAGATGCGGCCGAACGCGCGCTCGAGGGCGCGGTCACAGGCGACGAACGCGCGAATGCGGCGGCGGCCGCTGACCGCGAGGATCGCATCGGTGGAGCTGATGGTGGCGGGTGCGGCGAGCGCGACGACGAGCACGTCCTCGCGAGGCCCTTCGACCCGGAGCGGCACCGCGCGGTGCTGCTGCGCGACCTTGCGCGGGAGCAGGTGCGCCACCCTGCGGTCGAGCCGTTCGCGATCGAGATCGATCTCCGGATGCCCCGTCTGGCGCGAGAGCGCGGTCAGCAGATCCGCGGCGGTGCAAAAGCGCTTCTCGACGAGAACCTGCCCGAGCGCCGTTCCCCACTGGCGTTGGTGCGCGAGCGCAGAGCGGAGCTGGAACTCGTCGATGGCCCCCATCTCCCGGAGGACCTCTCCGATGGGCTTGCGCTTCATCCTCACGACCTCGCTGGACGGCCGAGCGGCCGTCGAAACTCCACCTTGTCCGAGCACGAACGGTCTCACTGCAGGATGTATTCCGCCCGCAGGCCCACACGGGCTCACCTGCTCGGCCGGTCCCTGCTCAACCGCGCGGAGGACGAGGCGCGGAGGCCACCAGCGAGTGCTGCCGAAGCGCGCGATACGCAGCCGCGCTCCCCATCACGTTCTTCACGTAGGCACGCGTCTCCTCGATGGGGATGCTCTCGACGAAGACGTCCACCTCGTCGCTCGAACGCTCGCTCCACCAGCGCGACACGCGGCCCGGGCCACCGTTGTACGCGGCCAGCGCGAGCTCCGGCCGGTCTCCGTACTGACGAAGCAGCCGCGACAGATAACCGGCGCCGACGCGGGCGTTGAGGCGTGGGTCGTAGAGCTCGGCCGGATCCTTCAGCCCCCTCCCCGTCCGCCGCAGCTCCTCCTTCGCGGTGGCCGGCATCACCTGCGCCAGCCCGAGCGCTCCCACACCGGATCTCGCCTTCGGGTTGAAGCGGCTCTCGCGGTGCACGAGGCCCCGGAAGAGGTCCGGCTCCACGCCCGCGCGCTCCGCCGCGGCATCGATCAGCGACCCGTAGGACTGGGGCCGGTGCTGTGCCCACAGCGCCTCGCTCCGCGCATCGAGCGGGCCCTTCAGCGCGACGGAGAGCGACCGCTCGGGGATGGCGCGCAGCGCGTGCGTGAAGCCCTCGGCGCGCAGGAAGTGCGCCGCGGCCAGGACGGTGGCGGGCGCCCGCGTCATCAGATTGACGTAGGCGAAGGCGCGCTCCGCCTCCGCGCGAAGGCCGAGCCGGTGCAGCGCGACCGCCGCCTGCCACGCCGGATCCTCCGCGAGGCTCTCCAGCGCGAGCTCACGGCGCTCCCGAAGATCGGTGCCCGCCAGCGCCCGTGCGCGAACCGCTCCGGCGCGATCACCGAGCCGCTCCTCCGCCCACACCGCGTAGATCGTCGTCGGGTACTCGAGGAGGAGCTCGCCCCACGCCGCCTCCGCGCGCTCTCCCTGCGCCAGCACCCGCCCCAGCCAGTACAGCGCCCGCGGACGCTCCGCTGCGAGGCGAGGATCACGCGTGGCGGCCTCGTACCGCTCCAGCGCCACACGAGCAGCAGCGTCGGAGTCATCCACGCTCCACCGGATGAAGAAGCGGCGGAAGAGCGCCTCGCCCGCGTAGTCGCCCTCCGGGTAGCGCTCGGCCAGCGCATCGAGCCGCGCCAGCGCCGCAGACGTATCCCCGCGCTTCAGCTCCAGCTCCGCCGCCGCGTAGAGCGCGTCGTCGGCGAAGGGATGCTCCGGGTGCTCCTCGGCGAGCTGGGCCCACAGCACGCGCCCCTTCTCCGCGTCGAGGATCCCCGTCGAGGTCGCGAGCAGATAGAGCGCGCGCGGCCGCAGCGACGCGTCCCTGCACTGCTCGAGCACCGGCGTCAGTGTCGCCACGACCTCGCGGTGCCGCCGCTCCTTGCGCGCGAGCTTCGCGTTGACCACCCGCGCGAGGCAGGCCGCATCGTCCGGCAGCTTCGTCCGCGCGAGCACCCGCCGCGTCTCCGCGCGAGCCTCGGCGCCGCGCCCATCGTTGGAGAGGACATCCGCCCGCTCCGCGCGCGCCAGCGCCGAGATCTCCTGCGCCTTCAACCGTGAGGCCGCGCGCCGCGCCGAAGCCGACTGCGGGAACTGCGACCACAACCGGAGCCGGAGCGTCTTCGCCGCATCGAGATCCCCGGCGCGCCTCTGCAGGTCCGCCGCGCGCTGGAGCGCCGCGATCCGAAGATGCGCCGCATGAGCGCTGTCGGCAGCCGTGAGCGGCTCGAGCCGCTTTGCCGCTCGGGCGAATTCACCCAGCGACTCGTCCGCGCGCGAGAGCAGCCGCAGCGAGTCGAGGTATCGATGCGACGCGGGCGCGACCTCCTCGAGCACCGCGATCGCCCGCTCTGCTTCCGCGGGCTTCACCGACATCCACGCGCTGCCAGCGAAGTGGAGGCTCACGTCGCGCAGCGCCGGCCACTCTTCCGCAAGCGCTTCGAACGACTCGGCCGCGGCGCGGAAGCGTCCCCGCTCGAGGTCGCGGTGCGCGTCGCGGAAGCGCTCCCGCAGCCGCTGCTCATCCCGTTCCGGTCCGAGACGACGAGCGGGCTCCGCTGCCGCTTCCGACGTGACAGTCCGGTGCGACTGCCCGGACGCCGACGCGGGCACCACGTGCATCGTCCTGCGCGAGGGCCACTCCGGCTTCGCGACCGCGCTCAGGCCCAGCCCGAGAACGGAGACGGAGAGGAGAACGGCGAGAGGCGCTGGAGTCCGCATCGCGCCGCGGTAGAGCAACGCGGGTGCCGTTCGCGCTCACGGACGAGCCGCCGCAACCTCCCGGAATCCTTGCGGTTCCAACGACCTCCCACAAGGTGCGCAGCAGCGCACCCGGCGCGAGACTGAAAAATCGACTGCCTCTTTCAGCGGGCGGGACTGGCGGCGGCGGGGCTGGGCAGGAGCGGTGGGCGGTCCTTCCCCTCGACCGCACGCTGCAATTCGATCTCCTGGAGCAGCGTCGCCGGCGCGACTGCGGACACCGGAACGCTGCCGCTCTCCGCGCCGCAGAAGCCGTTGAAGATCCCGCGGGCGCGCCCGGTGGCCATGATCTTGTTGATCGACGACAGCGGCGTCCCGACGATCTCCACCCCGCGCACCAGCGTCTCCTTGCCGTCGCGCACGTCCACGCGGAACACCATCCGGGGGATCCCCTTGAAGGCCTGATAGCCCCAGTTGGAGGTGTTCGTGTTGCCGCCGGTGATGTCGCGGATGATGAGCCCGTACGGCTTCCCCTGCCGCTTCGCCTCGGCGATGAGCATGCGCTTCAGCTCCTCGTCCGAGACCTGCTTCTTCGACTCCACGAGCAGGTTCGCCATGCGCGCCATCGGCTTGCGGTTGCCCTGGCTGCGGCCGTGTCCGTTGGACTGCTGCGCGCCCTCCACCGGCCTTCGCGAGAGGAGGTAGTTGCGCAGCACCCCGTTCTCCACGAGCACCACCGGCTGCCCGCGCACGCCCTCCTCGTCGAAGAGGTAGTAGCCGTTGAGCGGCCGGTTCTCGAGCGCGCGCAGCGTGGGATCGTCGCGGATGGTGAGGAACGAGGGAAGCACGGGCCGCCCCACCTGACCGCGGAAGGTCTTGCCCTCGTTGTCGTCGTGCTGGCGCTCGCCCTCGAGCCGGTGCCCGACCGCCTCGTGGAAGAGCACGCCCGCCGCCTCGGGAGAGAGGATCGCCGGCCCGGTGTAGGGATCGATCGCCGGCGCACTGCGCAGCGCGAGCAGCTCCTCCACCATCTTCTGCGCCTCGCGCGTGAGCGTCTCGTCGGAGGGAAGCTGCGACTCCAGCGGCGCGTAGTAGTCGCGCGAGTTGTCGAGCAGCTGCCCGTCCGGCGCGCGGGTGATGGCGGAGACGTGCAGCCCGTAGAGGACCTGCTCGGTGACGATGCGCGAGCCCTCGGAGGAGACGAAGTAGCGCACCATCTTCTCGCCGGTGATCTTCACCTCCGAGTCGAAGATCTCCGGGTGCCGCTTGAAGGTCGCGGACAGCGAGCGCGCGAGCTTCACCCAGCGATCGCGGCTGAAGGAGAACGCGACGGGAGCGCCCACGTGCGTGTTCGGCTGCTCCTTCGAGAACGACGGCGGCCGGGAGGGATCCTCGACCGTGTACACGTTGTCGCCCTTCTTCTTGAGGAAGTCGAAGAGGGCCTGCTTGTAGCGCTCGTCGGTGATGAGCCAGAGCGAGGTCCGCAGCGCGGTCACGTCGTCGTCGATCGGCGCGGTCTTCCGCGTGATGTACGAAGTCCCTCGGGTGGTGAAGCCGAACTCCATCCCCTGGTCCGCCGAGTTGTCGAGTTCGTACGAGCCCACGCGGACGTCCACGTAGACCTGCCGGTCGCGCCAGGAGCCGTCGGTGAAGAGCGCGCCGAAGCGGGCGGAGACCTCGCGCTGGTCGTAGTCCTTCACCTGGTAGCTGATGAAGTACGGCGGCCCGTGGTCCCCGAGCTTCAGCTCCTTCTGACTGCGCTCCAGCTCCGCGCGCATGCCGTCGAGGAGCGCCAGCCGCGGGTCCGGCGTGTCGGTGGGTGCAGCGGGTGCGGCGGTGACGAGCAGCGCGGCGAGGAGGGAGACCATTCGCGGGGACTGTAGCCGCGCGGTGATCCGCCGGGGGGAGTTGATCGCGCTCTCGCGGTCCGACCAAGCTCCCGGCAACTCCAGTCAGAGCTGCCCATAGCGCCAGCCGCACAGTCCAGGAAGACCAGGAACCCGCCGCAGGTCACCGTGGATTTCTCGACCATCGCCGCCGAGGTGATGGTGGACCACGAGGCCGAGTTCATCGAGCGGGGCCTCGACCCCGCCTTCCGCGCGAACCTCCTCGCCGCCGCGCAGCAGCTCGGCAGCGCGGTGAACAGCCACATCTCCGCGTTCGCGACGCGGCTGGGCTCCACGCGCGACAACGAGAGGATCGTCGCCGCCGCGTGGCAGACCCTCGTCCGCTACCGTGATGCCGTCCTCACCACCTTCGGCCGCGGCAGCCCGGAGGCCGTGAAGGTGGGGATCGGCAGGACGGGGCGAACCGTGAACACGCCGCTCGCGCTGCTGCAGGCGCCGGACGCGTTCCAGGCGGGCGTGCCCCAGCACCGGCAGATCGCCAACTCGATCGGGATGAAGCCCGCGGACCACGCACGCCTCCAGGCGCTTCACGCCACCGTCAGCGCCGTGGAGGCCGCGCAGGAGGCCGCCAAGGGCCGCCGCGCCTTCAGCAAGCAGCTCGTGGATTCGATGAACCGCAACCTGCAGCGGATGCTCGATCAGGTGCACACCGCGGGCTCGCTGATCGGGATCGATCAGCCGGAGGTGTACCAGCGGCTCATCGGCCCCAAGCGCACCGTGCGGAAGAAGAAGGAGCCCATCGCGCAGCCGGCGTAGCGCGGTTCTTTCGTGGAGCACCCCGCCGCCGTGGCCCACCCAGCCGCGGCGGTTCTTCTTTTCCGTCCGGACCGACCGCCCGGGACTCCGCAGAGCCGCTTGTGATCGGCGCGGCGCGACGTGTCGCTGCCGCTCGGGCACTGGCCTCTGCCGCGGGCCCACTTGTCGCTGCGGCCGGAGGCCTTGCCTCCCCCGCCCCGCCCACATGCCCCTGCCGCCGCGAGGCTTGTCCCTGCGGCCCCTGCACCTGCGCCTGCCGACGGGCCACTTGTCGCTGCGGAATGTGTGCTTGCCACTGCCGCCATCCCACACATCGCTTCTTCAGGCGGTGGCTGTCCGCACGCATGGACGCCGACTCCGGAGGCCCGACCCGGCCCCCGGAGCTGGCGCTGGTGCTCTCACCTCGCGGCGCGCTAACACTGCCCTCGGTTGATTCGATCGCGGAGGCGTGATCTACGGTCGTCGATGCGACCTGGTTTCGACATGGTCGTCGGTGCTGATTTCGAGCACCTAGAACTCGGAATCATTGCTGAGGCTCCGCTCAATGAATGCGCCGATGGGATGGGCGGAAAAAGTGCAAAGGAACCCTTTCACTGGTTCATAAAGTGGGCCCTTCGATGAGACACATCTCTATAACTGTCGCCATTGCAATCATCGCCTTGGGGTGTCCGGGCCGTCCCCCTCACACCGACATTGACGCTGGCACATCCGTCGCGGACGCTGGGACTCCAACCCGAGACGGAGGGTTCGCTTGGGGTGACGGCGGGGTGCGCCTCCTCAAGGTTGACCCTGGTCCGCGATGGTCGTGTGACGATCACTGCGCGTCGATTGGAGGCTTGTGTCGGCGCGCGCTGTACAAGGCAGAGTACGTGGCCTCTGTATTCGACTACGGCGCTTGCGAGCAAACGAATCATGAATGCGAAACCGCGCCTTCAGCGCAGGTGGTGTGCTCCCGGCCGGACCCGGATTCGCCTCCTGTTTTTCATTCGCTTGTCGCTCAATACTGCCCATGCATGCCAGAGACTTGGCAGCAAGTGCCGGATGGAGGCATTGGCACGGATGCGGGGCCCGCGATCTTGACCGGACCTACCGGAGGGACCTTGGCCGCATGCGCCCAAGTCTGCGGTAATTCAGGCAAGGTATGCGCACTCCATAAGTGGGACTTCCGCGAGCCCAGCCACGGCCTCCTCGAATACGGTTCGTGTACTCTTTTGGCGTCTTGTGAAGAGGTGCCGTCCCCAGAACTATCTTGCTTCGGGAGCGACGAACAACTGACAAAGCAAAGCTGTGCTTGTATGTAACCGCGGCCGATGGCCTTGCGGGAAACCCGAATTTTGAGGTGAAGAAGTTCAAAGCGGTGATCCGCGCGCGGCGTCCGAACGCTCCCCCATCAGCACGCGCCATGTCGAGTCCCCAGCGGGCGTTCCGGCGGCACCCTCTGTGGTGCCGGGACCCGCTCCGGGCCGACTCGAGGCATACCCGTGGTGCTCCGGACCCCGCCCAGATGCTCACACGCCCGCGTCCACCGCGCGGCAAGGTCACACCGCCAGCTGAAGCTGGGGCGGCGAGTGGCCCGGCCGTGGTGCCTGCGCCGCAGGGCTCGGCAGCAGGCCCATGTTCCGCAGGACCTCCTCCGCCGTCCGCCGCGCGCTCACCACCGCCACCACGCGCCTTCGCCCGCCGCACGGGCACTGCCACACGTCCGCCTCGAAGGTCCGCCGCTGCAGCGTCGCCCAGTCCAGCCTCGGCCGCCGACGACGCGCCGCCTCCCGCTCCACCACGCCCCCTGCCACGGCGGAAGAGGCACCCTCGGAGAAAGGCTCCGGCGGAGGCCGCACCACCCGCGGCGCAGGGCCGAGTTCGGCGTGACTACCCCGTGAAACCTCGTCAGGTGCACGCCCCGCGGCGGCATCACCGCCAACAGCCACATCACCAGCTCATCCGCGGTGAAGACCAGGCCCCTCCCCTTCCGCGTGCGGTACTCGAAGCGCCCGTGCTCTCTCCGCGCCAGCCGCTCGTTCGCTAAGGGATCCCGGCTCCCGTACCGGCACAGCCGCAATAGCCCCGCATGGCCGCGTCCATGCCCCCACGTATCCGCGTGCAGGCTTCCCCCCTCAACCAGCGCCACCCGCCGGCCACGACGCTTCCGGCTCCTCGAAGGCACCCAGCGGCAGCCGTCCCTTCGCGCTCTCCAGCCTCGAAGCCTCGAGCCCATCCTCCGGCCACGCCGCCCCGCCGGGAGCCGGAGCACCACGATTCGTGCGTGCTCTTCCGGTGGGAACCGAAGCGGATTCGCGAAGTCGAGCTCCAGCGTCACCAGCGCGCGTCCTTCAGCGCGACATGCCTCGGCCAGCCGTTCATCCGTCGCCGATGTCAGCGCCTCGTCCACGACGGTGTGAACGTCATGTCCCGCGTCATGCAGCCTCTGCTGGCCCCGTCTGCCGAGGTTCTCGTCCAGCTTGAGCTTCGCCTTCACGCCTCGCTCGTCTCCCCGGGACGAAGCGCGCCGGGCCGCTCACGCGCCCTCTCCGCCCCGTAGGCGATACAGGCGAGCACGTCCTCCCGCTCTAGCTGCGGATATTCGCCCAGGACGTCCTCGATGGTGCGACCGCTCGCCAGCCAGTCGAGCACGAGCGACACCCAGATCCTGTGCCCGCGGATGCACGGCTTCCCGAAGCACACGGCGGGGTCCACGGAGATGCGCTGAAGGAGGTCTTCTTGCCGCACGTCGTAAGGCTATTGCCTGCTGCGCCCGCACGCACGGACGCCGGCTCCGGAGGCCCCTCCCGACCTCCGGAACCGGCGCCGTGCCCCACGCATCAAGCCTTGAGGATCTTCTCCCTCCCGCGCGCCACCGCCTTGGTCGCGTTGCGCGTGTCCACGACGAGCTGCGCGTTCTCCACCACCCACGCGTAGTCCAACGTGGAGTGGTCGGTCAGCACGAGCACCGCGTCGTACCCACGCAGCGCCTCCTCGGTCAGCGGCACGCTCTGCATGTTCCACTCGAAGCCGTGTTCGGCGCGGACGGTCGGCACGAACGGGTCGTGGTAGTCCACCTCCGCGCCGCGCTCCTTGAGCAGGGTGATCACGCGCAGGGACGGGCTCTCGCGCATGTCATCCACGTCCTTCTTGTACGCCGCGCCCAGCACCAGCACGCGCGAGCCATTGATGCTCTTCTTGTGGCGGTTGAGCCCCTCCATGGTGCGCTGCACCACGTAGAGCGGCATCTGCACGTTCACCTCGCCGGCGAGCTCGATGAACTTCGTCTGGAACTCGTACTCGCGCGCCTTCCACGTCAAATAGAACGGGTCGATGGGGATGCAGTGACCGCCCAGCCCTGGCCCCGGGTAGAACGGCATGAACCCGAACGGCTTCGTGGACGCAGCGCCGATGACCTCCCACACGTCCACGTTCATCCGGTCGCAGAGCATCTTCAGCTCGTTGACCAGCGCGATGTTCACGCAGCGGAAGATGTTCTCGAGCAGCTTGCTCATCTCCGCCACCCGCGTGGACGACACGGAGATCGTCTTCTCCAGCGCGCTGCCGTAGAGCGCCTGCGCCGCCTCGAGGCACGCCGGCGAATACCCGCCGACGATCTTCGGAATGGTCCGCGTGTTGAACTTCGCGTTGCCCGGATCCTCGCGCTCGGGGCTGAAGGCGAGGTGGAAGTCCACGCCCGCGCGCAGCCCGCTCTCCTCGAGGATCGGCTTCAGCACCTCCTCGGTGGTGCCCGGCCAGGTCGTGCTCTCGAGCACGAAGAGCTGCCCTTTGCGCACGTGCGGCTTCAGCGCGCGGCCCGTCTCGATCACGTACGTCATGTCCGGCTCACGCGCCTTCGTCAGCGGCGTGGGCACGCAGATGACGATGCAGTCCAGCTCCGCCGCGCGCGCGAAGTCGCTCGTGGCCTGCAGCTTCCCGCTGGCCGTCACCTTGCGGACCTCGTCGCCGGGGATGTGCTTGATGTAGCTCTCCCCCCGCTCGAGCCGCTCCAGCTTCCGCGTGTCCACGTCGAAGCCGACGACGCCGAATCCCGCGTCAGCGAAGGCGATGCCGAGCGGCAGGCCCACGTACCCCATCCCCACCACGCCCACCTTCGCCTCGCGCCGCCGAATGCGTTCCACCAGCGGGCTCACCATCACACGCATGCTGCCCCCCTCTTGTTGTCCCACAGCACCACCCAGCGCTTGCGGGTGGGCACCTCGGACTGCCACGTCAGCACGACCCTCACCGCCGGCACCTCTTCGCCGTAGCCCCGTGAGGTCACCGCCTCCTCCAGAGAGACCTCCAGCCCTGCCTCCACGAGCAGCGTCGCCCGCGGCGCGTCTCTCGGCCCGAGCTCCACCGCCAGCGACTCGTCGAAAGCCGCGTCCCCCAGCACCCCGCGCGCCCGCGTCTTCTCCTCACCGCGAGGTCCGCGCAGCCGCACCTCCGCGTCGGGCAGCAGCAGCGCCACCCGCATCGAGTGCACACCGCTCCCGTCGAGGATCTCGTCCACGAGCAGCGCGCGCAGGTCCTTGTGCAGCGTGAACCCGCGTCGCACCGTCACCGGCTGCGGCAGGCGCTCGTAGCCACGGTGCAGGCACGTGAGCGAGTCCACCCGCTCGCCGAGCTCCACGCGCTCCACCACGCAGTGCGCGCCCTCCGGCAACGCGAAGAGCCGCTCGCCATCGAACGGGGACTGCTCCTCGCCGTCCACCACCACCGCGTTGTGCGCGTGGCTCGACCGGTACGCGTTCCGCACCGCGGCGTCGCGCGAATAGACCGGGCTGCCGGGATCGCAGATCGCCGGCTCACCGTGCACGTGGAGTTCGAAGGACGTCCGGTCGTTGTGGCTGTGCCCGCCGGTGCCCGCCTGGCCTCGCGGACCTGCGGCCACCGCCACGAAGCCGCCGCCGCCGCGCAGCACGTTCGCGCCTCCGCCCAGCGCGCTGAAGGACTGCGGCCGGTAGAGGGCGTCCAACCCTGCCCACACCCGCGCGCCCTCCTCGCCGCACAGCCACACCGCCTCTTCACACAGCGGCACGCCCGCCGGCTTCAGCGACGGGTCCTCGAAGAGCACCGCGCCGAGGTGCCCGAGGTACGCGTGGTCGAGGCTCTCCCGTTCGGTGAAGGGCAGCGCGCGCCCCGAGTCGTTGTCGCCCAGCTGCGGCGCCCGCCCCTCCTCCGAGCACATCCGCGCGCCGACGGAGAGCAGCCCGTGCGTCAGCGCTTCCACCCGCTCGCCGAGCGAGAACTCACCCGCCTCCGCGAAGTGCAACGCGAGCACCGACAGCTCCGCCACCAGCCGGTGATAGCCGGTCGAGTCCTCGAAGGAGACGCCGTCCACCCCGACCTGCAGCGGGAGCTGTTCGCGCAATCTGCGCACCGCCATCGCCGCACGTCCCGCCGCACCGGGCAGCGCGGGAAAGAGCGTCCCCACCACCAGCAGCCCGACCAGATCCGCGATGAGATGGTTGTTCGGCGTGACGCCCTTGTCCTCGAGGTTCGCCTCCACGTAGCCGGTGTGCTCGGCGAGCGCGCGCAGCACCTGGAGGAGGAAGCCCGGCTCGCGCACCGCCGGCGCGTCGCGGCACATGTAGACCGCGATGGCGAGGTTCGCCGCGCGCAGGGACACCTCCATCGGCGAGGTCCAGTGCACGCCGAGGTTCACCGGGCTCGCGCAGAGGAAGTCGGTCACCTGCGACACGAGCTCGTCGCTGAAGCGGCGGCGCTCCTCGGGCGCGGACGCGAGCCAGTAGCCCTGCGCCAGCGCGACGATCCCGTCCAGCCGCCCCAGCTGCCACGGGTACTTCGGATCCACGCCGGGCGGGAAGAGCTCCAACGCCCCCACCGCCTCCAGCGGATAGCGGTAGCCGCTCACCGGATCGACCGACCACTCGATACGCCCACCGGATCCGAACGAGACCTCGCGCTCGAAGACGCGGAAGGTCCGGCACAGCGCGCGCTCCGCACGGGCCCACGAGCGCTCGGCGGCATCCGGCAGCTCCAGCAGCGCCATCACCGTGCCCTCGCGACGGGAGGGATCACAGAAGGCGCGCGGACGAGGAACGAGACACGCGTCCGGCAAGGCCTCCGGGCTCGAGGCGCCGAACGCCGCGAGGAGCTCCTCCTCCGTCGGCGCCTGCCCATATCGATAGAGAAGTTGTCGCGCCGTCCGCCACGCACGCCGCGCCGCGACCTTCGCGACGTCTCTCGGCGAGAGCTGACGCGCCCGCGCTGTGTACCAACCGAGGTTCCCCACCAGACCTCCCATCCGCACACACCACCCGAGCACGCCGCATGCCACCTCGGGGCACCCCTCCCGTAGGACCGGGGCGCCATGCGCGGCGCCCACGGCGCGACAGTCCGCGGCAATTGGTGGGAAAAAGCGTTCCACGCGTCGAGAAAGACGAAGCCCTTCCGGGAATCAGATCGCCCCGGTAGGGCGGCCTCGCAGCAGCGCGCGCCGCCGCATCCAGCGCACCCCGAGCGCCACCGCACCGGCACAGACGAGCACCATCGCCAGCCAGCCCATCGTCGCCTGCACGTCGTCGAGCACCGCCTGGCCGAAGCGGTATCCGAGCCACACGAGCACCGGCGCGTAGATCAGCGCCGCCAGCGCGTCGGCGAGGAGGAAGCGGCGGTACTTCATCCCGCTCATACCGGCCGTGAGAAAGGTCACCGCGCGCAGGCCCACGCAGAAGCGGATGACGAAGATCGTCAGCGCGCCGTGGCGGTCGAAGTGCTTCTGCGCCCAGGCGACGCGCTCGGCGGTGAGGACCTTCGACACCCCGCGCAGCCGCGTCGCCCGCGGACCGCACTTCGCGCCGATGCGGAAGAGCAGCGAGTCGCCGATCACGAGGCCCACCCACGCGGTGAGCATCATCAGCCAGAGGTTCCCGCCGGCCTTCGCTGCGACGAGCCCGCCGACCACGAGGATGAGGTCCTCGGAGAGCGGCGCGCCCAGCCCGCACGCGGTGAGCAGCAGGAGCACCGCGGGATAGCTGAAGCCTTCGACGAGACCCTGGACGTCTGAGAGTTCCACGCCCAGACGGTGGGCATGCGGCTTCGAGGAGGCGCGCAAGCTCGCCGCGCGCGAAGGCCGTCCGGCTGCTCCTCAGCCCGCCGTGCCGTCGAGACCGGTCGCGGTCGAGAGCACCTGCGGCACGCCCCAGTCGACGATCTCCCAACCGCGCGACACGGCCTCGCGGCGCAGGCGCATGTCCGGGTTCACCGCCACCGGCCGGCCCACCACGCGCATCACCGGGATGTCCGCGAAGCTGTCCGTGTAGAAGGCGCAGTCCGACAGCTCCGCGCCCTGCGCCTTCGCGTAGCCCTCCGCGTGCGACAGCTTCCCGTCGCCGTAGCAGAGCGGCCCGAGCGGACGGCCGGTGTAGCGGCCCGCGTCATCGACCTCGAAGCGGTTGCAGAGGATGGCGTCGAGCCCGAGGTCCTGCGCCACCAGCTCCGAGATGTAGAAGGAGGACGAGGTCAGCAGCACGAGCTTGTCGCCCTGCGCGCGGTGCACCTGAAGGGCCTCGCGAGCGCCCGGCCGGTAGAGCCCGCGCACGTGCTCCTCGTAGAAGCTCGCGCTGCGGTCGCGCAGCTCACTCTCGGGGCTGCCGGAGAGCATGGAGATCGCGTGGCGCAACCCGTCGCCGTTGCCGGCGAAGCCCAGGTGGTAGCGCGCCACCCACAGCGACGCGAGCGCCCCCTTCAGCCGCGAGATGTTCCCGAGGCGAACCTCGCTGCGGAGCCACAGCACCGCCGAGTTGCCCGCGATCAGCGTGCGGTCGAGGTCGAAGAACGCGATGGCCACGGGGACAATGTAGCTGTCCTGCCGACTCGGCACAGCGTCGATTGCCCGCCATGCAACGAAGCGCGCCTGCCCGGCTGCCACGCCAATGGCCTTTTGCCGGCGGGGAGGGGGCTTTCGTTGGCGGGGAGAGGCCTTTCGTTGGTCGCGGATCGCCTTTCGTTGGTCGCGGATCGCCTTTCGTTGGCGGGAAGAGGCCTTTCGTTCGCCGCGGATCGCCGTTCGTTGGGCGGGAAGGTCCTTTCGTTGGGCGGGAGAGGCCTTTCGTCCGCTGCGGATCGCCTTTCGGTGGCGGGGAAGGGGCTTTCGTCGCCCGCGCTTGCCGCGCTGTTGACGCGCCCGTAAGAGCCGCGGGGTGGACCTCGGCCTGTGGGAGCTCGGACTGCTGGTGGGCGCGGCGCTGGCCGCGGGGCTGGTGGACGCGATCGCGGGCGGCGGGGGGCTGATCACCCTGCCCTCCTTGCTGGCGGTCGGCCTGCCGCCGCACCTCGCGCTGGGGACGAACAAGGGGCAGAGCGTGTTCGGCTCCTTTGCGGCGCTCGCGCGCTACCACCGCGAGGGCCTGGTGGAGACGCGGCGCGCTCGGCTGACCTTCCCGCTCGGCTTCGTGGGCTCGCTGATGGGCGCGGCGGGAGTCCTCACGGTGAAGCCGGACGCGCTGCGCCCGATCGTCCTCTTCCTCCTCGTGGTGGTGGCGATCTTCATGGCCCTCTACCGGCCTCGCGAGGGCGCCCGTCCGGCGATCTCCCGGGGTCACGCCGCCGGCCGCGCCGCGCTGATCGCGCTGGTCATCGGGACCTACGACGGCTTCTTCGGCCCGGGGACCGGCACCTTCCTCATCGCGCTCTTCGTTGGGCTGCTCGCGCTTCCACTGCCGCAGGCGACCGCGGACGCGAAGGTCGTGAACTTCGCCTCGAACCTCGCGGCGGTCGTCTTCTTCGGCCTGCAGGGCTTCGTGCTCTGGAAGGTCGCGCTGCCGATGGCCGCCGGCCAGTTCACCGGCGGGCTCATCGGCGCGCACCTCGCGGTGAAGGGCGGCGCGAGGCTCATCCGCTTCGTGGTGCTGCTCGTCGTCGCCGCGCTGAGCGTGAAGATCGGCTGGGACGTCTTCTCGGACTGACGAGCGGGCGATTCCGGACGTTGCGCGCGATGACTTACCAGTCATATGACTGGCCAGTCACTTCCACCGGAACGCGGGAGTCCTCTCATGCCCCCCGACTCACCGACGTCTCTCATCACCGGCGGCAACGCCGGCATCGGCCGTGCGGCGGCGCTGCAGCTGGCCCGAGCGGGGCACCGCGTGCTGCTCGGCTGCCGGGACCTCTCCCGGGGCGAAGCGGCGGCGCTGGAGCTCCGCGCGGCGGTACCCGGCGCGCAGGTGTCCGTGCTCGGGCTCGACATGGCCTCTCGCCGCTCCATCCGTGACGCCGCGGCGCGGGTGGAGCGGCTGGACGTGCTCATCCACAACGCCGCCTACTTCGACATCCGCCAGAAGAAGCGGACGGTGTCGCCGGAGGGCGCCGAGACGACGTGGGCGACCAACCACCTCGGGCCTGCGCTGCTCACCGAGCTGCTGATGCCGCGCCTCCAGGAGCGCCCGGACGCGCGGGTGATCGCGGTGACGTCGAAGGGGCTGATGATGTTCCCCCGCCTCGAGGTGGACCTCGCGGATCCCCAGTTCGAGCGCCGCCGCTTCAGCGTCCCGCGCGCGTACTACCACTCGAAGCTCGCGCACCTCGCGTGGATGCTCCACGAGGCCGACCGCTGGCGGGACACGGGGGTCCGCTTTCACGGCGTCCGCGTCACCAACGTGAAGGTCGATACCGCGCGCTACCCCGGCCTGGCGTGGCCCCTGCGCGCGATGTACGCGGTGAAGTCCGCGTTCTCGCTCTCGCCGGAGGAGATGGCGAAGACGTACGTGTGGCTCGCCACGAGCGCCGAGGCCGGAGCCTCGACCGGTGGCTACTGGGACCGTCCCGGCGTGCCGGCGCCGGTTTCCCGCTGGGCGGCGGTACCCCAGAACCGCGAGGCCCTCGCCGCGCTCACACGCGAGCAACTGCAGGCGGCGCGCTGATGCCCAGCCAGACCTTTCTCGCGCTCCCGGAGGAGAAGCGACGCCGCGTCATCGGCGCCGCCGTCTCCGAGTTCGCACGCAACGCCTACGCCGTCGCGTCGCTGGACCGGATCGCCGCCGCGGCAGGCGTCGCGAAGGGCAGCCTCTACCAGTACTTCGCGAGCAAGCAGGATATCTACGGCTGGCTTCTCACCCACCATCTCCCCGAGCGAAAGCGCAGCGCCGAGCCCGCGCCCGACGCCATCGGAGGAGATCTCTTCGACTGGCTGGAGGCTGCGTTTCTCGGCGGCCTCTCGCTGTTCAGGCACGAACCGGAGCTGGCCGCGCTGGGCGCCCGCGCCGCGCTCCCGACTTCGGATCCGGCCGCCGCGCGCGTACATGCCGCGCTTCACGAGTCGACGCGCTCGGCGCTCTGCGCCCGCCTGAGGTCCGCGAAGAGGGCGGGCAGCGTGCGGGCCGACGTGCCGGTGGAGCTTGCCGCGGACCTCGTCTCCAGCGTGATGGGCACAGGGCTGCTCGGTGGTCTCGCCCGGTGCGCGGGCGCAACGCTCGACGAGGTGCTCGCCAACCCCGCACGCCTGCAGGAGCTCCCACGCCGGCAGCTCCTCCGCCACGTCCGTCAGACCACCGACCTCCTGCGACGAGCGCTGGCCCCCTGAGCCGCACCTGGGGACCGGGCCCACGCGCGGCTACGGCAACCGGCCGAAGAGCGGCGTGAACGCGGGCGCGGGGAACACGGCGAGGTCGTTCGCGCTGTTGAGCTGGTCGGAGGTGAGCACGATCTCCGGCGTGACGCTGCCGCTCGCCGCGAGCTGCGCGGGAGAGAGTCTTCCGAACGTGCCGCCCGACAGCGGCGTCCAAAGGCCCTCGTCCTCGTCGAAGACGAGCCCGTCGAGCAGCGCGCTCACCGCGATCTTCAGCTGCACGCCCGGCGTGACCTGCACCTCGCCGGTCCCGTTGCGCTCCGCCGGCGTGAACCGCGCGATGACGTTTGGCGTGAAGAACGAGCCCCAGAGATTCCCGGCCGCGTCGAACGCGAGCGCGGAAGGGCCGCGAAGAGACGTGTCCGAAGCACCGCCGGTCCGCGGCTCGATGGAGTGGTTCGGGACAGAGAGCGTGGTGCTCAGCCGGCCCGCGTCGAACCGGTGGAGCCGCGCAGTGGTCCCCACCCACAGGTTGCCGTCCGAGTCGAACGCGAGCGGCCCGGGCGCCTCGTCGCCGGTGGAGAGCTCGATCGCCGCGGTGGGCGCGCCGGAGACGACCAGCTGATCCGGCGCGAGGCGCACGACCTTCTTCGCCGCGCCGAGCGACACCCACAGGTTGCCGTCGCGATCGAACGCGAGGTGCGTGGGCCCCGGGATCCCGCCGCCGAAGCCGGTGAGGACGATGTCCGCCTCCGCGGTGCCGCTCGCGCCGAGCGCTGCGGCGGGGATCCGCTTCACGCTGCCCGACGCGTCCGCGGCCCAGAGGTTCCCGCGCTTGTCGAAGGCGACGCCGCCGTTGTGACCCGCGACCTCCGGACGGGCGAACGACGCAGACGACGGAGACACGGTCGCCGTGGCCCCGAGCGCGCTCTCCGCGAAGGAGAGGAAGCGCCCCGCGCTGCTCTGCGCCACCGTCCACAGCCGCGCGCTGGTGGGGATATCGGCGTAGCGGATCGACGCGGTCGTTCCCTCATCGCTCGGCACGCAGACCTCCACCGGCTCCGCGACGTCGAACGCGCGCCGTACCCGCCCGCCCGGCGCGGCCACCGGATCGCCGGAAACGGTCCACGGTCCACTCTCGAGATCGCTCAGCACGCCGCCACCGGTCGCGGTGCGTTCGGCGCCCTCGGGACCGCGCAGGGTGATCGCCGCCGCGACGCCCTCCGGCAGTCCCGTCACCGCAAGGTCGAGCGAGCCGCGACCTCCGGTGGGACAGTCGTCGCCGCCACCACACGCAGAGAGCGCAAACGCGGCGGCCGCGGCCACCGCACAAGAGAGCTGCTTCTTCATTGGAGTCCTCCCCTCCGGCCCAAGAGAGCGCGGAGGTTAGTCCACCGAGCGGCCGTCCCTCCCGCGAAACCGCACCCCCGCGAGCGCAGAAAAGATGGCCACGAGCCCCAGCCAGGTGCCCGCGTCCGCTCGTCCCGGCACGGCGCTGCAGCCGATCGCGACGAGCCCGGGGGTCCCGCGGTTCACCGCGATGATCTTCTCGTCCACCTCCTCGCACGGAGGTGACGGCCGCTTCTTCGGATAGGCGAGGCAGAAACCGGCGGCGGTGCCCTCGTCGATGATCCGCTTGGCCGTCTCGCCGATGGGCGCGGTCGGTTCCATCGTCGAGCCCTGCACCTCCACGTGGTCGAGCCCGATCACGTGACCGAGCTCGTGCGTCAGCGTGTTCTGGATGTCCGTCGCGGCGCAGAGCGCGGACTGCCGCTCCGGATCGCACGGCGGCTGCGAGATGGTGGTGAAGAGGAAGCGCGCGCCGGTGTCGTCGGGCGCGGCGTTGAACTCGATGTCCGAGTCGAAGATGACGCCGGTGACCTTGCTGAAGGTGCTCGTGGTCAGGGCGATGACGCGCTCGCCGTTGTCCCAGCACTGGTACTTGTTGTCGCACGACGGCGTGCCCGCCGGCGGGTCCCAGCAGGGGTCGTCCTCCGGCACCACCTGCGCGCACGAGCGCTCGCGGAAGGTGATGACGTTGGTGTTGTCCGCCCGCTCCTTGTCGTAGCCGACGAGAGCGGTGCCCACCATCGCGCCGGCCTCGAAGGTGAAGTCGCTGCACGCCTCCGCCACCTTGCGCCACGAGTCGAACGCGGCCTCCATCGCCACGAACTCGGCGTTGCCCGGCGTCTGCGACGAGCCCGCCGAGTGGTAGTGGTAGAGGTACTGCCGCGTCGTCCAGTGCAGGCACACGCCGCTGCGAGGATCCCGCGTCCGCAGGAACGCCGCGGGTGCCGCCTCCTCCTGCGCGCGCGCGGTGCCGACGGCGATCACCGACGCCACGGACAGGAGGGCCGCGAGCGGGATCGAGCCCGCCACGAGCAGCGCCTTCCGCGTCCGTGCGCCGCGCGGGTTCACCTCTCTGCGCTCCAGTGCCGTCGCCGGCGGCCCGCGAGCACGACGCCCAGCCCCATCCCCAGCACCGCCAGCGAGCCGCCGCTGAAGCACCCGGCCTCACCGCCGAGCTCGTTCGGCGGCGCCGCGCTGATGATCACGCAGTCGCGCGGCGGCGAGTTCACGGGGTAGGTCTCGCACACGAAGCGCTTCGAGCCGGTGTCGAGGTTCCGCTTCGCCGTCTCCCCGCCCGGCGCGGTGGGGTTCATCGTCGAGCCGGGGAAGGTCGTGTGGTCGAGCCCCAGCGCGTGTCCCAGTTCGTGGGTGAGCGTGTTCTCCACGTCGGTGGCCACGCAGCCCTGGTTGAAGTTCGGCGACACGCAGGGCGGCGCGTCCACGGTGGTGAAGACGAACCACGCCGCGTTGAGCTCGATGTCCGCGTCGAAGATGCGGCCGGTCCGCGTCTCGAAGGTCGTGGTGGTCAGCCCGATCGTCGCGCGCGAGCCGAGCCAGCAGTCGTAGAGGTTCATGCAGGTCTCGTCGGCCCAGCACGCATCCGAAGCGGGCACGACATCGCTGCAGGAGGTCTGCCGGTACACCACGAGGTTCCGGTCCGTGCCGCCCGCGGTCTCCACGCCGATCTTCTTCTCCGTGGTGCGAGCGCCCTCGCGCATCGTGAGGTGTCCGCACGCCTGCGCCGCGCTGTTCCACGAGGCGATGGAGCGGCGCAGCGCCTCGTATTCGGTCTCGCCGCGCGTGTCCGGGTTGCCCGCCTCGTTCGCGTGGAAGACGAGCTCCTTCTGGTCCCACCACAGGCAGTGCGAGTCCTGCGAGAAGGGGTCCACCCGGCTGCGGTTGTAGGGGTCGTTGCTCGCCGTCAACACGAGCGCCAGGACCAGCGCCGCGCTCACTTCCCCTCCGGCTTCACCGGCGTGACCGGACCCGAGGGAACGCCCTCTTCCGGCGCGCTCCCCACCGCCTGCGCCACCTGCCGCCGCAGCGCCGAGAGCTCCACCGTCTCGTTGCGCTGCACGCTCTCCGCGCCGGTCTTCGGATCGACGAGCCTCGCCTCACCGGTCACCGCCGGCACCGCGAACGCGCCCTTCCCGTCGGAGGTGCGCTCGATGCGGTACTTGCCCTGCGCCATGCCGTGGAGGAGCCACGCGCCGCCGGGTCGAGCCTCGAGGAAGAGCACGACCTCTTCGCCCTCTTCGAAGCGCGCCACGCCGTCCACCCGCTGCGCGAGGTCGCCGACGACGCCGCCCGGCTGGCGGACGGTGACGGTCTTCGGAGGCTCGCCCGAGGCATGGGACTTCCACACGTCGCCCACCTTCACCACGGTGTCGGTGACGATGCGCCGCCCGTCGCCGGTCCAGCGCGAGCCCTGCGAGACGACGGTCCCCTGCACGATGAGATCTGCGCCCCTGGCCTTCGCCGGGACGTCGAGAAACACCAGCGTGGTGGCCCCCGCGTCGCCGACGAAAGGAGCGGTGAGGAGCACCGCTGAGATCAGGGCCGGCAGGCCGATGTACGACTGACGCATGACCACTCTCCCCGGCCCGGACAGGCTCACAACCTAGCGTATCTCCGGGCACTTTGTGTTATTCGCGGCGCCCCATGGCGTCTGCTCCCAGGCTGCGTTTCGCTCCCTCTCCCACTGGATATCTGCACATCGGCGGCGCGCGCACGGCGCTGTTCAACTGGCTGCAGGCACGTAAGTCCGGCGGCACCTTCATCCTCCGCATGGAGGACACCGACCGCGTCCGGTCCACCGAAGCGTCCGTGCAGGCGATCCTCGACGGGCTCTCCTGGCTGGGCATCGACTGGGACGAGGGCCCGGGCAAGGAGGGCCCCTACGCGCCCTACTTCCAGACGCAGCGGCTGGACACCTACCGCGAGCACGCGGACCGGCTCATCGCGGAGAAGAAGGCCTTCCGGTGCTACTGCACCCGCGAGGAGTTGGAGGCGCGCCGCAAGGTCGCGGAGGGCGAGAAGCGCGCGTTCAAGTACGAGGGCAACTGCCGCGAGCTGACCGCCCCGCCCGAGGGCCGCACCGATCACGTCATCCGCTTCCGCGCGCCGTCCGGTGAGGGAGAGCTGGCGTTCGAGGACCTCGTGCTCGGCCGCATCGCCAAGCCGCTGAGCGACATGGACGACTTCGTGATGATGCGGGGCGACGGGATCCCGCTCTACAACTTCGGCTGCGTGGTGGACGACCACCTGATGGCGATCACCCACGTGGGCCGCGGTCAGGAGCACATCAACAGCACCTTCCCGCAGCTCATGCTGTACAGCGCGCTGGGCTGGCAGCCGCCGCTGTTCGCGCACTTCCCGCTCATCCTCGGGCCGGACAAGGAGAAGCTCTCCAAGCGCAAGCACCCCGAGGCCGACGTGATGGTGCACAAGGCCGCGGGCATCCTTCCCGAGGCGCTGCTGAACTTCGTCGTCCGGCTCGGCTGGTCGCACGGCGACGACGAGTTCATCCCGCGCGAGAAGCAGCTCGAGTGGTTCGACCTCTCGCAGGTCGGCTCCACGTCCGGCGTGTGGAACCCGGAGAAGCTCTCCTGGCTGAACCAGCAGTACCTCAAGGCGATGCCTCCGGAGGAGGTCGCGAAGCGGCTGTTGCCCTTCCTCGAGGAGCGCGTGCCCGGCGCGGGCGCTTCAGGCGTGACGCCGGCGCTGACGAAGATCGTCACCCTGCTCGCGCCGAGGGCGAGGACGCTGGCGGAGATGGCGGACACCGCGCGCTACTTCTTTGGCCGCGGCGTGCAGCTCGATGAGAAGGCGGCGAAGAAGCACCTCGGCGCGGAGAGCAAGCCCATCCTCCAGGCCGCGCGTGACCGGCTCGCCGGTGCGGAGTGGAACGCGGCCGCGCTCGAAGAGGTGGTGAAGGTCGTCAGCGAGGAGAAGTCGGTGGGCATGGGCAAGGTCGCGCAGCCCATCCGCGTGGCGGTCACCGGCAACACCGCGTCCCCGGGCATCGGCGACACGCTGGAGCTCATCGGGAAGGAAGAGTCCCTGCGCCGCATCGACGAGGCGCTCGGCTTCGGCGCGTGAAGGGCGGCCTCGTCGGGAGGCTGCGCGCCTGGCTCGCCCCGTGGCTCCGGGAGCTCGGCGGCGAGCCGATGGTGATCGTCGCCGGCTCGTGCGCGCTGCTGATCATCTCGCACTACCAGGGCTCCACCGGCTTCTTCCGGCGGACCTTCGGCGCGTCGGTAGCGAGCAGCCCGATCGCGGGCGCGCTCCCCTACTTCTGGTGGTTCGGCTCGAGCGTGGTGCTCTACCTCTTCGCGCCGCTGCTGCTTGCGCGGGTGACCGGCGGTGCGTTCACGCGGCGCTACGGCCTGGGTCTCGGCGACTGGCGCGCGGGGCTGAAGCTGAGCCTCGTGTTCCTCGCGGTGATGGCGCCGGCGGTGTGGATCGCCTCGGGGACGAAGATGTTCTCCGGCGCCTACCCGCTGGCGGGCCAGCACGCGTACATGATGCGCGTTTCGCCCGAGGGCGCGACGCGGGTGATGGAGCTGAACCTCTGGCTCTTCATCGCCTACGAGGCCGCCTACTTCCTCTACTTCGTGGGCTGGGAGTTCTTCTTCCGCGGGTGGATGCTCAACGGGCTGTTGCCGCGCTTCGGACGCGGCGGCGCGATCCTCATCCAGACGGTGCCCTTCGCGCTGATGCACCTGGGCAAGCCCGAGGCCGAGGCGCTCGGATCGATCGTCGCGGGCATCGCGCTGGGGGTGCTCGCGCTGCGCACGCGGAGCTTCTGGTACGGCGCGCTCCTGCACGGCGTCATCGCGGTTTACATGGACGTGCTCTCCGCGTGGCCCTATCTTTCCCGCCCATGAACGCGACGCTTGACACCCCGAAGGGCGCTTTTTATAAGCCGCGCCCGCTGTGGCTCGCCGGGCTGATGTTGCTTCTTCCGGTGGGTGCAGGCGCAGAGGTGGTGGGCGGCGTCCAGATGCCGGACGGCGTGAGGCAGGTGGGTGAGAATCGTTATCGGGCGCCCGGGGATCTTGAGACCACTCTCAAGTACTACCGGACGGTGTACCCCCCCGACCGGTTCCCACGCAGGTCGATTGTGAATCAGCCGGGCGTAAAGGCTTTTCACATCCAGAACCCGTCGGGGAAGAACTTCGAGGGTTTGAACATCTACGAGGCAAACGACGAGGTGAGAATCTTCATCGTTCGCCCCGCGAAGTAGAAGTGGTAGAGAGCAGCGCGGTCCTTGGGGGATCGTCTAAGGGTAGGACGCCAGTCTCTGGATCTGGCTATCTAGGTTCGAATCCTAGTCCCCCAGCACGCAGTACCCGGTGGTCGCAGCAGCAGCAGGAAGTCGAAACAGGCTGTTGACGCGATGACCGGTCGGGAGTAAACGCAGCGCGCAGTTCCGGCCCTGTCGTCTAGCGGTTAGGACGGTGCCCTCTCACGGCACAAACTCGGGTTCGAATCCCGGCAGGGTCACAAAGCGAAGCCCCGGAGGCCGAAAGGTTTCCGGGGCTTCTGCTTTTCACGGCTCAGGGCTTCGCGAACAGCGACCGCAGCGCGACGCGCCTCCCCTCTCCCCCGTCGAGCTTCTCCTGCACCGCGCGCAGCCGCGACTCGAACGGGCCCACCGTCCAGCAGTCCTCGGGCGGGAGCTCTTCGAGAGGCGCGCCCTCGGCGTTCAGCGGACAGATGTCGCGGGCCTCCACCACTTCGCCCGTCCCCTCCTCCTCCTCGAGCCAGCGCAGCGGGAGGCCCTGGGTGCGGCAGACGTAGGGCCGCTCGGCGTAGATGCGGCACGCGCCCCGCTCGTCGAGGAACGCGCAGCCGCCTGCGGGTGATGGCGTCTCCTTCTGGAGAAGCTCGCCGTGGGCGCGGCGGATGCGCTCGGCCTCGACCTCGAAGACGGTCAGCCCGTCGGTGCAGCAGCCCGAGCAGCCCATCCGGCAGGTCAGGCGTGCGCCGAGCCTCTGCGCGGTCTGCGCCGCCAGCCCGTCCACCGCGGCGTGCAGCCGCTCCACGAAGGCCACCGCAGGCGTGAGCGGATCGGCGGGTGTCGGAGGAGGCGGAGGAGGCTCTGGCGGCGGGCTCACGTCGCCCGAGCATCTCACGCGGAGGCCCGATGCGGACGGCCGGTGCGAGGACGCGCGGGCACGGTACGCTCTGCCGGGTGAGCTTCGAGCGGGCACTCGCGCAGAACCCGCCGCCCAGCGGGCGGGTGGGCGACGTGAGCCTGCGCTACGACCCGCCGGTCCTCGTGGGGGAGACGGCGCGAGGGCCCGGACGCGGAAGGCTCGCGGCGGACGTCGCGATGCTCGGCGCGCTGGGCGCGGGCCTGGCGGCGGTGGCGGCGCTCGTCAGCGGGAGTGGCACAGGGTGGCCTGCGGCGCTGGCCGCGGTGGGCGGAGGGCTGTTCCTTCTCTCCGGGGCGCTGGAGCGGCGGGCGCGCGGACGGCGGCGCTTTCTGCTGCACTTCGGCACCGAGACCCTGCGGCTCGATCTGCCCGGCGGGCTGCGCGGACCGACGACGCAGACGGTGCCCTTCGACGCGGTGACCGACCTCTACGTGCTCGTGGGCGCGGACGGGGTGCACGCGCTGTGGGTGGAGCTCACGGTGCGCGAGGACCACCCGCCGGTGGCGCGGCTGCTGGTGGACGGCGTCCCCGAGGCGGAGAGCGAAGGCCTGCGCCGGCTGTGGACGACGCTGCGCGCCGCGTTCGGGCTCAGGCCTCCGGCTGCGCCAGCGGGAGGTTGAGCTCCACGCGCGTTCCTTCGCCGGGCACGCTGCGCAGCTGCAGCGACCCGCCCGCCTTCTCCACCAACTCCCGGCAGATGGAGAGGCCGAGCCCGGTGCCCACGCCGGCCGGCTTGGTGGTGAAGAGCGGCTCGAACGCGCGCAGCTGCACCTCCGGTGACATGCCCGGACCGTTGTCCGAGAGATCGATGATCACCCGCTCCCCCTCCACCCGCCACGCCACCTCCACGAGGCCCGGGCGGTCCACCAGCTCCAGTGCCTGGGTGGCGTTGATGAGGAGGTTCAGCATCACCTGCCCGAGCCTCACCGGCCCCATGGCCACGAGCACGGGGTCCCCGCGCAGCTGGATGCGGGCGCGCTCGCGCAGCTGCGCGCGGGCGATGCGGGTCGCGTACTCCGCCACCTCGCGGATGCCGGAGTGGCGCTCGAGCTCGTCGCCACGCGCCTGCGACCGGATGCTCAACGCCACCTGCCGGATGTGCCGCGCGCCCGTCTCCACGTCCGCGAGGAGGTTCGGCAGATCCTCCAGCACCTGGAAGACGTCCGGGTCCTCGCCCTCCCTGCGCCGCGACTCCATCCAGCCGCGCAAGAGCTCGAGGTCCCGCCGGAGGCTGGAGACGTTCTGGGTGAGGTAGCTCACCGGGTTCATCAGCTCGTGGGCGATGCCCGCGCTCACCTGCCCCAGCGCGGCCAGCCGCTGCGAGCGGAGCATCTGCGCCTCGACCTCGGCGATGCGGCGCTGCAGCGTCCAGATGCCCACCGCGTCGTCGAGCGCGGCGGCGACCTCCTCGCGCACCCACGGCTTGACGAAGTAGCGCACGACCTGGCCGCGGTTCACCGCGTCCATCACCGCCTGCATGTCCGAGTAGGCGGTGATGAGCATGCGGCGCACATCCGGCGCCACCCCGCGCGCGCGCTCGAGCAGCTCCACCCCGGTCATCCCGGGCATGCGCTGGTCCGAGACGAGCACCGCCACCTCGCCCGCACGTTCGGCCAGCGCGGCCAACGCCGCCGTGCCCTCGCGGAACGTGAGGATGCGGAAGCGGGCGCGGAAGTTCGCTTCGAAGACGCGCAGGTTGAGCGGCTCGTCGTCTACGTAGACGACGCTCGGCAAAGGGTCGGTTGCTGCCATACCTCCACCACCATGTGGGAATCCTGTTCCCCCCGACCACCCGTCCTTCTTTACCCACAGTACGAGGAGGATCGAGCTATTGCAACCCCTTGCAATGATTGCATGTTTTGCCTGTTTTGGAATGTAGGAGACGTTGAGGCGCGCGTGGGGTCCTGTGCGACCTCGCGGTAGACCGTGACCCGGCCGGTGGGGCGCCTTTCCTTCCGGATCCCGGCCCTTTCGCGGTGGCCCGGCGCTTGAAGAGGAGGGGCCCGCCCACCAAGGAGCGCCCACACGATGTCCGCCCCGCCCCGCCGCGTCCTGATCGTGGACGACGAAGAGAACGTCCTCAAGGCCCTCAGACGAAGCCTCCGCAAGGAGGGCTACGAGCTCTTCCTCGCCAACAGCGCTGCCGCGGGGATCGAGCTGCTGCAGCAACAGCCGGTCGACCTGGTGATGAGCGATCACCTCATGCCGGACATGACGGGGCTCGAGCTCTTGAAGGTCGTGCGCAACCGCTGGCCGGACGGGGTGCGGATCATGCTCACCGGCCACGCGGACATGCAGACCGCGATCGAGGCGATCAACGAGGGCGAGATCTACCGCTTCCTCACCAAGCCCTGGGACGACAACGAGCTGAAGGTCACCCTGCACCTCGCGTTCGAGCAGCTCGACCTGCAGCGCGAGAACCGGCGGCTGCTCGCCACCGTGCGCCGGCAGCACGACTTCATCGCCCAGCTCGAGCGCGAGCACCCCGGCATCGGCCGGCTGGTGCGCGACGAGGACGGTGCCATCCTCATCGAGGAGGAGCCGGCGCCTCGGGCCGCAGTGGCCTGACGCCCGCTGGGCAGTCCCATGGAAGGTCCCGCCGTTCCCCTCCTGCTCGACGCGGACGCGACGGGTGCCGCCTGTGCGGTGCTCGCCGCGGCAGGGGTGCGTCCACAGCCCGAGAGCCCCGACGGCGTGGTGCGCGCGGTGGAGGGCGGCTGGGCGGACGTCGTCGTGCTCGGCCGCGTCGAGGGCTGGGAGGCGGTGGCGCGGCGCGTCCACGCGGCGGGCGGCGTCCCGCTGCTGCTCGGGGATCCGCCGACGCAGGCCGAGGAGGCGCTGCTCGACGGGGTGGAGCCGGAGTACGTGCTCGACCCGCTCCTCCTCGCCGGTGCGGTGGAGGGCGCGCGCCGCCGGCTGAAGGACCTCCGCGAGCTCGTGGCCGTGGGCGAGGAGGCGGAGCGGCTGCACACCGCCACCCAGGTCAGCCGGTTCGCGCAGAGCATCGCGCTGCAGCTCGACCTGCAGCAGGTGCTCAGCGAGTCCATCTCGAGGGTGCGCGAGCTGTGCGACGCGGACGGCGCGCGCCTGCTCCTGCGCGATCCGGAGAGCGGCGGGCTGACCTTCGACGTCGTGTCGGGGACCGGCGGCGGCCGGATCGAGAAGGTGAGGCTCGCGCCGGGCGAGGGCATCGCCGGCGAGGTGGCGCGGCTGCGCGAGCCGCTGCTGGTGGAGGACGTCCGGGACAACGCGCACTTCGACGGCGCCATCGACAGGCTCGCGGGCTTCGAGACGCGGTCGGTCATCGCGGTGCCGCTGCTGATGGGCGGGGACGTCACCGGCGTGCTGGAGGCGGTGCGGGGCCCGGGCCGGAACGCGTTCGCGCCGCACGCGCTGCAGCGGCTGGTGGAGCTCGGCGCGCACGTGGGGATCGCCATCCACCACGCGCAGGCCACCGCGAAGCTGCGCGACGCCCAGGCGCAGGTCCTCCACGACAACGCGGAGCTCGAGCAGCGGATCCGCGAGCGCACCGCGCAGATCGCCCACGCCAAGCGCGAGTGGGAGGCGACGTTCGACGCCATCGGAGAGCCGATCGCGGTGCAGGACGACTTCACCGTCCGCCGCACGAACCTCGCCTGGGCAAACCGCGCCGGCGCGCCGATCACGCAGATCAACGGGCGCAAGTGCCACGAGCTCTTCGCCGGACGCGACTCGCCCTGCCCCGGCTGTCCGCTGGTGGCGGCGCGCGAGGGCGGCGAGCTGCGCGGGGAGATCGCCGCCGGCGAGCGCACGTACAAGGTCAGCGGCTTCCGGCTCGACGAGGCCGCGGGCTCGCGGGTGGTCCTCCACTACGAGGACATCACGCGGCAGCGGCTGCTCGAGCACCGGCTGCGCGAGACGGAGCGGCTGGCGTCGCTCGGGCAGCTGGCCTCGGGCGCGGCGCACGAGATCAACAACCCGATGGCGTTCCTCGCCTCGAACCTCAGCACGCTGAAGCAGAACCTGAAGGAGCTGGGTGACGCGGTGGCAGGCGCGCGCAGGGCCGCGGCGCTGCTGAAGAAGGGCCGCACCGCCGAGGCGCTGCAGGCGCTGGAGGCGGTGGAGGACCTCGACGACCTCCTCGTCGACGAGGGCGTGGAGATGGTGGAGGAGTCGCTCGACGGGGCGCGCAGGGTGAAGGAGATCGTCCGCGCGCTGCGGGAGCTCTCGCGGCAGCAGATGCGCAGCGCCCACTCCGCCTGCACCCGCGCGGCAGTCACCCGCACCGTGCGCAGCGAGCTGGGGCCGGACGCAGCGCGGGTGACGCTCGCGCTCGAGGCGGAGGGCGAGGCGCTGATCGATCCGCTGGAGCTCGATCAGGCGCTGGCGCACCTGCTTCGCAACGCGCGCCAGGCGATTGGAGCCGAAGGACGGATAGGCGTCCGCAGCCGCAACGCGGGTGACGAGATCCTCGTCGAGATCGAGGAC
Source organism: Pseudomonadota bacterium (assembly GCA_023423535.1). GTDB lineage: Bacteria > Myxococcota > Myxococcia > Myxococcales > Myxococcaceae > JAFAFL01. The sequence goes on from JAFAFL010000094.1 coordinate 96,998, forward strand.
GACGGTTGCGGCATCCCGGCCGAGAACCTCCACCGCATCTTCGAGCCCTTCTTCACCACCCGCGGCGTGGGCAAGGGCATCGGGCTCGGGCTGACCGCCACCTGGGGCATCCTCCAGCGTCACGGCGGGCGCGTGGACGTCCGCTCAGAGCCGGGCGGGGGCAGCGTCTTCACCCTGCGCCTGCGGCGCGCGGAGGGAAACGAGGGAGCCACGGTGCCGGATCCGGCCGGTGGCGGGCCGAAGCGCGGGCCGGCGGCGGATGCGGTGATCGTCGTCGAGGCGAACGGCGCCGAAGACGAGCCGGACGACGGCGGGGTGGATCTGGATCTCTCCGGCGCGGCCTGAGCGCGCGCGGAGGCGTCAGCGAGAGGGGCCCGGCTCCGGCAGCGCGTGGCGCTCGACGGCGTCCACCACGTCCTCGGGGCTGATGAAGCGGCGGTGCGGCAGCGCGGCGAAGAGGCTCATCAGCGTCCTTGGGGCCTCGTTCTCGCGCGCCACGAAGAGGAGCTCGCGGCGGTCGGCGGGGAAGACGAGCCCGGACAACGCGCGGGTGACGTCCCCCGCGAGCGGATGCACGTCTGCGGTCATGGCGTCGTGCTCACTGTCCATGAGCGGAAGATGGGCGCTGGGGTCGAAGCGAACAGCGTCCCCGGGTCTGCCGGTCCCAGGGCGTGCGGGCGGCCGAGCGGGCGTGGCCGGAGCGCTCGCCGGCGCGCACCGTCTCCACAGGAGGTGTGCAGATGACCCGCAAGATCGACCCCGAGAAGAAGGTGCATCCGAAGGAGATCGGCGACGTGACGCACCGCAAGGTGTCCTCCCGCCCGCCGCACGACTGGCCCGGCATCCCCGCCCGCTCCGAGGAGCACGAGGCGGAGTTCGTCCGGCACGGCAAACATGAGGACCCGGCCGAGGTCACCGAGGCCCAGCGCGAGCTGGAGCGCAAGGTGCCCCACAGCGACGAATAGGCCTCCGTGTCCGGTTCCTGACGATTCAAGCGTGCGTTTTCACGAAGGGCCCGGCCGCAGGTGAGTGCAGGCCGGGCCCCAGGTTTTTTCAGCAGAGGGGCACGGGGCCCCAGGGTCCTAGAAGAGCAGCCGCAGCGGGTGCTCGAGGAGCGCCTTCAGCTCCTTGAGGTACACGGCGCCCAGCGCCCCGTCGATCACGCGGTGATCGCCGGAGAGCGTGGCGGTCATGATCTTCCGGACGACCATCTCGCCGTCCCGGACCACGACCTTGTCCGCCACCGCGCCCACCGCGACGATCGCCGCCTGCGGCGGGTTGATCACCGCGATGAACGAGTCGATCCCGTACATCCCCAGGTTGGAGATGGTGATCGACCCGCCGGTGTACTCCTCCGGCTTGAGCTTCCGCGACCGCGCCCGCTCCGCCAGATCCCGCGACTCGGCGCTGATCTGCCCGAGCCCCTTGAGGTCCGCGTCCCGGATGACCGGCGTGATGAGCCCGTCCTCGATCGCCACCGCGATGCCCACGTCCGCGTTCTCGTGCTGGAGCACGTGATCGCCGGCGTGCGAGACGTTCATCTTCGGCACCCGCTTCAGCGCCAGCGCCGCCGCCTTCACGATGATGTCGTTCACCGACACCTTCGACTCGAGCGCCTTCGCCTCCGTCCGGATGTCCAGCGCCGCGTCCATCTCGATGTCCATCGAGAGGTAGAAGTGCGGCACGCCCGGCTTCACCTCGGTCATGCGCTGGCTGATCACCCGGCGCATGCCGCTGATCTCCACCCGCTTCGGCTCCACCCGCTCCCCGAGCATCCGCGCCGCCACTGCCGGCTGCGCTGCGCCCGTTGCGGCGGCCCGCGGAGCGGCCTTTGCGCCCTCCACGTCCCGCTTCACGATCCGGCCCTGGGGTCCGGAGCCCTGGAGGGTCCGCGGATCGATCCCGCGGTCGCGCGCGATCTTCTTCGCCAGCGGCGAGATGCGGATGCGGCCACCGGACGGCGCCTGGGCGCCGCCACCGGAAGGTGCGCCGGCGGAGGGGCGCGGGGCCTCGCTCTTCTGCGCGGTGGCCTGCTGCGTCGCGGACGGCGCCTGCGGCCGGTCCTCCGCCGCGGGCTCCTCCGGCGAGGCGATCCGGTCACCCTTCTGGCCGATGAACGCGATGGGCGCACCCACGTTCGCGTACTGGCCTTCGGCGGTGACGATCTTCAGCAGCAGGCCGTCGTCGTAGGCCTCGATCTGGAGGTTCGACTTGTCCGTCTCCACCTCGGCGATGGCCTCGCCGGAGCGGACCTTGTCGCCCTCGGCCTTCAGCCACTTCGTGATCTTCCCCTCCTTCATCGTCGGGGAGAGCGAGGGCATCTGGACGGGCTTTGCTGCCTTGCCGCCACCGGCGGAGGTGCCACCCGCGGCGGGCTTCTTCTGCTGCGCGGCGGGGGCGGCCGGCTGCGCGGCGGGCTGAGACGGCTGGGCGGCCGGCTTCGGCTTAGAGGCCTGGGCTCCGGCGTCGACCTTCTCACCCTTCGCGCCGACGAACGCGATGGGCGAGCCCACCTGCGCCATCTCGCCCTCGGCGACCGTGACCTCGAGGATGTAGCCGTCCTCGTAGGACTCGATCTCGAGGTTCGACTTGTCCGTCTCCACCTCGGCCACCGCTTCGCCGGAGGAGACCTTGTCACCGGGCTTCTTCAGCCACCGCGTGATCTTCCCCTCCTTCATCGTCGGGGAGAGCGCGGGCATCTGGATCGGCTTGGCCATAAGGGGTCTAGCCCTCCTGCCGGTAGAGGACCTTGTTCACCGCTTCGACGATCCGCGGCACGGACGGCTCGGCGGCGGCCTCGAGATTCGACGCGTACGAGATGCTCACCGGCAGCTGCGTCACGCGCTCGATCGGCGCGTCGAGGTAGTCGAACGCCTGGTGCTGGATGAGGTCCACCACCGAAGCGCCCACGCCCACGAACGCCCAGTTCTCCTCCACGAGGACGACCCGGTTCGTCTTCTTCACCGACTCGAGGATCCGCGCCTCGTCCAGCGGGCGGATGGTGCGCAGGTCCACGACCTCCGCGTCGATCCCGTTCTTCGCCAGCTCCTCCGCGGCCGCGAGCGTGAAGTGGATCTGCCGGCCCCAGGTGATGAGGGTGACGTCCCTGCCCTCGCGCTTCACCTCGGCCTCGCCGAGCGGGATGAGGTACTCGCCTTCGGGGACCTCGCCCTTCACCGAGTAGAGCTTCTCGTGCTCGAACATGAGCACCGGGTTCTCGTCCCGGATGGCGCTCTTCAAGAGGCCCTTGGCGTCCTTCGGCGTGCCCGGGCAGACGACCTTCAGGCCGGGGAAGTGCGCGTACTGCGCCTCCAGCGACTGCGAGTGCTGCGACGACAGCCGGCCGCCGATCCCGGTGGGGCCGCGGAAGACGATCGGGCAGCGCAGCTGGCCGCCGGACATGTGCCGGAGCTTCGCCGCGTGGTTGACGATCTGGTCCATGGCGAGGATGCCGAAGTTCCAGGTCATCATCTCGATCACCGGGCGCAGGCCGACCATCGCCGCGCCGGTGCCGAGGCCGGCAAAGCCGAGCTCGCTGATCGGCGTGTCGACCACGCGCGCGCTTCCGAACTTGTCCAGCAGTCCCTGCGAGACCTTGAAGGCGCCGTTGTAGCGGCCGACCTCCTCGCCCATCAGGAACACGCGCGAGTCGCGCTCCATCTCCTCGGTGAGCGCCTCTCTCAGCGCTTCGCGATACATCAGTTCAGGCATGGCTCTCTCGTGCTCCCGAAGTCTGTGGCCGGCCTAGGCCTTCTGGACGGAATCCCGCGGCTCGACGTCCCACGTCACCTTGATGTCCGGACGCGGCGTCTCCGGCCACGCGTCCACCTTCTCACCCAGCACGCGCTCGCGCGGCTTGACGTCCTCCTCGCCCTCTTCGACGAGGATGTCCTTCCACAGCTCGTCCATGGCCGGCAGCGGCGAGTTCTCCGCGAACTCCACCGCCTCGTCGACGATGCGCTTCACGTCCTCGTCGATCTCCGTCAGCGCGTCCTCGCTGGCGACCTTCTTCGCCACGATGTGCTCGCGCAGGGTGAGGATGGGGTCGCGCTTCTGGTGCTGCTCGACCTCCGCCTTCTGGCGGTAGGTGGCCGGGTCCGCCATGGAGTGGCCCTTGAACCGGTAGGTCAGCGCCTCGAGGAGCACCGGGCCCTTGCCGGCGCGCACGTAGTCGAGGCAGTCCGACACCGCGTCGAACACCTTGAGGACGTCCATGCCGTCCACCTGCTCGCCGCGCATCTGGTAGGCGGCGGCGCGCTTGTAGATCTGCGGCTCCGCCGACACGCGGTGCACCGCGGTGCCCATGCCGTAGCCGTTGTTCTCGCAGATGTAGATGACCGGGAGCTTCCACTTCGAGGCCATGTTGAAGCTCTCGTGGAAGGAGCCCTGGTTCGAGGCGGCCTCGCCGAAGAAGCAGATCGTCGCGCGGTCCTCGTTGCAGTACTTCGACTTCCAGCCCATCCCGGTGGCGAGCGGGATCTGCCCGCCGACGATGCCGTGACCGCCGTAGAAGTACTTCTCGATGTCGAACAGGTGCATGGACCCGCCCTTGCCCTTCGCGTAGCCGCCGTCGCGGCCGAAGAGCTCCGCCATCATCATCCCCGGGTGGCTTCCGCGCGCGAGGACGTGACCGTGCTCGCGGTAGCCGGAGATCATGTAGTCATCCGGACGGGAGGCCTCCACCGCTCCCACGGCCACTGCCTCCTGGCCGATGTAGAGGTGGCAGAACCCTGCGATCTTACCGAGCCCGTACTGCTGGCCTGCGCGCTCCTCGAAGCGGCGGACCAGGTACATCTTCCGGTACATCGAGACCAACTGCTCTTTGCTGGGACCCTTCGCCATGGCCGCGGTCCATAGCCGTCACCGCGCGCTCAATCAAAGGGTTTCACCCGCCGCAGTGCGGCACCGTGCGTCGGAAGATGCCTTACGGAAAACGGAAGTGTGGCACCGAGGGGATGTCCTCGAGCAGCTCCACCGGACGACCGCTGTGATCCGTCGCGAGGTGGATGACCTGCGCCTCGGGGAACTTCAGCCGGTAGTCGTTCGCGTGCGTGGGTTCGTTGTCGAACGCGGCGATCACCGTGCCCAGCGCGTGCAGCTTCGCGTGCGCGTCGCGCTTGAACGCGTCGTCGCCCACGTCGAACGAGGGCTTCATGATGAGGTGCACCCGCTCCCCGTCCGGCACCGGCATCCCGTGGCGCCGCATCGAGCCCACCGAGCCCTCGCGCATCGCCTCGTGGCGGCCGGTGACGTAGGCCAGCGTGGCGCCGGTCTCGAGCAGCCTTCCGAGGAACTCCGCGCCGCCGTCGATGGGCACGTCGTCGAGGCAGTAGGGACTGGTGAAGAAGCGCTCGGACCAGAAGCGCTTCACCTCGCCGTAGTGCTGCTCGGTCTCCTCGTGCGAGAGGCCGCAGTTGCGCAGCGCAGCCTTCAGATCCCAGCCGCTCTCCGCGAAGTGCGAGGCCGCGCAGAGGGTGAGCTCTTCCACGCCGTGGGCCTCGCCGAACTCGCGGAGGATGCGCGCCTGCCGGGGCCGGTTGTCGAACAGCGTGGAGTCGAGATCGAACGCGAGCACCGCGCGCGGGCCGAGCTCGCGGGCGCGCTCGAGGATCGCCTCCAGGGTCCGGTGCCAGCCCTCGCGGACGCGCTGCTTGTAGTCGGTCATGTCGAATGCATCATGGGCCAGCCCGGCGCCGCTTCCCAAGCGGAAGCGTGAGGGCGGAAGGCTGCGCTAGGCGACGGAGCGGACGCTGACGGGGAGCACGCGGGGCTCGGCCTCCACGCGGGTCATCCGCTTGATGCCGTTGCGGTCGAGCACGAGGCGGAAGAGCTCCACCCGGTGGCCCTTGTCGTCGCCGTCGTCGAAGGTGAAGCGGAAGGCCACGTCCACCTGGTAGGCCTTCGCGGCGCGGATGCGGCCGATGGAGAGGTCCTCCAGATCGACGTACTCCATCTCCAGCTCCGGGTCGTCCATGTCGCGGAGCAGGCGCTGCACGTTCCAGCGGATGATGTCCGCCACGCCGGCGCTGCCGGTGGTCGTGCGCGCGAGGTCGTCCGCGTCGAGGATGATCTCCTTCTGGTAGCGGACCACGACCTCGCTGAGTTCGCCCTGGGCGACGGTGGCGAAGTCGTCCGCGCGGCGCAGCTTGCGGATGTCCTCGGGGACGGTCTCGCCGCGCACGTAGTCCAGCTTCTCCTTGCACACGCCGAGGCGCTGCGCGGTGACGGGCTCGGTGATGATCGTCGTGCGGTCGAAGAGGTACTGCGACGCCGCGCTGCTGAGCATCCGGCGCAGGCCCTCCTTGATCCGGTCCTTCATCATGTAGCCCACGACGAGGATGAGGAAGAAGTTGAGGGACACCTGGGTGAAGCGCACCTGCGCCCAGAACGCCACCGCGGTGGCGAAGGCCATGGCGATGCCCGCGGCGATGGCGAAGAGCACCTCTTCGTAGCCCTGGCGGCGCGTCTCGCGGCGGACCTTGAGGAAGAGGATGTTCTGGCAGAACTTCTTCAGGAAGCCGATGCGGTGGAGGTACTCCTCGTTGTCTCCCTGCGGCGAGAGCACGCTGCGCCACTCGCGGGCGCGGCGGTAGGTCTCTTCGCGGATGACCTCCGTCATCAGCTCCTTGCGCAACTCCACCCAGACGCCGCTGCGCGGCAGCCCGTCCATGTCCGTCACCGCGCGGCGGAAGAACTGCTCCACCGTGAGGCTCATGTACTCGTCGATGAGGCGGAGCGAAGCGCGCGTCTTCTCCTCGAGGCCCTCGGTGTTCCAGACGGTCTCGCACACCGCGCGGAAGCGCCCGAGCATGGCGAGCGTGCCCTCGCGGATGCGGTCCACCTCCTCTTCGAGGCCGCGCGGAGAGGCCGCCGGATCCGGCGCGAGGAGGTCACAGCGGCGATCCACGCTCTGCGCGAACCGGCGGAGCGCGCCGCGGAAGACGCAGGAGAGCAGCTTCGACTGGTAGACGAGATCCGCCTGGACCGCGGAGAGGCCTTCCGGGTGCGGCTCGGAGAGGAGCTTCTCCAGACGGACGAGCGGCGAGCCCTCGGCGACGAGGATGTCCGAGACCTCCAGCACCGGGGTCTTCAGCCGGACGTAGTTGTGGATGTCCGAGTAGAAGGCCTGGCGCGGGAGCGTGGACGGTTCGACGTTCAGGCTCGCCGGGACGAACATGAACATCTCGACCCGGTACTCGCTCTTGGGGTCCAACCCTGACGGTTGGTACTCCAACTTGAGCTCGAAGGCCTTCCGGTCGTGGATGCCAATCCGGTTGTTCAGAAGCCTGGAAGGATCGACGACGGACAAAGTGGCGCGATCTTAGCGTTCCGTGACGGAGATTTCACCCCGTCGTGACCCCGCCGTCACCTGCCTGTCTGGCATCAGGCAGAGGGCGCGACGCCGGGCCCAGCGGCCGGCGCCGGCTTCGGTGCAGCGCCGTACTTCTTGCTCGGAAGCGCGTGCCAGATCTTCAGGGTCAGCGCGAAGGCGATGATCGTGAACGGGACCAGCGCCATGGGCCAGATGCGCCAGTTCGCCGCGTCCTTCGCCAGGTCGCCGACCGGGACGAGCTTGCCGATGCCGAACGACTGCACCGCGGTGCCCAGGTAGACGAAGCCGTCGACGATGCCGACGACGATGCCGGTGTTCTTCCGGCCGCCGAAGTCCGCGGTGGCGGTGCCGGAGAGGATGCCGTGCACGGCGATCACGCTCATGGAGATGGTCAGCGCCGCGAGGCCCGCGATCCAGAGCGGCCCTCCGATGCCCAGCGCCATCACCAGCGCGGCGGCGACCATCAGGCCGTAGAGCATTCCGCACATGGGCGCGCGGCGGGACTGGAAGAACTTGTCCGAGACCCAGCCCGTCATGTTCGCGCCGATGACGCCGCAGATGAGCAGCGAGAGGCCCCAGTTCCTCGTGATCCAGAAGTCGTTGTAGAAGCCGACCTCCTTCGCGTGGATCACGTACCAGTTCATGATCCCGTTGCGCAGGACGCCGCTGCAGAACTCGATGAGGCAGACGTAGAGCAGCACCGGGTGGGTGAGGATCTTGTAGATCGCCGTCTTCACCGGCAGCCGGCCGCCGTCCGCGCTGAGCGACGCGTCGCCGGTGTCGAAGTCCGGGTAGCCCGCCTCGCCCGGCGTGTCGCGGAGCCAGAGGAACATCACCACCCAGAAGATCGCCAGCAGCACGGTGGGGACGAAGAAGATCATCCAGTTCTCGTTCATCCCCGAGCCACCGAGGCCGAAGAGGAAGGAGAAGATGGACGCCACGACGCCGAGCGGCTTCTCGCCTGCGTTCGCGCGCGTGGCCTGGACGATCGCGTCGCCCCAGTCGAAGGCGAAGTAGATGCCGGCGCTGATGATGATGCCGAAGATGGTGGAGAAGGAGCCGCGCTCGCGGACGTGGAACCAGGGCGCCTTCACGGTGACGATCGACACCGCGCCGAACGACTGGAAGTACATGTTGATCGCGTAGAGGACCGCGAACGCCGGGAGCACCGGCACCGTCCAGCCCCAGAACGCGTGGCCGTAGAGCACGAGCCCCATGCCGAGGTTCGCCATCAGCGCGCCGAAGGTGCCGACGAGCATGCCGCGGCGGCCACCGGTGCGATCCACCAGCGGGCCGTTCACGAGGAACGAGAAGCCGTACACCAGCGCGCCGATGGCGAAGATGGTGCCGAAGTCGTCCTTCGTCATCACGTCGCCGAGCGCACCCTTGGCGACGGTGAGGTTGTACCTGCCCATGTAGAGGAAGGCGTACGCCAACCCCATGGGGAGCCAGTTCAGGAGCCGCCGGAATTTGAATGCGCCGGAGTGCTGGGGAAAGCTGCCGTCGGAGAGGGTCGGAGCGGAGGCGGCCATGCGGGGGCGGATAGTCCGCGTCTGCAAGTTCACGGTCAAGTGACGAGGACGTTGCACCTCCGATGACCGCCCGCCTGCTCCCTTCTCGCTGCTTCAGGGCGCGCTAGGCAGCGGCGGTCGTGCCTTCGCCGTGGCCGTCGTTGGCCTTGCTGTTCTTGTAGAGCTTCCACGCCCCGAAGGCCGCCGAGCCGAAGAGCGACAACGCCGAGGCCCCGCGGAACGTCTTCCAGAGCGCGTAGTACTTCGCTGCCTTCTTCGCCTTGCGTCCGAATGCCATGTGTCCCCTCCTTTGAAGTGAGTGCTGCTCGGAGGAAGATGGGGCGAGCGAGAGCGAACGGCGGCGGGCGGGCGGAGGAGCGGTTGGAGGTGCGGCCGCGGCGCGTGAGCTCAGGGCGCGGCGAGCTCCGCCTGCAGGCGATACGCGCCGAGCTCGGTCTTCGCGTCCTGGATCTCGCCGGTGCGGCAGGCGCGGAGGAGATCCGCGAGCGTCCGCCAGCGCATCCCGCCGGTCTCCTCCAGCGGCGAGCCGTCGCCCTTCGCCATTCCCTGCTCCCTGCCGGTCACGTCCACCGCGCAGAGGAAGATCTTCTCGCTGAGGATCCCCGGCGCGAGGAAGAACGGGCCGCCCAGTGACCGGACCTCTTCGGGCGTCACGGTGAAGCCGGACTCCTCCCTCACCTCTTCGGCGGCGCGGTGGAGGATGCCCTTGTCGCCGCGGTCCTCCATCTCGAGCAGACCCGCGACGATCTCTTCCACGAAGAGGTGTGAGGGCTCGGGCTCCACGGTCTTCGACTTGTCCTTCCGGAAGAAGGCCGCCGGGCGAAGGTTCTGGCGGGTGAAGAGCTCGATCCCTCCCTCGCCCTTCCGGTAGACGACCACCGCCACCGCATCCAGCTTCGGCCGGTCCACCACGTCCACCCGGTAGACGGGCGAGCGCGTTCCGTCCGTCCGCTTGTTCCGGCAGCGCAGCCGCCGCACCTGGAGGAAGCCCTCGTCACAGCGCGCGCTGGCCGAGAAGTCCTCCACCACCTCGATCTCGCGGACCTGCACCTCCGCCGTCGTCCCGTTGCCTGATCCCATGCCGAGCGGCTCTTAGCGCAGGGTGCCCATGCACGCACGGCTGCTTCTCGGGCCGACGAATTCCGCTCCCACGCGCGGCCCACGTCGTGATTGAAGAGCCCCGTTCGATCCCGTACCTTCCGCGCCCGCCGCACCGCCGCTCCCCGGGAAATCCATTGCTCCGTCGATACTTGTCACGTCTCGCGCCGGTCGCGGCCTGTTCGCTCACGGCGCTCGCTGCGACGTCCTGCCTCCCCGTCCTCACCGGAGATGACACCGATCTCGCGGGTCAGGAGGTGCGGCTGACGATCCTGCACACCTCGGACATCCACTCGCGGCTCATCCCGTACGAGTTCACCCCGCTGCGCACGGACATGGATCTGGGCCTCGTGCCGGATGCCGCGCCGTTCGGTGGCGCCGCGCGCATGGCCTCGGTGCTCAAGCAGCAGCGCCAGCAGTCGGACCGCGTGCTGCACCTGGACTCGGGTGACTGCTTCCAGGGCGCGCCCGTCTACAACATGCGCCACGGCGAGGTGGAGTTCCGCTTCCTCTCCCGCGCGAAGCTCGACGCGGCGGTGGTGGGCAACCACGAGTTCGACTCCGGCGCCCTCTCCTTCACCAACATGGCGCGCGACCACGCGGGCTTCCCGCTGCTCGCCGCGAACTACGAGTGGGAGGACCACCGCGAGCCGACGTCGAACCAGACGTCGATGTACACGCAGCCCTACTCCATCCACAACGTGAAGGGCGTGCGCGTGGCGGTGATCGGGATGGCGAACATCTCGTCGCTGAACTCGATCGTCGAGGGTGGCAACTCGCTGCAGGCCACGCCGCTCGAGCAGAACGAGGTCGCGCGCGCCTACGTGGAGCTGCTGCGGCCGGTGGTGGACGTGGTGATGGTGACCTCGCACCTCGGACTGCACGAGGACCAGGACCTCGTCCACGGCTACGACGCCTACTACAAGTTCTCCCGCGCCCGTCCCTTCATCGAGCGCGCGCAGAACCCGTGGAAGGTCCTCGAGTGGTTCGGTCCCGCGGGCGAGGACGAGTCGGTCGTTCGCGTGCAGATCCCCGGCGTCTCCGGCATCGACGTGATCGTCGGCGGCCACCTGCACGTGGTGCTCAACCCGCCGCAGCTCTTGACCGATCCGACGGGCCGCAAGGTGGTGCTCGCGCACTCCGGCGCGTTCGCGAAGTACGTGGGCCGGCTCGACGTGGTGGTGCGCATGCCGCAGTCGCGCGGCACCGCGGACGGCGCGGAGGTGCTCAGCCACGACTACCGCGTGTTCCCGCTCGACGGCGTGTGGTGCGACGACGGCGTCCGCCAGCTCTACCGGTCGCAGTTCTGGAACCCGGGCCAGTTCGGCAAGGACGAGCGCGTGATCGCGGCGCAGCAGAAGTGCACCACGATGGAGGACGGCGACACCCAGGATCTGCTGCAGCCCTACATCCTCGAGATGGACGCGCAGCTGCGCCTGAACACGATCTTCTCCTACGCGCCGCGCGACGTGGCCCGCCGCAACAACAGCACCGGCGGTGACTCGCCGCTGGGCAACCTCGCCGCGGACTCCATGCGCAAGCGCGCGCGCGTCGAGGCGGAGCTGGCGCTGACGAACTCGCTCGGCATCCGCGACAACATCTACAAGGGGCCGATCACCGAGGAGTCGATGTTCAACGTGTTCCCGTTCGAGAACACGATCAACATCATGTATCTCTCCGGCCGCGAGCTTCAGGAGACGTTCGACTTCGTCACCGAGCGCTCCGCCAGCCGCGGTTGCACGAGCCAGGCGCAGGTCTCCGGCGCGCGCTTCACCATGGACTGCGCCCAGGCCCAGCTGAACCAGATCCGCTACTCCTGCGACCTGAAGAAGACCGGCGAGGACAACGGCTCGGACTGCCCGCAGGACAACCGCGAGGGCCGCAACCCCTGGCAGTGCCTCGACGACGGGACCGGCGCCGGCCGCTGCTGGGCGCACCCCGCGTGGGACATCCGGGTGAACGGTCAGCCGATCACGCCGGGCGGCACCTACAAGATCGCGGTGAACGACTACATCGCCAAGGGCGGCTCCGGCTTCAACGTGCTGAAGCGGAACACGACGCGGATCGAGACCGGCATCTCGCTGCGCGACTCGCTCATCGGCTACATGCAGGGCTTCTGCACCTGCGACGACATCAACGAGGGCAAGGAGTTCTCCAAGTCCGGCGTCGCCTGCGGGCCTCGCAACGCGGACGGGAAGATCGTCTTCGACGACCAGGTGGTCGCCTACTGCAAGGACGCGGCGGCGTACGAAGAGGAGCTCGGGCGCGCGGCCGGTTCGAAGGAGGGCTGCACCTGCCTCGACGTGCTGCGTGGCAACGAGATCGCCTGCGGTCCGGTGGATCCGGGGATGATCGAGGCCTGCCAGGGCCGCGCGGGTCCGCCGGTGGGCACCTGCTCGTGCCTCGACGTGCTGCAGAACAACGCCGACAAGTGCGGGACGATCACCAACCCGCTCCGCCAGTTCTGTTCCAAGCCGACCGACATGTCCGTGGCCACCGGCTACGAAGACGGCCGCATCGGCCGGAGGGTCAAGTAGATGCGCGCGCTTCTTCCTCTCGCGGTGGTGGCGCTCTTCGCCTCCGCCTGTTGGCCGGTGCAGCCGCCGGCCCGTCCTGACCTCGTCTCCTTCAAGGTGACGGTGAAGGGCGTGTACCAGAAGCGTCCGGAGGTCCCCGGCGTCAACGACGGCCTGGTGAAGTTCGGTGATCCGGGCCAGCTGCTGCCGGTGGTCAACGAGTGTGCGCGCAAGTACGACGGCCAGCAGAACGTGCCGGCGAACCTGCGCGGGACGGTCGAGTGCCCCTACGCGCTGCCGCGCGGGATGAGCAACCCCGCGTCGAACGCGCCCTGCCCGCTGCCGGACTCGCAGTCGCTGGCGGAGTTCGACATCGAGGTGGTCGCGATCGGCAAGGATGGCAACCCGCTCGACACCTTCAACGGGCCGGTGTCGGTGCGCGTGGTGCCGGGCGATCTGACCGGCAAGCCGGAGTACTCGTGGGTGCAGCTGCGCAACGGCGCGGGCGTGGGCGTGGTGAAGGCCGCGCACCTCTTCAGCGACGTCCGGATCTGGGTGGAGGACGCGCCCCCGAAGAAGTCGTGGGACGGCGGCGTGCAGGACACCACCGGACTCCCGGGTGAGCCGGAGCAGCGCACCTTCGCCACCGGCATCACCGAGCCGGTCTGGTTCGAGGATCCGACGCTGCAGACGCTCCAGCGGCCCGAGGGCTTCGACAACAAGTGCTCGCCCTTCGTGGGCCAGTTCATGACCGTGGGCCGTCCGCCGGAGAGCGGGACGATCCTCACCCAGAACTGCGAGGACGATCCGGAGAACGACGGCAAGGACGCGATGCTCGTGGTCACCGGCACCGACCCCACCGGCTTCTTCGTCACCGACATCACCGCCTGCCGGCTCAACGAGCTCACGCGCAGCGACGACGGTCAGACGCATGTGCGCGTGCCGGAGCCGAACGGGAAGCAGCCGGGGACGTTCGGATCGATCTTCATCTACAACTACTCGTTCCCCGAGGGCCTCGATCCGGGCGACCTGCTCTGGAGCCTCTCGGGTTCGGTGCAGGAGTTCACCGGGACCTCGCAGCTGACCTTCCCCTCGTGGACGGTGCGCGAGCGCGTGCGCCAGCTGCCCGAGGCGCAGTGGAACAAGTATCTGAAGATGGTGCCGATCCCGGAGATCTCGCTGCGCACCTGCGGGCTCGACAACAACGTGAACCCGTTCGTGACCGACGACCTCTGCGGTCAGAACCGCCGCAACCTCAAGCTGGAGAGCCTCGAGAGCGCGCTGGTGAAGGTGCGCAACGTGCGCTTCCCGCAGCGCTTCGTCTCCTGCGACCGCGACGGCGACGGCAGCGTGCCCTTCTTCTGCGAGACGCCGAAGCAGGTGGACGGCCAGACGGTGTGGACCTGGAGCGAGTGCGGTCAGAGCGAGGGCAGCGAGTCCACGCTCAGCGCGCTTCAGAAGGAGGAGCTCGCCTGCAACATCAACTGCGTCACCAGCCAGGGTCCGCACGCGGGCACCGTCTGCGCGGAGCGGACGACCTACACCGGCTTCGGCCAGTTCGTGATGGAGATGGCGGGACCCGGGCCGCGCGAGGCGCTGCTCGACGACTCGCTGCCGGCCCGCGTGGAGAAGCGCGCGGTGGTGGCGAACAGCGCCGTGCACAACAAGGCCTACCCGGTGGGCACCGAGCTGCGGTTCTTCTGCAACACCGACGTGCGGCTCGCCTTCGGTGGCCCGGCGGTCGTCGCGGACGAGAACAGCGTGCTGGTGCCGGCGAACACGCGCTTCGATCACACGATGCTCGCGGGCGAGACGAACGTGGCGATCAAGGGCGAGGGCACGCTCGCGGCGGATCCCCTCTGTCAGATCGGCCGCAACGCGCGGACGCGGATCAACGTGGTGACGAAGGACGCGGTGCCGGAGCTGTTGCCGGACTGCGACGAGGCGGACCCGAACGCGGAGCGCGCGGCGGAGTGCAGGAACCTGCGCGGCGCGACCTACGACGTGCAGGGCCACCTGCGGCAGCTGCAGCCCGGCCGCCCGCGGTGGGTGATCCAGCCGCGCGACAAGGACGACATCTGCTGCCGGCCCGGCCCGGGGCTCTCCTGCCCGAAGCCGCTCAAGCAGTGCGAGACGAATCAGTAGCCAACCGCTTTACGGAAGCTCAATGCTGGGAGGGGTCAGTTGAAGAAGTTCTCTTCGTTTACACGCGCGGCGTGTGTCGCTGCGGCGCTCGGTCTCGGAGCGACCGCGCAGGCCAGTGACTGGGTCGATACGCGCCTGTCGTTCGTCTTCGCGGACGACAACATCCTCGCGGGCGCGGGCGAGACCACGCCCTCTTCGCCTGCTGCGCGGTTCGGCGCGACCAACGCGAACACGCAGTTCTACGACAACTTCAACACGAGGTTCTCCGGGTTCGAGACGCTGTCGAACCTCGTGCTCTACAAGCAGGCGCCCGCGTTCTTCGAGGGCCTGCTGAGCGAGGCCGCGCTCTCGGTGCTCCTGCTGGAGCGGCCGTCGGGCGAGATCCAGCTGCGCGACAACTCGTCGTACATCCGGCTCGCGTACCGGCCACCGGGCTGGGGTGAGAAGGAGCACCTCTCCTTCACCGGCTTCCCGGTGTCCGCGGATCGCTTCCGGCTGGGCTACGCGTACCGGATCTCGTGGGGCGGCTCGCCGGTCTTCGGCAACGACGCGTTCCAGGGCGGCGTGCCGGGCGCGAAGCTGCAGCTCACGCGCGACAAGTGGTACGTCTACGCGGGCGCGAAGACGGCGCTGCTGCTCAACCAGCTCATCCAGGAGCGCGAGACGCAGTACGGCGGCATGCTCGGCGGCGGCTGGGACGTGACGCCCTGGCTGCGGCTGGAGACGGGCGGGGGCTACTTCCAGAAGGGCATCGTCCCGGGGCTCGCGGTGCAGGGCGTGCGCGCGCCGGTGAACGCGACGGGCGTCTCCGCGCAGGCGGTGTTCCACACGCCGGGCGTGCCGGTGGGAACGAGCATCGACTTCCGGCTCTACCGGAACGATCCCGAGGTCTTCCAGCGCTTCTTCGCGCCGGAGGCGTACCCGGGCGGCTTCTCCTACAACGCGTCGATCGAGGGCAGCTACCTCGTGCAGACGCTGGCGGATCCGGACGTGTTCGCGCGCACCGTGCCGCAGGCGGCGCAGGCCGTCGCGCTGCAGGGCCGCATCAAGTACGACTACCTGCGCGCGCACGTGCTCGGGCTCTACCGCACGCTGTCCTTCATCCAGTTCAACGTGCCGTCGTTCCCGCCGTACAACGACTTCCCGGACGGCACCGTGCTGGCGCCGGAGATGTTCATCGCGGTGGGCGCGGACTACCACTTCCCCAGGCTCCACCTCACGCCGGGCGTCATCTTCGGCGTGCAGCGCGCGGCGTCGTTCAAGTCGCCGGAGACCGTGCTCGGTGGCGGTCAGCCGCCCTCGCAGTTCGGCTCGGGCCGCACCGTCGTCGTCCGTGACGTGAACCTCTTCAGCATCCTGCCCCCCGGCCAGGACCCGCTGCCGATCCTCTCCGCGAAGACCACCATGCGCTGGGACATGTCCGACTACATCGCGGCAATCGGCGAGGTGTACTGGACCCGTGACCCGAACCGCGCGTCCTTCGTGGACGACGTGACCGGCGTGGCCCAGTACACCTTCGAGGACGAGGACGCGGTCGGCTTCAACCTCATCCTGCAGGCGCGGTTCTAGGTTCCTCCGAGGGGCCCGCTTCAGGGTCCGGTATTCGTTCCGAGTTTTTCCGAGGCCCGGCGAGCGGCAGCGCTCTCCGGGTCTCTTGTTTTTGCGAACCCCCAGGCAGCGCGGGCTTCGTCTGCGCGGCCATTCTTGTGCAGCAGGTCGCCCCACGCGAGCAGCGCATCTCCGCCCTGGCCGAGGTAGGCGTGCGCGGCGCCCGCTTCGTAGTGACGAAGGACTTCGGCGTCGTGATCGTTCTGGGCGTTTGGCGCCTTCAGCATCGCGAGGAGGAAGTGCGCGTTGCGACGGCTCGAGGCGCGCATCGCGTGCTGCGCTCCCCGCTCCGCATGCGAGAGCGCTTCGGTGTGACGGCCGAGCGCGGCGTTGCAGACGGCGGCGCAGAAGTGCTGCTCGGCGCGGTAGAGCGGTGAGAGCGCGAGCGGATCGAAGTCGTCGAGGAAGGCGTGGAGCGGTGCGGGATCGCCCTCGTGCGCCGCGATCCACGCCCGCTGCGCGCGGAGGCCGTGGGTGAGCAAGGAGCCCCACAGTTCGTCTTCGTGCAGCGGGGAGAGTCGCGCCTTCGCGCCGGTCCAGTCGCCGAGGTTGTAGTCCGCCTCGGCGAGGTTGATTCGCAGCAGGTGGATCTGGCCCTCGTCGTAGGGCTCGGAGGTATCGGCGTGCGCGTCGGCCCACGCTTCGGTGGCGAGCGCTTCCCCGTAGCGGCCCGCGCAGATGAAGGCGTTGGCGGCGAGCGTGGCGGCCTCGTGGGCGCGCTCAGAAGGCGCACAGGTGAGGAGCAGCCGGCCCTCGCGCGTCATGCCGTCGAGGTCCGCGGTACAGGTGAGCGCCTGCGTCCGCAGCGCCGTGAGGGCGTAGCGCTTCTCCTCGTCCGTCCCTTCGCTCGCGGAGACCGCCGCTTCGACGATCCGCAGAACCTCTGCGTACGCGCCCTCGAGGAGGATCCGCGCGAGGAGCTCTTCCATCACCTCTTCGGTCGTCATGCGCGCGCCCTCCCCTTCTGCTTTGCGTTGGCGGGTTCGACGACGGCCGGCGCCAGCGCCTCGAGGAGCCGCTTTCCCGCGCGACCGGGCGGTGCGTCCTCGCGGTAGTAGAGCCTCGGCTCGAAGGCGTGCGTGTCGCCGCCCGCGAACGGGAGCGTGACCAGCTCGCCTCGCCGGAGCTCGTCGCCGATGAGCCACTCCGGCAACCAGCCGCAGCCAATGCCCGCGAGGATCGCCGCCTTCTTCGCGTGGAAGTCGGAGAGGCGCACGCGCGAGTGCACGTCCACGTTCGCGGTGGAGAGCTGCAGGCGCGGGTCGCTGCCGCGGACGGTGAGGAGCACGTGGCGCTCGAGCTCTTCGGGGCCGAATCTGGCGGGCGACGTGCGAGTGGCGGCCGTGGTGCGTGAGGTGCGCGGGCCTCGTTTGCTGCGAGGGCTGCGCGCGTCGCTCATGCGCGCGAGTGGATGCTTGCGGTGCGCCACCAGCCGGGCGGTGAGCCGGGGCAATGGCAGGGAGCGCATGCGCTCGAGGCGCGTGGGCAGGACGCTGATCATCACGTGTGCGTCTTCGCTGAGGAAGCGCTGCTCCACGCCGTCGAGGTGATCCGCGCTCACCTGCACCCGCGTCGGCGCGCCCTCCGCTCGCAGCGTGCCCACCAGTTGCAGCATGGGCACCGCGGGAAAGATGCCGTCGTACACGATGCGCAGCGAAGGCTCCCAGCCGCTCTGCATCTGCGCGCAGGCATCGACGAGCGCGCGTTCGGCGGAGAGGAGGCGGCGACACAGCTCCAGCACCGCCTGGCCCTCGGCCGTGAGCCGCGTCCGGTAGCCGCGGCGGTCGAGCAGCGTGAGGCCCGTCTGCGCCTCCAGTCCCTTGATCGCGTAGAGCACCGCGGTGTGGACCTTGTGCAGCGACAGCGCTGCTGCCTGCAGGGTCCCGTGCGTGGCCAGTGCGTCGAGGGCGCGGGCCTGCTCGAGGGTGACGTGCATCCGGTGGGCTCCTCTGACGGTGGCTCCAGATTGTGCGCCTTCTGCACAGTCTGGTGCAGGAAATTGTCATTTCTTTCGTGGGCCGCCCGCCGCGAGAGTCTCCGCCCATGCCCATGGACATCCCCTACATCCGCGGCAAGGTCGCCCAGCAGGCACACGTGGCGGTGCCGGAGGGCACCATCGAGGAGGAGTACGCGCGCAACGGCTTCTTCGGCCGATACGCGCACCTCTACCGCACGCACGCGCCGGTCGGCTGGACGCGGATCGAAGGGCCGCTTCGCCCGCGCGCGTACGATCTGCGGCGGATGGATGGGGTGGATGCGTCCTGCGGCGAGGGCGACTGGCTCTCGGCGCGGCGGGGAGTGCTGGAGAACGCGGACGTGCGGCTCTCCTGGGCGCAGCTCGATGCGGCGATGCCGTACGGCTTCCGCAACGCGGACGGTGACGAGCTGCTCTTCGTGCACGCGGGCGCGGGGCGAATCGAGACGGACTTCGGGCCGCTCGCGTACGAGCCGGGCGACTACCTCGTGGTGCCGCGCGGGACGGTGTACCGGCTCGCGCCGACGAGCCCTTCGCGCTTCCTCGTCATCGAGGCCTTCAGCGAGATCACCTTCCCCGACCGAGGGATGCTCGGGCAGCACGCGCTCTTCGATCCGGCGGTGATCTCCGTCCCGTCACCGGAGGAGGGCTCGACGTTGCCGCCGACGGCGAGCGGAGAGTGGGAGCTGCGCATCCTGCGCGCGGGCGAGGTGACGCGGGTCTTCTACCCGTTCAATCCGCACGACGTGGTGGGCTGGAAGGGCACGCTCACGGTGCAGAAGCTCAACGTGCGCGACATCCGGCCGGTGTCCTCGGACCGCTACCACCTGCCGCCGAGCGCGCACACGACCTTCCTCATGCACAACGCGGTGGTCTGCACCTTCGCGCCGCGCCCGCTGGAGAACGGCGATCCGCGCGCGATGAAGGTGCCGTTCTTCCACTCGAACATCGACTTCGACGAGGTGCTCTTCTACCACTCGGGCGAGTTCTTCAGCCGGACGGGGATCGCGCCGGGGATGATCACCTTCCATCCGCAAGGCATCCACCACGGGCCGCAGGGCAAGGCGCAGGAGCGCGCCCAGCAGGCGACGAGGACGGAGGAGGTCGCGGTGATGCTGGACACGAAGCGCCCGCTGCGGCCGTGCGGCGTGGCGGAGCAGTGCGAAGTGACGGACTACTGGAGGAGCTGGAAATGGGCGGTGGTGTGAATCCCTGTGGGCTGGACGGCATCGACTTCATCGAGTTCGTCTCGCCGGAGCCGGAGCGCCTCGACCTGCTGTTCAAGGCGTTCGGGTTCTCGAAGCTGATGCGGCACGCGTCGAAGCCGGTGGACCTCTACCAGCAGGGCGACATCACCTTCCTCGTGAACCGCGAGCCGCTCTCGTTCGCGGCGCAGTTCTCGAAGCTGCACGGTCCTTCGATCTGCGCGATGGGCTGGCGCGCGCACGACGCGGTGGCGGCGCAGACGGCGGCCCAGGCGCGGGGCGCTCGGGTGCGGCCGGAGGGCGACTACCTGCGCGGGGGCAAGCCGGTGCCGGCCATCTACGGGATCGGCGACAGCCTCATCTACTTCATCGACGGGCATCAGGACGCGGGCCGCTACGCGCAGATGGGCTTCGTGCCGCTCGCGGAGCCGGAGCGCGTGGAGCACAAGGGCTTCACCGCGATCGACCACCTGACGAACAACGTGGAGAAGGGGACCATGAAGAGGTGGTCCGACTTCTACAAGTCGGTCTTCGGCTTCGAGGAGATCCGCTACTTCGACATCCGCGGCGCAAAGACCGGGCTGACCTCGTATGCGCTGCGCTCGCCGTGCGGGAAGTTCTGCATCCCCATCAACGAGGCGGACGAGAAGAAGTCGCAGATCAACGAGTACCTCGAGGAGTACAAGGGCCCGGGCGTGCAGCACCTGGCGTTCCTCACCACCGACATCCTGGATTCGCTCCGCCGGCTCGAGGGCAGCCCCATCGAGATGCTGGACATGGACGACGAGTACTACGCGGAGGTGTACCGGCGCGTTCCGCACGTGACCGAGGACCGCGAGGAGATCCGTCGCCGCAACGTGCTCATCGACGGTGACGAGGAGGGCTACCTCCTGCAGATCTTCACGAAGAACCTCATCGGGCCGATCTTCATCGAGCTCATCCAGCGCAAGAACCACCTCTCGTTCGGCGAGGGGAACTTCGGCGCGCTGTTCCGCAGCATCGAGCGGGATCAGGCGAAGCGCGGCGTGTTCGACGGCGAGTAGCGGGGAGCGCGGGCCGCGGGTGGGACCCGGGGCACGTGCCGCGTGTGGGGCCATCAGGATTGACGGGCAGGTGACGGGCAGTGACGACCGGTGCGGGGCGGGGCCATGTCCGTCCCACCCGCATGATGCGCGGGTACGAACAGTGCACCACCCGCGGTCCCCACCCGACGCCAGGAGCCACCCTGCCCATGTCCCTGAACGCCGAGACGCTCGTGATGAAGAACCGCCGCGCCTGTGACTGCGGCCGCCCCGCCCTCTACTGGAGCCGCGCCCGGAGGCGCTTCCGCTGGATGCCGGATCACCCGCTTTGCCGCCCCTGCTGGTGCTCCTTGAGCACGTCGGCGCGCGTGCACGGTAGGCTCGGTCGTCAATCCTGACGGGCTGCGAGGTCATCTTGACGAGCAAGAATGCAAAGCAGCGGGGCGGCGGCTCGAACGTCACCGCCGTTGATGTCTCCCGTCAGAGGCGCCGCGGATCCCGTCACGCGCCGCCGGATTCGCCGAGCGGTCCGCGCACCGAATACCCGCCCTCGGCACCGCACGACCCCTCCCACTCGCAGACGGCGCCGCCCTATCGCGAGCCTCGCGCGATTCGGGTCCAGCGCCGCGGCGAGCAGCCCTTCGAGATGCCGATCTACGCGGACGTCCGTTACAGCTTCGGCCGCGAGCGCACCTGCGACGTCGTGTTTGCGGACGACACCATTTCGCGGCTGCACGGCGTGCTCTCGTACCAGGGCGACGGGCGCTGGGTGTACCGGGACATGGGCTCGAGCAACGGGAGCTGGCTGTCGGAGCTGCTCGACGTGGCGCCGGACGTGCGCGAGGAGGCCGAGCGGATCCAGCCGGGCCGCAGCTACGTCGTCGCCGCGGGGGAAGCGGTGGTGCTGGCGAACAAGGCAGGACGCATCGCGTTCCTCGCCGAGCTCCCAGCGGGGGCCTCCTCTCCAAGCGCGGGGATGGACAGCAGCACGCCCGCGACCGGGAAGCTTCGCCGTGAGATCGAGATCAACGCGCGGCACCACCTGCCGGTCTTCCTCCTCGGCCCCACGGGTTCGGGAAAGACGTGGGCTGCGCGGCGCATCCACGAGCAGAGCGGCGCAGAGGGCGCGTTCGTGTCGGTCAACTGCGGCGCGCTCACCAGCGACATCAACACCCTCAAGAGCGAGCTGCTCGGGCACATGAAGGGCGCGTTCTCGGGGGCGCTGCAGGCGCGGCTGGGCAAGCTGCACCACGCGAAGAACGGCACGCTCTTCCTCGACGAGATCGAATCGCTTCACCCCGAGGCGCAGGCGTTCCTGCTCGATCTGCTCGACGGGACGGGAAACTTCGCGCCGCTCGGTGCGCCGGGGAACCACTTCCTGCCGCCACCGACCTTCCGGCTCATCTCCGCCTCGAAGCGGCCGCTGCGTCAGAGCGCGCTGCGCGAGGATCTCTGCAACCGGCTCGCGCGCGGAGGAATCATCCTCGTGCCGGGGCTCGACGAGCGCCGCGAGGACATCCCGCAGCTCGTCGAGTCGTTCCTCGCCAGGGCAAACGCCGAGCAGCGGATGAACGTGCGCTTCGACCCCGAAGCGGTGTCGCTGCTGCAGGCGCAGGAGTGGCCCGATCACGTGCGCGGGCTCGAGGGCGTGGTGCTGCTCCTCGCGGAGCTCGCCCACGCGCAATCCAGGGGCGGCGGCCGCGCGGAAGCGACGGGTGTGTTCCGTCAGGTCACGGGGCGGCCGGTCACGAAGAAGAAGAAGACGGCGGTCGTCACGGCCGAGGACGTGCGCGAGCACATGCAGTCGCGCGCCGCGGCGTTCGGGTCCATCCCCCATCCACCGGTGCTGCCACCACCGCCTGCGCGTCTCGAGCGAGAGCCCATGCGGAGCGAGGCGAACGTCACGCTGCACAAGCGGCCGAAGGACTACACGCGCGCAGAGCTGGAGACGGCGCTCGAGGCCTACGGTGGGAACCTCACCCGCACTGCCCGCTCGCTGGGGATGGTGGTCAACACGCTGAAGTCCAGGATGGCCGAGCTGGGCCTTCGTCGGGGATAACCCCCGGGCCATGTCCATCCGCCGCACCGTCGAGCTTCACGATTCGAGGCTGCTGAAGCTTCACCAGCGCGAAGGAGACCTGGTGATCGTCTTCGATGCCTACGTGCACCGTGAGAACGACGAGCTCGACGTGGACGCGGGGCGCTGGACCGGTTGGCGACAGAAGCTCGCGCTCACGTTGAAGGCGGCCGCCGTCGAAGGTGCGTCGCCACGCGCGCCCTCTGTCGTCGAAGAGGGGGAGCTGCTGACGGTCGCGCCGAGACACGAGCGCAGGTTTGCCGTCCTGCCCCTCCCCTTCGCGCTCGATTCGGGCGTGGACGAGGTCTCGCTGTGGCTCGAGTGCCGGAGTGGCGAGCTGCTGGTGCGCGCGAAGTCGGTCGCGTTGAAAGAGGTCGAGGACGCCCGCTTCGTGGAGCGGAACACCTTCGGCGTGTGACCGGGCTTCAGCCCGCGCGGGCCTTGTGTCCGCGTGCTTCCTGCAGGGCATCGATCAGCGCATCCGCGAGCTGACGCGTCGTGGCCGCGCTCTGCTCCACCACGTCATCAGCGCCGCGAAGCCCGAGCATGTCGTACGTGCGCACTCGGCCCCTTGCGACGACCTGCGACACCGCGGCACGGATCCGCTCCGCGCACTCTCGTTGGCCGACGTGCTCCGCCAGCATCGCGCCCGCGAGGACGGTGGCAATCGGGTTCACGATCGGGGGGAGCCGCTCCGCGTACTGCGGCGCCGAGCCGTGGGTGGGCTCGAATACGGCGCACGACGGGCCGAGGTTCGCGCACGCGGCGAAGCCCAGTCCGCCCGCCAATCCGGCAAAGGCGTCCGACAGGAGGTCTCCGACGAGCGCGCTGGCGAGCACCACGCCGGCGTCCTCCGGCCGCCGCGTCAGCCACATCAACTGCGCATCGACATTCACGCACTCGAGCGAGATACCCGGGTACTCGCGCGCGACCTCCTGCGCCGCGGAGAGAAAGAGCGCCGCGGTCTCGCGCATCACGCCCCACTTGTCGCACAGCCGAACGACGCGGTCGCCTCGCCGGGCCGCGTGCTCGAAGGCGACGCGGGCGACGAGGAGACATGCTTCACGGCTCATCACGCGTGCGGACACCGCGAGGTCTTCGGAGGAGGTCTGACGGAACCGCGCCATCTCCGGATGTGCGTCGAACGCTTCGCGCACCTGCGCGGGGAGTGGACTCCACTCGATGCCGGCGTAGAGGCACTCGGTGTTCTGCATCACCACCAGCGTGTCGATCGCCGGTTCCTCGATTGCGCCCGTCGCGGTGCGCCGCACGAAGTTCAGCGGGTGTCCGGCGAAGGAGCGCGACGGACGCAGCGCGACCTCCAGCGACAGGCGACGGCGCAGCTCCAGCACCGGGCTCCGGTACACACGTCCGGTTCCACGAAGCTCCGGAGGGAGTGCCGCCTCCGCTTCTGTCTTCGGCCTGGAGGTGATCGCGCCCAGCAGTCCAACGCGGTGCTCGAGCAGCAGATCGATCGTCCGTTGCGGCAGGGCGATTCCATCCCGCCGCCAGCAGTCCCAGCCGAGGTCCGCGTGGATGAGCTCCGCTTCGAAGCCCGCCGCATCGAGGACGCGGAGCGCCTCCGGCACGACGACGCGACCAATGCCGTCTCCCGGCATCACCACCACCGTCGGCTTCACGCGGTCCTCCTCTCCGGCAGGCCGAGCGCGGAGCGCACACCCTCGATGACGCGCGCATCGATGCAACGCGATCCGAGGTGAAGCGGCGCACTGCCGATCCCCATGGCGCGCACCACGCTCCAGAGCCGCCGGGCCCCCACCGCGTCGACGAGGCCGCGCGTCGGAGGAAGCGTCCGGTCATGCGCGAGCAGCAGCGACTCGAAGCGACAGCCCGGCATGCCGAGCGGCAACAGCGCCTCGATCCGATCGTCAGAGATGGGCAACTGCGTCAGCAGCTCGCGCCGGACCTCGCGCACGTCGAGGCTGCCGGCGCCCGCGATGAGCACGTCCGCGGCGGCGTCCATCCGCGACCACGCTTCGGCGTGGGAGGCGAGCGGAGGGAACGAGTCGTCCGCCACCAGCGCGCCGGGCCGAAGCCGCGTCACGTCGAGCAGACCGCCCGCGCTGCTGGCGCCGATGATCAGCGATGAGGCGTAGACCGCATCCGGAAGTCCCTCGTCCGCGCTCACCCACGCGATCGCCACGTCGAGCTCCTGCTGCATGCGCTCGAGCACCGGACGCAGTGAGCTCTCGGCACCGGCGCGTTCGCAGACCCGCAGGTGTCGAGGCTTCCCGAGCTGCGAGAGGAGCAGCCGCGTGGACGATTGGCCGATGGAGCCGAAACCGACGACCGCAACATCCAGCTCGTCGATCGACAGCTCCAGCTCCGCGAGCATCCGCTGCACCGTCAGCACCACCGCGACCGTCGTGGCGGCGTGGCCGGTCGTCAGCAGCGGGAGGGAGGCGACTTCGCCCGCAGTCTCCGCGATGCGCGCGCCGTAGCCCGTCAGCGACGGAAGCATTCCCGCGAAGGACACCACCTTCGCTCCGTGTTCCCGTGCGAGCTGCGCGGCCTCCACGCACTCGCGGGCGAGCACCTCCGTTGGCAGCGCGTGCAGCTCGTCCGCCCAGCGCGGAAGGAACACGGCGCCGGTCGTCCCCAGCGGCGTGTGCAGTCGCTCCAGGAGCGCGGGCCGTCCGTCCGGGAAGAGCATCCCCATCACTGCGGCGCGGAGGGCCGTGCTGTTCGTGGGCTCTGAGCTCGCTGCGGCAGCGACCGTGCTCACCGAAGGCAGGTAGCAGACCAGAGCAGCGTCGATCGTCGGAGCCTGCGCAGCGGCGGGGAGAAGCGCCCGGAGCTCTCGGACCATGTCGTCGAGAATGCCGCGGCGGACGGTGGCGCTCGCGCGGCCGTGCACGTTCAGGCGAAGGCGCTCGCCACAGAGCGCGCCGACGAACACGCGCGTGCCCAATGACTCCGCGCTGAAGTGGATGGTCGCCGCCGGCCAGTCGATCCGCAGCGCGCTGCTGTCGATGCGCGGCAGCACGCCGAAGTCCATGAACGAGAGGAACAGGTCCGAGCCGGGCAGCGGCGCTCCTGCGCCTTGGTGGATGCAGCGCGCGAGCTCCGCGGACGTCAGGTCCGCGTGCGCACACGCCTCGGACCAGGCGCGATCGACTTCGCGCAGATCCCCGAGCAGCGTGTCACTCGTCACCGTCGCGCGCACAGGCAACGCCGTGGCGAAGCAGCCGAAGATCCGCTCCACGTCGGAGACCGGCAGGTCGCGGCCGTGCGAGGCGGTCCCCACGGTGAGGTCGCTCACGCCGCCGCTCGCCTCGCGCACGGCCCGGAAGAGTGCGGTCAGCACGAGCCCGTACACGGTGGTCGCGTTCTCGCTCGCCACAAGCCGGAGCTGCGCGGTCTCCTCTTCTCCGAGGACCGTGCTCACGAGTGCGGACACACCGGTGAGCCCCTCGACGGCGC
The DNA here is from genome assembly GCA_023423535.1 of Pseudomonadota bacterium. Taxonomy (GTDB): domain Bacteria; phylum Myxococcota; class Myxococcia; order Myxococcales; family Myxococcaceae; genus JAFAFL01. Next base: position 122,953 of record JAFAFL010000094.1, read on the forward strand.
CATCGCTGTCGGCGGAGAGCGGCACCTCCGGCAGCCTGTGCGCAAAGGTGCGAGTCCAGTACGCGCGCGAGCGTTCGTCCGCATCGGCTCGACCCCGCAGGTGCAGCGCAACGTCTCCGAAATGCGCGCGCAGCGGAGGCAGCACGGGCCGCTCCCGCCGGGAGAGCGCGTCGTACGCGGCGAAGACCTCGCTCGCGAGGAGGTGCACGCTCCAGCCATCACCGACCGCGTGGTGCATGCTGAAGAGCCAGCGCGACTCGCCGTCCGTCAGCCGCAGCACGCGAAGCCGGACGAGCGGCAGGCGCTCCAGATCGAAGACGTGCCTGCACTCCATGCGGAACCGCGCGTCGAGCGTCTCCTGCTGCTCTTCCGTGGTGCACCCGCGAAGGTTCTCGATCACGAGTGAGAACGGTCCGGGGGGAAGGATGCGTTGAACCGTCTTCGGGCCCTGCTGCTCGAAGACGGTGCGGAGCATCGGGTGACGGGCGACCGCGAGATCGAGCGCAGCCTGGAGGACCGCGCGGTCGAAGCTGCCGTGCACCGGCACCAGTGCGCACCACGCGGAGGAGCGTCCGGGATCTGCCCGCTGCGCGAGCACGAACCCCACCTGAGAGGGCGACAGCGGGTACGTCTCTTCAGCCAAAGGTTCGGCCGTTCCATGCCCCGCCACTTGCGCGCCCTCTTCTTCGCGCACGTGCCTGTCGATCGCTGCAGCCAGCTTCGCCACCGTGCGCTCGGCGTAGAGGGTGATCGGCCTCGGCACCGAGGACAGCCGCGCGCGCAGCCGGTTGAACATGTCGAGCGCGAGCAGCGAGTCGCCGCCGAGCATGAAGAAGTCGTCGTCGATCCGGACCTCCGGGACGCGCAGGACGCTTCGCCACACCTCCGCCACCACCGCTTCCGTCTGCGTCAGGGTCGCCGGCTTCGCGGGCGTCTCGCTCACCGGCTCCAGCTCCAGCGCCTGCCGCATCTGCGCACGCAGGGCGCGACGATCCAGCTTTCCCGCGGCCGTCATGGGTAAGGCGGAAACGCAGCGGACCCGGTGCGGAACCATGAAGGAGGGAAGCCGCTCCGCGATCGCCGCGCGTACGGCGCCGGTGAGGGCTTCGTCAGCCTCGCCGTCGGTCGTCTGGATGAAGAGCCACAGCCACTGCTGATCATCCTGCGAGACCTCGACGGCGGCAGAGGCAGCGATGCCCGGGACGGCGCGCGCAGCGGACTCGATCTCCGAGAGCTCCACGCGGTTGCCGCGAATCTTCACCTGATCGTCCGCGCGGCCCAGGAACACGAGCGCACCATCCGGACGCTCGCGAACGAGATCACCCGTGCGATAGGCGCGGCCTCCGGTCACCGAAAGCATCCGAAAGCTCTGCGCCGTCTGGTCCGGCTGGCCGAGGTATCCGTCCGCTAGGCTCGGTCCTCCCACCCACAGCTCGCCGACCTCGCCCTTCGCGACCTCGCGCTGCGACTCGTCGAGGACCCACACCCGCGAGCCATCCCGCGCCTTGCCGATCGGTACCGCTGGCCCGTCGATCGGCGCGTCATCCACGATGAACCACGTCGCGTTCACGATGGACTCGGTGGAGCCGTAGAGGTTCGCGATCCGGTGCCGCGATCCGAAACGCTCGCGCCAACGCGCCGGCAGCTCCGAAGGCACCTGCTCACCGCCGATGAGGATCCACCGCAGCGCACCGAGGGTGATCGGCGTCCCGGAGGCGCGCAGTGCATCCACGCTCTCGATCAGCCGCCGCCAGAGTGAAGGGACCGAGTTCCAGATCGTGATGCGTTCGCGCTCGAGGAACAGCGCCAGCTCGCGAGGATCCTTCAGCAGTCCTTCGGGCGCGGGAACGATCGTCGCGCCCGCGATCAGCGGCGAGAACATCTGACGAATGGAGCCGCCGAAGCTCAGCGACGACGTCTGGATGAAGCGATCCCGCTCGGTGATCCCGAACGCGCGCGCGACCCAGTCGTGGAACGAAGCGACCGCGCGGTGACGCACGACCACGCCCTTCGGACGCCCCGTGGTGCCGGACGTGTACATGACGTATGCGACGTCGTCCGGGCCCGACGGACGAGGCTCCGACTCCGCTCCTTGCGGCAACTCGTCATCGACCACGAGCACCTCGAAGCCCATGGCTCGCACGCGCGCCTCGAGTTCGGACGTGGTGACGACGAAGGCCACCGCCGCATCGGCGAGCAGCGCCTTCACCCGCGCGTCGGGATACGACGGATCCGCCGGAACGTAGGCCGCGCCCGAGGCGAGCACCCCGAGCACGGCTTCCACCGCGAAGATGCCGGGCCGAGCAACGACGCCCACGAGCGTGCCGGGTCCTGCCGCCCGTCCCGCGATCAGTCGCGAGAGCTGCCGTGCGCGCGCATGGAGCTCGCCGTAGGTGCGGACGCGACCTGGCTCTTCGATAGCCACACGACTGCCCGGCACGCTCTCCATCGTCCGGAAGATGCGCCCGTGAATGGTGCGGGGATCACCCTCCTCCGCAACCACCGACCCAGCGAAGTCGCGCTCGGACAGGAGCTCACGCAGCGCCTCCACGTGCTCCTCCGCGAGCCGGCGCACGGTCTCCGGCCGGAAGAGCGATTCCGGGAAGTTCCAAGAGAGGTGAAGGCGCCCGCCGAACTCCCACGCCACGAGCCCGAGCTGCGTGAAGCCTGCTGCGGCACCTGCTCGAAGCCCCGTGAGCTGCAGGTCCTCGCGCGGCGGCGGAGCGCGGAAGTTCGGGAAGCTGAATCCGGCCGGCGTGATTCCGCGCGGTCCCATAGCCTCGCGCTCGCCGAGCCCCGCCAGCTCCAGCGATGAGGTCTGGGCGTGCCTTGCGGCCTCCACGGTCTCGCGCTGCACCGCCTCGACCAGCGCACGTCCACCGAGCCCTCGGGTCCGGATACGCAGGGGAAGAGAATCCGCGAAGCAACCGACGACGCAATCGATGTCGGGCAACGTCGCGCTGCGCCGCGCCTGCGCCACGCGCACCAGCAGATCCTCTTCGCCCGACCAACGCGTCAGCGCGCGAAGGTAGCTGGCGAGCGTCACGTGGTAGGTGCCCACGCCCCACTCACGCGCGGCCTCCGTCACGCGCCGCGACAGCTCTTCGTCGAGCGTCACCTGATGCAGTCCGAAGCCTCCCGTCGGCGCGGCATCCGGTGCGCCGTCCCACGGCAGTCGCAGAGACGGTGCGCCCTCGAGCGTCCGACGCCACCACTGCTGAGCGGCCGAGGTGCTCTCCACAGGGAGCTTCACCTCCAGCGCCTCGATGCACTCGGCGAAGTGCGTGCGCGGAGCGACGGGAGCGCTCTCCTCCTCCGGCCCCAGCAACTCCGAGAGGATGACCTGCGCGCTCCAGCCATCCACCACGATGTGATGCGCCGAGAGGAAGAGCCGGTAGCGACCGCCTCCGAGCTCGCAGAGCACGAACGCGATCAGCGGTCCCTCCTCCAGCGAGAACACGCGCGAGCGCAGCTCCGCCTCGATCCGCTCCAACGCCTCGGTCTGAGCGCCCGGGTCGGTCCCGTTCGAGAGCGCAGTGAGATCGTGTCGCTCGACCGGCCCCGGACGCGTGGTGTCCGGACGATGCACCGCGCGCCCGTCCTCCCAGCCGAAGGTCACCCGCAGCATCGGATGTCGTTCGGCGATCTGAGCGATGCGCGCGTCGATCACCTCCGGCGCGAAGAGGCGCGATGCACCGCTCGTCTTCACATCGATTGCGAAGAGCACGTAGCAGGGAACGTCCGGGAAGAAGCCGTGGTTCGCGAAGAAGGTCTTCTGCGCACCCATCAGCGGGAACGAGCCCCTCTCCGCTGAGAGACCCGCACCGGACGGCCCGCGCGACTTGTCCTCCCGCGCTGCCTGCTCGCGCTCCAGATACGCGATCAACTTCCGCGGCGTGGAGTGGTCGAACAGCACCGCGACGTCGAGCTCCCGCCCCAGCGCCTCACCGAGATCCTGAAGCAGCTCGAAGGCATCGAGCGAGTCGAGCCCGAGCTTCACGAACGGCAGCTCCAGCTCCACCGCCTCCGCAGCCTTGCCCGTCGAGCGCCCCACCAGCCTGCGAACCAGCGCCTCGACCTCGCCCGCGCCAACCCCTTCACTTCGCTGCGGATCTCGATGAATGTTCACGCGCGCACCTTGCCGGGAAACAGGCCCTCACGCCACGCGCAGCCAGACGCCGCCATGTCCTTCGCTCCCCTCTTCCAGCGCCGCTTTCCGCACGGGCTCGGCGTCGGCATCTCGCTCCCGATCATCACGCCGGCGAACGAGACGCCGCCCGAACTCGAGCGCGCGGTCTCGCGACTCACGCCGGAAGAGTTGGAGCTCACGCGCCCCTTCGGCGTACGTCGCCTCGTCCCCTTCGTCGGCGGTCGCATCGCCATGGCCACTGCGCTCGAAGCCGCGGGCGTGATCCCCGAGCACCTCTCGCAGCGGCCGTCGATCCTCGCCACCCCGCGCGGCGCACCGAAGCTCCCCGAGGGCGTGCGCGGAAGCATCAGCCACAAATCCGATCTCGCGGTGGCGCTGGTGGACCCGGACCCTTCGAACGCGCAGTGGCAGATTGGCGTGGACGTGGAGAACCTCGCGTTGCCTCGTACGGACATCTCGCGCTCCATCCTCACGCCGCGCGAGCTCGCCGAGTTCCAGTCACTGCCCGAGAGCGCGCGCCCCTTCGAGCTGATGGCGCGGTTCTCGTTGAAGGAGGCGCTCTACAAGGCGCTCGATCCCTATGTGTCGCGCTTCGTCGGCTTCCACGAAGTCGAGGTCGACGTGCACCCGGACGGCGCCGCCACACCGCACCTCTTCCTGCGCGAAGGCGGGCTCGAGGCCGAGCTGTGGTGGACGCTCCTCGACAGCGCGCCGGGCGTCATCCTCTCCACCGCGCGCGTCACGCGGCGGTGATCCGGATCACCTCTTCGAACGAGGTCAGCCCCTGCGCCATCCGCCGAACCGCGGACTCTCGCAGCGTCCGCATCCCCAGCCCACGCGCGGCCTCGGCGATCTCCGTGTTCTCCGCACCGCGCGAGATCAGCGCGCCGCTCTCCGGCAACACGCCGAGCATCTCGAACACCGCCGTACGCCCGTAGTGCCCGGTCCCGCGGCAGCGCACGCACCCCGCGCCTCGCATGATCCGCACGCCGCCGGGCATCAGCGGCAGCGGCGCCTCGAGCGACACGAGCTCGTCCGGCGTCAGCGTCGCCTCCTCCGCGCAGTGGGTGCAGATCTTCCGGAGGAGCCGCTGCGCCATCACGCCCACGAGGCTCTGCGCGAGGAGGAACGACGGCACGCCCAGATCGCGCATCCGGCTCACCGCGCCCGCCGCATCGTTCGTGTGCAGCGTGGAGAGCACGAGATGTCCCGTCAGCGCCGCCTGGATCGCGTTCTCCGCCGTCTCGCCGTCGCGGATCTCGCCCACCATGATGATGTCCGGATCCTGCCGGAGGATGTGACGCAGCGCCGCCGCGAAGCCCAGCTCCAGCTTCGGCTGCACCTGCACCTGGTTGAACGCCTCCCACACCATCTCGATCGGATCCTCGATGGTGGTGACGTTCACCTCCGGTCCGGCGAGCGCGCGCAGCGCCGAGTAGAGCGTGGTCGTCTTGCCGCTGCCGGTCGGACCGGTGACGAGGATGAGTCCGTGAGGCCGGTCGATCCAGCTCTCGAAGAGGGCCTTCTCGTCCGGCTCGAAGCCCAGCTCGGCGATGTCCTGCACGAGCAGCTCGGGATCGAAGATGCGGATGACGATCTTCTCGCCGAACGCGGTGGGAAGCGTGGAGACGCGCAGCTCCACCTCACGGCCCTCGCGCTCCGTCTTGATGCGTCCGTCCTGCGGCCTGCGCTTCTCCGCGATGTCCAGCCGCGAGATCATCTTCACCCGCGAGACGATCGGCGGGTGCAGCGCGCGCGGCAGCGAATGCACCGGATGCAGCACGCCGTCGATCCGCAGGCGCACCAGCGAGTCGCTGCGGCGCGGCTCCACGTGGATGTCCGAGGCGCGGTTCTCGAACGCGTAGCGGAGCAGGTAGTCCACCGCCTGGATGATCGGCGTGTCGGAGGCCTCGAGCTCGCGGGTGCCGGAGAGGCGCACCAGCTGCTCGAAGTTCTGCACCTGTCCTGCGCCCGCGCCGAAGTCGCTCGCCGCCTGCGCGATGGTGGACTTGAACCCGTACACGTCCGAGATCGCGCGGAGGATGTCGCCCTTCGCCGCGAGCACCGGCCGCACCTTCCCGCCGGTGAGGTTCTCGAGGTTCGCGAACAGCTCCCGGTCGAACGGGTTCGCCACCGCCACGACCAGCGCGCCGTCCTCCGCGCGCTCCAGCGGGAGGAGCACGTGCCGGCTCGCATAGGGACGCGACACGCTCCGCGTCGCCAGGTTCAGATCGAGCTTCAGCGGATCGATCTTCTTGTAGGGCACGCCGGCCGCGCGCGCCGCGACCTCGGTCAGCCGATCCTGATCGAGCGTCCCGCGCCCACCCGGCGCCGGCAGGTTGAAGGTCGCGAGCACCTCGACCGGCGACACGTCGTAGCGCGCCGCCACCCGCGCATCACCGAGCGCTTTCAGCACCCGCGCCCGCGCCACCGACTCGCGCGCGAGCACCTCACGCGCCCCTTCGGACGTGATGAGCCCCGCCTCCACCAGCGCCTCGAGCACGAACGGCGTGTTGAAGTCCTGCGGCCCTGCGCCAGCCTTCATCCGGTGCGGCCCTGGACCACGCGCGAACTCCGGCGGCGAGAACGCACGCCCACGGCCGCCAAGCCGAGCAGCGCGATCCACACGAGCGACGCACTGCCGCCCTCCGTCGCACCACAACCGCAACCCCCGTTCCCTCCGCCGGTGCCGGTGCCCGCGTCGGGCTTCGGCGGCGGCGGTCCGGTCACGCCCGAGTCCGCCGGACAGAGCGCGCAGGTTCCGCCGTCCTGGCTTCCGCTGGTGCACTGGCCCTCGAAGCAGCGCGTGCCCACGGGACACTCGCTGTTCTGCGTGCAGCCCGGGATGCAGGCGCGACCGGTCGGCAGCAGGCCGCACTGGAAGCCCGGCGCGCATGCTCCGGCCACGCAGTCCTCGAGGCAATAGAGGTTGCCGTCCGCCAACGGGTGACAGGACGCGCCGCCCGGACAATTCGTGCACGCGGTTCCGCAGCTCTGCGAGCACACCCCGACGGGCCCCGCGCCTTCGAAGGTCAGGCAGAACTGGGCCGAGCCACACTGCGACGACTGCGTGCACAGATCGCCGATCTGCGCGCTGGCGTTCTGGATCGGCCGGCAGGTGCCGTCACAGGTGTCACACGAGTGGCCCGCACCGCAGTCCGCGTTCGTCGCGCACGACGGCACGCAGAGGTTCAAGGTCTCCGTCGCGCGCGTGCAGGTGTAGCCGAAGCGGCAGTCACCCGACCCGAGCCGGCACGACTTCAGGCACATCTCCTCGGGACCGGTCTGGAACTGGAGCGTCACGCACTCCGATCCCTGCGGACACGGCGTGTTCCCCGCGCTGCAGGCCTGGGTGCAGTAGCCGTCCTTCCACGCCGGCGCGCCGGACGGCAGCGAGCCCTGCTCGAAGCAGAGCCCCACGGCGGAGCCGCATTGATTGTGCGCGCCGCACGGTGCGCCGACCTGGGTGAGGAAGTCGCCGCGCGTGGGCAGGCACGCGCCCGGCGAACCCGCGATCAACGTCGAAGGCTTGCACGCGAACGGCGAATCGCAGCCGCCCGGCACCGTCGGCTGACAGCCCTTGCTGCACATGCCCGGCCCCGTTCCACCGCCCTGCTGCGGCGGCCGGATGCAGCGCAGCGTCGCGTTGCCGCAGTCTGCGTCCATGTTGCACGGCGAGCCCACCGCGCCGGTCTGCGGGTACAGCTGGCACGCCATGTCCGAATCCCGCTGCGTGAGCGCGCGACGCTGCTGCGTGTAGGTCTGCGTCCCCCACATCACGTCGCGGAAGTCGTCGGAGTGCCCGAGCCCGAGGCAGTGCCCGATCTCGTGAAGCACGATCGACTGCAGGTCGAGGTGACCCGCCGGCGTCGGCGACTGCGTGCTGAACTGGAAGTCCACCGCGTTGAGGAAGATGTCGCACTGGTAGAGCGAGCCCGCGTACGCGGTCGGAACGGTCGAAGCCGCCGCGGTCCCTCCGCCGAGCGCGAAGCCGTAGTACGGGTCCTGCGCGCTACGCACCCAGATCGCGGTCACGTTGAACTTGTCCTGCGGGTCGCGCGGATCGGCGATCTGCAGGTTGTTCGTCGAGAGCCCCTGCGACTGGAACGCGGGGTACGCGCACGGCACGTTCTGCCAGGTCTGGTACGCCGCATCCACGTGCTGCTGGATCTGCCCGATGATCACCGACGGCGGCGGGCCCGGCTGCGTGCGTCCATCGACGTAGTAGAGGAACGGGTCCTCCGCCGAGTGCACCATGCGGAAGTCGAGCACGTGGTACGGCGGCGGCGGCTCCTGCGCGACGGACACACCCGCGAGGAGCACCAGCGGCAAGACGAGAGCGCGGGCCGTGAGACTCATCGCGCCACCTCGCCCTGCTGCTGCTTCCCTGACGGCGAAGGCACGAGCATCCGGACCGGCTCACCCGGCGCCGGCTGTGGAGCACTCTCCGATCCGCCTCCCAACCCGAGCCGCCACCGAAGCTGCTGCACCGGCATCCGCTGCGACACACCCGCCTCCTGCAGCGCCACCGAATCGTCCGCGGCGCTCGCCCCGCGCTGCAGCTTCATCCGGCCCTTGCCCAGCCCGACCAGCGTGCACTCGGCGCCTTCACCGCACCGCAGAAACACGAGCACCTGCTCGCCCGCGGTGAAGCGCGCATCACCGACGACCTGCGTGGCGTGCGCCCCCTTCGCGCCGCCGAGCTGCACGATCTCCAGCAACTCCGGTCCTCTGCCCTTCCACGACTCGCGCACGGCGAGCTGCGTGACCGTGCGCAGCCGAGGGGCCTCGCCCTCGGTCCGCACCGACGCCACATCCGCGATCACGATCCGGTCCGCGCGCGCCGCGAGCACTTCCGGCGTGACCTCCGGACCGGAGGCCGCGCGTGCCTGCAGCGGCGCAACGAGAGCGACGAATGGAAGGAACATCACCGGGACGAAGAACGCTCGAAGGCGCGTCATGCAGCCGAGCTTAGCGCCGAACGGTGCGTACGCGCGGACCGGATGCGAAGGTGCGCGGCGCATGGAGAGGCACGGCGGAGGTCCCGGCGGGGTGTGGGCGTACTGGCGGCGCGTCTGGCGCTTCGCCGTCCTGGGCCTGCCACCGCGCACCGTGTGGGACGTGCCCACCTGGGGACTCTGCGTGCCGTTCCGTCACTGGCGCGAAGAGGTCCGCTACGACGGCGTGACCTTCGAGGACAACTACAGCCCGGGCCTCGGCGATACCGCGCGAAGGCTGCTGCCACTGCGCGCGCTCTACCTCGTCTTCCTCTTCCTCTGGCCGTGGACCGCGTTCCTGCGCGCGTTGCGTCGAGGCCCCCGAGGACGCACGTACCTGCGCGGCGCGCTGCGCAGACCCGACCTCGGCGTGTTCTTCCCCCACGCGACCTTCACGGACCGCGAGTTCGACTGGAGCCGGCCGGATCACGCATTGGGCATGTTCCACGCGCTGGCGTACCTGCGCACGAAGGCGCCCCTCTTCGCGCTCGACGACAAGCGCACCTTCCACGCGGCCTGCACGCAACACGGTCTGCCGGTGCCCGAACGTGTCACCCGCGAGGAGGCAGTCCAGAGAGGCGGCGAGTGGATCGCCAAGAGCCCGCGAGGAGATCTCGGCTACGGCGTGCGCCGCCTCACCGCTGGAGAGCTCGCGAACCTCACCACCGCCGAAGCCGACGAGATCGTGATCGAGACGCGGCTCCGCAATCATCCGGACCTGCTGCGCGCCCTCCCCGCCACCGCGCCGCTCTCCTCGTTCCGCGTGATCACCACGCTCGATGCAGAGACCCGCGAGCCGCGCGTCACCCGCTGCGCGATCCGGATCGGCAACGCGGGCAAGGCGGCGGACAACACCGCGCAGGGCGGCATCTGGGCGCAGGTGGATCCAACCCATGGAACGATCCGCGCCGGCGTGACGAAGAAGACGTTCGGCAAGTGGAAGGACCAGCAGCCCATCCGCTACGGCGAGCATCCGGACACGAACCGCTCCTTCGTGGGCCTGCGCATCCCGCGCTTCGAGGAGAACGTGGCGCTCGCCCTGCACGCGCACCGCACCCTCGCGCCGGAAGCCATCAGCCTCGGCTGGGACATCGCCCTCGCCGCAGACGGCCCGGCCCTGCTCGAGGTGAACGTGTGGACCGTCACCTACGACTACGAGCCGCAGACGGACGCGCTCACGCCCTCCGCCGAAGCGATCGTTGCCCTTCTCGAGAAGCTCAACTCGAAGTGCTAACCCGGCCGGACCGCGCGAACGACGGCCTCGACCAGCGCCTCGTTCGTCGGGTGCTCGGCGACCTCGTCCGGATGCAGGTCGTACCGGTGCAGCGCGGCCGCCGTCGTCGGACCAATGGCGACGAGCTTCGCGGCCTTCGCGATCGTCTGCCCGCGCCCCTCCGGCAGCTCCCACAGCGCCTCGCACGTTCGCGGCGACGCCAGCACCACCGCGTGCGGCGGCGGGCCCTCGAGCACCGCTCTCGCCTCGTCGTCGATCGGCGCCTGCACGCTCCGGTACGCCGCCACCACCGTCACCGCGATCCCGGCTTCAATCAGCGCCTCGCGCAGCTCCGGCCGCGCCTCTTCCGCGGAGGGCAAGAGCACGTGGTCCTCGGGCCCGAGCATCGGCTTCAGCTCCACCGCCAGCCCACCGCCGGTCGTGTCCCGCTCGCCCTCGACGTTCACCTGCAGCCCGAGCTCCCGAGCCGCATAGGCCGTGCGAGGCCCCACCGCGGCCACCTTCAGCCGGTAGAGCGACTCCCGCGTCCCTGCCTCGCGCGCGGCTTCGCAAAGCGCCTGGACGCCGCTGGGGCTCGTGAAGGCCACCCAGGTGAAGCGCCCGAGCCGCTCCGCCACCGCGCGCAGCGGGCGCTCGTCGGTCGGCGGCTGCAGCTCGAGCAGCGGCAGCGAGAGCACTTCCGCGCCCTCGTCCTCGAGCAGGAAACACAGCTCGTGTGCGCGCTCGCGAGGCCTCGTCACCAGCACGCGCACCCCGAGCAGTCGCTGCACCTCGGCGCTCACGACTGCGGCACCACGTCCGACTTGCCCTGCGCGTCGAGAATGGCCTTCGCCCCCCGCGCGAGCAGATCCTCCGCCAGCTTCAGCCCCAGCGCCTCCGCCTCCGCCACCGTGCCCACGTGCTCCGCGCGCACGACCTGCGTCCCGTCCGGCCGGCCCACCAGGCCGCGCACGCGCAGCCCGCCCTTGCCGTCGAGCACCGCGAAGCCCGCCAGCGGCACCGAGCACCCGCCCTCGAGCTTCGAGAGGAACGCGCGCTCCGCCGTCACCGCCGTGCGCGTCGCCCCATCCTCCAGCTTCGCCAGCCAGCCGCGCAGCTCCGCGTCGTCGGTGCGGCACTGCACGCCGAGCGCGCCCTGGCCCACCGCCGGCAGGCTCAGCTCCGGCTCCAGAACCTCCGTCACCCGGTCCGCCATCCCCAGCCGCCGCAGGCCCGCGTACGCGAGCACCGCGCCGTGGAGATCGCCCTCCTCCATCCTGCGCAGTCGCGTCTGCACGTTGCCGCGCAGCGGGACGATCTGGATGTCCGGACGCTTCTCGAGGATCTGGCAGGTCCGGCGCAGAGAGCTCGTGCCCACGCGCGCGCCCTGCGGCAGATCGAAGAGCTTCGGCCCCTTGCGGCCGACGAACGCATCGCGCGGGTCCTCGCGCTCCGGCACGCACGCGAGCATCAGCTCGTCCGGCATCAGCGAGGTCATGTCCTTCAGGCTGTGCACCGCGAGGTCCGCGCGGCCATCGAGCACCGCCGCCTCGATCTCCTTCACGAACAGGCCCTTGCCGCCCACCGCCGACAGCGGCGCGGCGAGGAAGCGATCACCCTCGGTGGTCAGCTCCACGATCTCCACCGGCACGCCCGCGCTCTTCCGCAACAGGCCCGCGATGTGGTGCGCCTGCCAGAGCGCCAGCGGGCTGTTCCGCGTGGCAATGCGCAAGGTCCGGCCCTGTCCCTTCGTCTCCATCACGACTTGCTCCCGGCGACGTTCGCCACCACGTTCCTGCCCGCGGCCACACTTCCCGCGCCCACGCTCCCTGCACGGTTCGCGCCGCCGCTCGCCTCCGGCACGGGCACGGTCCCTGCCGGCGTCGCTCCCTCGTCCAACCCGAACAGCTCCGCGGCCGCATCCGCCAGCCGCACCGCCGCCTCGGCCTCACCCACCGCGCGCAGGCGCATCGTCGGTTGGTGCAGGATCTTGTTCACGATCGCAAGGCCCATCGCCTCGATGCTCTTGCGGCTCTTCTCGTCGAGCCCGGTCATCCGAGACAGCGTGCGCTCGACCTCCGCCCGCGCGATCCCCTCCGCCCGCGAACGCAGCTGCGCGAGCACCGGCACCTGCTCGCGCACGAGCCGCGCCTTCATGAACCGCGCGACCTCCGCTGCGACCAGCGCCTCCGCGCGCGCAGCCTCCGCGGCCCGCTGCTTCTCGTTCTCGCTGACGACCTTCTGGATGTCGTCCACGTCGTACGCGTACACGTCCGGCAGCGTCCCCACGTCCGGATCGATGTCGCGCGGCACCGCCAGATCCACGAGGAACAGCGGCCGGTGCCTGCGCGCCTTCATCGCCGGCTGCACGAGCTCGCGGGTGATGAGCGCCCTCGGCGAGCCGGTGCAGCAGACGACGCCGTCCGCCGCGTGCAGCAGCGCGCCGAGCTCCTCCAGGGGCCGCGCGACGCCCCTTACCTCCGCCGCCAGCGCCTCCGCGCGCGAGAGCGTGCGGTTCGTCACCGTCACCTTCGCCCCCGCGTGCGCGAGGTGCCGCGCCGCGATCGCGGACATCTCGCCCGCGCCCACCACCAGCACCGGACGTCCGCTGAGCCCTTCGAAGATCCTGCTCGCGAGCTGCACCGCGGCGGACGCCATGCTCACCGCCGAGCGGCCGATACCGGTCTCGGTGCGCACCCGCTTCGCCGTGCCCAGCGCCGCGTTCACCGCCCGCGACAGCTCACCGCGCACGCCGCCCGCCCGCTGCGACAGCTCGAACGCGTCCTTCACCTGGCCGAGGATCTGCGGCTCGCCCACCACCATCGAGTCGAGGCTCGAGGCGACCCGGAACAGGTGCGTCACCGCCGCCTCGCCGCGGTGCTCGTAGAGGTGTGCGGTGACCTCCGGGCCCGCCAGCTCCGCGAGCACGGTGAGCACCCGCGCGCGGGTGAGCTCCGCGGAGTGCGCCGCCGCAAAGACCTCCACCCGGTTGCAGGTGGAGACGAGCAGCACCTCGTCGCCGCCGGGCCCACCGCCCGCCGCCGCACCGCCGAGCCGCCCCAACAGCTCCACCTGCTGGGGCTCGGGCAGCGCGAGCCGCTCACGGACCTCCACCGGCGCCGTGCGGTACGACACCCCGAGACACATCAGCTCCATGGTCACTGCCCGAGCGCCGCCGACCCGAAGTCGTACGCGGAGAGGAAGGAGACGAGGAGCACGCAGAAGCCCGCCACCGTGACGTACGCGACCCGCTTGCCTCGCCAGCCCGCGAAGAGCCGCGCCGCCAGCAGCGCCGCGAAGAGGTGCCAGCCGACCAGCGTGGCCACGCGCTTGGGGTCCCAGGTCCAGGTGGGTTCGGGGCTGGCGAAGAACGCGCCGGTGGCAAAGGTCACCGAGAGCGCGATGAAGCCGAGGATGACCAGCCAGCGGTTGATCTCGTCCATCACCTGAAGCGGAGGCAGGCGCGAGAAGAGCAGCCCGAAGTGCTTGCCCTTCACCTGCCTCTCCATCACCACGTACATCACGCCCACGCCCGCGGCCATGGCGAACGTCGCCACCCCGAGGATCGCGATCGACACGTGCAGCGGCAGCAGCGGCGCGCGCAGCGACTCGGAGAGGATCTGTCCTCCCGAGGCGGGGCCGACCAGCGCCGGCACCATCGCCGCCACCGCGGCGGGCGTGACGAACGCGCCGATCACCGGGCGCCGCCACACGAAGTCCACCACCAGCAGCATCGCCAGCAGGAGGAAGGTCAGCAGCGACAGTCCCTGCCCCATGCCCACCGGCATCCCGCCCTGGTGGCCCACCTGGACGACGAGCGCCGCGCCGTGAAGCATGAGCCCCACCGCCACGGACACGCGCCCGGCAATGGCGAGCCACGGGTGCTGCCGGACGAGGTGGACGAGATAGACGACCGCGGCGAGGCCGTAGGCGTGACAGGCAAAGGACAGGAGTGAGCGGATCACGTCGTCACAGCTTGTTCAGGAGGAAGGCAGCGAGAAGGTCCTCCGCCGGCTGGGGCGCGTGGCCCTGGGCGGTGGGGGCGGGCGGGGTGGCGCTTTCGGGTTCGGGCAGCTCGGCCACGTAACCGGGGACGACCTCGTAGGCATCCTCGCCCACGAGCACCGAGTCATGCAGATGCTCGGCCCCCAGCTCGGCGAGCTGGGCGGAGGTCTTCACCCGCGCGACGAGCCGGCGGTCATCCGTCCCAGAAACGAGCTGCAAGAAATGCACGGCCGGGGTCAGCGCGTAGCCTTCCTTGCGCGCGTCGCCGGCGACCACCAGCCGGTCGTCACGCAGGTCGGCCCTGTCGTCGAGGGCCCACGTCTCGAGTGTCGACTGAGGAAGGAAGACGCGCACGGAAGAACTCTACCAGACGGTCTCTGCAGGAAGGGGTCCATCGCACGGGCAAGGTCGGCTTGCGGCCTTCCATGCTGCGTACTATTGGAACCGCGCATTCGCTTCGGTTCGCGCGCGGCGGGCCCTCAGAGGAGACACCAGATGGCAGGCGGAGACGTGCAGAACATCGGCGACGCGGACTTCCAGAAGGAGGTCCTGCAGTCGGACACCCCCGTGCTGGTGGACTTCTGGGCCACCTGGTGCGCGCCCTGCCGCGCCATCGCTCCCTCGCTCGAGGAGCTGGCCACGCAGTACAAGGGCAAGGTGAAGGTGGTGAAGGTCAACATCGACGACCACCAGGAGACCCCGCAGAACTACCAGGTGCGCTCCATCCCCACCCTCATCATGTTCAAGGGCGGCCGGGTGGTGGATCAGATCGTCGGCGCGGTGCCCAAGACGCGTCTCGAGGACGCGATCAAGAAGGCGATCTAGCCGCCCTCCTTCCGCGGTTGACAATTCGAGAGCGGGCGGTATCAACACCGCCCGCTTTTTCTATTTCTAGCATCCATCTGGCAAAGACAGACAGGAGCGCACCGTGGCTCGCCCCCGCAAGAACGACTCTCGCACCGCTGGGCTCCCGGTGCCGCCGCACCTCGCGGCGTGGGCGGAGACCCTCGGTGAAGCGCTCGGCCGCGGCGTGGCGCGCGGCATCCAGGCGGGGCTGCAGGGCGTGAACCTGGGGTCGGCAGCGGGCGCAGGCTCCCTGTCGAATCAGCCCCGTCGCCGCGGCCGTCCGCCGAAGGCGCCCGCCGGTCCGGTCCCGCCCGAGCGTCAGTGCCAGGCGGAGGGCTGTGAGCGCGAGGCCCGGTCGAAGGGCCTGTGCAGCGCGCACTACCAGCAGGAGCGCCGCAAGGCTCTGCAGAAGAGCGGCGCTTAGGCCTCCTTCTCGAAGGCGTCGATCAGAACATGTGCCGGCGCATGCCGATGTTCACGAGCAGGCCGAGCGAGATCATCACCGACATCATCGACGACCCGCCGTAGCTGAGCAGCGGCAGCGTGATGCCCGTCACCGGGAGGATCCCGATGACCATCCCGATGTTCTGGAACACGTGCCAGAAGATCGTCGCCGCCACGCCCACCGCCACGAAGGCGCCGAAGCGATCCCGCGCAAGGAACGCCACCCCGAGCGAGAACACCAGCAGCAGGCCGTAGAGGACCAGCAGCCCGAGGCAGGCGAGGAAGCCCTGCTCCTCGGCCCACACGGAGAAGATGAAGTCCGTGTGCTGCTCGGGGAGGAACGACAGGCCGGTCTGGGTGCCCTGGCGCCAGCCCTTGCCGGTGACCTCGCCGGAGCCGACCGCGATCATCGACTGCACCGCGTGGTAGCTCGCGCCGCGCACGTCGCTCTCCGGATCGAGCCAGGAGGTGATGCGCTGCTGCTGGTGGCGCTTCATGTGGTGACGCAGCACCGTCGTCGCCTCGGCGTCGCCCTCCGCGCGCACGAAGTCGTTCCAGATGACGCCCGTCACTGCGAGCAGCCCGGCGATGAGCACGCCGGCGATCCACAGCTTCACGCGGCCGAAGAGGATGATCGTCCCCGCCGCGAGCAGCAGCATCATCGCGGTGCCGAGGTCCGGCTGGACGAGGATCAACGCCGCCGGCACGAGCACGATCGCCACCGGCGGCAACAGTCGCAGAAGCCCGTACGCCGGCTGATGGGGCCGGTGGGTGTCGTGGTAGTAGCGCGCGAGCAGCAGCACCACGGTGATCTTCGTGAACTCCGCCGGCTGCACGCGCACCGGCCCGAGGTTGAACCAGCTCTCCGCGCCCTTCGCGGTGTGACCGAAGAAGCGCAGCGCGATGAGCGAGATGACGTTGAGCACGAAGAGCGGCAGGGCCAGCCGGTAGAACAGCCGGTAGTCCACGAGGCAGATCGCCGCCATCACCACCAGCCCCAGCCCCAGATACGCGGCCTGGCTGATCCAGACGGGGTTCATCGGCGGCCGCGCCGCGGAGGCGAGGTTCCAGATCCCCACGATCGCGATCATCAGCGTCACGCCGATGAGCGGCCAGGGGACGTGCGCGAGCATGCGGCGTTCGAAGCGGACGACCTGCATCACTGCAATCCTTCGGGTGCGGGGTTCGGCGGGGGCACAGGCACAGGCGCGGCGCGAGGAGGAGGTGCCGGGCGCTGCGCATTCGCCGGCGCGGTGGCGCGGTCCGCCGGAGCCTCAGCCGGAGCAGTCCCCTGCCCCGTCCCTGCTGAAGCCGCACCGCCCACGGCCCTCGCCCCGGCGCGAGCGCCCTCCGCGGGCGCGGCGCTCTCGAGCACGCTGGGGGGCACGCCCTCCGCGGTCGTCTCGCCCGGCGCGGTGATGCCCTGCTCGTCCTGCAGCTTGAGCTCGAAGTACTTCTTGATCACCGCCATGGCGGTGGGCGCCGCGTCGGAGGAACCGCTGCCGCCGTGCTCGTTGAGGACGACGACCGCGATCTCCGGTTTGTCCGCGGGCGCGTAGGCGGCGAACCACGCGTGGTCGCGGTGGAAGTAGTCGAGCTGGTCCTTCTTCAGACGGACCGCGCCGATCTTCACCACCTGCGTGGTGCCGGTCTTTCCCGCCACCACCACGTCCTGCAGCCGGTGCCGGTACGCGGTGCCGCCGGGCTCGTTGACCACGGCCACCAGCGCGTCGGTGACGACCTTCTGCTCCTGCGGCGTGATCCCCACCGTGCGCACCAGATCCGGCTCGAAGGTCTTGAGGACCTCGCCCTCCGGCGACTCGATGCGCTCCACCAATTGCGGCCGGTAGAACTTCCCGCCGTTGGCCAGCGTCGCATAGGCCATGGCCAGCTGAAGCGGCGTCGCGTCCACATCGCCCTGACCGATGGACGTGTTCAGCGCCATGCCCTTCGTGTAGCCGCCCGGGGTGCGCCGGTTGTGGTACCCGCTGTCCGGCATGTTGCCCGGCACCTCCTGCAGCACGCCGATGCCGGTGGGCGTGCCGAAGCCGAGCTGCCGCCCCGTCTCCGCGATGGGGTCGATGCCCATCAGATCCGCCGCGCGGTAGTAGTACGTGTCGCAGGAGTGCTTCAGCGAGCCCTTGCCGTCCTGCAGCCCGTGGCCCGCGTCCTTCCAGCACCGCCAGGTCCGCGCGCCGAGCCGGTAGCCGCCAGGACAGTTCACGTGCGTGTGCGGGGTGAAGACCTTCTCGCGCAGCGCCGCCAGCAGCGTGACCACCTTGAAGGTGGAGCCCGGGCTGTAGTGCATCTGCGTCGCGCGGTTCATCATCGGCTTCAGCGGATCGCGCGACATGTTCGCGAGCTCCTTCCCGCTGATGCGGCCGGTGAGGATGTTCGGATCGAAGCCGGGCCTCGAGAGGATCGTCCGCAGAAAGCCCGTGTTCACGTCCACCACGATCACGGTGCCGGCCTTGCCGGGGAACACGCGGTTCGCCTCCTCCTGCAGCCGCATGTCCACCGAGAGAATGACGTTGTTTCCCGCCGAAGGCTCCGTCACCGCCTCGCCGATGCGCTCGGTCAGTCCGGGGATGGGCCGGCCCTTCGCGTCCACCACCTGCTTGCGGCCACCGTCCCTGCCGCGCAGCCAGGTCTCGAACGCGCGCTCCACGCCGCGCCTGCCGATGTAGTCCCCGAGCTGGTACTTCTCCCCGCGCTGAACGAGGCGCTCGAGCTCGTCGGGGTTGATCTCGTTCATGTACCCGATGACGTGCGAGAGCACCGTCTTGTAGCGGTAGTTGCGGTGAGGGACCGCCATCACCTCGATGCCGGGCAGATCGAGCCGGTGCGCGTCGATGAGGTCCGCCTCCTCGCGCGTCACGTCGATCCGCAGCGGCACCGGACGGAACGGCGCACCCCGGCGCGCGCGGGCGAGCAGCGCCTCGGCCTCCTGGCGCTGCGGCTCGTCCCACGCGAGCCACGACGCGAGCTTCGGCAGCACCTCGTCGCTGCACTTCACGCAGAACGCGGGGGTCAGGTACACGTCGAAGGAGGGACGCGAGTCGACGATGATCGTCTCGCGGCGATCGCGGATCATCCCGCGGTCCGCCGGGATCCGGATCTCCTTGACGAAGTTCTCCACCGACCGCTGCGAGTACTCCTCGCCGCGGGTGATCTGCAGCCGGTACAGCCGCACCGCGAGCACCGCGAGGCCGAAGAGCATCAGCCCGCCGAGCCAGAGGTAGCGCGTGCGCAGGTCGCGGCCCGCGGTCTGGTTCCCCAGCTTCATCCGTCGCTACCTCAGCAGCCCCAGCCGCGAGGAATCGCTTCGCTCCTTTGCCCCGTCGATCCGGCGCAAGAGCGGCCACAGCACGACCGCCGCCAGCGCGGTGAGGAGCACCTGCACGAAGAACGCGCCGATGGAGAAGCCCGCGCCGCCGTCACCGCGCGAGGTCATCCAGGTGAAGAAGACCGCCAGCAGAGCGTGCGCCGCGCCGAGCCCCGCTGAGAAGACCGCGAATGAGGCCGCGCTGCGCACGTCGAGCAGCGCCTTGCCGAAGCGCCCGAGGAGGAAGATGAGCACCGCGAGGAACACGTAGAGGCCGGTGGGCCGGCCGCTCATCAGATCGAGCAGGTAGCCCACGCAGAACGCGGCGAACGCGCCCTCCATCCGCGAGGCCCGGAGCGCGAGGAACGCCAGCAGCGCCACCGTCACGTCCACGCGCGTCACCGCGAAGCCCAGCTGGTGGACGATCACCGACTCGAGGCTCAGCAGCAGCAGCGCCAGCACCACGCTCACCGCGAACCTCATCGACCACCGTCCTGCGCGCCCGCCACGCCCGCCGTGGGCCTGCTCCACTCCACCGGCGGCAGCACGAGGACCTCCTCCAGACGCGTCATGTCCACCGCGGGCACCACGTCAGCGCTCTGGAACATCCCCGTCGCACGTTTCTGAAGCTCCACCGTCCGGCCCACCACGAGCCCCGGCGGAAAGACGCCGTCGGTGCCGGAGGTGATAAGCGTATCGCCGACTTCGATGTCCTCGGTACGGAGCAGATTCTCCAGCAGCAACGGCCGGTCGCCGCCCATGCCGGCAGCCACGGCGCGCGCCCTCGAGCGCTGCACCCGGACCGCGGTGCGCGCGTTCGGATCCGTCACCAGCACCACGTCCGAATAGGAGCCGGTCACACGGACCACGCGGCCCACCACGCCCTCCGGCGTCACCACCGAAGCGCCGCGCAAGACGCCGTGGTCGCTCCCACGATCCAGCCGGACCGACAGAAAGGTGGAGACCGGGTTCACGCCGATCACCCGCGCGGCGATCTCCGCGCCGGTGCGCTCCTCCACGTAGCCGAGCAGCCCGCGCAGCCGCGCGTTCTCCAGCTCCGCCTCCTGCAGCGCGTTGACCCGCGCGGTGAGGGTGAGGTTCTCGGTCTTCAGCTGATCGTTGAGCTCGGCCATCCCGCGCAGATCGACGTACCGGTTCCACGAGCCCGTCCCCAGCCCGAGCGTCCAACCGAACGCGCGCTGCAGCGGCGACGCGACGGCGAGCACCGAGCGATCGATCAGGTTCGGCTCACGCGGCGACTGGCCTCGCGCGAGGAAGGTGGCGAAGGGATAGAGCAGCAGGGCGCCCACCACGATGAGCTCCCGGTACCGCTTGATGAGCGACCACACGCTGGAAACTTCCTCCGGCCAAGCCCCAGCTAAGGCCGGGAAATCGCTTGCAGTTTCAATACTGCACGTCCTAGACAGTCAAGCTTCGTTTCGGCCGCCCGACATCCGGGAACCAGGTCGCCCGACAAGCCCATGACGAACCTCAATTCGCGCCGGATTGTTTCCCTGCTTTTCATCGCCACCATCGCGGTGGTGTTCACGCTCTCCTTCGGACCTGCCAGCCAGACGGGCTGCGGAGCGCCCACGTCCAGCGGCGAGGCCAATACCGCCGCCACCGTGAACGGGAAGGAGATCCCGATGATGGAGTTCCGGCGCGCCTACCGGGACCAGCTCAACATGTACCGGCAGCAGGGCATCACCGAGGAGCTCGCCCGGCAGATCGGCCTGCACCGGCAGGTGCTCGACAACCTCATCAACCAGGAGCTCACCGCGCAGGCGGCGGAGCGGAACGGCATCCAGCCGTCGGACGAGGAGCTGGCGGACCTCATCCACAAGGCGCCCATCTTCCAGAAGGACGGTCAGTTCGATCCGACCACGTACCGCAACGCGGTGCGCCAGTTCTTCCAGAAGACGCCCGAGCGCTTCGAGGACCAGCTCCGCCGGCAGATGGCCGGTGACCTGCTCCTCTCCACGGTGGCCGAGTCGGCGACCGTCTCGGAGGACGAGGTCCGCGCGCAGTTCCTCAAGGAGGGCAACAAGGCGTCCTTGACCTTCGCGCGCTTCACGCCGTCCATGTTCGCGGACAAGGTGCCCGCGCCCACCGCTGATCAGCTCGCCCAGTTCAAGAAGGAGCGCGAGGACGCGATCAAGGCGAACTACGAGCAGAACAAGTTCCTCTACCACCAGCCGGAGCAGATCAAGGCGCGACACATCCTCATCGGGCTGCCGAACGACGCGCCCGCGGACCGGGTGAAGGAGGCGCAGGAGAAGGCGGCGAACCTGCGCAAGCAGCTCGTGGACGAGAAGAAGGACTTCGCCGAGCTGGCGAAGCAGTTCAGCGAGGATCCGGGCTCGCGCGAGAAGGGCGGCGACCTCGGCTGGGCGGGCGCGGACGCGTACGTGAAGCCGTTCTCCGACGCGGCGTTCGCGCTGAAGCCGGGCGAGATCTCGCAGCCGGTCCAGACGCAGTTCGGCATCCACCTCATCCAGCTCGAGGAGAAGCGCCCGCCGAAGTCGCAGGAGCTCTCCGAGGTGTCCGACGAGATCGCGAAGCAGCTGTGGAACAAGGAGAAGGCGAAGGACGTGGCGAAGGCCGAGGCCGAGAGCGCGCTGGCGCAGGTGAAGGCCGGCAAGTCGATCGCCGAGCTCTTCCCTGCCCCGCCCGAGGAGGAGACCCGCGGCCGCTTCACCGAGCCGACGAAGCCGGAGGCGACGGAGACCGGCGAGTTCAGCGCGGCGGCGAGCACCATCCCGAAGCTGGGCGCGGCGCCGGAGCTGCTCCCGGACGTGTTCAAGGGCGAGGGCACCGGGCCGCTCGACCGCGTGTACCCGGCGGGTGACGCGTTCGTGATCGCCCAGGTGACCACGCGCGAGAAGCCGGCCGACGCGGCGTTCGACGCGGACAAGGAGAAGCTCACCGCGCAGGCCCGCCAGGCGAAGCAGATGGAGCTGCGCGACTCCTACGTGAAGGCGCTTCGCGAGAAGGGCGACGTGAAGGTCAACGACGAGGCCATCGAGGACGCGCTCGGGCCCGGCGGCGAGTCGTAGGCCAACGCTTCAACCCGTAGGTCACGGAGGGCTGGGCGCCGCGAGGTGCCTGGCCCTTCGGCGTTTCAGCGCCCGGGCGGCAGGGGCTTCGCCACGCGCACGTCGTTGCGACCTTCGGACTTGGCCACGTACATCGCGCGGTCGGCGGCCTCGAGCAGCTCGCTGCCGGTCAGGGCGTGAGCGGGGACGCAGGCGAGCCCGATGCTGGCGGTGAGGCCGATGGAGAGCCCGCGCGCGGCGAGGAAGCGGCGCTGCCGGAACTGATCGCGGATGCGCTGCGCGACGTGGAGCGCCTGGGCCTCGTCGGTCTCGAGGAGGAGGACCGCGAACTCGTCGCCGCCGAAGCGGAAGGCCGAATCCACGCCGCGGATGGACTCGCGCAAGAGCTCCCCCACCTCCTGGAGCAGCGCGCTGCCCGCCATGTGGCCGTGGGTGTCGTTGACCTCCTTGAACTTGTCGAGGTCGAGGAACAGCAGCGACAGGGGGTGACCGAAACGCACCGCGCGCGCGGACTCCTGCTCGAGCTGCGCCCGGAGGTGCCGTGCGTTGTAGAGCCCGGTGTGCTCGTCGGTGATCGTCAGCTCCTGCACCCGCTGGAAGTTGCGCGCGTTGTCGATGGCGATGCCCGCGAAGTCCGCCACCGCCTGGACCGCCTGCAGGTCGTCGTCGGTGAAGGGCGGCGCGTCCGGTCCGTTGACGAGCTCGATCACGCCCAGCGGCTTGCCGCGCGAGCGCAGGGGCACCGCGAGCAGCGACTCGGTGTGGAACTCGGAGGCCGCATCGAAGCGCTCGGCGAAGCGCGGGTCGGTGCGCGCGTGGTCGATTCTCTGCGGCTCGCCCGACTGGAAGACCGTGCCGGCGATGCCCTCGCCCGGCTTGATGCGCAGGCCCTTGAGGGCGTCCGCGCCCGGGCCCACCGCGATCTCGAAGTAGAGCTCGCCGGTCTTCTCGTCCACCAGCAGCAGCGACCAGTTCGACGGGCGCAGCAGCACGCTGACCTTCTGCATCACCAGCTCGAGCACCGTGCGCAGCTCGAGCGTGGAGGTCAGCGCCTTGGCGATCTCGTTGAAGGCGGCGATCTGCTCGATCGTCCGCTTCATGGCGCCGAGGAGATCGGTGGGCTTCATCTGGGGAAGGCGCCGTAACATGCGGCCCCACATGGGTCAAAACTGGCAGCTGGTGCTGGCATCCGCCTCCCCTCGCCGCAGGGAGCTGCTCGCGGGGCTGGGCGTCACCTTCGAGGTCTCGCCCGCGGACGTGGACGAGCGCGTTCATCCCGGCGAGGACGCGCGCGCCTACGTGCGGCGCGTGGCGAGGGAAAAGGCGGCAAAGGCGGCGCAGGGCGCGGCGGGAAAGCGCGTGCTCGCGGCGGACACCTCGGTGGTGCTCGACGACGAGGTGCTGGGCAAGCCTTCCGACGCGGAGGACGCGAAGCGCATGTTGCGGCGGCTCAGCGGGCGCGCGCACTGGGTCTTCACCGCGGTGGCGCTGGACGGCCCTTCACGCGACGAGCTCCTCGTGGAGACGCGGGTGCACTTCCGCGAGCTTACGGAGGGAGAGATCGCCTGGTACGTCTCGACCGGCGAGCCCCTGGACAAGGCGGGCGCGTACGGGATCCAGGGCCGCGCGGGCATGTTCGTCGAGCGCATCGAGGGCAGCCCCTCCAACGTGATCGGTCTGCCGCTGGCCGAGACGGTCGCGCTGCTCGAGCGGGCGGGACATCCCCTGCCCTTCAAGACCGAAGGGAGCGGCAGATGAGCGGGGTGGCGGAGCGGCTCGAGACGATCCATCAGAAGATCGAAGCGGCGTGCAGACGCGCGGGGCGGAGGCCGGAAGAGGTCTCGCTGCTCGCGGTGTCGAAGCTCATGCCCTCCTCGCTCATCCGCGAGGCGTACGCCGCGGGACAGCGCGCGTTCGGCGAGAACTACGCGCAGGAGCTTCGCGACAAGGCGAAGGAGCTCGCCGGACTGGAGGGCCTCCGCTGGCACGCCATCGGCCCCCTGCAGTCGAACAAGGCGAAGTACGTGGCGGACGTGGCCCACGCGTTCCACGCGCTCGATCGACTGGGCGTCGCGGAGGAGCTGTCGAAGCGGCGCGTCTCCGGTCCCGGTTCGGCGCTGCCTCCCTTGAAGTGCTTCCTCGAGGTGAACGTCGCCGCGGAGAGCACGAAGAGCGGCGTGTCGCCGGAAGGTGCAGCCCAGCTGCTCGAAGGGGTGCGCCGGCTGCCGGGCCTCGAGGTGGTGGGGCTGATGGCGCTGCCGCCGCTGCAAGACGATCCGGAGCGGATGCGCGAACCCTTCCGCGCGCTGCGCGAGCTGGCCCGGACGCTGGGCCTGCCCGAGCTGTCCATGGGCACCACCGGAGATTTCGAGATCGCGATCGAAGAGGGCGCGACGGTCGTTCGCGTGGGCACGGCGATCTTCGGCGCGCGGCCCGTGTGAAACAGCGAGGAAAAATCTTGGAATAACGCGCGTTTGAAGTTGCCCCGAGCGGCTCAGCGGGTATTAGGAACGGACGCCCCGAACCCCCACCCTTCACGCTGGACCGCCCGTTGGCTTCTCTGCTCCTCGTCGCGATCCTGATCGTGCCCTTCCTGGGCAGCGTCGTCACGTCGCTGCTCCCGGCGAAGGCGCGCAACACTGCCGCCTGGCTCTCGGGCGCGGTGGCGGCGTGCAGCCTCGCGCTGACCGTCTACCTGCACTCGCTCGTCGAGGGCGGCGGCACCGTCAAGTTCACGCTGCCCTGGATGCCCGAACAGGGCCTCTCCTTCATCCTCCGGCTGGATGGGCTCGCCTGGCTCTTCTCGATCCTCGTCACCGGGATCGGCGTGCTGGTGGTGCTCTACGCGCGCTACTACCTCTCGTCCGAAGATCCGGCGCCGAGGTTCTTCAGCCACCTGCTCGCGTTCATGGGCGCGATGCTCGGCCTCGTCCTCGCGGGCGACCTGCTGATGCTCGCCTTCTTCTGGGAGCTGACGAGCGTCTTCTCCTTCCTGCTCATCGGCTACTGGTACCAGAGCTCGGCCGCCCGAGACGGCGCGCGTATGGCCTTCACCGTCACCGGCATCGGCGGGCTCTGCCTCTTCGCGGGCCTCCTGGTGGTGGGCCACATCGCGGGCTCCTACGATCTCGAGCGCGTGCTCGCCTCCGGCGACGTCATCCGCGCGCACCCGCTCTACGCCACCGCGGTGGTGCTGGTGCTCATCGGCGCGCTGACGAAGAGCGCCCAGTTCCCCTTCCACTTCTGGCTCCCGCAGGCCATGGCCGCGCCCACGCCGGTCTCCGCCTACCTGCACTCCGCCACCATGGTGAAGGCGGGCATCTTCCTCATGGCGAGGATGTGGCCGGCGCTGGCGGGCACCGAGCTGTGGTTCTGGATCGTCGGCGGCGCGGGGATGACCACGCTGCTGTTCGGCGGCTTCTGCGCGATCTTCCAGCAGGACCTCAAGGGGCTCCTCGCCTACTCCACCATCAGCCACCTCGGCCTCATCACCCTGCTGCTGGGGCTGAACACCGAGCTGGCAATGGTGGCGGCGATCTTCCACGTGATGAACCACGGCACCTTCAAGGCGTCGCTGTTCATGGCGGCGGGGATCATCGACCACGAGGCGGGCACGCGCGACATGCGCAGGCTCTCCGGTCTCGCGAAGATGATGCCGTGGACGACCGCGCTGGCGGTGGTGGCCTCGGCGGCCATGGCCGGCGTGCCGCTGCTCAACGGGTTCATCTCCAAGGAGATGTTCCTCGCCTCGTCTCTGGGCCTCGAGCGCGGAAAGCTCTTCGACGTGGGCCTGCCGATCCTCGCCACCGTGGCGAGCATCTTCAGCGTCGCCTACTCGGTGCGCTTCATCCGGCGGACCTTCTTCGGCCAGCCGCCCACGGATCTGCCGCGCACGCCGCACGAGCCGCCCCGCTGGATGCGCCTGCCGGTGGAGCTCCTCGTCCTCGCCTGCATCCTCGTGGGGATCCTGCCGCAGCTTCTGGTGGGCGGGATGCTCGAGGACGCGGTGCGCAGCGTGCTC
Source organism: Pseudomonadota bacterium (assembly GCA_023423535.1). GTDB lineage: Bacteria > Myxococcota > Myxococcia > Myxococcales > Myxococcaceae > JAFAFL01. The sequence goes on from JAFAFL010000094.1 coordinate 149,010, forward strand.
GGAACCGTGCCCGAGTACAGCCTCGGGCTGTGGCACGGGTTCAACCTCCCGCTCTTGATGAGCGCGGTCGCGCTGGTGGGCGGCGCGCTGCTCTACGTGGCGCTGATCCCCTGGCTCAAGCGCGGCATCGAAGGGCCGCCGCTGTTGCGCCACATCCACGGCCGGAAGATCTTCGACTGGATCCTCGTCGGGCTCTCCTGGCGGCTGGCGCGCACGCTGGAGGAGCGGCTGGGCACGAAGCGGCTGCAGCCGCAGCTGTTCATCGTGGTGCTGGTGGCGGTCCTCGCGGGCGCGGTGCCCTTGTGGGCCGGCATCTCGCACGGTGGAAGGCCGCCGCTGGACCTGGACTACGCGTTCGTGCTCCTCGTGCTGGTCGGCACCGCCTGCGCGGTGGGCGCGGCGTGGTTCGCGAAGTTCCACCGGGTGACCGCGCTGATGCTGATGAGCGGCGCCGGCCTCGTCACCACGCTGGCGTTCGTCTGGTTCAGCGCCCCGGACCTCGCGCTCACGCAGCTGCTGGTGGAGATCGCGACGACGGTGCTCATCTTCCTCGGCCTGCGCTGGCTGCCGCAGCGACGGCCGGGGCTGGACCTCAAGCTCACCGTCCGCGACCGGGCGCGCCGCGTGCGCGACTTCCTCCTGGCGGTCACCGCGGGCGGCGGCGTGGCCTTCATCGCCTGGGCAATGATGACGCGCCCCCTGCCGGCGACGATCTCCGAGTTCTTCCTCCAGCGCGCCTACACCGAGGGCGGCGGCACCAACGTGGTGAACGTCATCCTCGTGGACTTCCGCGGCTTCGACACCCTGGGCGAGATCACCGTGCTCGGCGTGGTGTCGCTCACCGTGTTCGCGCTCTTGCGCCGGTTCCGTCCCTCGCCGGAGAGCCTCGGGCCGCCGCGTCCGGACTTCGCCGCCACCACCGTGCGTCACGACATGCGCGTGCCGTCGGTGACCCTGCGGATGATGCTGCCGGTCATCGGCATGGTCGCCGTGTACCTCTTCCTCCGCGGGCACGACCGGCCGGGCGGCGGCTTCATCGCCGGCATCACGCTCTCCCTCGCGTTCGTGCTCCAGTACATCGCCCGAGGCACGCGCTGGGTGGAGGACCAGCTGCGCATCCACCCCATGCGGTGGATCGCCGGCGGGCTGCTCTGCGCGGGGCTCACCGGACTGGGCGCGCTGTTCTTCGGCCGCCCGTTCCTCACCTCGTATCACTCGTACGCGGACCTCCCCCTCTTCGGGCAGGTGCCGCTGGTCTCCGCGCTCTTCTTCGATCTGGGCGTCTTCCTGCTGGTGGTCGGAGCGACGGTGCTCATCCTCGTCGCGCTCGGTCACCAGTCCATCCGCACGCACCGCGCCGCGGGCGCGCCCCCTCCGGAGGATGACTGATGGAGCTCGCGTTCGCGCTCTACATCGGCGTGCTCGTCGCCGCCGGGCTGTGGCTCGTCTTCCGCCCCCGTACCTTCCAGGTGATCGTGGGCCTGTCGCTCATCTCCTACGGGGTGAACCTCTTCATCTTCGCCTCCGGCAGGCTGACCTTCGGCGCGCCGCCGCTGCTGGAGAAGGGCGAGGTCGGTGACCTCTCGCGCTTCGACGACCCGCTGCCGCAGTCGCTGGTGCTCACCGCGATCGTCATCGGCTTCGCGATGATGGCGCTCTTCCTCGTGGTGCTGCTCGCCTCGCGCGGCCTCACCCGCACGGATCACGTGGACGGAAAGGAGCCGCAGCCGTGAGCTGGCTCGGGCACCTCGCCATCGCGCCCATCCTCCTGCCGCTGTTCACCGGCACGGCGCTGCTGCTGATGGAGGAGCGCCGGCGCGGGCTGAAGTCGCGGCTCTCGGTGCTCTCCGCGCTGGGGCTGGTGGGCATCTCCGCCGGCCTGATGTTCCTCACCACCGAGAGCGGCGACGGCTCCGGCTGGACGAGCGTGTACCGCCTCGGCGACTGGCCGCCGCCCTTCGGCATCGTGCTGGTGGTGGACCGGCTGACCGCGCTGATGCTCGTGCTGACGAACGTGATCGGCGTCTGCGCGCTGCTCTTCGCGTCGGGTACCTGGGACCGCGCCGGCGCACACTTCCACACCCTCTTCCAGCTGCAGCTGATGGGGCTCAACGGCGCGTTCCTCACCGGAGACCTCTTCAACCTCTTCGTCTTCTTCGAGCTGCTGCTCGCCGGCTCCTACGGCCTCGTGCTGCACGGCTCGGAGCTGCGGCGGGTGAAGGCGGGGCTGCACTACATCGCGGTGAACCTGCTGGCCTCGAGCCTCTTCCTCGTGGGCGTGGCGCTCATCTACAGCGTGACCGGCACCCTCAACATGGCGGACCTCGCGGTGCGGATCGGCGAGCTCTCCGCCGCCGACCGGCCGCTGTTCGAAGCGGGCGCGGCGGTGCTCGCGGTGGCGTTCCTCGTGAAGGCGGGCATGTACCCGCTCTGCTTCTGGCTGCCCTCCACCTACGCGGCGGCGGCGGCGCCGGTGGCGGCGATGTTCTCGGTGATGACGAAGGTCGGCGTGTACGTGCTGCTCCGGCTCTCGCTGCTCGGCGGGCTCGACGCGTCGTGGCTCCTGTGGGGCGGCGTGGCCACCGTGCTCTTCGGCTCGCTCGGCGCGCTGGCAACGCAGAACCTCTCGCGGCTCGCGGCCTTCACCGTGCTCATCTCCTCCGGCACGCTGCTGGCGGTGGTGGGCACCGGCGCCGCTGCTGCCACCGGCGGTGCGCTCTTCTATCTGGCCGGCTCCACGCTCGGCATCGCCGCGTTCTTCCTCCTCATCGAGCTGGTGGAGCGCGGCCGCAGCGCCGGCGCGGACGTGCTCGCGGTGACGATGGAGGCCTTCGGCGACGAGCCCCTCGAGGACGACGAGCCCGGCTCCGGCGTGGCCATCCCCGCCACCCTCGCCATGCTCGGCGGCGGCTTCCTCGCCTGCGCGCTGCTGCTCTCCGGCCTGCCGCCGCTGCCCGGGTTCCTCGGAAAGTTCGCGGTGCTCTCCGGCGTCTTCGGCAAGGCGGAGACCGGCGAGGGCGTGCCGCTGGCAGCGTGGGTGCTGCTGGGCGCGCTGGTGGCCTCCGGTGCGGCGTCCCTGATCGCGATGATCCGCGCCGGTGTCCGCACCTTCTGGTCGCCACTCGAGCGCTCGGTGCCGCAGGTGCGGCTGGCGGAGGTGCTGCCGGTCTCGCTGCTGCTCGCCCTCTGCGTGGCGATGACGCTCGGGGCCTCGCCGGTGATGCGGTACATGGAGCGCGCCGCGGCCTCGCTGCACGCGCCTGCGCAGTACGTGGAGCGGGTGCTCGGAGGTGAGCGGTGAGCCGCCTCGTCCCGTTCATGCCCATCACGCTCGCGCTGTGGGCGCTGTGGCTGCTGCTCAACTGGTCCGTCTCGCCCGGGCACCTGCTCATCGGCTTCCTGCTCGCGGTGTTCGGCTCGCGGGTGCTCGGCCGGCTGGAGTTGCCTCCGCTGCGGATACGAAAGCCGCTGCGCGTGCTGCAGCTGTTGGTACTCGTCGTCGGCGACATCATCCGCTCGAACCTCACCGTGGCGCTGCTCGTGCTGCGCGGCGGCCGTCGCAAGGGCCAGCCGAAGTTCCTGCAGATCCCGCTCGATCTGACGAACCCGTGGGGCATCGCCCTGCTGGCGGCGATCATCTCCTCCACGCCGGGCACCATCTGGGGCCGCTACAACCGGACGCACAGCGTGCTGCTCCTGCACGTCTTCGACATGCTCGACGAGGCCGAGTGGGTGCGCACGATCAAGGACCGCTACGAGAAGCGGGTGATGGAGATCTTCGAATGAGCGCGGTGGCGATCCTCAACCTGGCCATCGACGTGGCGCGGGTGCTCCTCGTGCTGGCGATGATCGCGTCCGCCGTCCGGCTCTTCCGCGGCCCGAGGGCCCAGGACCGGGTGCTCGGGCTCGACACGCTCTACCTCTCCGGCATGCTGCTGCTCATCACCTACGGCATCCGCGAGGGCACCGCGATCTTCTTCGACGTGGCGCTGATCATCGTGGTGCTCGGGTTCACCGGCACGGTGGCGGCGGCGCGCTTCCTTCTCCGCGGCGAGGTGATCGAATGAGCACCGCGGATCTGCCCTCGGTCGTCGAGCTGCCGCTGCCGGTGGCGATCCTCGTGGGGCTGATGCTCGTGTTCGGCTCCGCGCTGACGCTGCTGGGAACGGTGGGCGCGCTGATCCTGAACTCGTTCTACGACCGCGTGCACCCTCCGACCCTGGGCGCCACGCTGGGCGCGGCGCTGATCATCGGCGCGTCGATGATCTACTTCTCCGTCACCGAGGCGCGGCTGGTGGTGCAGGAGGTGGTGCTCCTCATCTTCCTCTTCATCACCTCGCCGGTGACGCTGCTGCTCATCGTCCGCGCGAGCCTCCACCGCGACCGGGTCGAAGGCAGAAGTCCCGTCCCCGAGTTCGACGCGCTCGAGGACGAGCCGCCGCCCGAGCGCGAGATCCGGTAGCGCCGCCGCTCAGGGCGACACGCGCAGCACCACCTTGCCGCGCACGTGGCCGGAGCGGTTGAGGTCGAGGGCCTTTGCCGCCTCCCTCAGCGGGAACGCGCGCTCGATGGCGACGGTGAGCCGCCCCTCCGCCGCCACCTGCGCGAGGCGCTCCAGCTCCGCGCCATCCGGCCGCCCCCAGACGTACTGGCCACCCGCCTCCGCCACCGACGCGTCCACCACCGAGCCGTGGCGCCCGCCCTCTTTCAGCACCGCGCGGGTGACGTCGAGCACGCCGCCCACGCAGTCCGCCACGAGGTCCACGCCCTCCGGCGCCAGCGCCCGAACCCGCTCCAGAAGCCCCGGCCCGTAGGCGACCGGCTCGCAGCCCAGGGACCGGAGGAAGTCGTGGTTGCGCGCCGAGGCGGTGCCGATGACCCGGGCCCCCGCGTTGCGCGCGAGCTGCACCGCGAGGGCGCCCACGCCGCCCGCCGCCGCGTGCACGAGCACCGTCTGGGAGCCGCCGCTGTGCAGGCCGATCCGGTCGAGCAGCTGGCGCGCGGTGAGACCCGCCAGCGGGAGCCCCGCCGCCTGCTCCCACGAGAGCGCGGACGGCTTGCGCGCCACCGCCCGCACCGGAACGCTGACGAACTCCGCGAAGGTGCCGCCGTGCACGAAGTCCTTTCGCGCGTAGGCGAGCACCTCGTCGCCGGCGCGGAACTCCGGGGTGTCGAGGCCCACCGACTCGACGACGCCTGCCACGTCCCAACCGGGGATGGCGGGGAACTGCACGTACAGGATCCGGTCGAGGTACCCGGCCATGATCTTCCAGTCCACCGGGTTCACCGCGGCGCACCGCACGCGGATGAGGACCTCGCCGGGCGCGCACTTCGGCGTGGGCTGCTGGGTGAGCCGCAGCCGCGAAGGCTCTCCGTAGCTGTCGTAGGTGACTGCTCGCATCGGTCAGTGCCCCCGCGCGAGCAGCGGATCAGATCTCGCGCAACCGGAGTTTGCCCTCGTCGGTGACCTTCACCGCGTACTGGGTGCCGCAGTAGTTGCAGAGGACCTCGTCCCCGCCACCGAAAGGGTCGCCGGCGGGGTTGTTCGCGTTGCAGGACGGACAGTCGAACTCGCGGAACTTCGACGAGGCACCGCTGCGGCCCGCCTCCCTCTCCGTCTCGTCGTCGTCGTTGTAGCGGTCGGTCGGCATCGCGTGGTCCTCCAGAAGTCTCTTGTCACCAACGGCTGAAGAAGTCGCAGGCCTCGTCGCGCGCAGCCTTCCGTCCCGCGGCCACCTGCAGGAGGTACGCGTGGAGCGACGAGCCCTCCGGTGCGCTGCGCCTGAGCAAAGGAGAAGGAAATTCGAGCACTTCCAGCTCTCCCACCGCCTGCGCGCTGAAGGCCCGGCACGCTTCACCGCCCAGCGCCTCGCTCTCGCCGAGCACCTCGCCCTTGCGCGCTGCGCCCACCTCCAGCACCGCCGCGCCGTCCGCCGCCCCTTCCGCGGCGACGATGAGCCGGACCTCGCCCTTCACGAGAAGAAAGAGGCTGTCGCCCGCGTCGTGCTCGAGGAAGAGCCGCCCGCCGTCCGGGTGCCGCCGTCCGCTCACCCCCGTCAGCGCCACGCGCAGCGCGTCCTCGCCCCACAGCCTCACCAGAGGACACGCGCGCAGCTCCGGATCGCCGAAGATCCGGTCCTCGAGGGTCATCCGCCGCAGCCCCAGCCGCAGCGTCGCCTTCGAGTCGGTGGGGCTCACCGGGCCTCGACCTCCGCCGGGCCCAGCGTGCGGTAGCGCCGGTCAATCTCGTCCATCAGCTCGAAGAACGCGTCGCCGTAGCGCGGGCCCTCGCCGGGGAGAAAGCCCTTGCCGTTGACGTAGAAGGTGCCGCGCGCGCACTCGCGCTCGAAGCCGGGCAACTGGCCTATCGCCTTGCCGGTCTCGTCCGTCTCGCGGCAGTCGCGCGCGCCGGTGTCGCGGTTGCGGAAGCAGCACCGCCCCGAGGGGAAGACGATGATCATCGGCCGCAGCTTCCCGTTCTCGCCGAGCATGTTGCTGTCCGCGACGAGCGCGCTGCCCACGAAGCCCGCGGGCTCCATGCCGTAGCCGTGCAGCATGTAGAGCACCGGGTAGCGCGTCTCCGCGTTCTCCGGCAGGTCGTAGCCGGGCGGCAGGAAGACCGCGTACTCGCGCTTCGCCCCGAGGATCTCCGAGTCGTACGTCTCCACCCGCTCGCGCTCGCCGTAGGCCGCGCCACCGAAGCGCGTCACCGGCCTTTTCAGGGAAGGCCAGCGCGCGCCGCTCCAGGCGAACAGCGTGTACATGCGGTTCACCGTCTGGGTGGCCGTGCCCACGTGGTCGCCGTCTCCGTCGAGCCGATCCTGCACGGTCGGGTCTTCCTTCCCGTAGAGCACCGCGAGGTTCGCCGGCACGTTCTGCCAGCGCTTGCCGAAGGGATCGAAGTTGCCGGTGCGCGGATCGGTCATGCCGGGGATTTCGGCAAAGTCCCGGTAGATCGCCGCGCCGCGCTGCGCCTGGTGGTGCATCACGATCCCGAAGAGCTGCCGCGCGGAGAGGCCGAAGTTGAAGAGGTCGCGGATGCCGCCATCGAGAAGGAAGTCGAGCCGCGCCCGCTGCGCCTCGTCGAGCGTCCGGTACCGCGTACGCGCGTCGAGCTCGAAGAGCGACCTTCGGCCGGAGCTCACGTCGTAGCGCCCGTTGCCCTCGCCGAAGTCGCCCGTGCCGGGCACGCCGTCGAGCCCGTGGTCGATGTACGGCTCGCCCTCGTCCCAGAGCCAGTTCTTCTCGGTGCCGAGCGGGTTCTGCACCGCCTCGTAGTTGTCCCCGTTCGGATCGCCGGCCGCGGCGTTCGGCGAGCTGTTGCAGCCGCCCTCGCCGTCCTCGTACGCGTCCGCGCAGCCGTCAGTGCCCACGTCCTCGTAGCGCTCGGCGCCGTTGTTCAGCACCGGCTCGCCATAGTCGCGTCGCCCGTTGCCGTTCATGTCCAGCGCCACCGCCACCACCATCGGCCGGTGACCGAGCCGGCACGCATCCACCCGGCCTGCGTTCTCCATCATCAGCTTCGCGTGGTCGTTCTTGTTCGCCACCCGCGCGCCGCCCGCGCTGCCGCCTCGCGCCTGACAGAAGGCAATGGCGAGGGCCTCCTCCTGCGCCTGCGAGAGCGGCTGCGCGACGTTCTGGGGATCGCTGCAGAAGTCGACCACCGTCTCGTCGCCGTCGCAGAACCACAGGCGCTGCTCGCCGTCGCAGAAGGTGATCGCGTCGTACTTCCCGTCGGCGTTGTACTCGGCGTTGCGGAAGCCGGGCAGGCGCACCGGGTTCTGGCAGAAGTCGGAGGGCGGCCGGCGCAGGCGCTCCGGATCCACGCCCGGCGGCGCGAACGGCGAGGCCTCGTTCTCGTAGAGCAGGCTCCCGTACGCGAGCGTGAGGTCCTTGAAGATGTCCTGGTACGCGGTGCGGTCGAAGGTGCCGCCGTTGCTCGTGTACACCCAGTGGTTGAAGCTCTGCCGGTGCTCCCACGGGATGCGCGCAGGCTCCCGGCTGCACTGCGCGATGGCCGCTGGATCGTTGAGCTTCGCCGGGCTCTCCGCCATCAGCGCCTCCAGCGCCTGACGCGAGCAGAAGCCGCCGAGATGAAAGCGGTCGATCGTCCGCAGCAACATCGCAGCGTCCAGCGGACCGCCGAGCGGGGCCACGCCGTCGAAGCGCTCCGGGCGCATGGCCATCAGCGCGGCGCTGCCGATCGCGCCCATGGAGACGCCGGAGACGACGCGATACGTGGTGGCGACTTTGGCGGGCGGGATCAGCTCGGGCGGCTTCGGCTCGGGATCACCGGGGCACGCGGTGGCCAGACAGGCGATCGCGGCGAGAGCAGCGAGGGAGCGGGACTGGAGCACGCGCTCGATTGTAGGGAAAAGGGCGGCTGAATGCCTGTCACGCCCCCACGTCCCTCGGCATGAACGTTTGGGTGGGCATGGCGGGCTCCCCCGGTGGCCGCACCCGAGAGGGCTGCCTAGATTGGGCCGCGCCGAGGAGCGCAGTGCACATGATTTGCCGTTCGACACTCCAGGGTCTCGTCGTCACGGCCGCGCTCCTCGCGGTGGCAGGTGCACGTCCCGCGCAGGCGCAGGAGGCGGGCACGGGTGGGTCCGGCACGCACAGCGCGTTCGGCCCCGGTGAGCAGCTGACCTACCGGGTGCAGTACCTCGGGATGCACGCGGGGACCGCGCAGGTGACGGTGGGCGCGGAGACCTTCCAGTGGGGCCGCGAGGTCTTGCCCATCGTGGTGACCGCGCGCTCGGAGAAGCTGCTCGACTGGTACCCGATCCGGGATCGCTTCATCAGCTACTGGGATCCCACTTCGGAGACCTGCATCGGCAGCGACTTCTACATGGATGAGAACCGCGTGAAGCGGCGGCAGCGCATCCAGCTCGATCACGAGAGCGGCAAGGCGAAGGTGACGCGGCAGCAGGAGGGCAAGGAGGAGCGCGTCTCCGACTACGACGTGGCGAAGGGCACCTACGACATGGCCGCGGCGACGTTCGCGCTGCGCAACCTGCCGCTGGAAGTGGGCAAGCAGTTCGAGCTGCCCGTCTTCACCGGCCGGCGCTCCTTCATGCTGCAGGCCACGGTGGAGCGGCGCGAGCAGGTGAAGACGAAGAGCGGACAGCGCGACACGTTCCGCGTGCGCGTGAAGACCGGCTTCGACGGCAAGTTCGAATCGAAGCGCGACATCGTGACGTGGATGACCGCGGACGAGGCGCGGGTGCCGGTGCGGGTAGAGGCGGACTTCGTGCTGGGGACGATCCGGGCGGAGCTCCAGGAGTACAAGAGCGGGCGGCGCTACCTGCTGTCCGCGGCAAAGGGTTCGGACGCACAAGGCGGGTGACGGATGGCGGGACGGAGTGCGTGGCGAGGCGTGGCGGTGGCGGTGGGCATTCTGGGGGTGAGCGCGGCGGGGCTGTGGCTGGCCTTCGATCCGGGCACCGCCGCGGCGGCTTCCGCAGGTGGCGCCAACGGGTCGGTGAAGACGTCGAACGCGGCCCGGGCGACGGGTGCGCAGTCGTGGGCGCGCGCACTGCCGCCGTTCGCGAAGGTGCGGCCCGGTGACGATCCGGCGGGAACGAAGGCGTTCGATCTCTCGCTCGCGCGCGGCGAGTGCGAGGGCCTGCAGATCTACACCGCGCCCGGCGCGCAGCGGGTGGACGCGCACGTGGAGGCGCTGAAGCAGAAGTCCTCCGACGCGAAGGCCTCTGAAGAGACGCCGGGGGACGCGCTCGCCACCCGCCTCTACCGCGTGGAGTACGTGGAGGTGCGGACCGTCTCGAACATCGAGGGCGCGACGGGGCTGTGGCCGGATCCGCTGATCCCGGTGGAGGACGCCTACGCCGGTGAGCGCCGGCGCGCGCTGCCGCACGACTCGACGACGGAGCGCCCGCTGGTGCTCTACGTGGAGGTCTGCGCGCCGGAGTCGCAGAAGCCGGGCCTCTATGAAGGCGCGGTCGTCGTGCGCGCGAAGGAGCGCAAGGACGTGCGCATCGCGATCAACGCGCAGGTGCAGCCGTTCGTGTTGCCGGCCACGTCGTCGCTGCCCTCGAGCTTCGGCATCTCGATCTTCTCTTTGGCGACCGGTCACGGCGTGAACGCGGAGACGAAGGAGGGCAAGGAGCTCCTCTTCCGCTACGGCCAGGCCGCGCTCTCGCACCGCTTCAGCCTTCACGGCATGGGCATCGACCCGCCGCCGACGCGCGTGGAGAAGGGCGAGGCGATCATCGACTGGTCGAACTACGACAAGGAGGTGGGCCCGTTCCTCGAGGGCACCGCCCTGCCCTCCGGCGCGCGCTTCACCACCACCGAGGTGCGCAACAACCCGTGGCTGAAGACGGAGGAGGAGCGGCTCGCGTACCTCCGCGCGTTCCGTCAGCACTTCGATCAGAAGGGTTGGACGGCGCAGCTCTTCTTCTACGCGAAGGACGAGCCCAAGCCGGAGGACCATCCGCTGGTGCTGCGGCAGTCCCGCGAGGCGCGCAGCGTGGGCCGCGTGCCGGTGCTGGTGACGCACTGGATCGACGAGAAGCTCACCCCGGCCTCGGACATCGCCGCGCCCACGCTCAACTGCTTCTTCAACCGCGCGGGGCCGCAGACGTGCCCGAAGACCGCTTCGCTGGAGCAGCTGCGCCGCAAGGTCGGACCGGCAAAGCAGATCTGGTGGTACCAGGCCTGCCCCGCGCACGGCTGCGACGACAACGGCCCGTTCGGTGATCGCGAGCTCGACCGCGTGTACTCGGGCTGGCCCTCGTACATGGTCGATCACCCGGCGACGCTGAACCGCGCGATGGGCGTGCTCGGCTGGCTGACCGGCGTGGACGGCGAGCTCTATTACGCGACCGTCTACGCCTACAACTTCCGCGACCCGTGGACCGAGGGCGTGTTCGACTTCGGCGGCAACGGCGACGGCACCCTCTTCTATCCGGGCACGCCGAAGAAGATTGGCGGCAAGAGCCACATCCCGGTGGAGACGCTGCGCCTCAAGCACCTGCGCGACGGGCTCGAGGACTACGAGTACCTGCGCGCGCTGCAGTCGCTCGGCGCGGGTGACTTCGCGCGACAGAAGGCGGCGACCCTGGCGAAGTCGGGCTGGGACATCGAGCGCGATCCGGCGAAGTGGGTGGAGGTGCGCAGCGAGCTGACCGCTCGGCTGAGGGCGCTCTGGAAGAGCGACGAATACGCGCCGAAGCCCCGCGTCGAACCGGCCAAATGACCCACGCCACGCCACGCCGCCGCCCTCTCGATTCGAAGCTGCTCGCTCCCGCGCTTGCTGCTGCGTTGTTGTTGAGTGGCGGCTCGGCCGGCGCGCAATCGCAGCAACCGGTGAACGCGAAGGCGAAGGTGGCCACCTCGGCTCCTGCTCCGGCTCCGGCTCCCGCGAAGCCGGCGCCGCCTCCGGTGCCGACCGACGCGGAGTGCCGGGCGCTGGGAGCGGTGGACAAGAAGCGCTACTTCGGCGCCGGCGAGGTGCTCGAGTACGACCTCGACGCGATGGGCGCTGAGGCCGGCAAGCTCACCGTGCGCGTGCTCCCGCAGAAGGGCGACTCGCTGCCGATCGAAGCGGTCGCGGTGACGAACACGTTCTTCTCCAAGGTGCGGCGGGTGAAGGCCACCGCGATGACCCACCTCAAGGCGCGCACGCTGCGGCCCACCCGCTACACCGAGGACGCGCTGGAGAACGAGGTGCACCGGCTCGCGGACGTGACGTTCGCGCCGGGCGGCAAGGCGCAGCTCGAGTACAAGACGAACGGTCGCGGCGGGAAGCGCGCTCTGCGTCATGGCGCAGAAGCGCTCGATCCGGTGGGCGCTGTCTTCCTCCTCCGTCAGCTCCCGCTGAAGGAGGACATGCCCCTGTGCTTCGACGCGTACGCCATCCGCACCATGTGGCGCGTCTCCGGGAAGGTCGTGGGCAAGGAGAAGGTCTCGCTGAAGGTCGGCCAGTTCGAGGCCTGGCACCTCCAGGGTGAGGCGGTGGTGCTCGGCAACCCTCGCATCCGCCGCGAGGTCCACCTCTGGATCAGCGCCGACGAGCGGAGGCTGCCGCTGGCGTCGGTGGGGATCCTCGATCTCGGCGCGGTGCGCGCGACGCTCGGCTCGTACTCGCGCCCGGACGGCAGCGCGAAGGCGGAGGGCAAGGACTCGCTGAAGTGGTGAAGCCGGCCGGCAGCGCGGTGCGGGCTACCTGCTCCGCCTGAGCTGCCCCGCCGTCTGCGAGAGCCTTCGCCGCAGGTCGCCCACCACGCCCATGAGGTACTCGAGCCGCTCGAGCACGCGCTGATCATCCGCCGCGTCGATGAGGCCGATGGGGCTCAGGCGATCCGAGCGCAGCGCGTCGAGCACGTCGGTGAAGTGCGCTTCGACCTCGCCCACCGCCGAAAGCCCTTCGCGAAGATCGTCCTCGAGGAAGTCCGCGCTGACGAGGCAGTCCGCACGCGACGGCAGGCGCTCGCGCAGACGGTCCACCGCCTCGCCCACCGGATCGTGGCGGGCGGCGCGCGCGTCCTCGGCGAGACCTGCGACCGTGCTCATGTGACGGAGGCTACAGGCCGCGACAGGTCGATCAATTTTTCGTCGGGATCAGGGCGCGCTGGCCGGTGCCGCGTTCGCGGGAGGGATGCCCGGCGGCAGCGGCGTGGCCGGCTGGGCATTCACCGGAGCGGGCAGCGGAGGCACGCCCCGCGCCACAGGCGTCGAGTTCAGCGGCGCCACGCCCTGCGGAAGTGGCGCTGCAGCCGACGAGTTCGCGGGCCGAGAGGAGAGCCCCTGCGCCGGCGTGTCGAGCCTCGGCCCGCCCACGTCGACCACGGGCGCATCGGGCAGCGGCGCGGCGCGCTCGGCGTTGGCTACGCGTGCGGTCTCAGGAAGCGGCACCGCCTCCAGCGACGGGTCAACGCTGAGCGGGAGGTCCGCTTCGGCGCCCGCGAAGTCCGGCGGCGTCACCCCATCCTGCCCCGGCACCTCCTCGAACGGCACGAGGCCCGCCGCGCCGCCGCCACCGACCGCGAGCTGCGATGCGGTGACCGGCACCTCCGGGGCGTTGGGAACGGTGCGGCCCATCACCTCGATGCGCGGGCTCTCGAACACCGCGAGCAGGTAGCCGGGGAGGAAGTCGCTGCGCACGCGCGGCGCGAACACGATGAGCTCGGCGTCGTCCCAGCGCGCGGCGGGGAGTCGCCGGTTCGTCGCGTCATCCGCGTGAACGCCCGAGGCGAGCGCGAACACCTGCACTGGCGCAGCCTCCTCCAGCACGCGGCCGTTGTGCGTGACCCGCGCCACGCCGAAGAGCGCGATCGCCGCGCGGGCGATGGGCAGCGCCGGAGGTCCCATGCCGGTCGAACCGAAGACCTCCGGCCAGAGAAGCACGCCGCCGCGTACCGGTGCACGCACGCCGAACGCGCTCGCAGGGGAAGCTGCTGCGCCCTCCGGCACGCCGGTCTCGGTGAGCTCCAGCGTGAAGCGGTCCACGCCACTTCGGATCGTGAGCGTGAGCTCAGCCTCGTCGCCGCGCAGGGCTCGCGGCTGCCGCGTCAGATCACGGACCTGCAGCGAGACCTCACCGCGCACGCCCTCCCAATCGTCGGCGGAGGGATCGAGGCCGCGGTTGAGGAACACGTCGCTGCCGGAGGCGGTGGCGCTGCCCTCACGAAGCGGCGGGGCCGCTCGTTGAGCGCCTTCGCTTTGTGCGAACGCCGCGGGAAGGGACAGCGAGATCGCCGTCACCAGCCCCACGCACACACCGATCGCCTTCCGCGTCGCGCCCATGCCCGCCTCCCACCGGAGAAGCTAGGCAGGCCGCGCGGGCGCTGAAGGGCTGGACGTCGCCTGGAAACGCAAACCGCCCGGCCGATGAGCGGCCAGGCGGCGGGCACTACCGAGACTGTCGAACCGCGTGCCTCTTCGGCGCCTGGCTAGATGAGCCCGCGCGCGCGGCGGATCTGCTCGACCGTCTTGTTGTACTCGATGTCGAACGCCGAGGTGCCCTCCTGGAGGTGCTTGAGCCGGCCGCGCGCCTCGCGGTCGATCTCCTCGTCGATGTCGAGGTGCTTCTTCATGATCGCGAAGACCTTCGTCCGGATCGAGTTGTCCGGCGAGTACACCTCTTCGACGTTCCGGCTGATGAGCAGGAACTCGATCATCTGATTGATGACGTACTCGATGCCCTCGTCACCCATCTTGAAGCCGCGCACGTCGGCCATCTCGCGCTTCACCTGGTTGAACTTGCTGCCATCGTAGCCGCGGCGCTCGAGCGCCTCGCGCGTGGCCTGGTTCACCCGCTCTTCATTCGCCAGGTACTCACGCATGATCGCCGACATGTCCATCTCGGCGTCAGCGATGCGCATGGGCTCCACCTCGATGTCCCCGTCGGCGGTGAGCTTCTGAACGACCTCGCGCGAAATGATGGGGATCACCTTCGGATAGATCCGCATAAATCCTTTCCTCGCCCCTCTACCGGACGTGAAAAAACTGCGTCCGCTATAGACCACCGGCAAGGGCTGAACAATGAAATTTCCGGCGTATTTACGTGCGAATCTACGCACCGCGCGGGACGCCGGTAGCGGTCTGCGCACCGCCCGCGTCCTCCAGTGACGCTTCCCGGACAGCATCCGCGCCGTCCTCCGGCGTCTGCATGTGCCCGTGCAGGAAGGCGTGAATCCGCTCCGCCACGGCGGGCCCGAGTCCCTCGACCTCTGCGAGCTCCTCGATCGTCGCCTCGCGGATCTTCTTCAGCGATCCGAAGTGCCGGAGCAGCGCCTTCTTGCGGCCGTCGCCCACGCCGGGGATGTCCTCGAGCACCGACTTCAGCGTGCGCTTCCGCATCAGCGTCTGCTGATAGGTGATGGCGAAGCGGTGCGCCTCGTCGCGCAGTCGCGTGAGCATGAACAGCTCCGCCGAGTTCTGCGCGAGCACGATCGGATCCTTCAGCCCCGACACGAACACGCGCTCCGGGCTCTTGCCGCCCGCGTCGAGCTCGCGCGACTTCGCCAGCGACACGACGTCCAGCCGCCGCTCCATGCCCGCGTCCTTCAACGCCGCCATCGCCGAGGCCAGCTGTCCCTTGCCTCCGTCGATGACGATGAGGTCCGGAAGATCGTCGTCCGCGGCGCCGCGACGGAGCCGTCTGGAGATGACCTCGTACATCGCCGCGAAGTCGTCCTGGCGCTCGAGCGACTTGATCTTGAAGCGCCGGTAGTTCGCCTTGTCCGCCTCGCCGTCCACCGACGCCACCTGCGAGGCGACGATGTTCGCGCTCTGGAAGTGCGAGATGTCGAAGCACTCCATCCGGTGCGGCACGCGCGTGAGGTGCAGCCGATCGCGCAGCTTCTCCAGCAGCGCCAGCGTCTCGTCGCGGTCCCGCTTGCGCTCGGCGAAGGCCTGCTCCGCGTTGCGCTTCGCCATCTTCACGAGGTCCAGCTTCTCGCCGCGCTGGGGGACGATCACCCGGACCTTCTCGCCCTTGAGGTCGCTGAGCAGATCCGACAGCGCGCTGTGGCTCTCCGGCTCCACCGGGAGCACGACCTCCTTCGGCACGAAGTTTTCGCCCGAGTAGTAGAGGTTCACGAACTGCTCCACGAGCTCCGCGTCGGGGAACTCCTGGTTGCTGAAGGGGAACGACTGCCCGCCGGTGATGCGGCCGCGGCGAACGTAGAGGACGTAGATGAGGAGCCGGTCTCCTTCGCGGTAGAGGCCGACCACGTCCTGATCGAGCAGATCCGTGGTCGCGATCTTCTGGCGCTCGAGGCTTCGTTCGATCGCGTAGAGCTGATCGCGCAGCTGCGCCGCCTCTTCGAAGCGAAGGCCCTGAACGGCCTCGCCCATGCGCAGCTTCAACCGCGCGACGAGCTCGTTGGCCTTGCCCTCGAGGAAGAGCACCGCCTCGTTCACGCCGCGGTGGTAGTCCTCGCGAGGGATCTCGAACACACACGGCGCGGGACACCGGCCGATCTGGTGGAGCAGACAGGGACGCTTGCGGTTCTGCAGCACGTGGTCGGTGCAGGTGCGCAGCTGGAAGTAGCGGTTGATGGTGCGCAGCGTCTCGCGGATGGAGGACGCCGACGAGTACGGGCCGAAATACAGAGCGCCGTCCTTCTGCACCCGCCGCACGACCTCCAGCCGCGGATAGTCCTCGCGCACGTCGAGCCGCAGGCAGATGAAGTTCTTGTCGTCGCGCAGCTTCACGTTGAAGCGCGGCTGGTGCTTCTTGATGAGCTCGTTCTCGAGGAGGAGCGCCTCCTTCTCGTTGCCGACGATCACCGTCTCGAGGTCGCCGAGGATCCGCTCCAGCAGCGGCACGAACGCGCGACCATCACCGCCGCGGTCGAAGTACGAGCGAACGCGCGCTCGAAGACTCTTCGCCTTGCCGACGTAGATGACCTCGCCCTTCCGGTCCTTCATCAGGTAGACCCCGGGCTCGGTCGGGAGCTGGGCGATCTTCTCTCGGAGGGCGGAATCCATGGTGCGATCTGCGGCAGAGCGTAACGCCGGAGCGCGCGGGTGGCGTGACCTTCTCGGCAGCGCCGTGCTCGCCGTCTCGCTCGGTACGTTGGCGGTGGCCGGCGTGCTCTCAGGCTGCAGCCGAACGAAGCCCGGCCCGGAGGTTCCCTTCGGCGGCGCCACGCTTCGAGCCCCCTCCGGCTGGACGCTGGGCGAGCAGAAGCGCACCGACGAGCTGGAGCGCGTGCAGCTCGCGGCGCCCGGTGGACGCGTCACCTGCCAGCTCACGCGCGTCCGCAACGGCGGGACTCCGGAAGAGTTGCAGCGCTACCTCGATCAGTCGCGCGAGTACTTCACCGCCAAGAGCGCGCGGGACGTGTCGCTCTCCGGTCAGGAGGGCCGCGCGTTGAAGGGCGTGCTCTTCGAGAACCCGAAGGTCTACGCGGACGACGGCGAGGCCAACGCCTCGGTCCAGGTGATGGGCGCGGTCGTGGATGGCGATCTGCTGTCGGTGATCGCGACCACACTCGACGCCACGCCCGAAGCCGCCGCGGAGCGCAGCCGGTGCATCGGGCTGGTCATCGACGCGCTGGAAGCACCGAAGACCGCGCCCGCCCAGCGCTGAGCTCGGCTGAGCTCGGCTGAGCTGACCGCCCTACTTCTTCCTCCGCGCGTACCGGTTGGCCGACGCCTTCGGCTTCTTCGTCCGCGTCGTGGTCTCGCCACGCGTCAGCGCCTCGACCATCGCGCGGGACGGCGGCCGCACGCCGATGTCCATCTCCTTGAGCAGGACGATCTTGTCGCGCCACTCGGCGGCCTTCTCGAACTCCATCTCGTCCGCTGCGGCCTGCATGTTCTTGCCGTAGTCCTTGATGAGCCGCCCGATTTGCTCCTTCGTGAGCAGGTCCTCGCCCTCGCCGTCCATCATCTGCACGGCCTTGGGCAGGCCCTCCATCGACGCCAGCGACATGTCGAGGATGTTCTTCTTCACCGCGGTCGGCGTGATGCCGTGCTCTTTGTTGTACGCGCGCTGCACGTCGCGCCTTCTGTCCGTCTCGTCGAGCGCGAGCTTCATCGACGCGGTCACCTGGTCCGCGTACATGATCACCCGCCCGCTCAGGTTTCGCGCCGCGCGGCCGATGGTCTGGATGAGCGACACGTGCGAGCGGAGGAAGCCCTCCTTGTCCGCGTCGAGGATCGCGACGAGCGACACCTCCGGGATGTCGAGGCCCTCGCGCAGGAGGTTGATGCCCACCAGCACGTCGAACACGCCGCGGCGCAGGTCGCGGATGATCTCCACCCGCTCCAGCGCGTCGATGTCCGAGTGCAGGTACCGCACCTTCACGCCGACGTCCGTGTAGTACTCGGTCAGATCCTCGGCCATGCGCTTGGTGAGCGTGGTCACCAGCACGCGCTCATTGCGTTCGACCCGCTCGCGGATCTCGCCCAGCAGGTCGTCCACCTGGTTCGACACCGGCCGGACCTCGACCTCCGGATCCGTGAGGCCGGTGGGCCGGATGATCTGCTCGACGACGACGCCCTGCGCCTTCGTCAGCTCGTATTCGGCGGGCGTGGCGGAGACGAAGATCGCCTGCTTCACCATCTGCTCGAACTCGCCGAACTTCAGCGGCCGGTTGTCGAGCGCGGACGGCAGGCGGAACCCGAACTCCACCAGCGTCTCCTTGCGCGAGCGGTCGCCGCGGAACATGGCGCCGATCTGCGGAATCGTCTGGTGGCTCTCGTCGATCACCACCAGCAGGTCGCGAGGGAAGTAGTCGAGAAGGCACGGCGGCGGCTCACCCGGCGCGCGTCCGGAGAGGTGCCGCGAGTAGTTCTCCACGCCGTTGCAGTACCCGAGCTGCTCCATCATCTCGAGGTCGAACATCGTGCGCTGCTCGAGCCGCTGCGCCTCGACGAGCTTGTTGTGCGCGTGCAGCTCGCGCAGCCGGTCCGCCAGCTCGCTCCGGATGTTGTTGATCGCGTTCGCGCGCTGCTCCGGCGCGGTGACGTAGTGGCTGCCGGGGAAGACGACGATCTTTTCCAGCTCCCCGAGCTTCACGCCGCGCAGCGGATCGAACTCGGTGATCCGGTCCACCGTGTCGCCGAAGAACTCCACGCGGATCGCGCGGTCCTCTTCGTAGGTCGGGAAGATCTCCACCGTGTCGCCGCGAACCCGGAACGTCCCGCGGTGGAAGTCCGCGTCGTTGCGGTCGTACTGCGCCTCCACCAGCCGGCGCAAAAGCGTGTTCCGCCCGAGGTCCTCGCCCACCCGCGCGTGCACCGCCATCTCCACGTACGAGCGCGCGGTACCGAGGCCGTAGATGCAGCTCACCGACGCGACGATGAGCACGTCACTGCGCGTCCGCAGCGAGTGCGTCGCCGAGTGCCGCATGCGCTCGATCTCGTCGTTGATCGTCGAGTCCTTCTCGATGAACGTGTCCGACGAGGGGACGTACGCCTCCGGCTGGTAGTAGTCGTAGTAGCTGACGAAGTACTCGACCGCGTTGTCGGGGAAGAGGTCCTTGAACTCGCCGTAGAGCTGCGCCGCGAGCGTCTTGTTGTGCGCGATGAGCAGCGTGGGCCGCTGCACGTTCGCCACCACGTTGGCGATGGAGAAGGTCTTCCCCGAGCCCGTCACGCCGAGCAGCGTCTGGTACGGGTCGCCGCGCAGCACGCCCTCGGTCAGCTCGCCGATGGCCCTCGGCTGGTCGCCCTGCGGCTTGTATTCGCTCTGGAGTCGGAACGCCGGCATACGGGCACAGGTCTAACAGGCTCGTTCGCCCGATGCGTCTGCCGATGCCGTCTGCTCACTCGACGAGGTGGGTTCCGATACCGCAGCTCGCGAAACCGCCCGAAGTCGCGGTCTGCCGTCCACAGCTCCGACACCCCGTGCGCCACGCAGAGCGCGGCTATCCGAGCGTCGTGCACCATGGGGCCCGAGACCTTGCCGGCCTTCAGAAGCCGCGCGAGGGTCGGCCAGTAGCCTTCAGATTCGCCCAGCATCCGCAGGGTGGGCGACCGCAGCAGCTCTTCGAGGAAGCCCAGCGCCTCGTCGGGGGTGCTCGGGTGGGTGAAGATCCTCGGATGGGTCGTCTTGGCGAAGAACTCGTGCAAGCAGGGTTAGGAATTCCCAGGGTGCGCGGCCCTCTGCCAGTTCGGTCAGGCACCGCCCCGCCACGTCGTGCCAGGGCGTGTCCAGCTGGTGCGCGTAGACGAGGATGTTCGTGTCCACCGCGATCATGCGCCCAGCACCGGATCGTCCTCGTACGCGAGCCGGCGAGGCAGCTCGCTCGAGACGCCCGGCCGCAGCCCTCCGCCCGCCGCCTTGATCAGCCGCAGCTTGAAGGAGGGCGCCTGCTTCCGCTCAGCCAGCGCCTTCCTCAGCCCGTCCTCGACGAGTGCACGCACCGTGGTTTTCTCCCGTGCCGCGACCGCCTTCGCCTCCTCGAGCAGCGCGTCCGCGATGTCGATGGTGGTCTTCATATGGGTCACCATATCCACCGCCCCATCGCCACAACCGGGGCAGCGCCTCGCGCCGCCTACTCCTCCTGCGCGGGCTCCTCCGGAAGCCACAGGAGGGAGAGGTCCAGTTCCACCGCGTCGAACGGCGGCGCCCTCACGGACACGTCGCCCGACCAGCTCCCCTGCTCGACCCACTGCCCGCCGCGCAACGCGAACGCCTCGAGCACCCGCGCCCGTGGATCGAGGTACCAGAGGAACTCGACGCCCTCTCGCGCGTACACGTGCTTCTTGAGCACGCGGTCCACCGCGACCGTCGAAGGAGAGAGGATCTCGCAGACCCAGTCCGACGCGAGTTCGAAGCGGGGCACGCGAGGAACCCTCGGCATCCGCTCGGTGCGCCAGCCGGCGATGTCGGGAACGAGGATGTCGCGGCGGAGCTTCAGCTCGGGCTCATCGATGATCCACCACCCACCGGGACCGCCCCGGCCGAACTGGAACGAGTTCGTGAGCACCGATCCCAGCCCGCTGGACGCGACCGCATGGTCGGACGCCGGCCGAGGATGCGCGTAGAGCACGCCCTCGATGATCTGCCCGACCATGTTGGACGGCAGCGCCGCGAGGTCGTCGTAGGTCGCTGGCCTGTCGCTCGGGTTCCGCATGGCTCCTCCGGGTCACCCGGTAAGCTACCAACGGCCACCCGTTCCAGCCACGCGCCCTCTGCGCTACCGCCCCAGCACCGGCCGCTCCTTCAACATGCGCATCCGGATGTGCTCGAACTCGTCGCCCTTCCGCCACGCCGGCATGCGAACGGCGTTCGCCACCCGCGCGCCGATGAGCAGGTAGAGGCGCACGTCCTCCATCGCGCCGGACAGATCCCACGTGGGGTCGTACTCATCACCGGGCTGGTGGTAGCGCTCGGCCTCCCACTTCTCGCGCTGTTCCTTTCCCCATCCCGGTGGCCGGCCGATGTAGTCCATGCCGCTGCCGAGATAGACCGACGGCACGCCGATCTTCGCGAAGTTGAACTGGTCGCTTCGGTAGAAGAACCCTCGGTCCGGCATCTGGTCCGGTTTCACCGTGCGGCCCTGCATCGCTGCGAGCGGCACGACGATCTCGTCGAGATCGCTCTTCCCGAACCCGATGGACGTGGTGTCGCGCGTGCGTCCGCGGAAGTTGATCCCGTCGATGTTGATGTTCGCCGCGAGGTACCCCGGATGCACCGGCGGACGCCCGGCAAGGAACTCGCTGCCGAGGAGCCCGGACTCCTCCGCCGCCACCGCCGCGAAGAGCACCGAGCGCTTCGGCCTCGGCATCCCCTTCATCGCGCGCGCGACCGCGAGCATCGCCGCCACGCCCGACGCGTTGTCCACCGCGCCGTTGTGCACGACGTCCCCAGCACCCTCCGCGACCGCATGCGTGCCCAGGTGATCGTGGTGCGCGCTGTACACGACCGTCTCCGCCGCGAGCTTCGGATCGCTCCCGCGCAGAAGGCCCAGCACGTTGGCCGTCTTCACCTGCGTGATCCGGTTCGCGAACGAGGTCGACACGCGCACGCCCAGCGGCACCGGCCTGAACTCCCGCTTCTCGGCCTGCGCCCTCAGCGCATCGAGTTCCTGTCCCCCGAGCGCCACCAGGCGCCGCGAGGCCTCCTCGGTCGTCCACGCCTTCACCTCCATGCGCGGCTCGCCGGGCTCCGCGGGCAATTCGAACTGCTCGCCCGACCACGAGGTCTGCACCACGTTCCAGCCGTACCCGGCGGACGGCCGCGTGTGGATGATGATCGCGCCCGCGGCGCCGAGCCTCCGCGCGACCTCGTACTTGTAGTCCCAGCGCCCGTACCAGAGCCGCGCCCGTCCCGCGAACAGCGCCGGATCGCTCTCCGGATCGTTGTTCATGAAGAGGAGGACCTTCCCCTTCACGTCCATGCCCTTGTAGTCGTCCCAGCCGTACTCCGGCGCGACGATCCCGTAGCCGACGAAGACGAGCTCCGCGTCCTCGAGCTTCGACTGCGCGCGCTGATGTCCCGAGCCCGCGATGAAGTCGGTGTGGAACGCCAGCTGCGCGCTCCCCTTCGTCCCCTTCAGCTGCAGCGTCTGCGGGTTGCCGGTGATCCCCACCAGCCCGAACTCCTGGAACCACGAACCGTCTGGCCCCGCCGGCTCGAGCCCGATGAGCTCCATCTGCGACGAGATGTACTCCTGCGCCAGGCGGTCTCCGCGCGTGCCCGGCGCACGTCCCTCCAGCAGATCGTGCGAGAGAAATCGGATGTGCCCGCGCAGCTCGCGATCGTTGAGTGAGTCCGCGGCCCGCCTCTCCGCGGCGGTGAGCGCGGTGGAACGAGGCTGTGCGCGCGCGTCCTCGGCCCACAGCCCATGAACCCACAGCACCGCAAGAACGACCGCGGCCCACTTCATCGTCACGCAGTGACCTTCCACTGCGTGCCCGCCGGCGTGTCCATGATCTCCACGCCGAGCTCCTTCATCTTTCCGCGCAGCTCGTCGGCGCGCGCGAAGTCCTTCGCCTTCCGCGCCTCGTTCCTCTGCTCGATCAACGACTCGACCTGCGCCGGATCGATCCCGCGCTGCGCCACCAGCCGGTCCCGTCGCCGCAGGAGCCACGCTGCCGGATCGCTCTCCAGCACGCCGAGCACGGATGCGATCTTCCTCACGTCCGCGCGCAGCGCCTGCAGCGTCCGTCCGACCATCGGCTTGTCCTTCACCGGCGGCTTGTCGAGCAGCTCGTTCATCGCCGCGAACGACGACGACACCGCAGCCAGCGCACCCGGCACGTTGAAGTCGTCGTCCATCGCCTCTTCGAACGCGCGCAGGTGCTGCTCGGGCTCGCCGTGCAGCGGCCCCGCGGCGAACTCCCTGCCGCCCACGCGCTCGTCCACGCGGCGCAGCGTCTCGTAGAAGTACTCGAGCCGCGTCTCCGAATCGCTCAGCGACTTGTCGCCGAAGCTCAACGGGTTCCGGTAGTGCGTGGAGACGAAGTAGAGCCGCAGCGCCTCGCCGTCCACGCGCTGCAATGCATCGCGCAGGCGCACCACGTTCCCGAGGCTCTTGGACATCTTCGCGCCCTCGAGATCGAGGAACCCGCAGTGCATCCAATACCGGCAGAAGGTGTGCCCGGTGGCCGCCTCGCTCTGCGCGATCTCGTTCTCGTGGTGGGGGAAGATGAGGTCCAGCCCGCCGCCGTGCAGATCGAAGTCGTCGCCGAGGTACTTCGCGCTCATCGCCGAGCACTCGATGTGCCAGCCCGGCCGGCCCTTGCCCCACGGCGAATCCCACGACGGCTCGCCCGGCTTCGCCGCCTTCCACAGCGCGAAGTCGAGCGGCTCGCGCTTCTGCTCGCCCGGCGCCACCCGCTCACCGGCGCGCATGTCGTCGAGGTTCCGCTTCGACAGCTTCGCGTACTGCGGATAGCGCGAGACCTGGAAGTACACGTCGCCCTGCGACTCGTAGGCGACGCCGCGCTCCACCAGCGCGCCGATGATCCCGATGATCTCCGCGATGTGCTCGCTCACCTTCGGCGAGACGTCCGGCTCGAGCAGGTGCAGCCCCTTCGCGTCCTCGGCGAACGCGTCGATGAAGCGCTGCGCCAGGGCCACCGGGGCCTCGCCGGTCTCCGCCGCGGCCTTGATGATCTTGTCGTCCACGTCGGTGAAGTTGCGGACGTAGTCGACCCGGTAGCCGCGGTGACGCAGGTAGCGCACCACCACGTCGAACGCGGTGAAGGTCCGCGCGTTGCCGATGTGCACGTAGCTGTAGACCGTGGGCCCGCACACGTACATCCGGACCCGCCCCGGCTCGCGCGTCTGGAGCGGCTCCTTCTGATTCGTGAGAGTATTGAAAACGGTGATGGGCGGGGGCGGGGGCGCCAAAGGTCCTCCTGAGACAAAGGGGCGCGGACTGTAACGCAACTTTCCCTCCCTCCGAGGCGACAAAGGAGAGACATGGCACCTCCGCCGAAGCCCAAAGGCCCCCGCGTTCGTCCGCCCTCTCCGGGCGGTCCCACGGCGCCGCCGAGGCGCCATCCCACGCTCGAGCTCCCCTTCAGCGACGACGAGGTCCTCCACGAGGACGACCCGCGTCCGCAGCGCGTGCCCCAGTACCCCGCCGAGGCCCTCCCCGCCCGCCGCGCCGCACCGCGCAAGCAGGAGGAGGCCATCCCCACCAAGGTCTACGACTTCTCCTCCGAAGACGAGGAGCTCGCGGCGCCATGGGACGCGGGCAAGGACCGCGGCGAGTACAAGCCGGCGTTCCTCTACGTGGAGAAGGGCCCAGGTCAGGGACAGCTGGTGCCGGTGCCGCAGGGGCCCATGGTCATCGGCCGCGCGAGCGTCTCGGAGTTGCGGCTGCAGCACCCGTCGGTCAGCCGGCGTCACGCGCAGCTGACGCGGCTCGGCGAGCGCTTCTACCTGAAGGACCTCGGCTCCCAGAACGCGACCTTCGTCAACCGCGTGCGCCTCGAGGCGGAGGTGGAGATCTACCCGGGCGACCTGCTGCAGGTGGGCTCGGCGACGATCAAGCTGCGCGGGCCCGCGGAGCAGGTGCCCGCGGACACGCGCAAGAAGCTCGACAAGGTGCAGTCCGCCGCGCGCAAGAGCGGGCCGAAGCCGCAGGCGGTCCGGACGCAGCCGCACGCCATCCCCGCTGGAGTCGGCGGGCGCCGGAACACCGCGCTGCTCGCGGTGGCGTGTGTGGGCATCGGCGTGGGGCTCGCGGCGATCGCGCTTTTGGCGTGGAAGGTCCTGCAGCCGGGCCCGACGTACCAGGCGCTCGCGCAGGGCGGTGACGTGCAGGTGGAGGCCTCCCAGCCGACCGTCGCCGCCGCGCTCTCCGCCGAGGAGCGCGTCAACGAGCGCATCGCGCAGCAGATGGAGAAGTCGCAGCCCTCCGCGGCCGCCGCCCCTGCAGCGCAGCCTTCCGGCGCCTCGACGAAGTCCGCGGCGAAGCCCGCCGCCGCCACCCGTGCCGCTTCGCCCGCGCCGGCTCCCGCGCCTCGCAAGACCGAGCCCGCCCCCACGCGCACCGTCGCCGCCGCCGCACCGGCAACCGCAGCGCCGGCGAAGAGCGCCCCGAGCAAGACGGAGATCCTCAAGCTCTACGAAGCGGGTGACGTGTCCGGCGCGATCGCTGCGGCGAAGCAGGCCGGGGACGCGGACCTCGCGCGGAAGCTGACCGAGTTTCAGACCGCCTCCGCCGCGGGCGATCGCGGGATGAAGGCGAACGACGCCGGCGCCGCGGTGGCCGGCTACAAGCGCGCGCTGGCGGTGGACGAGACGATCAGCGGCGGCTGGGGAACGCACGGGCCGCTGATCTCGAAGAAGCTCGGGCAGATCTACGCGCAGTACGGCCAGCACCTGATGAGCAAGGGCGAGACCGACGCCGCGCAGACCGCCTTCCGCGAGTCGCTGAAGTACGACCCGCAGAACGCCTCCGCGAAGTCGGGCCTCGCCGGTGTCGCGAGCGGGGCCGCGCCGAAGGGTCGCGCCGCCGCCATCGACGACGCGTGGGGCGACGAGGAGCCCGTCCCCGCGACCGCTTCCACGAAGAGCACGAAGCCCGCGGCCGCGGCCGCGAAGAAGCCTGCCGCCGAAGAGGACCGGAAGAGCTCTCTGGACGAGGCCTGGGGCGATTAGCTCAAGGCTCTAGGCGCGCCTGCGTGACGCGAGGTCCCGCAGCCCGAGCCACACGTTGAGCATCACGAAGGTGAAGAGGAACAGCGCCAGCGCGACAGAGCCCCAGTCGCGTCGGGGCGCCTCCTTCGCCAGCAGCAGCCAGAGCTTGCCGTCCTGCGGCTTCATCCCCTCGGCGTGGCGCTGGCGCTCGAAGGCCGGGCGGAAGAGTGAAGGCGCGTCGCTCTCGGAGAGCAGCCGCCCCTGCACCGCGAACGGACGCTGATCCACCGGCGAGGGCGGACGGTTCTGCGGCCAGTCCTCGCTGGGCAGCGCCTCGCGGTGCACGAGCACCGGCGTCCCCTGCAGCCCCACCGTCACCCGGACCTCGTCTCCCGAGTGGCGCGAGAAGACGCCCACGAAGGTCGGCGTCCCCTGGATCTGCGCGTACCGGTTCGAGCGCAGGTTCTCCCACTTGTAGTCGCCCGCGCCGCCGAGGTTCAGCGGCTCGGTGGGCGAGAAGAAGTAGGCCAGCTCCCGGTCCAGCCGCTGCCAGCCGAAGAGCGCCACCGCGAGCAGGATCGCCGCCAGCGCGGTGGGCCACCGGATGCCCAGCGTCCGCCTGCGCGAGACGCCCTCCTCCAGCGCGCGGATGACCTCTTCGCGCTCCTCGGCGACCGTCTGCGTCTGCTGCGGCTCGTTGGCGGGAGGGTTCATGGCGCGGGCAGTGGGCGGTGACGGGAAAAGACAAAAGGCCCCGGTCCACGCACGGATGCGGGACGGGGGCCTCTTACACGCCCGGGGGCGCGAACGTCAGCCAGCGATGTTGAAGATCTTCTTCAGGTCCGCCTCGATCTCGTCCTCGGTGCACTCCTTGGCGAGCGAGAGCTCCTTGATCAGCAGCGACCGCGCCGTGTCGAGCATCTTGCGCTCGCCGAACGAGAGGTCCTTGTCCCCCTTGAGGAGGTAGAGGTCGCGCAGCACTTCCGCGATCTCGAAGACGGAGCCCGTCTTGATCTTCTCCATGTACTCCCGGTAGCGCCGGTTCCAGGTGGTGGAGTCCACCGAGATGTCCTTCTCCCGGAGGATGGCGTAGACCTGCTTCACGTCCTCCTCGGAGATGATCTCGCGCAGGCCGACGGAGCCGACCTTGTTGATCGGGATCATGATCCGCATCCCGTTCTCCAGGATCCGCAGCACGTAGAAGCTCTGGCGCTGGCCGGCGACCTCCGTGTGCTCGATGCCCATCACCTCGCCGACACCCTGGCCGGGGTACACCGCCTTGTCACCGGTCTTGAAGCTGGTCTGCACTTGCTGCTGCCTCCTGGAGCGGGGGGACCATCCCGTAAACGCGCGGGAAAGCTGGCCTCTCATACCATAACTTACATGCTTTCGCAATCATTCGGGGTTGACCCCCGAAGGTGCGTCCGAGTACGCTGCTGTCTTTTCGTGTAGGCGCCAGCCGGGTTGCGCGGCTGGGCCTTGGGGCGGATGGGGGTGGTGAATGGTGGACCGTCGGTTCTCCTGGCTGGAGCTCGCTGCTCGTCCGGCCCTGTTTCCTGCGCTGCTCTTCGCGCTCGGGGCGCTACTGGGGCCCCAACCTCTCTTCTCCGGAACGATATTCCTCGGCGCGGCCTGCCTCGCGGGGCTGGTCGGCATGCTTCTGAGGAGGCGAACAGGCGGGCACCTGCTCGTCCTGCTGGGCTTCCTCCTGGCCGGCCTCGGCCTCTCTTCCCTTGAGGCCGACATCCGGGGGCCACCAGACCTGCTCCAGGGACGCAGCGCGGTGGTGGTCGAAGCCGAGGTGACCTCCGTCTCCCGCTTCCCCGACGGCGCGCGCCTGGACGTGGCGGTGACCCGGCTGTGGCCCGCCAACGAAGGCGCCCAGCAGGTCGCGCCGGGCGTCCCGGTCCGCTTCGGCGCGAGGCTCTACGGCCGCGGCGAAGGCTGGACTGTCCCCGAGCCCGGTCAACGCCTGCGCGTGCCGGTCACCCTCAAGCCGCTCGAGCCTCCCCTCAACCCGGGCCAGCCGGACTTCCGCGACAAGTGGCTGCGCCGGGGCGTGGTGGTGACCGGCGGCTTCGACCCGCGGCGAATGGTCGTGCTCACTGCGCCGGCGCCGCATCGCACCTGGCAGACGGAGACCCACGCGGCGCTGGCGGAGCGGGTCCGCGCGCTCTCCCCCACGCCGGAGGCCGCCGCGCTCTACCTCACCCTCGCCGCCGGCCTTCGCGCGGAGCTGGGCGACGACCTCGAGGAGCGCTTCAGCGCCAGTGGGCTCGCGCACGTGCTCTCGGTGAGCGGGCTCCACGTGGCGATCCTCGCGGTGCTGCTGCTTCGGGTCTTGCGGTCGCTGCTCGCTCGCGTGGGTCCCCTGGCGAGGCGCATGGACGTGCGACGGGTGGCGGCGCCCCTCGCGGTGCCGCTGATGTGGGGCTACGTGGCCTTCACCGGCTGGCAGATGCCGGCGGTGCGCTCGGCGGTGATGGCGACCGCGGTGCTCCTCGGGCTGGCGCTGTGGCGGCGCGCGGACGGGGTGAACGGGCTCGCGCTGGCGGCGATGGCGCTGGTGGCGTGGGACCCGGCCTCGGTTGCGGACCTCTCCACGAGGCTGTCGTTCCTCGCGGTGGCGAGCCTGCTGGTGGTCACGCCCGCCCTTCGGAAGCTGGTGCCCGTCCCCTCCCCCACGCCCGGGCTGAGCGGTTGGCGCCGTCGTCTGGCGGAGCTGCGCGAGAACGTGATCGGCGTCTTCTGCGGCAGCGCGGCGGTGACGATGTCCTCGGCGCCGCTCATCGCGCACGTGTTCCAGCGCTTGAGCTTCGCGGGGCTCGTCTCGAACGTGGTGTGCCTGCCGCTGTGCGGGCTGCTGACGGTGCTCGCGGCGGGCGGGGCGGGCCTCTTCGTGATCGAGCCAGTGCTGGCGACGCCGGTCCTCTGGGCCGGCGCCTGGGCCTCGCAGGCGCTCCTGTGGGCGGTGGACTTCTTTGCCGCGATGCCGGGCGCGACGGTGCGGGTGGCGTCCTTCGGCGTCTGGGCGGGAAGCCTGTTTCTCGTCGGCCTCTTCGCGTGGGCGGTGTTCCGGGACCGCCTGCGCTGGGTGGGCATCGCCGCGCCGGCGGCGCTGGTGCTGGGGATCGCGGTGCCGCGCCTGGCGCACGAGCCCGGCCTCTCGGTGACGTTCCTCGGGGTGGGCCACGGAGACGCGGTGGTCCTCAGCTCGCGAGGCCATCACGCGCTGGTGGACGCCGGCGGGAGCGTGGGCGGCGTGGACACCGGGCGGCGCTACGTCCTGCCCTACCTGCGGGACCGGCGCATCGAGCGCTTCGACCTCGCGGTGCTCTCCCACCCGCACGCGGACCACGCGCTGGGGATGATCTCCACGCTGGAGGCGGTGCCCGCTGGAAGGTTCTGGCACGCGGCGGGCGAGGCGGACGCGGTGCTGACGAAGGCGGTACGCGAGGCCGCGGTGCGAGGCGGCGCACAGGTGGAGGAGGTCGAGGCCGGTCACGCGCCGCTGAAGCTCGGCGAGGCGACCGTGGAGGTTCTCTGGCCGCCGGCGGACCGGATTCTCCTGGAGGGGACGAACGACCGGAGCGTGGTCCTCCGCGTGCGGCACGGCGCGGTGACGTTCCTTCTCGCCGGAGACATCGAGGAGGCTGCCGAAGAGGCGCTCGAGCCCGGGCCGGTGACGGTGGTGAAGGCGCCGCACCACGGCTCGAAGACCTCTTCGACCGACGAGTTCGTCGAGAAGCTCCGGCCGAAGATCGCGGTGTTCTGCGTCGGGCGGCACCACCGCTGGAACTTCCCCGACGAGGGCGTGGTGGAGAGGTACCGCGACGTCGGCAGCCAGTGCTACCGGACCGACCGGCACGGCGCGGTCACGGTGGAGAGCGACGGGCGCGACGTGAAGGTGCGGACGTTCCTGCGGCCAGGCGGGCAGGCGGAGGAGACGGGCGTTGCGGCGGTGGCCGCGCGTCCCCACCCTGATGCCGATGATCCATGAAGGGCTGGACCTCAAGGAGCTGGCGGAAGAGCTCGCGCACAAGCTGCGGCGCTACCCGCCTCACGGATACCTGCGCGGCAAGTCGCTGATGCGCGACGTGCTGGTGGCGGAGAACCAGTTCTCGCAGCTGGAGGCGGAGGAGCTGATCGACACCATGGAGCTGCAGGGCTACCTGCACTTCCTCGGCGATCCCACCGAACGCTCCCACGCGAGCGACACCACGTGGGAGATCGAGCCGCGCGAGCCCTGAGGCTGAGGCAGGAGCTACTCCCCGAAGACGAGCCAGCCGAAACGCGGCAGGTGGTGGAAGTCGCCCACGAAGAGGGGCGAGAAGCTCTGCCCCTCGACGCCGCGGCGGTTCGGATGCTCGAGCCGGTAGAGGTTGAAGCGCCAGCGGTCGCCGGGCCTGGGCGGGTTGTTCGGCAGCTCCGCCAGGGGCCCGTAGGGGATGCGCAGCTCCACCGTCCAGCGCCCGTCGCGGTCGGAGGGATCGTCGAGGGTGCCCTGCACCTTCACCGCGGAGGTCATCTGCGAGTCCCACTTCATCGCGGTGGGCAGGTCCGAGCGCCTCGCGACGAAGTAGGCGTCGAAGTTCACGTTGTGCGGTGAGACCTGCAGTTCGTTGTAGGTGCGGCCGTCGCCGTTGGCGTCGATGAAAACCTCCACCACCTCCTCGTTGTAGATGGGGTCGTCGCGGTTCTTCAGCGTGCCCCAGATGTCGGGGTCCTCGGCGTCGAACGCCACGTACAGAGCAGCGTCGTCCCAGACGATACGCGCGGTGGTGCGCACCGAGGTCCGGCGGCCGTCGAAGCTGCCCGCCAGCGTGACTTCTTCCGCCTGCCTCCAGGCCTCGTCCGAGAGGTCGCCGTCGATCACCGGCGGCGTGCTGACCTTCCGCGTCTTGTAGACCGGCAGCGGCCGCCCGCCCTCGTCTGTGGAGGCCGAGGCGCCCGCCGCGCCTGCCGAGGTGAAGGTGGGGCCCCACACGCGGAGCTGGCCGTCGTGGAGGTTCTGCTGGTCCACCGGCATCCGCCCCGAGTCGTTCCAGAACCCGAGCACCAGCCGCGCGCCGGGCGGGGGCATGACCACCGTGTGCTCATCCACCACGATGCGACCCACCGGCCAGCGGTCCAGTGGCAGCGAGCCACCCGCGACCTCGTGATCCGCGTTGGCGATCATCCCGCCGCCGTTCGGGTCGATGACGTGGGTGAAGAAGCCGTAGCCGGAGGGCGGTGGGCGGAGGGCCTCGAAGAAGTGGCTGAGCCGGACGGGCTGCCCGGGCGCCGCGTTCGCCGGCTCCATCCGGCTGCCGTGGTAGCGCATCGTCCCGCCCGCCCAGGTGGCGCCGCTGCGGAAGGTGAGGTCGCCCGGAACCTCATCGATGACCCGCCCGGCCGGCGCCGTGTTCACCGCGGCCCCGGCGGCCTGCGTGGCGGGCGCTGTGGGCGCCTGGCGGCGCTTCGGACCGGCCTGTTCGTCCCGGCAGCCGGAGAGGGCGACGCCAGCGAGGAGCGCGACGAGGAGTGGGCGGCGAAGAGGACGCATGGGGCGCGTTCTATCCGACATCCACGTCCGCGGACGGTCGTGTTTCGCGGTGGACGGGTGGCGGGGGGCGCTTTCACCAATGAATACCGCCCCTTGCGCGTGGCCCTGCCCTTGCTGCGCGCCTCGCCCATGAAGCTGGTGATCGAGATCGGTGGCGAAGAGACGGAGCTGGAGCTCGCGGACGGGACATGGCGCCTCGGCGGCGGCGAGGACGACGCGGTGGTGGTGCCCGGCGTCGCGCGCGGCGCCTTCGAGCTGAAGTGCGAGGGCGAGCGGCTGATGGTGAGCGGCAGCGCCGCCTTCGCCGTGGACGGGGTCCTCTCCCCCTCCGGCGTGCCGCGGCTCCTGCTCGAGGGCGAGCGCGCGGTGCTCGCGGAGGGGATCTTCGTCCGGCTGTGCGGCAAGGGCCTCGCGGCCGAACGCCCCCAGACGGCAATGGTGCTGAAGGAGCTGCTGGGGAACCTCGAGGAGCCCGAGGACACCACCAGCGCCGCGCTGGTCTGTCTGACCGGGCTCGACGTCGGGCGGCGCTTCCCGCTCGCGGGAGAGCTGCTGGAGGTCGGCCGGGGTGAGACCGTCGCCGTGCGCGTGCGCGATCGCGCCGTGTCGCGCCGCCATGCGGTGCTGCGGCGGACGGAAGGGGGCGGGCACACCGTCGAGGACCTCGGCGCGCCGAACGGCCTCTACGTGAACGGGAGCCGGGTCTCGGGCGCCGTGCCGCTGGCCGACGGGGCGGTGCTGGAGCTGGGGCACTCGCTGCTGCGCTACCGGGCGGCGCCCAAGGAGCCGGAGCCGGTTCCGCTGGGGCCGGGCGACGCCGAGCCGGGTGCGGAGGTCGCCGCCGCGGGCTCAGACGAGGCCGGTGCGGATCCGGGAACGGAGGTCCAGTCGCCGGAAGAGGTGCCCATCGTTGATCCCGCCGGGAAGAGGTGGAGCCGACGGGTGCGCGTCCGCGTCGAGCACGCGCTGGTGGCCGTGGGCGTGCTCATCGCCGTGCTGGGGGCGGTGGTGACCTGGAACTTCGTCTCCGGCTGAGGCCCGCTCTAGGCACCCGCGCCGGCGAGGTTCGCGCGCTCGACGAGGAGCTCCGCGAGGCGGCGGTGGTTCCGGAAGAAGCTCGTGAAGTGCCACATCCGCCGAGGCGTGCGGACCGCATACACGGTGATGGGCCCCGGGAGCACGTGCATCCGGCGGATGTCGCTCCAGGGCACGCGCGAGCGGGAGACCATGCCGCGCCAGGTCACGCCGGTCTCGTCCACCACCACCGCGGACCGGCCGTAATAGAGGACCGCGAGCGCGAAGAAGAGCGCGAAGCCGCCCGCGGACAGCAGCGTCTGCGTGGGGATCCCGTCGAAGGTGAGCAGGTACACGAGGACGCCTGTCCACAGCGCGCCCGCCACCGCCATCAGCACGGGGAGCACCACGAACGGCCGGAAGATGAGGGGCTGCTCCGCATTCCGCTTCATGAACGGAAGGTAGTGGCGGGTCGCTCGGAGGGCACCGCCCGCATCCCCGCCTGCCCTCGGGCGCCGAGGCGTGTACGCCGAGCCAGTTGAACGGTGCACGTGCCGACGTCGTGGCGGGGACGGGCCGGAGTCGGCGTGGCGGCGCGAGCAGGCGGAGCCGGGGCAGCGCCCGCGACGGCAGGCCCTCACAGCAGCGCGCTGGCGAGGAGCGGGACTTCTGGCGGCAACGGCGGTCGCAGCGTCCGCAGGCCCCGCCGCGCCGACGACGCGCCTGGCGGGGCGGAGCTGAAAAAGAACCGCGCGCGAGGCGGGGCGCGACCTAGCGGAGCTGGGCGGCCTTCTGGCGGGCCTGCGTCTGGAGCTCGGGGCGCACGTCCGCCGCGCTGGACTGGGCGTAGCGCTCGTAGAACTGGCGCGCATCGCTGTTGCGGCCGAGTGCCCGGAAGGACTCGGCCATGCCGTAGAGCGGGGCAGAGAGGTTCGGGTCGAGCCGGTGCGCGTACTGGTAGTCCTGCACCGACTCGTTGAAGCGCCGCAGGCCGATGTACGCGCTGCCGCGCGCGACGTAGGCGACCGCGAGGCTCGGCTCGAGCTGGATCGCCTGGGTGAGGCTCTTCACCGCGGCGTCGTAGTCGCGGCCGTTGATCTGCCGCACGCCCTCCTCGTAGGCCTGACGCGCCTGCGCGCGGGTGGGCTGCGCCACCGGGCCCGATCCCGGCGCCTGGCCCTGCGCCTGCGGCGAGCCCCCGCCGGCAGACTGCATCCGCGCCTGCGCCCGGGTGATGTTGTCCTCGGCGCTCTTGCGGATGGCCGCGTCGTTCGACGCCTGCAGCACCCGGTTCCAGCGCTCGATGGCCTGGGCGTAGTAGCCGAGCACCGCGTAGGCGTTGCCCAGCTTGAACAGCGCCTCGACGTTGTCCGGCGCCGCGTTCACCGCGTCCTGGTAGGCGAACGAGGCCTCCCGGTAGTTCTTCTCCGCCATGAACCGGTCGCCGTCCGCGATGCGGGTGCGCGCCAGCTGCGACGTCGCGCCG
>JAFAFL010000011.1 GCA_023423535.1 Pseudomonadota bacterium
GCACCCCGCGCGGCATCCACTGGAAGACCGGCACCTCGTTCGGCAACCGGGACGCGTGGGCGGCGGGCTCGGATGCGAGGCACACCGCGGTGGTGTGGACGGGGAACCTCGACATGAAGGCGAGCCCGGCGCTGGTCGGTGCGGACGCGGCAGGGCCCATCCTCTTCGACGTGCTGGAGGGCGTGGCGGATCGCGCGCGACCGAATGTCGCGGAGGCGCCGCCGCGCGATCTCACGCAGATCGAAGTCTGCGCCTACTCCGGACACCTGCCCGGGCCCGCGTGCGACCAGACGCGCCACGTGCACGCGCTGCGCACTGCAGTGCCGACGCAGAAGTGCCCGTACCACGTGGCGGTGGAGGTGGACGTGAAGTCCGGCCGCGCCGTCTCGCCGACCTGCCGTGCCGGCCGAGAGGTGCAGACGCGCTCGTACATCGCGTGGCCGGCAGGCGTGCGTCGCTGGCTGTCGGATCAGCACCGCCTGTTGCCCGCGCCGCCCACGCTCGCCGAGGGCTGCGAGCCCGGTGGCCCGCGCCGCGCGCCGAAGATCGTCTCGCCGCCGGACGGACAGGTCGCACTGCTGCTGCCCGGCGTTCCGGTGGACGAACAGGAGATCCCGCTCGAGGCCGATGCGCCCGCTCAGGCGAAACTCTCCTGGTTCGTGAACGGCGCGTACGTCGGCGCTGCGCGTCCGGACGAGCGCGTGTGGTGGACGCCCGCGCCGGGCCGGCACGAGATCCTCGTCTCGGATGAGGCCGGCCACTCCGCCCGGCGCGTGCTGGAGGTGCGCTCGCGACTGCAGTGAAGGGCGGCAGCCAGCGCCAGCAGCTGTGAGGAGGAGCAAGCCTGTTCTTCGTGAACCGGTCCGGAACGTTCCCGTAGCAGGCTCCCGACGTGTAGGCGCCAGGAGAGGGCGGACGAGCCCTCGCGCACGGTCAGCTCCTCCTGCCTCTCGGGAGCGTCGGGAGAACGGCGCCGGAGCAGTAGGGGCCGAACGACTCCGCTGATGCACAGTTGATGCAGTTAGACGGTTCCGAACCGTGGTCTCAGAGGGACAATGGCCTCGGGAACCGAGGCTTGAAAATCCCCCTGCCGGCGGGTCGATTCCGTCCCTGGGCACTCTCACTCCCTCCATCCATCAGAAAAGCAAAGCCCCACCGGCGTGCGCCGATGGGGCCTTCGCTGCTCCGTCAGTCTTCCTTGCGCCCCTCTACGGCTGCGCGGGCTTCGGCTTGTTCGGCGGGTTCCGCATCTGCGGCAGGTCGATCGTCACGGTGGACTGGAGCGTCCCGCCGGCGAGCGCGAGCTGTCCCTGCCGCGCGTAGTCCATGGACAGGCCGAGCAGCCGCGCGGCCTCTTGCGGCGCGTGGAACCCGGTGGAGTTCTCTGCCTCCACGAAGTCGACGTACCAGCTCGCCTTGCGGTGGAACTCGCGCGCCTGCACCACCCGCGGCGTCTCGCCCTCCGCCTTCTGCACGCGCTCGAGATCGTCGATCAGCGCCATCAGCGTGTTCAGCGCGCGGCTGACCATCTCGTGGTGCCGGTCCTGGATGGCCTCGACCCGCGCACGCATCTCGTCCTCGGAGGCCTTGTGGCAGCTCTGGCACGCCCGGTTGATGTTGAGCAGCGGGCTGCGGACGTGGTGGTCGCTCACCTTCTGCGAGCCCTCGCGCTTGAAGGGCATGTGGCAGTCCGCGCAGGCGACGCCCGCGCGCGCGTGGGTGCCCTGCTGGTAGAGCTCGTACTCCGGGTGCTGCGCCTTCACGAGCTTCGTGCCGGTCAGCTTGTGGGTCCAGTCGGAGAACCCGACCTCGGTGTAGCGCTCGTAGATCTCGTCCGCCTTGAGCCCGTTGGCCCACGGGAACACGAGCCGCTTCTCGTCCCCCTTGAAGTAGTACTCGACGTGGCACTGCGCGCAGACGAGCGACCGCATCTCCTGGCGCGAGGCATCCCGGTTCACGTCGTAGTTCGCGATCCCCTCCTTCGCCTTCACCGCCGCGATGCCCTCGATAAGGCCCGGCCGCGTGATCCGCAGCTGCATGGTCTGCGAGTCGTGGCAGTCGATGCAGGCGACCGGGTGGTTGATCGTCTTCGCCGCTGCGTCGAACGTCATCGCGTTCATCTTCTCGAAGCCCTTGAAGAGATCGCCTTCGCCGGCCTCCATCATCTGCACGTAGTTCGAGGCGTGGCAGTTGAGGCAGGTGCCCGGCATTTTGAACTCGGTCTGCCGCTTGGTGTACTTCTGGTCGAGGAAGTTCCAGCGGTGCCCGCGCTCCTCACGGAAGTCGGCGGAGAACGGGAAGCCCGCCCACATCTTCGCCATCCGCGGGTCCTTCTCGATCTTCGACGGCGTGGTGAACGTGCGCGGATCCTCCGGCGTCGGCTCACGCGGGACGGCGTAGCTGCCTCCGTACTTGGTGGGGAGCATCTGCTCCGTCTTCATGTAGTCCTGATAGTGGACCGGATAGTTCTTCCCCCAGATGGCGGGATCGTCGATCCGGTCCGTGAGCTCCACCACGCGGTAGTGCGGCTGCACCGCCTGGCCCTTCTTCTCCGCGATGTTCGTCAGGATGGCGGCGCCGCCGACCGAACCGGCCAGCCCGAACACCAACGCTGCGGCAATCCAAAGCTTCTTCGACATGATGTTCCTCGGTTTCAGCGGACCCAATGGCCCACGGTTCGATGGCACTGAATGCAGGACAGCTCGTTGCGGCCGTCGCCTGACGCGGAGGGCGCGTGGGCGGAGCCGGCGATGAGGTCGGCGATGACGTGGCAGCTGCGGCACGCGGCCTCGGTGACCTCGGCGTTGGCGGCGCGGATCTGCAGGGCGTCCGGGTACTCGCCGGTGGTGAAGGCGTACGCGTGGAGCGCACCGTTGGTCGCCTTGACCGCCAGCTTCCCCACCACGCCATCACGCGGCGCGTGGCAGTCGTTGCAGGTGGCGACCTTGGCGTGGCTCGACTTCAGCCAGGCCGAGTGGTGGTCCTCCATCACGTGGCAGTTGGCGCACGCCGAGGGGTCGTTGCTCAGGTACGAGGCTCCGCGCGCGTAGACGAAGGTGTAGGAGCCCATCCCGAGCGCCGCGACGGACAGCGCCGCCGCGGCGACCGTGGGCACGAAGAGGTTCATGGGGCGCCTTCGTGGTGGGGGTGGATGTTCGGCATGTCGTCTCCCTGGGGCAGCGGATGGCCCCGCGACACAGGGCGGCAGAGCACGGCCCGTACCAGTCGCGTTTCAGAGGGAGGCACCGCGGCGCCCGGCGGAGTTCGGACGCGCGGAATCGGATCTTCGGATCCGAATGGGTGCGGATGCAGCGGGCGCGGCGCGGTTCAGGCGGCGCGGCGCCGGTCCAGCTCGGCCACCACGCGCTGCGCTTCGGCCACGAGCGCCTCGAGCGGCAGCGGCAGCGGCAGCGGCACCTGCTCCGCGGACGCGTCCGGAGCGGAAGCGCCGTCCGGCAGCTGCGCCCGGCACTGCAGCTCGATCACGCGGGCATGCCGCGCGAGCAGGCGGGCGCCCACCGTCTCACTGGTCGACTTGAGCGCGTGTGCCGCCTCGCGCCCTCCGGCGGTGTCGCCCGCGCGGAGCGCCTGCACCAGGGCCTCCACCGTGGCCTGGGTCTCGACCCGCGCGGACTCCAGCACCTCTTCGAAGAGCCCGGGATGCTCGCCGCTGAGCGTCTCGCGGAGCGCGTCGAGCACCTCCAGGTCCACCGGCGGAAGAGACGGCTCCGGCTCTGGCGCCGGGGAGGGCCTCCCGTCCCGTCCGAGGGCGCGCGCGGCAGCCATGAGCACCTCCCGCAGTGCCGGCGGCTGCAGTGGCTTGGGGAGGTAGCCGTCCATGCCGGCGTCGAGGTAGCGCTCGCGGTCACCGGGCATGGCGTTTGCGGTGAGCGCCACGATGCGGATGGCTGCGCGGGGGCCGGAGAGACTGCGGATGCGGCGCGTGGCCTCCACGCCGTCGACCTCCGGCATCTGGACGTCCATCAGCACGAGGTCGTA
This sequence comes from Pseudomonadota bacterium, assembly GCA_023423535.1. Taxonomy (GTDB): domain Bacteria; phylum Myxococcota; class Myxococcia; order Myxococcales; family Myxococcaceae; genus JAFAFL01. Next base: position 4,000 of record JAFAFL010000011.1, read on the forward strand.
CGGGCGCGCCACCACCGACGCCACGGCCTCCGCGCCTCCGGTCGCGACGTCCGGCGCGTAGCCCATGCGCTTGAGCATCGACACGCTGACCTGCCGGTTCACCGCGCTGTCGTCGACCAGCAGGATGGACAGCGGCCAGCGCGCCCCGGCCTGGTGATCGAAGGCCGGAGCGCTCTGGGGCGCGGGGACCGGTTCCGCCGCGGCGCCCGCGACCAGGCGCTCGAGGGCGGCGCGCAGCACCCCCTGGCGGATCGGCTTGTGAACGATCGCGCCCACGCCGGCGGCGCGCGCGTCACGCTCGGCGGCGACGTCCACCGCGCTCGTCAGCAGCGCGACGGGAGGCCCGGCGGGGCCCTCGCGTCCGCCGAGTGAGCGGAGGTGGCGGAGCACCTCCAGCCCGTCCATGCGCGGCATGTGGAGATCCACCAGCGCGGCGTCGAAGCGTTCGGTGCGCGCCCGCTGCAGGGCCTCCGTTCCGGTGGCCGCCACGGCAGCGGTCGCGCCCAGTCCCTCGACGCTCCGGGTGAGCGCCCGTCGCTGCGACGCGTTGTCGTCGACGATCAGGATCCGCCGGCCCGCGAGCGTGGGCGTGGCCGCTTCCGACACGGTCCCCTCCTCGCGTTCGAGCACCACGGTGAAGTGGAAGACCGCGCCACCGGAAGGCGAAGGCTCCGCCCAGATGCGCCCGCCCATCGACTCACAGAGCCTGCGCGAGATGGCGAGCCCCAGCCCGGTGCCGCCGAAGCGGCGGGCAGTGGACGAGTCGACCTGGTGGAACGGCTCGAACAGCCGCGGCACCCGCTCGGGAGGGATGCCGATGCCGGTGTCCCGGACGGTGAAGCGGAGCTCCAGGCGCCCGCCCTCCAGCAGTCGCTCCGGTGCCACCTGGCAGCAGACCTCGCCGCGCTCGGTGAACTTCACGCCGTTGGCGAGGAGGTTCACGAGGATCTGCCGCAGCCGCGTCACGTCGCCGCGCACGAACTCCGGCACGCCGTCCGCGACGAGGTGCACGAGGTCCAACCGCTTCTCCCCGGCACGCGCGGCGACGAGCTCCATCGCCTCCTCCACGCATGCGCCGAGCTCGAAGGGGACCGTCTCCAGCTCCACGCGTCCCGCCTCCAGCTTCGAGAGGTCGAGCACGTCGTTGAGCTGGCCCATCAGCGTGTCCCCGCACACGCGCAGGCCCTCCACGAACTCGCGCTGCTCGGGGTCGAGCCGCGTGTCCTGCAGCAGCCGCGTCATGCCCACGATGCCGTTGAGCGGGGTGCGGATCTCGTGGCTCATCATCGCGAGGAAGGTGACCTTCGCGCGCGAGGCCGCCTCCGCCTGCTCCAGCGCGACCTGCAGCTGCGCGTTCGTCTCGCGCAGCGCCGCCTGTGCCCGTTCGGCCTCCCGCAGCGACTCGAGGTTGCGGCGGACCGCGGGACGGAACACGAGCAGGCCCTCGACGAGCAGGACCAGCAGCGTCGCCAGGAGCAGCGCGAGCTCCACCCGCCGCAAGGCCACCACCCGCGCCTCCGCCTCTCGCTGGTACTGCCCGACGATGCGATGCATCCCGCCGAGGAACCGGGCCTCCGCGTCGAGCAGCTCCGCGTAGTAGGCCGCCGCGTCCTCGGGCGACGGCCCCCTTGCGTGGGCCGCCCATTCATTCCCGCGGCGCTCGAGCAGCGCGCGCGCGCCCTCGATCTCCACGAACAGCCGCAAGACCCGCGGGCTCTCCGTGGCGGGCAGCTGCAGCTCCGCGTCGCCGTCCTTCAGCCCCGTATGCTGGCGCGACCACAGCTCGAGCGTCTCCCGCAGCTCCGCCACCCGTGCCTCGCGCGCCTGCGGCTCGAGCGGAAGGGACAGCGCGAGCACGTTCTTGACCAGCCGCTGGCTCAACATCCGCTGGCGCCCGGCGACGTTGATGACGCTGCTGTCCTGCTGCTGTCGCGCAAGCATCAGCTGCACGAGCGCCTGGCCGGCCACCGCCAGCAGCGCCACCGTGGAGAGCGCCACGACATACTTCCACGTCAACGTCCGCCTGCGACCACTCGCCGTCATGCTGCCCCCGCGGTGTGCGCTGCGGCGGTGATCTGCGCCACCCGTTCGCGCAGTGCGCCCGGCGCCACCGGCTTGAGCAGGACCGCGTTCGCTCCGGCGCGACAGAGGCGGGCGGCGTCGAGCTCCGTGTCTCCGGTCACCACCAGCACCGGGAGGGCCCGGGTCCGCGCGCTGGCGCGAACGCGCTCCACGAACTCCGCGCCGGTGAGGTGTGGCATCCGCTGATCGACCACCGCCACGTCCACGTGCCGCGACTGGACGATCTGCAGGCCCTCCTGCCCGTCCCGGGCCTCGAGGATCTCAGTCTGGGAGTCCCGGAGGTACCCGCGCAGCAGCGCGCGTGCGGTGGGGCTGTCATCCACCACCAGCACCACGCGGCGGTGGACCTCCGCCGGCGCAGGCGGCACGGCAGCGACGGTCGCCGGCGAAGGCTCGGACCGGTTGTCGTCCAGAGAGGCCGCGGGCGTGGTGTCGACCGGCGCGGGCTTCGGCGCCGCCTGCTTCGAAGCGGGTTGGGCCCCGCGACCGCGCGGCGGCTTGAAGTCGTTGCGGTTGAGGCCGTAGCGCTGAAGCTTCTCGTAGAGGTTCCGCTCCGCCAGCCCGGCCGCACGCGCGACCTCGCCGCTCTTCCCGCGGTGCCGCGTGAGCAGGCGCGTCAGGTACTCGCGCTCGAAGCGCTCTCCCAGCGCCTGTTTCGCCTCCAGGAGCGGGAGCTCGAACTCGGCCTCCGTCGCCACCTCCGCCACCGCAGGGCGCGGCGCGACGAGCAGCGGAGCGACCGCGGGCCAGCCCATCAGCACCGCGCGCTCGCACACGTTGCGCAGCTCGCGCACGTTGCCGGGCCAGCCGTAGGCCTCGGCCGCCGCCAGCAGCGGGGGTGGGGGAGGGACCGCGGCGCGGCCATAACGCGTGGCGAACGAGGAGAGGAAGTGCTCCATCAGCCGGCGGATGTCGCCGCCGCGGTCGCGCAGGGGCGGAAGCCGGATGGGGATGACGTTGAGCCGGTAGTAGAGGTCCTCGCGAAACTTGCCCTGTTCGACCGCGGCCTCGAGGTCGCGGTTCGTCGCCGCCACCACGCGGACGTCGGTGCGCAGCGGCCGGTCGCCACCCACGCGCGTGAACTCGCCCTCCTGCAGGACGCGCAGCAGCTTCGCCTGCGTGGAGAGGTCCAGCTCGCCGGCCTCGTCGAGGAATAGCGTCGAGCCGTTTGCCTGCTCGAAGCGACCCAGACGCCGCGTGGCGGCACCGGTGAACGCGCCCTTCTCGTGGCCGAAGAACTCGCTCTCCATCAGCTCGTGGGGGATGGCCGAGCAGTTCACCGCCACGAACGGCTTGTCGCGTCTCGGTGAGAGGCGGTGGATGCCGCGCGCCACCAGCTCCTTGCCCGTGCCCGTCTCGCCGCGCACCAGCACCGTCGCCGCGGTCGTCGCCACCTGCTCGACGAGCCGCAGCACCGCCGCCATCTCGTCGGAGCCGTGCACCACCTCCTCGAACCCGGAGGCCCGCTCGAGCTCCCCCTGCAGGCGCACCACGTCCCGCCGCGCCCGCTCGCCAGCGACCGCCTGCCGCAGCAGGAGGGCCAGCTCGTCGAACTGGATGGGCTTGGTGAGGTAGTGCAGGGCGCCCTGCCGCATGGACTCCACGGCGGTGTCCACCGACGCGTGCGCGGTGACGAGGATGATCGGCAGCGAAGGGCGGACGCGGCGCGCGCGCTCCATGAACTGGATGCCGGTCATGTCCGGCATGCGCAGATCCACGACCGCCGCCATCGGATCCAGCCGGTCGAGCTGCGCCAGCGCCTCGGTGCCGGAGCCGGCGCAGGCGACCGTGAAGCCCTCGAGCGAGAGGTTGGCGTCGCACACCTTGCGCGTGCCGGCGTCGTCGTCCACCACGAGGATGAGGTCGTCGCCGCCGCTCATGCCCGCACCTCCACCGGAGCCGTCAGCGGGAAGCGGAGCGTGGCCGCGGCGCCGCCCCCGTCGCGTGCGCCCAGCCGGAACGAGCCGCCGTGCCGCTGCGCCGCGTGCGCGACGATCACCAGGCCGAGCCCAGTGCCCGCGGGCTTGCTGGTGACGAACGGACGCCCGAGCCGGTCCGCCAGCTCCGGCCGGATGCCGTCGCCGCGATCGAGGACCTCGACCAGCACCGCGGGCCCATCCTCCGCCAGCCGGGTCACCAGCTCCGGCGCCTGCGCGCCTCCGGCCTCCAGCGCGTTGTCGAGCAGGTTCACGATCGCCTCCATGACCATCCGCCGGTCGAGCGCGAGCGGCGGCAGCTCCGGCGCCAGCGACAGGCGCACCGCGGAGGGCTCGAGGCCTCGCGCCAGGGTCGCCCGGCGCAGCGCCTCACCCGCGACCTCCGTGACGTCCGCCGGCTCCCGCACCGGCTCCGCCGGCCGCGCCACGCGCAGCAGCCCGTCCACGAAGCGGTTCACCCGCGCGACCTCCTCCTCCATCAGCGCCCCGTACTCCGCCATCACCGGCTCCTGCCGGAGCACGCGCCGCAGGTACTGCACCGCGCCGGAGATCGCGTTGAGGGGGTTGCGCAGCCCGTGCGCCACCTGCGCGGACATCTGCCCGAGCGCCGCGAGCCGCTCCGCGTTCATCAGGCGTTCGGTGCGGTCGCGCACCTGTCGCTCCAGCTCGTCGTGCGAGGCGTGGAGGCGCTCGGCCATGGTGGAGAGCGCGGAGGCCAGCTCTCGCGTCTCCGGCCACACCTCCTCCGGTGGACGCGCGGAGAGCTCGCCGGACGACAGCTTCCGCGCGAAGCCCTCCAGCCTGCGCAGCGGCGCGGAGACGAAGTGCCGGACAATGAAGACGATCAACCCGGCCGACAGCAGCACCGACGCGAGGGCCACGAGGAGCAGCCGGTGGGTGAGCTCCGCCGCACGCGCGGCAGCCGGTGCGGTCTGGAGCGCCACGTACAGCTCACCCACGCGCGCGTCCTCGTGGCACTGCAGGCACCCGTCGCCGACCTGCAGCGGGCGGGTGATCGAGAGCCGGTCGCCGGTCCACCGCGGCGTCCCGTCGGCGGTGGGCAGCTCGAGGGGGACCTCGCCCTGCGTGAAGGTGCGGGTGCCCCGGGGGAACGCGATCGCCAGCCCTGCCACGCCTTCGCTCGCCGCGATGGCCTCGAGCACCAGGCGCACCTGGTGCGGCTGCTCCACGGTCATCGCCTCCACCAGCGTCCGCGCCACCAGGTCGGAGACCACGTTCGCCCGCTCCTCGAGGGACAGGCGCTGGCTCTCGCGGTAGCTCCGCACCTGGAGCAGGCCCGCGCCGCCGAACAACACCGCGGCGGATGCGACGAGCGCGATGGCGGTGCGGCTCGCGATGCCGAAGCGGTCGACTAACCGGACTCTCCCGTGCGGGCGCAGGCTCATCGGCCGGTACCCCGGGCACGCAGGTTCTGCGGGCGCATCGCCGGTGCGCAGCTTCTGCGCGATCTCCCGTGCCTCGCCTCCAAGATGAAGGGTGACGAGGCAAGCGCCGTGCCCAGGGGGGGACGCGCCTGCCTCGTCACCCAGACTGGTGCTGCTCAGCGCTCGAAGCGCTGCGTCCAGCTGGGTCGCCCGTGTTCGGAATCGTCACCGATGAGGGTCGGGAAGACGCCGAGGATGTCGGGGTCATGCTCCAGCAGCGCCTCCGCCGCGCGCTCGAGCGCCTCGCCGGTCTCCGCACACCACACGCCCGCGAGGCGGCTGTGCCCGTCGCCGCCGTGGAGCTCCAGGTCTGGCCGGCGGGAGAGCAGGGCGCCGACCCGCGCCGCGCCACCGGGGACCGTCTCGATCAGCACGCCGGCGATGATCATGACGCGGCGACCTTCTCGACCTTGACGGCCGCGACCTTGTACTCGGGCTGCCGCGAGGCCGCGTCCACCGCGTCGCTGGTGAGCCAGTTCACCATGTGATCGGGGTCGTGCATGTGCATGTAGACGATGCCCGGCGCCACCGAGTCCGTCGTCTTCACCGGGTACACGCTGCTGCCCCGCCGCGAGCTGACCTTCACCGCGTCCCCGTCGCGCACCCCGAGCTTCGCCGCGTCGAGGGGGTTGAGCTCGGCGTGGGTCAGCAGGTTCGCGCGCGCGAGCTCTTTGCACTTCGACGTCATCGTGGCCGTGTGCCACTGCTCGAGCGCGCGGCCCGTGGTCAGCCAGAGCGGGTACTCCGCGTCCGTGACCTCGGCGGCGGGTTTGTACCCGCGCAGCCAGATGACCGCGCGGCCGTCCGGGCGGCCGTAGAACTTGATCCGCTCCGGGTGGTCCGCGGGCACCAGCGGATCGTCACCGCGGACATAGCGCCGCCTGGTGCCCGGGTGTCCCTCCTGTGGGAGCGGCCAGATGAGGCCGTGCGACTGCTGCAGCGCCGGACGGGTCATCCCGCTGAAGTCGTAGGCCGTGCCGCGTGCGAGCTCAATGAGCTCCGTCCACGCGTCCGCCGGCGTCTTCCACGGCAGCAGGTCGCCGTGACCGAGCCGGCGCGCGAGCTCCACGAAGATGTCGAAGTCGGGCCGCGCCTCACCGACCGGCTCCACCGCCTTCTCGAGGAGCTGGTACCGCCGCTCGGTGCAGCCGTAGACGCCCTCCTTCTCCGCCCACAGCGCCGCCGGCAGCACCACGTCCGCGAACTCGGAGGTGCGCGTGGGGTGGTAGGCCTCGGCCACCACGAGGAACTTGTCCGGCTTCGCCAGCGCGCCGCGGACCTTGTTGAGGTTCGGGAGCGACTGACCCGGGTTGGTGGTCATCACGTACATGCACTTGATCTTCCCGTCGCCGAGCGCGGAGAAGAGGTCCATGGTCGGAAGGCCGGGCGCCGGATTCAGCGTCCCCTTCGGGACCTTCCACAGCCGCTCCATCTCCTCGCGGTGCTTCTCGTTCGCGATGACCCGGCCGTAGGGGAGCAGGTGCGAGAGCGCGCCGCCGTCCCGAACGCCGCCGCACGCGTTCGGCTGGCCGGTGAGTGAGAGCGGCGTGGAGCCGGGCAGGCCGATCTTCCCGGTGATGAGGTGCAGGTTGTGGATGAGGTTGTTCGCCCACACGCCCTGGGTGCGCTGGTTCACGCCCATGCACCACAGCGATGTGGTGCGCTTCGTCTTGTCGCCGAACAGGTGGGCCGCGGTGACGATGTCCTCGGCGCGGCAGCCGGCGAGCTGCGCGGCGCGCTCCGGCGTCCACTCCGCCACGAAGGCCTTGTAGTCGGCCCAGGTCTTGTTGCCCGCGTCCTTGCCCTCGCCGAAGAGCGTGTGGGTGGCGATGAAGGTCTCGTCCACCAGGCCGTCGCGTACGAGCACGTGGGCCATGGCGTTGAGGATGGGCACGTCGATGCCGGGCGTGAATCCGATGTGCAGATCCGCGATGCGCGCGGTGTGCGTCCGGCGCGGGTCGACCACGATGACCTTGACGTTCGGGTCCTTCTCCTTGCGCCGGACGATGCGCTGGAAGAGCACCGGGTGCGCCTCTGCGGTGTTGGAGCCGATGATGAAGAACACGTCGGCGTGGTCCATGTCCTCGTACAGGCCCATGGGCTCGTCCTTGCCGAAGGTGGTGGTGTAGCCGCCCACCGCGGACGCCATGCACAGGCGCGGGTTGCCCTCCACGTTGTTGCTGCGCAGGCCGGCCTTGAAGAGCTTGTTTGCCGCGTAGGTCTCTTCCGTCAGGCCCTGACCCGAGCCGTAGAACGCAACCGACTGCGGGCCGTGGACGTCCACCGCCTCGCGAAACTTGCGCGCCACCAGCTCCAGCGCCTCGTCCCAGCTCGCCTGCACGAGCTCCCCGTTCTTGCGGATGAGCGGGTGCTTCGCGCGGTCCGGTGCCCGAAGGATCTGCGGGAGGAGGAAGCCCTTGAGGCAGAGCAGGCCCTTGTTGTGGTTGTCGGGATCGCCGCGGACCGCGGTGACCTTGCCGTCCTCCACGCCCACGTAGAGGCCGCAGCCGGTCCCGCAGTAGCGGCACACGCTCTTCACCCAGCGGGTCTTCGCGGAGGCGAGCGCCTGCGCCGGCAGGCCCAGCGCAGCGAGCGCGGAGGAGGCGGCGGCGGCCTTGAGGATGTCGCGTCTATTGAGGTTCATCGCTGCGCTCCGGAGGCCTGCGCGGCCGCGTGCGGGTTGTCCTTGCCCGAGGTGTCCAGGCGGTGGGGGTCGTGACAGGTGAAGCAGCTCTGCGTGCGGCCGCGGCTGTTGGTGACGCTCTGCACCTCGCGGGTGTGGCAGCCGTCACAGCGTTGCGGCTGCGGCGTGCGGGTGAAGCCTTCGCCGGTGGGGCCGTGGCACACGTAGCACTGCACGAGGTTCAGCCCGTGCGGCCCTGCGTCCCACGCCTCCACGAGCCGCCGGTCCGAGTCCACGTGGCAGCTCTGGCAGGACGCGTCCGACTTCTTCACCGTGGGATGGGGACCGGCCGCAGGTCCTCGGGAGGGGTTCTGCGCCCCCTTCCCGGCGCAGGCCGCGAACGCCAGGGCGGCCCCGACCAGCGCAGGAAGGAGAAAGGCTCTAGTGACTCTCATGGTGAATCCTCGGAGGAGGAGGTGGACGGGCTGTCGCGGGCATCGTGTGGAGCCGCTAAGCAACCGGAGGGCCACCGGCGCCTCCCGAGTGAAGCGCAGCGCGCGCGAGCTCCCCGGGCGCGCGTTCCGGATGCCGGGGCCCGCACCGGATCGGATGTCGGGATCCGAAATGTCCCAACCTCCGCTCGACGTGGCGCACGGCGCGGGGGCGCGGGCGTGTGGTCCGGCGTTTGCTCGAGGTGCTGCGGCAGGACTTCAACCCCGAAGCCCGAACACGCGGAGCGCCAGGACCCGCGCGCTCCCAGAGGATCCAGACGATGGCCCCCCACAGAAAGCTGCAGACCGCCGCACTGACCCTGTCCGCCACCCTGCTGCTCGGAGGCACCGCGGTGGCGACGCCGCAGGCCGACGTCACCGCCGACGTCACCGCCGGGGTCGCGCCGCCCGTGACGGCGAAGCCGAAGCCGGTGCCCTACTCGCTTCCCTGGCAGCTCCGGCCGGTGACCGCCGGCAACGTCGTGCGCTCCGACACCGCTGTGGCGATGACCACCGGCGCCGACGGCTCGAGCGGCACCACGGTGGCGAGCATGCTGCTCGTCTCCTACAAGGTGCTCCCCAACTTCGCGCCGCTGGTGCGGGTGGGCTACGTGAACAACAACCCGAGCGGCGACGCGGCCGCGGGACAGTCGCTGGTGAACCCGGTGGTGGGCGGCACCTACACCTTCGTGCTCTCGCCGGAGCTGAAGCTGGGTGCGTTCCTCGGTGTGGCGGTGCCGGTGGGCATGGGCGGCGGCAACACGCCCGACGCGCCCACCGCGGCGGCGGCGCGCTCCGGCATCCTCGCTCGGTCGGCGATGGACAACGCCATGTTCGCGGTGAACGACCTCACCGTGTTCCCGGGCGTCGATCTCTCGTACCAGAAGGCCGGCTTCACCGTGCAGGCCGAGGCCACCGTGCTGCAGCTCACCCGGGTGCGCGGTGAGGACGTTCAGGCGGACGCGTCTAAGACGAACTTCACCAGCGGCCTGCACGTCGGCTACTTCTTCCACCCCATGTTCTCGCTCGGAGGAGAAGTCCGTCACCAGCGGTGGATCGTCCCGCCGGCCGCGGCGAAGGGCACGCCGGCGATGCACAACACGACGGCTGCCGTCGGGCCGCGCTTCCACTTCAAGCTCGGTGACGGGTACTGGCTGCGCCCGGGCATTGCGTACGCCACCGGCTTCGACAAGCCGATGACCGCGTCCAGGTACCAGATCGTCCAGGTGGACCTGCCGCTGGCCTTCTAGCCGCGGTGGCGACTGTGGCCTGGAGCGATCCGCACTGTGCCGTCGCTCCAGGCGTCCTCACGCCCCTGCGCTCGCGCCCACGAGGTAGAGGGCGGTGCCGCGCTCGAGGAGTGCGGTGAGCTGCCGGGCGCGGTGGCGGACGGTGTGCTGCGCGTAGAGGCGCGCGCGGGTGGACTCGGCGAGTTGCGCCAGGGCCGAGTCATCCAGCGCCAGCGCGGCCAGCACGTCCACGCCGTCTTCGGCGACGAGGACCTCGCGAAGGACACGACGCGGCGCGCGCCGAGGCTCTCGCGCAGGACATCCACCGTGCTGCCACCTGTGCTCGTCAGGATGAGGTCGAAGCCCTCGAGCCTGGCGTCACCGATCCAGGGGATCGACTCGCCGCGCGACATCCGGCTCGCGGTCAGCGCCGTGTCGCAATCGAAGAAGACCCGGCGCGGGACGTTCGACGAGAGCACCAGCGCGCTCGCCTCCAGCGCATCCGGCGATTCGGAGAGGACGACCGCCGCGTCGGCATCCACCAGCGCGCGGCGAGCACGCGGCACCGCGCCAGGGCCGGCCGCATGCAGCAGCGCCACCGCGCGGCCGAAGCGCACCACCCGGCAGTGCACCTTCGGCGTGAGCCCCACCGCCTCGCGAAACCGGGCGAGGAAGTGCCGGTGGCTGAGGCCGGACCCCTCGACGACGGCCGAGACCTCTGCGCCCTCCGCGAAGCGCTTCAGCGCCGAGCGCATGAAGGCTCGCGGCGCGCGGGCGGTCGGCAGCCGGAGGGAAGCGAAGAGCCTCTCCACGAGCAGACGCTCGAACAGCGGCAATCGCAAGGGGCCGGCCTGCACCTCGTTCAGGCGCTGCCGCTACTCCTGCACGCGCGCGCCCCACACATCGCTCAGCGCCACGTGTTGGCCCGAGAGAGCGCGTCCGCCGGAACCCCGAACAGAGCGCGCGCGGCGCCGGGACGAAGCATCGAGCCCGCCTCTCCCTCCCGGCGGAGGTAGGCCGCCGCGCGTGCGCCGCCCACCACGCCGCCGTGGATCTCCGCGCGCACCCGCAGGCTCCCGTCCATCACCCGGAGCGGCGCGTCCCCCAGTCTCAGCACGAGGTGGGTCGCGTCCGTCGGCAGCACAGCCTCGGCCGCCTCCGCCACCTCGCCGCTGCCGTTGCCGCACGACTGCGCCCAGAGCGTGGACACGAACGGGCGCAGCGCCGCGCAGGGAAGGCGGAAGGTGATCACGCCTGCCTTCTATCGCAGCGGCGCAGAGGGCCTCCGCCGGGACGGCGCCCGTCCGCTAGAGGATGCCTTTGAAGCGGCCGCTGACATCCAGCGCGTCTGCGGAGGTACTGCGGCCCTTCACGCAGCCCGGATGTTCAGCGAAGGCGCCGCGTTTCTCACCCGCCGCGCGCTCTCGCTGCGGGACCGTCCGGACTTCCCCGCTCGCCGTCGCCACACGAGCACCCCGCGCGGCATCCACTGGAAGACCGGCACCTCGTTCGGCAACCGGGACGCGTGGGCGGCGGGCTCGGATGCGAGGCACACCGCGGTGGTGTGGACGGGGAACCTCGACATGA
>JAFAFL010000015.1 GCA_023423535.1 Pseudomonadota bacterium
ATGCGCACACTTTGTACGCACTGCCGCAGAATCACTGCGGTTCTTGTCGACGAGCGAGAAGCACCCGCAATGGGCTCGATCAGATCGAGTTGAACCGGCTGGCCGCCCGAACGAGGGGATCACTCAGTTTCCGTACCTCCAACTCTGGAGCGAGCGGTGTGACCCCACCGTGCGGACCACGCGGACAACGCGGCCGGAGCGGACCTCGCCCGCGTCGCACGCGCTCCGCACCCACCACCGCTCATGCGGTCACGACACTCGCTCCAGCCCCTCCTCGTCGCTCTTCCACCCGCGCCACCTCGCCCGTTAGCGTCCCTTGCCTATGCACGGGCACCTGCACCTGGACGGCGCGGCCATGCGGATCGCGTTGGTCGTCCTCGTTCTCTCTGGCGCTGTCGCATCCGAAGCTCACGCGCAGCACTGCGGTCCGGAGGAGCCGCCGGTCGTCGAACCACCGAACGATCGGATGAGCGACACCCGCGTCCTGCGGCGGATCATGCTCGGGCTGACGGGCACCACCCCCACGGTGGCGCAATACGAAGCGCTCGCCGAGGCCGCGCCGGCGGAGCGCGAGGCGCTGTTGCGGCAGACGCTCGACGAGGCGCTGGCCTCGACGAAGTTCTACGAGCGGATGGTGCGCTTCGGTCACGAGTGGATCGCCGTCGGCGCGTACACCACCGGGGCCGCCGGTGACGCCTACCAGGGGGCCATGGCCGGGCACCTGTTCCGCTGCGGCGCCAACACCCTGCACCCCGGCGCGTACTTCCACGTGAACGAGTTCGGCTCGGGCAAGAACCCGGACCGGCAGTGCAACGACCTCGACGCGGACGGCAACCCCGCGGTCGCCGAGCTCCGCGTGATCGAGCCGTGGTGGGCGCCGGGCACCACGGTCGAGGTGCTCGGCAAGGCGGGGTCCAACGTCACCGAGGTCCCGGACTCGAAGGGCGTCATGCAGGACTGCGGCGTCGCGGCCGGGGGCTACTACGATCCGATGCTCCCCGCGGGCTGCGGCTGCGGACCGAACCTCGTCTGGTGCGCGCCACTCACCGGCCTCAACAGCGCGAGCACCACCGATCTTCGCCTCCAGCGGCGTCATCCCTACGAGGAGCCGGCCCGGCTCTTCGCGCACCTCGCCTGGCACGACCGGCCGCTGTCGGATCTGGTGGTCGGCAACTACAGCGTCGGCACCAACTGGCTTCGCTCCCTGTACGTGCGGTTCGGACGCCAGATGGGCAGCAAGGCCACCGACGCGAACACGACGTGGTGGCGCCCGGACCTGGACAACGCCCCGCGCGATCCGATGCACCCGAACCCGAATGATCCGCAGGCCTGGCGCGAGTTCGTGGTGGAGGACCTCGAGCCCTTCCACCTCTCGGATCGCAACTACCGGTTCGATCCCCGCACCACCACCGAGCCCGCAAAGGGCCTGCCCACCGCCGGCGTGCTCACGATGATGGGCGCCATGTCCTCGTTCCCCCGCGAACGGGTGAGGGCGGCGCGGTTCCTCGAGATCTTCGCCTGTCAGAGCTTCTCGCCACCGCCCGCCGACGTGCACTTCCCGCCGTACGAAGTGGATGCCGCGACCGGCGGCACCTGCCTCCACTGTCACAAGACGCTCGACCCGGCGGCGATCGCCTTCAAGCGCTGGGACTTCACCCCGTTCCCCAGCTACTACGTGCCGTGGCCGTTCATCCCCGGAGTCGGCGACCAGCGGATCACCGCCGCCTGGCTCTCCGGTCAGTACCCGCACAGCGGTAACTCTCCCGGCTTCCGGTGGCGCAACGCCTTCCTGCCGAACACGGTGATGACGCCCATCACGCCCGAGCAGCTCGCCGCCAATCCGGAGGCCGTGCTGCTCGACACCATGCCCGCCGACTACACGCTGCTCGGTGAGCATGGGGACGGCACGATGGGGCCGCTCGGCTTCGGGAAGATCCTCATCCGCTCGGGCGAGTTCGATCGCTGCGCGGCGCGGCGGCTCTACGCGATGTTCGTCGGCCGCGAGCTGAACCCCGCCTCGGAGAAGCGCTTCATCGACAAGCTCGCTCGCGAGTTCGTCGCCGGCAATCGCCAGCTGCGTCCCTTCATCCGCTACCTGTTCGAGCAGCCCGAGTTCCGGAGGGGCCTGTGATGCGCGCGCTCGATTCGACTTCGAAGAGGCTCCTTCGCTTCGTGGCGCTCGCTGCGGGCCTGGTGGCCGCGGGCGCGTGCACCGGGAAGGTGTCCCCGCTCGAGGATCCGTCCACGAAGAAGCCGGATGCGGGCGAGACCTGCGCGCCGGAGAGCCGGAACGACGAGATCCGCCTCGGGCTCGCGCCGGGTTGCGAGGGCTGTCACCTCGTCGGCAACAAGCCGTACTTCGCGTCGCTTACCGCCTTCGAGAACGGGCTCGTCTACAACGACAAGTACGTCAAGCCGGGCGATCCGGAGAACAGCATGCTCATTCAGCTCCTCCGCGGAACCGCGCCCGGGAGCTATCCGCAGATGCCGCCCGGGCAGCCGTATGCGGAGCTGATCGCGAACGGTCAGGTGACGTTGAGCATCGAAGACGTGGAGCAGTGGATCCGCGAGCTCCCGCCCGCGCCCGCCCGACTCGAAGCACCCGACCCGGCCGAGTTCAACGTGCGCCGGCTCACCGCCGAGGAGATGATCACCAGCCTGATGGATCAGCTCGGGCTCACGCTCGAGGACTTCGTCTCCACCAGCGATCCGCAGTGGCGCGAGAAGCCGTACGTCGTCAACGGCGGCAAGCTGTTCGTGTGGCCGGGGGACTGGGCGCCGGGCATCTCTCGCGAGTACGTCTCCGACTCACGCTCGGTCGAGCGCTTCGACGCGCTGGGCGGCGGCAACCCGCTCATCGCCCGCAAGCGCGACGCGACCTTCGGGCCCTCCGCCGCGCAGACGCTGGTGCAGATGTCCCAGGCCTGGTGTGCCCGCGCCGTCGACAAGAGCGGCAACAAGGCCGTGCTCGCGCACGTGACCCTCGCCGACACCTCCTCGAGCAACCCCGACGCGGTGCAGAAGAACCTGCGCACGCTGTACCTGCGAATGCTCGGGCAGTTGCCGTCGGACGCTGAGGCGAAGGCGCTCTACGACGAGGTGTACCTGCCGCTCGAAGCCCAGACCACGCGCCTCGCCTGGATCGGCGTCTGCTCGTCGCTCATCCGTCACCCGTTGTGGCTCACCTACTGAGGGGAGTTCTCCTCCCATGGCTCCGATGACTCCGATGACGACCACCTCTCGTCGCACGCTGCTCAAGTGGGCGCTCGGCGCAAGCCAGTTCGCGCTGCTGGAGCGCGCAGGTCTGCTCTCTTCGCGCACCGCTTTCGCCGCCGACGCGGATGCGCCTTCCCGGCTCGCGGTCCTCTACATCCCCGGCGGCTACCGCCCGGCCTACTACTTCACCCCGATGGAGGACTCGGAGATCCCGCTCTGCGTCCCGCCGCCCTCCAGCTACAGCGGGGAGCCGGTCTTCTTCGACGCGGGCGGGGTGGTGGATCTCGCGCCGCCGAACGGGCCCTACAAGCCGCTGCGGACCTGGCGCTCCTGGAACCCGGCGAACCCCGCCGAGCGCGGCAGCTACAGCCCGATGATGTACGGCTACACGCACTTCGGACTGCACGACCAGCTCAGCGTGCTGCACGGGATCGACCAGGGGACCAACGACCACTCGAGCGCGTTCATCTCCTCGATGTGCGGCGTCGCCGGCGCGGACTATCGAGCGCCCGCGATCCACTCGGTGATCGCCAACCACCTCTTCGAGAAGTACCGCGAGAGCCGGCCGCCTCCCTTCGTGGTGGTGGCGGGCGAGCGCGGCACACCGGTCGGGATGGGCTTGCCGTCGCATGCTTCACCCGTGCGCGTGCCTTCGATCCAGGCGCTGAAGCCGCAGCTCTCGGACAAGCCGTCCGACAACCCGTGGTGGACCGGGCTCAACGCGCGCACCGAGAGCCCCGAGCTCGACGCGCGGGGGCAGCCCACCGGCGGAACCCTCAAGACGACTACCGTGGAGCGCTTCTCGCTCACCCGGGCGCAGGCGTTGATGGGCCGCTCCACCGCGAAGGTGGATGGACATCTGGAGGGCCTGCACGACTCTTTGGCGTCGGTGTCGCGCGTGCTCGCGGCGGACGTGGTCTCGCTGCTGGAGAACACGAAGGGGATCGACGCGCTGACCACGAACCGGCCCTCGTACCTGTCGAGCTACCTGAGCAACCAGACCTTCACGTACTCGTTCGGCCTCGCGAACTTCCACCTGACCGGGCTCGACCCGCGGATGGATCTCGCGCTGCGGATGCTGAAGTCGGACCTCTGCACGGCGGTGCACGTCTCGCTCCAGCTCGACTTCGACACCCACAACGGGTTCGGCCACGGGTTCAGCTGCGCGCACGGGCGCGGGATGATGGACAACGTTGCGCGCTTCCTGGGCGAGCTGAAGGCCACGCCGGCGCCGGGCAAGCCGGGCAAGACGCTGCTCGACGACACGCTGGTGCTGGTGATGAGCGAGTTCGGCCGAAGCTGGGCGTCCCGGGGGAACGACGGCACGTACTCGCTCCCCGACGACCATCACCCGTTCACGTCGGTGGCGTTCGCCGGCGGCAACGTGGCGGGGAACCGGCAGGTGGGCACGTACACCCCGCGAGGGCTCGGCGTTCCGGTGGACATCATCGAAGAGAACGGACAGGCGTCGAAGCGCGTCCCCCGATCCGCCGACGTGGTCAGCACCGCGCTGCGGATCATGGGCCTCGGGCTGCACGACTTCTTCATCCCCGGCGGCTACGGAGAGGTGGTGGGGTTGCGCAGGGCGTAGCGAGCCGATGCCCGCGAAGTCGTCCGCCGAGAAGGCCCGTCTTGATCGTCTGTCCGCGGCCGTGTCAGACCCACGGTCATGAAGACGTTCGGCCCCCTGCTGCTGGTCGCCTGCGCGTTCACCGCGGTCTCTGCGTGCAACTGCGGCGGCCCGGACGAGCCGACGGCGGTCACGTTCCGCCTGAAGAACACCTCGCAGAGCCCGGTGTACGTGGACGCGAGCGACGCGCGGATGGGGCTGAAGGTGAAGCGCCGCGTGGGCGGCGAGTGGATTGCCTTCGTGGAGGAGCCCGCCTGCGAGTGCCTCTCGTGCGACCTCGTGTGCGGCGGCTGCTCCTGTCCCGAGGCCACGGGCGCCTCGCCGAAGGTGATGAAGCTCGAGCCCGGCGGCCTCTTCGAGCGCGAGTGGGCGGGGAGGGTGCAGGTCAGCGGCAACGGCTCCTGCCAGAGCTCGATCATCCAGGGACCGGCCTGTCTGCGCGCGGAGAACCCGCCGCTCGATGAGACCTTCCGCCTGGAGCTCTGCTACGCGCCGTCCTCCACCAGCGCGGTCCAGGCCGAGCCCAACGTGCCCGTGCCCGGTTCGCTCCCCACCGCTTCGATCCTCTGCGTGGAGCGCCCGTTCCAGGTGCGCGACGGGGTGGTGGAGATCAACCCCGAGCGCGGCGCGGCCTGCGAGTCCCACGCGGACTGCAAGGGCGAAGGCGAGCTCTGCTTCGCCGGCGGCTGCACGCGCGCCTGTCCGGAGACGGGCTACCCGGAGCTCGGCGGCGCGTGGCAGGTGCGCATCCCCGAGCCCGACGATCAGGGCTTCTTCGCCTGGAGCACCCAGGACGGCGTGCAGACCCACATCGGCTCGGGGACGGTGGGCGCGGTGCGCTACGAGAACGACACCATGACGCTCACGCTCCGCCGGCAGCTCGCGGGCGGTGGCACCGCGGTGGGCACGGTGTACGTCACGCTGCCGCGCGGCGTGGCGGCGCCGCTGCGCATCGGCGAGGCGGTGCACGTGACGCTGGTGGACGCCTCGGGCGATCGCAATCCGGACAACCGCGGCATCCTCATCCGCGAGGGCTCGCCGTCGGGCACGATCCTCCTCGCGGCGGAGACGGCGCAGAAGGGCTCGGTGCTCAGGCCGGACCTGACGGCGCCGCTGCTCGTCACGCGCTCGGCGGCAGGGATCACCGGCTGCCGTCACACCGACTGCGGGCGCAGGCTGCACCACAAGACGCGCTTCGAGATCGCCGGCGAGGCCGTCGAACTGCAGCCCGGAGAGAGCGTTGACGTGGTCTCTGCAGGGCAGACCTACCGCTTCGCCAACGTGGGCAACGCCCGCTACGAGTCCACGCACTGCACGCTCGACGACGTGATGCCGTGGGCCGTGGTCAACGCGCGACCCTGAGGCGGAGATCGTTTCGTCTCGCGCGGCGGTGAAACTTCTCCGCGGTGAGAACGCGCCCGCCAGTTCCTGAGGCGTCACACCCCACTTCTTCCCTCCAGACGGAAGGCACGTCCCTTGATGTGGCGCCGCGTTGCGCTGCAAGGGGCGGCGCCTTTCACGAAGGGGCGGGTCAGGTATGGGCTGGGCGAGAGGAGCGCGCGCAGCGTTCGCGGCAGGGGTTGCACTCCTGGCGGGAGCGGCAGGCGCGCACGAGTTCGAGTGCGAGAAGCGGGTCAACGGCGTGCGGTATCTCCGCATCACCCAGTACCCCGCCGAGTTGACGTGGACGATGCGGATCACCAACTCGCACGCGACGGACGTCTCCGTCGTGCAGCGCCTCGCGGACCCTCTGCTCGAGGGCGTGGGCTTCGAGTTCGTGCCCGGTACGGTGCCGCCGCTGTCGCTCGCGCCCGGCGCCTCGCAGGTGTGGACCTTCCCCCAGACGCTGAGCACGAAGGACGACTGCGACGCGCTCGCGGGCGTGGACGGCCGCGTCGACGATCGGATCGACAACGTCTTCACCGTCGGCTGGGACGTGGCCGAGGCCCAGTGCCGCGCGCGCGTCGTCTGCGACGAGAACCCGAACCCGCCGCCTCCTCCGCCGAACGGGACCGCCACCCGGACGCTGGGCTTCTTCAAGACCCACCTCGTGCCGCTGCAGGCGTGCCTCGACGTAAACGAGATCAACCTCGGGCCGGGCTTCGGGGTGATCGACACGATGGAGGAGGCGCTCGGCGTGCTGTGGGGAAACCCCTCGCGGCTCGGTGACGGGACGCGGCGCGACGAGGTCGAGCGGGCGCGCTTCCTCCTCGCGCGCCAGACGCTGGTCGGCGTGTGCAACGTGCGGCTCTTCGGCACCCAGCCCACGCCGGTGACGCTGATCTCGGACGCGCTCTTCCAGCTGCAGTCGAACGACTGCGGCGAGCTGCTCGCGCTGGCCGAGGCGATGGACGACTTCAACAACTCGGGCACGAACAGCGACTTCCCCGCGGGCTTCGTGAGCGGTCCCGCCACGCCGCAGCAGGCGCGGGACCTCGCTGTCGATCCCTCCCTCAACACCCCCGATGTCTGCGAGCGCTAGGAGAAGACCACCATGATCAAGACGACGAAGACGCTGCCGTTTGTGGTGCTCCTCCTGGCCGGTGTGGGCTGCGGTGAGGACCGCGTGGAGGGACCGCTGGAGTCGATCGGTCCGGACGAGGTGCTGGTGGTGAACGACCTGCCGCCGGATCCCCAGCAGAACACGCCGGACGGGATCGTCGGCTCGGATGGCAGGCTCCTGCCGGTCGGCGAAGGGGAGGGGGGCGCGCTCTTCATCGGCGCGCCGCTTCCCACCGGTGGCCAGAACGGGGTGGGGGAGCTGCTCGCCTCGCTGCGCATCCGCGGTGAGGAGGAGGGGACCGTGACGCACTTCGCGCTCGGTATTGCGGAGGTGCAGGTGCGCGCCAACGGGAACCTGCTTGCGACCGTGTTGCCGCAGGAGAGCGGGCTCGACCTCGCGCAGACGGACCATGCCTGGCTGCTCGGCGCGTTCGAGATCCCGGACGATGCCGCAAGCGTGGACTTTCTCGTGCGCTTTGCGGACAGCTCGTCGCTGCAGAACGCGGGCGGCTCGGTGACGGTGGATTCGCGGAACGCTCCGCTGACCTTCACCGCCTCGCGCGCCCAGCTCGCCGCGCGGGGCCACGCGGTCATCCACGTGCGGATCAATCAGTCGCTGCTGGAGACGGAGGCGGGCACCCAGTTCCTGCCGCAGGTGCAGATCCGATACTGAGCGCGCCGGACGAGGGGACTGGGGTCGTCCTTGACGCTCCAGATCCCCCTGCTTAGGGTCCGCGGCCCCATGTACTTCCAGGACCTGATCCTCTCGCTCCAGAACCACTGGGCGAAGCAGGGCTGCATCATCGCGCAGCCCTACGACCTCGAGGTGGGCGCGGGCACCATGCACCCGTCCACCTTTCTCCGCGCGCTGGGCCCCGAGCCCTGGAACGTCGCCTACGTGCAGCCCTCGCGGCGGCCGGCGGACGGGCGCTTCGGCGAGAACCCCAACCGCCTGTTCCAGCACCACCAGTTCCAGGTCATCCTCAAGCCGGCGCCGAAGAACGTGCAGGAGCTCTATCTGGAGAGCATCCGCAACTTCGGCATCGACCCCATGGCGCACGACATCCGCTTCGTCGAGGACGACTGGGAGTCGCCCACGCTCGGCGCCTGGGGCCTCGGCTGGGAGGTGTGGTGTGACGGGATGGAGATCACCCAGTTCACCTACTTCCAGCAGTGCGGCGGCTTCGAGTGCCGGCCGGTCGCGGCGGAGCTGACCTACGGGCTCGAGCGCATCTGCATGTACCTGCAGAACGTGGAGAACGTGTACGACATCGAGTGGGTGAAGGGCGTGCGCTACCGCGAGGTCTTCCACGCGAATGAAGTGGAGATGAGCCAGTACGCGCTCAAGGCCTCCAACGCGGAGATGCTCTTCCGGCTCTTCGACGAGTACGAGAAGGAGTGCAAGCGGCTCATCGAGATGGACCTGCCGCTGCCCGCGTACGACTACGCGCTGAAGTGCTCGCACAGCTTCAACCTGCTCGATGCGCGCGGGGCGATCTCGGTGACCGAGCGCGCGAACTTCATCAAGCGCGTCCGCGACAACGCGCGGCTCTGTGCGGAGGGCTATCTGCGCCAGCGCGAGCGGCTGGGCTATCCGCTGCTCAAGACCGCGTGGACCGTCGGCGAGCAGCCTGAGGTGCTCGAGGGCCGCAAGGCGTCGGAGTACTGGAAGACGGTGTCGTTCCAGCGCGACGAGTCGGAGAAGCAGGCGAAGAAGGCGGAGGTGGCCAATGGCTGACCTGCTGCTGGAGCTGGGCGCGGAGGAGATCCCGGCCTCGTTCATCGGCCCGGCGCTGGAGGATCTGCGCCGCGTGTTCACCGAGCGGGCGGAGGCGGTGCGCCTCAAGCACGGTGAGCTGCGCACCTACGGCACGCCGCGGCGGCTCGCGCTGCTGGTGGAGGGCGTGGCGGACCGCAGCGAGGACGTGACGAAGGAGGTCACCGGTCCCTCGGCGAAGGCGGGCTTCGACGCGGAGGGCAAGCCGACGAGGGCGGCGGAGAAGTTCGCGGAGTCGCTCGGGCTTCGCGCGGATCAGCTGGTGAAGGTGAAGACCGCGAAGGGCGAGTACCTCGGCGCGAAGGTGGAGGAGAAGGGCAAGCCGGCCGGTGAGCTCCTGCCCGAGATCCTCTCCGCCGCGGCGCACGGCATCCGCTTCCCCAAGTCCATGCGCTGGGGCGACGTGGACGTCCAGTTCGCGCGGCCGCTGCACTGGATCGTGGCGCTGCTCGGTGAAGAGGTCGTGCCGGTGGTACTCGGTGACGTGCGCAGTGGTCGGACGACGAAGGGACACCGGTTCCTTTCGCCCGGTGCGATCGAGCTGCGCTCGCCCGCGGGCTACGTGGAGACGCTGCGCAAGGCGAACGTGGTGGCGGACATCGGCGAGCGCCGGAAGCTCGTGGCCGAGCGCGTGGCCGAGGTCGCGTCGAAGGCGGGCGGCAAGCTGCTGGAGGACGAGTCGCTGCTCGACCAGGTGACGAACCTCGTGGAGTGGCCGTCGCCGGTGCTGGGCCAGTTCGAGGAGCGGCATCTGGATCTCCCGCCGGAGGTCCTCATCCAGGAGATGAAGAGCCACCAGCGCTACTTCTCGATCACCGACGCGAACGGGAAGCTCCTGCCGCGGTTCATCGCGGTGTCGAACACGCCGGTCCGCGACGAGAAGCTGTCCCTGCGCGGGTACGAGCGCGTGCTCAAGGCGCGGCTCGCGGACGGCCGCTTCTTCTTCGACGAGGACCGGAAGACGAAGCTCGACGAGCGCCTGCCGAGGCTCGAGCGCGTGGTGTTCCAGGGGAAGCTCGGCTCGTACGCGGAGAAGGTGCAGCGCTTCCGCGCGCTCGCGGTGTGGCTGGCGGAGAAGACCGGCCACGCGGACAAGCGGGAGACCATCGAGCGCGCGGCGACGCTGGCGAAGGCGGACCTCGTCACCGGCATGGTGGGCGAGTTCCCCGAGCTGCAGGGCGTGATGGGCCGCGAGTACGCGAAGGCGAGCGGTGAGACCGACGAGGTCGCGCGCGCGATCTTCGAGCACTACCTGCCGCGCAACGCGGGCGACCAGCTCCCCACTGGGGACGAAGGCGCGCTCATCGGCATCGCGGACCGGCTGGACACGCTGTGCGGCATCTTCGCCATCGGCAAGGGGCCGTCCGGCGCTGCGGATCCGTTCGGGCTCCGGCGGGCGACGCTTGCGGTGATCAACGTGATCCTCGCGAGGGGCTATCGCGTGTCGCTCGGCGCCGCGGTGGACAGGGCGCTGGAGGGCCTGGCGCCGAAGGTCTCCGACGTGAAGCGGAAGCAGGGCGAGCCGTCGGTGCGCGAGCAGGTGCTCGAGTTCTTCCGCGGCCGCCTCAAGTCGCTCTGGAGCGAGGACCACCGCACCGACGTGGTGGAGGCGGTGCTCAGCGCCGGCTTCGACGATCTGGTGGCGACGAAGGCGCGGCTCGAGGCTTTGTCGTCGATCGTCGGTCGCGCGGACTTCGCGCCGCTGGCCGCTGCGTTCAAACGCGTGGTCAACATCGTGGAGAAGCAGGGCAAGGACGTGGGCGCGGGTGACGTGGACGCCTCGCGTCTGGTGGACGCGGAGGAGAAGGCGCTGCACGAGGCCTTCGTCGGCGCACGGGCAAAGGTCGGCGGCCTCATCCAGCGCGACGACTTCGCCGGCGCGCTGCGGGAGATCACCGCGCTCAAGCCCACCGTGGACCGCTTCTTCGACAAGGTGATGGTGATGGCCGAGGACAAGGCGCTGCGCGAGAACCGCATCCGCCTGCTGGTCGGCATCGGCGGCCTGTTCGCGCCGGTGGCGGACTTCTCCCGGATTCAGGCGGAGGGGGCGCAGTCGTGAGCCGTCGCTTCATCGGAGCGTGGCGGCGGCGTCTGTCCGCTTCGGCCCTGACCTCGTGGGCAGCGCTGGCCGCGGCGTCGGCGCTGGCCCTGCCGTCCGCGGGCTGTGGCGTGGACCCGATCGACGTGTCGGGTCCGTGGAGCGGGTCGCACTCGCTGATCATCACCGGCGCGGAGACGTCGTCCGGTCAGGAGGGGATCCAGGTCAGCCAGCGCGGGAACGAGCTGACCTTCTTCTTCGCCGGCTGCAACGTGAAGGCGGTCGCCACGGGCGACGATGTCTTCGACGTTCAGGGCTTCGACTGCCAGAAGCAGGCGAACCTGCAGACGTGGCGGCTTCGGGGCGGGCGCGGGAGCCAGATCAACGCGTCCACCTCCACCTTCAGCATGGTCATCACCGGCAGCGCCCGCAGCGGCGACGAGGACCGCTCCTTCAACTGGAGCTTCACCGGGAACAGGTAGCGCCGCGGCGCGACCGGGGCTGGGCGGCACCGTCGCGCCGCCTCGGTGGGCGTTCCGCTGCGCGGTTGTGTTACCCGCCCACCACCCGCGCGACCGGCCCGGACGAGAAGCGCCCTTCATCGGCCTCGGCGGCCTCCACCGCTTCGGGGCCCGGAGGTCCAGTCGGAGCGAAGAGGTTGGCCGCGCCCTCCGGCCTGACCTTCGGCGGACGGCCCCGACGCTTCGGCGCTGCAGCCGCGGCGTCACCGTCACCGGAGGCGACACCCGCCTGCGCGTCCACCGCAGCGCGGCGCGGCGGGCGGGGGAGGGTGATCAGCGCGAGCTTCTCCAGCAGCTCCGGCTGCTCTTCGGCGAAGACGCGGGCGTAGGCGAGCGCGCGCTGTCCCTTGTGGAGGAGCGCGTCCTGGTGGCGCTGCAGCTCGGCGCGTGCGGCGTCCAGAGCGGCCTCCGCCTCGGCGACCTCCTCGGCGGCGGAGAGCACCGCCCGGCCTGACTGCGCGAGGACCTGCGCGTCGATGTCGGGAAACTTCAGCTCGCGCAGCTCGGTCTCGTAGAGCCCGAGGAGGGCGCGCAATGGCTCCGGAATCGGATTCGTGATCATGCCTGTGCATCCTGAACGGCCGTTCAGTCAAGCGCAAGCCTCTTCATCCGGCGGGGATCACTTCCCCCGCGTCGGAGGCGCCCCACAGACACCCTCTCTATCTCTCCCCCCGCACCGGCCCTTCCGGTGCTGACACCTCAGGAGCGATCGATGAGCAAGGGCAACACCGGCGGATTCCCCCAGGGCGGCTCGCAGGCGGGCAGCTCGCAGCCGGGGCAGGGCCAGTCGCAGCAGCCGCAGCAGCCGAAGAACATGCCGCGCCCGCCGAACGGGCCGAGCACCACCCCCAACCCCTCGGGCGGTGGCCGCGGCAACAACCCGCCGAAGAAGTAGCCGGCGGCGAACGGCGCGCATCCCGGCCTTCACTTCGGGGTGCGCGCCCCCGGCCGACGCGACAAGCTACGGCGCATGAGCACTCCCCAGCCCGCGGTGCACCCGGTCCCGGCCACGCCTCCGACGCCGCCGACCTCCCGGCAGACCCCACAGGTCCCCGGATGGCCTCTCGTCGGCGCCGCGCCGGCGATGATGAAGGACCCCGCGCGCTTCTTTCTGCACTGCTACCGCAAGTACGGCCCGGTCTTCCGGCTCGAGCTGCTGGGCAACCGCTACGTGACCATCGCCGGCCCGGAGGCCGCGAACTTCCTCAACACGAAGGAGGGGAAGGAGTCGCTGCGCTCGAAGGAGTTCTGGCAGGGCCTCGTGGACGAGTACGGCGCCACCCGCACCCTCACCGGCGAGGACGGCGAGACGCACAAGCAGCTGCGCGAGGTGATGAAGCGCGGCTACACGAAGGAGGCGATCAAGGGCCGCTACGGCGAGCTGGTGGCCATCGCCGACCGGGCGATGGCGCGCGACTGGCGCCCGGGCACGAAGGTCCCGGTGGTGCAGTCCTTCCAGTACATGGTGGTGGAGCAGCTCGGGTCCATGCTCACCGGCACCGCGCCGCTGGAGTACGTGGACGACATCCGCACCGTCATCCTGCACATCCTCAACGTGTTGGTGACGCGCCAGCGGCCGAAGCTCCTCCTCCGCAGGCCCCAGTACAAGCGGGCGAAGCTGCGCGTCTTCGAGCTGGGGAACGCGCTGATCGACACCTCGCGCCGGCGGTACGGGAAGGTGCCGGATGGCGAGAAGAACCTCCTCGACGACATCTACGCCGCGCACGTGGAGCGCCCGGAGCTCGTTCCGGCCAACGACCTCATCCTCTCCATGGTCGGTCCCTACGTCGCGGGCCTCGACACGGTGGCGAACACCACCGGCGCCATCCTCTACACGGTGCTCAAGCACCCGGAGGTCCGCGCGCGGGTGCTGGCGGAGGTGGACGCGTTCTTCGCCGAGGTCGAGGCGGCGGGCGGGCTCATCGACGAGGACGGCCTCTTCAAGCGGCTGCCGGCGCTCAACGGCGCGGTGATGGAGACGATGCGGCTCTATCCCATCGCGGTGGCCCAGATGCGCACCGCCACGCGGGACTTCACCTTCGAGGGCCACCTCATACGCGAAGGCGAGATGATCTACATCGCCACCTCCGTTCCGCACTTCATGGCCGAGTTCTTCCCCGAGCCGGACCGCTTCGACATCGACCGCTACCAGAAGCCTCGCGCCGAGCACCTCAAGCCGGGCGCCTATTCGCCCTACGGCCGCGGGCCGCACACCTGCCTCGGGAAGAGCCTCGCCGAGGTGCAGATCCTCCTCACCATGGCGCGCGTGTTCCACCGGCTCGACCTCGCGCTCGACCCGGAGGGCTATGTGCTGCGGACGAAGACCGCGCCCACGCCCGGCCCGGCGATGAACTTCCGGGTGAAGGTGAAGGGCCTCCGGCACCCCGGGAAGCGCGCGCCCTCGGACGCCCTCTAGGCCGCTTTCGCGCCGACGACGACCCGCGCGTCCAACGCCACCCGCGTCTTTGGTTCGCCGATCGCGTGGGGCTCGAACACCGGCAGCTCCAGCCGGAAGACCGCGCCGCCCTCCGGGTGGTTCGCCGCGTCGAGCTTGCCGCCCATCTGCTCCATGTAGCTGCGCGAGAGCGCGAGCCCCAGGCCGGTGCCCTTTCCCACCGGCTTGGTGGTGAAGAAGGGCGTGAAGAGGTTCTGCAGGTGCTGCGGCGCGATGCCGGGCCCGCTGTCGTGCACGGTCAGCGTCACGCGCGGCGCACCGGGCCGGCCGTCAGTCGCCTGAGACGTCTGGGTGGCGGCGACGAGGCGGATCCGTCCGCGTCCGCCCTCGCGCTTCACCCCCGGTTCAATCACCTCCGCCGCGTTGACCAGCAGGTTCACCAGCACCTGCACCAGCCGTCGCTGATCCGCGAGGACGGGGGAAAGCCCCTCCGGCAGCTCCAGCTCCACGTTCGCCACGTCCTCGGTGCGCAGCCGGGTCATCCGCACCGCCTCTGGACCGCGTCGGACAGCTCGCAGGAGACCGGCTGCAGCGGCGCCTCGCGCGCGAACTCCTTGAGGTCCGAGACGATCGACTCGATGCGCTGGAGCCCCACCTGAGTCTCCTGCGCGAGCTCCCGCAGCTCGGCCTCCTCCAGCGTGCGGTCCTCGAGCTCCTCGGCGAGGCAGACGACGTTGGCCTTCACGAACGCGAGCGGGTTGTTGATCTCGTGCGCCACGCCGGCCGCGAGCCTGCCCACCACCGCCAGCCGCTCCGACTCCACCGCGCGGCTCTGCACGTTCTGCAGCGACGAGAGCAGGCGGGCCTCGCCGTCGCTCATCGCCTTTATGTGACGCGCGGCGAACGCGGCCACCGCGATGCTGGCGAAGTAGTCCGACGCGCATCCGAAGAGCGCCTCGCCCTCGAGACCTCCCTTCCACGCGACCCAGACGCAACATGCCGAGTAGCTCACCGAGATGATCGTCAGCGCGACGGTTCGCACCGGCAGGATGACCACGCACGCCAGCGGCAGCGCGATCGTCCAGGGGAAGTTCAGGCTCTTCAGGCCGCCGGTGAGGAGCACCAGCCCGAGGTAGCCGGCGTGCATCATCACCGTCAGCAGCACCGGCATCAGCACCGGCCAGGTGCGGGCAATCCGCGGCCACTGCCACCCCGCCAGCGCCGAGATCGCCGCGATGCCGAGCCGGATCGCCATCGTCCCCGCGCTCGCCGGCTCGTCGGTGAACGAGAGGACGACCATCAGGATCGCGCACCAGGTCAGAGAGGTCCGCCGCCTGCCGTTCTCCTCTCGCTGTCGCAGCGCGTCGAGCTCCGCGGCGCCGGACGGCACGCTCTGGGCGACGGAACCGGCCCTGGCGTAACGCTCGTGGAAAGCCCCCATGCGCGGTCCGCCGGTGCAAGTGGGAGGCCCAACGAACTCACCAATGACGGCCCTGTCGCACCCGCACCGGCCGTCTAGGGCGACCTCGCGCGGGGGGTCGGATCAGACCGCACCCAGCCGCAGCGCCGCGTTGGGAGGCGAGGGCACCGGAAGCTCGGGCCCGGCGTCCTCGGTCGGTGTCACCGCCAGCAGCTCCAGCCGGAAGAGCGCGCCGCCCGCCGGATGGTTCTCGGCGGTGAGCTGCCCTCCCATCTGCTCCATGTAGCTGCGGGAGAGCGCGAGCCCCAGCCCGGTGCCCTTGCCCACGGGCTTGGTGGTGAAGAAGGGCGTGAAGAGCGACTTCAGGTGGGCTTCGGCCAGCCCGGGACCGCTGTCGTGCACGGTGAGGATTACCCGCGGCGCGGGGCGGGGCTCACCGGGGAGGGGGAGCGGACAGACGACGGTGGCGCCGAGCCTTATCCGTCCGGTCGGGACCGGATCGCGCGGGGCGCCCTCCAGCGCCTCGGCCGCGTTCACCAGCAGGTTCACCAGCACCTGCACCAGCCGGCGCCGGTCTCCGAGGACCTCCGGCAGCGAGGGCAGCGCGAGCTCGAGCTGCGCGACGCGCTCGGTGCGCAGCCGCGTCATCCGCAGCGCCTCGGCCACCGCGTCGGAGAGCTCGAAGGCCGCGCGGGAGATGGGGGCGTTGCGGGCAAAGCCCTTGAGGTCGGAGACGATCGCCTCGATGCGCTGGATCCCCACCTCCGTCTCCTCGGTGAGCTCCTTCAGCTCCTCGTCCTCCGGGCTCCTCCGCGCGTGCTCCCGGGCGAGGAACGCGACGTTCGACTTCACGTAGGCGAGCGGGTTGTTGATCTCGTGCGCCACGCCCGCCGCGAGCCGGCCCACCATCGCCAGCCGCTCGGATTCGAACGCGCGGCTCTGCACCGTCTGCAGCGAGGCGAGCGCCAGCAGCTCCCCCCGGCGCAGGCTGCGCAGCTGGTGCGCGGCGCCGGCGGCCACCGCGATGCTCGCCACGTAGTCCGAGGTGCTCGCCCACAGCGCGTCCCCGTCCATCCCGCCCGCGTGCAGCACCCAGATGCAGCCCGCGGCGTACACCGAGGAGATCCCCGAGAGGGCCCACGGGTTCACCGGCAGGATCACCACGCAGCCCAGCGGCAGCACCAGCGTCCAGGGGAAGTTCATGCTCTCCGCGCCGCCGGTGACCACCACCAGGCCCAGGTAGCAGGCGAGCATCACCGTCGTCCCGATCGCGCTGATCGCCTCCGGCGCGGTGCGGGCGATGCGCTCCCACTGCCAGCCGAAGAGGAGCGCGCAGCCGGCGAGCACGAGCCGCAGCGCCACCGAGGCCGGCGACATCGGCAGGTCGGTGAAGGAGAGGGTGACCCACAGGCCCGCGCAGACCCAGAGCGCCAGGCTCCGGCGGCGGGCCTCCTCGCGAAAAAGCAGCGCGTCGAGCTCCTTCGCGCCCACCGGCTGCAGCCCGCTCTGGGGCGGGCCGTCATCGGCTCTGGCGTAGCGCTCTCTGGAGGCACCCATTCGCGCAGGCGCGTTGCAAGCGGAGGGCCCGACTGTCCTGCCCGGACGCACGGGGGCGGAGAAGGCCTCGGGGCTGGGGCGACCTCGCGCGCCGGGTCGCCGGGAACCCGGACTCCACCCGCGGGCCCGCTCCCGCTTCCACCGGAGGCGCCGCAGCCTGTCGCGGGTGAAGGAACCGCTCGCGCTCCAGACCGTCTTCTCCTTCGGCGATGGCAGGGCCGACGGGGACAAGTCCATGAAGTCCCTGCTCGGCGGCAAGGGCGCCGGCCTCGCGGAGATGACGCGCATCGGCCTGCCAGTGCCGCCGGGCTTCACCATCAGCACCGCGGTGTGCCTCCGCTTCAACCGGGAGGGAACGCTTCCGCGGGAGACCGAGCGCGATATCGGGCGCGCGCTCGAGCTGCTCGAGGCCCGTGCCGGCAAGCGGCTCGGGGATCCGGAGGACCCGCTGCTCGTCTCGGTGCGCTCGGGCGCGGAGCTCTCCATGCCGGGGATGATGGACACGGTCCTCAACCTCGGGCTCAACGACAGAACCGTGGAGGGCCTCGCGCGCCGCACGCAGAACCGCCGCTTCGCGTTCGACGCCTACCGCCGCTTCATCGAGATGCTCGGCTGCATCGCGCTGCGGGTGGAGCGCGAGGCGTTCGACGCGGAGTTCGCGCGCATCAAGCGCCGGCATGCCTACCGGACGGACCTGGACTTCTCGGCCGAGGTGCTCGAGCGCGAGGTCGTGCCGGCGTTCAAGCGGATCTTCGCGCGGCACACCGGCCGCCCCTTCCCGGACGACGTGCACGAGCAGCTGACGCTCGCGCGGGACGCGGTCTTCCGCTCCTGGAACGGAGAGCGCGCGGTGCAGTACCGCCGGCAGTTCCACATCCCCGACAGCCTCGGCACCGCGGTGAACGTGCAGGCGATGGTCTTCGGCAACAGGGGCGACTCGTCGGCCACCGGCGTGGGCTTCACGAGGGATCCGGGCACCGGCGAGAAGGTCTTCTACGGCGAGTTCCTCCCCAACGCGCAGGGCGAGGACGTCGTGGCCGGCATCCGCACGCCGCTGCCCATCGAGCAGATGGCGGCGGTCCTTCCCGAAGCGTTCGCCCAGCTGAAGGCGCTCACGGCGCGGCTCGAGAAGCACTACCGCTGGCCGCAGGACTTCGAGTTCACGGTGGAGGAGGGCCGGCTCTTCATCCTGCAGACGCGCAACGGCAAGAGCACCGCGCGCGCGGCGTTGAGGTGGGCCTCGGACCTGCTCGACGAGGGCCTGCTGACCGAGCGGGAGGCGGTGATGATGGTCGAGCCCTCTTCGCTCGATCAGCTGCTGCACCCCGAGTTCGAACCGAAGGCGCGCCGTGAGACGAAGCCTCTGACGAAGGGCCTCGCGGCGGGCCCGGGCGCGGCGACCGGTCGCATCGTCTTCACCGCGGAGGACGCCGTGGCGTGGTCGCGCCGGGGCGAGCCGGTGCTGCTCGTTCGCCGCGAGACGGCGCCGGACGACGTGCACGGGATGATCGCCGCGAAGGGCATCCTCACCGCCACCGGCGGGATGACCTCCCACGCTGCGGTGGTGGGGCGACAGCTTGGGCGGCCGTGCGTCGTCGGCTGCAGCGCGCTGGCAATCGACGAGCGCGCGCGGACGGTGAGGGTGGACGGCGTGCGGATGAAGGAGGGCGACTGGCTCTCGCTCGACGGAGGGACCGGCGAGGTGCTGCCCGGGCGCGTCCACACGGTGGACCCGGAGGTGGTGCGCGTGCTCTCGGGACGCCTGTCGCCGTCGAAGAGCCGGACCTTCTACCCGTTCAACCGCTTGATGCGGCTGGCGGACAAGTTCCGCACGATGAAGGTGCGCACCAACGCGGATGGGCCGAAGGACGCGCGGATGGCGCTGGCGTTCGGGGCGGAGGGCATCGGCCTGTGCCGCACCGAGCACATGTTCTTCGCCGAGGACCGCCTGCCGCACGTGGTGCAGATGATCCTCTCCGCGCGCCGCGGCCGCGAGGGCATCGTCAAGCTCGGGGAGCTGGAGGAGCGCCTGCGCCGAAGCGGCGGCAACCCGAAGCGACTGACCGGAGGCTCACCGCAATTGCGTGAGGCCCTGCGCACCGCGCGCGAGCATTACGGACCGCACGTGGAGGCCTACACTTCTGCGTTGAAGACGCTGGAGCGGCTGCAGCGCGGAGACTTCTACGCCCTCTTCAAGGCGATGGACGGGCACCCGATCAACATCCGGACGCTCGACCCGCCGCTGCACGAGTTCTTGCCCTCGCGCGAGGAGCTCAGCCGCGCGGTGACGGAGCTGTCCGTTCCCGGCGCGAGGCCCAACCGCGCGCGGCTGGCGGAGATCGACGCGCTGCTCGCGCGCGGTGACGCGGCGGGGATGTTGAAGGGCTCGAGGCTCGCGCGGCTGAAGGCGCTGTTGGCGGAGGTGGAGTCGCTGCACGAGTTCAACCCGATGCTCGGGCACCGCGGCTGCCGGCTGGGGATCACCTATCCGGAGATCACGAAGATGCAGGGGAGGGCGATCTTCGAGGCCGCCGCGCGCTGCGTCCGCGAGGGCCGAGAGGTCGCGCTGGAGATCATGATCCCGCTCGTCGGCGTGCCGCAGGAGCTCGCCCTCCAGAAGGCGCTGCTCGTCGAGGCCGCGGACGAGGCGATGGCGAAGCACGCGGTGGAGATCCCCTACGAGGTGGGCGTGATGGTGGAGGTGCCGCGCGCCGCGGTGGCCGCCGCCGAGATCGCGCAGGAGGCCGCGTACTTCTCCTTCGGCACGAACGACCTCACTCAGCTGACCTTCGGCTACTCGCGCGACGACGCGGGGAAGTTCCTGCACACCTACGTGGAGGAGAAGATCCTTCCGCGCGATCCCTTCGTGTCCCTCGATATCGAAGGCGTCGGCGGGCTGATGGCGCTCGCCGCCGAGCGCGGGCGCAGCACGAAACCGGACCTCGAGCTGGGCATCTGCGGCGAGCACGGCGGCGACCCCACGTCGATCGCGTTCTGCCAGCGGCTCGGGCTCTCCTACGTGTCCTGTTCGCCCTACCGGGTGCCCATCGCGCGGCTGGCGGCGGCGCAGAGCGCGCTGCGCGAGCGCGAAGAGAAGAAGAAGCCCCGCGAGACGCCGCGCACGACGACGGGGAAGACAACGCTCACCGCGGTGTGAGAGCGCGCCGCACCTTTTGCTGTTGCGGGGGTAGGGGGGCGTTCCTACACTCCCCGCCCCCTCATGCGACGCCCCCTGTCACTGCTCTGCGCGCTCGTCGCCGTGGCCCTCGCCGGCTGCGGAGACGAGGCGCCTCCCGTCGCGCCGCCTGCGGACCGGTTCTACTTCCCCACCGGCGTGGAGCACCTGCCGGCGGCGGACGGCCCGGGCACGCTCCTCGTCGCGTCCTCGAACTTCGACCGCCGCTACGACTTCGGCGCGGTCACCGCGCTCGATCTCGCGGGCGCGGGGCTCACGCTGCCGCCGTACCTCGGCGGAACGGGCGAGGTCGGTACGGAGCCTCTTCAGATCCCGTCGCTGAACGTGCCGGAGGAGCGCCGCGTCCTCACCGCGCCGTTCGCCGGGATCATCGGCGCCGCGCAGCCGGACGCCGAGGGCCGCACGCGCCTCTTCGTCCCCACCCGCAGCGAGGGCGACCGGGTCTATCCGCTGGAGTGGAACGGCACCGCGCTCTCCTGCGTGGGCGGCGACGCGGCGAACCGCGACTGCACCGCCGGCGGGCTCTCCCTCACCGAGGGCGGACGTGACGGCGCGGCGGGCTTCACCGACGGCAAGCCGCGCGCTCCGGCGCCCTACGCGGCGGCGGTGTCCGGCGACGAGGTCTGGGTCACGCACGCGCAGGCGGCGGACTCTCCGCTCGGCACCCTGAAGAACCGCGAGTCCTTTCTCTTCCGCACCCGCGTGAGCGACCCGCAGGTGACGCCGGAGAGCTTCCAGTCCATCGGCCCGTCGCCGTCCTCCACCGTCGCGCTCGGCGCCCGCTACGCGTACATCTCCGGCCGCGGCGAGCGTGGGGTGACCTTCGAGCCCTTGCGGATCATGGAGCGCGCGAACCCGTCGAACGTGCGGACGGTGGGCGTGCTCAACGAGTTCCGCATCCAGGACGTGCGCGACGTGGCGTTGAACGCGGACGAGACGCGCCTGTTCCTCCTCGGCCGCTTCCCGGACATGCTGCTGGTGCTGTCGATCGAGGACGCCGCCGGTCACGCGCCGCGGATCCAGGTCGTGCGCGCGCTGCCGCTGCCGGAAGGTCCGACCATGGCGCGCGTGATCGAGCGGCCCGGCCGAGGTCCGCTGGTGGCGATCACCTGCAGCGTGGCGAACGCGCTGGCGCTCTACGACGACGAGTCCGGACAGCTCGCCACGGTGGTCACCCGCGACATGGTCATCCAGCCGTTCGGCGTGGCGGTGCAGGCGCCGAACGCGGCGGCGGAAGGCGCGGCGGTGGGCGCGCGGATGTTCGTCACCGGCTTCGGCGACGGGCGGGTGGCGGTGCTCGATCTGGAGGACGTGACGCTCCCCTCGAGCCTGAAGCTGCGCGCGCGGATCGGGCCGGACCAGCGGTGCCTCACCGAGACGCCGCGGCCAGCAGGGTGCCCGGAGGGCGGGTCATGAAGTTCGGGATGGGCAGGGCAGCGCTCGGTGCCGTCGCCTCGCTGGCGCTGCTGCTGGGCGGCTGTGAAGACGGGGCAACGACGATCGTCGCCGGCGTGGATGGCCCGCACGATCTCGCGGTGATGGACGGGCTGCTGTTCGTCACCGCCACCGACGACAACGAGCTGCGCGTGGTGGACCTCGACCGCAAGACCGCGGACGGCCGGGCGAGCCCGGACTGGGTGCGCGGCCCCAATCCGCTGCACCCGCTCTCCATCCCGGTGGCGGTGCGTCCGGTGGAGCTCGCGCAGGACGTCTCCTGGCAGGGCGGCAACGCGGTCCCCGGCCGCTTCGTGTACGCGCGCAGCGCCAACGGCCGCGAGGTCTCGGTGGTGCTCGCCGACCGCGACGACACGGAGCGCGGCCTGCGCGAGCTGCCCACGCGGGTCTCGCTCGGCGAAGGGGAGGGGACGATCACCGCCATCGCGGCGCGCACGCTGCCCGGCGCGACGCAGAGCACGCTCTATCTCGCTGTCTTCCGCGGCGGCGAGGCGACGGTCCGGACGAAGACCGTCGATCACAATACCGGCGCGCTCAGCGCGGACCTGCCGGTGGTGCACGGACCCATCCCCTGCGCGGCGATCCAGTCGCTGCTGGTGATGCCGGAGACGGACGAGCTCGCGGTGTCGCTGCGCCGTCCGCGCGGCGCCTTCGAGCGCGAGGACTGCACCGGCACCGGCACCGAGGAGGAGCGTTTGGCGCGGCTCGACACGCTCGCGCGCGAGACCGCCTTCGTGGTGAACACCGCCACCGGCACGACGACGGCGCTCGACTTCGGCGTGCCCATCCGCCGGCTCTACACGCATGGCGACTACGCGGGGCTCGGGGATCGCGTGCGGCGCATCTGGGGCCTCATCGATCAGGACGCGTGCGAGGGCCGCGGCTGCCGCGGCGCGGTGGCGGTGGACTGGGGCGCGGACCGGACCGGCGCGCGCTCGACGATCGAGGGCCGGCCGATGCGGCCTGTCGATCCCGGCGCCGCGGTGCCCATGGGCCTGGCGCTCGGCGAGAACGCGTCGCTCTCGGGCGTGCAGGGCACGTCGCTGCTCGGCGTCATCCCCGCGGCGGACGGGCGCCTCTACTTTTTCGACGCGGCGGACCTGCGGCTCTACGACACCGACCCGAACCCCGCCTTCGTGGTGCGCTCCGGCGAAGGCGATCCCGCTCCGGTGGAGGTCACCCGCCTCTTCCCCGAGCGCGGTGGCGACCTTCCCGAGGTGACGGTGCAGGAGGGCGCGGCGCGCAACGAGGAGATCGCGCTGACGTACCTCGGCGCGCTGCCCGGCTTCGTGGACGTGCCCGGCCCGCAGACGCCGGAGACCTCAGTGCTGGTGGACGCGGATCCGACCGGGGTGGTGGAGACCGGCGACCTCGTCTTCCCCTCGGCGGCGTGCGGCGCGACGGACCCGATCGCGATCACCGCGGCCGAGCGCCGGTCGGTGCTCGGCGGACGGCTGACGGTGGCCTCCGCGTTCGGCGGCGAGGGCTGCACCTTCACCGTGCGCATCGCGAACGGAGCGGCGTCGTGGACGGTGGTGGGAACCGAGAGCGGGTATCTCGGGCGCGTGGCCGGCGGGACGGACCTGGAGGTGCCCTCGCCGGATCGGAGGCTCGCGTTCTACCAGTACCTCGTGCCCGGGCTCGGCGAGACGCTGCCGCCGGTGCTGCGCTTCAGCTTTGTGCCGCCGGACACCTCGGGCGCGGACGCGCTGACCGGACTGCAGCTGCGCTTCCGCACGCGGTCGGGCTTCCGGCTCGGCTCGGC
Source organism: Pseudomonadota bacterium (assembly GCA_023423535.1). Taxonomy (GTDB): domain Bacteria; phylum Myxococcota; class Myxococcia; order Myxococcales; family Myxococcaceae; genus JAFAFL01. The sequence continues at coordinate 23,473 of JAFAFL010000015.1, forward strand.
GGTGCTCGAGTCGCGCTCGAACTCCATTGGCGTGAGCCTCAGCGTGGCCGGCGCGGCCCAGTTCCGCAGCCCGCCGCCGGAGGACGGCGTGCCCCGGCTGGCGGTGAGCTATCCGTCGGGCGATCTGGTGCTGCAGGTGTACCCGCGGGAGATCACTCCCGACGCGCCGATCACCCGCTACGACCTCTTCCGCTAGCGGCGGCTCGCCCCACAGGCGCGCTGATTGGACAGTCCATCGGCCTCTGTTATCTTCCGGCGGCCGATGGAACAGACCACCAGACCTGCGCGGAAAGTCGCGATCGCCGACCACATCTGGGACGCCTTTGAGCAGATGGCCGAGGAGATGGGCTCGGACCGTGACGGCCTGATCAACCAGGCCATGTTCATGTACGCGCGTCTCAACGGTTTCCTCAACGTCACCAGCCACGCCGAGGCCGCGCAGCATGCGGTGGCCCAGCCGGTGGCCGCCGCCGCTGCCCAGAACGGTGCCGCGCGTGCCCAGCCTGCCCGCGCCGCGCCGGTGC
>JAFAFL010000099.1 GCA_023423535.1 Pseudomonadota bacterium
GCTGCGGCTGCTGCTCGAACACCAGACGGACTGCCCGCTCACGAACCTCCGCGGGGAACTTGCTCGGTCTTCCCATGTCTCCATCCTCTCAACGGTTGGAGCCTCCGAGAAACCCGGGGCGATTCACTACAACGAGGTGCGCCCGCACTCGAGTCTGGGATACAAGACGCCCAACGCGTTCAAGCTGGACGCGGAGCAACGAGACAATTCAACGCTCGGAGCGGTGGCTTCCACGTAACCGGTGGGACCAAGAACCCGGGCAGGTCAGAGCAACGAGACAATTCAACGCTCGGAGCGGTGGCTTCCACGTAATCGGTGGGACCAAGAACCCGGGCAGGTCAGTTAGGCATGATCGCTGCTTGGCGTTCTGCAGCACGGAGCGCGGGGGGATCTCGTCGGAGCCCCTTCAGCGCGATCACCGAGGTCCCTGCGCGCGCGCGTGAACGGCTCCGCCATCTTGTTCGGGCGAACATCGCATTCTTGCATGTCTCGACAATGGTGCCTCATGGGGCTGCTTCTGCGAGGTAGGCCACGAGCCCAGCGGCAGTGCAGGCTTCCGATTCCATGCGAGTGCCTTCGCGCGCCGGAGGGCTTGGATCTCAAGGCCCCAACTCTGTCGACCACGGCCGCATGAGATGGGTGAGCCACTAATGTTTAACCGACAATTTATGGCGCGCAGCTTCGTCGAACACCTTGAAACAACGCCGCTCACCCCGCTTAGGGCGCTCCTCAACCATGTCACCCACAAGCGGGTCCGCGGCGAATCTCAAATATTGCAGCGTGCTGACCCCACCAGTTTGGTCGAGCTTGACTAATGCCCTAAGCGTTGCGCCTAGGAGCGAGTCCCCATCACAACGTCTCTGGGATCAGCGGCAATAGGTGCCTAACGCGACGTCGAGGCGAGGAATCTTCTAGCCTAGCGAGCAGGTGCGCAGCTTCGTTTGAGATCACCTTCCTGAACCTGCCGCGACTCTTGAGCACATTTCCACACTCGGCGCAGGGACGCTCGACCGTCGGAACCACGGCCGATGACCCCTCGTCAGTATGGCTCGTTCCGCACGCATCACAACTCAAACTGACAACACGTCCCTTCAGATGCGGCAACACAGACTGCGCCATGAACGCACGAACAGCATTCACCTTCAATTCAACGCCATCAACCACCAGACACCCATAAGTCTCATCTATGACTGGCGGCGCACCGACTTCGGGATAAGCATGAACATGAACACCCTCGATCTCATCAACTTCGCGAGTCCAGACGATGGCGGGGTTCGACCCCCAAATCCTAACGCCTCCCTTGAACTCAGACTGCCTCAACTCCAAAACCTTTCGTGACCGCTTCGGAGGCTTCGGCTTATAAGACAGCGCGGATTGCAGGGCCTTGACTGGATTACCCACCGCAACCCTGGCTGCACGAAATGTGTGCCCACACCCAGCACAAAGGTGCTTCTGATGTGGATGCACCGAAAACCAGTCCCGATCCAAATGAGATACATTGCACCGCGGACAAACCTCTTCCTCGAGACGCATCCCAAAGACCGAGGACACCATGTAGTAAATGGCGTCCAACTCCTCTACAACCAAAACCGGTCCACGCAAATCCGGCGTCACCGTCACGCGTCGGTACGTGCGGTCCACCAGTTTTGCCCCATCTGGACTCATGCGCGCGTGCACATGTATCCCCAAATCAAGCCCCAGGCCCGTTGTATCGTAAACGGGAGGCACGGCGCCCCACATGCCGACTCCCCCAGGGTAGTCAGCTATACACAGTCGAAGCTCCTGCTCCGCCTCGATGGGAGCCACATCAGCATAGCGGCACTTCTGAGCGGGTTTTCCGTACTTCGCAGTCGCATCTGCGCGATGGGCCAAGCACCAATACTTCGTGCCACCGTCCCGTCGCTTCCCAATCGGCTGGATACTACAAGCATCAGATAGCCGACCCTCACAATCTGCCGCCACCATCTCCTCCTCTCGCGCTTGAGTCTTCATGCTGCACGCTTGAGTGACTCCAGCCACGCACGCAGCTCGCGCACTTGGACGTGATCTAAGGAAGCTCCCCACCGACCGACCAATTCAATTGGTCGACGGGCTTCTCTGCCGAAGAGGTGGGCTAAGAAATCCAAAGTACCTCTTCTCGCTGCGTCTATTTCTTCGGGCCTATCAAGAACAACGGCGTCACCGCCGACAATGTAGTTCTCTACCCTGGCCGAGAACGCCCTCTCGGATGGGTTGTGGGTATCCAACTTGTGTCGTCGACCCGCACGATCTACCACGACATTCCCTTCAAGCTGGCCGTCCTCGAGCAGACGCAATCTCCTCTCGGGAAACCTGCGAAATGCTTCTCGCGCTGAGATCTTCTCCGCGACAGCGAATCCCCCCATGACGAACTGCTCGATCCCAGGAACCTTACCCGAGATGAAGAACAGATGATCGCCAATGTTCATGCGTCGTCTGACGTCCGGACGGCATGCCCCTAGACTTGGAATGCCCGGTCCAAGGTAAGGATCCTTCACATGCTTACCCGCCTCAGGATCGTAGCCTGAACTCGTGATGAATATCTTCCCTATCACTAGGCATCCCCCCCAGAGAACGAAAGCTTCTGCTTAAAAGCGTTCCCTTGAAAATGCTTCAGAAAACCTTCTCGCTGCAACCTTCCCACAACTATCCCGGGCCCGATCCCAACCTTGTCTGCGAAGCTCGGAATGGACTCGTTTGTGAATTCACCTTGCGAGATGAAGTCGGCCCACGCATCGGCAGGAACGAGTGTGTTCGCTGCGAATCGATTCGCCTCATCTTCTAGCGCCTGCATCTCAGGATCCGCCAGAGAATCCGCGAGGTCGCCGGCGGGATTGTCCATGATGATCTTTCGCTGACCGAGATGAAGCAACGCATGCCCCAACTCATGAAAGAACGTGAACCACATCTGGTCATCAGTTTTGTACCGCAGGCTCAGCGCTACGATAACACTGCGCTCACCAACCCATCTTGCACAGCCGCTGATTCCCGTATGCGGAAACTCCGGCAACAAGACGACAGCGACCCCCGCTTCAGCGCATAGCTGGCGCGCCTCCTCTATTGCATCTGACACGCGCCTCCTGGTCAGACCTCTTAACCGAGGAATCGACGCCTCAAGTACGTTCGGCGCGAACTGAGGCACGTTCATCTGTTGCGCAACCAGCTCCGTCGCACGAAGCCACGCAGACATGGACTCTGAACTCACCTCGAAACGACGCGTCTGCCGGTAGGCGACCGCAGTGGAACCCCAGACGTTACGCCATGCATCCGGGCTTGAAACCCCCAAGAACCTAAGGAGTTCATCGACGACGTTTCCTGTCTCGCGCAGGAACCCCAAGCGTCGAAGATCCTTCGTCGGGAACACAGACGCCCATTCCTGCCACTCTTGCGCACGCGCGACTGCCTCGGACCGCGCAAGCGACTCGTCATATGCTCGTTGCAGGTTGAGCCAGAAATGCGCCGGCCGACCTAGTACCTTCTCGAACAGCAACGAGGTCTGCGGAGTTATTGGCCCTTTCCCATTGCAGATTTCGCTGATCGTCTTTGGAGTTAGTCCAGTGCGCCTCGACAGCTCCTTCTGCGTCCACCCTAAGACCTCTAGGAACTCTGACACGGTTTCGCCTGGATGGAAGACAACTGGAATACGGAAGTTAGTTTCGGAGCGCGTCTCATCCATGAGTGTCCTCGATGCCGATGATCTCGACGGTTTCAATCCCGAGCCACCTGAGCCGCTGATCCTCCGGGGGGGGATCGGGCTCGCCGACTGCTTTGAAGAGCAGGCGGTAGGGCTGCACGAGGTCCATCGAAAAGACCCCTTTGCGGTCCCCCTTTAGCTCGTGGCACCGATTCGGTAACGAGAGTGGCGGCCAAAACACACCCAAGTTGTCTGCAGCGCTGAGCTGGTTGAGCCGCAAGTAGATTCTCTTCGCCATGTCACGACCGTAAGCACGCACACACTCCTGCTCGTCTTCGAGCGCTTTTCTGAGCTTCTTCTTCTCGCACTTGACGTTCACGCGCGCACCCGCCGGGTAACGTAAACCACATCCCACTCGTTACCCGAAAGGTAACACGGGTCGCAACTCAGCGCAACCAGGGCCCCGCCGCTGCGGGAGCCGGGCGTTCTCCGGGCCTTCCCTTCGGGCCCTCTTCCGGGCAGAAAGCGCCCCCATGGGACGCATTTTCGAGACCCGCAAGCACACGATGTTCGCCCGCTGGAACAAGATGGCGAAGCTGTTCACGCGCGTGAGCAAGGACATCGTCATCGCGGTGAAGGCGGGTGGGCCCTCCGCCGAGAGCAACCCCGCGCTCCGCCGCGCGCTGCAGAACGCCCGCGCGGCGAACATGCCCAAGGACAAGGTCGAGGCCGCGATCAAGCGCGCCCAGGGCAACGACCAGAAGAACTACGACGTGGTTCTCTACGAGGGCTACGCGCCGCACGGCATCGCGGTGCTGGTGGAGACCGCGACCGACAACGTGGTGCGCACCGTCGCCAACGTGCGCGCGGGCTTCAACAAGCACGGCGGGAACCTCGGGACCACCGGCAGCGTGGCGTTCGCGTTCCAGCACATGGGCGTGTTCCGCCTCGCGCCGGAGGGCCTGGACCTCGAGGCCCTGGAGCTCGACCTCATCGACCACGGGCTGCAGGAGATGGGCGAGAGCACCGGCGAGAAGGGCGAGAAGCAGATCGTCCTGCGCTGCGGCTTCACCGACTTCGGCGCCCTGCAGCATGCGCTGGAGGAGCGCGGCATCCATCCGCTGAGCGCGGAGAGCGAGTACATCCCCACCACCCCGGTGGAGCTCCCGGAGGACAAGGCGGAAGAGGTCCTCAAGATGGTGGACGCGCTCGAGCAGGACGAGGACGTCCAGCGCGTGTTCCACAACCTGGCGTAGGCGCGCTCGAACGCCTGATCGCGCCCTCTAGAGGTGCGCCGCGCCATTAGCTCTGCTTTCGCGAGAGGGCACGTTCGGTTGCGAAGGGGGGCCTGGCTTTTATAATGGACTTCTCAGGTCCACTTTATGTACGCGGGCGCTTCTCAACGCCCCGCCCCCTTCAGGAACGCGTCGATGCCGAAGCTGCCGATCTACATGGACAACCACGCCACCACCCCGCTCGACCCGCGGGTGCTGGAGGCCATGCTGCCGTTCCTCAAGGAGGACTTCGGCAACGCGTCCTCGCGCAACCACCCCTTCGGCTGGAAGGCCGAGGCCGCGGTGGAGAAGGCGCGCAAGCAGGTCGCCGCGCTGATCGGCGCGTCGGACAAGGAGATCGTCTTCACCTCCGGCGCGACCGAGAGTGACAACCTCGCGATCAAGGGCGCGCTCGAGTTCTACCGGCACAAGGGCGACCACATCGTCACGCTGAAGACCGAGCACAAGGCGGTGCTCGACACGTGTAAGCGCCTCGAGCGCCAGCGCGCGGAGCAGGTGGACGAGTACCGCCGCCTGCGCCTGTCGGAGCTCTCCGGCGACGACGTGACCCCGCAGAACCTCGCCGCCTACGCGCGCAAGTTCGACCTGGAGAAGGACGAGGTCTTCCAGCGCTGGGTGAAGAACGTGAACGCCGGCGCGCGGGTGACGTACCTCGACGTGGAGGCGGACGGCCGGGTGAACCTCGACAAGCTGCGCGAGGCGATCACCGACAAGACCGTGCTGGTGAGCATCATGCTCGCCAACAACGAGATCGGCGTCGTCCAGCCGGTGAACGAGATCGGGAAGATCTGCCGCGAGAAGGGCGTGCTCTTCCACTGCGACGCGGTGCAGGGCGTGGGCAAGGTCCCGTTCGACGTGGAGCAGGCGAACGTGGATCTGGTCGCCCTCTCCGGCCACAAGATGTACGGGCCGAAGGGCGTGGGCGCGCTGTACGTCCGCCGCAAGCCGCGCGTGCGCATTGCGCCGCTGATCGACGGTGGCGGTCACGAGCGCGGGATGCGGTCGGGCACGCTGAACGTGGCGGCGATCGTGGGGTTGGGAATGGCCTGCGAGATCGCTCGGACGGAGGGGCCGCAGGAGGCGAAGCGGCTGCTCGCTCTCCGGGAGCGCCTGCGCGAGAAGCTCTACGCGGAGCTGGACATGCTCACCCTGAACGGCTCGCTGGAGCACCGGCTGCCGGGCAACCTCAACGTCTCCTTCGCCTACGTCGAGGGCGAGGCGCTGATGATGGCGATCAAGGACGTGGCCGTGTCGTCCGGTTCGGCCTGCACCTCCGCGTCGCTGGAGCCGTCCTACGTGCTGCGCGCGCTGGGCGTGGAGGAGGACATGGCGCACTCGTCCATCCGCTTCGGCATCGGCCGCTTCAACACCGAGGAAGAGGTGGACTACGTCGCCCGCCTGGTGATCGACAAGGTGAAGAAGCTGCGGGAGATGAGCCCGCTCTACGAGATGGCGCGCGAGGGCGTGGACCTCAAGTCGGTCGCCTGGGTCGCCCACTAGGTCTCGGCAGTTCTTAGGTTTTCAGAAGGAGCATTCGTCATGGCGTACAGCGACAAGGTCATCGACCACTACGAGAACCCGCGGAACGTGGGCACCATGGACAAGGAGGACCCGAACGTCGGGACCGGCCTCGTCGGCGCGCCGGCGTGCGGCGACGTGATGCGCCTGCAGCTGAAGATCACGGATGAGGGCGTGATCGAGGACGCGAAGTTCAAGACGTTCGGCTGCGGCTCGGCCATCGCGTCGTCGTCGCTCGTCACCGAGTGGGTGAAGGGCAAGACGGTGGACGCGGCCATGGCCATCTCCAACAAGGACGTGGCGAAGGAGCTCGCGCTGCCGCCGGTGAAGATCCACTGCTCGGTGCTCGCCGAGGACGCGATCAAGGCGGCCATCGCGGACTTCAAGAAGAAGCGCGAGGAGCGCCAGCAGAAGCAGGCGAACGGTTAGCGAGGCGAGAGAGGTCATGGAGCACACCGACACCAGCGCTGCGCAGTCCCCTTCCCCTTCGGCGACGGCTTCCTCCGCGGCTCCGGCTGCGGCTCCGGTCGCGAAGAAGGCGCCGTTCGGCCTCACCGAGCGCGCGGCGAAGGAGCTGCTGCGCCTGAAGGCCGAGCGCGGGACGCCGGACGCCGGGCTGCGCATCGCGGTGAAGGGCGGCGGCTGCTCCGGACTGACCTACTCGCTGGAGTGGGTGGACACGCCGCGCGAGCGCGACAAGGTCTTCGAGCGTGACGGCGCGAAGGTCGTGATCGATCCGAAGAGCTACCTCTACCTGATGGGCTCCGAGCTCGCCTGGCACGAGTCGCTGATGCAGTCCGGCTTCAAGATCGACAACCCGAAGATCAAGGCCGCCTGCGGCTGCGGCGAGTCCTTCGCGATCTAGGAAGAGGTTCCCCGTGAGCGCGCCCTGCTGGAACTGCCAGGCCGACACCGGCGGCGCGGCGTTCTGCCCGGCGTGCGGCAAGATCGCCCTGCGCCCGCCGAACGCCACCCACTTCGATCCGTTCGGGCTCGCGCCCGGCTGGGAGCTGGATCCCGGCCAGCTGGAGGCGAAGTACCGCGCGCTGTCCTTGCAGTTGCACCCGGACCGCTTCGCGCAGGCCCCGCCGAAGGAGCGCAGGCTCTCTTTGGAGCACACCTCGGCGCTGAACGAGGCCTACCGCACGCTGAAGGATCCGGTGCGGCGCGCCTTCTACCTGCTGCGGTTGCAGGGCGTGAACCTCGAGGACGAGGCCGCGGCGGAGAGGGCCAGGATGCCCATGGACTTCCTCGAGGAGGTCATGGAGCTGCGCGAGGCGCTGGACACCGCGCGGGCAAAGAAGGACTCGGACCGCGTGCAGGAGATGGCCGCGGACGTGCAGCGGAAGAAGAAGGCCTGCATGGAGCAGGCGGTCGTCGCGCTGAAGGCGGCGGAGACCCAGAAGGCTGCGCACGCGCTGGGGCGGGTGCGTTACTACGAGCGCTTCCTCGAAGAGGTCGAGGCGATCGAAGAGGAGCTGTTCGCGTGAGCGTGCTGCACATCCACGACCCGAAGAAGCCGAAGGGCAATGTCGTCGGCATCGATCTGGGGACGACGAACTCGCTGGTGGCGAGCGTGATCCAGGGCAAGCCGCGCCCGCTGCCGGTGGACGAGACCGGCGGGTTCCTGCTGCCCTCGGTGGTGCACTACGCGAAGGACGGCCAGGTCGTCGTCGGCAAGTGGGCGCGCGGCGTGGCGGCGCAGCACCCCACCGACACCATCGTCTCGGTGAAGCGGTTCATGGGCCGGTCGCCGGACGATCCGCAGACGCGCAAGCTCGGTCCGTACAAGTTCGTGGGAGGCGCGCAGGTCGTGCGCTTCGAGGTCGCGGGCGGTCAGCCGGTCACGCCGATCGAGGTCTCCGGCGAGATCCTCCGCGCGCTGAAGCGCCGGGCGGAGAGCTACTTCGCAGGTCCCGTGGATCGCGCGGTGATCACCGTCCCCGCCTACTTCGACGACGCGCAGCGGCAGGCCACGCGCGATGCAGGGCGGCTCGCGGGGCTGGAGGTCCTGCGGCTGCTCAACGAGCCCACCGCGGCGGCGCTCGCGTACGGCCTGGACAAGGGCAGCCAGGGCACCTTCGCGGTGTACGACCTCGGCGGCGGCACGTTCGACATCTCCATCCTCAAGCTGGTGGAGGGCATCTTCGAGGTGAAGAGCACCGCCGGTGACACCGCGCTCGGCGGCGACGACTTCGATCGCGCGATCGCGGAGAAGGTGCTCGAGCAGATGGGCCGCGCGCACTCGGACGTGGGACCGTCGGAGGTGCAGCTGCTGCTCGCGGCCTGCCGCCAGTTGAAGGAGCGCCTCACCGATCAGGAGGAGGTCACCCTCACCGTGGGCGAGCACCGGCAGGTCATCCGCCGCTCGGAGTTCGAGGAGTGGGTGAAGCCCATCGTCGCGCGCACGGGCATGAGCTGTCGCCGGGCGCTGAAGGACGCGGGGCTGACGCCGGAGGAGATCGACGGCGTGGTGCTCGTGGGCGGCGCCACGCGCGTGCCGGCGGTGCGCAAGTTCGTGCAGGAGCTCTTCGGCAAGCCGCCGCTCGCGGACATCGATCCGGATCAGGTGGTGGCGATGGGCGCGGCGGTGCAGGCGGATCTGCTGACGAACGAGGAGCGCCAGGACGAGGTGCTACTGCTCGACGTCATCCCCCTCTCGCTGGGGCTGGAGACGATGGGCGGCGTGGCGGAGAAGCTCATCCCGCGCAACACGACGATCCCCGTCGGCGCGGGCCAGGTCTTCACCACCTTCAAGGAAGGCCAGACGGGGATGGACATCCACGTCGTGCAGGGCGAGCGCGAGCTGGTGAAGGACTGCCGGTCGCTGGCGCGCTTCACGCTGACGGGGATCCCGCCCATGCCGCCGGGGATGGCGCGCGTGGAGGTGAAGTTCCAGGTCGATGCGAACGGGATCCTCTCGGTCAGCGCGCGCGAGGAGACGACGGGCAAGGAGCAGCAGATCACCGTCACGCCGTCACACGGACTCTCGGACGAGGAGATCGAGCAGATGCTCCTCGACTCGATCGAGCACGCGGAGGAGGACATCTACCTGCGTCAGCTCCGCGAGCAGCAGGTGGCGGCGGAGGCGGTGCTCGGAGATCTGGAGCGGCAGCTCGCGCAGAACGGCGACCTGCTCAGCGGCGACGAGCGGAAGGCCATCGAGGCGAAGGCCCAGTCCGTTCGCGAGGCCGCGGCGGGCAACGACCACATGGCGGTGAAGAACGCGATCGCGGCGCTGGACGAGTCCTCGCGCACCTTCGCGGAGCGGATCATGAACCGGGCGATCGGCAGCGCGCTGACCGGCCACTCGGTTGCCGAGTACGAGGGATAGACGTGCCCAAGGTTCACTTCCAGAGCCCGCTCGACGACGTGACGGTCGAAGTCCCCGAGGGGACGACGATCCTCGAGGCAGCGGAGAAGGCCGGCGCGAAGGTCGGTCATGCGTGTGGTGGCGTCTGCGCCTGCTCCACCTGCCACGTGTGGGTGCTGCAGGGCGGCGACTCGCTGTCGGATCAGGACGACGCCGAGATGGACCGGCTCGACATGGCGTTCGACGTGCGGCCTTCGTCGCGGCTCGGCTGCCAGGCGATGGTCGGTCGCGAGGATCTCGAGGTGCAGATCACCGAGGAGTCCCTCAACGCGTACATGGACGAGAACCCCGGCGAACGGCACGCGCTCGAGGCCGAGGGAAAGTGGCCGGTGAAGTAGCTTGACGCCTCCGGAGGCCGCCCCTATAAGGCGCCTCCGCTGCACGTTTCGAAGCCACCCGCCCAGGTGGTGGAATTGGTAGACACACCAGATTCAGGGTCTGGCGGTCGCAAGACTGTGGAGGTTCGAGTCCTCTCCTGGGCACAAGATGAAGGGGATCCGGTTCAGTGACCGGGTCCCCTTTCGTCTTTCCGGGAACTTACGCGAGCGCCCCGGGTGAGCCTTCCCCTGGGGGACCGTTCAGATCCCTTCAGTCCCAATGAAACGCGCCGATGCCGCAGGGCATCATGACTCCCGCTGAACGATTCGCCGGGGGGCACACATGCATGAGGCGGAGAACGATGTGGCCGCGGTGGCCGCACGCCCGAACACGGGCCGTGGCTTGCCGAGGATGGCGCTGGCGCTCGATGCGCTGGGGGAAGCGCTGACGCTGCACGACGGAGTGGGACGGTTGCTGTACGCCAACCTCCATGCGCGGTCCGAACCTGGGATCGACCGGCTGGACGTGGACGAGCGCGGCCGCTGCCGGACGGGAAGCGGGCATCTGCTCGTCACCCGGGCCGGGCATGCCCTCAAGTACGACGAGCTCCCCTGGCGCTGCCTGCCGGCCGGCGTGCTCCGCAGCGAGACGGTGGTCGGCCTCTACTCGGAGCGTGATCCCATCCCGGTGTGGCTGCGGCTGGTGTGCGTGCGCGAAACGGCGGCGCTCGGGCTGGATGAGGGCGTGGTGACCCTCTGGCTCCGGCAGGAGGAGCGCGCGCAGTCCGAGGCGGATCTGCGGACGATGGCCGCGCATGAGCTGCGCACGCCGTTGACCGCGCTGCAGCTGACCCTGCACACGCTGACGGACAAGATCGCCCGCGATCAGAAGGCGCCGCAGTGGGTGACGGACAAGCTCGCGGTGGCGCGCGGACAGGTGCGCCGGATGGGCCGGCTCATCGACCGGTTGCTCGATCCGGCGCACAGCAACGACTACGACGGCGCGCTGGAGCTCGAGCAGACCGACGTGAGCGATCTCGTCCGCGAGGTCGCGCTGCAGCAGGCCGACAAGCTCCTGCGCGCGGGTTGTGAGCTGCAGCTGGTGCTCGCCCCTGCCCCGGCGCTGGTGGATCGGGTGCGGCTCGAGGAGGTGGTGGAGAACCTGCTCGCCAACGTGTGCAAGTACGCGCGCGGCGCGAGGGTGGAGGTCCGCGTGGAGCGCCACGACGATCAGATTCGGCTGGTGGTCCGCGACGACGGGCCGGGCGTCCCCGAGGGCGAACGCGAGAGCGTCTTCTCCCGCTACGGCCGTTCCAACAACGCGGCGAGCAAGCCGGGGCTGGGGCTCGGGCTGTACCTCGTGCGGCGCATCGCCGAGGCCCACGGCGGCGGCGCCTGGATCGACGGCAAGTCCCGCCGCGGCGCCGAGTTCGTGGTGCAGCTCCCGGTCACGCCGCCGAACCTCTCGGCCTGAGCGCGCCGCTTCTCAGGCCCGCGCCTCGGCCTCGTCGCGGACGTGCTGTGCCTCCTCGCGCGCCTTCTGCCGCGCGCGGCGGCCGCCGGAGACGAGCTCCCGGAAGCCGATGCGGCGCACCCACACCGAAAAGCCGCCCACCGCCAGCTGCGTGCCCAGCGTGGCGAGGTGGGTGAGCGTGGCGTAGGCCGCGCCCTCCTCCGCGCTGGCGCCGAGCTGCCGCGCCATCCAGGAGGTGACGAAGTAGTACACGCCCATGCCCACCGGCAGCCCCGGCGCGGACTGCCCGAGCGCAATGGCCCCCAGCACCAGCGCGCCGGCCATGAAGCCGCCCGGCAGGCCCATCCCCCACAGGCCCACGCCGTAGGCGAGCGCGTTGGCGATGACCGGCGGGAAGGCGAAGAGCAGCGCCACCGCGAGGCCGCGGAAGGAGCGCGCGGAGCCGAGGCCCTCGGCGACCTCGTGGAGGAAGGCCTGGATCTTCGGCAGCCGGTGCTTCTTCTCCAGGGAGCGCGCGAGCGGCGCCGCCCAGTGCGCGAGGGCGACCACCAGCACCACCAGCACCACGCAGGCGATGGCGGCGCCGCGGAGCGCGGGCGCGAACTGGGCCAGCGCGCCGCCCAGTGGGCCGAGGAGCGACAGCGCCGCCACCGCGATCAGCGCGGCGAACTCGAGGAGCTTCGTCACCGCCACCGAGCCGAGGCTCCGGACGAAGGGCATCTTCTGGCTGCGGCTGAGGAGGAAGGCCCGGATGACGTCGCCGAGCTTTCCGGGCAGCGCGTTGTGCGCGAACGCGCCGATGGCGACGAGGTGGTAGCGCTCCTTGAACGGCACCTTCGCGGAGAGCGTCTTCTGCCAGAGGACCGCGCGGAGCGGGATCATCGAGGCGGAGAGCAGCACGAAGAGCGCGAGCCAGCCGAAGTGCTGCGGCAGCTCGCGGACGAACTCGCCGAGCGGGAAGCGCTGGGTGAGCAGCGGCTCGTCGGCCTTGAAGCTCCACTTGAAGAACGCGGTGGACATCAGCGCCACGGTGGCGACCGTGCCCACCACGCCCAGCAGCACCTTGACGTTGACCTTGCCCGCCGCGTTCGCGCTCATGCCCGGTACACCTCCGAGAGCCGCTCGTGGAGCTGCGTGGCGTGGGTGAGGCCGCCCAGATCGACCGGCGCGTCCGAAGGCCAGAGCACCATGCTGTCCGTCTCCGTGCGCGAAAGGCCGCCGTGCGAGCCGAACTCCCACGCGAAGCCGATGGTCCCGCCGCTGCCGGTGGCCTGGCCGTAGAGGACGATGTCGCCCGCGGTCGGCATGTGGGGGAGCTCGTGGAGGAGGTCCGCCACCGCGCGCCGGTTGAACTCCGCGTCGAGCGGCGCCGAGTCGAGCTCCTCCGCCGTGAACGCCCGCCCGCCGATGATCGCCACCGCGTGGTCTGCTCGACGCACCGCCACGATGCCTATCTGCGGAGAGGCCGCGGCGCGGGCGAGGACGTTGCGGTGCCAGGCGAGCAGCTCGCGGGACTCGAGCGGGGTGGCGGTCTTCGTCAGATAGACGTGCGCGAAGTTGCCGGACTCGATGACCACCGGATCGGCCTCCCACGGCGAGGAGAGCTCCAGCGGCGCGCGTCCCTGCAGGAGCGCGCGGTCGATGTCGTCGGGCATCCCGCCGGGCGCCGGATCGAGGAGGTAGTCCTTCAGTCGGCGCTGCGTCTCGCGTTCGAAGGGCGCGGAGTCCACGTGGCCGTGGTCGGTGACGAGCACCACGTCGTAGGGCTCGGGGGCCATGCGCGAGATGGCGTAGAGCTCCTCGATGGCGCGGTCCGCGCGGTGGAGCGCGTCCGCCGCCTGGTTCGAGAACGGGCCGCGGCGGTGCGCGACCTCGTCGAAGTTGCCGAACACGAGGTACACCGCCGGCACGCCGCGCACCATGTCGATGAGCGCGCGGTTCCAGGAGAGGCTCCAGGCCAGCTCGATGATGAAGAGCCGGTTGAGCATGAACTGGAGCTCGTGGCGGTTGTCGTTTACCGCCCTCACCCACCGCAGCGCGTCCGCGCCGGCCGCGCGCGTCTCGTTCACGAGGTCCTTCACGAAGGCCCAGGCGCCGCGCTCGCCCACGTCGCCGATGCCGTGGACGTGGCTGCACACCGACGGCACCAGCCGCCGCAGCTTCGCCAGCGAGGTCATCGCCAATTCGTTGTCCGCACCCGCGCGGAAGAGCGAGAGATAGGTGTGGCCGCCGCCCTCGAGGAGGCTTCCGGAGGCGAGCTTCGACACCCGCTCCTCCACCTTCACCGCGAGCTTCGGCAGGTTCATCCGCACCTCCTGCCCGAGGTGCCGATCCCACCAGTGATAGGCGGGCAGATCCGGATGGCGCACGCCGAAGAGCAGCCCCGCCTGGAACGCCGGCGTGGACGCGGGCGTGCCCCAGAACGCGTTGTCGAGGTGGTACGCGCCCGTCTTCACCAGGCGGGAGAGGAACGGCATCCGATCCTCGTCGAGCGCGCGCTTCAGCACCTGCCGCGGCACCCCGTCGAGGTGCAGCACGAGCAGCTTGCGCCGCTTCTTCGCCGCCGGCGTCAGCGCGTTGAGCGCCCGCCCATCCTCCTTCGCCCACCGCTTGCCGATCCGCCCGATCGACCGCTCCGCCCAGGTCCGTACCTCGGGCGTGATCAGCGCCTGCGCCTTCACCCGCGCGCTCATGTCTGTCCGCTCCCCTCACCCCCGCCGCACCCGTGCGTCGGGTCCCAGACCAATATGTGTCTGCCCGTCCCGCCCTCGCAGGCCCGGGCGGCTGCCCCTCGGCGTCTCGGCCGGGAACCAGGCGTGCATGCGGGCGTCGCAGTGAGCGCCACCGCGGCATGCGGAGGGGACCGTGCCCACCTTGGCCGCATGGGGTGGGGGGCGGCTCTCGCGGCGGCGGCGGCAGTGTGGGCGGGCGCGCAGGACGCGCCGGTGCGGACCGATTCGGAGCCGGTCCCGGACGAGATGATCGAAGAGGAGGCGCGGGCCTCTGCCTCGTCGAAGGAGAAGTCCGCTTCGGGCGCCGAGGGCGAGAGCGACGGGGTCGGTGAGGGCGATGAGGCCGGCACCGGAGGTTCGGGCACGCCCCTCGAGCATCCGCCGAAGAAGGACTTCGACGCGCTGGGCGTGCCGCTGGTGAGCTTCAACAGCGACCTCGGCTGGGGCATTGGCCTCGTGGGCGGCGGCTACTTCTACGACCCGCGCTACACGCCGTACCGGCACGCGCTCGCCGCGCAGAGCTACTTCACCACCCGCGGCGTGCAGAACCACTGGCTGCGGTACGACGGTCCGGACCTGCTGGGCAAGGCGCGGTTGGAGGTGAGGGCCGAGTTCCGCCGCGAGCTCTTCGCGCCCTTCTACGGCGTGGGGAACCTGTCCGGAGAGGGCTTCGTGGAGAGCGGCGGGCAGGACCGCGGCTGGAGCTTCGACCACTTCTTTCCCGGCGGCTGGGCGCGGATCCGCACGAAGCCCGGCGGCAAGAGCCACCCGCTGGAGCTGTGGGGCGGGTACGGCTTCAACTGGGTGCGGGTGACGCCGTACGACGAGTCGCAGCTGCGCGCGGAGGCGCCGCGGGGGCTCTCCGGTGGGGCGCACGCGCGCGTGCTCTTCGGGGTGGCGCACGACACGCGGGACTTCGAGGCGGATCCCACGCGCGGAGGCGTGGAGGAGGTCGCGGTGCGGCTCTCGGCGCAGCCGCTGGGGAGCCGGTACGCGTACGGGGGCGTGACGCTGAGCGAGCGCCGGTTCTTCTCGTTGGGGACGCCGCGGGTGGTCCTCGCGCAGCGGCTGGTGTTGGACGTGCTGTTCGGCGAGGTCCCCTTCTTCGAGTGGGCGAACGTCGGCGGGATGCAGGGCGGCGAGGGCGTGGGCGGAATGAGCACCGTGCGCGGCGTGCCGAGGAACCGCTACCAGGGGAACATCAAGGCCATCTCGAACACGGAGCTGCGCTTCTACGTCTTCGACTTCAAGCTGCTGGGGGAGAAGGTGAAGACCGGCGGCGTCGTGTACTGGGACATGGGGAGGGTGTGGCACCCCGGCGTGGACGACGGCCCGTGGCACCAATGGCACCCCGGTGTTGGCGCCGGCCTCCGCCTCGCCCGGCGGGCCGCGGTGGTGAGATTCGACTACGCAGTGGCGACCGAGAACCTGAGGCAGGGCATCTACATCACGTTCGGGCACATGTTCTGAGTGCGTCGGCAGCGCGAGGGCCCGGCGGAACGCCCAGCGCCGGCAGCGCGCGAGCGGCGGCAGCACGCGAGCGGCGTCGGCACGCCTGCGCCCGTCAGCGAGCGCCGTCAGCACGCGAGCGTCTGTCAGTTCGATGCAGCCGACGTGCAACATACTTCCGGTCCCGGCCCGGCCTGATGCTGCGGAGACCGGCAATATACTTCCGCCTCGACAGCCCGCCGCAGGGCATGGCGTCCACGTCCGCCGCCAGCGTCGAGCGTAGGCCAGCGCCGATTCAGTGAGCCGCCGCCGCTACTCACCCGGCCCCCCCCCGCCGGCGCGAACCCGGCTCGCCCGGCCGCCCTGCGCCCGGCCGTGACGCGTCGAGTCGCCTGAGGCGGTCGCCGTCCCAACCCTTCGGAGGAACGACTTCGTCGAGGGGGCGGTGATGGGGATGAGGGTGCTGAGGACGATGCTGGGCTGGAGCGCCGCGGCGGCACTCGGGCTGACGGCGTGCGCGACGGACAGCGCGTCGAGGGTCGAGGACGCGCCCGCGCCGATCATGGAGCCCGGCGTTGGTGGCGCGGGTCAAGCAGGTATCCCTGCCGAGCAGATTCCTCCGACGGCTTCGCCTCCCGCCGAGCCGCCCCCTCCGCCCGAACCCTCTTCGGCGCCCGCGCCGGGTGCGCCTCCCGGTGAACCACCGGAGCCGCCTCCTCCGGGCCCTGGACCGGGCCAGAGCATGGGTGGCCGCGGCACGGAGAGTCGCGGCCCGATGCCGGCGAGCGGCGGCGCTGGTGACGCGGGTTCGGCCACTTCCGGGTCTGCGAAGCCCGACGTGGCGGGTCGGCCCGCCGGTGGCGCCGCCTTCGACCCGATGCATGAGCGGCCCTCCGGTATCGAGCCGGCACCGTCGAACATCCGCGTCTCGGAGTGACCCGTGCGCCGTCCGCCTCTCTGGATGGGCATCGTTGCAGCCGCGGCCGCTGCGGTGTCACTGGGCGGCTGCGCGGGACCGACCTACGCATTGGACTACGTCGTTTTTCCGAACCACGAGGCGCAGCTCGAAACGCCGCCCGAACGCACCGCCACTGTGGAGGAGACGCGAACCGCCTACCCCATCTGGGGCGACGAACCTCCGCCGACGCCTGACCGGGCCGCAGAGTCCGGAGTGGGCGGTGCAGGCGCGGAAGGTTGCTCCGTAGGCCTCGTCGGCGACGTTTGCGAACTCGGGATCCTCGCGGCAGAGGAACCGCTTCGTGAACGAGAGCTGCTGCCGCCGGACGGGCGCGTCATCCAGGAGCCGCTCCCGGCGCCGGGTGAGCGATAAGCAGCAATATACTTCATGTCAGGGCGCGCACCACCGCCCCTGCGCCCCGACACCGACGCTCCCATCGCGAGCAAAGATCCTCGGACCTTCCTGCACGGTGAAAGCCGGCCGTTCGCGCCCATGCTGGCGCCGGCCCCCGCAGCCTCTATTCACAGAAGGGCTCCGTCGGGTGGAGCGGCAGCCGGACCGCGCTTCATGAAATATACTGCAGGACCCGCGTCACCCGCCCGCGTCCAGCCACTGCGCCAGATGGAAGGGCACGGAGGCCTCGCCGCGCTGCCCCTGCTCGACCGTCAGCGCGAATGAATGGAACCCGCGCGCCCGCAGGGCCTCGAGCGCCTGCGTGAGCGTGTTGGCATCGGGCGCGAAGATCACGCAGCCGTCCCCGCCTCCAGCGCCCGACAATTTCGCGGCCGCGCCGGCAGTCCGGCACAGCGAGATGATCTGCGTCATCTCCTCCGTCTCGACCTCGCCGAGCGTCGCCAGGTGCCGCTCGAGTCCCTCCACCGCATCCCGCACGCGCGGGAAGTCTCCCCGCTCCATGCCGCGCTCGAGCTCCTCGCCCAGCGCATCGGAGCGCTCGACGAACCGGAGACGGTCCTGCGCGCTCAGCCGCGACTCGACCTGCGAGACCATCAGCGGCGTGGACGCGCTCTTCCGCGTGAAGGCGTACCCGAGCTGGATCGCGCTCTCCGGCAGGCGCCACACCTCGACCGGAGGAGAAGCCCTCAAGGCCGCCGCGAGTGAGCCTTCACCGGAAGCTTTCAGCAGCGGCCCGACGTCGTACCGGCGGTAGCGCACAAGCCCACCTGCGAAGACTGTCGCCACGTCCGCACCGCTCCCCTTCCCGTTCTGCGCGGACGCATGCGCGAGCAGCGCGAGCTTCAGCCGATCCTGCGGCGACTCGAGGACGAAGCCCGCTGCCTCCGCGGTCAGCACGCAGGCCATCGCGCTTCCGCCAAAGCCCAGCTTCCGGCCCTCCGGCGAGACCGGGCTCGGCGAGAGCGCGAGGTCGAAGCCGAGCGGTTCACGACCTCCACCCAGGCCGCGGAGCGACTCGTCAATCGTGCGCGCGACGAAGCGGAACTGCTCCGGCACGCCCTCGTCCCCGGTCCGCCAGCGCGCGCCGAGCGGCGTCACCTGACCGACGAGCCTGCCCTGCTCGACCGCGACGTGGATCTCCCGCTCCTGCCGCCGCCGCACCAGCGCATGTACCCGGGGACCGACCGCCGCAAGCCTCGCGGTGCCACCCCACAGGACCGCGTACTCGCCGGAGAGGAAGAGCTTGCCCGGAGCCGAAAGCGCACGCTGCATGGACGCGACCTATCTCACGCAGCCGTCACTGGCGAGCCGCTCGACGCAGCCGCGCCGAGCCCTCGGCGAGTGCCACAGCAACCGCCCTCCCTCGCGCCGTCATCAGGCCCCGAAGCGCCTCTAGTTCCCGGACGCGATCACGCTGAACGTGTCCCCGCCATTCGGCACCGAGTCGTTGTTCGTGTCGCTCCACGAGACGACGTACCAGGCGTTGGGATAGTTCTGCCGGTTCGGCAGCATGACGTTCGCGTAGTAGTAGCCCGCCGCCTGCGTCCCGTAGCCGCTCGGGCAGGCGCCGTAGCCGATCAGCGCGAGGGTGCCGCTCGCCGGATCCGTCACGAGGTGCACGAGGAACTGATCCACGTGCGGCGAGCAGGTGGCGCCGGTCATCTGCGACACGACCGACCCATCCGAACGCCGGCGGAAGTAGTAGTTCACGCCGTCCTGCTGGAAGTACACGCCGGTGACCTTCTGGGTCATCTCCAGCCACTTCACCGGCTTGTTCGGCCACGGCCCGCCGGCGAGCACGAGCGTCGATCCGGAGCCGGTCAGCGGCTGGCCCGTCGTCTGGCTCACCAGCGCGGGGTTCGTCTGCTGCCCGAACTGGACCGTCACCGAGGGCGGGCAGAACGCGGTGATGGTGGAGGCCATGACGTTGGCGGCCGCGTCGTCGATGGGCACCCCGTCGTAGATCACCCACACGTTCGGGTTCTGGCAGAAGTTCGGGTAGGTCGGCGTGTGGCAGGTGTTGCCGTTGCAGAAGCTGCCCTGCGCGCAGGCCTGCCCGCAGCCGCCGCAGTTCTGCAGCGTCCCCAGCGTCGTGCACGTCCCGCCGCAGCACGTCTGGCCCGCGCCGCAGGTCACGCCACAGGCGCCGCAGTGCTGCACCGTCGCCAGCGTGGTGCACGTCCCGCCGCAGCACGTCTGACCCGCGCCGCAGGTCACGCCGCACGCGCCGCAGTGCTGGGTGTCCTTCTGCGCGTCCACGCAGTGCCCGCCGCAGCAGGTGCGCCCGCTGCCACACGGCGACGCGTCGCTGCACGCGGACACGCAGGTGCCGTTGTCGCAGACCTTCCCCGCCGAGCACTGCGAATCGGACGTGCAGGCCTGGCACGAATGGTCGGAGAGGCACACGCCGCTCGGGCAGTCCGCGCCGGTCTTGCAGCCCTGCTCGCACACGTTGTCGGCCCGGCAGTAGCTGCCCTGGGGACAGGTGTCCTGCGCGCCCGGCAGACAGGTCACGCAGCGGTTTTCTGAGGTCAGGCAGAAGGGCGTCGCCCCACCACATCCCGAGTTGTCCACGCACTGCACGCACTGTCCCTGCGGAAGCTGGCACTGCTGGCCCGACGGACAGGGCTTCGTGCCGCTGCAGCCCGGCACACACGCGTTGTTCACGCACAGGTTGCCGGCCGCGCAGTTCGCATCGGAGAGACATCCCACGCACGTGTTCGACGAGGGATCACACAGCGGCGCCTGCGGGTTCGCGCAGTCGGCGTTCTCCGTGCAGACCACGCAGGTGTTCGTCGCGAGGTCGCACACCGGCAGCGACTCCGGGCAGTGCGAGTCCTGCGTGCAGGGAACGCACTGTCCCTTCGCGGCCGAGCACACGAGGCCGTCCGGACACTCGGTGTGCGTCGGCGAGCATCCGGGAACGCACGTGTTCTCGGCGGAGCAGACGCGTCCCGGACCGCAGTCCTTGTCCCCCACGCACTCCACGCAGGTCTCCGCGCCGGGCAGGCACTTCAGACCGGAGGGGCAGCTCCCATTCGCGTCGGAGCAGGCCGGCACGCAGTGGTTGCTCGCACAGACCGACCCGGCCGCGCAGTCCTCGTCGCCGTCGCACTGGCCGCAGCGGCCGTCGGGCAGGCAGATGCCATCCTCGCACTGCTCGTCGAGAAAGCACTCCACGCACACGCTGCTCGTGGGCTCGCAGCGGTTCTTGCCGTAGGGGTGCCCGAGGCACTCGGAGTCGGTGCCGCACTCGACTGCGGCCGGCGGGGTGCAGCCCTCACAGCCGCCGAGCAGCGCCGCGGCGAAGACCAGGGAGACGATCGCGAGGTTCGGGGAGCGCATAGGGGCCCCGCCCGTACCACATGCGCTCACACGCATGCCAGACTACTGGCCGGGCGTTCAGGCGGCCGCGAGAACATCCTCCGCGCGCCGGGAGAGCGCACGTCGCCGTGCAGTCGACGTGCACATCTTTCGTGGGCACGGGAGGAGGCACGCGTACTTGGATCCGACGCAGCGAGCGCATCGACAGCGGAGCTCCAGAGCGGAACCGCGCGCGCACGCGTGGATGGAGTCGCCGTGGCTGCGCAAGGCGCGGGTGCCGCTCTTCACCCTCGCCTACTTCCTCCTCGCGTGGCTCAGCTACGAGCTGACCTACACGCCCAATGGAAGCTTCGCTGCCTGGTGGGCGCCGAGCGGCCTCGCGCTCTTCGCGCTGCTGCGTGCCGAGCGCCGCACCGTCCCGCTGTACCTCGCGGGCATCGTCGTGGCGTCCGCGATGATGAACCTCTTCCACCCGCTCTCGCTGGCCGCCAACGCCGTGCGAGTGCTCGCCGACTGCGTGGAACCGCTGGCCGCCGCGGTGGGGCTGCGCTCGCTCTTTGGGCGAAGGCTGCGCCTGGTCTCGCTGCGGGAAGTGCTCGCCTTCGCCTTCTTCGGAGGGCTCGTGGGCCCCGTCGCAGGAACCGCGGTGGTGGTGACGGGCATGTCCCTGCTGGGCGAAGACCTCACGACCTCGATCAGCCAGTACGCCGCGCTCTGGTGGGGGAGCGCGACGCTCGGCGCGATCCTCCTGACCCCGGCAATGCTGACGCTCGGGCAGCGAGTCATCACGCAGCGCGAGGGAAGCCGGCAGCGACGGTGGCTCGAAGCGTCCGGACTCATCGCGGCGGTGCTCGCGGTCACGCTCATCGCCTTCCTCGTGCGCACCTCCAGCCCGCTGGCGCTGCTCCCCGGCTTCGCCGTCTTCCCTCCTCTGGTGTGGGCGGCCGTCCGCTTCGGCCCCGCCGGTGCGGCGCGGGTCGCGGTGGGCATCTCGCTCATCTCCCTCGGGCCGCTGCTGGCGGACGAGGGCACCCAGGGCGCGCTCGAGCCGATCGCGATGCAGGGCGTCTACGCGCTGGCGGCGGTGACCGCACTGCTCCTCGCCGCGGTGGCCCGCGAGCTCCACGAAGAGCGGGCACGCGCCGAGGCCAACGCGATCAGGGCCGAGGAGTCGCTCGCTTTGCTGGAGAGCGCGCTGCACGGGGCGCCGTTCAACATGGCGTTCGTCGATCGCGAGCTGCGGCTGTCGCGCATCAACGACCACGCCGCGTCGCTGGCGACGGCCCCGCGCCCCGCGCTGCTCGCGATGCCGCTGTCGGAGGCCATGCCGGAGGTTGCACGCAAGGTCGAGCCGCAGCTGCGGCGCGCGCTCGGCGAAGGCCACGCGCAGCAGAGGGAGATCGCCACCGGAAACAGCGGCCGGCCGAGGTACTGGCTCTGCTCCACCTTCCCGGTGCGGTCGCGCACGGGCGAGGTGCAGGGCGCCGGGCTGCTGATGGTGGACGTCACCGCACGGCGAGAGGCGGAGAACGAACGCAACCGGCTCTTCCGCGAGACGCAGAAGGCGGTGCGGGTGCGCGACGACTTCCTCTCCATCGCGTCGCACGAGCTGAAGACGCCGCTGACGCCGCTCGCCGCGCGGCTGCGCCACATCCAGCGACGGCTCGAGGCGGGAGAGACGATCCCGGCCTCCGCGGTGGACAAACCGCTCAACAGCCTGCGCAAGCTGACCGAGCTCATCAACGACCTGCTCGACGCGTCGCGCATCGAGAACGGGCGCCTCATGCTGCACCGGCAGACGCTGCCGCTGAACGAGCTCGTGCAGCAGGTCTCCGAACCCTTCCTCACCGTCAGCCCGAGGCACTCGGTGGAGCTCGTGCTGCCCGACGAGCCGGTGTGGGTGAGCGCGGATCCGCAGCGGCTCGCGCAGGTGATGACGAACCTCCTCGACAACGCGATCAAGTACAGCCCCTCCGGCGGGCGCGTGCGGGTGGAACTTCAGGCCCACCCCGAGGGTGCCGAGCTCATCGTGTCGGACGAGGGCATCGGCATTCCGGACGAGCAGCTGACGCGCCTCTTCGAGCGCTTCTACCGGGCGACCAACGCGAAGGTGACCTCCTACGGTGGCCTCGGGCTCGGCCTCTACATCACGCGCGACATCGTCGAGCACCACGGCGGCCGCATCTGGGCGGAGAGCGAACCGGGGCGGGGCGCGCGCTTCCACGTGGTGCTGCCGCGGCTGGAGGCGGCCGAGGCGCAGGAGGCCCTGCACTAGAGAGGGCGCTCGTCCTAGTCGAGGTAGCCGCGCGCCTGCAGATGGAAGAGGTGCGCGTAGCGGCCGTCTGCCTCGAGCAACTCGCGGTGCGTGCCCAGCTCTTCGATCCGCCCGTCGCGCAGCACGGCGATCCGGTCCGCCATCCGCACCGTGGAGAAGCGGTGCGAGATGACGATCGCGGTGCGGTCCTTCGCGAGCTCGTTGAAGCGCTCGAAGAGCTCGTGCTCCGCCTCCGCGTCGATGCTCGCGGTGGGCTCGTCGAGGATGAGGACCTCCGCGTCGCGCATGAAGGCACGCGCCACCGCGAGCTTCTGCCACTGCCCGGCGGAGAGCTCGGTGCCCGCCTCGAACCAGCCGCCGAGCGGCGTGTCGTAGCCCTGCGGGAGCTGGGAGATGATCGGCGCGGCGCCACCGCGCTCCGCGGCCTGCTCGATGCGCGGCCGGTCCGAGAGGTGCGCCACGTCGCCGAGCCCGATGTTCTCCGCCACCGGAAACTGGTAGCGCACGTAGTCCTGGAACACCGCGCCGATGCGCGCGCGCAGGTCCTCGGGGTCCATGTCGCGCACGTCCACGCCGCCGTAGAGCACCTGGCCCTCGGTCGGTTCGTACAGACGCATGAGGAGCTTCACCAGCGTGCTCTTCCCTGCGCCGTTGTCGCCCACCAGCGCGAGCTTCTCTCCGGGCGCGATCGTCAGGTTCACCCCGCGCAGCGCCCACGCCTCCTTCTTCGGATAGCGGAAGGAGACGTCCCGGAACTCGATCGCGTTGAGGTGTCCCTTCGGTGGCGAGAGCACCGTCGCCGTGCGCGGACGCTCCGCCGAAGTGGGCAGCGCGAGAAAGGTGAAGAGGTTCGACATGAACAGCGCGTCCTCGTACATCGACCCGACCGAGGTGAGGATCGACTGCACCGCGCCCTGCCCCTGCCGGAACACCGCGAGGTAGAGGGTCAGCTCGCCGAGCGTGATGTCGCCGCGCGCGGCCCTCGCCGCCACCACGACGTAGGCACCGTAGAACGCGGCCAGCGAGAGAAGCCCGAGGCCGAAGCCCCAGAACGCGCGCTTCTTCGCCAGCGTTCGATCCTCGTCGAAGAACTTCGAGAAGAGCGCGCGGTAGCGGTCGAGGATGAGCCGGCCTATCCCGAAGAGCTTCACCTCCTTCACGTGCGAATCGCGGGTGAGAATCCACTCGAGGTAGTTCAGCCGGCGCCCCTCCGGCGCGCGCCACGAGAGGAGCTTGAACGACTGGTTCGCCAGCCGCGCCTCGGCCACGAACGCCGGAATGGAGGCGGCAACGATGACGAGCACGCTCCACGGCGAGAGCCCGATGAGGATCGCGGCGAACGTCGCGAGGGTGATCGCGTTCTGGCCGATGCCGAGCAGCTGCATCACCAATGAGAGCGGCCGTGCCGACGCCTCGCGCCGCGCGTTCTGCATCTTGTCGTAGGTGTCCGCGTCCTCGAAGTGCCGCACCTCCAGCGCGAGCGCCTTCTCGAGGATCTGCTCGTTGATGACGTTGCCCAGCCGCGCCCGGAGCAGCTCGCGTTCGAGGCTCTGCAGGCGCGTCGTCAGCGTGGAGACGACCATCAGCCCCAGCTCGATCCCCACCAGCGCGAGCACGCGCGCCTG
This sequence comes from Pseudomonadota bacterium, assembly GCA_023423535.1. GTDB lineage: Bacteria > Myxococcota > Myxococcia > Myxococcales > Myxococcaceae > JAFAFL01. The sequence goes on from JAFAFL010000099.1 coordinate 24,407, forward strand.
CGGCGCATCCGGTAGCCAGTGCAGCGGCAGCCAGCCCGTCCCGGTGAAGGGCGTGCCCTGCGCCGCGGCGACCACCGCGTCGATGATGAGCTTCCCCACCCACGCAATGGCCGGCGGCAGCAGCGCGGCAACGAGCGTCAGGGCCAGCAGCGATAGCGCGCCCCTGCGGTCCGAACGCCAGACGAGCGCCACCGTGGGGCGAAGGTGCCGGAAGACCTTCCCGAGCGCGCTGAAACGTTCTCGAAGTGAGGGCGGCGGGCGAGGCGGCGGAGGCGGCATCTCCCCGGCTGATAACGGTGCCGGAGCGGCCGTTCAATGCGCCGGGCCTGCTGTTCCGTTCGGCCCCTGCCTGACCGGAAGTATATTTCCGGATTCTGCGGACTCGCCGATGCCGCGCGCTCGCGCGGTGGCCAGCGACACTGGAGCATCGGGAGCTGCAATATACTGCCGGTCTTGAGAGCGTGACGTGGTCACGGTCGGCCGTCATTCGTCAGACGGTCAGCGGTCAGCGGTCAGCGGTCAGCGGTCAGCGGTCAGCGGTCAGCGGTCAGCGGTCAGCGGTCAGCGGTCA
>JAFAFL010000107.1 GCA_023423535.1 Pseudomonadota bacterium
GCTGCGGCTGCTGCTCGAACACCAGACGGACTGCCCGCTCACGAACCTCCGCGGGGAACTTGCTCGGTCTTCCCATGTCTCCATCCTCTCAACGGTTGGAGCCTCCGAGAAACCCGGGGCGATTCACGCTGGCGGACCTCGCCTGCAGTGGGCAAGGCGTCGGTGGCGAAGGGCGACGGCTCTCGTAGCGCCTCGGCCGAACAGACCAGGCAGGCACCGGCAGCGGCACAGTCACGGCACCTCGCGGCGGGACCGCAACGTTCCGCTCCGACGCCAGAAGCGATAGCTTCGACCGCGGCATGCAAGACGTCGCTCCCCCACAGGTCTTCGTGCGCAACGACAAGGGTCGGTTGTGGGGACCTCTCGCTCCGCAGTCGCTCGAGCTGCTCCTCGACAACGGCCTCATCGAAGGGCGCATCCAGCTCTCGATCGACGGACTCAACTTCGCCTGGCCCGGCCGCTTCGAGGACCTCCGCGAGTTCGTTCCCACCGAGCTCTGGGGCGATGGCCTCGTGCCGCAGCGCTCGACCACGGGCGACGCGCAGACGACGGCGCAGGCCGCTCAGCCCACCGAGGTGCCGCCCGTCGCGAACCGGGCGCCCGTCGCCGGACCGGGTGCGGTGCCACTCGCGGGGCCGGGCACCCGCGTGGCGGCAGCAGCGATGGCGGGCCCGGGCGCGCTGAACAGCTCGCAGGCTGCACGCCCTCCCGCGGCAGCGCAGCCCTTGCCACGGCGACCGACTCAGGCCGAAAGGCCGGCCCCTGCGGCGCAGCCGGCTGCACGTCCCGCGACGCCCTCGCACACCGCCGCAGCGCCTGCGCCCGCGACGACTTCGACGACGATCGCCGAGCCGCTCACCGCGCTCCCCTCCGCAGGCGACCTCGCGCGCGTCTCGCCCATCCGGCTCTACTTCCTCGCGGCCTCGGGACAGCTCACCGGCAAGCTCTCAGCGCACCTTGGGGACCGGCAGCTCGAGGTCTCCTTCCGCAAGGGCAACCCGGAGCACGTCGGGTCCTCGCATCCGGACGATTCGGTCGCCGCGTTCGTCGCGCGCGAGAGGCTCACCTCGCCGGAGAAGCTCGCGGCCGCGGAGGCGGAGAAGGAGCGCTTCGGCGGTGAGCTGCTCGCGGCGCTCTTCGGCACCGGCGCGCTGAACCCGGCCACAGCGTTCGCTCAACTGGCGCAGCGCGCGCAGGCGATGCTCTTGAGGCTCGTGCTCGCGGAGAGCGGCCACTTCAACTGGACCGCCGAGGAGCTGCACGCGCACAAGGCGATGCCCCTCGGGAACCGGTGGGGCGTGCTGATGGAGCTCGTGCGCAAGGTGCCGCCGGCAGAGGTGCGCCGCCGCATGGCCCCCGCCGCGGACTTCCCGGTGATGAAGTCCGGCGGGCTCGTCGCGCTCAGTGACCTGCGCCTCACGCCGCAGGAGACCCGCGCCATGGGCTTCGTCGATGGCGTGCGCTCACTCAACCTCCTCGCGCGCGATCTGCCGCAGGACGCGGACGCCTTCTTCCGCCTCGCCTGGGTGCTGCGCGAGATGGACATCGTCTCCTTCGCGGCGACGCGGCTGCCCACGCCCTCGCAGGGCGATGCCGGTGCTCCTGCAAGCGCGCGCCGCGGCTCCGGCCCGAGGCCCGCGGTCGTCCCGCCCGTCGTGACACCGCCACAGATCGCCTCGGCTCCGGCTCCGTCTTCGTCGCAGTCGAGCGCGAGCGCGAGCGTGCCGCCGCGGGTCATCACGCCACCGCCGCAGCCGGCCGTCGCGCGCCCGCCGCCTCCGACGATCACCGCCGCGCCCGTCACCCGTCCCCAGCCGCCGGTGATGTCCTCCGCGCCTGCTCAGGCTCCCGCGCCCGCCGCGCCGACAGACTTCACCGCCGAGCTCTCGACGCTGCGCGAGCTGCTCCTGAAGCAGAAGGATCAGAACCACTTCGAGGTGCTCGCGCTGTCGGAGAAGACGGACGGCGCGCAGGTGAAGGCGGCCTACTTCAAGCTCGCGCGTCTCCATCACCCGGACACGGTGCCGCCGGGCGCGCCGGCGGAGCTGGGCAAGCTGAAGGCGGACATCTTCGCCCGCGTGGGCGAGGCCTATCGCACGCTCGGCGATGACGGCTCGCGCGCCCGCTACCTCGAGGAGCTGAAGAGCGGTGGCGCAGGCGAGGTGGACGTGAGCGCCATCCTCCACGCCGAGGAGCTCTTCCAGAAGGGCTGCATCCTCGTGAAGGCGCGTCGCTTCCCGCAGGCGCTGGAGCTGCTCAACGAGGCCATCGGCATCAACGCCGAAGAGGGTGAGTTCTACGCCTGGCGCGGCGCCGCCCGCTTCTTCTCGGAGAAGGATCCGAAGAAGGGCGAGGCCGAGGCGAACGCGGACTTCGAGACCGCGCTCAAGCGGAACCCCCGGTGTGCGGCGGCCTGGTTCTTCCGCGGGCAAATCGCGCGCGTGCAGGGCGATGCGAAGAAGGCGGTCGGGCACTTCAAGAAGGCGCTCGACTTGCAGCCGGACCACCTCGATGCTCAGCGAGAAATCCGGTACCTCACCAAGAAGTAGGACGATGGCTCTGACAGGCAAGCAGCGGCGGAAGCTCCGGGGATTGGGACACCACCTCGAGCCGGTGGTGATCGTGGGACAGGGAGGCGTGACGCCCGGCGTCGTCGCCGCGGTGGAGCAGGCGCTCTACGACCACGAGCTCATCAAGGTGAAGTTCAACGAAGGCCCCGACGATCGCTTCGCCGGCGCGCAGATGCTCTCGGAGCAGACGGGCTCGGAGATCGCGCAGATCCTCGGCAGGACCGTGCTCCTCTACAAGGCGCGCGAGAAGGACCCGGACATCGAGCTCTGAGCTTCCAGTGTTCAGCTCCCGGCCGCTTTCGCAGGTGGGTCCGGGTGGGGGTGGTGGACGCGGTCACGGCAGGGGCGCATGCTCGCCGATCCATGCGCGCGCTCCCGGCCATCGCTTGTGCTCTCGCTCTCGGCGCCTCGAAGCTCGTCGCCGCGCAGGAGGCAGAGAAGGGGGAACCGCTCCCGCTGAACGACCTCGCGAAGCTGTCGTCTTCGGAGCGGCGGCAACTGCTCTCGGCGCTCTCGCGCGATGATCAGGCGAAGGCGCTGGCGCAGTTTCCCATTGGAGACCTGCTCTCCACCGGCCTCAAGCGGGTGGGCGAGCTGGGCACGTACAGGCTTCGGCTGATCAAGGAGGAGCGCGTGGACGGGAAGCTCCTCCCGCAGCAGACGATGGACCTGCTCGTGCAGCAGGCGCCGCTGGCGATCCTCGCCGAGGTCGTCGCAGGTCCGGCGAAGGGCCGGCGGCTCCTCTACAACGCGGCGCTGCGCACGGATGAGTTCCGGGTGAAGGAAGCCGGGCTGCTCGGTGCGGCGGGCGCGGTGTGGATCGGCCTCGACAACAAGATGACGCGCAGGGACACGCGCCACCGCGCGACGAACCTCGGATACTCGCCAGTGCTCTCGATGATCGAGACCTACTTCGTGAAGGCCCAGCCGGTGGGCGGCTACGCGCGCAAGGACGAGGGCTTCGGCGAGAACGGCTACTGCATGCTCTACACAGCGCCCGCCGCGGCGAAGGGCCTCTACGCGACGAAGGCGCGCCTCTGCGTGGACCCGGTAGAGCTTTTGCCCACGCGCGTCGAGACGTGGGATGGCGAAGGCCTGCTGGAGCGCCTCACCTTCGAGCTCAAGGCCACGCGGGTGAAGACGCCGGAGGACCAGTTCACGCCGAAGGGGGCGGGGCTGTAGGCGGGAAGCTGGCGCTCGGACGGGTGGTTGCCCAGCGCAACACACAGGGCGCCCCGCTCATTAGCTTCGAGGCGTCATGAAGGACATCCCCATCACGGTCGACGACGAGATCGCCCATTGGGCACGGCTCGTTGCCGCTGAGCTCGAGACCAGCGTGTCCGAGCTCGTTGTCCGGCTGCTGAAGGAGAAGATGGAAGAGGAGCGGGAGTATCAGGCGGCGATGAAGCGCGACCTCGCTCGCACGGCGCGGCCGCTGCAAGACGAGGGCGCCTACCCGTCGCGCGACGAGTTGCATGACCGCTCTGACCTTCGTTGACACGAACGTCCTCGTTTACAGCCGGGACGCGTCGGAGCCGGAGAAACAGCCTCGCGCGGCGGCGTGGCGAGCGCATCTGTGGCGCGCCCGCTCATTCACTGATTCGCGGGCAGCGCGCTCGCGGCGGTCTCGGCGGCTTCGGCGAGCGAGTCGATGAGTTCGGGCCGGAAGTACTGGCGCTTCGCTTCGCCGGTGCGCGCTCGGACGAGATCAGCGGATTCGATGTAGCCGAGGTAGCCGCCCGCGAGCCCCAGCACACGCGTGGCTCCGGCCCTCGATTCGAGCGACGCGCCGGCAGCCGCGGTGGGCTCGCCCGGAACGGCCAGCAGGCGCACCGGGCCGAGCTGCAACGCCACCAACTCCGCGGTCTTCTCGGACGAGGCGCAGAGCAGGTTGTCTCCCGCCGCGCGCGCGAACCAGGGCGCGAGCCGAGAGGAATCCGGACGAGGCAGGCCCACCTTCACCCGCGCGAAGGCGAGCACCGCAAGCTCTTCGGGGGCTTCCGGATCGGGCTCATCGGCAAGCTCGGCGGCGGGCTCGCTCTCTTCTTTCGAGCCATCGAGATCCAGCGCCCGCATCCGATCATCCAGCGCGGCAGCAAAGCGCGCGGACTTGCTCTCCCCTTCCCCTTCCGGGACGACGGCGCGCGCGTTGCCGGCGGCGCCCTGCAGCACGATCACGGGCCAGAGGATCGCGGCCTCGGGATCTTCGACGCGGCCGGGGTAGTCCGGCGAGAGGTGCTCGGCGCGACGCGGCTCCAGCGTGGGGTGCGCGTTCACCACCCACAGCTCTGCCACCGGGCGATCGAGCGCGCGCAACATCAGTCGCAGTGAACGCGTGTCCGCGACCTCTCCCGAGCGCGGATGCACGAGTCCCTCCAGCGAGCCCTCGCTCACCTCCAGCTTCACGCCCTCCATCGACGACGCGGCCTCGCGCAGGGCCCTCACCGCGCCGTCGGACGCGGCATGGACACTCTCCTCACGGAAACGTCCCGTCCCCGCGAGCTGCGCCACGAGCCTCGGGTCGTAGCCTCCGAACGATGAGTGCGTGTGCGTGGCCACCACCACCAGCTCGTTCAGCGCGAGCCCCGCCGCGTCTGCACCGGAGCGCACCGCCGAGACGATCTCCGGCGAGACCGACAAGAGGTCCAGCGACACGAGCCCGATGCGCAGGCCCTCGGCCTCCAGCACCACCGCGCGCGCGTGCAGCGGCGGCGAGCTCTGCGTCACCTCGCGACGCGGCGGCGGATAACCCGCGGCAACGACCGGCCATGGCGGCTGCAGCTCGACACGCGCGGCGCCAGCCCTCCACACGGACTCCACCGACCGACCCGACGCGATGACGACCGGCTGCCCGGCCAGCCACTCACCGCACCAGTTGCCCGAGGCCATCGCGTACGCGCCGCCCACCGCGAGGAGCACCACGGGACCGAGCGCACGGAGGTATCGGGAAGAGGCCACGGGCCGCGGACCTTACACGCGGGACAGGCGGCCGCTCGCACCTGAACTGACAGCGTGTGCATGCCTGCCCGCCCTCCTTTCAATGTCCGGGACCATGAAGGGAAATGGAGGCGGCCGGCCGGTGCGTTCTCAGGTTTTGCCCCCGCAAAGGGGCGGAAGGGATAAAGGGCCCGGCATGTGCGGCGTGTTCGGAATCTGGGGCCATGAGGAAGCGGCGAACCTGACCTACCTGGGACTGCACGCGCTGCAGCACCGGGGTCAGGAGTCGGCCGGCATCGTCTCGTCCCACGCGGGAAGACTTCACGCGCACCGCGGCATGGGCCTGGTGGCGGACGTCTTCAACGAGGACGCGCTCTCGGTGCTGCCGGGCAACGCGGCCATCGGTCACGTGCGCTACTCCACCGCGGGCGGCTCGCACCTCCGCAACGCGCAGCCGCTGCAGGTCAGCTATCGCGGCGGACAGCTCGCGGTGGCGCACAACGGGAACCTCGTCAACGCGCAGGCGATGAAGGACGAGCTCGAGACCTCGGGCGCGATCTTCCAGAGCGACGCGGACACCGAGACGCTCATCCACCTCATTGCGCGGTCGAAGGCGCCGTCGTTCCGGCTGCGCGTGCTCGAGGCGCTGCGCGGCGTGGAGGGCGCCTACAGCCTGCTCTTCCTCACCGAGAACGGGATGATGGCAGCGCGCGATCCGCAGGGCTTCCGGCCGCTGGTGCTCGGCAAGCTGAAGAGCGGATGGGTGCTGGCCTCGGAGACCTCCGCGCTCGACCTCATCGAGGCGGAGTTCATCCGCGAGATCGAGCCGGGCGAGGTCCTCACCATCGACTCCAACGGCGTGCACAGCGAGAAACCCTTCGCGCCGCAGCGGCTGGGGCGCTGCGTGTTCGAGCACGTGTACTTCGCGCGGCCGGACTCGATGATCTTCGGCAAGAGCGTGTACGAGTCGCGCAAGCAGCTCGGCATGCAGCTCGCGCGGGAGCAGCCGGCGGAGGCGGACCTCGTCATCGCGGTGCCGGACTCGGGCGTGCCCGCGGCGATCGGCTTCGCGCAGCAGAGCGGCATCCCCTACGACGTCGGCCTCATCCGCTCGCACTACGTGGGCCGCACCTTCATCGAGCCGCAGCAGTCCATCCGTCACTTCGGCGTGAAGCTGAAGCTCAGCGCGGTGCGCCAGGTGCTCAAGGGCAAGCGCGTGGTGGTGGTGGACGACTCGGTGGTGCGCGGGACGACGTCGCGGAAGATCGTGAAGATGCTCAAGGCCGCGGGCGCCACCGAGGTGCACCTGCGCATCAGCTCTCCGCCCACGCGCTGGCCCTGCTACTACGGCATCGACACGCCGTCTCGGAAGGAGCTCATCGCCTCCAGCCACTCGGTGGACGAGATCGCGCGCTACGTCACCGCGGACTCGCTCGGCTACCTCACGCTTCAGGGACTGGGCGCGGCGGTCGGCGACGAGAAGAGCGAGACCTACTGCAACGCCTGCTTCAGCGGCGAGTACCTCACCGCGCTCTGCCCGTCCTCGGCGGCGGGGAGTGAAGGCGAGTCGGTGGTGCCGCTGCGGCCGGCGGTGAGCGCGTAGCTCAGCCCTGCTGCGCTTCGAGAAACAGCCGCAGATCCTCCGGCAGCGGCGACTCGAAGCGAACCGGCTCGCGGGAGACCGGATGCGGCAGGGTGATCGCCGCGGCGTGCAGCGCGTGCCTGGGGAGTCGCAGCCGCGCCCACCCTTCCGGCTCGAGCTGTCCCTTCGAGAAGCGGTCGAAGTAGGCCGGGTCCGGTCCGTACATCTTGTCGCCCACCAGCGGGAAGCCGGCGGTGTGCAGGTGGATGCGGATCTGGTGCTGCCGCCCGGTCTCCGGCAGCGCGCGCACCAGCGCGAAGCGTGAGCCGTCGCGTTCGAAGCGGCGCAGGACCTCGAAGCGCGTGCGGGCCCTCTTTCCCTCCACGTGATCGATGCGCACCGCCACGCGGATGAGCTCGGTGCCCTCCGCGATCGGCGCGTCGACTTCGAAGGTGTCGGCCTCGGGCGCGCCCTCGGTGATCGCGAGGTACTCCTTCTGCACGTCGCCCTCGACGAAGCTGCGCATCAGCCGCTGACAGGCCTGCAGCGTGCGGCCACAGACGACGATGCCGGACGTCTCGCGGTCGAGCCGGTGCGCCGGGTCCGCGCGGAACCCCTTGCCGTAGGTGCGCTCCAGCAGCCCCACCAGCGTGCCGTGCGTGTAGCGGGCGCTCGGGTGCATCGGCAGGCCCGCGGGCTTGTCCACCACCAGCAGCGCGTCGTCGCGGAAGAGCTCGGTGAAGTGCGTCGGCGTGTCGGGCTCGGCCTGCGCGCGCTTGCGGAGGCGGAAGCTCAGCCCCGGCGTGACCAGCGTGGACGGCTTCAGCTTCACCCGCCCGTCGTGCACGAGCCCGTTGCGGATGATGTGCTGCACGCGCGTGCGCGAGAGCCGGCGGATCTTCTCGCAGAGGTAGCGGTCGAGCCTCCAGCCCGCGTAGTTCGGCTCGACGACGAAGGGGATCTCCACGAACTCGACCGGGCGGGACGCGCTCCCGGCACCCGGGCCGTCCTCGTCGAAGTCGTCACCCTCCAGCGCTGTCGCCTCGGCCTCGTTGGACATCGTCTGGGGACTCACTCGCACGCACCGCCTGCGGTGGGCAACTGCCCGTCTCCGAGCGATGTGCCTGCCTGCATGCCCGACGCCTCACGCGCCGACTGTCCACTGGCCGCAGACCGCTGCCCGATGCCCAACGCTCGGGACCCGGACCCCGTCTCTCTCTGGGCCCGCTCGGGTAACAGACCTCTGCATGCTCCGCTCCGAAGAGGCGCTCGTCGCGCTGGGCCAGTGGCTGAAACGGGAGGGCTACCGCTTCGTCACCCCCACCCCGCTCACGCACGGCCGGGTCTTCTCGCGTCAGCCCGAGGCCCGAACGCTGCGCGACGTCTTCGGCTGGAGCCGTCCCTTCCGCGAAGACCTCCTGCCTCGCGAGGCGCGCGCTCTGCTCGAGGAGGGAGGGGCGCTGCAGCGCGTGGGCAACGGCTTCCGCAGCACCGTGCGCTACTCCTCCCTCGGCGAAGAGCTCGTCCTCCACTCCGCGTGGCCCACCGGCGAAGCGGACGCGGTCTTCTTCGGCCCGGACACCTACCGCTACGTGCGTTTCCTCCGTGCGGTGACAGCCGACCGCACCTTCGCGCGCGCGGTGGACGTCGGTGCCGGCAGCGGCGCGGGCCTCCTTTCGATCGCGGAGGCCTGCGGCGAGAAGTGGCTCAGCGACATCAACCCCCGCGCCCTCTCCTTTGCGAGAGTCAACGCGGCGCTGTGGGGCGTGGAGGCCCGGCTCGCGCAGGGCAGTCTGCTCGAACCGGTCGAAGGCGCTTTCGACCTCATCACCTGCAACCCGCCCTTCCTCGTGGACGACGCGGAGCGCGCCTACCGGCATGGCGGCTCACGCGGCATCGAGCTCTCGGTGAAGCTGGTGAAGGCCGCGCTGCCGCGTCTCGCGCCCGGCGGGCTTCTCGCGCTCTACACCTGCACGCCTGTCGTCGAGGGCCGCGACCTGCTGCGTGAAGCGTTGGAGCCGGCCTTCGCCAAGGCCGGCGTGACGGTCCGCTACGAGGAGCTCGATCCGGACGTCTACGGCGAGGAGCTGGAGCGGCCCGCGTACGCAGACGTCGAGCGTCTGTCCATTGTCTGTCTCACCGCCCTTCGCAGCCGCGAAGAGACCGTTCAGGAGTAACGGATGAACTGGAACGACCCGGCGCCGACCGTCCCCTTCGAGCTCCACCAGTCCCTCGCCCACTGGAACCGCGCGCGGCTCGCGCCGGGACGGGGTGACGGCAACTGGCAGACCGCGCTCGAAGAGGAGGTGGGGATGCGCGCGCTGCAGCTCTCGTGGGTGGAGGAGGAGCGCGCGCAGGTACGTGAGCAGGCGCAGGCGGTGCCGGACACGCCGGCGGAGTTCCTCGCGTGGTTCGACGCGCTGAAGAGTTCGGGACCGGGCCAGGGTGACCCGCTCTTCCCGTGGCTCGCCGAGCGCGCGACGAAGGCGCAGCTGCGCTGGTTCCTCGAGCAGGAGGTCGCGGGCGAGGCCGGCTTCGACGACCTCACCGCGCTGACCCAGGTGAAGCTGCCCACGCGCCCGAAGCTGGAGGTCGCGCGCAACTACTGGGACGAGATGGGCCGCGGTCGCGAGGCCGGGATGCACGGGCCGATGCTCGACCACCTCGCGCGCTGCGTGGAGGCGAAGGTCTCGATCGAGACGACGGTGTGGGAGTCGCTCGCACTGGGGAACCTCCTCGTCGCGCTGGCCACCGAGCGCCGCTACGCGATGTTGTCCCTCGGCGCGCTGGGTGCGGTGGAGCTGACCGCGCCGACGCGTGCGCCGTTCGTCGTCAGCGGGCTCGCGCGGCACGGGCACGGGCTCGACACCTACCGCTACTTCTCGCTGCATGCGGTGCTGGACGTGAAGCACTCCGAGGCCTGGAACCGGGAGGTGCTCGCGCCGCTGGTGGAGGCGGATCCGCGCAACGCGCGCGCGCTGGCGGAGGGTGCCCTCCTGCGGCTTCGCGCCGGCGCCCGCTGCTTCGCGCGCTACCGCGACGAGCTGGGGGTGACCGAAGAGGCGCTCCGCGGCCTGTCCCGTTCCGTGCCGCAGGTCGCTTAGCGCGGGGAACGCTGAATCGCGGGGCCGTTCCGGTATGGTCGCGCCATGCGTGCGCCCGGAGCAGCTCTCTGCCTGGCCCTCCTCTCTTCGCTGCCCGCGCTCGCCGCGAGCGGAAGCGGGCTCGTGCTCGCGGTTCCGGAGCTGGAGACGCCGCCGACGATGATCGGCCTCGGCGGCCAGGTGCTGAAGGAGCTCGAGACCGCCGCGCTCGCCGAGGGCTACACCCTGCTGCGCGCGGGTGAGGTCGAGGCGAAGCTCGGCCGCGAGGAGATGGAGAAGCTGCGGCGCTGCGCCGGCCAGCCCTCCTGCTACGTGACCCGGTTGCGTTCGGTCGGTGCCCAGCGCGCGGTGGTGGGCTCGCTGTCGCGCAACGACAAGGCCTACCTGCTGCGGCTCTACCTCATCGATCTCTCGACCGGTCAGACGCTGGCGGACGTGGACCGCGACATCCTCATCGCCTCGCGGAGGTTCTCGCAGGACGTGTCGGACGCGGTGCCCCGGCTGATGCGCGGCGAGCGTGAAGCCCGAGGCACCCTGCGCGTTCGCACGTCCGTGCCGCTGCGCGATGCGGAGGTCAGCATCGACGGGCGCGTCATTGGACATGCGCCGGTGGAGGTGGCGCTCAAGCCGGGCAAGTACGAGCTGCGGGTCACGCGCAAACACCACCTGCCGGTGCGGCGGCTGGTGGACGTGTTCGCGGATCGGGTGAGCGACGAGGAGGTTCGTCTCTTGCGCGAGCCCGGCGCACCTCCCGACGAGGAGGAGCTGCCCGCGCTGGTCACGACCGAAGCTCCGACCGAAGAGAGCCGCTTCGCGATCCGCGCGCCGGCGTGGGCTGCGGTGGGCGTGGGGCTCGCGCTCGGCGGAGTGGGCGGCTACTTCGGCCTGCGCGCGTCGGGGGCGCAGTCGAGGCTCGAGGACGGCTTCGACGCGCAGCGGGGCGTGTACGCGGGCACCCGCCGCGAGGTCATCGAAGGCCACGCGGATGCCCGGCGCGCGAACCTCTTCTTTGCCGGCGCTGCGGCGGCGGCCACCGCGGCGGTGGTGCTCACCGCTTTCGACGTGGGCGGACCGTCCGCGAAGGGCAGCATCGAGGCCGGACCCACCGTCGGGCCGCGCGCCGCGGGCGTCAGCGTGGGAGGGCGGTTCTGATGGTGCGCGCACTTCGCATGGTAGCGGCGGTGGCGGTGCTTCTGGCTTCAGCGTTGGCGCTTCCCTCGTGCCGCTTCGGGATCGATCCGAACGAGGCGCGCTTCTCCTGCCGCGACGTGACGGACTGCGGCGACGGCTTCGAGTGCATCGCGCAGGCGGAGCGCGACGAGGGCCTCTGCTTCCGCACCGGCGAGTGCCGCGCGCGCGAGGAGAGCTGCGACGGGCGCGACGAGGACTGCAACGGCCTCGTGGACGACGTGGTGTGGGTCGGCGCCGCCTGCGACTCAGCGCAGCAGGGCCTCTGCCGCGAGGGCACGCGCCAGTGTGTCGATGGCTTCGACTCCTGCGTCCCGCTGCGCGCGCCGGTGGCGGAGGCGTGCGACGGGCTCGACAACGACTGCGACGGGCGCGTGGACGAGGACTTCGATCTCGCGAGCGACAGCCGCCACTGCGGCGCGTGCGGCCTGGCCTGCGCGACGGGGGCATCGTGCGACTCGGCGCTCTGCGTCGAGCGGGACTGCGCGGACGGACTCGACAACGACGGCGATGGGTTCACCGACTGCGAGGACGCGTCCTGCCTCGGCCGCTCGTGCGGGCTGCCGGGAGATGGCCGGGTGTGCCGGCTCGTGCCGGAGGAGGGCCAGAACGACGGCGGCATCGACGCGGGCGATCCGGATGCAGGTACCAGCGATCCGGATGCCGGGACGGTCGATCCCGATGCGGGCACCAGTGATTCCGACGCAGGCGTCGGCGATCCCGATGCGGGCATGACCGATCCCGATGCCGGGACGCTCGATCCGGATGCAGGGACCGTCGGCCCTGACGCCGGCACCGGCCCGCTCGTCCCGGCCTGCGCGCTGCCCTGATGTAGGTGCAGCGCGTTCCTCTCGGCACAGCGCGCGCTGAAGGGGTGCTCGTTAGAGTCGAGCGTTCGCGCGCAGCCTCCGCCGCGTGACGTGGAAGGGAGTCGCCGAATGCGGGTCGTGCTGTTGCTGTGTGCGCTGGCGCTCCTCGTCACGCCTCGGTCCGGACGCGCGGAGGAAGCGCCCGCCGCACCGCCGCTCCCAGAGCTGGTGAAGCGCACGATGCCGTCGGTGGTCACGCTGCGGACGTACGACGCGAAGGGGAGGCACCTCGGGCTGGGCAGCGGGTTCCTCGTGGAGGGCGGCCGCGTGGTGACGAACGCGCACGTCGTCCAGGGCGCGGCGCGGGTCGAGGTCTACAGCCACGAGGACGCGCTGCTGGGCACGACCGACCATGCGGAGAGCCTGAGCGCGCGCGTGGATCTCGCGGTGCTGCCGGCGATGCCCTCACCTCCGGGCGCGCTGCAGCTCGCGGAGGCCGAACCCGCGGTGGGCGAGGCGATCGTCGTCTTCGGCGCGCCGCAGGGACTGACGAACACCGTCTCCACCGGCATCGTCAGCGCGTTGCGCGATCACGACGGGCGCAGGCTGGTGCAGATCAGCGCGCCCATCTCGCAGGGCTCGAGCGGCGGGCCGGTGGTCGATGCCCACGGTCGCGTGCTCGCGGTGAGCGTGGCGGTGCTTCGCGATGCGCAGAACCTCAACTTCGCGGTACCGGTGAGAGACCTGCGCGCGCTGCTCGGCTCGCCGCCCGGACGCATTTCCTTCCCCCGCTCGTCCGGGGCACAGGCGCGGTCGGAAGCCGACACGGCGGAGGCGGACACAGCGGAAGAGGACGCAGCACCCGACCTCGAGCGGGACGGCCCGGACGCATCCGGTGCGGTGAGCGGCTTCCTCCGCCGCCGCACGATGCTCGTGCCCGGCGAGCCGGTGGAGGGCGTGCTCGACGAAGAGGACGTGCTGCTCGAGGACGGCAAGCCCGCGGACGTCTTCTTCTTCGAGGGCCGCCGCGGCGAGGTCTACACGCTCGTCGCCGCCACCGACGCGTTCGACATCACGCTCGGCGCGGCGGGCGTGGGGCCGGATGGGAAGGCGAAGACGCTCGGGTTCGACGACGACGGCGCGGGCGGCACGAACGCGCGGCTCGTGCTCACCGTGGAGCGCACAGGTCCGGTGGGCGTGTTCGTCTCCACCGCGCTGCCCGGCGGCATGGGGCGCTACCGCGTGGGCCTCCTGCGCGGCGAGTTCCCACGGCGCGCGGAAACAGGGAGCGCAGGTCAGGCCTCCGCTTCGCCTCGCCCTTCGCGTGAGGAGGCGCCGGAGGGCGGTGCGAGGCCGGCGGCGGGCGCGGATCGCTGGGTGACGATCGACAGGTCCTTCGACCGGACGATCCGCTGGGACACGCAGTCGCTGGTGCGCACGCGCGAGGGCCGCATCCGGGTGTGGAAGGTCATCGACTTCGCCGAGCCGCAGGAGCTCGAGGGCGTTCGCTTCGAGTCGGTGAAGCTGCAGCTCGAGGTGGACTGTCGCGGCCGCCGCAACCGCATGCTCTCCGCCGTGCAGTACGCGCGCGGCACGACGGTGGGATCGCACAGCGAGAAGAAGCCCTCGTGGGACGACTGGGTTCCGGAGAGCATCGGCGAGACGCTGGGGCTGGCGGTGTGCGCTGCCCGTCCGTGAAAGGACAGGACCTCGCGTTCACGCTGACGGGCATTCCGCAGCCGTAGCGCGCAGACGCGGTGGAGCACGGGAGCGGGATCACCGGGCACATCAGGTGGTCCCGCTCTTCCTTTCGGAACGTGTGCCGCGGACTGAAGCGCCCTACCCCACCCCGAGCACGCGCTCGTACAGCGCGGCGATGCGCTCGGCGGTGCGGCCGTCCCACAGCTCGGGGATGCGGCCGGCCTTGCCCTTCCCGTCCAGCGCCCGCGTGGCCTCTTCACGAATGCGCGCGGGGTCGGTGCCGACGATCGTGTTCGTGCCCTCGGTGACGGTGACCGGGCGCTCGGTGTTCTCGCGCAGGGTGAGGCACGGCACGCCGAGCGCGGTGCTCTCCTCCTGCAGCCCTCCGGAGTCGGTGAGGATGAGCTTCGCGTTGGAGGTCAGCGCGAGGAACTCGAGGTACCCCATCGGATCGACGACGCGGATCCCCGGCGCGCCCTGCAGCACGTCGTGCAGGCCCGCCTCGCTGATCGCGTTGCGCGTACGGGGATGCACCGGGAAGACGACCGGCAGTCGCTGCGACACGAACGCCATCGCCTCGAGCAGCCCACGCAGCCTTCCCGGGTCGTCCACGTTCGCCGGCCGATGCAGCGTGCAGACCGCGTACTCGCCGCGGCGCAGCTGGAGATCCCCCAACACGCTCAGCCCGTCCGCGCGCGCCTTCGACGCCATCAGCGAGTCGATCATCACGTTGCCGACGCGATGGATGCGCTCCTTCGGCGTGCCCTCCTTCAGGAGGTTCTCGTCGCCATCCGCGGACGGCGTGAGCAGGTAGTCCGAGAGCCTGTCGGTGACGAGCCGGTTGACCTCCTCCGGCATCGTCCGGTCGAAGGACCGCAGCCCCGCCTCCACGTGCGAGACGGGGATGAGCATCTTCGCCGCCACCAGCGCGCCCGCGAGCGTGCTGTTCACGTCACCCACCACCGACACGAGGTCCGGCTTCCGCTCCGCGAACACGCGCTCGAGCTCGATCATCACCTTGCCGGTCTGCTCCGCATGCGAGCCGCCGCCGATGCCGAGGTGCACGTCCGGCTCGGGCATCCCGAGGTCCTGGAAGAACACGTCGCTCATCTTCACGTCGTAGTGCTGCCCGGTGTGGACGAGGATCTGCCGGAGCCGGCCGCGCTCGCGGATGGCCCGGTGGATGGGCGCGACCTTCATGAAATTCGGACGGGCGCCGACGATGTGCAGGACGGTCTTCATCGGCGCGCAAGGTAGGGACGCCCTCCGCACGCGAGAAGCTTCGCTGTCCACGATCCCGCACTCCCTCGACCGCGGGCACGGCGTTACGTTGCGTGCCCTCATGTCCGCAGACGCCTCCACCCGCCCGCTCGACTCCCGCCCGCTCGCCGTCATCCCCGCCCGCTGGGCCTCGTCGCGTTTCCCCGGCAAGCCGCTCGCGCTGCTCGGCGGAAAGCCGATGGTGCAGCACGTGTTCGAGCGCGCGGTGCAGAGCGGCGCCTTCTCGCGCGTGCTCGTGGCCACCGACGATCCGCGGATCATGGAGGTGGTGCAGGGCTTCGGCGGCGACGCGCAGCTGACCTCACCGGACTGCGCCACCGGCACCGACCGCGTGGCCGAGGTCGCGCGGCTTCACGAAGAGGCGCAGGTCCTCGTCAACGTCCAGGGCGACGAGCCGCTCATCTCGCCGGACGCGCTGCGCGAGCTGGCCTCCGCGTTCGCCGATCCCTCGGTGCAGATGGGCACGCTGGTGCGCGCGCTGCGCGAGGACGAGCGGCAGAACCCGAACGTGGTGAAGGCGGTGATCGCGCTGAGCGGCGACGCGCTCTACTTCTCCCGCGCCGACGTGCCCTTCGTGCGCGACCCAGCGACTCCGGAAACGTCACCCGATCCGTCCAATCCGACCAGCCCGCTCGTCGAGCGCTGGGCGCACGTCGGGCTCTACGGCTACCGGCGCGAGACGCTGTTGAAGCTCGCTCGGCTGCCCTCCTCTCCACTGGAAGAACTGGAGAAGCTCGAGCAGCTCCGCGCTCTGGAGCACGGGATCCGCATCCGCTGTCGGCGGACGCTGTTCGAGAGCCTCGGCGTGGACACGCCCGCCGACCTGGCGAGGGCGGAGCAGCGCCTGTGCGGGCAGGCATCAGCGTAGGGCCGGGGCGCGGGTCAACCTCTGATTGACGCATGGCCTCGATCTTCGGCAGAAGGCGCCATGCGCTCCAAAGCCAAGAAGACCAAGTTCATCTTCGTGACCGGCGGCGTCGTCAGCTCGCTGGGCAAGGGCCTCGCCTCGGCGAGCATCGGCGCGCTGCTCGAGAACCGCGGCCTCGACATCACGCTGATCAAGCTCGACCCGTACATCAACGTCGATCCGGGCACCATGAGCCCGTTCCAGCACGGCGAGGTGTACGTCACCGACGACGGCGGCGAGACCGACCTCGACCTCGGCCACTACGAGCGCTTCACCACCGCGCGCATGTCGCGGCTGAACAACACGACGACCGGCCGCATCTACAACAGCGTCATCCAGAAGGAGCGGCGCGGCGAGTACCTCGGCAAGACCGTCCAGGTGATTCCGCACATCACCGACGAGATCAAGGCGACCATCCGCGCGGCGGCGGACGGACACGACGCGATCCTCGTCGAGGTCGGCGGCACCGTGGGCGACATCGAGTCGCTGCCCTTCCTCGAGGCCATCCGCCAGATGCGCTACGACGTGGGCGCGGAGAACGTGGCCTACATCCACCTCACGCTGCTGCCCTACATCGCGGCCGCCGGCGAGGTGAAGACGAAGCCCACCCAGCATTCGGTGCAGCGCCTGCGCGAGATCGGCATCCACCCCGACCTGCTCATCTGCCGCACGGACCGCGAGATCAGCCGCGAGATGAAGGACAAGATCGCGATGTTCTGCAGCGTCGATCGCGGCAGCGTGTTCGCCTCGCCGGACGTGAAGAGCATCTACGAGCTCCCGCTGGAGCTGCACCGGCAGGGCCTCGACGAGCGCCTCGCCGAGCACCTCAACATCTGGTCCCGCGCGCCCCGCCTCGATCACTGGGAGAAGATCGTCGGCACCATCTACAACCCGCCGAAGGGCGAGGTCCGCATCGCCATCGTGGGCAAGTACGTGGACCTCACCGAGAGCTACAAGTCGCTCAACGAGGCGCTGCTCCACGGCGGCATCGCCAACGGGGTGAAGGTCTCGCTGCAGTTCGTGGACTCGCAGGAGGTCGAAGCGAAGGGACCGGACGCGCTGCTGGGGGACGCGAACATCGACGCGGTGCTCGTGCCCGGCGGCTTCGGCGTGCGCGGCACCGAGGGCAAGATCGCCGCCGTCCGCTGGGCGCGCGAGCACAAGGTCCCCTTCTTCGGCATCTGCCTCGGCCTGCAGATGGCGGTGGTGGAGTACGCGCGCAACGTGCTCGGGCTCGAGGGCGCGAACAGCGCCGAGTTCGACGAGGGGTCGCCGCACCCGGTGGTGTCGCTGATGGAGTCGCAGGTCAACGTGTCGCAGAAGGGCGGCACCATGCGGCTCGGCTCGTACAAGTGCGCGCTGGCGCCGCAGAGCCTCGCGCGGAACGTGTACGGCGCGGACGAGGTGGAGGAGCGCCACCGCCACCGCTACGAGGTGAACAACGCCTACCGCGAGAAGCTGCAGGCGGCGGGCTTGAGCATCAGCGGCGTGAACCCGGACCTCGACCTCGTGGAGATGATCGAGCTGCCGCAGAAGACGCACCCCTTCTTCATCGGCTGCCAGGCGCACCCCGAGTTCAAGAGCAAGCCCTTCGCCCCGCACCCGCTCTTCAGCGGCTTCGTGCGCGCGGCGGTCGCCCGGCGCGACGAGCGGCTGCGGCTCTCCGGCGGCACCTCGGGCACGCGCAGCGGTGACGGCGCCGGCACGGCCACGCCCACCGCCACCGCGACGGCAGCGGTCACCGGCGCCACGGCAGCGCAGGGGATGACGCTCTCCTCCGCGGTGTGGGCGGAAGGATGATCCAGCTCGCAGGCCACCAGGTCGGCGACGGGCAGCCGCTGCTCGTCATCGCGGGACCGGACGTCATCGAGAGCGAGAGCCACGCGCTCCGTCACGCCGAGCGCCTCAAGGCCCTCTGCGCCGCGCAGGGCGTGCCCTTCGTCTTCAAGTGCTCCTTCGACAAGGCGAACCGCACCAGCGGCAAGAGCTTCCGTGGCCCCGGCATCGACGAGGGCCTGCGGGTGCTGGCGAAGGTGAAGCGCGAGTGCGGCGTGCCGGTGCTCACCGACGTGCACGACGTCTCGCAGGCGCTGCCCGCGGCGGAGGTGGTGGACGTCATCCAGATTCCGGCCTTCCTCTGCCGGCAGACGGACCTCGTGGAGGCGGTGGCGCGCACCGGCCGCGGCGTGAACCTCAAGAAGGGCCAGTTCGTCGCGCCGAAGGACATCGTGCAGAGCGCGAAGAAGGCCTTCGAGGCGGGCAACCGCAACGTGCTCGTCACCGAGCGCGGCTCGACCTTCGGCTACAACAACCTCGTGGTGGACATGCGCGGCTTCGCGATCATGCGCGACGCGGGGCTGACGGTCTGCTTCGACGGCACGCACTCGGTGCAGCTGCCGGCGGCGGGCGGAGACCACACCGGCGGCGACCGGCGCTTCGTGCCGCTGCTCGCGCGCGCGGCGGCGGCGGCGGGCATCCACGCGCTCTTCACCGAGGTGCACGAGGACCCCGACAACGCGCCCTGCGACGGGCCCTGCTCGCTCACCTTCGAGCTCTTCGAGCAGACCCTCCGCGACGTGCTCGCCATCCGCCGCGTCCTGGGAATGCAGCAGTGACCGCCCCGTCGCTGCAGGAGAGGGCGGCGCGGGTGAAGCTCATCGTCCTCGACGTGGACGGCGTGCTCACCGACGGCGGCCTCTACTACGGCCCCGAGGGCGAGGCCCTCAAGCGCTTCGACGTGAAGGACGGCCACGCGATCGTCATGGCGCGGCTGACCGGGCTGCCCTGCGCGGTGCTCACCGCCCGGCGCTCGAAGATGGTCGAGGTCCGCGGCCAGGAGCTGGGGCTGGTGGCTGTGAAGCAGGGCCAGCGCGACAAGCTCGCGGGTCTCCGGGCGCTGCTCGAGGAGCTGGGGGTCGCGCCCGAGGCAATTGCCTACATGGGCGACGATGTGAACGACCTCGGTCCCCTGCAGACCGTGGGACTGCCCGCCTGTCCAGCTGACGCCGCACCTGAGGTGCGTGATACTTCACTCTTCGTGTCAAGCTGCCCCGGGGGGAGGGGAGCGGTACGCGAGCTCGTGGAACTTTGTCTGAAAGCGAGCGAACGCTGGGAAACAGCGCTAAGTTTGTGTAATCCGGGGGTTCTTCGGTCACCAGGCGGTTAGGCGACGCTGAGGTGTTACGAGAGCAGTAGAAATTAGCAGTCAGCAGGTGCGAGAGAACATGGACCAGCTTTACACGACCCACGACATCAGTCGTCTGCTGCAGGTCGATCCTTCCACCGTCAGCAAGTGGATCGACCGCGGCATCCTCCTGGCCTTCCGTACGCCGGGCGGACACCGCCGGGTGAGATCCGGTGACCTACGCAGCTTCCTCATCGCGCACCAGATGCCGGTGCCGGAGGAGCTCGGCAGCCAGACGGTGCGGCTCCTCGTCGTGGACGACGAGAAGCCCGTGCTCGACGCCATGAAGCGGGCGTTCAAGCCGTTCGCCACGCAGGTGGAGCTGGCCCTGACCACCTCCGGCGTGGACGCGCTGCTGGCGGTCGCCGAGCAGAAGCCGCACGGCATGCTGGTGGACCTGAACATGCCCGACATCGACGGCCTCGAGGTCGTCCGGCGCATCAAGCAGCGCAAGAACCTGGAGTCGGTCCGGCTCATCACCATGACCGCGCGGCACAACCAGGAGACCATCGAGCAGTCGCTCAAGGCCGGCGCGATCGCCTGCCTGGCGAAGCCGGTGGACGCGCAGCAGGTGGTGGACCTCTTCCGGGTCCCCATCGCCCTCAACGCGCGGCGCTAGCCGGGCTCCTGCTAAGCTCGGGGCCTCATGGGCAATCCCCGGGCTCAGCGGGTAGGCGACGTTCTCGTCAACGCGCAGGTGATCGACGCGCTGCAGTTGCGCAGCGCGCTCGCTCAACACGACGCGTGGGGCGGGAGGCTCGCCAACGTGGTGGTGGAGATGGGGCTCGCGGAGGAGGAGACGGTCGTGGACTGTCTCGCCCGGAGCCTCGGCGTTCAGCGCGTCCGCGTGGGCAACCTGCCCCGGGATCCGCAGGCGCTGGCGAAGCTCGACGTGGCGTTCGCCGAGGAGCGCGGCCTCTTTCCGGTGGCGCTGCGGGACGGCGGCAAGGTGCTGCTGCTTGCCATGGCGGACCCCTCCGACATCGAGACGCTCGACGAGGTGACGCGGCGGGCGCGGGTGCGCGTGTCCCCTTTCATCGCGGGCGAGCGGGAGATCCGCGCCGCGATCGCGAGGCACTACCGCGGTGGCGCGCCGGGGCCCACCGAAGGCCGCAGGACGAGCTCCCGTCAGAGCAACCCCGTCGCACCGGTGACGCGGCCGCTGGCGGAGGACGAAGAGGAGGAGTTCAAGCTCGTGGACATGGCGGGAAACACCGTCATGAAGCCGCTGGCGGAGATCCTCGGGGACGCGCTGGGCGGGCAGATCCCCGCGCCGGCCCAGACGTCCAACGCGCAGCCGAGCGGAAGCGCCTCCGCCCTCCTCGACGACATGCTCGGCGAGGGCGCGCGCCACCGCTTCAGCGACGAGGACCTGCAGCGCCTGCGCACCGTGCAGCTGAACCAGGAGAAGACCGCGCGCATCGTGCGGGCGGTGATGGAGCTCTTGCTGGAGAAGGGCGCCCTGTCGCGGGCGGCGCTGCAGGAGAAGCTGCGGGGCTGAGTTCAGCGGGCCGTTTGCTTCTTCGCCGCCTCCGCCTCCACCGCGGCATCCTCCGCCTCCTCCGCGCAGGCGAAGAGGCAGCGCATGGCGGCGTCTCCCTCCGGCGCAATCTCCTTCCCATCGAAGAGCCGGCGGGCCGCCGAACACTCCAGGGCGTTGATGCAGCGCGCGCCGCAGAGGGTCGGGCCCTCGCAGCGGCCGGTCACGTCCAGTCCCTCCGGCGGATAGCTCTGCAGGCACGCCTCGAGGTGGCTCCGTGCGCGCTGGCATTCGTCGCGCCGGCAGCCCGCGAAGGCGAAGAGGGACGACAGGACCGCCACCGACAAGACCCACCGCTTCATCCGTCTGCCCCTCCGACCGCGCGCATCGCAGCGTAGCCCGACGTTGCCCGCGGCGCGTCCGACAGGTCACAGTCGGCGGATGCGCCCCCTCCCGACGCTGCCCGTCACGCTGCCTTCCGCCGTGCTCGCTCTCATGGTGGCCGCGAGCGGCTCTACAGGCCTCACCGGCTGCGGCGAGAAGCCGGCCCAGCCTCCGCCCGACGCCGGCGAGCAAACGATCCCGCCCACCGACGGAGGCACCGAGCCCGACCTGCCCGGTTACGACGCGCGTCCTTCGAATCCCCACTGCACCGCGCCCGCGCGTCCGGCGCAGGGGGGCGGCGCGGGGACCGTCACCACCGAGCGCGTCTTCCCCAACCTCACCTTCACCGCGCCGGTCTTCATCACCCACGCGCCGGGGAACGCGGAGCGGGTGTACGTGGTGGAGCAGACCGGCCGCATCCACCTCTTCGCCAACGACGCGGGCGTCGCGACCACGAGCGTCTTCCTCGACCTCTCCGGCCGCGTCACCTGCTGCGGCGAACGCGGGCTGCTCGGGCTCGCGTTTCATCCGGACTTCGCGAACAACGGCGAGCTCTTCGTCAGCTACACGGACACGCCGCAGGGCGGGTCGCTGCGGTCGGTCGTCTCCCGCATGCGCAGCCCCGACGGCGGGCTGACCGCGGATCCCTCGACCGAAGAGCGGGTCATCGCCATTCCGCAGCCCTACTCGAACCACAACGGCGGACACCTCGCGTTCGGGCCGGAAGGCCACCTCTACGTGGGCATGGGCGATGGCGGCTCGGGCGGCGACCCGCAGAACCACGCGCAGAACCTGAACTCGCTGCTGGGCAAGATCCTCCGGCTCGACGTGTCGCAGAAGCCCTACGCCATCCCCGCGGACAACCCCTTCGCAGACAGCCCCGGCACCGCCGGCACGCCGCGCCCCGAGTTCTACGCGTGGGGCCTGCGCAACCCGTGGCGCTTCAGCTTCGACCGCGAGACCGGCGAGCTGTGGGCGGGCGACGTGGGCCAGGGCGCGCTCGAGGAGGTGGACCTCATCCGCAAGGGCGGCAACTACGGCTGGCGCCTCAAGGAGGGCGACGCGTGCTTCAACCCCGCGCAGAACTGCCCGAGCGACGGGCTCATCGATCCGGTCGTCACCTACCCTCGCACCGAAGGCGTCTCCATCACCGGCGGCTACGTGTACCGCGGCAAGGCGATGCCCCAGCTGGTGGGCCGCTTCGTCTTCGCGGACTTCGCCACCGGGAAGGTGTGGGCGGTCCGGACGGATCCCGCCACCGGCGCGCACAGCCGCGAGGAGCTCTACGACTCGCCTCTCTCCGTCTCCTCTTTCGGCGAGGCCCCGGACGGCGAGCTCTACCTCCTGCACTACAACGCCAACCCCGGCGCTGGCCGGATCCACAGGCTCGTGCCGTCGGGTGCGCCGCCGCCGGAGGACACCTTCCCGCAGCTCCTGTCGCAGACCGGCTGCGTGGACCCCCAGAACCCTCGCGAGGCGCTGCCCGGCGTCATCCCCTACGACGTGGCGTCTCCGCTCTGGAGTGACGGCGCGGCGAAGCAGCGGCACCTGGCGATTCCCGACGGCACGCAGATCGCCTTGAAGGCGGACGGCGACTTCGACCTGCCGGTGGGGACGGTGCTGATGAAGACGTTCCTCCTCGCGGACCGGCCGGTGGAGACGCGCCTGTTCATGCGCCACGACGACGGCGAGTGGGGCGGCTACTCCTACGAATGGAACGAGGCCGGCACCGACGCGCAATTGCTGCCCGGCGCGAAGACGAAGACCGTCGCCGGCCAGCCGTGGCACTTCCCCTCGCGGGGTCAGTGCATGACCTGCCACACCGAGGCCGCGGGCCGGAGCCTCGGCCTCGAGCTCGCGCAGCTCTCTTCGGTGCCGGTCCGCTATCCCTCGGGACGCACGGCGCGGCAGGTGGAGACGCTCGCGCACGCAGGCCTGTTCGCGTCCGAGCCGCCCGCCGCCGCAGACCGTCCCGCGCTCACCTTCCCGCCGGACGCGCGCGCGTACCTGCACGCGAACTGCTCCGGTTGCCACCGCCCCGGCGGCACCACCCAGGCCGAGTTCGACGTGCGCCACGCCACCGGGCTGCGCGACACGCTCACCTGCAACGCGGCGCCCCGGCAGGGAGATCTCGGCGTGGAGGACGCGCGGCTGGTGGCCCCGGGCGAGCCGGAGAAGAGCCTCCTCCCGCTGCGAATGCGCTCATTGGATGCCCACCGGATGCCGCCCCTCTCCTCCTCGCGCGTGGACGAGATGGGCGTGGCGCTGGTGGAGGGGTGGATTCGCGGACTGCAGGGCTGTCCCTAGGCGGTGCTCACGAAAGGACGGCCGCGTCCTCCGTGGCCGGGCTTTGGTGCGCGGCGCGGGTGGGCACGCCCGCCGGCCACCCGCCCGCGCAGAGGTGCGTCAGGCCCTCGCGGCCATGAACTTCACGAACTTCCGCACCGCGCTTCTCGCCACGCCGGGCTCGGACTTCTTCGCCTCGATGTGGCCGGTCGCCATCGCCCCCAGATAGGCCTCCAGCGCGTCGTCGTACGCTGCCCGGTTCGAGCCGTCCTGGCCGTCCCGCAGCGAGTCCGCGGCGAAGTCGAGAAACCGGCGCACCGCGGGCGGGTACTGCTTCACCGGGCCCGGGCCGATGAGGCCGCGGTCGCACTGCTCCGCCATCCACCGGGCGAAAGCGGCGGTCAGCCCCTCGACGTCCGGCGCCTCCTTCCGCGCGCTTGTCGAGAGCACCTCCCGCGCGACCGCCCCCGACCCGTCGCCCCGTTCTGCTTCGGGTACGGCCTCTTCGGACTCTCCGGCCTCTACGTCGGACTCAACCACCTCCTCCTCCAGCCCGCCGGCCCGCCGCAGGAGCCCGACCAACTCCTCGACCTCAAGCCGCGAGGGCTCTTCGCTCCCGTCCACGACGCCCGCGAGCAACTCGCGCTTCTGCGCGTGCAGCGCGACGATCTGCTCTTCGATCGTCCCCTGCGTCACCAGACGGTACACGGTCACCGGGCGCATCTGGCCGATCCGGTGGGCGCGGTCCGTCGCCTGGTCCTCCACCGCTGGATTCCACCAGGGATCGAGGTGGAGCACGTAGTCCGCCCCGGTGAGGTTCAGGCCCGTCCCGCCCGCCTTCAGCGAGATGAGGAACACGTCGCCGGCGCCCGACTGGAACGCCTCGACCCGGCGGCGGCGCTCCGCTTCGGGCGTCTCGCCGTCGAGGTACTGCACGCGGAAGCCGGCCCCTTCCAGCGCCGTTCTCGCAATCCCCAGGTGCCGGGTGAACTGGCTGAACACCAGCGCCCGGTGTCCCTCCTCCCGCAGCTCCGTCAACAGCTCCATCACCCGCCCGAGCTTCGAGGCCGGGCCCGTCCACGACGGGTCGTGCAGGCGCGGGTGGCACACCAGCAGCCGCAGCCGGGTGAGCGCCGCCAGCACCTGGAAGCGCTTGTTCTCGCCGGGCCCGGACGCGGCACCGCTCAGCTCGGCCACCGCCGCCAGGCGCGCGTCGTCGTACAGCCTGCGCTCCTGGGGGCTGAGCGCGACCGGAACGGTGATCTCCGTCCGCGCGGGCAGATCCGCTGCCACCTGCGCCTTCGTCCGCCGCAAGAGGAAGGGCCGGACGATCCCTGCCAGCGCGCGGCGGCGGTCCGGGTTCCGGTGCCGCTCGATGGGCGCCTGGAAGCGCTCGCGGAACTGCCCCTCCGTTCCGAGCAGCCCGGGGAACACGAGCCGCATCAGGCTCCACAGCTCGCCCAGGTGGTTCTCCACCGGGGTACCCGAGAGCGCCACCCGGAACTCCGCCGAGAGCTGCCGTGCCGCCTGGCTTCGCCGCGCGCCGGCGTTCTTCACTGCCTGCGCCTCGTCGAACACTGCGGTGACAAAGGGGATGGCCTTCAACCGCTCCACGTCGCGCGTGAGCAGGCCGTAGCTCACCACCAGCACGTCTCCGGGCCCCAGCCGCCCGCAGAGCGCCTCGCGGTCCGCGGTGCGCCACGCGTGGACCCGCAGGCCCGGCGCGAAGCGGGCCGCCTCGCGCTCCCAGTTGAAGCAGACCGACGTCGGCGCCACCACGAGCTGCGGTCCATGCTCCGCCCGGTCCACCAGCAGCGCCAGGGTCTGCAGCGTCTTGCCCAGGCCCATGTCGTCCGCCAGGCACGCGCCGGGCGCCCACGCCGACAGCCGCGCGAGCCACTCGAATCCTTCACGCTGGTACGGCCGCAGCTCCGCGCGGAGCCCCGACGGGAGCGCCGGCTTCAGCGACTGAGCCGCGCGCATCCGCCCCAGCAGGTCGGACAGCCGGGGAGTGCCCTCGAACCCACCCACCGCGCCCGACAGCTCCTCGAGCACCTGCGCCGCCGCGACGGTCACCTCGGCGTCGCCGGCCGCGTTCTCCACCGCCAGGTCCGCCAGCGGCTCGAGCGCGCCGAGCAGCTCCTGGGAGAGCTCCGCCCACCGTCCCTCCGCGACCCGGACGAAGCGCTGCCGCCTGCGCGCCGCCTCCAGCAGCACCGCGAGCGCGATTCGCTGATCGTCCACCTCCGCGCCGCCCGTGACGCCGAGCCAGTCCCGCGCCGGCCGGACGACGACCCGCAGGTCCGCGCCGGTCACCGGCCGGGTCAGCTTCGGGCGCTCGAGGGGCCAGAGGACCTCCAGCCCGTCCCGCGCGAGCGCCTCCAGCCGGCTGAGCACCGCGATCGCCTCGAGCCCGTCCACCACCGCGCGGAAGGTCTGGCCGGCCTCGACCGGCGGAAGCCCCAGCGCCTCGAACAGCTTCGCCGCCGCCACGCGCTCCGCCTCGGTCCTGCGCTGGGCGTACACCCGCTGGCCGTCGGATTGGCCACGCACCTGCCGCGGCCCCTCTCCCGCGGGGAAGATGTGCGCTCCCGGCAGGGGCCGCACCAGCGCCTCGACCGAGAGGGTGAGCCCCTCCATCCGGGCCATGGCGATGGCGGAGCCGTCCGCATCCACCTCGGGACCGAGGAGCGTGGGCGGCAGCGAGACCGGCACCGGCATCTCTCCGAGCGCATCCACCAGCTCGTCGGCGGCCTCGTCCGGGAAGTGTGCGCCCCGCTCCTTCAGCACGGAGAGCACCCGCGCGACCCGGTCGTCCACGCGCACGAGGAAGACGGTCTCCCGCTCCGCGTCGGCAAGGCAATACCTCCCCTGCCCCCGCCAGGCGGGGCTCAACGCCTCCAGCGAGACGGCCACGCCTCGGACCGACGGCCCGACGGCGTAGCCGCCGGACGGTTCGCGGGTGCAGCACAGCTCGAGGTCCAGCTCCTCGATGCGGACGGGGCGGTCCGGCGCGGAGACGAGGTGAAGGTGCGGGTGCCCCTCGAGCGCCTGCAGGGCCTCCCACAGGGCCTGCCCGGGCGCCATCATGCGCTCGAACCGGAGCATCGCCGCCGCCCGCCGGTCCTGCGGCCGCGCGTCGCGCACCTCCAGCTCGAGAAGGTCTTCCGGACGGAGGCCCACGCCGACAGTCCAGCCGCCCTTCCTGGTGGGCCGCTGCAGGAAGGGGCGCAGGCGCAGCTCACGACCCTTCGCGTCCACCCGCCAGGCGATGCGCTGCGGCCCCGGCTCTTCCGCCGTTCGCTTCGCGTCCGGCCTGTCCGCCGCCGTCTCCCGCAGCCGCTGCAACGAGCGCAACCACGGGGGCGTCCCGAGCACCGAGGCCACCTCCTCCGCATCGCGACCACCGAGTGCCCGAACCCAGCCTATGGCGGCGTCGAGCGCGAAGATCCGGTGGCGGCAGACGCTCTCGCGGGGACAGACGCTGCAGCGGAACGCGATCCCCTGTTCACGCCAGCGTTCGAGCGGCGCGACGAGGCGGGGCGTGGCGATGTTCCAGGCGTCCACCACCGGCCGGGGATCGTCGACCCGCAGCGCGGGGATGCCGTGCTGGAAGCTCACCTTCGCCTGCTTCTGGATGAACTCGGACGCGGGCAGGGTGGTTTCGCGCTGCTGCGCGCGGGCGGTGAGAAGGGCGGCGTGAAACTCGGCGAGGACGGGGAGCGCCGGCGGACCCGCCTGAAGGAACGTCCCTTCCGTGCGCACCGCCTCTGCCGTGGCCGCTGCGTAGCGCTGGAGGAAGCGCCAGACCACCTCCGGCGGAACGGCATGGGAGGACGCGGCCGCCCCCCGTGGAGGTCGCTGGACGAAGGGGCGCGCGCCGGGATGAGAGGGCTTCAGGAGCGCTTCTGCCAGCGTGGGCATCTGGCGCCCCAACCCATATCCCGGGGGAAGCTGGCTGCCGTCCATCTCGGAGCCGAGAGAGTGGACGGGCGCGTCGAGGATCTCCGGGACGCCGGCGGCGGTGGCCCATTCGTCGAGGGCCTCGCGGCTCGTGGGCCATGGAGCGGACGCGCCCGCGCCGAGGGCCGGTCCCGCGGATCCGGTGCGGGAGCTCTGGATGGTCCTGTCCGGCTTCTCGAGCATGAGGCGAGCGCCGCGGAGGACATCTCGTCGGACCTCGGAGGTGGTGCGGCGCTTGAGCTCCCGCTGTGCCTGCGGATCTCCGAGGTAGGCGTGCAGCGTGGCGACCTCCGCGTTCGGAACCGCGAGGCGGAGCATGCTGGC
This sequence comes from Pseudomonadota bacterium, assembly GCA_023423535.1. GTDB lineage: Bacteria > Myxococcota > Myxococcia > Myxococcales > Myxococcaceae > JAFAFL01. The sequence continues at coordinate 27,701 of JAFAFL010000107.1, forward strand.
TGCGCCCTCGCTGATGAGCGAGCGTTCCCATAGGCGCCGGAGCGGCTGGGTGAGCGCGTACTCGAGGCCAGAGTTCAGGGCCGCGAGATACAGCTCGCTGGCGCTGTTGGCTGTTCGGAGGGCGGTGGCCTGCTCGGGAGTCATCGCGCGCGCTGTCTACGCGACCGATCTGACACCCGGGTGCCCGGTCACACATCCCGGAGGCGCAGCGGGAGCATGCCGGCGCTCCGGGGAGCCCACGGAAGCGAGCGGCGTCAGGCGTCGCGTTCGTCGAGAAGCGCCTCGAGCTCTCCGAGCGCTTCGAGATCCTTGGGCCGGCCCGCTGCGCGCTTCAGGCGGATGAGCGTCGGGAGGTCAACCCTCCGGCACGCGACGCCGAAGAGCTGCAGCTCGTCCGAATGAGGCGCGAGCGACTCCCATGTGCCCCCACCGGCCACCTCGGCGAGCAGGTCGAGGTCGCCGGCCGTCGTGGTCAGGGTGAAGTTGAGGCCTCGCTTCACCGTGGTCGCGTCGAAGATGAAGGGCAAACCGGGTGGCGCTCCGCGCAGGTAGGGCCGCAGCGGCTGCAGCGCGCGCGTCAGACGGTCGATGTTCTCGGGCGTGCGGCGGTACACGACGTCCACGTCGAACGTGGCCCGCGCTGAACCGTGACTGACGGCCGCCACGCCTCCGATGAGGATGTACTCGACCTGTTGCCCGGACAGTGCCGTCAGCAGCGTCTTGAAGTCGCTCACGACTTCTTCTTCGCGGCCTTGCCCGCCCGCCGCAACTCCTCGGTGAAGCGGACGAATTCCTGCAGCTTCAGGATCCGCTGCTCGGGCGTGAGCTTGAGGTTCTCACGCAGAAGTGTCCGGTCCACGTCGCGCTTGTATGCCTCGATGACCGGGTCGGGCTCGAACTGGGGTCGGTCACTCACGCCTTGACGATAAGGGCGCCCGCCCGTGATTGCATCACCGGAGCCCGCGGCGCCGCGTGGACTGGCTCGACCGCCCAGCGGTCCTACTCCGGGTCGAGCAGACATTCCCGTCGCTGGCCCGGCCGCTCCACAACTCCCGCGCCCGAGGGCGGCGGCCGCGGAACGACGCTCATCCACTACTCCGCGAGCGCCTCCAGTGCGGCGCAGACGTAGCGGAACCCGATCCGCTCCTGCTCCAACCGCAGGGCGGGCGCGATGCGGTCCTCCCTCAGCGAGTCGTACAGCCGCTGCTCTTCGGGCGCGAGGCGCCCAAGCGTCCTGTCGCACCGGGCATCGGGCGCCTCCTGCGTCCACGCGTGGCGGTGCGCGAGCAGGGTGCGCTCGTCCATCAGCAGCGATCGCGCTCGGGGAAAGGCAGCCCGGAAGCGGTCGAGGATGGCGAAGCCGTGCGTGTCGATGTCGCCCCAGTATTGGACCTCCGCCCGATGCAACCAGGGCACTTCGTCGAGGACGTCCAGGGCGTACCCCTTCCCGAAAACGACCAACGAGCCTGCGACGTCCGGAAACGCCAGCGCGTTGGTGTCGTTCTCCGTCACGAACACCCGCTCGGGACGAAGGTCCAGCGCCGCTATCTGCTCCACCGGCGCGGAGAGATCGGTCAGGCCCGCGACGGCCAAACTCGGATCCAGCACGCGAACCCTGAGCAGAACCGGCCGTTTGCGCAACCCGTAACGGGTCTCGAACTCCGCCGCGCCGGCGGCCTCCGAGGCGATGTTCCCGGGCTCGAGCACCCGGTCGAGGAGCTCGGCCAGCACCGCCTTGTGGCGCTCGATGAACTTGGTGTCCACGCCCTGCGCATCCACCTGACGCAGGTAGGCGCCCGAACGCCCGTGCGCGCGAAACCACCGGAGGACCGAGAGCACGGCCGGCCACACGTCGTGGTGCTCCAGCGCCAGCAGAGGCCGCTCTTTCAGCCACGGCTCCAGGACGGGAAACTCCGCCACCGTGTGCACGCGAAGCTCGCCGAACCGCCGCGCGTCGGACTGACGGCCGATCAGGCGGATCCCGTCAGACGGCGTCGGGAGGATGGCGCGCCGCGGCAGCCGATTGGCGCCGAGCTGCCTGTGGTTCACCTCGTCCCACTCGAGCTCGTAACCGAACCCGCGGGCCTCCGCGGAGCCGTCCTTCAGCACCTCGATCCAGCGCCGGACGTCATCGAACCGGTCCAGCAGGTCGCGGCTCGTCGGCGCCCGCAACGGCAGGCGGAGCGGAAACATCGCCTCGGCCCGGGGCGAATCCGGTGACACCGCGAAGGCACGCAGCAGCTCTCCGCGCTCCCACAGCCGCTCCACCCGGCCGAGCAGCTCATCCGGCGTCGTCCAGGGCCACGCTCCGGTCCCGCTCGCGATACGCGTCCGCGCCTCGGCCCCGGTCGCCACGCCCTTCGTCCGGCCGCGCGTACCCATCCCGCGGCTCACAGCGCCCGCGCTGCCCGCTCGGCCCGCAGGGCCTCGACGGTGATGTTGCGGAGCATGGACTGCCGCCCCTCCGCGTTGTGCACCAGTCCCACCGCGAAGACGTAGGGCTCAATCACGTGGATCTTCTGCAGCGGCGTGACGATGAGGAGTTGGAGGTTGAGCTTCCGGAACAGCTCCAGCCCGTAGCGTGCGGAATCGTCGGAGCCGCGCCCGAACGCCTCGTCGATCACCACGAACCGGAACGACCGCGAGCGCGTCTCGCCCCACTTGAGCCCGAACTGGTACGCCAGGCTGGCCGCGAGCACGGTGTAGGCGAGCTTCTCCTTCTGCCCTCCGGACTTCCCGCCCGAGTCCGAGTAGTGCTCGTGCTCCTCGCCCGTCTCGCGAAACCTCTCGCTCGCGGCGAACTCGAACCAGTTGCGGACGTCGGTGACCTTCGCGGTCCATCGGCGGTCCAGCTCGGTCAGGCCGTCGCGGCCCTTGAAGCGCTCGAGGATCCGGCGCACCTCCAGGAACTTCGCCTCCGAGTACTCCGCGCCGCCGGAGCCACTCGAGGAGGCGCCGCCCAGCGCGCCCTCGGTGCACGCCTTCATCTGCTGCTGGAACTCGCGGATCTCCGCATCCGAGGCGGTGGCCGCGATCAGCTCGATGAACCGTCCGTCGTTGTAGTCAATCTCCCGGAGCGACCCGTTGATGGTGTCGATGCGCTCGCGGATGACCTCGCGCTCCTTCTGGAGCTGCGGACCGCGGGAAGGACGAACACGCGCTGAAGCAGACCGGTGAGCTCCTCCTGCCGCGCGGGGGACATGAGGAAGTCCCAGAAGGCGCGGAAGCTGCGGCCCTGATCCGATTCGTTGATCGCGTCGGTGTCGCCGAAGATGCGGGCAAGCAGCTCCGCCTTGCTCCCGTGCCAGGTCGCGATCTGCTCGCGCACACCCCGGTCGAGATCGCGGAAGTTCTGCTCCACCTCGCGGAAGTCGGCGAGCAGCCCGCGCGCGGTGGCGGAGACCTGCTGGAAGCGATCTTTGACGCGGGTGGAGTCGAGCAGGCTGAGGTCGCCCTGGCGGATGCGCTCGATCTCCGCGTCGATCTGATCGCGCCGCTTCTGCAGCTCCGCGATGCGCTTCTCCGGATTCGTGTCGGTCTGCTCGACGAGCTGCCGGAGGAAATCGAAGACGGTGAGCAGGCGCGACTCCGTGCCGACGAACTGCCGCTGGCGGAGCGAGGAGAGCCACTCGATGGCCTTCTCCGTCCCGGCGGTGAGGTCGAAGCAGGGCTCGTCGCCGTGTTCTGCGTCCGGGTAGTACTTCCGCAGCCAGCCGTGCGCGTCCGACGCCCATTCGTCGAGGTATTCGGTGGACGTTCGCGGGAAGCTCTCCCGCCCGAGCTCGCTGCGGAGGCGGAGGAGATCGTCGTCCAAGCGGGAGGCGAGCTCGTGAAGCGAGAGCGTCCGGACGTTGGGGACGATGAAGGTGCGGTGCAGGAAGCTGCCGACGAAGGCCGCGTGCGGTGACGCCAGCAGCCGCCACGCCGGGTGCGTGCGGCGGAGCTCGCTGAGGGCGTGGAAGGTCAGCTCCGACATCGGCGCGCACTCTACCGGGTGGGCGGACATACCCTGCATTGCCCGGGCTCCCACCTACGCCAGCCGCAGCACCTGCTTCACCGTCTCCGCCACGTCCACGAAGCGGACGGGCTTGCGCAGGTAGACGTCCACCCCGGCATCGAGCGCGCGCTGTCGGGCCTCCTGGCCGCCGGCGCTGATCGCGACCACCGGGATGTGCTGCAGCGACGCCTCCTCGCGCACCCGCTCCACCAGCGCGAAGCCGTCCATCACCGGCATGAAGAGGTCGGTGAGGATCAGATCGAAGGGCTCTGCCGCCTCCCGCAGCCGCCGCAGCGCGCCGAAGCCGTCGGCCGCGCTCTCCACGTCCATCGTCACCTCCGCGCCCGCCCCGGCGGAAGTCTCGGCGGCGAGCTTGCGCAGGACGTAGCTGTAGAGGTCCACCACGTAGGGGTTGTCCTCGACGATGAGGATTCGGAAACCCACGGGACCCCTTCTAGCGCGACCGGCCGGCCGCCGGAAGGAAAGCGGCCAGCGGGGATCAGGGAACCCAGCCAACGGATCGTTGACATTGACCCCCTCCGGGCCTACGAAGCGCGCCGCCATGCCCGACCCCATCGGTGCGGAGGGGACGCCCCTCTTCACTCCCGAGGAGCAGCGGAAGTTCGATGCTGGCCTCGCGGAGATCCTGAGCCACTACCCGGAGGACCGGAAGAGCGCCGCCATGCTGCCGGTGTTGCGCCTCATCCAGTCCATGCACGGGTGGCTCCCTCCCGCGGCGCTGAAGCTCGCGGCAAAGAGCTGTCAGGTCACCGTGGAGCGCGCGTACGAGGTCGCGACCTTCTACGTGATGTTCCACACGAAGAAGCCCGGCAAGTACGTCATCGACGTCTGCACGAACCTCTCCTGCTCCCTGCGCGGCGCCGAGTCGATGCTCGCGTACATGGAGAAGAAGCTCGGCATGACCGCGGGTGAGAACAGCGAGAAGTTCCTCCTCCGCGAGACCGAGTGCCTCGCCTCCTGCGGCACCGCCCCGTGCCTCCAAGTCAACGAGGAGCACCACGAGAACCTCACCCGGGAGTCTTTGGACAAGCTCCTCGCGAGCCTCACATGACCACGCCCTTCGAAAAGCTCATCTCGAGGAACTGGAACAAGCCGGGCTCGGCCACGCTCGCCGGCTACCAGAAGGTCGGGGGCTACAAGTCGCTGCAGCGGGCGCTGCAGATGCAGCCGGGCGAGGTGATGGACCTCGTGAAGAAGTCGAACCTCCGCGGCCGCGGCGGCGCCGGCTTCCCCACCGGGCTCAAGTGGTCGTTCGTTCCAAAGGACTCGCCGAAGCCGAAGTACCTCGCCATCAACGGCGACGAGTCCGAGCCGGGCACCTTCAAGGACCGCTACATCCTCGAAGAGGACCCGCACATGCTCCTCGAGGGCATTGCGATCGCCTGCTACGCGCTGGGTGCGCACCGGTGCTACATCTACCTCCGCGGCGAGTTCAAGAAGCCGGCGGAGATCACCAACCGCGCCATCGAAGAGGCCTACAAGGCGGGCATCTTCGGCAAGAGCGTGATGGGGTCGAACTTCCACTGCGACGTGTACCTCGTGCGCGGCGCGGGCGCGTACATCTGCGGCGAGGAGACGGCGCTGCTCGAGTCGCTGGAGGGCAAGAAGGGCTGGCCCCGGCTCAAGCCCCCGTTCCCCGCGGTGGTCGGCCTCTTCGGCTGCCCGACGGTGGTGAACAACGTGGAGACCATCGCCTCGGTGCCGCACGTGATCGAGCGCGGCCCGGAGTGGTACGCGAAGCTCGGCCCGGAGAAGAGCGGCGGCACGCGGCTGGTGTGCCTCTCCGGCACGGTGAACCGCCCCGGCGTGTACGAGGTCCCGCTCTCCTGCACCGTGCGCGAGCTCATCGAGTCGCCGCAGTACGGCCAGGGCATGCCGGCGGGCCGCAAGGTGAAGGCGGTCATCCCCGGCGGCTCGTCCGCGCCAGTGCTGGCGGCAAACGAGATCGACGTCGCGCTGGAGTTCGAGGCGCTGAAGAACGTCCAGAACATGGCCGGCTCCGGCGGCGTGATCGTCATGGACGACAAGACCTGCATGGTCCGGTCGCTGTGGCGGGTGGCGCGCTTCTACGCCGAGGAGTCCTGCGGCCAGTGCACCCCGTGCCGCGAGGGCACGCCCTGGCAGACGCGCATCCTCCGCAAGATCGAGGAGGGCCGCGGCCAGCCGGGCGACATCGAGATGCTGCTCAACGTGGCCCAGAGCATCGCGCCCTACCCGCCCATCGGCCTCGGCAACACCATCTGCGCGCTGGGGGACGCGGCGGCGCTGCCCACCCACTCCTTCGTGCAGAAGTTCCGCGCCGAGTTCGAGGCGCACGTGCACGAGGGCCGCTGCCCGTACGGCGACCAGCCCTGGGGCCACTTCGGGACCGGAGGCTTCGCGTGAGCATCGAGGGCATTCTCTTCTACGCCTTCGCCGTGGGCGTCGTTGGTTCGGCGCTGCTGGTGCTCTGGGCGCGCAACCCCATCAACGCGGCCATGTCGCTCGTCTCCACGTTCTTCTTCATCGCCGGCATCTACGTGCTCCTCTGGGCGCACACGATCGCGGCGCTGCAGATCCTCGTGTACGCCGGCGCGGTGATGGTGCTGTTCCTCTTCGTGGTGATGCTCCTCAACCTCGCCGAAGCGGGGCCCCGCTCGCCGATCACCCTCTCGCGGGTGCTCGGAGGCGCGGCCACCCTCGGCCTCGGCGCGGTGATGGTCCTCGTCATGCTCCGGGTGGACGGGCGGGTGGTCACGCTCTCCGGCGAGGAGGCCATGCGCTTCGGCACCATCGAGCGGATGGGCGAGCTCATCTACGGCACCTACCTCTTCCCCTTCGAGGCCGTCTCCCTCCTGCTCCTGGCGGCGATCGTCGGAGCGGTGGTGGTGGCCAAGTCCCGCATCTGAGCCGCGTGCTCCCGAACGCTTGAGCTGACCGAGGCAACCATGCTCGCGGTGCCCATCACCCACTACCTGGTGCTCGCCACCCTCCTCTTCATCATCGGCATGTTCGGCGTGATGGTCCGCCGCAACGCGCTGGTGGTGTTCATGTGCGTGGAGCTGATGCTCAACGCCGCCAACCTCACCTTCCTGGCCTTCGCCCGCCAGCGCGGCGACGACCTGGGGCACGTGAACGCCTTCTTCGTCATCGCGGTGGCGGCGGCGGAGGCAGCGATTGGCCTGGCGATCGTGATCGCGGTGTTCCGTAGCCGCGCCACGGTCAACCTCCAGGACATCCGGACCATGAAGCACTGAGTGGGGTCTTCGAACCGATGAACGCGATCCAGCAGTTCTTCATGACCTCCCCCTTCGACCAGCAGAGCGTCTCCAGCGCGCTCTGGCTGATCATCGCCTTCCCGGCGCTCGGCGCGCTGATCAACGGCGTGTTCGGCAGGTTCCTCGGGCGGGCGAACGTCAACCTCATCGCCACGGCGGCGGTGGCGGGCTCCTTCATCATCAGCCTGCTCGCCTTCTGGACGATCAACGACATCAACACCGCCTACCTCTCGCCGTACACCGGGCTGCCGGTGAACTACGCGCTGGCGGCGGACTACGGCACCTGGTTCAGCGTGGGCGACTTCGCGGTGCGCTTCGGCCTCCGCGTGGACCACCTGTCCGGCACGCTGCTGCTGATCATCACCGGCATCGGCACGCTCATCCACCTGTACTCCACCGAGTACATGAGCCACGACGACGGGTACTGGCGCTACTTCGCCTACCTCAACCTCTTCGTGGCGATGATGCTCGTGCTCGTCATGGGCGACAACCTCCTGCTCCTCTTCGTGGGCTGGGAGGGCGTGGGCCTCTGCTCGTACCTGCTCATCGGCTTCTGGTACACGGACCCGGCAAAGGCGTGGGCCGGCCGCAAGGCGTTCGTCACCAACCGCATCGGTGACTTCGGCTTCCTCCTCGGCACCTTCCTCCTCGTCCTGATGATCGGCGCGTTCAGCCGCGAGTCGGACACCATGGGGAACTTCCGCAACGAGCAGCAGGCGAACCTCTGGCGGACGCAGATCACCGACCGCGGCCCCATCGACTTCCAGGCGCTGGAGACGATGGCGCGGCACCTCCCCTTCAGCGAGGCGAAGGCGTCCACCCCGGCGGCGGTCACGCTCGAGGACACGATCCAGACCGGTCCGCTGGAGGGCTTCACCTACGGCGGCGTGCTCTTCGCGATCATGCTGCTGTTCCTCCTCGGGGCGGCGGGCAAGAGCGCGCAGCTGCCGCTCTACGTCTGGCTCCCGGACGCGATGGCCGGCCCCACGCCGGTCTCCGCCCTCATCCACGCGGCGACGATGGTGACCGCCGGCGTGTACCTCTTCTGCCGGATGAGCTACCTGCTGGTGCTCTCGCCGGACGCGATGAGCTTCGTCGCCATCGTGGGTGCGCTGACCGCGCTCTTCGCGGCGCTGATCGCCTTCGCCCAGGACGACATCAAGAAGGTCCTCGCCTACTCCACGGTGTCCCAGCTGGGCATCATGTTCATCGGCGTGGGCGTGGGCGCCTTCTGGGCGGCGGTGCTCCACCTCGTGACGCACGCCTTCTTCAAGGCCTGCCTCTTCCTCGGCGCCGGCTCGGTGATGCACGGCAACGCGGACGAGACGGACATCAAGAAGCTCGGTGGCCTGCGGCGCGGGATGAAGCAGACCTGGCTGACCTTCGCCATCGCCACCGCGGCGATCACCGGCGTCATCCCGCTCTCCGGCTTCTTCTCGAAGGACGCCATCCTCCACGGCGCGGCGACGACCACGCTGCTCGGCCAGGGCGCGGTGCCGAAGGCCGTCTTCTGGATCGGACTGCTGGCGGCGGCCTGCACCGCGTTCTACATGACCCGGCTCTACGTGCTCACCTTCGAGGGCCGCCGCGCGGCAGACGCGCGCATCCCCGAGAGCAAGGTCCACGAGTCCCACTGGCCGATGACGGTGCCGCTGATGGTGCTCGCGGCGCTGAGCATCATCGGCCTGCTCTACGGCATCCCGATGATGGAGCCGCGCGGCGAGCCGGTCGCCTGGATCGACCGGCAGCCGGTGATGCAGAACTTCCTCTCCCCGGTGTTCCGCACGACCGAGAACGTCATGCGCGACGCGGGCACGGTGGTGGCGAGCCACGGCGGGCTGCTCGGGTCGTGGGCCACGGCGTGGATCATCGCCCTGGTGGCGACGGGCGCGGCGGTGTTCGCCTACACGAAGTTCTTCCCCGCCCGGGCGGGCCAGCCGGCGCCTACGTTTGCGCGCCGCGTGCTCGGCTTCACCCGCGAGAAGTTCTACGTGGACGAGCTCTACGAGCTGACGATCATCAAGCCGGTGAAGTGGATGAGCTTCATGCTCTTCAAGGTCGTGGACGCCCTGCTCATCGACACCGTGATGGTGCGGGGCACGGCATGGGTGACCGCGCGCGCGGGCTCGGTGCTCCGGTACTTCCAGACCGGTGACGTGCAGAGCTACGCGGCGGTGATGGCGTTGGCGATTCTGGGCGGCGTCGCGTGGGCGCTCCTCAAGGTGCTGCAATGACCGGTTCCTGGCTTCTGAACGTGGCCATCTTCCTGCCGCTGCTCTTCGCGGTGGCGGTGGCCCTCTTCCCGAACACCGAGAAGGGACTTGCGCGCGGGCTCGCGCTGGCGGGGATGATCCTCACCGGCGCCGTCACCCTGGTCATGTACCTGGGCTTCGAGCCGTCCGGCGCGGAGTTCCAGTTCGAGACCCGCATGCGGTGGATCGACGCGGTGGGCATCAGCTACCACGTGGGCGTGGACGGCATCGCGGTGAGCCTCATCCTGCTCACCGGGTTCCTCGGGCCCTTCGTGGTGCTCGGCTCCTGGGGCACCATCCACGAGCGGGTGAAGGAGTTCCACGTCTCGCTGCTCGTGCTGCAGGCGGCGATGATCGGCGCGCTCGCCTCCCTCGACATCATCCTCTTCTACGTCTTCTGGGAGGCGATGCTCATCCCCATGTACCTCCTCGTGGGGGTGTGGGGATCCGAGGAGCGCATCACCGCGGCGGTGAAGTTCTTCCTCTACACGCTGGTCGGCTCGTTCCTCATGCTGGTGGCGATCCTCGCGGTGTACTTCATCGCCCAGCCGGAGGGCCCGCGCTCCTTCGACCTGGCGACGATCTACAACTCGCTCATCGCCGCCAACCGCGAGGTCTCCGCCTGCATGGCGCAGGGCGGTGACGGCTGCACGCTCTCGCCGGTCGCCCAGGCGATGCACACCTGGGGTCCCTGGCTCTTCGCCGCGTTCGCGCTGGCGTTCGCCATCAAGGTCCCCATGTGGCCGCTGCACACCTGGTTGCCGGATGCGCACGTGCAGGCGCCCATGGCCGGCTCCATGGTGCTCGCCGGCGTGATGCTGAAGATGGGGACCTTCGGGTTCTGGCGCTTCGCCTTCCCGCTCTTCCCCGCCCAGGGCCAGCAGTACGCGGCCTTCCTCGCGGTGCTCAGCGTCATCGGCATCGTGTACGGGGCGCTGATGTGCCTCGCGCAGCGCGACATCAAGAAGCTCATCGCCTACTCGTCGGTCTCGCACCTCGGGTTCTGCATGCTCGGCATGCTGGCGATGACGGTGGAGGGCGCGTCCGGCTCGGCCTACCAGATGATGAACCACGGCGTGGCCACCGGCGCGCTGTTCCTCCTCTTCGGCCTGCTCTACTACCGCGGCCACACGCGGCTGATGGCGGACTACGGCGGCGTGGCGAAGGTCATGCCGGTCTTCACCGCCTTCTTCCTCATCATCACCTTCGCGTCGATCGCGGTGCCGGGCACCAACGGCTTCATCGGCGAGTTCCTCGTGCTGATGGGCGCCTTCAAGAGCGGCGTCATCACCTGGTGGTTCGGCGCGGTGGCGGCGACGGCGGTCATCCTCTCCGCGGCCTACATGCTCTGGATGGTGCAGCGCGTGTTCTTCGGCGAGGCCTCGCACCGCGAGACCCACGGGCTCACCGACATCAACACCCGCGAGATCATGACCGCGCTGCCGTTCGTGGTGCTCGTCATCGTGATGGGCCTCATGCCGCAGCCCTTCCTCGAGCGCCTCGAGCCCTCGGCGGAGCGCTTCGTCGCGCGGTCCACGCTCGGCCACCAGAGCGCCGCCGGCCGTGAGGATCTCCTCGTGATGCGGGTGGCGGACCTCCCCGCCGCCGAGCGCGCGGTGCCCCTGCGCCGCCCCGTCCGCACCTCCGCCGCGCCGGCCGGGCAGTTCGTGCCCGCGCAGCCGCCGCCCCAGCAGCGCGCCGCCACGCCGCCCCAGAACATGGTGGCGCCGAAGCACCAGCGCCTGCTCGTCCCTTCGCTCCCGACGGATCGCAACCCATGACCTTCATCGACGTGGCAGGGCCGGACTTCCTGCCGTTCATCCCGGCGATCATCCTGCTGGTGGGCGCCTCGGTGCTCCTCACCGCGGAGGTCTACCTCTCGGGCACCACCCGCTCGCACCAGCCGGTGCTGGCGGTCATCTTCAGCGCGCTGGCCGGCGTCGCCTCGATCTGGATCCTCCCCGAGGCCCCGCGCGAGGTGCTCGGCGGGTTCGGCGTGCTCGACCCGTTCGGCTCCTTCATCTCGCTGGTCATCTGCGTGGGCCTCGGGCTGTCGGTGCTCATCGCCGCGGGCTTCCTCCGCCACCGCAAGGCCGAGCGCGGCGAGTTCTACGCGCTGATGCTCCTCGGCGCGGCGGGGATGAGCCTCCTCGCGGTCTCCAACGAGCTCATCACCCTCTTCGTCAACGTGGAGGTGCTCTCCGTCTGCACCTACGCGCTGGCGGCCTACCTGCGCCGCGGCCCCCGCCCGGCGGAGGCGGCGTTCAAGTACTTCATCCTCGGCGCCTTCTCCTCCGCGGTCCTCCTCTACGGCATCGCGCTGCTCTACGGCGCCACCGGGACCACGCAGCTCACCGCGATGCGCGAGGCGATGCCGGCCGCCATGTCCCAGAGCCCCGGCCTTGCCTGGCTGGGCCTGCTGCTCGTCGCCGGCGGCCTCTCCTTCAAGATCGCCGCGGTCCCCTTCCACATGTGGACGCCGGACGTCTACGAGGGCGCGCCCACCCCGGCCACCGCGCTGATGAGCGCGGGCGTGAAGGCGGCGGCGTTCGCGGCCCTGGTGCGCGTGTTCCTCTCGCTCGGCAACAGCATGGACCCGCAGATCATGGTCGCCATGTTCAGCGTGCTCGCGCTGCTCTCCATGGTGCTGGGCAACCTGCTCGCGCTCCCGCAGCGGAACGTGAAGCGGATGCTCGCCTACTCCTCCATCGCGCACGCGGGCTACACGCTGCTCGGCGTGGCGGCGCTCTTCGTCCACGGGGCGGAGGCCGCGGGCGGCCTGACCTCGGCGGCCGGCGGGCTCTTCACCGCCTCTCCGCCCTCTCCCGGCGGCGCCTCGGCGGCGCTGCGTGGCGAGGCGCTGCAGGCGATCGTGTTCTACCTGCTGGCCTACACCGTCTCCGCGGTGGGCGCGTTCGGCGTCCTCTCCGCCATCGAGCGGCGCGAGGACGAGGACCGCGGCACCGCCTGGGACCTCGAGCGCTTCAGCGGGCTCGTCCACCGGCGCCCGGGCCTCGCGGTGGCGATGGCCGCCTTCCTCGTCAGCCTCGGTGGCCTGCCGCCGCTGGTCGGCTTCATGGGCAAGCTGCTCATCTTCCGCAGCGCGGTGGACGCGGGCCTCGTCTGGCTGGCGGTGGTCGGCATCCTCACCAGCGCGGCGGCGGCCTACTACTACCTGCGGGTGGTGGTTTACATGTTCATGCGGCCCGTCCCCGCCGACGCCCCGGTCCACGAGCGGCACGGCTGGACGAACGCGGCGCTCATCCTCTCCGGCGTGGCGGCGGTGGTGCTCGGCATCCTCCCCGGCCTGATGTCCGGCCTGCTCGACCACGCCGGCCAGCTCTTCGGCCAGTAGGCGCGTCGAGCACGAACGCAGCACAGGGTTTCACCGGGCGGGGGCCCTCCATCTCTTCGGGATGGGGCCTCCGCTCTGCTTTTGGAGGGACCGGCAGCGCCGGCCGGGCCGACCCCGCAGCCCGCTGAGGGAAAAAAGCCCGCAAAGAAGAGCGGCCCGTGCTCTTGGGAGCGCGGGCCGCGGGGCTTCTTCAAGGTACGCCGAACCAGCTGAAGTGGTGGGGGGGAACCGCCTTCAACCTCTCTTCGCGTACCCCGCGCGCTTGCTTTGCAGCGCCCATGCCACGCCCGGAAACGCCATCCTTGCAAGTGATTACGGACACTTACGCTGACGTCTCCCAAGGCCAACTGCACCTTTGGGATTGCAGCGCTGAAACCGCCTTGCAAACTTGCAAGGTACCAGAGCCTCCGCAGCCTTGAATGGGGAAATTCCGGACAGCGCAACCCACTGAACGGTGTGCCGCGACCCGGCGGTCATTGGCCGAGCTCGGCGTTCTTGATCCCGAGGCGCTTCATCTTCCGCCACAGGGTGGTGGAGGAGACGCCCAGCGATTCGGCCACCCCCGCGAGATCCTTGGGGTTTCGCTCCAGGGCGGCAATGATGGCGCGGCGCTCGGCGTCCTCCACCACGTCCGCGAGGTTCGGTCCCTGCCGCAACGCGTCGGAAGTCTCGGTCCCTGTCGCAGTTCCAGACACCCCGGTGCCGGATCTGGACGGGCGGAGGGGGAAGTCCTCCGGGAGGAGCTCGTCGCCCTCGGCGAGCGCGGCGGCCTGCTCCACGAGGTTCTCCAGCTCCCGCACGTTGCCGGGAAAGTCGTAGGTCAAGAGGTGCTCCACCGCCTGCGCGGAGAGCCTGCGCTGCCGCACCGCCCGCGCGTTCGCGCGCTCGAGGAAGTGCTCGGCGAGGATCGGCACGTCCTCCAGCCGTTCGCGCAGGGGCGGCACCCGCAGGGTGACGACGTTCAGCCGGTAGTAGAGGTCCTGGCGGAAGCGCTTCTCGCGGACCTCCTCCTCGATGCTGCGGTTGGTGGCGGCGACCGTCCGCACGTCCACCTCGATGGCGGTGCTCTCGCCCACCCGGCGGACCTCGCCCTCCTGCAGCACGCGGAGAAGCTTCGACTGGAAGGCGGCGGAGGTCTCCGTCACCTCGTCGATGAAGAGGGTCCCGCCGTCCGCCTCCTCGAAGAGGCCGCGCCGGGCCCGGACCGCGCCGGTAAAGGCGCCGCGGGCGTGGCCGAAGAGCTCGCTCTCCAGGAGGGTCTCGTTGATCGCCGCGCAGTTCACCGGGACGAAGGGCCGCTCGCGCCTGCGGCTCTGGGCGTGGAGGGCGCGCGCCACGAGCTCCTTGCCGGTGCCGCTCTCGCCCTGGATGAGCACGGTGGCGTCGCTCTGCGCCACCCGGACGATGCGGTTCGTCAGCTCCTTCATCGCCGGGGAGCGCCCCACCAGCGCGTTGAGCCCGTGCCGCGAGTTGAACTCGCCGGCGAACATCGTCACCGCGGAGAGGAGCTTCGTGCGCTCGAAGGCCTTCTGGACCCGGTGCACGAGCTCGCCGTCCTTGAACGGCTTCGTCACGTAGTCGTAGGCGCCCAGCCGCATCGCCTCCACCGCGGTCTCGATCGAGCCGTAGGCGGTCATCACGATGACCTGCAGCCCCGGCGCGGCCTCGAGGCCCTTGCGCAGGAGGGTGAGCCCGTCCATCGGCTCCATCTTGAGGTCGGTGAGGAGCACGTCCACCGGGCCCTGGCCGAGGAGCGCCAGCGCCTCCTCGCCGGTGCCGGCCTCGCCCACCTGGTAGCCCTCCGCGCGCAGCAGCATGGCGGTGGTGGCGCGCATGTTCCGCTGGTCGTCCACCACCAGCACGCGCCCGCGGACTGTGGGGGCTCCGTCGGCCTGGGTCATCACGCAGCGTCCCTACCGCCCCCGCGTGCGCGCCGCAACCCCACCTCCGGCTAGAGGCCGGTCGCCTCGCCGGCAGCGAGGGGCAGCCGGAAGGTGAAGACGGTGCCCTGCCCGGGCTTCGAGCGCACCGACACCTCGCCGCGGTGGTCCTCGACGATCCGCTTCACCACCGCGAGCCCCAGTCCGGTGCCGCGCGCCTTGGTGGTGAAGAAGGGCTCGAACACGCGCCCGAGGAGCTCGGGCGGGATGCCCGGCCCTGCGTCCTCGACCTCCACGCACACGTGCGGAACGGGCGCGTCGGGCTCCGCGCGCACCCGGAGGCGGACCGTGCCCCCCTGCGGCATGGCCTGCATCGCGTTGAGGAGCACGTTCACCAGCGCCTGCCGCACCACGTGCCGGTCGATGGGCAGCGGCGGCAGGCGCTTCGGCAAGTCCACCTCGAAGCGCACCCGCGAGGCGAGCGAGCGGTCCGCGCGGGCCGCCTCCACGCTCTCGCGCACGAGCGACTCGAGGCTCTCGAGCTGCAGCGACAGCGCCCGGGGCCGCGCGAAGTCCAGCAGCTCGGAGACGATGCGGTTCAGCCGGTCGCTCTCCTCCGCGATGATGCCGAGGAGCATCTGCGCGTCGCCACCGTGCGAAACGAGCCGGCGCAGGGAGCTGGTGGCATTGAAGATGACCCCCAGCGGGTTTCGCACCTCGTGGGCGACGACCGCGGAGAGCTCGCCCAGCGCCGCCAGCCGCTCGCGCTTCACGCCCTCGGCCCGGGTCTCCTCCAGCTGCGCGTAGCTCTTCCGCAGGCTCTCGTAGAGCCGCGCGTTGGCCACCGCCAGGGCCACGAGGCCCGCCGAGGCCTCCGCCAGCCGGACGAGGTGCGCGTCGAAGTGGCGCGGGCCCCGCGTGTCGTCGAGCACCACCACGCCCAGCAGCTCGCCGCGCACGAGCAGCGGCAGGGCGAAGAGCGCCTTCTCCCCGAACCGCTGGACGAGCTCGGTGTGGCCCTCGAGGTTCGTGATGCCGGTGTCCTCGACGATGACCGCGCGCCGCTCGCGGGCCGCGGTCG
>JAFAFL010000148.1 GCA_023423535.1 Pseudomonadota bacterium
TCTGCGGCGATGGCCACGTCCGCGCGGGCGTCGAGCTCTGCGACGACGGCAACACGACGAGCGGCGACGGCTGCAACTCGGACTGCCGCTCCGGTGAAGGCTGCGGCAACGGCATCGTCGATCCGGGCGAGGACTGCGACGACGGTAACCAGAACGACAACGACAGCTGCCGCAACTCCTGCAAGATCTCCGTGTGTGGCGATGGCGTCGTCAACAGCATGAACGGCGCGGAGCAGTGCGACGGTGGACCGACGTCGGGCACGCCGCTCGCGACCGAGACCGCGAGCTGCAACATCGACTGCACCCTGCGCGCGGGTGGTGATCATATGGTCAACGCGACCGCCGGCGAGCAGTGCGACAACGGCATCGGCCAGAACGGCGACACCCGCAACTGCACCGCGGGCTGCCTCCTCAACATCTGCGGCGACGGCAAGGTCGACATGCAGGCGCCTGGCATCGAACAGTGCGATGACGGCAACACGAACAACTTCGACGGTTGCTCGAACGCCTGCCAGTCGGCGTCGTGCGGCAACATGACCGTCGACCAGGGCGAGCAGTGCGACGACGGCAACCTCGTGACGACCGACGCGTGCGTCGAGTGCGCCAACGCGGTCTGCGGCGATGGCCACGTCCGCGCGGGCGTCGAGCTCTGCGACGACGGCAACACGATGAACGGCGACGGTTGCTCCAGCACGTGCCGGATCGAGGGCTGTGGCAACGGCATCCTCGACCCGGGCGAGCAGTGCGACGACGGCAACACGTCGAACACCGACGCCTGCGTCCAGAACTGCAAGATCGCGGTCTGCGGTGACCTGTTCGTGCGCGACGGTGTCGAGCAGTGCGACGACGGCTGCCTCAAGGGCGGCCCGGGCTGCCAGGGGGCCGACAACGGCGATGGCTGCTCGAGCACGTGCATGAGCGAGGGCTGCGGTAACGGCGTCCTCAACCCCGGCGAGGACTGCGACGACGGCAACACGACGAGCGGCGATGGCTGCTCGGCGATGTGTGACTTCGAGAACTGCGGCGACGGCATCATCAACAACGGCGAGCAGTGCGACGGCAACGGCGCGGGCGTCGGCGGCGAGACCGCGACGTGCAACGCGGACTGCACCACCCGCTCCTGCGGCGACGGCAAGGTCAACGCGACCGCCGGCGAGCAGTGCGACAACGCCGCGAACAACGGCGACACGCGGAACTGCACCGCGGCCTGCAAGCTCAACGTCTGCGGCGACGGCAAGCAGGACGGCGAGGCCCCCGGCGTCGAGGCCTGCGACGACGGCAACACGAACAACTTCGACAGCTGCTCCAACGCGTGCCAGCTCGCGAGCTGCGGCAACGGCGTCCTCAACCCGCCGGCCGAGCAGTGCGACGACAACAACGCGGTCAACACCGACGCGTGCGTCAACTGCCAGAACGCGGTCTGCGGCGACGGCCATGTCCAGACCGGCGTCGAGCAGTGCGACACCATGGGCGCGACCGTCAACGGCATCACCTACGCGTGCTCGCTGCCGAGCGGCAACACGCCGGGCTGCCGCTTCATCCGCTGCGGCAACGGCATCATCGAGGCCGGCGAGCAGTGCGACGACGACTTCGTCCCGGTCGGCACGGCGAACCCGACCTCGAACAGCGGCGACGGCTGCTCGAACACGTGCCAGATCGAGCGCTGCGGCGACGGCATCCTCAACAACGGCGAGGCCTGCGACCCGTCGGTGAACGGCGCCGCGCCGAACAACCCCGCGTCGTGCGACGTCGACTGCACGCCCGCGACGTGCGGTGACAACATCGTCAACGCGAACTACCACCCGCCGGCCGCCCCCGGCACCCGCACCGAGCAGTGCGACCCGCCGTCGGCGATGAACGGCTGCTCCGCCGCCTGCCAGTTCGAGCGCTGCGGCAACGGCACCGTCGACCCGGGCGAGCAGTGTGACACCGGTACGACGGCGGACAGCCCGACCTGCTACGGCAGCGCGAGCCCGCGTGGCTGCCTCTCGATCAGCTGTGGCAATGGCATCGTCGACACCGGCGAGCAGTGCGACCTCGGCACCGGCAACAACGGCAACGACAAGGCGTGCACCGCGACCTGCCAGATCAACATCTGCGGCGACGGCCACGTCCGCACCGGCATCGAGGAGTGCGACGCGGGCGCCGGCCTCAACGGCGACACGCGCAGCTGCACCGCGACCTGCAAGATCAACGTGTGCGGCGACGGCAAGGCGAACACCGTCGGTCCGTCGAACATCGAGCAGTGCGACGACGGCAACACGAACAACAACGACGGCTGCACGAACGCGTGCAAGTCGTCGGTGTGCGGTGACGGCTTCGTCCAGGGCACCGAGGCGTGTGACTTCGGCGCCGGCAACAACGCGGCCGCCCTGCCCGCGTCGTGCCCGTACGGCGCCGCGACCTGCACGCAGTGCACGATGGGCTGCGTCGCGCAGGTGAGCCTGATGGGCGAGTACTGCGGCGACGGCATCGACAACGGCCCGCTCGGCACGACCGAGCTCTGCGACGACGGCAACTCGTTCACGGAGACGTCGTGCCCGTGGCAGCAGGCCAACCCGGCGACGACGACGTGCAACATCTGCACGAGTGCCTGCCAGACGGCGACCCGCAACACGGGTCCGTACTGCGGCGACGGCACGATCAACGCGCCGAACGGCCAGGAGACGTGTGACCTCGGCGCGAACAACACCGGCACGTGCACCGCGGCCTACGGCGGCGCATGTGTCGCGTGCTCGAGCGTGTGTGTCTCGACGGTCGTCCTCGGCCCGCGCTGCGGCGACGGTACGAAGAATGGTCCCGAGACGGACATCGATTGCGGTGGCGCCGCGTCGAACGGCATCACCTGCGGCCGCTGCTCGAGCGGCAAGACCTGCTCCGTGAACAGCGATTGCGCGTCGGGCCTGACCTGCGCGAGCGGGACGTGCCAGGCCGCGGCCATGGTGCCCGGTGCTCCGACGATCGGCACCGCGACGGCAGGTGATGCGCAGGCGACGGTGACGTTCACCGCACCCGCCAGCAACGGCGGTGCCGCGATCACGTCGTACACGGTGTCGAGCAGCCCCGGGAACTTCACGGGCATGGGCCCCGCTTCGCCGATCACGGTCACGGGCCTGACGAACGGCATGTCGTATACGTTCACCGTTCGCGCGACGAACGTCGTCGGACAGAGCGCGCCGTCGGCGGCGTCGAACTCGGTGACGCCGGCGCCGACGTGCGGTAACGGCGTCCTGAACGGCGGCGAGACCTGCGACGACGGCGATACCATGGGGACGGACGGTTGCTCGGCGACTTGCCAGATCGAGACCGGCTGGAATTGCTCCGGCGCGCCGAGTGTCTGCACGTCGACCTGCGGCGACGGCATCAAGGTGGGCGCGGAGGACTGCGATGACGGCGACACCTCTCCCACCGACGGCTGCGACGCCAACTGCGCGGTGGAGTCAGGCTGGACCTGTACGGGCACGATGCCGAGCGCCTGCACCATGGACTGACCCGCTCGGGCCTCGATTTGTGCGCTGCAGCATCTTTGTTGCAGCGCAGCATCGTGGTAT
>JAFAFL010000100.1 GCA_023423535.1 Pseudomonadota bacterium
CCGTTCCCATCCCGAACACGGAAGTTAAGCCCTCCAGAGCCGATGGTACTACGCGGGAAACCGCGTGGGAGAGTAGGTCGCTGCCGGATCTTTTTTTCACGGCCCCGGTAATCTCGAAAGAAATGACGGGGGCCTTCGCCTTTGCGGGTCACGTCGGTCCTCGGTGCTCGTTCCTGGCGGCGACCAGGTCCCGGTGCTCGTGGGCCGCCGGAGGGGCTCGCTGTGCGGCGCGACTGTTCGCGGGCGGAGGCGGCGCTTGCCAGGAGATCCGGCAGCGAGCTCCCGGACTCGTGTCGTTCGCCGGGCGAGTTGGCGCGAGGCGGCGCTGGTCCTGTGGCCGGTCCCGGCGATCTCTGTGGCCGCTCCGTTTGACGGAGCGTCCGGGATGGGACTACAGTGGTCGCTCTGCCAGATACCGGGCGGGGTATTCAACCCCTCGGATTTACAGCAGGTTTACGCGCTCGATGAAGAAGCCCACAATCTTCGGGAAGTACCTCCTGCTGGAGCGGATCAACGTCGGCGGGATGGCAGAGGTCTTCATCGCCAAGGCGTTCGGCGTGGAGGGCTTCGAGCGGATTCTCGCCATCAAGAAGATCCTCCCCACCATGGCGGAGGATGAAGAGTTC
Source organism: Pseudomonadota bacterium (assembly GCA_023423535.1). Classification (GTDB taxonomy): domain Bacteria; phylum Myxococcota; class Myxococcia; order Myxococcales; family Myxococcaceae; genus JAFAFL01. Next base: position 627 of record JAFAFL010000100.1, read on the forward strand.
ATCACGATGTTCATCGACGAGGCGCGGATCAGCGTTCAGCTGAACCACGCCAACGTGGTGCACATCCACGAGCTCGGGCGGCACGACGAGAACTACTTCATCGCCATGGAGTACGTGGCGGGGAAGGACATCCGGTCCCTGCTCGAGCGGTACCGGCGCCGGCGGGAGATCATGCCCACGGCGCAGGCGGTCTTCATCGCCTCGAAGATGTGCGAGGGGCTCGACTACGCGCACCGGAAGAAGGATGCGCGCGGACAGCCGCTCGCGATCATCCACCGGGACATCTCGCCGCAGAACATCCTCTGCTCCTACGAGGGCGAGGTGAAGATCATCGACTTCGGGATCGCCAAGGCGGCGAACCGGAGCCAGAAGACCCAGGCGGGCATCCTCAAGGGGAAGTTCGGCTACATGAGCCCGGAGCAGGTCCGGGGGCTCCCCATCGACCGGCGGAGCGACATCTTCGCGGTGGGCGTCATCCTCTACGAGATGCTCACCGGCGAGAAGCTGTTCGTCGGCGAGTCGGACTTCTCCACGCTGGAGAAGGTGCGCAACGCGGACGTCCCGCTGCCGACGCAGTTCAATCCGAGCATCCCTCCCGGGCTGGAGAAGGTCGTCCTCAAGGCGCTCGCGCGGGAGGCGGAGGACCGCTACCAGTGGGCGTCTGACCTGCAGGAGGACCTCATGCGGTTCCTCCTCGCGGGGGACCAGATCTACTCCGCCAAGCACCTCTCTGCGTTCATGAAGGAGGCCTTCGTCGAGGACCTCGCGCGCGAGGCGGAGAAGATGGAGCGGTACGCGGCGGTGGTGCGCCCGGACCAGATCGAGAGCAGCGGGGTTACCGCCCCGGTCACGTCTGCGGCCCGGCCCTCGCGGCGTCCCAGTCAGCCGGAGGCGCGGCCGGCGGGTGCGGCTCGTCCGACTCAGGGCGGCGTGCCCGCGGCGCGGATGTCCATGACTTCGGTGCCGGCGGTTTCGACGCCGGCCTCGCGCGGCGCCCCCTACATTCCGCCCCCCTCGGCCGAAGAGCTCGAGGAGATGGACGGGCCGGGCGACAAGACCCAGATCGTCAGTGAGGCGGTCTCGTACGGCGTGGGCGACGGGCAGTCGGAAAGTCCGGCGGCGGGGCAGGCTCGCGGGGACCGGAAGAGCGGCCCGAAGGTGATCCTCGGCGGGAGCTCGGAGTCCTACGGCGGGGCCACCACCATCGGCCCGGTGCCGACGGGGCTCGGCGGCGAGACGGAGGATCAGGACGGGCTCGCGCACGCGGGCGACGACACCGGTTCGCACGCGCTGCCCACCGGGCCGGGTCACGACGAACACGACCACGCGGACCCCTCGTTCGATCCCGATGCGGACACGGGAGGCCCCGGCGCGGGCGCCACCCGGATGCTCCAGGCACCGGACTACGGCGATGAGGAGAATCCGCCCTCGCAGCAGTCCACGCGGATGCTGCAGGCGCCGGACTACGGGGACGAGGAGAACCCGGCATCGCAACAGTCCACGCGGATGCTGCAGGCGCCGGACTACGGAGACGAGGAGAACCCGGCGTCACAGCAGTCCACGCGGATGCTCGACGCGCCCCGCTACGAGGACGAAGACGGCGGCGGCGTGGCGCACCAGTCCACGCGGATGCTCGAGGCCCCGGACTATGGCGACGAGCCGGAGCCGGGGGGCGTCAAGGCGACGCAGATGCTCAACGCGCCGGATTACAGCCGCTATGACGACGAGTCGGCGGCGCCCGCGCGTGAGGTGAGCGCGCCTTCGAGGGGCAAGCGGCAGACGGCGGCGCAGGCGCCGGTGGCGAAGGCGGCAGCGACCGCGGGGAAGGCCCAGAAGAGCGCGGCGGGTGCGGGTGGTGGCAAGTCCCGCACCGTGCTGCTCGTGGCGGCGGTGGGCGCGGCGGCGCTGCTCGCGGTGGTGGCGGCGGCGGCGGTGCTGCTCGGCGGCGGCCGCGGCGAGGTCGTCTTCATGGTCACCCCGTTCGACGGAGCGCAGGTCTTCGTCGACGGCGCGGAGGTTCCTGCCGGGAAGATGGTGGAGCTCGAGCCCGGCCAGCACGAGCTGCAGGTGACCGCGCAGGGCTACCGCCCGGAGCAGCGGGTCATCGAGGTGGTGAAGGGCCCGAACCCGCCGTTCACCGTCAGCCTCACCGCGGAGGCGAAGGCTCCTCCCGAGGCGCCGGCGGTGGCTGCCCAGGGGGCCGCTGCGGCGCAGGGCTCGGGCGACGACGCGGCGGGCAGCGGCGGTGAACCGGCGAAGGCGAATCCGGAGGCGGTGGCGCAGGCCGGCGGTGCCGAGGCTGCGGTTGCCGCGCAGACCGTTCCCGCGGCAGCGCAGGGCAGCAATGCGGCTGCGGCGCCGGCCGTCCCCGAGAAGCCGAAGACCTTTACGGCGAGGTTTGTTTCGGCCGAGGCGGACGTGGAGATCCAGCTCGCCGGCCGCACCGTGGGCAAGACGCCGGCGGAGGTCACAGACCTCGAGGTAGGCAAGAGCTACGCGTTCACCGCGAAGAAGACCGGATTCAAGAACTTCAAGGGCACCTTCACCGCCACCGAGGCGGGGATGACCGACGTGCGCGTGGCGCTCGAGCCCTCGCCGGAGCCGGCCCCGGTCGCGAAGGCTGCCGCGCCAAAGCCCGCCCCCAGGCCTGCGCCCGCCGCGAAGCCGGCGCCTGCGCCGAAGGTGGAGACGGCCTCGGCGAAGAAGCCGGCGGCGGCGAAGGCCACCGGATCGCTCGCCTGCAGCACGCGGCCCGCGGGGGCGCAGGTGATCGTGGGCACGAAGAACACCGGCCGGACGACGCCCATCCCCCGCACCGACCCGCTGGTGCTGCCGGTGGGGAACCACGTGATCAAGTTCGTGGTGAACGGGAAGACGAGCGCGCCGCAGATGGTGACCATCCGCGAGGGCGAGACCGCGCTCCTCGTGAACGTGCCCGTCGAGTAGCGCAGCGCATCATTCCGGCCGGAAGGGGTGGGGCAGAGCAGGCGCCGCGTCGGTTGTCGCGGGTCGGGGGCGCATCGAGTATAGGTGCCTCCCATGGAGCCCCAGTCGCAGTTGAAGACCCCCGTTGCCGAGCGTCGTGCCGCCGGCCCCGCAGAACAGCCGTTCCGCTACCCGCTCGAGCAGCCCTTCGTGGAGCCGGACTGGCGCCGCATCCCCGGCTACCGCGACGTGACCGCCGAGCAGTGGGAGAGCGCGGTCTGGCAGCGCAAGCACACGATCAAGAACCTCAAGGAGCTCAAGGCCGCGCTGGGCGACCTGCTCCCGGACGATCTCGCGCTGGGCATCCAGAAGGACCAGCAGGAGCGGGCGACGATGTCGCTGCTCGTGCCGCCGCAGATGCTCAACACGATGAACGTGAGCGACCTGTGGAGCGACCCGGTCCGGCGCTACATGCTGCCGGCGATCCGCGACCGGCGCACCGACTGGCCGAACCACCCGAAGGCGCAGCGCGACTCGCTCCACGAGCAGGAGATGTGGGTGGTGCAGGGCCTCACGCACCGCTACCCGTCGAAGGTGCTGGCGGAGCTGCTCGCGACCTGCCCTCAGTACTGCGGGCACTGCACGCGGATGGATCTGGTCGGCAACGACGTGCCGCAGGTGGAGAAGCACCGCTTCGACATCGAGCAGAAGGACCGCTACGCGCAGATCCTCGAGTACCTCCGGAAGACGCCGTCGGTGCGGGACGTGGTGGTCTCGGGCGGTGACATCGCCAACCTGCCGATCCAGGTGCTCGAGCCGTTCGTCAGCAGCCTGATGGACATCCCGAACATCCGGGACATCCGCCTGGCGACGAAGGGGCTGATGGCGATCCCGCAGCACTTCCTGCAGGACAGCGTGCTCTCGGGGCTCGACCGGCTGGCGAAGAAGGCGGTGGAGCGCGGCGTGGACCTCGCGGTGCACACCCACGTGAACCACGCGCAGCAGGCGACGCCGCTGGTGGGCAAGGCGGTGCGCAAGCTGCTCGACATGGGCTTCCGCGACGTGCGGAACCAGGGCGTGCTGCTGCGCGGGGTCAACGACTCGCCGAAGGCGCTGCTCGACCTCTGCTTCCGGCTGCTCGATGACGTGAAGATCATGCCGTACTACTTCTACATGTGCGACATGATCCCCAACTCCGAGCACTGGCGGCTCGCGGTGTGGGAGGCGCAGCACCTGCAGCACGACATCATGGGCTACCTGCCGGGCTTCGCCACGCCGCGCATCGTGTGCGACGTGCCGTTCGTGGGGAAGCGCTGGGTGCACCAGGTGGCGGAGTACGACCGCGAGCGCGGGATCAGCTACTGGACGAAGAACTACCGGACCTCCGTCGAGCGCGACGACCCGGAGGCGCTGAGCCGCAAGTACGAGTACTGCGATCCCATCTACACGCTGCCCGAGAGCGGCCAGCAGTGGTGGAAGGACGCCGCCCGCGCGGGCTAGGCGATGACCGACGGTCAGGGGAGCGCGCGGGGCCTCGGAGATCTCACCGGGGGCTCCGCCGCGGACGTGGGCGTTTCCGTGCGCGCTTCGGATCCGGCGGCGCGGCGACGGGAGCTCTTTCCGCAGGCCACCGACGCGGAGTGGAACGACTGGCGCTGGCAGCAGCGCCACGCGATCCGCACCGGCGCCGCGCTGGCAAAGGTGCTGCCCCTCACCGAGGACGAGCGGCGCGGCTGCGAGGAGACCGCCGGCATCTTCCGGCTGGGGATCTCGCCGTACTACCTCTCGCTCATCGATCCGGCGCATCCGTTCTGTCCGGTCCGGATGCAGGCGGTGCCCACCCAGGCCGAGGCGCAGTCGCGGCCGGGCGAGCTGCGCGACCCGCTCGGCGAGGACAAGACACGGCCCACCGAGGCGCTGGTGCACAAGTACCCGGACCGGGTGCTGCTGCTCGCGCTCGATACCTGCTCCGTCTATTGCCGGCACTGCACGCGGCGCCGGATCACCAAGGGCGGCGAGGCGGCGTTCACCCGCGATGCGCTGCGCGAGGCGGTGGACTACGTGCGCGCCCATCCGGAAGTGCGCGACGTGTTGGTCTCCGGGGGAGACCCGCTGCTGTTGGCGGACGGGCGACTCGACGCGCTGCTCGGGGATCTGCGGGCGATTCCGCACGTGGAGATCATCCGGATCGGCACGCGGGTGCCGGTGGTCCTGCCGATGCGCGTGGACGACGCGCTGGCGAAGATGCTCCGGCGGCACGCGCCGCTCTACGTGGTCACGCACTTCAACCACCCGAAGGAGCTGACCGCGGAGGCGCGCGAGGCCTGTGAGCGCCTGGTGGATCACGGCGTGCCGGTGGAGAACCAGGCGGTGCTCATGCGCCGGCTGAACTCGGATCCTCGAATCATCCGCGAGCTGATGCACGGCCTGCTGAAGATGCGCGTGCGCCCGTACTACCTCCACCAGATGGACGTGGCGGAGGGGCTCGAGCACCTGCGCACGCCGATCGGCAAGGGCGTGGAGATCATCGAGAGCCTGCGCGGGCACACCACGGGGCTGGCGGTGCCGCACCTCGCGGTGGACCTGCCCGGCGGCGGCGGGAAGGTGACGCTGCAGCCCGAGTACGTGGTGGAGCGGCGCGAGACGGAGACGGTCTTCCGGAACTTCCGCGGCGAGCGCTACGCCTACCCGGAGCCGGAGGAGCGGGACTGCACCTGTCCGTACGACGAGGTCTGGCGGGCCCGCTGACGGAGGCGGCTATTCGGCGGGCGTGCCGCGCTGGATCTCGGGCGGGGCGTCCTCGGAGGCCTCGAGCTCGACCGGGTTCTCTTCGCCGAAGCCCTGCTGGATGACGACGTCCTCCTCGGAGGGGGCGTCCTTCTTTTCGCCCTTCTTCTCGTCCTTCTTCGCCGCGCGCTCCTTCTCCTTTTTCGCCTTCGCCGCGTCCTCGAGGCGGCGCTGCGCGGTCTTCGACTGCTCCTGCTCCTCGCGCGACATCCGCATGGTGTAGAGGGCGAAGTCCTTCGTGCTGACGCCGTGCTTCTGGAGCACCGCGGCCGAGGCGGCGCGCTGCTTCTCGATCACCTGACGGCGCTCGGCGTTGTCCATCTCGCCGGGGAGGCGGTCGCCGTGCTCCTTCGAGATCTTCTCCATCGCCTCCTGCTCCTCGAGGCGGATCTGCGCCACCTTCTCCGGCGTCAGCTGCGCGAGGGCGAGCGCGGGCCAGAGGAGCAGCGAGACGAGGAGCGGGGAGAACGAGCGCACGGGGAGCGGCATGACCACGGATGCTAGAGGCCGCTCACCCGCGCGGCAACGGCGGGCGTAGGGCTACCGGCTGCAGGAGGCGCAGGAGTCGTTCGCGCGGGCGCAGTCCTCGCTGGCCACGACGCAGAGGTTCTGGCCGCGGTCCGGGTTGCGCTGCGCGATGTCGCAGACCTGCTTCGCCATGTCGCAGACGTCGCGCGAGAGCTTGCAGGTGTCTCCGCAGCTGAGGTCCCGGGCCTGGGCGCGCACGCGCATCTCCTCGAGGCGCGAGGCGTAGACCTCCAGCCGCTCTTCGTCCGTCCCGGTGGGCGCGGTGTCCGCCGCCTTCGGGCAGCCGAGGAGCGTGAGGGAGACAAGGGCGATGACGGGCAGGAGCTTGTTCATACGGGCGCGTTGGATATTCGGATAACCCCTCTGCGTCCAACTCATTTCCCACCGCGCAGGTAGAGCCACAACGCGAGGGCCACCAGGGCCACCACCGCGGCGCGTCGCAACAGGTCCGCGCGGCGCTGGGCGGGCGAGGCGCGCTGGCGGGCCTCGAGCTCCGCGGAGAGGCGGCGGATCTCCGGCGCGTGCTCGCGGAGGGCGCGGAGGAGGGTGGGCAGCTTCGACGCGGACGGAGACGGGAGGGCGAGGGCCTCTTCGAGAGCGGCGGCGTCACGTCCGTCCTCGGCATCCGAACGCGGGGGCGCATCGAGCGGGAGGACCTGTGCGTCGTGGTCCGCGCGTCGCTCCAGGGCCACCTCGAGCAGGCGCGCCGCGCGGAGGGTGTGGATCCGGGCCGCGGCCGTGGAGCTGCCGTAGGCACGTGCAACGCCCTCGAGGCCGGCCCCTTCGACGAAGCGGAGCGTCAACAGCTGCGCCTCGCGCGGGGGGAGCCTCTGCAGCGCGTGGACGAGCGCCTCGGCGTTGGGAGGAGACACGCGGCGCCTTCTAGCACGGCCGTTTTCTTGAGCCGCGGATCGCCGCTCCTACACTCGCGCACCATGATGTTGCGACCTGTCGCAGGGGCGGTCTTCGCGTTCGCCGCCGCCATCGTCTCGCTGCCGATCGCCGAGGCGCGGGCGGTGGAGACGGTGCGCATCCACGTGGGCGATGCGGACGGGCGCGAGGTGGAGATCCGCGGCGCGGGGCTCGCCTTCGGGCTCGACGTGGACGAAGACGGGCACTTCACGCCGGTGGCAAAGGAGCTGGCGCGGGTGAGGCTCGAGCGCGGGCGGCTGCTGGTGGAGGGCGCGGTGTGGCCGGAGCCGCAGGTGCGCTTCCAGACCGCGGAGGAGGGCGCGCCCATCCGCGCGCTGAGCCACGAGGTCCGGGGCGACGTGGTGGTGCGCGTGCACCGCGACAAGCTGCAGGTCATCAACGTGGTGTCGCTGGAGGACTACCTGGCCGCGGTGCTCGGCAGCGAGATGCCGCGCAGCTTCCCGGAGGAGGCGCTGAAGGCGCAGGCGGTGGCGGCGCGGACCTATGCGCTGCACAAGAAGCTCGAGGCCTACGGACAGCCCTTCCACCTCGGCTCCAGCGTGCTGCACCAGGTGTACGGCGGCGTGGCGCGCGAGGATCCCCGGACGAAGGCGGCGGTGGAGGCAACGCGCGGCGAGGTGCTCACCTGGGAGCTGCAGCCCATCGAGGCCTACTTCCACGCGAGCTGCGGCGGGCGCACGGAGGAGGGCCTGCACGCGCTCGGGCGGGATCTGCCGTACCTGCCGGCGGTGAGCTGTCCCTGCGCGTCGCTGCCGCAGAGCCGGTGGGAGGCGACGGTGCCGCTGTCGGAGCTCTCGCGCGCGTTCGGCGGCAAGAAGGTCCACGAGCTTCAAATTCAGGGACGCACGCGGACGGGACGGGTGTCGCGCGTGGCCACCGAGGGGGGCAGGAGCGTGGACGGCGTCGCCTTCCGTGCGCGCGTGGGCTACGGGCGGATCCGCAGCCTCCACTTCGAGGTGAAGCCGAAGGGCCGCGATGCGCTCCACTTCTCCGGCCGTGGCTTCGGTCACGGCGCGGGGCTCTGTCAGTGGGGCGCCAAGGCGCTCGCCGACGGAGGGAGCGGGTACACGCAGATCCTCGGTCACTACTATCCGGGCACGGAGCTGCAGACGCTGTATTAAGCGCGCTGCGTGACCGGACCGGATCTTCAAACCCAGAGCCTCGACGCGTACGACTTCGAGCTGCCGCCCGACCAGATCGCCCAGGCGCCGCTCGCGGAGCGCGATGCGTCGCGGCTGCTCACGCTCGACCGCGCCTCGGGGGCCTTTGCGCACCGTCACTTCCGCGACCTGCCGCTGCTCGTGCGCAGAGGCGATCTGCTCGTGCTCAACGACACCCGCGTGGTCCCCGCGAGGCTCATCGGCAGGAAGGCGCTGACCGGCGGGCGCGCGGAGCTGCTGCTGGTGAGGCCGGCGCCGGAGGTTCCCGCGGGCGAGGCGCTCGCCGGCGGCGCGGACGCGGTGGAGTGGGTGTGCCTCGGCCAGGCGTCGAAGGGACTGAAGCCGGGCGCGCAGCTCCTCTTCGATGCCGGGGAGGACCCGGCGCCGCTGACCGCGGAGGTGCTGCAGGCGCTCGGTGAGGGTGAGTACCGGGTTCGCTTCGGCGCGGCGGGTCCGCTCTCGGAGGTGCTCGAGCGATTCGGCCGGCTCCCCCTTCCGCCCTACATTGCGCGGGAGCCGACCGAGAGGGACCGGGAGCGTTACCAGACGGTGTTTGCGCGCACGCCAGGGAGCGTGGCCGCGCCCACCGCGTCGCTGCACTTCACCGAGGCGATCCTCGAGGACCTCGCGCGGCGCGGCGTGGAGCGGGCGTGGGTCACGCTGGAGGTGGGGCCGGGGACGTTCCTGCCGGTCCGCGGCGAGCTCTCCGCCCACCGCATGCACACCGAGCGGTTCCATCTGCCGGAGGAGACGGCTCAGGCCATCTCGCGGACGCGCGCGCGCGGCGGGCGGGTGATCGCGGTGGGCACCACGGTGGTGCGCACGCTGGAGGGCGCAACGAATCCGGAGACGGGCGAGCTGCGCACAGGCTACGGCGACACCGCGCTCTTCATCCGGCCCGGCTTCACCTTCCGGCAGGTGGACGCGCTGGTGACGAACTTCCACCTGCCGCGCTCGACGCTGCTCATGCTGGTGGCGGCGTTCGCCGGTCACTCGAACACGATGGCCGCGTACCGGGCGGCGGTGGCGCAGGGGTATCGGTTCTTCAGCTACGGAGACGCGATGTTCATCTCGCGTTCGGAGGAGTCTTTCGGTGAAGGGTGATTCGCGCGTCGAACCGGGGCTCGTGCGCTACGAGCTCCTCCACGTGGACAGCGAGACCGGCGCGCGCCGCGGCCGGCTGCACACGCCGCACGGCACGGTGGAGACGCCGGTGTTCATGCCGGTGGGCACCGCGGGCTCGGTGAAGAGCCTCACGCCGGCGGACCTCGTGGGCGAGGAGCTCGACGCGAAGATCATCCTCGGCAACACTTACCATCTGATGCTCCGGCCGGGCGACGCGCTGGTGGGCGAGATGGGCGGGCTGCACCAGTTCATCTCCTGGGACCGCGCGATGCTCACGGACTCGGGCGGCTTCCAGGTCTTCAGCCTCGCGGAGAAGCGAAAGATCACCGAGGAAGGCGCGCGCTTCCAGTCGCACCTCGACGGCGCGTACCACATGCTCACGCCGGAGCGGTCGATCGAGATCCAGCAGACGCTCGGCGCGGACATCATCATGGCCTTCGACGAGTGCCCGCCCGCGCAGAGCGAGCGGCGCTACTTCGAGGACTCGCTCGCGCGCACCACGCGCTGGCTGCACCGCTGCGTGACCGCCTGGTCCCGCGAACGGTCGAGCCTCTTCGGCATCGTGCAGGGCGGCCTCCACGAGGACCTGCGCAAGCGCCACGCCGAGGAGATCTGCGCGGTGGACCTGCCGGGCTATGCGCTCGGCGGCTATTCGGTGGGCGAGGCCCCGGAGGCGATGCACGCGGGCGTGGCCTACAGCGCGCCGCTCTTGCCGAAGGACAAGCCGCGCTACCTGATGGGGGTGGGGACGCCGCTCGATCTGGTGACCTGCGTGGCGAGCGGGATCGACATGTTCGACTGCGTGCTGCCCACCCGCACCGCGCGCAACGGCCTGCTCTGGACGAGCGAGGGCAAGGTCGTGATCAAGAACGCGGCCTACGCGAAGGACAAGGGACCGCTCGATCCGGCTTGCCGCTGCTACACCTGCCGCACCTTCTCACGCGCGTACCTGCGGCACCTCTTCGTGTCCGGCGAGCTCACCGCGATGCGGCTGAACACGCTGCACAACCTGCACTACTTCCTCAACCTGATGGCCGAGGCGCGCCGCGCGATCGAGGAGGACCGCTACGGCGCGTTCCTGCGGAAGATCACCGAGCGCCACCGCCCGGTGCCGAAGGGGCCGAATCCCACGAAGGTCGCGAAGGCCACGAAGGCCGCGAAGGGGCAGGGCGCTTCGTCGGCCTAGGTCCGGGGGCGGCAGGTCTTCACGGTGGTGCCGCGCACCTCGAGGCACGCGTAGCCCGTGCGGCAGTCGGCGGTCTCCTCGCAGGTGGGCGCGCAGAAGAGGCGCTCTCCGCTCTGGGAGCAGACGGTGCCGGAGCCGCAGGCGCGGTCGGTGCCCTCGTCGGTGCAGCCGCGGGAGCAGAAGCCGTCGCGCAGATCGGTGTAGCAGGTCTGGCCCTTCTGGCAGTCCGCGGTCTCGGTGCAGGCCTCGCCGGTGGTGTCACCGGAGCAGGCGGCGGTCGTCAGGACGGCGAAGAGGGCGAACGCGAGGGCAAGGGGACGGTTCATGCCGCGGCTTATACCCGTTGCGAAGCTTGAAGGGGGTGCTCTCTACTGATAAGAGGCCCGCCTCTCTGGCCGGCTCCCTCGGAGAAGTGCAGCGTTTCTCATGGGTTGCCGGCGCTTCGAACGTCCGAGGCCCCTCCCGTGGATAGCACCTTCCCCCTGCTTCTCGCGCAGACCGCCGGTGCCGGCGGCGGCGGATTGATGACGATTGGATACGTCGTCGTCCTTCTCGCCATCATGTACTTCCTGCTCATTCGGCCTCAGCAGAAGCAGGCGAAGGAGCACCGCGAGCTCGTCGGTTCGCTGAAGAAGGGCGACGAGGTGGTGACCCAGTCCGGGATCATCGGCCGCATCCACACCGTCACCGATCGCGAGGTGATGCTCGAGGTCGCGTCCGGCGTGAAGATGCGGTTCCTCAAGTCGGCGGTGCAGGGGAAGGTCGCGCAGCCGGCGGCGGCTGCAGAGACCCCGGCCGCGGACGAGAAGAAGGAGGGGAAGTAGATGGCGCGCGCAGGCCTGTGGAAGGGGCTGTTCATCGCGGCGCTCACGCTCGCGTGCCTCTGGTTGCTCATCCCCACCTACTACTCGCTGGTGGTGCTGCCGCCCGAGCAGCGGAACAACCTCGCGGCGCTCGAGGAGCGGATGCCCGCCTTCGCGCCGCCGGCGCGCTACCGCCTGAACCTCGGGCTCGACCTGCAGGGCGGCATCCACCTGGTGATGCGGGTGGACACGCGCACCGCGCTGCAGAAGCGGGTGGAGCGCCGCGCCGGTCAGATGGAGAATCGGCTGAAGGAGGTCAAGCTGCCGGCGACGGTGGTGCCGCGGCCGAAGGACCTGCAGCTGGTGGTCCGGCCGAACGACCCGACCACGGCCGACGCGATCATCCGCGAGGTGAACAACTTCTACGGCGGCGACATGAACGTGTCCGACCGCGCGGACGGCGAGATCACCTTCGCGCTGGTGGACACGCGGGTGATCGAGTTCCAGGAGGAGGCGCTCGAGCAGGCGATGGTCATCATCCGCCGCCGCATCGACAAGTGGGGCGTGGCGGAGGCGGAGATCCGCAAGCGTGGATCTGACGCGATCGTCATCTCGCTCCCCGGCGCCGAGGATCCGGAGCAGGCGCAGCAGCTCATCGGCCGCACCGCGCAGCTCGAGTTCAAGCTCGTGGCCACCGACCAGGGCTCCTTCTTCAACGGGCTCGTGCAGCAGCAGCCGCCGCCGCCGGGGATCACCTTCTCGGGGGATCAGCTCGAGGGACGGGACCGCGAGGCGCTCCTCAAGTACGTGGAGGGCAAGGCGCCGGAAGGCCGCAACGTGCACCTCGAGTGCGTGCCGGATCCGGTGCGCGCGGGCGAGTGCCGCGCCTACCGCACCTGGCTGCTGGAGTCGCGGGCGCTGGTGACGGGCGAGAGCCTCACCGGAGCGGAGTACTTCCCGGGCGAGTTCAACGAGCCGGAGGTGAACATCACCTTCGACCAGGCGGGCGCGGCCGACTTCGAGCGGCTGACCGGCGAGAACCGCGGGCGGCTGATGGCTATCGTGCTCGACGAGACCGTGCACTCGGCGCCGCAGATTCGGGAGAAGATCCCCGGCGGCCGCGCGCGGATCACCATCGGGCGGATCGGCGAGGAGGGCATCAAGGAGGCGCAGAACCTCGCGCTGGTGCTGAAGGCGGGCGCGCTGCCGGCGCCGGTGACCATCGGCGAGGTGCGGCAGGTGGGCGCGACGCTGGGGCCGGAGCTCATCCGTCGCGGGAGCCTGGCGGCGGTGATGGGCCTCGCGCTGGTGGTGCTCTTCATGGCCATCTACTACCGGACCGCGGGCCTCATCTCGGACGTGGCGCTGCTGCTCAACGGCCTGATGGTGCTGGCCGCGCTGTCGCTCTTCAACGCGACCCTCACGTTGCCCGGCATCGCCGGCTTCGTGCTCACGCTGGGCATGGCGGTGGACGCCAACGTGCTCATCAACGAGCGCATCAAGGAGGAACTCAAGGGGGGCAAGACGCTGCGCGCGGCGGTGGACCGCGGCTACGACCTCGCCTTCTGGACGATCTTCGACTCGAACCTGACGTCGATCCTCGCCGGCCTCGTGCTGTTCGTGATGGGCAGCGGCCCGGTCCGCGGCTTCGCCACCACGCTGATCATCGGGCTCGTGGCGTCGATGTTCACCGCCATCGTGGTCACCCGGGTGATCACGAACTGGCTCGTGAACGTGCGCAAGGTGAAGACGCTTTCCGTCTAGAGCACAGGGAACGACAGGCTCATGAGCACTCAGAATCAGAAGACGGAGTTCGACTTCATGGGGAAGCGGCGCGTGGCCGTGCTCGCTTCCACCATCCTCAACGTCCTCGTCATCGTCCTCCTGGCCCTCTTCGGGCTGAACCTCGGCGTGGACTTCGCCGGCGGGACGGTGGTGGAGGTCCGCTTCAACCACGAGGTCTCGCCCACGGACGTGCGGCAGCGCGCGGAGCGGGCCGGGCTCGGCGCGGTCCAGGTGCAGCGGGTGGGCGCGGAGGAGGAGAACGCGTACGTGCTGCGCATGGGCGGCGTCACCCAGCTCACGCCGGAGAAGGACGCGGCGGTGCGCGGGGCGCTGGAGGGGCTGGGGCAGGTGTCGCTGTATGACGCGGACCTGAACAACGGCCTCGTGAACGTGCGCTTCGCCGAGCAGAAGGACATCGCCGAGATGGAGAAGGCGGTGGAGGCGACGGGCGTGGGCGTGAGCGAGATCCGCTCCATCGGCGCGGCGACGACCGGCGGGTACGACTACCAGTTGGTGGCGAGCGGTGTGTCCGAGCAGATCTTCAACGCGCTGGCAGCGGGGATGGAGAAGCCGGACTTCACTCGGCAGCGCGTGGACTACGTGGGCCCGCAGGTGGGCAAGCAGCTGCGGAACCAGGGGATCATGGCGGTCATCTACGCGATGATCGCGATCCTCGTGTACGTGGCGTTCCGGTTCGACTTCAAGTTCGGGCCCGGTGCGCTGCTGGCGCTGGTGCACGACGTGATCATGACGCTGGGCTTCTTCGTGGTGACCCGCGCGGAGTTCAACCTCACCGCGATCGCCGCGCTGCTCACGGTCGTCGGTTACTCGGTGAACGACACCATCGTGATCTACGACCGCGTGCGCGAGGAGGCGGGCCGTCTCAAGGGCAAGCCGATGTCGCAGATCATCAACCACGCGATCAACGCGGTGCTCTCGCGCACGATCATCACCGCCGGCACCACCGCGCTCTCGCTCATCGGCCTCGTGGTCTTCACCGGCGGCGAGCTGCGGACCTTCGCGCTGGCGATGCTCGTCGGCGTCGTGGTCGGCGTGTACTCGACGATCTTCATCGCGTCGCCGCTGACCATCTGGCTCGACGAGCGCGCGGCGCGCAAGCAGGGACCGGGCGGTACTGCCGCGGCGCCCACTGCGGCGCGCGCCTAGGCACACCGGCGCAGAAGGTTGCGAAACAGCGAGACGCCCCGGGACCCTTTGGGCTCCGGGGCGTTTTCGTTTTCCCTGCCGGTGCAGCCTAGAAGCGGCCGCCCACCGTCACGCCCGCGTCGAAGAAGCCGCCCTGCGGATTGCCGGCGGCCGCGGGCGAGGCGAAGGACTCGTCCACCAGCCAGCGGTAGGTGCCGCGCAGGCCCGCGGTGACGCCACCGGTGTTGAACTCGATGCCGGCGGCCACGGGGACCTCCTGCATCAGCTCGCCCTCGTAGAGCCTCTCCTCGTGCTCGCTCACGCGGACGAGCGAGGCGCCGAAGCCCGCGCCCACGAAGGGCTTCACCTTCGAGATGAACGGGGGCGCGACCTTCACCAGGCCGCTGATGCCGTGGCGGGTGATCGCCGGCGTCTGCGCCACGCGCTCGTCGTTCACGAGGTTGCGCGAGCCGTCGTACATGACCTCGTAGCCGAGGATGTTCCAGGGCTGCACGTTGAAGACCACGCCCCAGGAGGGGCCGGCGGTGGTGAAGTTCGACAGGTCGCCGGTGTAGTCGCCCACGCCGCCCTTCAGCATGAGGTTCACGTCGCCCTGCTTGTTTGCGCGCCGCCCCTGCGCGTGCGCGGTGGAGGAGAGGCCCAGGCCAAGGGCGAGGGCCAACGCTGCCGCCGAGAGTCCGAGTCGCTTCATGCCCAGCAAGATGGGCACTGAGGGACGGAGTGTTGGGAGGGGGACACCTGCCCGTCCCCAGAGGAGGCGGGCAGGTGCGTCGAGTGCCGCTCAGCGCCGGATGACGGCGGTCCAGGTGGCGCGGAGGGCGACGCGGCCGTGCTGGTTGGTGGTCTCGGTCTGCATGACGACGAAGTCCATGCCGGCCTTCTCGAAGATCTTCGTCAGCTTGCCGGAGGTGGTGAGGACGTCGCCGGCGCGGATGACCTCGAGGAACTCGAACTCCTGCTCGCCGTGGACGAGCTTCACCAGATCGATGCCCAGCTTCGGGTCGGTCACGGCCTCGGTGAAGGGGCGCATGGCGAAGGCGGCGGGGAAGGTGGGGAACGCGACGACGGCGCCGTGCGGTCCGCTCTTCGCGGCCTCTTCGTTCCAGAGCAGCGGGTTGAGGCCCGCGGGCGGCTCACCACCAAAGGCGGAGGAGGGCACGCCACCGGCGACGGCGACGGCGAACTCGCGCATCTTCTCCAGGCCCGCCTCGTAGCGGTAGGGGCCCCACTCGCGGCCCACGTTCGACGGATCGACCGGCATTACGACAACCCTCCCACGTCCGCCTCGAAGGCGGCGCCCTTGAGCACGTCCTCACCCTTCTGGTTCTTCGCGCTGAGCTCACCGGCGAGCCGAGCGCCCTCCACGCGAGTGACCCGGCCGCTGAACACGACCGTGTCGCCCGGCGCCACCGGCCTCGAGAAGCGGACGCGGAAGCGCTTCAGCGCGCCCGGGTCGCCGAGGAAGTTCACCGTGGCCTCCACCGCCCACGCCATGGTGCACATGCCGTGGAGGATGACGCCGCCGAGCCCCGCCATCTGGCCGACCTCGGGGTCGAGGTGGATGGGGTTGAAGTCGCCGGAGGCGGCTGCGTAGTAGATGGGCCCGTAGCGCTCGCAGGTGCGCTCGTGGCTGAAGGTGTCACCTTCCCTGAACTGCTTCGTCATCCTTCGTCTCCCGGACCCTGGCGGTCCAGCGGGTCGTCCGCCTCCGAGCGCTCCTCGCGTCTTCGGCGGTAGTAGTCGCGCACGTACGCGACCAGCTTGTCGAGATAGGTGGAGAGCGGCGGGCAGGAGATCCCGGTGCCGTCGAGCAGCGTGAGGGTCTCGTGGCAGTTGTAGATGGCGAGGTGGTTCACGTAGCTGATCGCGGCGCGCTGCGGCCGCGCGACGCGCTCGAGGATGGGCAGCCGCAGCATCACGTCCGCCGCCTTGGCCGACAGGGTGAACCTGGGCAGCCGCTTGTTCGCCTTCTCCGCGATGAGCTCGTACACGCGGCGCGCGCTCATGGGGTTCGGGTCCACGAGGTGCAGCGTCCTGCCCACCGCGCGCTCGTCCCGGGAGAGCGCCCACACCGCCTCCACCACGTAGTCCACCGGCACCACGTTCAGCGGCGCCACGCCGTTGCCGGGCAGCGGCAGCGGCACCGAGAGCGGCGAGGTCACCAGGAGGATGCCGAGGTAGTAGGGCCCTTCGAAGCGGTCGATTTCGCCGCTGCGCGAGTCTCCCACCACGCTCGAGGGCCGGTAGATGGTGACGGGCAGCGTCTCCGCCGCCTTGCGCACGAGCTTCTCCGCCTGGAACTTCGTCTCCTCGTACGCGTTGCGGAAGCCCTGGCCGAGGTCGAGCTCGTCCTCGGCGATGACGCCCACGCGGTCGCCGGAGACGTAGCAGGTGGAAAAGTGGTTGAAGCGCCGCAGCCGCCTGCAGTCGCGCGCGAGCTCGAGGACGTTGCGCGTGCCCTCCACGTTCACGCGCCAGGTCGTCTCCCGGGGGATGCCCAGGTAGTAGATGGCGGCGAGGTGGAAGATGTCCGTCACCTCGTCGCAGAGGCGGTTGTACTCCTCGCCGGAGAGGCCGAGGTGCATGTCCACGATGTCGCCGGTGAGGATCTCGACCTTCGCGCCGCCGCGCAGGCGGGCCGCGTAGGTGCGCGCGTCCTCGAGGAACTTCGGCTGCACGAGGAGGAAGATCCGCGCCTGGGGATCCTCCTTCGCGATGTGCTCCACGAGCCTCTTGCCGATGAAGCCGGGATAGCCGGTGACGAAGTACCCGCTCACGGCGGCGGAGCATACGCGTTAACCGCGCAGTTCCTCCCACAATCTCTCCACCTGCGCGCGCGTCTGCGAAAGCGTGCCCGCGTTGTCCACGATGAAGGTTGCGTGACGCACCTTCTCCTCGAGCGGGAGCTGCGAGGCGAGCCGGGCCTCCGCGGCTTCGCGCGAGAGGGCGTTGCGCGCCATGAGCCTCTCGAGCTGGAACTCCCGCGGAAGGGAGACGACCACGAGCCCGTCGAAGAGGCCCTGCATTCCGTTCTCCACGATCAGCGGCGCGTCGTAGAAGACGACCCTTGCGCCGCGCTCGGTGTGCGCGGTCTGGGCGCGCTCGCGGGCGAGTGCCTGGATGCGCGGGTGGAGCAGGGCGTTGAGCGCGGCGCGGTCTTCGGCGCTGGAGAAGACGCGGGCGCCGAGCCGCTCGCGATCGAGTGAACCGTCCGGCTTGAGGATCTCCGCGCCGAAGCGCTCGGCCACCGCGCGGAGGCCTTCGGTGCCGGGGGCGACGGCTTCGCGGGCGAGCACGTCCGCGTCGATCACCTCCGCGCCCAATTCGCGCAGCATGGCGCTGACGGTGCTCTTGCCGGAGGCGATGCCGCCGGTGAGCCCGACGACACGCAGGCCGTGCGGCCAGGGACGAATCATCCGTTCATCATGGCACGCGCTTGTCGGTCCGGCATTGCGCGGATAGAGAAGGGGCCGATGCGCGCTCCCCTCGTTCTCGCCGCTGCTCTCGTCTTCGCGTTCGGGCCCGCCGCGGCGTTGGCCCAGGAGTTCGTGGGCGCCGAGAGCTGCAAGGCCTGCCATCCCGAGGCGTACGCCGCCTGGCGCGCGTCGAAGCACGCGCGGGCGCTGGACTCGCTCTCGCCGCAGCAGGCGAAGGACGCGCGCTGCGTCACCTGCCACGCGCCGGATCTGCGCGAGCGCGAGGTCGCCGGCGTCACCTGCGAGACCTGCCACGGCGCGGGCCAGCACTACTCGCCGGAGTACGTGATGCGCGACCCGGAGCTTTCCCGGCTGGTGGGGCTGCAGGATCCTTCGGAGCGCTCCTGCCGCGGGTGCCACGACGCGTCTTCGCCGTCGCTGCAGCCGTTCGAGTTCGGCCGCGCGCTCGGGCTCATCGATCACTGGAGCGCGGAGCGGGCGCGTCGCGGCAAGGCGCCGTTGCCCACCCGGCCCAGCGCGCCGTCCAAGGGGGCGCCGCAGAAGCCTCGCGGCGAAGCGCCAGCGAAGGACTCGGGGGCGACAAACGTGCAGGTGGCGGAGAAGAAGGACGTGACGCGTTGATCAAGCTGCTCGATGCCCGCTTCGTCATCACTGCGGTGGAGGAGAAGGGCTACCCGGAGGGCGACTTCCCGGAGGTGGCCTTCGTCGGCCGGTCCAACGTGGGCAAGTCGTCGATGATCAACGCGCTCTCCGGCCGCAAGAAGCTCGTGCGCGTGTCGAACACGCCGGGCCGCACCCGGACGCTGAACTTCTTCGACGTGGACGTGGACCGGAACGGTGAGCGCCGCATGGTGCGTTTCGCAGATCTGCCGGGCTACGGCTTCGCCAAGGTGAGCAAGACCGAGCGCTCGTCCTGGCAGAAGATGATCGAGACCTATCTGGAGAAGCGCCGCCAGCTCCAGATCGTCGTCAGCATCATCGACGCAGAGGTCGGTCCGACGGACGAGGATCAGGAGATGCTCGGCTGGCTCTCGGAGCGTTCGCCGAGGGTGCTCGTGGCGGCGACGAAGATCGACCGGCTGAACAAGGCGCGCCGAAAGCCCAGGCTGGTGCAGCTCGCGCAGGAGCTGGAGTTGCCGCTGGACGTGATCCTCCCTTTCTCGTCGGTGGAGAAGATCGGGCTGGAGGAGCTGTGGGAGTCGCTGCTCGACGTGCTTCCTGAGCGGGTGGAGCTTCCGGCTCAGCGCGGCGGCAAGAGGTCGTAGGTCAGCCAGATCACGCCGCTGTCGAAGGTGCGGTGACCTCGCAAGGTGAGGTTGCGCGGTGAGAAGCGGCCCTCGAAGAGGCGGATGCCCTCGCCGAGCGTCAGGCGCGGGTTGAGCTTCACCACCAGCTCGTCGATCTCGTCCGCCAACACCGCCGCGAGCTTGCCGCCGCCGCACAGCCAGATGCCGAGGCCGTTCGGGCTCTCCTCCCTCTTCAGCGCGCGAACGGTCGCCACCGGATCGTCCGAGGTGATCCGCAGCGAGCCCTCCTCCTTCGACGGCAGCGTCCGCGAGAACACCACCGTGCGCAGCGGCGCGTAGGGATGCGGGAAGCCGGCGGAGAGGCCGGGCTCGTAGGTCGCTCGTCCCATCACCACCGTGTCGAAGCGCGCGGGCGTGTCCGACAGGCCCATCGCCCGGCGAGCGTGTTGCGGCAGCGTCTCCGGGAGCTCCTCCGCCTGCGCGCGCAAGGTCACGCCTTCGGTCACGAGGAAATCCCACTGACCCTGCGGCCCGGCGATGAAGCCGTCCACGGTCGTCGCCACGAAGTACGTGAGCTTTCGCATGCGCGTGATTGTGCAGCGGCCGCGGACGTCTCGCTACGATTCGCGAAGGTGCCGGTGAGGCGGCCGGCGGCGCTCGTTGACGCGGCGAGTTGCGAGCGTCGAGACTCGCTTCGTGATCACCACTCGAACGCTCCCCGTCCTCTCGCTCTTTTTCGTGCTCACCGGTTCCGCGGTGGGTGGCTGCTCGTGCAAGGGCAGCGAGGTCGTGATCGGGCCGGACGGGGGCAAGGGTGGAGGCGCGGACGGTGGCGACGCGGGCTCGGGCGGCGACACGGATGGCGGCGGGGGCGGGTTCGACGCGGGCGACGGCACCACGAACACGGGCGTGGGACCGGGCGGGTTCACGCCGGAGGGGACGCCCGGTGGCGTGGGCGGCTCGGGCGACGGCGTGAAGCTCGACGAGAATGGGAACATCGTTCTCCACTCCGGCGAGGTTCAGCTGCACTTCGCGTGGATCGCGAACAACGCGGCGGGCACGGTCTCGAAGTACGACACGAAGACCGGCAACGAGGCGGGCCGATACCACTCGGTGGTGCCGCGAGACGGTCTGGGCAACGTGCTCACCTCGCTGCGCGGAAACGCGGCGAACCATCCGAGCCGCACCGCGGTCGATCTCTTCGGCGACGTGTGGGTGGCGAACCGCGCGGCGGACAACGGGACGATGGGCTCGGTGACGAAGATCGCCAACGACCTGTCGTCGTGCGTGGACCGCAACGGCAACGGTTCGATCGAGACCTCGTCGGACAAGAACGGGGACGGCGTCATCAGCACCAACCCCGCGGACGGCGAGATGATCTTCCCCTCCGACTGGGCGGATCCGACGCAGTACGACGAGTGCATCCTCTTCAGCACCGAGGTCGGCGGCACCACCGGCGGCGTGAAGGCGCGCGCGCTGGCGATCAGCACCGGCCTCGAGGGCTCGGCGGGCAGCGTGTGGGTGGGCGTGTGGAATACGAAGAGCATGGTGAAGCTGCACCCGGTGACGGGGCAGATCCAGCCGGTGAACGCGCAGGGAGCGATGGCGATCACCTTGCCCTCGTTCACCTCGGGGCCCTACGGCGCGGCGGTGGACGGCAAGCAGCGGCTGTGGGTGGTGGACGCGCTGCAGTCGCGGCTGGCGCTGATCCAGGTCAATGGTGACGGCACCGCCACGCTGGTGAGCGACGACATCTTCTTCAACGGCAGCACCGGTTCGTACGGCATCGCCATCGACGGGAAGGACCGCGTGTGGCTCGCGGGATGGCTCGGGCCGTACGCGGCGCGCTACGACCACTCGACGGGGACGTGGACGCGGTTCGACTTCAACATCACCTCTCCGGCGGGCACCGGCTTCGGACGCGGGCGCGGGATCGCGGTGGACGAGACGGGGCTCGTGTTCATGAGCGCCACCACGAACAGCGCGGGCGCGGCACAGCTGCTCGCG
This sequence comes from Pseudomonadota bacterium, assembly GCA_023423535.1. GTDB lineage: Bacteria > Myxococcota > Myxococcia > Myxococcales > Myxococcaceae > JAFAFL01. The sequence continues at coordinate 21,717 of JAFAFL010000100.1, forward strand.
TTCGACGGCGACACCGGCGTGCTGCGGCCCTTCCAGACGGCGACCGGACCGGCTGACTTCATCGAGGCCACCGACGCGCAGACGCACACCAGCATCGGAGTGGGGCTCGATTCGGACGGGCACGTGTGGGTGAACAACGCGAGTGGCAACGCGATGCGCATCCACCGGGACACCGGCGCCGTGTTGCGGACGGCAAACCAGGGCGGGCAGCTCTACACGTACTCGGACTTCACCGGGTACGCGCTGCGGAAGTTCACCGCGCCGCGTGGCACCTACCGGCACGTGGCCCAGGCGTGCAACCAGCTGAGCCGGTGGATCGAGCTGACGTGGGACGCGCAGGTGCCGCCGGGCACGTCGGTGCAGGTCTTCGTGAAGGTGGCGAACTCGCTGGCGGATCTGGACAACTCGGCGCTGCCTCGGTACGGACCGTTCACCCAGTCGCCGGTGGATCTGGAGGCGGCGGGTGTTCCGCGTGGCACCTACGCGCGGATCGAGTTCGTGTTGTTGTCGAACGACGGGCAGACGTCGCCGGTGCTCCGGTCGTTCAACGCGAAGTGGACCTGCGGCGACATCGGCTAGGCAGAGCCGGAAAAGAGCGAGGGCGTCGTGGCAGAGGGGAAGGGCGGGCAGCGCGCGGCGCTGGCGCAGGCGCGGCAGAAGCTCGCGGGACTGGCGCCGAAGCAGAAGCTCGATGCGCTGATCGATTCGGAGCACGCGCAGGCGCTGGTGCGCAGCGTGCCGGCGCCGGAGCTCTACTACGCCATCGTCGAGGTGGGCCTGCAGGACGCGACCGACATCGTCGGGCTCGCCTCGCCGGCGCAGTTCCGCGCGTTCGTGGATCTGGGCGGGTGGAAGCGCGACCGCCTCGATCCGCACGAGGTCCTCACCTGGCTGCGCGCCGCGCACTCGGGGAGCGAGCAGGACGAGTTCCTCAAGAAGCTCGAGGCGATCGACCTCGAGGTGATCGAGCACCTGCTGCGCGCGTTCGTCACCGTTCACGATCTGGAGGAGGACCCGGACGTGAACCCTCCCGGCGTGACGATGGAGTCGCCGGAGGGACGGTATCTGCTCGAGCTGCACGCGGAGGGCGTGGAGCTGGCGGCGCTGCGGTCGCTGCTCGGTGAGCTGTTCGCGCGGAACCCCTTCGAGACGGTGCGCCTGCTCGAGGCCACGCGGTGGGAGCTGCCTTCGGAGCTGGAGGAGACCGCGTTCCGCTTCCGCACCGGACGGCTCGGGGATCTGGGCTTTCCGGCGGCGCAGGACGCCGCGGCGATCTTCGCGTGGACGGATCCGGAGAAGGTGTCCAGGCCGGCGGGCGCTGCGGCTTCGGCTTCTGCTTCGGGGGAGGCTTCGGGAGACGCTTCGCGGGCGAGCGGCCTCGTGAAGTCGCCGAGCGGCGGCACGCGCGTGGACTACGCCGAGGCCGCGTTGCGCGCGCTGGAGCCGACGGAGCGCGAGAACTTCGAAGCGGAGCTGGTGGAGCTGGCGAACGCGGCGCTGGTGGCGGAGGTCGGGGACCCGGGCGATCTCGATGCGGTCCGTCGCACCGGTGAGCTGGTGCGCGACTACCTGAACCTCGCGCTCGAGCATCTGTGCGCGGGCGACGCGGCGCTGGCGGTGGAGTGCGTGCGCGAGCATCCGGCGCGGAAGCTCTTCCAGCTGGGGTTCTCGCTCACGCTGCAGCTCAAGTTCGCGGTGGACCGGCTGTGGAAGGAGCCCCTGTCGCACGTGGGCCAGACGTGGCTGGTGCTCTCCGCGCTGGCGAACGTGCTCGGCGCGCTGCGGCGGCGAAGGCCTCTGCGCGCGCTGGCGGTGGAGGGCGCGGAGCCGGTGCCGTTCCGTTCTCGTCGCGAGCTCGACGAGGCGATGAAGCGGGTGGAGCGCGCGCGGGTGCAGGTGCGCGTGTTCAGGGCGCTGCTCGGCGGGACGGAGGAGGCTGCGCGTGAACGGCTGCTCCAGTTCAGCGAGCCGCTCGAGGTGCTGGGAACAGAGCGTCTGCTCGCGGCGGCGGTGGCGCAGGCGGTGCTCGACGGTGAGGTGCGCGCGGCGCCGGTGCCGAAGGGGCGGGTGCCCGAGCTGTTCGAGAGGCTCGTGGGCCCTCGCAACGCCGCGGCTGCCGGCGTGAAGTCGAAGGTCCGCGCGGAGACGACGGAGCGGGTGCACGCGGCGTTCGCGAAGAGTCTGGGCGACGACGACGCGGCGGTGGTCGAGGCCTGCGTGCTCGGCGATGCGATCCTCGCGCGGCTGGCGGAGGAGTGGGGAACGCAGTGGCTCACCGAGGGCAACGTGGGCCCCCAGGTGGCCGAGATCGTTCCACTCGCGGCCGAAGCGGGGCTGTAGCCTTTTCAGGTTCGCGGGCGCAGGGTTCCCGCGCGTCGCCGCAAACGCCCAGAATCATTGCGGAAGTTGGCGGGTGGCGGTGGCATGGGGGCTGCTAACTCCGGCCGCCATGGATGTCCAAAGACCGGCGGCGGCGGGGCGGGATGGCATCGCCTTCGCGGCGCTCACCACGTTCGCGGTGGTGATGTACACGATTCCTTCGATGTGGATCGAAGCGCTCGAGCCGTTGCGCCTCGCGTTCACGTCCTCGGTGCTCGCGGCGTGCCTGATGCTCCTGCGGCGTCTGGTGAAGCGCGAGCCCTTCTACTTCGACGGCACGCGCGGCCTCGCCCTCGTGGCGCTCGCGGCGCTGGCGTACGTCTCGGTGCAGTGGACCATCCACCCCGAGACCACGCGCACGCAGGCGATCGAGTTCCTCAAGCTGCTGGCGGTGTACCTGACGATGGTCAACGTCATCAGCACCTGGCGGCGGCTGATGATCTTCGCGGGCGCGATCATCCTCTCGTCGATCGTCACCAGCTGGAACGTCATCACCAGCTACCACGCAGGCGAGCACCTGGTGGAGGGCTACCGCGCCGGCTGGCTCGGCGTGTACGCGGACCCGAACCACATGGCGATGAACCTCATGCTGGTCATCCCGCTCGCGGTGGCGTTCCTCGTGCGCAAGCAGACGCCGTGGCTGATGCGCGCGCTGTGCGTGCTGGCCGGCATCCTCTCGGTGACGGCGATCGTGTACAGCCACTCGCGCGGCGGCTTCGTGGGCCTCGTGGTGGCGATGGCGGTGTGGATGTTCCTCGAGAAGAAGCGCCGGCTGCAGACGTTCGTCGCCGCGTTCGCGCTCTTCATCGGCCTCGTGCTCTTCGCGCCCTCGTCGTTCTGGCAGCGCAACGAGACGATCGGCGAGTTCCACACCGACGCCTCGGCGATGGGCCGCGTCTATGCGTGGGAGGTGGCCTCGCAGATGAGCGCGGACAACCCGCTGCTCGGCGTAGGCTTGGGCGGGTTCCGCTACGCGTGGCCGCTCTACGCGCCGCCGGAGGCGACGACCGCGTTCGTCGCGCACAACGTGTACCTCGACGTGGTGGGAGAGCTCGGGTTCATCGGGCTCATCCTCTTCCTCATGTTCACCGGCGGCGCGGCGGGCGGCGTGTTCGCGGCGTCGCGGAACAGCGAGTGGGGCTGGCTCGCCAACGGGCTGGCCGCGGCGGTGTGCGGCTACATCGTGTGCAACCTCTTCTCCGGATACACGGTGTCCGCGCACTTCTACGTGCTCTTCGCGCTCGCGGCGTGTGCGGACCGGATCGCGCGGGCGGAGACCGCCGCGTCGAAGGCGCCGGAGGGGGCGGGCGCTGGGGTCGTGACACAGAATCCGTGGGAGGGAGCGAGGGCATGAGGCGGGAGGAGGAGGTGCTCGACGGCCGGCCGATCCGGCTGGTCGAGTTCGTCCGGTCGTTCCACATCGGCGGCACCGAAGGCCAGGTGCTGGAGCTGCTGCGAGGGCTGCCGCGCCGGTACGACATCCGGGTGGCGGTGACGCAGAACGCGGGGCCGCTGCTCGAGGACGTGTGGCGCCTGGGACACCTGCCGGCGGAGTTCTCCTTCGCGGGCTCGGTGAAGAAGCCGAACACGCTCCGGCAGATCGTCCGGCTCGCGAAGTGGCTGAAGGCGCACCGCATCGAGGTCGTGCACGCGCACGACTTCTACACGGCACTGCTCGCGGGGCCGGCGGCGAAGCTCGCGGGCGTGGGGCTGACGGTGGGGAGGCTGGACCTCGCGCACTTCCACACGCCGATGCAGCGGAAGGCGCTGGTCGCGTGCACGAAGATGGCGGACACGGTGATCGCCAACGCCGAGGCGATCCGGAAGATGCTCGTCGACGAGGAGGGCGTGCCCGCGGAGCGGGTGACGGTCATCCGCAACGGCATCGATCTGCCGCGCTTCGACAAGCGCATGTCGGACGGGCTCTCGGCGCCGCTGCCGGACACGAAGGGCGCGCCGGTGGTGGCGCACGTGGCGAACCTCGCGCATCCGGTGAAGCGGCAGGAGGACACCCTGCAGGCGCTCGCGCTGCTGAAGGCGAAGGGCCGCGACCTGCACGCGTTCTTCGTGGGGTCGGGCTCGCGCACGGAGATGATTCGCAGGATGGCGGGTGAGCTCGGCGTGAGCGACCGGGCGCACTTCCTCTCGCACCGGTTGGACGTGCCGGCGATCCTCGCGCGCGCGGACATGGGCGTTTTGTGCTCGAGCGCCGAGGGCCTGTCGAACGCGGTGATCGAAGGCATGGCCGCGCGGCTGCCGATGGTGGTGACGGCGGTGGGCGGAAATCCGGAGCTGATCGAGGACGGCGTGCGTGGCCTGGTGGTCCCGAGGCACGAGCCTGAGGCGCTGGCGCGGGCCTTCGAGCGGATGCTCGACGATCGTGAGGCGGCGCGCCGGATGGGTGAGCGGGCGCGGGCGTACGTGGAGCGCGAGCTGACGCTGGAGCAGCTGTGCGCGCGGCACGACGCGCTGTACCGGGCGATCCGGGACGGGCGTGCGAGGCAGGCGGGAGTGAAGCGCGGCAGCGACGTGCTGGTGCCGGCGTAGTCATTGAAGTTCGGGCAGGGCGAGAGGGGGGAGCACCCATGCGGCAGGAGCTGAAGGGGAAGATCGCGATCATCACCGGCGCGTCGAGCGGGGTGGGCTGGCAGTCCGCCGTCCGGCTCGCGGAGGAGGGCGTGAGGCTCCTCGTGGTGGCGCGACGAGGTGAGGCGCTGGAGCTGTTGTGCCGCGAGCTGCGCGCGAAGGGACACGAGGCCTATGCCTTCGTGTGTGACGTGACCGAGCAGGAGCAGGTCGAGGCCGCGGTCACCGAGTGCCTCAACCGGTACGGGAAGATCGACATCCTCGTGAACAACGCCGCGGTGCAGGCGTACGGGTACTTCGATCAGCTCTCGTGGGAGGAGATCGAGCGCACCTTCCAGGTGAACGCGTTCGGTTGCTTCCGCTTCGCCCGCGCGGTGTTGCCGCATTTCCGGCGGCAGCGCAGCGGGCACATCATCAACGTGGCGTCCATGCTCTCGGTCGGCGCGGCGCCACTGCTCTCCGCGTACACCGCGGCGAAGCACGCGCAGTTCGGCTGGAGCGAGGCGCTGAGGCTCGAGCTGCACGGGACGGGGATCGACGTGTCGGCGGTGCTGGTGCCGTCGGTCTCGACGCCGATGTTCGACCACGCGCCCACGCACTTCGACGCCGCGCCACAGCCGGTCCCGCCCACCTACCATCCGGACGTCGCGGCGATGGCGGTGGTGAAGGTGGCGAAGAAGCCGAAGAGCAAGGAGATCCCCGTCTTCCTCCAGGGCTCGCTGATCATCTGGGCGCAGCGGCTGATCGGACCGCTGACGGACAGGATCATGGGCCGCTTCGGCGCGCGGATGCAGATGCGCAACGAGCCGGTGCACCGGCCGCGCGGGAACCTCTTCGAGCCCATTCCGCAGGGCGTGGGGCCGATGGGAAGCGTGCCGCCCACGCCGAAGTGGAAGCGGTACGGAGGGACGGCGGCCATTGCGGCCATCGCCGCGGGCGCGCTGGCGGGCGTGAGCTTCGGCGCGACGAAGGTGGCGAAGGCGGTGAGGTAGGCGCTGGGCGCGAATCACGCCGCGGCGGGAGAGGGCGGTTCCTCCTTCGCGGGCGGAGCTTCGACGGTGACGGTCTCCGGCTGCGGCGAGGCGGGGCCGGACGGCAGCTCCACCGCGGCGGCCTCGCGCTCTTCGTCAGAGCGGCCCGTGTAGCCGCTGAACAGGCGGCCGTAGGCGCTGGCCACGAACGGCCGGTCCGCGAAGAGGGTGAGCGCGGAGACGATGAGGATGCTGAAGAGGATCACGCCGAAGGCGATGGCCTCGATCAGCGTGCCCGCCGCGAGGCCCGCCTGTCCGGGCACGGTGGCGAGCACCGCGGCGGCGAGACCTCGGGGGCCGAGCGATGCGGCGAGAGAGGCATCCTTCTTCGGCGTGCTCTTCGCGCGGAAGGCGATGCGGACGGCGAAGGGGCGCACCGCGTAGATGATGATCGTGGCGAGGCCGCCGAAGACGAAGGGCTCGTAGCCGGTGAGCTTCAGCGACGCGCCGAGGTACACGAAGAAGAAGACCTTCAGCAGGAAGGCCATCTCGGAGAGGAACATGCGCTCGCCCTCGTAGATGCCGAGCTCCGCCGCGTACGGCTTGTTGCGCACGAAGGACTGCGCGTTGCCGAGCACCACGCCGAACGCGAGACAGGCGATCGCGCCGAAGGTGCCCACTGCTTCGGCGGCGGCGTGGACGATGAAGACCATCGCGCCGACGAGCAGCATGGACGCGCGCTTCTTGCGCAGCACGCGCAGCCACACCGCCCACGCGAAGCCGGCCACCGCGCCGATGAGCAGCGCCACGCCGAAGCCGTAGGCGAGGTCCTTGCCCACCACGCCGAGCTCCAGCCCGCCGCTCTTCGAGGTCAGTGCTCCCGTCAGCGCGAGCGTGAAGACGATGCTCAGCACGTCGGTCAGCGCCGACTCGAGCGTCAGCACCGTCCGCGTGTCCTTGTTCATCTTCATCGTCTGGACCATCGGGATGATCACCGCCGATGAGGTCCCGCCGAGGATGCAGCCGAAGAGCACCGCCACCAGCGGCTTCATCCCGAAGAGGGTCGTGGCCACCAGCGCGAGCGCACCCGCGGAGAGGATGAAGCCGGCCAGCGTCATCGCCAGCGACCCGCCGAGCGCGGACTTGAGGTCCTGGAGCCGCAGCCGCAGCGCGCCCTCGAAGAGGATGATCACCAGCGCGCAGGTGGTGAAGATCTTGTCCAGCCCGTCGAGCTGCGACGGGTCGAACACGCCCGTCACCGAGATCCCGATCCCCAACGCAAGAAGGATCAGCACGTCCGGGATCCCGGTGCGCCGGAAGAGCTCCTCCAGCGCCATGCCCAGGAACACCAGCCCCGCGAGCACCGCGAGGATCACCGTCGGGTTCATGCTCATACGCCGGAGCGTACCGGTGAAGCCGTATGAGCCCAAACGGGCTCGCACGGCCGCCGAGTTGCAGACTCTCTGGCGTCAGCGCGCGGGCTGGGGCGCCGAGGCAGGCTGCTCGGCGAGCGCGGTTCGATGCGCGGCGCCCACCGCTTCCTGCAGCGACCGCAGCCCATCACGGCGGACGAGCCCGAGCAGCTCGTCGATCATCCGCTTCACCACGCCCGGACCTCCGTAGATGAAGCCGGTGTAGAGCTGGATCGCGGAGGCGCCGGCCCGGATGCGCGCGTAGGCATCCTCGGCGTTCATGATCCCACCCACGCCGATGATTGGCAGCCGGCCCTCCGCGCGCAGATAGGCACGCGAGAGCACGTGGTGGGAGAGGGTGCGCACCGGCGCGCCGGAGAGGCCGCCCGCTTCGCTCGTGCGCGGGTGCTCGATGGGCCGGGTGATCGTCGTGTTCGTCGCGATGAGCCCGTCCACGCGGCAATCGATCGCCACGTCCACGATCGCGTCGATCGCCTCGTCCGCGAGGTCCGGCGCGATCTTGAGGAAGAGCGGCTTGCCCGGCGCCACTTCATCCCGTCGCGCGCGCACGGCTTCGAGCAGCGCCCGCAGCGCCTCGGGCTCCTGCAGCTGGCGAAGGCCCGGTGTGTTCGGCGAGCTCGCGTTGACCACGAGGTAGTCTGACAGGGGCCCGAGCGCGTCCACGCCCTTCAGGTAGTCCGACACCGCGTCCTCGAGCGGCGTGTCCTTGTTCTTGCCGAGGTTCGCGCCGACGGGTCCGGGCCGGAACTGGAGCTGCGACAGGCGGGCGCGCGCGGCGTCTGCGCCGGCGTTGTTGAAGCCCATCCGGTTGATGAGCGCGTGGTGCTGCGGAATGCGGAAGATGCGTGGCGTCGGATTGCCCGGCTGCGCGCGCGGCGTGACGGTGCCGATCTCCACCGCGCTGAAGCCCAACGCGAAGAGGCCCGCCACCGCACCCGCGTCCTTGTCGAGTCCCGCCGCGAGCATGATCGGGTGCTCGAGCTTCAGCCCCGCCACCTCCACGCCGAGGTCTGCCGTGCGAAGTCCCACGCTGCGCAGGGCTCGCTGACGCAGCGAGGTGCACGGCCCGGTGAAGCGCCCGAGCAGCCCCAGCGCCCACATGCCGAAGTGATGCGCCGTCTCCGCCGGAAGGAGGAAGAGCAGCGCGCGGATGACCTTGTACATGGCGTGCGGCGGAGGCTTCGTTCAGCGGCGCTCGGCCGCGGCCTGCGGGGAGAGGAACGAGTACTCCCTCGCCCAGGCGAGCGTCTGATTGACCTGCTCCGGCGTGAGGATGCCGTTGCGCTCGACGAGCTCGACCTCGGTGCGCATGTCGGTGTCGAGGAGGTACGGGCCGTCGGTGTTGATCGTGAACTTCACGCCGCGGTCCCAGAAGGTGCGGATGATGTGCGTGAGCTCGGCGATTCCGTCCACCGCGCGCGTGTGCAGGTTGGAGGTGGGGCACAGCTCGAGCACCACGTCGTGCTCCTTCAGCATCTTCATCGCCTCTTCGTCGTACGCGGCGCGGATGCCGTGGCCGATGCGGTGCGGACGCAGCCGGTCCACCACGGTCTTCAGGCCCTCGGCGTCGGTGCCCTTCGTCTCTCCCGTGTGCACGGTGCAGCGCAGCCCCGCCTTGCGCGCGCGGTCGAAGAGGTCCTGGTACTGCGCCACCGCGTCCGGCTTGTGCTCCATCGCGTTGGCCTCCGGTCCGGCGAGGTCGATGCCGACGACGCCGCGGTTCCGGTACTTGATCGCCTTCTCGAGGATGATCGAGTTCAGCTTGTGGTCGAACTCGCGCGCGAGGCAGAAGATGAGGCCCGCCTTCACGTTGTACTCGAGCACCGCGCGATCCATCCCGCGCTGCGCGGCGTGGATGATGTGGTCGAGATCCAGCTCGGAGTTCAGGTTGCGCTTCATCGGGTTGAAGCGAAGCTCGATCATGGAGACGCGGCTGCCTCGATACTCCTTGCCGATGACCTCGTACACGGAGCGCTCGATCGCCATCGGAGAGGACTGAATCTTCTCCGTCACCGTGTGCATGATCTTGAGGTAGTCCTCGAGGTTCTTCACGCGATCCGGACGCGCGGTGATCAGCTCCACGAAGTCGAAGTAGTTCTTCGCCGGGAGCTTGAAACCCTGTTGATGCGCGATGGACCAGAGGACGTGGGGCGCCACCGCGCCGCCTACGTGGATGTGCAGATCGACGAGCTCGCGAGCCATGGACGGTGATAGCCACAAAAGCCCCCGGCCGCCAAGGGGCTGCTCTTCGGGCCTTCAGAAGCCGCGCAGCTCCTTCAACGCGTCGTAGGCCTCGCGCAGGTCCCGGAACGTCTCCGAGGCAATGGCCACCGCACCCGGCCCGAGGTGCGCGACCCTGTCCGGATGGTGCGTCGCCGCGAGCCTGCGGAAGGTCCGCTTGATCTCCTCGTCCGTCGCATCAGGAGTGAGGCCCAGCCGCTCGTAGTGCGACGCGCCATCTCCCAGATGCAGCGCCTGCACCGAGCGTTCGTCTTCTTCGGAGAGGCCGAGGCCCAGCGCCACCTGCTCGAGCACCTCGCGCTCCGGTTTGCGCAGCCGGCCGTCGGTCAGCGCGAGCCGGTAGAGCGCGTCCACCAGCAGCAGCAGCTCCGACTCCCTGAGCTCTTCACGCGCCACGCGCAGCGCCTCGTCGAGCGACGGCGGTTGATCGCGCGCGGACTTCAGGGCTTCGCGCACGAGGTCGAGCTCGTCGGGGCCGTACTGCATGCCCTCTTCGAAGAACTCGCGGACCACGCGGACCTCGTCACGTCCCAGTCCGTTGGACGCGTTGGCCACCGCGACGAAGAGGCCGCACAGGCGTTCGGCGAAGAGCGACTGCGCCTGCGTCTCCAGCTCCGTCGCGCTCATCGGCTCGGGGAGATCGTCGAGCTCGCGAAGGGTGGGGCGGCGGCGGCGTACGTCGGTGTCCTCGTCTTCGATGGCCAGGGGAGTCTCCGGCGCCTCCTTCAGCTCGTCGAAGCGATGCCCCGCGAAGAGGCCGATGGCGCCGAGCACGAGCGCGGCTGCCCACCCCTGCAGCAGCAGACCGAGCCCCACCCCGATCACCAGCCCGAACACCTTTCCGAACACGATCGCGGAGTCTGGCATAGGGTCCGCCGCGACATGTCAGGTCAAATCATCGACGGGAAGGCCATCGCCGCGAAGGTGCGCGCCGAGGTGGCCGAGGAGACGCGGGCGTTCACGGCTTCCACTGGGATCAAGCCGGGGCTGACGGTGGTTCGGGTGGGCGAGGACCAGGCCTCGAAGGTGTACGTCGGCGCGAAGCAGAAGGCCGCGGCGGAGTGCGGCTTCGACGGCCAGGAGATCCACCTGCCGGCCACCGCGACCCAGGACGAGGTGCTCGCGCAGGTGCGTGCGCTGAACGCGGATCCGAAGGTGCACGGGATCCTCGTGCAGTTGCCGCTGCCGAAGGGGATCGACTCCAACGCGATCATCTCCGCGATCGATCCGGGCAAGGACGCCGACGGCTTCCATCCGCTGAACGCGGGTCACCTGTTCCTCGGTCGTCGGGGCGTGCAGCCGTGTACGCCGGCGGGCGTGATGCGCCTCATCGAGGAGACGGGCACTTCGCTGACAGGCAAGCGCGCGGTGGTGATTGGCCGCTCGAACATCGTGGGCAAGCCGATGGCGATGATGCTGCTCGCGGCGAACGCGACGGTGGTGATCGCGCACAGCAAGAGCGACGTGGAGGCGGAAGTCCGTGGGGCGGACGTGGTCGTCGCCGCGGTGGGCGTGGCGGAGCTGGTGAAGGGCGCGTGGATCAAGCCGGGCGCGGTCGTCATCGACGTGGGCATGAACCGCAACGCGGAGGGCAAGCTGGTGGGCGACGTGGAGTTCGCCGCCGCCCGCGAGCGCGCGTCGTGGATCACGCCGGTCCCCGGTGGCGTGGGGCCGATGACCGTGGCGCTGCTGATGCGCAACACGCTCGAGTCGGCGAAGCGGCTCGCGGCGGCGCGCTGACCCCGGCTACTCCTTCAGCCGGTAGCCCGTCCGGAAGATCCACACCACCACGCCGAGGCACACGAGCAGCACGGCGCACGTCACGCCCAGGCTCACCGCCACGCTGACGTCGCCCTGGCCGTAGAAGCTCCAGCGGAACCCGCTGATCAGATAGACGACCGGGTTGAAGAGGCTGACCTGCCGCCAGAACGGCGGCAGCATGTCGATTGAATAGAACGCGCCGCCGAGGAAGGTCAGCGGCGTGACCACGAGCAGCGGCACGAAGCTGAGCTGTTCGAAGCCCTTCGCCCACAGCCCGAGGATGAAGCCGAAGAGGCTGAACGTCACCGACGTCAGCACGAGGTACGCGACCATCCAGAACGGGTGATCGATCCGTACCGGCACGAACACCGCCGCGGTGCCGAGGATGATGAGGCCGATGATGATCGACTTCGTCGCCGCGGCGCCGACGTAGGCGACGACCGTCTCCACCGGTGAGATGGGTGCCGAGAGCAGCTCGTAGATCGTCCCGGTGAAGCGCGGGAAGTAGATGCCGATCGACGCGTTGCTGATGCTCTGCGTGAGCAGCGAGAGCATGAGCAGGCCGGGGACGATGAACGCGCCGTACGGCACGCCGCCCACCTCCTGCATGCGTGAGCCGATCGCCCCACCGAAGACGACGAAGTAGAGCGCGGTGGTGATGACCGGCCCCACGAGGCTCTGCCACAGCGTGCGTCGCGCGCGCGCCATCTCGAACTTGTAGATCGACCACACGCCGCGCGGATTGAATCGTGAAGAGGTCACGCTGCGTCCTCCCCCACGAGCTTCACGAAGATCTCCTCCAGCGAGCTCTTCTCCGTGGAGAGATCCCGCACCGTCAGCCCGAGCGCTCCCATCTGCTGCAGCAGCGCAGGGATGTCCGTGTTCTCGGCGTGCGCGTCGAACGTGTAGGTCAGGGACTGGCCGTCCGCTGCCAGCGAGACCTGCCACGCCGCGAGCTCCGGCGGCACCTGCGCCAGCGGTTCACCGAGCTGCACGGTCAACCGCCGCGAGCCGAGCTTGCGCATCAGCGCCTCCTTCTCCTCGACGAGGATGAGCTCGCCCTTGCGCACCACGCCGATGCGGTCCGCCATCTCCTCCGCCTCTTCGATGTAGTGGGTGGTGAGGATGATCGTCACCCCGCGCTCGCGCAGGCCGTGCACGAGCCGCCACATGTCGCGGCGCAGCTTCACGTCCACGCCCGCGGTGGGCTCGTCGAGGAAGAGCACCTTCGGCTCGTGGGAGAGCGCCTTGGCGATGAGCACGCGCCGCTTCATGCCGCCGGAGAGCGTCATGATCTTCGAGTCCTTCCGGTCGAGCAGCGACAGGTCCTTCAGCAGTCCTTCGAGATACGCGTCGTTCGGCGGAAGTCCGAAGAGGCCGCGGCTGAAGCTCACGGTCGCCCACACGGTCTCGAACACGTCCGTCGCCAATTCCTGCGGTACCAGTCCGATCTTCGCCCGCGCCGCGCGGTACTCGCGCCGGATGTCGTGGCCGTCCACGGTGACGGTGCCGCCGGAGGGCATGACGATGCCGCACACCGAGTTGATGAGCGTGGTCTTGCCCGCGCCGTTCGGTCCGAGCAGCGCGAAGAGTTCGCCGCGCCGGATGTCGAGCGTCACGCTGCGCAGCGCGTGCAGACCGCTGGCGTAGGTCTTCTCGAGGCCGCGGATGGAGATGATCGGATCCCGTAGGTTCACGGGCCCTTCATCCCACACGGCCCTTCAAAGCGCTGACGATCATGCGCGTCGCCGGGCTCTTGTTCAGCGTGTAGAAGTGGATCCCCGGCACACCGCGCGCGAGCAGCTCCATGCACTGCACGGTCGCGTGCGCCACGCCCAGCTGCATCACCGCCGCCGGATCGTCCTTCACGCGCTCGAGCTGCATCGTCAGCCGCATGGGCACCGTGGCGCCGCACAGCCGCGTGAACCGCGACACCTGATCGAAGTTCGTGATCGGCATGATGCCCGGCACGATCGGGATGTTGATTCCCGCCCTCCGCGCGCGCTCCACGAAGTCGAAATAGAAGGCGTTGTCGAAGAAGAGCTGGGTGATGAGGAAGTCGAGCCCCGCGTCCACCTTCCGCTTGAGGTGGCGCAGATCGTCGTCGCGGTTCGGCGTCTCGATGTGGCCTTCGGGATAGGCCGCGCCGCCGAGCGACAGCGTGTGATCGCGCTCGCGGATGAACTCCACCAGTTCGCTCGCGTAGCGGAAGCCGTTCTCCTCCGGGATGAACTCCTTCTGTCCCGGAGGGGGATCGCCGCGCAGCACGAGCACGTTCTCGATCCGCGCCGCGAGCAGCTCTTCGATGATCCCGCCGAGCTCCTCGCGCGTGTTTCCGGCGCAGGTGAGGTGCGCCATGGTCTCGATGCCGGTGCGCCACTTGATCTCGCGCACGAGCTTCACCGTGTTTCCGCGCGCGCTGCCGCCAGCGCCGTACGTCACCGACACGAAGCCCGGCTCGAGCTCCACCAGATCCATCAACGTGGCCAACAGGTTCTTCTCTCCCTCCGGCGTCTTCGGCGGAAAGAACTCGAACGAGAAGCACGGGTTCGAGGGGTTGAGCCGGTTGCGGATCTTCATTCGACGACTATAGTCCGCGCGCTTTTTCGCTCCCCGAGGATCGTACCCATGGCCAGGCAGACTCCGCTCTACGACGCGCACAAGAAGCTCGGCGGGCGGCTGGTGGATTTCTCCGGCTGGGAGCTCCCGGTCCAGTACAGCGGCGTCGTCGCGGAGCACGAGACGGTGCGCACCGCGGTCGGCCTCTTCGACGTCAGCCACATGGGCGAGATCGAGTTCAAGGGACCGGGCGCGCTGGAGACGGTGAACCGGCTCATCACCAACGACCTCAACAGGATCGCGGATGGCCAGGCGCTCTACGCGGGCCTGCTCAACGAGAAGGGCGGCTTCGTGGACGACATCGTCGTCTACCGCTACTCGCCCGAGCACATCTTCATCTGCGTCAACGCGGCGAACCGGCAGAAGGACTTCGACTGGATGAAGGCGCACGCGCAGGGCGTGACGCCGGTCGATCGTTCGGACGAGTTCGCGCAGATCGCGGTGCAGGGCCCGAAGGCGCCGGCGCTGGTGGCGAGGCTCGCGTCCGGTCAGACCACCGCGGCCGACGTCACCGCGATCGGCAGCTACCGCTTCCGCGAGGGCGAGATCGCGGGCGTGCCCTGCATCATCAGCCGCACCGGCTACACCGGTGAGGACGGCTTCGAGCTCTACTGCCCGCCGCAGCAGGCGGAGAAGCTCTGGTCTGCGCTGATGGAGGCGGGCGCGGCGGACGGGATCAAGCCGTGCGGTCTGGGCGCGCGCGACTCGCTGCGCACGGAGATGAAGTTCGCGCTCTACGGCAACGACATCGACGATGGGCACACGCCGCTCGAGGCGGGGCTCGGCTGGATCGTGAAGCTCGACAAGCCGGAGTTCATCGGCAAGGCGGCGCTGGAGGCGCAGAAGGCGCAGGGCGTGCAGCGGAAGCTCGTGGGCTTCGAGCTGACCGAGGCGGGCGTGCCGCGGCACGGCTATCCGATCCTTGCGAACGGCGAGCGCGTGGGCGAGGTGACGAGCGGGACCATGGGTCCCTCGGTGAAGAAGGCGATCGGCATCGGCTACGTGCCCGTGGCGCTGGCGGCGGAGGGGAGCACCTTCCACGTCGAGATCCGCGGGAGGCCGGTGGCGGCGCGCGTGGTGAAGACTCCTTTCTGGAAGCGAGCGGGGTGAGCGATGGCGGACGTACCGGGAAACCTCAAGTACACGAAGGACCACGAGTGGGCGCGCAAGGAGGGCGGCACGATCGTGATCGGCGTGACCGCGCACGCGCAGGAGTCGCTCGGTGACGTGGTGTACGTGGAGCTGCCGAAGGTGGGCGCCACGCTGACCGCGGGCAGCGCCTTCGGCGTGATCGAGTCCACCAAGGCGGTGTCGGAGCTCTACGCGCCGCTCACCGGCAAGGTGACGAAGGTCAACAGCGCGCTCTCGGACGAGCCGCACATCGTGAACTCGGATCCGTACGGCCAGGGCTGGATCGTGGAGATCGAGCCCTCCGACGCGGGCGCCTACGACGCGCTGATGGACGCGGCCACGTACGCGAAGCACGCGGAAGAGTCGAAGTAGCTTCTTTGGAGGCGCTACCGGCGCGGAGGCGGGGTCAGCAGTGGCCCTGCGTACTTCGCCCGGAGCTGCGCCTCACGCTTCACCCCTCGCTCCGCTGCGCGCGCCTTCTCCTCTTCTCGCGTGCGCGGCGGGCCGTGGACCTCCAGCGCGTCGAACAGGTGCAGCGTGAGGTGGGTGATCTCGTCCACCGCCGCTTCGAAGACTTCGCGGTTCGCCTGCGACGGCGCGTTCATCCCGGTCAGCTTGCGCACGTACTGCAGCGCGGAGGCGCGGACCTCTTCTTCCGTCGCGGGCGGCTGGAAGTGGTGCAGTCGCTTGATGTTCCGGCACATGCGACAACTGTAACGGCTCCGCCGCCGCGGCTACATGACGCTCGCGTGCTGGCCTGACGGCCGCCCGGCTGTTTGCCCCTACGAGGTCAAGGTGACAGCGCCCGTGCGAGTTCTGACTGGTAGGTGAGCGCGCCGTCGCGGCTGAGATGATGCGCATCGCGGTAGAGCGCGATCCCGTCATGCTCGACCGCGCAGTGCGGCCTGCACATCCATTCCGCTGGATCGACGACTCGCGCGCGGTCCGGCGAGAGGGCCGCGACGGTCTCGTAGAAGCGGCGATGCCGCATGCGGTGGCTCTCGAGCGGCATTGGCAGCAGGTCTCGTCCGAGCTTCGACTGCAGAGCGAGCGCGAGTGGAACGCTCTTGTCATAGACGGGCACCGGCCCCAGGAGCACAGTGGACACGCCTCCGCGAGAGAGGCGCTCGACCGTGTCGGTGAGCGCGGCGGGGGCGACCTCTCGCGAATCGCCTGTCGTGGGCGCTGCGAAGGTGAGTCTCGTCTTCCCTTCGAAGTACGAGCGCCAGTAGCCCACGAGCACCACCTGCTTCAGCTCCGGTGAGTTCTCGAGGAACTGGAGGATGCGCGCGTTGCGGTCGGTGCAGCCCGGTTTCGCGGCGAGCTCCACGCCGAGCAACGGAGGACACGCGGAGTTTGGAAGGAAGAGCGCGCGGCGTTGCTGTGCCGCGAGGAGTTCGTCGAGCGCAGGCGCCCACGCGAGCAAATGGCTGTCGCCCCACAGAAGCAGCGACGCGTCCACGCTCTCGTCTCCGAGAGAGCACCACTCCGAAGGAGACCGAAGTGCGCGATCGTCGCACTCGACGAACGGAATGGTGGGCGCTCCCGCGCGGTCGTGGGCAAGCGCCCTGGCGTCGAAGCGGTGCGCGAAGCCGTTCTGCCGAAGGCCGAGGAGCGCGAAGGCGATGACCAGCGCCGACATCGCGGCAGCGCCTCCAAAGACGCCGCGCCGTGTGAAGGCCGGGTTCGTCCGGAATGGTTGCTCGACGAATCGGTACGACAGCGTTGCCAGCGCAAAGGAGGCAACGAGCAGCGCCGGGATCCATGGCTCAATCTCGTCCAGCCCGACCGCGAACCTGGTCAGAACGCTCAACGGCCAGTGCACGAGGTAGAGCGAGTAGGAGATCAGACCGACGAAGACGAGGGGCCGCAGCTGCAACGCGGAGCGTATGCGCGATGGGCCGGAGCCTCCCGCGTGGAGGAGGAGCACGGTCCCGAGGACCGGCGGCAGCGCGGCGAGGCCGGGAAAGCGCGTCTGCGAGGTGTACAGCGCAACCGGCAAGAGGATGCCCGCGAGACCGACGAGTGAGGCGATCTCGCGGCCTCTGGCGGAGGTGATCTCCGGCAACACCCCGCGCGCCAACAGTGCGCCAGCGACGAGTTCCCAAGCGCGGAACGGGGAGAGGAAGAACACCGCCACCTCGTGACCGGGCAGGAAGTGGATGGCCCCGCCCAGCGAGGCGATCGCCACCATGCAGAGGCCCCCCGTGGCCCACCTCCGGGGCAGCCGAACCAACACCAGGAGCAGCACCGGATAGAGGAGGTAGAACTGCTCCTCGACCCCCAGCGACCAGGTGTGGAGAAGCGGGTTGAGCTTTGCGTCCGCGGCGAAGTATCCGGCCTGCAGTTCGCGCCAGAAGAAGAGGTTGGAGGAGAAGAGCACCGTCGCGAGGCTGCTCTTCAGCGTGGACGCGTAGATCGTCGGCGTGAGCAGCGCGTAGCCGCCCGCGAGGGTTGCGGCGATCGTCACCACCACTGCCGGTGTCAGGCGCCTCAGTCGCCGTTCGAAGAAGCGCGCCCAGGAGAAGCGCCCCGTCTCATGTTCGCGCGAGATGATGCGGGTGATGAGGTAGCCGGAGATGACGAAGAAGACATCGACGCCCACGTAGCCGCCAGGCGCGAGACGTTCGGATAGATGGTGGAAGAGGACGGAGAGAACGGCGATTGCACGAAGGCCGTCGATGTCAGCGCGGTAGGAGTTCGCCTGCATTGTCCGGCGGCGTTGATACCACTTCCCGGGAATCCGGTGACGCGTGCCCGCCTGTCCCCCACCCGTGCAAGTCGCCGTGATGCAGCTTCCGCGAGCGCGTCCCACCTTGATCGCTGCATGGAAACCCACAGCGAAGAGACGTTGGCGACGATGATTCCGAGCAGGCACCTCGACGAGCCGGTGCGCGAGGTGGACCTGACGAAGGCGGCGCAGGAGGCATGGGCGGCGCTCGATCGCACCACGCCGGGCCACACCGCTCGCACCCTCATCAAGCGCCCGGAGCTGCGCGTGGTGCTGATGGTGCTGCGCAAGGGCGCGGTGATCCCCGAGCACACCGCGGAAGGCGACCTCACCCTGCACGTGCTCAAGGGGCGCGTAGGCGTGCAGGTGGAGGGCGAGCACCGCCGGCTGCACGCGGGGCACATCCTCGCGATCGAGAAGCTGCGGCCGCACGCGGTCGAGGCCTTCGAGGACAGCGAGGTACTGCTGAACCTCGGCTGGCCACCGTGAGCTTCTCCGCGTGATGCGAGAAGCCGCGCTGACGTGACGCACAGCGGCGGGGCGGGCAGGGTGCCAGCCGGTGCTTGAAAGGGTGCCTCCCTCCGGTTAGGGAGCCGCCATGAAGAGCCTCAGCCCGCTCCGGCACCCCGACCGCTTCCCCGACCGCCACCTCGGCCCCGACCAGCACGAAGTCGAAGAGATGCTGAAGGCGCTCGGCGTGGGCTCGCTCGACGAGCTCATCGACCAGGCGGTGCCGAAGGGCATCCGTACGCAGCGTCCGCTGGCGATCGACATCGGCCGCAACGAGCACGCGCTGCTCGAGGAGCTGCAGACGCTGGCGAAGGGGAACGAGGTCTGGCGCTCGTTCATCGGCATGGGGTACTCGGACACGCTGACCCCGCCGGTCATCCTGCGCAACGTGCTGCAGAACCCGGGCTGGTACACGCAGTACACGCCGTACCAGGCGGAGATCTCGCAGGGCCGGCTCGAGGCGCTGCTCAACTACCAGACGATGGTGATCGACCTCTGCGGGCTGGAGGTCACCAATGCGTCGCTGCTCGACGAGGCCACTGCCGCCGCCGAGGCGATGGCGATGTTCCTCGCCGTGCGTGAGAAGGACGAGGCGCGGACCTTCTTCGTCTCCGACGGGTGCCACCCGCAGACGATCGACGTGGTGCGCACGCGCGCCGAGCCGCTGGACGTCAAGGTGGTGGTGGGCGACGCGGCGAAGGCGGACTTCGCCGGCGTGTTCGGGGCGCTGGTGCAGTACCCGGCGACGGACGGCGGCATCGAGGACTGGCGCCCGTTCATCGAGCGCGCGCACGCGGCCGGCGCGAAGGTGGTGATGGCCACCGACCTGCTGGCGCTGACGCTGCTGACCTCTCCGGGTGAGCTCGGCGCGGACGCGGCGATCGGCAGCGCGCAGCGGTTCGGCGTGCCGCTCGGCTTTGGTGGTCCGCACGCGGGCTTCCTCGCCACGATGAACAGCTTCGTGCGCCACATGCCGGGCCGGATCATCGGCGTGTCGCAGGACGCGACCGGCAAGCCGGCGCTGCGCATGGCGCTGCAGACGCGCGAGCAGCACATCCGCCGCGAGAAGGCGACGTCGAACATCTGCACCGCGCAGGTGCTCCTCGCGGTGATCGCCGGCTTCTACGCGACGTACCACGGGCCGGAAGGGCTCAAGCGGATCGCGGAGCGCGTGCACCTCATGGCCACCGTGCTCGCGCGCGCGGCGTCGCGGCTGGGCCTGAAGGCGCGGCACGCGAACTTCTTCGACACGGTGACGATCGACGCGAGCGCGGAGGGCGTGAAGGCGATCCGCCGCGAAGCGGAATCGCGCCGGCTCAACCTGCGCTACGCGGCCGACGGGCGCAGCGTGGGGATCTCGGTGGACGAGGCCACGCGGCCGGAGGATCTGGAGGCGCTGGTCACCGTGCTGGCGAAGGCCGCCGGCGCGGAGCTGGGCACCACCGCCGAGGAGCTCGCGCGGGATGGCCGTGCGCCGCTGCCCGAGGGCCTGCGCCGCACGTCCGCGTACCTCACGCACGCGGTCTTCAACCGGCACCACTCCGAGACCGAGATGCTGCGCTACATCCGGCAGCTCGAGTCGCGCGACCTCTCGCTGACGCACTCGATGATCCCGCTCGGCTCGTGCACGATGAAGCTCAACGCGACCGCCGAGATGATCCCCATCACGTGGCCGGAGTTCTCGCGGCTGCACCCGTTCGCGCCGGAGTCGCAGACCTCGGGCTTCCGCAAGCTCTTCAGCGACCTCGAGGGAATGCTGGCGGAGATCACCGGCTTCCACGGCGTCTCGCTGCAGCCGAACGCGGGCTCGCAGGGTGAGTACGCGGGCCTGCTCGTGATCCGGAAGTACCACCAGGAGCGAGGGCAGGGGCACCGTGACGTGTGCCTCATCCCGTCTTCGGCGCACGGCACCAATCCCGCGTCCGCGGTGATGGCCGGCTACCGCGTGGTGGTCACGCGCTGCGACGAGCAGGGGAACATCGACGTCGAGGACCTGCGGCAGAAGGCGAAGGAGCACTCGGACAAGCTCGCGGCGCTGATGGTGACCTACCCGTCTACGCACGGCGTGTTCGAGGAGGACATCAAGACGATCTGCGAGATCGTCCACTCGCACGGCGCGCAGGTGTACATGGACGGCGCGAACCTCAATGCGCAGGTCGGCCTCGTGCGGCCCGCCGAGGTCGGCGCGGACGTGCTGCACATCAACCTGCACAAGACCTTCTGCATCCCGCACGGCGGCGGCGGACCGGGCATGGGGCCCATCTGCGTGGCGAAGCACCTCTCGCCGTACCTGCCGGGGCACGCGGTGGTGCGCACCGGCGGTGAGCAGGCCATCGGCGCGGTGAGCGCGGCGCCGTGGGGCAGCGCGAGCATCCTCCCCATCTCGTGGATGTACATCTCGCTGATGGGCGGCGAGGGCCTCAAGCGCGCGACGCAGCTGGCGATCCTCAACGCGAACTACATCGCGGCGCGGCTCGACGAGCACTACCCCGTCCTCTACCGCGGCAAGCAGGGGAGGGTGGCGCACGAGTGCATCGTGGACGTGCGGCACCTGAAGAAGACCGCCGGCATCGAGGTCGAGGACGTGGCCAAGCGGCTGATGGACTACGGCTTCCACGCGCCGACGGTGAGCTTCCCGGTCGCGGGCACGCTGATGATCGAGCCGACGGAGAGCGAGTCGAAGGGAGAGATCGACCGCTTCTGCGACGCGATGATCGCCATCCGCCAGGAGATCCGCGAGATCGAGGAGGGCAAGCTCCCGCGCGACAACAACCCGCTGAAGCACGCGCCGCACACCGCGGAGACCGTGACGCAGGACGCGTGGGACCGCCCCTACTCGCGCCAGCGCGCGGCCTTCCCCACCGAGTGGACCAAGCGCCACAAGTTCTGGCCGTCGGTGGCGCGCCTCAACCAGGTGCTCGGCGACCGCAAGCTCATCTGCGCCTGCCCGCCGATTGAGGAGTACCAGTAGGCGCGGGGCATCGGGCGCTCACTCACGCAGGGTGAGCGTCCCCGCCGTTTACGCGGAGTTGCAGCGCGCCGTGTTGAAGGCGGCGAAGAGCGTTTTCGCCGAGCCGGATGTGGCAGAGCTGCGGCCTACGCCTCAGTTCCCGTTGAATCATCCAGCCCCAGTTGTTCGCGCAGCATCGCCAGCGTCGCGGGGTTCCGCAGCTTGCATGCGACCGCCTGATTGGCGAATGCGCCCCTGAACCACTTCGCCTCTTCAAGCGACACCGCGCGGCTCCATTCGATGCGCACCGCGTACTCCATCTTCTCCGGGTCGCTGGAACTCACGAGCCCGGGGAAGTGCTGCGCCAACGTCTGACCGTCTGCGAGCTTGAACTGCGCGGCCGGGACAGCCTCGGCGACCACCTTCCCAATGCCCACGTAACCGCGCCCACTCTGGTACGCCGCGACCGTCGAGCCGACCGCCAGCTTCCGTAAGGGACCGCTGTAGCGTGCTCCTCCGCCGGCGCTCAGGAAGCCGTGTTCCCGGCACTGCCGCCAGTCGCGCGCGTTCTGGTTGTCCATCCCGACGTTTACGAACCAGACGCCCGTCCAGTCCGGTCTTTCCGCCCGCTCGGCCCGCTCGCGTTGCTGCTTCTGCTTCACCCGGACGAGGTAGTCCTCCGCCTCCGGCAGGGGGATGACCTTCTGCACGTCTAGCAGCACGCGGCCGTTGTCCTGGTAGGGCTTGAGCCGCACGCAGGTGATGTCGAGACCGTGGTCGTTGAGCCAAAGCACGGCCGAGGTGAGCTCTGGCGAGAAGTCCGCCGACGCCAGCACGATCCGTACGTCCTGCGCGAACTTCTCCTCCTCCGGCTCGTCCCAGTTCAGGTGATCGAGCAAGACCTGGCGGGCGTCGTCCTCCTTCCCGCGCAGTGCGAGATAATCTTCGAAGGCCGAGGCGACGCGTTCGAACGTGAGGTTCGCCACCATGCCCGCGTATCGGAGCGCCTGCAGCTCCATGTGGCCGCCATCGTCGGTGCGCTTCAGCTCGATCACGACGAGGTTCGCCTGCTTGTCCACCCCCAGCAGGTCGATCCGTCGGCGGGAGTCCTCCCACTCCCCGAACTCCTCCGCCACGACGAGCACGTCGCGCACGATGATCTCGATCTGGTCGCGCAGCAGTCGCTGAAGGTCCTGCCGCTCCTTCAGGCCGGCTGCGCCGAACGACGTCGGCGTGATCGACCTCAACCCGTCCTTCCCGATTTCGAACAGCGCCATAGACGTCCCCGTAGAAGGCTCTCTGAGAATCCTACAGCCCCAGCTGGCTCCGGCTGCTGATCGAAGTCCGTTCGGCGTGGCTGCCCCAAGACGAGCCGACCAGCGCGAGGACGAGAGGTTGCACCTGCGCAGCCGTGGCTCCGATGCGACAATCACGAAGCGTGCCGCGGAGGCCCTCACGGGCGCCCACACGCGCGAGGCCGAGTATTCACCGCCCCCGAATCGCGTAGGGACAGCGGAAACGAGAACCCCTTCGTGTACGCGGCAAAAGCGCACCCGCAACTTCGCGGACGAACGGAAGATGTGCTGCTCGTCACCTACGCCACCAACAGCTTCCAGTTCTCCGAACTCTCACGGAGGAGGAGGGCGCGCTGACCCTGTACTGGCCTCGATTCGTGGAGCTGACGCTGGGGCACTCACGTGATCCCGGGTCTCCCTCACCGCGTCCGGAACACCCGCGCCCGGCCCACGCCGCCATCCATCTGGACGAAGAACCCGAACTGGAAGCTGACGGCCGTCTCTCCGCCCACGAGCCCGGGCGGGGGATTGGGGAACGGCTGCGCGCGCTCGAAGGAGCGGACGGCCTCGAGGTCGAGGAAGTCGAGGCCGCTGCTCTTCGACACGAAGACGTCCTTCAGGCGCCCGTCGCGATCGATGGTGACGGTCAAGACGGTGTGCCGGTCGCGGCCGGCGTAGACGCTGCCGGTGGGATCCCGCCGCGCGAGCTCCGCGGAGGGATTCCACGTCATCCCCACGCTCTGCTTCACCCGGTTGAAGAACGACGCGTGCTTCCACTCCTTCGTGGAGAGGAAGGTCCCGTCTCCCATCTCCTCATCGAGGTGATCGTTCGGCGCGCCGCCCACGACGTTGTCGAGCACGGTCAGCGACGGCATGAGGTTCAGCGGCCCGGGCTTCCCTGCGCGACCCTGCGAGGTCTCGGGGCTCTCTGACGGCGTCCCCGGCTGGATGCGCAGCCGGTTCGAATTCCCCTGCAGCGCGAGGCTCTCCTGACGGTTGGAGACGCTCGGACCCGCGCCCTTCTCGGTGGGCTTCGCGTCGAGCTTCACCTCGTCGCGCGCCTTCACGTCCGGCACCTCCAGCGCGAGCTTCTGCTCCGCCGCCGGATCGAGCGGCCGGTCGTCGTCCCCGAGGCCATCGTTCCCTCCGCCGGAAGGCTCGGGGGTGACGGTGCCGCCGGAGGACTCGCTCTGCGGCGTGGTCGTCGTCGAGCGCGGCATCGCGTTGCGGTAGTGCGGCGTCTGCTCTTTTGCGCGCGTCTGCTTGTCCGCCCGGTTGTTCGTCTCGGCGATGTACTTCGCGTCCGGATCCGTCTCGCGATTGCCCGGCGCCACGTCCACCACCTGGCCGTCGGGACGCTCCTCCTTTTTTGGGGGCTTCGGAGGTGGCTTCGCCTGCGCGACCGGCTCCCGGGGAGAGGGCTTCACCTTCGACTCGTCGCCGCGGTTCTTCGCCCACTCCTCGGCGTTGATCGGCCGCATCGCCACCGCTTGCGGCTTCTTCACTCCAGCAGCGGCCGAGGGATCGAGCGGCGCGGGGCTCCTGAAGAGCCACCCAGCAACCGCGAGCAGCGCGAGAGCTGCGAACAGGAGCCCGTGCAGGCCGAAGGTGGCGAGCACCGCCCACACGACCGGGGGCGTCCGTCTCGCACGGCGCCGCCTCGGTGGCTGGGGAGGGGGAGGGCTGCCCACGGCGCCCATGATAACCCCCGCCCTTTCATCTGGCGGCCGAACGCTGCGCTCCGGACCGTGAGAAACGTCCGGTCGGCTGCCGGGCACGACGCCTTCTCGGCGCGCCGCGCTACTTCTTGAACACCGCGAGCAGCTCCTGGACGGTCTTCACCAGCGAGGACACGGCGCGGACGAACTTGCTCGTCTTCTCGATGCCCTCGCTCGCGCGGTCCACCACCTCGTTCGCGCGGTCGATGACCTCGGCGGTCTTGTCGAGCGTGCGGCCGGCGCGGTCGAAGCGATCACCCTGCGGATTGCCCACCGGCCCGTTCGACGAGGCGGCAGGGGCCGACACGGTGCGGGCGGCGACCGGGGCGGAGGTGCGGGCGACGGGGAGCGACTGGCGGGCGGCGATGTTCGAGACGGGCATGGTGTGTGTTCTCCTCGAAGAGAGTTCTCTCACCGACCGAGAAACGGTTGCTTTGTAAGGACATTAGACACACCTTGCCCGGGGGCCTCTATGACGGCGCAGGCGCAGCAGAGCGAGTCCGAAGCGGCGTTCGGGATCATCGGCATGGGGACGATGGGCTCGGCACTGGCGCAGAACCTCTCCTCGCGCGGCGTCTCCGTGGCGGTGTGGGATCGCGATCCGGCGTTCCTCGTCCCCTTCGGCCGGCAGGCCTCGCCCACGCTGGAGGCGCTCGTCGCGAGGCTCCAGAGGCCACGCAAGCTGCTCCTGATGATCACCGCCGGCGCGCCGGTGGACGCGGTGACGGACGTGCTGCTGCCGATGCTCGATCGCGGCGACGTGCTGATGGACGGCGGCAACTCACTCTTCCTCGACACGCAGCGGCGCGTGGCCGACGCGAGCAGACGCGGCATCCACTTCTGCGGCGTGGGCATCTCCGGCGGCGAGGAGGGCGCGCGTCACGGCGCGTCGCTGATGTTCGGCGGCACCGAAGAGGCGTGGGCGCTCGTGCAGCGAGAGCTGGAGCTCATGGCCGCGCAGGTGGAGGGCAGTCCCTGCGCCGCGCGCGTCGGCTCGGATGGCGCGGGTCACTTCGTGAAGACGGTGCACAACGGCATCGAGTACGCGGACCTGCAGCTGCTCGCGGAGACCTACGACCTCCTGCGCAAACGGGAGGGCCGCAGCGCATCGCAGATCGCCGATCTCTTCGACTCCTGGCGACAGGGACCGCTCTCCTCGTTCCTCCTCGACAACGCGGTGAGGGTGCTGCGGCGGGGCGATGACGAGACCGGAGGGCCGCTCGTCGATCAGGTGATGGATCGCGCGGCGCAGAAGGGGACGGGGCGCTGGACGGTGGAGGCTGCACTGGCGCTGGGAGTTCCGGTGCCCTCGATCGCGCAGGCAGTGGACGCGCGGCTGATGTCGTCGAAGCGTGAGGAACGTCTCGGCGCGGCGAAGGTTCTCGGCGGACCACGACCGCCCACCGGCACCGAAGCGCCCCTCGATCCCCGCGACCTCCACGACGCGCTGCTCGGCGCGCGGATCGTCTCCTATGCGCAGGGCTTCGCGCTCATCTCCGCGGCTTCACGCGCGCACGGCTGGAACACGCCGCTCGAGGCCCTCGCGCGCATCTGGCGAGGCGGCTGCATCATCCGCTCGGTGTTGCTCGGGCCCATTCGCGACGCACTGCTCGCCGAGCCGGAGTTGCCGAACCTCCTGCTCGCTCCCGCGCTGCGCGACGAGGTCCTCCGCTGCGAGCCCGGCTGGCGGCGCACGCTCGCGATGGGCGTGATGCACGGCGTCCCCATGCCGGTGCTCGGCGCGAGCCTCGCTTACTTCGATGCCTATCGAAGTGACTCGCTGCCGCAGAACCTCACCCAGGCGCAGCGGGACGCGTTCGGCGCGCACACCTACGAGCGCGTGGATCGCGAGGGCTCTCACCACACCGACTGGTGACCCAGCCCGCTCAGCTCAATAGATGGGCGCGACCTCGGCGCCGTTGAAGTAGTGGCGGAGGATCTGCCGGAAGTCGTGACCGTGCTCCGCGCGGCCGATCGCCCCCGTCTGGCACAGCCCCACGCCGTGTCCCCAGCCGCCGCCGCGGAAGACCCAGTGACTGACCGCGCCGCTCGCCGGATCCCGTTCGGCGGAGACCTCGAACATCGCCGAGTTGAGGTTGCGGAAGCGCCGCCGGATGACGAGCTCGCCGCGGATCTCTCGCGAGCCTCTCTCTCCGGTGAGCACCAGCCGCTTCGCGCGACCGGACACGCCGCGCTCGGCCACGCGCATCGCGGTGACGGTGCCCACGTTCAGCTCGCGGGTGAGCTCGTCCACCTCCGCCTGAGTGAAGCGGCGCTCCCAGCGATAGCGCGCGGGGTTGGAGAACCGTCCCGCCATCCGGCACGCCGAGGGCAGCTCCGTCTGCAGGAACCGCGACAGCTCGCGCGGCGAGGGCTCGTTTCCCGTCGGCTCGATGAAGTCCGGACGGCCGCGCAGGGACGGGTTCGCCACGCCGCCCCACACGCTCTCGTTGTCCTCGGAGTGCCCACCGCAGATCGCGCTGTACACCGAGTCCACCAGCCGGCCATGCGCGTCGAACAGCGCCTGACCGCGCGTCTCCTCCACCGCGGCGTTGGTGGTGGCGGCCTCGCCGGAGAGCCCCTTGTACACGGCGCAGTGCTGCTCGGAGCAGAGGAGGAACGGGTCCGCGAGATGCCGCGTGCCGACCTTCGCCAGCACCTCGCCGCGCGCGGTGACCGCCTGCGCCTTCAGCGCCTCTCGCGGCGACGACGCGAAGATCTCCGAGGGCACGAGCCCCTTCATCAGATCCTCGAGCCGCACCAGGTTCACCACCGCGATGCGCCCGTTGCGATCGACCGCCAGCCGCAGGCCACCGCGGAAGGTGCGGTCCTCGAAGCCGTGGTTGTCGTAGCCGACCGAGTGCTCCACCCCCCGCACGTCGAACGGCTCCCCGTCACGCGTCTCCGCATCGAGGAACCGGTCGCCCACCGCCACCACGCTCCCCGCCGCGTCGAGCAGCTCCAGCGATCCCTGCGGCGGAGCGCCCAGCTCCTCGAAGATGAGCAGCCGGCCACCGTGCGCGCGCAGCAGGACCTCGAGCCGTGCCTGCGCGGACGCGAGCCCATCGAAGCGCTCGTCTGCGAGCAGCAGATAACGCCGGTTGTCGATCACCTTGCCCGCGATCCCGAACAGTGCACCCAGCGTCTGCACCCGCGTCGCCACGCCGCGCTCGGACCACTGGCGCTGCGCCGCGGCGAGGCCCTCGCGATCTTCGAAGCGGTGCTCGGCGAGCTGCACGTGATGAACGACCTTCGCCGGCACACCGCCTCGCACGCGGACGCGCCACACGCTGCCGGCCGGCGCCTCCACCCACTTCTCGGGGTCGCCCGGAACGAACAGGCGCATCCGCCCGCGCGGGGAGAAGGTGACCTCCGGACGTCCCTCCATCAGCTTCACCGGGACGAAGGGCTCGCCGCCGCGGAAGTCGAGGCTGCGTGCGAAGAGCCCCGCGGCGCGGTCACCGGGAGGCGGTGGCAGGTCGAGGCCGAGCGTGTCCTCCGCGCGAGGCTCGGCCTTCGCGGGAACGACCTCAGCTGAAACCGACGAGGGTGCGGGCTGCTCCGGCGCGCTCTCTGCGGCCACCGCGCCGGTCAGCCGCGGCGTGCAGGTGACGCAGACCGCGGCGGAGAGTGCGAGGAGGAGAACGCGCACGGGGAACTGCGAGAGGCGCCACCCGGATTCGAACCGGGGAATGAGGGTTTTGCAGACCCTTGCCTTACCACTTGGCTATGGCGCCGTGACTGCGAGGGCGGCTCTTATACGAGGGGGATCCGTCACGGTCAAGACAGTGAAAGGGCGCTGATGAACGCGGGCTTCGGGCTGTACGAGGAGGAGCACCACGCCTTCCGGCGCACGGTGAGGGCGGTGGTGGAGAAGGAGCTCCGGCCGCACGCCGGCGAGTGGGAAGGGGCGGGCGAGTTCCCTCGGGAGGTCTTCACCCGCTTCGGCGAACTGGGCTTCTTCGGCCTCAAGTACCCGGTCGAATACGGCGGCACCGACGCGGGCCCGCTCTACGAGGCGGTGCTGCTGGAGGAGCTCGCGCGGTGTGGCTCGGGCGGCGTGGCGGCGGGGCTGGCGGCGCAGTTCACCATCTCCACCGGACCGGTCCACCTCTTCGGCACCGACGCGCAGAAGCGGCGCTGGCTCGCACCGGCGATCCGAGGCGAAAAGATCGGCGCGCTGGGAATCACCGAGCCCGACGCGGGCAGCGACGTGGCCGGCCTTCGCACGACGGCGAGGCGCGACGGCGACGGGTGGGTGATCGACGGCTCGAAGACCTACATCACCAACGGCGTGCGCGCGGACTTCGTGGTGCTGGCGGTGAAGACGGATCCGCAGGCGGGACATCGCGGCCTCTCGATGATCGTCGTCGAGCGCGGGACGCCGGGCTTCAGCGTGGGACGCAAGCTGGACAAGCTCGGGTGGCGCGCGTCGGACACCGCGGAGCTCGTCTTCGACAACTGCCGGGTGCCGGCGGAGAACCTCCTCGGCGAGGTGGGGCAGGGGTTCTTCCAGATCATGGGGAACTTCCAGTGGGAGAGGCTCGCGCTCGCACTGGGCGCGGTGGGCGCCGCGGAGCAGATCCTCGAGGACGCGCTCGAGTTCGTGAAGCAGCGCCGCGCGTTCGGCAAGGCGGTGAGCGACTTCCAGGTGGTGAAGCACAAGCTCGCGGAGATGGCGTGTGAGCTCGAGGCCTCGAGGCAGCTGACCTACCACGCGCTCCGATTGCACGCGGCCGGCGAGTACGCGGTGGCGCAGACGAGCATGGCGAAGAAGCACGCCACCGAGATGTGCTGCCGGCTCGCGGACGCGGCGCTGCAGCTGCACGGCGGCGCGGGCTACATGATGGAGTACGACATCCAGCGGCACTGGCGCGACGCGCGGCTCGGCCCCATCGGCGGCGGGACGAGCGAGATCATGAACGAGATCATCGCGCGGCAGCTGGGACTCTGAGAGAGGTGGTCGCGCATGTCCGCGCGATCCGCTCTGGTCCTCTCCGCTGCCGTCTGCATCCTCCTCGCCGCCGCTGGCCTCACCGGCTGCGCTCGTAGCCGCGTGAGCCCGACGCCTCGACTCCAGGAAGTGCCAACGCCGGTGCTGCTGCCGCTGGCCGAGGACGTGTGGATCCACCAGTCGTGGGCGCACGTCGAGCCCTGGGGCCTCGTGCTCTCGCAGGGCCTGGTGGTGCGGAGCGAGGAGGGCGTACTGCTGGTCGACACCGCGTGGAACGACGCGGACACCGAGGCCTTGCTCGCGCTGGTGGAGCGGACGGTGGGCGCGAGGGTGGACGCGGTGGTCGTCACCCACGCGCACGACGACAAGATGGGCGGTCTGCGCGCGGTCCAGCAGCGCGGCGCGCGGACGCTGGCGCACCGGCTGACCCAGGAGGACGCGCCCGGGCGGGGGCTGCAGCCTGCAGCGGAGACGCTGGACGATGACGAGGTGGAGGTCTTCGCGGGCGTGACCGTCTTCTACCCGGGCCCGGCGCACACGCGGGACAACGTCATCGTGTACCACGCGCCGTCGCGCACCCTCTTCGGCGGGTGCCTCGTACGGCCGGGCGAGTCCCAGTCGCTGGGGAACACGGCGGACGCGGACGTCGCCCACTGGCCGCGCGCCGTCGAAGCGATCGCGGAGCGGTTCCCGGAGATCGAACACGTGATCCCCAGCCACGGCGCCGCCGGCGGGCGCGGGCTGTTCGAGCACACGCGGAAGCTCGCGGAGGGCGCTTCCGTCCGGTGAATCACCGCGCGCGCGATGACCGGGCGACGCCTCAGCGGCGAGGCGCGGCTGCGAACTCCTCGTCCACGATGCGGGCGAGGACCTCCACGGGGCGCACGCCCACCAGCTCGCGCCCGTTGATGTAGGTGGTTGGGATCCCGCGCGCGCCGATGCGTTCGGCCTCCGCCACGTCTGCGTCGATCCGCGCGAGCGTCGCGGGATCCTCCATGTCGCGCCGGAAGCGCAGCAGATCCAGCCCGAGCGCCGTCGCGTGCGCCTCCATCGACGCCACTCCGCGCTGTCCCGGCGCATCGACCAGGCGCGCCGCGAACTCCCAGAACTTCCCCTGCCGGTCGGCGGCGATGGCGGCGGCCGCGCTGGTGCGGGCGTTGGGGTGCGTGGGCAACGGCTTGTGGCGGAACTCGAGCTGGATCCGGTCGCCATAGCGGCCGCGGAGCGCATGGAGGACGCTGTGACCCTTGATGCAGTAGCTGCACTCGAAATCGGAGAAGACCACCACCTTCACCGCCGCGTCGTCCGGCCCGAGCGTGTGCCCGCGGCCCTCGACGGCGACGTGTCCCTCGCGATCCTTCGAATGAACGAGCCGCGGCCCGGTGGCCTGCGCGCCTTCGGGGAGCCACACGTCGGCGCCGGGCGTCTTCGTCGTGCCGCGTGGCGAGAACCCGAGCGGGTAGCGCACCGTCGCCGTCTTTCCTTCCGGCCTCGGCCACTGCGCGGTCTGCAGCGCGCCGAGCACGCAGCTGGCGACCAGCGGGTTCTCCAGCGAGTAGTCGTCCGCCACCGTCGCCTCGCGCAGCCGGCCCTTCGAGCCGTCCTGCGAGAGCCCGAGGAGCAGCGTGAGCTGTCCCTGCAGCTTCGGATTTTGCCGCTGGCCCTCCGCGAAGCAGCGCGCCAGCGCGTCGGACGCGTCGAGGATCGCCGCATGCACGCCGGCGAGCTCCACCGCGCCCTCTGTCACCTCCGCAGGTCCCGGCCGTGTCGGAACCGGCGCTTCGAGCGCCTGCCGCGCGGCGCTGGTGGCCACCGCCGGCGCTCCCGGCGACCAGCTCTGTCCTTCTGCGACGCGGACGCTCGATCCATTTGGACCTCCTGCGACAGCGTGGCCCGTGGTGACGAGCACCCACAACGCCGCGCCTGCCGGTGCGCGCGACAGCCCTCGCAACTGCTCGAACCTCTTCCGCATGTGTGTTCCCTCCGGCTGCGGGTGTGAGCGCAGCGAGCGGATGACATGCGCGAGGGCCTGCGCGGGTTCCGTGGAGACGAGCACCTCGCCATCGACCTCGACGGTGTGACCGCGCGCCTGCACGTGGCCGCGGCCGCTCAGCACCAGCGTGCCCTCTTCGAGCACGACCGTGTCCGGCGCGTCGCGGCGCAGCTTCGACTCCGGGGTCCACATCGCGAGTCCCTCGGGCAGCGGGCCCACCATGATCCCCGGCACCTCGGGCGGGTAGGGCGGCAGCTCCTCTTCGGCGATCGGCGCTCTCTCCGCGGACACTTCGAGACCAGCCTTGTGTGTCGGCGGCGATCCCTCCGGCACCTCCCCGGAACCCGAACGCGACGCGAGGAAGAACGCTCCACCCGCGAGCAGCGCGACGCCCGCCGCGAGAGCGAGAAGCCGGCTCCCCCAGCTCGCGCGCGTACGACGACCGAGCACGGCGTCGATCATTGCCTCGTCGCGCGCCGTCGAAAGGATCGCGCGCTCCTCGGCACCGCGCGCGGCGGCGAGTCCATCGAGCCGCTCGAGCCGCGCCACGAACGCCCGCAGGTCCGGACGGGCTTCAATGAGCGCCCGCGCGCGCTCCGCCTCCGCCGCGGAGAGCTCACCCGCCGAGAGCTGCGCGAGCAGCTCCACCTCATCGACCGATGGCATGTCCCGCTCCCTTCTGCTCCGGCGCGTCCAGCCGCTCGCCGAGCCTCAGCGCCAACACCGCGCGCGCCCGGTGCAGCCTCGACTTCACGGTCCCGAGCGCGACGCCCTCCGCCTCGGCGATCGCCTCCAGCGGCACCTCGTGCATCACCGCGAGCACGAAGACCTGGCGCTGGCCCTCCGGCAGTGCAGCCACGGCCTCGTCGAGCATGGCGCGCAGCTCCCGTCGTTCCACCTGGACGTCCGCGCCCACGCGACCGTCGGCGACGTCTTCGGCCACCTGCAGCGGGACGAGCTCGACGCGGCGCCGCCGCCGCTGCATCAGCAGCCAGCGGTGCACCACGGTGAACGCCCAGGTGCTGAACTTCGCGGCTCCGCGAGGATCGAACTGCGGAAGCGCGCGCAGCAGGTGCGCCAGCGCGTCCTGCACCTGGTCCTCGCGTTCGTGGGGCACGCCGAGCCGGTGGATCAACGCGCGCACGGGACCCACGGAGCGACGCAGCACCTCCGCCTGCGAGGCGCGGTGTCCCGCCCTCGCACGGGCGAGGATCTCCGGTGCCAAATCCATGTGCCGGGTCACATGCGCGGGCGCGGAAAAGGTTCCCTCGCTCGCGAAGAAGATCCGGGCCTACGCGCTCCGCCGGCGCCGCACGCCCAGCCCCGCCAGCACCATCAGCGCGAGCGCGGCCGCGAAGCCATCCGTCGCGCCGCACCCGCAGCCGGCCTCGCCGATCTGCCCGCCCGCGTCGGTGCCGCCGCCGGGGATGGCCGGCACGCCCTCAGGCACCGTCACGCCCGCGTCCACGTCGATGGTCCCCGCGTCGGTTCCCGCGTCCGGCTTCGGAGGGCAGCTGAGCGCCTTCTGGAAGCTCCAGGACACGTTCTGCAGCGTCTCGCCTCCCTGACTCGCCGAGCCGATGGCGAAGTAGAGGTCCCCGCCGCACGGCACGGCGAGCTGCACCGTCGCCGAGTAGTTGCCCTGCGCGCCGGTGAAGTTGGCGGTCACCTCCGCGTCGTTGGCGATCGTCGTCCCCGAGCGGGTGAACTCCACCGGGTCCCCGTTCCGCGCCATCAGCCTCGCGGCTACCTGCCCGCCGCCGAACGGGCTGCCTCCCTGAATCTGCGCATTGACCGTCAGGCTCCGCGCGCCCTCCGGCACGTGGATCTTGAACTGGTGCGGCCCCGGCACCACCTGGCCGTTCGCCAGCCCCGCCGCCTGAGTGCCGCCGATTCCGAAGTACCGACGCGGCTCGGTGACGCCAGTCACGTCGAGCACCTTCGAGCAGTTGCTCACCCCGCGCGCGACGAGGATCGCCTCCATCGCACCGGACGCGTTCGCCATCTGCGGAAACGCGTTCCCCACGTGCAGCACGATCGCCGCCGCCGCGCCCTCGAAGTCCGTCTTCGGGTTCATGGACACCAGCGCCGCGAAGATCGCCGCGTCGAAGGTGCGGCCCATGTCCGTGCCCTGGAAGAGTTCGCGCCGCGCCTCCCACAGCGCGCCGGTGAAGTGCTTGCTGTCCTGGTGGACCTCGCCCCACAGGACGTCCGGACACTTCTCGGTGTTGTCCGCATCGCGCAGCGCCGCCTCGCCGCCCGCCATGGCCATGCGCGGGCCCACGTACTCGCCGATGGTCGAGCGCTGGCCGAACGCCGCCGCGATGTAGTCGGCGATGCCCTCGTGCAGCGCGCCGCCCTCGTTGTTGCCCGAGCGCTTGTCGACGGTGAAGGACTCGAACTTCGCGGTGGAGTGGATGACGCCGTGACCGAACTCGTGCCAGAGCACCGGCGCGTCGTAGCCGAAGTCCGCCTGCGTCCCCTGGAACATCATCAGGGTGTCCACGTCGAGCGCGAGCTCGGGGATGAGCAGGCTCTGGAAGTTCTCGCGCGCCATGAAGGCCGCGTTGTCCATGCGCATGAGCCCGTTCGCGCGCGCGGTGCCGGTGGTGAAGTAGCTCGAGAACATCTCGTTCTGATCCGGAATGACGACGTTCACCCAGACTGCCGGCACCTTGCCGCGCGCCTCGTCGCGCATCTGGAAGGGCGGGATGTTCTCACCCGGGAAGAGGGTGTTCGCGGACGTCGAGAGCCCGCGGATGAAGTCGTACACGCGGTTCACGTGCCAGAACGCGTGCGCCTCCACGAAGGGATCCGAGTCGCTCGGGTTCGCCTGGCTCGCCAGCTGGGCGCCTCCCGGCGAGTCGACCGGCGCGTACACGTAGTTGCCCGCCGGGTTGACGTTCTCGTCGTTCGTTGCGCGCTGCAGCCGGTCGCAGATCGCCACGTCGTACGGCACGAGCATCCCGCCGAAGTTCAGCTGGCCCTGCGCCCGCCGCTTCGCTGCACCCGGCGCGGTGGAGCACTCCTGGTTCGGGCAGCAGTTGTACGCGGTGACCTGTGACCCCTGGAGAAACCCGCCCTCCTGCATCGGGCTCAGCTTGTCGAGCACCACGCGCGTCAGCGGGCTCACGCCTACGCCCGCGCCGAGGCCACCGGGGCTGAACTCATAGACGTCCGCCTCGGTGCCGGCGCGGAACGCACGGTTCTGCCGGAAGAGGATGCGCCCGTCCGCCGCGTCCACCGCCACGTACCAGTTGTCGCGCATGTCGAGCGTCGGCACCCACACGAGGTAGCCCGCGCGGACCTCGCTCCCCACCGGGAACATCCGCTTCACGGTGCCGCCGTACGGCTTCCCCGCGGAGGTGCGCATCGCCAGAGGGACGTCGCGGGCCGCCGCGTCGTGCGCCGCGTCCGCCGAGAGCGTCCAGGCCGTGGCCGCGCGCTCGTAGGGGGCGATGCCGGAGGAGACCATCACCACCCGCCGCATCCGGTCGATCGTCACCACCACGCGCGAGGCGTTGACCTCCACGCCGCCCACTTCCTGCGCCATGTGGAACGAGGCGCCGAAGCGCGTTCCGAAAACCTGCGGCTCACCCAGCGTCGAGCCCTCCGGCAGCCCGAGCTCCGCCGCGCGGTCGAGCGCCCAGCGCCGCACCGACTCGCGCAGCGGAGAGGGGAGGGGCTGGCTGAGCACCCCGGCCTGCAGTGCGGGGCGCCCGTCCGGCGCGTCGATTCGGGTGACGAGCGTGGGCTCGAACGTCCCCAGCGCGAGCAGCGGGGCGACGATCAGGGCGAGCATGCAGAGACCTCGGATGGTGAGCAGGCTTGAGGACGCGCACCGTAGCGGACTTCCTGCCGCCCGTGGAGGGTTGCCACCCATGGAGGCTCTGCATGGACGTGATCTCCGGCCGGACGCTCTTGGCGCACCTGGGCGAGGACGAGGTGGTGGTGGTGGACTGCCGGACCGACGCCGAACGGGAGCGTCTGCCGGTGCAGATCCCCGGCGCCATCCACATGAGCTGCGAGGAGATCCACGCCTCCCCGCTGGTGCTGCCCGACGACGAGCTCATCGTGCTCTACGACGCGGAGGGCGTGAGCCCCGGCTGCCGGCGAGCGGGGCGCATCCTCGAGCTGGCGGGACGCAGCGTGGCGCTCCTCGACGGCGGGCTGCGCGGCTGGCTCCAGCACGGCTATCCCACCGAGACCCGCGTCGTCCGCCACGGCGTCGAGTCCTTCAGCTTCGGCATCGAGATCATCTCCGACCCTCGCTGAGCGGTTGTCCCCCGCGCGCCTGACCGTGTATGCCGCCGGGCCATGCCGAAGGCGAAGAAGCGTGCGGTGATCATCGGGGCGACGGGCCTTGCCGGACAGCAGTTCATCGCCGCGCTGGCGGACCACCCCTGGATCGAGGTCGCCGGCGTCGCCGCCTCCGAGCGCTCCGCCGGCAAGACCTACGAAGCCGCCCTCCGCGCCCAGAACGGGATGCTCGCGTGGTTCGTGCCCCAGCCGCTGCCCGAGCGCATCGCCGCGCTCCCGGTCGTCGCCGGCAAGGACGTGCAGGGCGGTGACTACGACCTCGTCTTTTCCGCGGTGGAGGCGGACGTCGCCCGCGAGCTCGAGCCGAAGTTGGCGAAGGACGTGCCCGTCCTCAGCGCCGCCAGCGCCTTCCGCTACGACGACGACGTGCCGCTGCTCATCCCCCCGGTGAACGCAGACCACGCGCCGCTTCTCGCCGAGCAGCAGCGCCGCCGCGGCAGGAAGGGCTTCATCGCCCCCATCCCCAACTGCACCACCACCGGCCTCGCGGTCACCCTCGCGCCGCTGAAGGAGCGCTTCGGCGTCAAGGCGGTGCTCATGACCTCGATGCAGGCGATGAGCGGCGCCGGCCGCAGCCCGGGCGTCATCGGCCTCGACATCCTCGACAACGTCATCCCCCACATCCCCAAGGAGGAGGGGAAGGTGGAGGTGGAGACGAAGAAGATCCTCGGCCACCTCAACGGCGCGCGGGCGGAGGCCTCCATCGTCCCGGACGGGATGAAGGTCTCCTGCACCTGCACCCGGGTGGCCGTGCTCGAGGGCCACACCGAGGCCGCCTACGTGGCGCTGGAGCGGCCCGCGAGCCCCGAGGAGGTCGCCGCCGCCATGCGCGAGTGGCGGGGCGCGGAGATCGCCCGCGGGCTGCCCTCGGCGCCCCCGCGCTGGATCGAGGTGCTCGACGACCCCTTCCGGCCCCAGCCCCGGCTCGACCGCGACACCCACGACGGCATGGCCACCACCGTGGGCCGCATCCGCGAGGACGGCGTGCTGGAGAACGGCGTGAAGTACGTGCTCGTCTCCCACAACACGAAGATGGGCGCCGCGAAGGGCGCGGTGCTCGTCGCCGAGCTGCTCATGGCGCAGGGCATCATCCGCAGGGACTGATTTTTCCGCTCGACGGGCGGCCTTTTTGGCTAGTAATGCCGCGCCCGACCCACCCCGGCCTTCAGAGGAAGATCGATCATGGCGTACGTCGTTGCCGAGCCCTGCATCAAGTGCAAGTACACGGACTGCGTGGAGGTCTGCCCGGTCAACTGCTTCTACGAGGGGGCCAACTTCCTCGTCATCCACCCGGATGAGTGCATTGACTGCGGCGCCTGCGAGCCCGTGTGCCCGACGAAGGCGATCTTCCCCGAGAGCGACCTGCCCGCCGAGTGGAACGAGTACAAGGCGCTCAACGCCGACTTCTCCACCAAGTGGCCGAACATCGCGGAGAAGAAGGAAGCCCTCCCCACCGCGGAGGACTACAAGGACAAGAAGGGCAAGCGCGGCGAGCTCGACCCGTCCGCGGGCGGCCGCTAGTTCTCCCCGAGCCGCAGCCATGAGGGTCAGCCCACCGCGAGTCGGCTGACCTTCAGGCCGCGCGCCCGCAGCTCCTCTCCGATCCGGGCGACGTCCTCCGGCGATGGCGGGCCCTTACGGCCCGTCAGCCGGAGCGCCACCTCGTTCGGCCCGGTCCGTTCCACCTCCACCCGCGCGTCGATGCCGCCGCCCACCGTCAGGGCGAGCGCCGGCCGCTGTGACTTCACGAAGAGCTCGATCCGCTCCACCAGCGCGACCGCCGCCTGGGCCCGCGCCTCGCCGTTGGCTGCGCCGGACTCGACCTTCGCCGCGCTCCCGTCGCCGGAACGCCCGCCGCCTCCCGAGTCCGCGCCTCCCGCCTGCCCGACGCGTGCGCCTCCAGGCGAGCCCTCCGAAGTGGCGGGGCCCGCCCGCGGCTCCGCGGAAGGCCCGGCGCGCGCGCCCTCCGCTGAGAACTCGGCGGCGAGGTCCTTCGCGATCAGCTCCAGCACCCGGACCTGGGACCGGTGCTCGCCCTGGACGAGTCCGTCCTGACGGACCGTCTGCAGGCGTGAGGCGTCCACGTGCATGCCGGCGCGCGCCTCACCGAGCCGCTCCACCGAGGCGGGCGCGGACGCGAGCGAGGCCGCGGTGACCTGCGGCGCCCCGACGGTTCGCTGGAGCCCGGGAGGAGTGAGGCCCGGCGCTTTTCCGGTGAGCGGCGGCGCTCGAAGGGGCGGGCCGGTGCGTTTGGGCGCAGGGGGCGAGGGCGCTCGGCGGAGAACCTCCCGGAAGTCCTCACGGGGGCGCTCTCGGGAGGACGCGGCGGTGCGTTCGGCCTCTCGGACCTTGAAGGAATCGTCGGCGGACATGACCTGCTCGCCCGAGCAGGTGTCGTGCCGCGCGTAACTGCCGGAAAAGACTGGTCGAACTCTCTGCGGACCCGTCCGCGAAGCGAGACCGACCGTCGAGAAACGAGACGCCCTACCGCTTCTGGGGCGCCGGCTGTCCCGGACGCTGGCCGAACCCGCCCGGCTGAACGGGGGCGGTGCCGGTGAGGTCGTTCACCGCCAGCGAGCACTGCGCGACCGCGTTCGGATCGGCGATGACGGCGCCCTGCGACCAGTCGCGGTCCTCGAAGAGCAGCGCGTCCCGGAGCTCGAGCTTCTTGAGGTCGTCGCTCATCTCCCAGAACCGCCCGCGCACGAGCATCCGCTTGCCGCGCGGGAGCTTCTTCAGATCGACGTACTGGGTCTCCGACAGCCGCGCCTCGATCACCGTGGGCGGCTCGCGCTTGCCCTTCCCGAAGAGCTGCAACTGCGTCTCGTCGTAGGCAGGCTCGGGAACCTCGAGCCGCGCCACCAGATAGGTCGGTTCGGGCTCGGCCGGCACGCCTTTGCCCTTCTTCTTCCCCTTCGCGGGCTTCACCGGCGCGGGCGGCCCCACGTCGACGAGCCGCAGCCCGCCCCAGGCCACCTCGCGGTCGAGGTATCCGTCGCGGAAGGCCACCAGCGCGTTGTCGCGCGCCGCCGAGTTCGCGCGCAGCAGCTCCAGCTCGTACTGCTGCCGCAGCGCGGGGAGGGTGAAGAAGTAGCTCTCCACCGGCCGCACGCCCTCGGCGAGGAAGCGCAGCTTGCCCATGTCGATGATCATCACCCGCGCGTTGACCGCGTTGGCCATCTGCAGCCAGGCCTCGGGGAGCTTCCGGTCGATCATCACCCTGCGCACCATGGCGACGAAGTAGGCGTTGCCGGGGAAGCGCGCGTTGGAGAGCTGCCCGTTCATCGCGGCCACCAGCGTGGGGTCGAGAAAGAAGTTCTCGTCGCGCCGGTGGAAGGTGGGCGCCGCCTCTCCGAGCAGCGTGAACAGCCCGCCGAGGAGCTGCACGCAGCCGGGCTCGTTCGTCCCTTCGCTCAGCGCCTTCGCCAGCTTCGTCTTCGCGAAGCGCTTGTCGAGATCCTCCTCGCGGAAGACCACCGGCTTCTCCGAGTTGCCGAAGAACACGTCCGCCTGCGCGAGGGCAGCGGGCGGTGCGAGGAGGGCGCCGGTGAGGGCGAAGGTCCGAAGCGAGCGGGCGGCGGCCGTCATGCGCATGCGGCCTCGACTCTACCACCTCCGCCGTATTCACCCGCCCCCTCAGCGCAGGGGCACGCGCCGCATGAGCTCCGCCAGCGACGCATAGATCCCACGCCGCGGATCTCCTGCCCGGAAGTAGAGCCGGAAGTGGTCGTCATGCGGCTTCACGCGAGGCAGCAGCGGCACGAGCCGCTTCGCCGCGAGCTCTCCCTTCACGAGGTACCGGGGCAGCACCGCCACGCCCTCTCCGGCGAGCACGAGGTGCAGCACCGCCGCGGTGGTTCCCATGTGCAGCACGCGCCGGAAGGGCAGTGAGCTTCCACCCACCGCATCGCGCCAGTAGGCGAACAGCGGCAGCTCCGCGTGGATGTCCACCAGCGTGTGCCGCGCCGCGTCCTCCGCTCTCCGAAGCGGCGCCTTCGCGAGGAGCTTCGGGCTCCCCACCAGCACGTACTGCTCGGGGTGCAGCCGCTCCGAATCGATGCGCGGATCGTGCACCCGCATCGACCCGATGGCGCAGTGCACCTCCAGCGTGCGCACGCGGATGAGCAGGTCCGTGCCCGAGCCGAAGTAGAGGTGGAAGGTCACGTTCGGATGTGCCGCGCGCAGCCGCGGGAGCATGGGAAGGACCCACGACATCCCCAGCTCGTGACGGGTCCCCAGCACGAGCTCCATCGGCGGAGGGGCGAGCTCTCCTCGGGCGGCGCGCACGCAGCCCTCCGCGGACTCCAGCGTGGCGCGGGCCTGGGGCAGCAGCGCGAAGCCCGCGTCGGTCAGCGCGCAGTGCCGGCTGTTGCGTTCGAAGAGCGGCGCCCCGACGAGCTCCTCCAGCTGCCTTATCCGCTGCCCCAGCGCCGCAGGCGTGAGCGCCACCACCTTCGCCGCGGCGCGGAAGTTGAGCAGGCGCGCCGCCTCCACGAAGCAGCGCAGCGAGTCGATGGGCGGGAGCGTGTTCATGGGCCCGCGACTGTACAACGTAAAGGAACGCTTTACGCGACGGGCAAAATCAAATCGATTCTCTTTACCTGCACCGCCATGGCCCGATGCCCTCCGTCCGGATCGGGGAACGACCCCGACCGCACTGAAGGAGCTGACACATGGCGAAGCGGCTGGAGACGACGCGGCGGAGGTTCCTCGGGCAGACGGCGCTGGGCGCGGGCGCGCTGCTGGTGGGCGTGGCGTGCGGCGCGGGCGCGGTGCCGGAACTCGACGGAGGAATGCTCCCGGTGCAGCCGGAGGACGCGGGAAGCGAGCCCGACGCGGGCGTGCAGGAGAACGACGCGGGTACCGATGCGGGGATCGAAGCCGACGCCGGCGTGACGCCCTCCTGCGAGGAGACGGAGGACAACATCCTCGGGCCGTTCTACCGGCCCGGTGCGCCGATGCGGAACGTGCTCGCGGACGCCTCGGACGGCGAGGTGCTGATCATCTCCGGGCTCGTCAGCGGGCTCTCTCGCGCGGGCGCCTGCGTTCCGCTGGAGGGCGCGCTGCTCGACGTGTGGCAGGCGGACGCGGACGGCGCGTACGACAACACCTCAGCGGCCTTCCGGTTCCGCGGGCAGCTGCGCACCGGTGCGCAGGGCTTCTACGAGCTGCAGACGATCCTCCCCGGCCGCTACCTCAACGGCCCCGAGTTCCGGCCGCGTCACATCCACTTCCGGATCAGCGCGCCCGGTCACCGCCTGCTCACCACCCAGCTCTACTTCGCGGACGACCCGTTCCTCGACTCGGATCCCTTCGTGCACCCGAAGCTCGTGGTGCCGCTGCAGCCCGCGTTCGACGCGGACCACAGGGCGTACTGGGACATCGTGCTCGGCGCGGTGTGACCCGGGCACGACGTCCTCGCGCTACGTGTCGAGGCTGGACGACTCGACCTGGTACACGACGCGGTAGCGCTTGCCGTCGCGCGTGTACGTCTCGATGAGCTGCTTTCCATCCGCCGAGCGAAGGAGCTGGTACCCGGTGTCCTGACTCGACCCCTCTTCGCCGAGCGTGGCGGGCGCGGGGATGGCGGGCTGCGTCGGAACCTCGCAGTCGGGCACACCGTCACACCCCGAGAGCGCGCAGACGCCGAACAGCGCGGCGGCGGAAACGGCGCGGAACAGGCGGCTCATGGCGTCACCTTCAGGGTGCGCGTCTCCACCCCTCCTTCGGGCGCGTACAGCGACGCCTCGATCCACCCTCGGCCGTCGGCGGACAACCGGTAGGGCGACGGCTCGCCTGACACCGGCATCGCATCCACCGCGACGTCATCGACGGAGACCTCCACGACCTTCAAGGTGAGCACCTCGGCAAGGCCCGTCGGGCACGGCTCCAGCGCCACCGCCGAATGCGTCGTCACCGTCGCTGCCAACGCCAGGCCTCCCAGCGCAGCCACACTCCATCGCTTCAACATCCCTGACCTCTTCCTCCGGCCCTGAACCTCGGGAACCATTATAAACCGGAGAGGTCAGGAGGAGGCAACCTCGCGCGCAGGTCTTCCCACGCCCATCACCATCAGCGCCGGCAGCAGCTGAAGCACCGCGGCCACGGCAAACAGGCGATGCCCGCCCAGCCACTCGTAGGCGCTGCCGGCGGCGAAGTAGCCCACCAATCCCCCGAGTCCGAACGTCACCGACACCATCAGCGCCTGACCGCTCGCGCGCTGTGACGGCGGGACCCTCCGCGCGACGAACGCCACCGCGGCGACGAAGAACGCGCCGAAGGTCAGCCCGTGCAGCACCTGCAGTGAGACGATCGCCCACGGGCTCTCGGCGACCGCCATGCCCGCCCAGCGCACGACGCCGGAGAGGAAGGCGACGAGCAGGACGTGTCTCGGCGCGAGCCTCTCAGCGAAGCGCGGGTAGAGCCACATCACTGCGATCTCCGCCACCACGCCGAGGCCCGCGGACACGCCGATCACCCACGGCGGCAGCCCCAGCGCGACGACGTGGATGCCGAAGATCCCGTGGTAGGGCGCCCCCGCGATCCAGTGCAAGGCGGAGGCGGTGAGCATCAGCGCGAGGTCGCGGTTCCGCAGCAGCGCCAGCCCCGAGAACACCGACCTGCGCGGCCCCGGCTGCGACTGTGCGCGCAGCGTCAAGGACCACGCCGCGTAGGCCGCCATCAGGCCCACCGCCACGAACACGGTGCGCCGATCGACCTCGGTCACCGCGAGCCCGAAGGTCACGCTGGAGAGCACGAAGCCCAGCGAGCCGAACATCCGGATCCGCGAGTACGACCCGCCCACCACCGACACGCGGTGCAAGGTGAGGCTGTCCACCA
This sequence comes from Pseudomonadota bacterium, assembly GCA_023423535.1. Lineage (GTDB taxonomy): Bacteria > Myxococcota > Myxococcia > Myxococcales > Myxococcaceae > JAFAFL01. Next base: position 64,149 of record JAFAFL010000100.1, read on the forward strand.
GCGTGGTGATCGACGAGACGAAGAACGCGTAGAGCGCCATCGCGGCGCAGAGGCTCCAGAACCCGCTCGCCAGCGCCACCGGCACGAAGCCCAGCAGGGCGCCGAACGAGACGACCGCCAGCACGCGGTCCGGGCGGCCGGTGCGGTCGGCGAGGTGTCCCCACAAGGGCGGCGCCACGAGCATCATCGCGGGCTGCAGCGCGAGCAGCACGCCGATCTGCGCGCCGCTGAGGTCGAGCGATCGGAAGTAGGGCGGCAGGAAGGGGAGGATGACCCCGACGGTGGAGAAGTAGAGGAGGTAGTACCCGCCCAGCGGCAGCGCGCCCGCGGGCCTGCCCGGCGTCATGGCGCGCCCATAGCACGGACCTCAAACGATTCGGTCTGTCCGCATCCGGCCCTTTCCGGTAAGACGCCCCGCACCATGTCGAATGACGAAGCCCGCGGGGAGATCACCCTCGTTCCGGTGAAGAACGAAGGGGACCTCTTCCAGGCCCTGGCCATCCGCGAGGTCGTTTTCATCGAGGAACAGCACGTTCCCGAGGGCATCGAGCGCGATGCCGAGGACGCGCGCGCCTTCCATGTGCTCGCGATGCAGGGCGGTCACGCCATCGGCACCGGTCGGCTCGTCATCCTTCCGCAGCCCCCGCCCGGCGAGTCCGGCAAGTGGGCGCAGGTGGGACGCATGGCGGTGCTCCAGTCGCATCGCAAGAGCGGCGTGGGCTCGAAGCTGCTCCAGACGCTCGAAGCGGAAGCCCAGCGCCGCCAGGTCTCGGGGCTCATCCTCCACGCGCAGGTGTACGCGCTCGAGTTCTACAAGAAGCACGGCTACGAGCCGGTGGGCGGCGAGTTCGAGGAGGCCGGCATGCCGCACCTCCAGATGCACAAGAAGCTTCAGCGCGCGTAGGCCGGACCCAAGCCATGCAGGTCAAGAACCTCAGCGACTTCGCCTCCGCCGCGGCCTTCAGCGAAGCGAAGCTGCAGAAGCACAACCTCTTCGAGACCGAGCGCTTCTTCCTCGACGTGTACTGCCTGCTCCCCGGGCAGTCGCAGAAGCCGCACGCCCACGCGCAGTCGGACAAGGTGTACGTGGTGCTCGAGGGCCGCCTCCGCTTCACCGTGGCCGGCGAGTCGCGCGAAGAGGGGGAGGGCGCCTGCGTCTTCTGCCCCGCCGGCAGCGATCACGGCGTGGAGAACGTGTCCGCCGGAAATGCGCGCCTGCTGGTGATGATGGCGCCGCACCCGAAGCCGTAGCCGCCTCGTCGCTGCTGCCTCGAAGGCGTCAGCTCACCCGCCGCTGCACCCTCGCGGAGAGCTTGCGGACGACCTCTTCGAACTCCGGCTCGTTGAGCTCCACCACGCCGTCGTCCTGCACGAGCACGCGCTCCAGCAGATCCCCGCGCCGCACGAAGTCACCGTGGGCGGTGTCGAAGAGCCAGACCTCCACGCCGCCGTCGTCCGCTTCGACGACCTTCACCGGCCGCCCTTCGAGCACGCAGTAGATGGGAAGGTCCATGGCGCATCGCGAATTGTGGCCACTGGGCCCTCGCGCGTCCAATGCCCCCACGGCGGCGGGCAACGTCCTTGGCCGAACCGTCCTGGGCGCGCGTCGCCGTCAGAACTGGAAATAGATGTACGGGCGCATCTCCACCGCGCCGACCTGGCGGATGGCGAGCCCGAGGCCCACCAGCGCCACCGCTCGGGCAGGCGCGGGCAGCCAGACGAACGCGCGCGCGGCGAGCTCGAACGCGTTCTTCGGCACGAGGTGGAACGCGAACGCGGCGCCGAGGGTCACCCACACCACCGTGCTCACGTTGGCGAGCCCGGGCACGAAGTCGAGCATGCGCGCGTACATGTCCCACGCCACACCCACATCCGGCGCGCGGAAGATGACGCGGGTGAGGACGACGACGGTGAAGGTCAGCAGCCACGCCAGCGCCACGCGCGGCACGCCCGGATCCTTCGGCTTGCCGAAGCGCCACCAGAACATGCGCACGACGACGAGCCCGAGCCCGTGGATGCCGCCCCAGAGCGCGAACCGCCAGTCCGCGCCGTGCCAGAGCCCGCCGAGCACCATCACCACCATCAGGTTGAAGAGCACCCGCGGCTTCGAGGCCCGGTTCCCGCCGAGCGGGATGTAGAGGTAGTCGCGCAGCCAGGTGGAGAGGCTGACGTGCCAGCGGTTCCAGAACTCGAAGAGGTTCTTCGCCAGGTAGGGCTTGTTGAAGTTCTCGGGGAACTTGAAGCCGAAGAGCGCCGACGCGCCGATGGCGATGTCCGAGTACGCGCTGAAGTCGAGGTAGAGCTGGAAGGTGTACGCGACCGCCGCGACGAGGTTCTCCGCCGAGGTGTAGTTGCCCGGGTTGGCGAACACCGGATCGACGATGCCGGCCGCGAGCAGGTCCGCGAGCACGAGCTTCTTCGCGATGCCCACCGCGATCCGGAAGAGGCCGCGCGCGCCGTCCTCGGAGGAGAGGGTGGGCGTCTGGCGGAAGCGCTCCAGCAGATCGCGCGAGCGCACGATCGGACCTGCGACGAGGCGGGTGAAGAAGAGCAGGTAGAGCAGGTGCTCGAAGAAGTTGAACGAGCGCGGATCGACCTCGCGCCGGTACACGTCCACCACGAGGCTGATCCCCTGGAAGACGACGAACGAGAGCCCGAGCGGGAGCAGGAGCCCCAGCGGCTCGTAGCGGACCTCGAGGCCCACCTTCCCCAGCAGCCACGCGCTCGTCGAGTAGAGGAGGTCCGCGTACTTGAACGTGCTCAGCACGCCGAGGTTCGAGACCACCGAGACGATCATCAGCGCCTTGCGGACGCCGGGCCGGTCGTCCCACCTCGCCATGCCGCGGGTGGTGAGGAAGTCGACGACGGTGCACCAGATGAAGACGACGAGCGGGAGCGGGGTCCACGCCGCGTAGAACACGAGGCTCGCGGTCAGCAGCACGCCGAGCCGTGCGACGCGCGACTTCGCCACCGCCCAGTAGAGGCCGAAGGTGACGATGAGGAACGCGAGGAACTGGACGCTGTGGAAGAACATCTACCGGCCCGCCCTCTTCATCGCCGCCTGCAGGTCGTCCGCGAAGGCGCGGGCGAGCGCGGCGTAGCCCTCCGCGGTGAGGTGGATGCCGTCCTCGTGTCCGAGCGGCGGGTGCAGGGACTGCCATCGCCGCATCGACAGCGGCCCTCCCATCGCCGCGCGGGCGGACCAGAAGGCGCAGCCCTCCGAGGCCGCGACCTCGCGGATGACCTTCACCACGCGATCGATCGCCACCGCCGCGCGCGCGTCGCTCGTCTCGCCCGCCTTCGCCGCCGCCAGCCTGTCGGTGGGGCCGATGAGCACGCAGTCAGCGCCGGGCGAGGCCTCGCGCAGCGTGCGCAGGAAGGAGACGTAGTGGCGGCGGTGCGCCTCGTCGCTGAGGTCTCCCAGCGCGCTCTCGTTGGTGCCGTAGAAGAGGACGAACGCGTCGGGCCGGCGCTCGCGCAACTGCTCGACGAAGACCCGCTTGTCGTAGCCGTCCGCGAGCACCACCGTCGAACCCGGCAGGCCCAGCGCGTCGTACACGAGACCGCCGTTCGCGCGATCCAGCGAGGCGCCGAACACGGTGATCGGCCCCTCACCGGCGTTCTCCACCGTGAGCTCGTGCGACAGGCCCTTCAGCGGGAAGCGCTCCACGCGGGCGCGCGGCGACGCGGGCTCGCCCAACGCGGCGGCCGGCAGTGAGGCGGAGATCTCCTTCACCACCTCGCCGTCGATCCGCACGCGCATCCGGCCCATGCCGGGCGTCTCGAGGAAGAAGAGGGACAGCTCGGTCGGCTCGGACGGGAGCGCGGCCTTGCCGCTGAGGCCCACGCCGAACGCGATCCCCAGCTTCGCGCCGGGCGCGCCCACCGCGCGGATGCCGGTGAGGCCCCAGGGCTGGCCTGGAGCGCCCTCGCGTGCGTCGGGGATCTCCCACGGACCCTCCAGCGTTCGGCGCACCCTTGCGGCCGCCAGACGCTCAGAGGGCCTTCCCGCGGCCACGAAGCCCCGGCCGCCGTCGCCGTGCGCCTTCTGCAGCTCCTCGCGGACGACGTCGGTGAAGTAGTGCGACGCCGTGTGCGACGCGCCGAGCTGCACGAACACCGCGCGCTCCGACAGCCGCTTCGCCACCCGAGCCAGCGCTGCACCGTCTCCCGCATCCACCAGCCCCGGCGGATCGAGCCGCACCGCTGCCACGGTCGAAGGCAACGGACGCGACAGCCGCGCGCGCTCCACCGCGAAATCGAAGAGGTGCCCGAGCACGTCGGCGCCGCGGGCCCTCGGGTGCACGAGGTCCGCGTTGAACAGCCCGGCCTCCAGCCAGCGCGACACCGACCGCTCACCGCCCATCGCCGCGTAGAGGTCCCAGAACGCGCAGCCCTTCTCGCGCGCGACCTCGCGGATCATCTTCCCGACCTCCGCGGTGTTCGGCCGCGGCTCCAGCTCGCCGCCCACCGTGCGCACCGCCGCGTCCATCGGCGCGACGAGCAGGCAGCTCGCGCCTTCGGCCGCGCCGCGCACGCGATCGACCAGCCCCTCCGCGTTCTTCTTCGCGTCCTCGAGCGTGATCCACTTACGGCCGATCTCGTAGGCCTCGTTGCCGCCGAGCATCAGCACCACCAGCGCTGGCTGCCGGCGCCGCAGCTGCGAGGTGAACGCGGTCTCGGTCGCGCGCAGATAGACGCCGAACTGCGCGCCGGGCAGTCCCACCGTGTCGTACACCACGCCCCGTCCGCTGCGCTCGAGCGCCACGCCGAACAGCGAGACCTCTCCTCGCCGCGCGGAGACCGTCAGCGTCTGCGCGCCCTTCGGCAGCGCGGCCTCGGTGAAGGCCAACTCGCTCTCGCCCTCGCCGCGGGTGAGGATCGTCTTCAGCGGCCTGCCGTCCGCGAGCAGCTCCAGCTCGCCGGCCTCGCCGTCGCCCGCGGTGGTGGTGACGAACGAGAGCTCCACCCGGTCCGCGCCGCGCACGTCGAAGCGCGTCGTCTGTCCGGGCTTCGCGGTGAAGCGCACGCCGCTGAAGCCGAGCAGCCCCGGCCGCGCGCGGTCGGTCAGCTTCACCACGTCCCAGCCGTCGCTCGCCTCGCCGGTGCGCACCGTGCGGCCCGCGCCGCGCGTCGGCCGGTCCACGAAGAGGAAGCCCGGACCCGCGCTGCCGTGACGCAGCTCCAGCCGGCGGCGCACCACGTCGGTGATGTGGTCGGAGGCGATCTGCGAGTCGCCGAGGTGCACCACGCGCACAGGGCCAGACGAACCACCGGTGCCCACCGCGCCTCCGCCGAGCCCATCGAGCGCGGTGAAGAACGGCTCCAGCGCCTCGGGGAACTCGAGGTCCACGTGCTGCGCCTTCACCTTCGACGCCAGCCGCTCCAGCGCGCGGACTTCGCGCAGCTCGAAGAGGGGGAGGGTGCTCACCGGGCCCAGCTCGGCCGAGGCGGACGCGGTCGCCCGATCCGCCAGCGCCGCCGTGTCACCCGACTCCGGCTCCTCCACGAAGGCCCCGTCGTCCTCGCCCGGCAACGCCTCGGGCGGGGTGTCGGTCAGGCCGGCGGTCATCACCGGCGCACCGGTGAGCGCGTCCTTCTGCTGGAAGCCCTTCTTGCGCTGCGGGACGAGCAGCTGCGCTGCGACCTCCAGCGGCGCGTCTCCAGCGAGGCCGGGGAAGGGGCGCAGCGCTTCGGGCAGGGGAAGGAAAGAGAGCCCGAGCGCGAGTGCGACGGTCAGAACGAGGGTGATCCCGGTGGCGCGCAGCTGCAAGGCCGCTCCTGAGTAGCCGAGGCGATGCCGCAGCGTCAAAGCTTCACGTCGGTCCGTCGTCTGCTGTCCTTGCCGGTTCAGCGACGCTTCCCCAACTCGGCCGGCGTGCGCGCGGTGGTGGGGTCTTCAGGCCACGAGTGCTTCGGATACTTCCGGCACAGCTCGCGGCGCAGCGCCGGGTAGTGCCGCTCCCAGAAGCCGGCGAGGTCGGTGGTCACCTGCACCGCGCGCATGTTCGGCGCCAGGAGGTGCAGCACCACCGGCACCCGTCCGCCGAACACCGCCGGCCCCTGCGCCATGCCGAAGAAGTCCTGCAGCCGCGACTCGAGGAACGGCGGCTTGCCGCGCTCGTACTGCACCTTCACCTGCCGGTTGCCGGGGAGCGACACCCGTTCGGGCGTGTGGGTGCGGTAGAGCTTTGCCTGCTCCGGCGTGAGCGCGCTCTCCGCCGCGGCGACGAGATCCCGCCCCTGCAGATCCTTGAATGAGCGCGCGTCCTGGCACTGCTCTCCCAGCGCCCGCTCCAGCCACGCGCGGTCCGGCGTGGGGAACTGCGCATCGGGAAAGTGCTGCGCGAGCAGCTCCAGTCGCGCGAGCAGCGCCTCCAGCCGGTCCGGCTCCACGAAGCGCTCCACGCCCTCGGCCAATGCCGCCGCCGCGAGCACGCGTCCGGTCTCCGGTGAAGGCGGCGCGGGCTGACGGTCCTCCTCCAACACGAGGTCCCCGTACGCCATCCGCCGCACGCGCTCCACGCGGCCCGAAGCCGGATCGAAGCGCAGCGTGTCGGTCTCGGAGAGCGCGTCGGAGGCGACTTCCAGCAGCCACTCCGGCTCGACTGCCTGGGCCACCCGCACCACCACGCCCATCCCGCGCGGGCCCTTCCGCTCCTCCGCATCGACCGCGACCATCAGCATCGCGTCGCGCACCACGCTCGTCTCCGCGAGGGTGGCCGAGCCGCCGCCGAAGAGGAGCACCTCCGGCGACCTCGGATTCCTCCGCCGCGCCACCCGATCCGGAAACCCCGCCAGCACGCACAGTCCCAGCGCCTGTTCGCGTGCGGCCTCGGTGGAGGGACGTGGCGCCGCCCCCTTGTGCATCGCCCGCGCGAGCTGCTTGCGGACCCGGTCCACCGCCTGTGTCGCGCCGGCGTCGAGCGACAGGCCATTCATCGCGCCGGTGGAGAAGCCGGAAGATTCTGCGCGCCGGAAGCGCTCGAGCATCTCCATCAGATCGGACGGCCCCGCGAGCACGTCCACCGTCTGCGACCTCTGCCCGTCCCGCCCGAGCTGCGCGCGTGCCTCCCTCCGGATGTCCCGCTCGCCGAGCACCGCCGCCAGCACCGCCGCGTCGTCCGCCACGCCGCGCGCCTCGCCCTCCGCGAGCAGCCGCGCGAGCCTCGGGTGCACCGGGAACGCGAGCAGCCGCTTGCCGATCGCCGAGAGCGCGCCGTCCTCCTCCACCGCGTGAAGTCGCCGCAGCAGCTCCTCCGCCGCATCGAGCGCCTTCGGAGGAGGAGCCTCGAAGAAGGGGAACGCCCTCGGCTCACGCACGCCCGCCGCGCGCAGCCCGAGCACCGTCTCGGTCAGATCGAGCCGCGCGATCTCCGGCGCGTCGTGCTCCGGCCGGCCGTCGAAGTCGTGCTTCGTGTAGAGCCGCACGCACACGCCCGCGCGCGTACGTCCCGCGCGTCCCGCCCGCTGCGTGGCCGAGGCCCGGCTGATCTTCGCCACCTTCAGCGCCGGCAGCCCCGTCCATGGCGAGTGCGACGCGACCCTCGCGAGCCCGCTGTCGATCACCGCCGCCACGCCCTCGATCGTCACCGAGGTCTCGGCCACGTTGGTGGAGAGGATGAGCTTGCGCGTCCGCGACGAGCGCACCGCGCGATCCTGTTCGGCGGGGGAGAGGTCGCCGTGCAGCGCGTGAACCTCCAGCCCTTGCCGCTCGGCAAACTCCGCGCACGTCTCGCGCGCCCGTCGGATCTCCGCCGCGCCCGGGAGGAAGACGAGCACGTGCCCGTCGAGCCCTCCCTGCACGAGCCGCTTCAGCGCGGAGAGGACCTGCTGATCGAGGTGCCGCTCGTCCGGCTGCGGCAGGTGCTCGATCTCCACCGGGAACGCGCGGCCCTCGGAGCGGATCCGCGGCGCCTCTGCGCCCTCGCTGCCGAGGTACTCCGCCACCGGCCCCGCCTCGAGCGTGGCGGACATCACCACCAGCTTGAGGTCCCTTCGCGCGCCCCGCTGGAGCATCCGCAGCTGCGCCAGCGCCACGTCCGCCGCGAGGTGCCGCTCGTGGAACTCGTCGAGCACCACCGCGCCCACGTCGCGCAACGTCGGATCGCTGAGCAGCCTTCGCCCGAGGATCCCCTCGGTGAGAAACCGCAGCCGCGTCTTCTGGCTGCTCACGTCCTCGAAGCGGACCTGGTAGCCCACGCGCTCGCCGAGCCGCTCACCCAGCTCGTCCGCGACCCGCTGAGCGGAGAGGCGCGTGGCCAGGCGCCGGGGCTCGAGCACCACGATCTCCCTGCCGCCCGCGACGCCCGCCTCGAGCAGCGCCCGAGGGACCCGCGTCGTCTTGCCCGCGCCCGGCGGCGCCTCGAGCACCAGCGAGCCGCGCGCGCGCACCGTCTCCACGATCTCCGGGAGCAACGGGTCGATGGGGAGCGCCTGCTGGGACATGCGCGCCTTCTAACCGGTCTGCGCTTGGGTCGCGGCGCGGATTCACCTAAAGCCGCGTCCCCAATGTTTCGCCAGACCTTCGACTTCCTGCGCGTGGGCCTGCTCCCGTTCGACCGCGACGCGAGGCCGCTCTACGCGCTGCTCGGGCCGGAGAACCTTCCTGGCGAGCAGAGCCGCTACATCAACCTCGGCTTCTGGAGGGACAGCGGCCTGCGCTCGTTCGACGAGGGCGCCGCCGCGCTGGCGGATCTCCTCGCGGACAAGGCCGAACTCGCGGGCGCGCGCTCGGTGCTCGACGTGGGCTTCGGCTACGGCGACCAGCTCCTGCGCTGGCTGGACACCGTCGCGCCCGAGCGCCTCGTGGGCGTGAACATCACCGCGTCCCAGGTCCACCACGCGCGGGCGCTGCTCGCGGGCCATCCCCTCGGACGCAGAGTAGAGCTCGTGCTCGCCTCCGCCTGCCGCCTCCCGGTGGCCGAGGGGAGCATGGACCGGGTGATCGCGCTCGAGTCCGCCTTCCACTTCTCGCCGCGCACCGACTTCTTCGCCGAGGCCTTCCGCGCGCTCGCGCCCGGCGGGGTCCTCGGCACCGCGGACATCCTCATCATGCCCGGTGTGCAGGTGGGCTGGCCCTTCACCTCCGCCTGGCGCATCCCCGACGCCAACGTCCACGACCGCGAGACCTACGCCCGGAACCTGCGCGCGGTCGGCTTCGAGGACGTGAAGGTCGAGTCCATCCGCGAGCACGTCTTCGAGCCGCTGCTCGAGCGTCTCGCGGTCCGCCTCGATGACCCCGACGTCGTGGCCCGGATGAACCCGCTGCTCCGCCTCGTGTGCAAACCGGGGCCGCTGACCCGCCGGCTGCTGCAGCGCTTCGACTACGTGGTTGCCACCGCGCGCAAGCCGCAATCCTCCTGAAAGCGCTCAGCCTCCACACGCGGGGGGCTGAACGCGTTGCATGGAGGTGACCTGGCACCCTCGTGTCCGCGAAGAGTTTCCTCCCGTCGGCTCCGACAACGTCCGGCTGGCCGCCGGCAGCGGTCTCCGACGGGATGAGCGCCCGTCACACGACGACGAGCACCCGGCGCCGACTGGATGGGCGCCCGTCCTCGGGTGGAGGAGCAGGAATCACGCGTGAATGAGCACGTCGCGCCGACTGGATGGGCGCCTGTCCTGCGGTGGATGAGCAGGGATCACGCGTAGATGAGCACGTCGCGCCGACTGGATGGGCACGCGTCCTCAGGTGGGGGAGCAGGAGTCACGCGTGAATGAGCACGTCGCGCTGACCGGATGGGCACCTGCCATGAGGTGGAGGAGCACCTGTCACGGCGGCTCCTCGCACCTCCGCCGACATCCTCGCACTCGCGGTCAGGCGTCGGCGGTCGGGGCAGCCTCGGCGACCGGCTCTCCCGCGATCTCGACGGGCGCTTCGGCGGCGACCGGCTCCGACGAGGCCGCGGCGGCCTTCGCCTTCCTCGGCGCCCTCGGCTTCTTCGCAGGGGCAGTGGCCGCCGGGTCCGCCGCGGCGCTCACCGCTTCTCCCTCGACCGGAGCCGGGCTCTCCGCCGGCACTGCCTCCGCTGCCGACGCCGGAACTTCCGCCGGCGCGGACTCCTCAGCCGGCTTCGCCTTTGCGGGACGGCCGCGCTTCTTCGGGGCCGCCGCCTCGGGAGCAGGGGAGGGCGCCTCGGTCTGGGCCTCGGCTCCGACCTCAGGCTCAGCCGATGCCGCCACCGCCGCCTCGGGCTCGACGACCGCCTCGGACCCCTCTGCGGACTCCGAACCCGCCTCCACCGGCGCGCTCTCCGCCTCCACGGCCTTCGACACGCGCTTCTTCGGCTTCTGGGCCAGCTGCAGGTCCTCGTACGCGCCGGGGACGGGGACCAGCGCCGCCTCCGCGAGCAGCCGCGCCTGCCTCACGCTGCGCTCCACCGCGGCGCCGGCCTCGGCGAGCTCCGCCCTCAGCGCGCGGGCCTCCTCCGGCGTCAGCCCGCCATCCCCGTAGCAGCCCATCCACGACTCAAACGACGCACGCACCCGCTCCACCACGGGCACCGCGAAGGCGAAGTCCTCGGACGCCATCATCCGGCTCACGTAGGAGCTCTTCAGCCGCTTCTCGAAGTCCGCCATGAACTTCTGGCAGGCCTCGCGCGCCGCCTTGCGCAGCGGCTGCAGCTTCTGGTGCGGATAGAGCGCCTCGATGATCGGCGCCCGGCCGCTGACGTGGAAGGTGATCCCCGCCAGCAGCTTCTCCAGCGCGTCCACCCACTCGCCCTGCGCCGCGCCGGCCCGCTCGGCCCGAAGCTCGGGCAACTCCGGCAGGCTCCTCGCGCGCTCCAGCAGCCGCTCAGAGGGCGCCGCGCTCTCCGAGACCAGCCCCTTCGCCGCCTCCAGCCACTCCCGCTCCTTCACCAGCGGCGGGTGGCGCATCAGCACCGCGGCCGCGTCCTCCAGGCGCTCCAGATAGGAGGTGGCGAACCGGAGAAGGTCACAGGCTTCGAGCGCGGACATCGTGGCGGACATGGCGCGCGGGCCTTACCACCCACCCCTGACATCTCACTCGCCGAAGAGCACCCGCCGGGCCTCGGGATGGGTCAGGTCCTCGAACGCCGCCAGCGCGCCCGCCTCGATCAGGGTCTGCGGCCGGTACGCGCCCGTCCCCACGCCGAGGCACTCGCCCCCGCACGCCAGCGCCGCCGCCACGTCCTTCGGCGTGTCCCCGATGATCACCACCCGGCACTCCTCGAGCGGCGTGCCCAGCCTCTTCGCCCCGCGCTCCGCTCCCACCCGGATGAGCTCCGCGCGGTCCTCCGCGTCGCAGCCGAAGCCGCCGAACGCGAAGCGCTCGTAGAGCCCCACCCGGTCGAGCTTCACCTTCGCGCCCTCGCGGATGTTCCCCGTCCCGAGGCCCACCGCCACGCCGTCGCGGCCCGCCGCCTCGTCGAGCGCCTCCACCATGCCCGGGTGCACGCGGTAGTCGCCCGGATCCACGCTGCGGATCTCCTCCTCGAGCACCGACACGTAGTGCCCGAGCACCCGGTCGATCTCCTCCGCCGTCTCCTCCCGCCCGATCGCCCGCAGCCCCAGCCGCGCGATGAGCCGGTCGGTCATCCCGTCGAAGGAGAAGTGGTCGCAGGCATCGGCGCGACCGTAGAGCTCGGTGAAGGACCGCCGCAGCGCCTTCCGCCCGGCGCCGCCGGTGGTGACGAGCGTCCCGTCGATGTCGAAGAGCAGGACCGTCGGCCTCAAGCGCTCCGCCCTCTGCGCCGCAGCGCCGCGAACGCGATCGCCGACGCCAGCGCCCCGAACGCCATCGCTCCACCCGAGCCCTCCGCGCCCGCCGCGCAGCCACATCCGCCCGAGGAGGGCGGCCTGTTCACGCCCGCGTCCGGCCGGGGCTGGGGCACCGTCGTTCCGCCACCGTCCTGCTGCGGCTGCTCCGGCGTCTGCCACGGCAAACACGAGCCGTTGCTGCACACGTCGCCCGGGCCGCAGTGGCTGTCCTGGGTGCACTGCAGCCGGCAGGTCCCGTCCACGCAGGCGTGACCCTGGGCGCAGGCATAGACCTCGCCGGCGAGCAGTCCGCAGTACTGCCCGGCATTCGAGAGCTGATCGTCACACGCGCACACGCCCACGCCCGGCGCCGCGCCCACGCACGAGTTGCAGGAGGCAAAGCCCGGCTCGCACGGCTCGTAGCAGCGGCCGTTGAAGCAGACCATTCCGTCGGCGCAGGTCCCGTTCGCCTGGCACGCGCTGCACCGCTGGCCGGGGTTGTTCGTGGGCACGCACACCGGCTGGCCATCCACGTTCTGGCAGCCCTGACCGGACGGACAGCTCCCCGGCTGCGAGAGGCTGCACTTCGCGCGGCAGGTCTTCGGCTGGCCCACGCAGGCGTTGCCGGTGGTGCAGATCTTCAGGCCGCTCGCGAGCTCACCGCAGGCCTGACCGGTGGTGACGACCTCGCCCGGACAGCCGCAGATGCCGCCTCCGCCGGTGTCGAAGCACGCGCTGCAGGCGCCCGGATTCGAGGGGTTGCAGGCGGAGTGACAGCGCCCCGCGTAGCAGGTGTAGCCCGAGGCGCACGGCGTTTGCGCATCACACGCCTGGCACTGCTGCGCGCCGGAGTGGGGGAAGCAGATGTTGTCGGTGCTCCCGTTGACGCCGTAGCACTGGAAGCCGGTCGAACAGGTGGTGTTGTTGCAGCCCGAGCAGCTCCCCGTTCCCGCCCCGCCACCGCAGCAGCCGCGGCAGATGGCCTCGGTCCCGTTGGGCTCGAGGATGCAGGCGCCGCACGGCTTGCAATAGACGCTGACCTCGCAGCGGTCGCCCACGTTGCCGGTCGCGGTGCACATCCCGTTCTGGCACGCGTAGCCGACCGCGCACTGCGCGGCAGAGGTGCACTGGGGCGCGGGGCAGGTCCCGCCGACGGGCGAGCAGACCTTCGAGGTCGCGCCCTGGACGCACTCGTAGCCTGCGCCGCAGTCGAACTCGGTCATGCAGGTGCGGGTGCACCAGTTCGTCGTGCCCGTGGTCACACACTGGCCGGTGGAGCACTGCTGCCCGTTCGAGCAGAACTTGCAGAGGTCCGCGGCGCCGATGGGCGGCAGGCACGCCATCCCGGAAGGAGCCGCGGCCTGACAGGAGTAGCCGGTGGGGCAGGCGGGGTTCGCCTGACTGCAGGTGCGGGTGCAGATCCGCGCCGTCGCGCCCTGGGCCCCGCGGCAGGCCGGCGCCGCCGTCGAGCACTGCGAGTCCTGGGTGCAGGGATCGCCCTGACCGCCGCCGCCCGCGGTGTTCGGATAGACGGTGCAGACGTCGTTGATGTCGGTGGTGGTGAGGTTGCGTTTAATCTCGCCGGAGAACGAGTTGTAGAACGCGTACATCACCGCGGACGTGGGCGCGGAGTGGTCGAGCCCGAGGAAGTGTCCCGCCTCGTGGGTGACGATGCTCTCCACGTCCACCTGGTTCGACGTGGTCCCGCCGAGCTTCCAGGTGATGTTGTTGTTCATCTCCATGTCCGCGTCGATGATCTGACCGGTGTTCGTGTAATAGATGGTCGTCGTCAGCCCGAGCGTCTGCGAGCCGTGCCGCCACTGCGCGCCGCCGAGCCAGATGACCCGGTTGTTGCTGTCGTTCGTCACCGCCGCCGTCCCCGACGGCGAGCTGAAGGTCCCCGCGTAGGTGATCTGCCAGCGCGTGCAGGCCGGCTGCGCCCAGCGCGCGAACCCGTTCTGGATCGCGGTGAGCACCCCGTTGGTGCCGCTGAAGTTCGAGACCCCGTTGATGTTCGAGTGGTTGAACACCCGGTACGAGACCGGCCCGGTGGTGAACCACTTCTTGCCGGAGGGGTCCGCCAGCGCCGCGGTGGAGACGAGCACCGCGCCGAGCAGCGCCATCCGCGAGAGGAGAGTGAGGCGCGCCATCTAGCGGCCCCCCCGCTTGTCCTGCGCCGCCTTCACCGCCTCGCGGATCCGCTTCACGAACGCGTCGGCATCGCCCAGCTCCTCCACGCCGCCGAGCTCCCGAATCCCTCCGCCTCCGGGCGCGCTCCCGTCCGGCGTCCAGAACGAGACCCCGCGCAGGTCCCTCGTCGCGACCCTGCGCCCGAGCGCGTCCTTCCCGAGCCGCACCTTCCCGGCGGAGAGCCCGCGGACGATGAGCTTCTGCGCGTCGTCACCGGGCGGCTCGAGGAAGAGCAGCACCTCCTCACCGGGCGCGAAGCGGGCCGCACCCGAGACGTGCGCGCCGATGTTTCCCACCTCGCCGCCCGGTTGCCGCACGACGATGGAGGAGGGGGCCTTGCCCTTGAGCACCTCGATGATCTGGAGGTTCGTCCAGGTGCTGATGCCGCGCCGGTCGTCGTCCCAGCGGGCCTCGCTCTCCTGAGCCTTCGCCACCACGATGAGCGGCGTGTCGCGCGCCATCTGCTCGAAGGTCTGGCCGATCACCACGGTGCCGAACGCAGCAAAGGGCAGGGCGAGCGCCACCACCGCCGCCCAACGCGAGAGGGTGTTCATGGCGCGCACCTTACCAGCCCGCCAACCGAGGTCGCGCGTGCTATGCCGCCGCGCATGCCCGGCCGAGTCGTCTTCTTTCTCCAGCGAGGCTCGTTCGAACCCGCCTTCCAGGCCGCGACGATGGGACTGACCGCCGCCGCCATGGGCGACGAGGTCCACTTCGTCTTCGCCTGGGATGCGCTGCGCGGCCTCGTGCGCGTGAGCTTCGGCCTCCCCGAGACCGACCGCGAGCGCATCGAGCAGTCCCGCGCCGAGGGCCTCGGCCTCCCGTCCCCGATGAAGATGCTCCAGGAGGCCCGCGGACTCGGCGCCCGGCTCATCGCCTGCGACACCACCGTCCGCGTCTGCGGCTTCGACCCTGCGGAGCTGCAGGGCCATCACCTCGACGAGGTCCTCGGACTGCCCTCCATCTGGCGCCTCACCGAAGGCGCCAGGGTGGTCAGCCTCTAGATTCCCTCGATCAGCTTCACCTCGACGTTCACCGGGCTGGTGGGCGTCGCCTCCTGAAGCTGCTGGCAGAGGCTGCCGGTGAGCGTGATGAGGGACTCTGCGCCCTCCTGCTTGAAGTTCCAGGTGTCCGGGCCCGCGGCGACCTTCTGGTCGTTGACGAGGACCACCACCAGCCGCTCGTTGACGTCCTTCGCCTGAAGCCTGAACTCGCAGAGGTTCGGCTGCGGGATGCCGTCCCGAATCTTCTCCAGCGCCTCCGCGAGCTCGAGCGCGTTCGCCGCCTTGAAGAACTTCACCGAGCAGACGCCCTTCGTTTCCGGCTGCGTCGAGGCATCCGCGCCGTCGCACGTCTGACCCGCCCCACACTCCGATGCGGTCATGCAGGTGCGCGGGAATCCTCCCGCCTCCGCCATCGCATTGAGCGGCCCGAGCGCAAGCTCGTTGCCGACGTCCGCTCCGAACGCCACGACGATCGTCTTGATCTTCTTGCTCTTGAGGACCTCGATCGTCTGCACCACGAGGGCCTGGTCCATGCAGTTGCGCGAGTCACCGGCGTTGCCGCCCACGGTGCACGGCTTCTCCGGCTGCGCGGTGTTCGGGTCGAGCGACACGCAGGTACAGGTCTGGGTATCGAGCCCGGTATTGCAGTTGGGGAGTCCGTCCGTGAGCAGAAGGATGAAGTCTTCGCGCCCGTCGTCCTGGTTGAGGGCCGCGTTGTTCGCGAGAAGCTGCAGCGTGGGCGCGGTGGGGGTTCCGCCATAGGGGATAATCCCCAGGACCTGCGAGCGGATGAGGTTCGCGTGCTCCTGGAGCTCTCCATCGACATCGTTGCTGCTGGAGATGGGCTCCCAGAGCGCACCCGCCGAGCACTGCTCCGCGGCCGGGCTGCCCTTCTGCGACTGGGGAAACACCGAGAGGCCGAAGCGGGCGGTGGTGCCGAAGTTGGAGAGGAAGTCGGCCATGGCGGACTTCATCTCGCTGATCCGGGTGGGGCATCCGGACGGGCAATCCACTCCGAAGGCGCCGCAGCTGGAGGTGCACTGCGGGTGGTTGCGCGCGATTGGGTCCTTCATGGACCCGGACTGGTCCACCACCAGCATGATGTTGGGCTTCGCCGCCTTCGAAATGACGGTCTTCTTCTCCGTCACCTGCGCGATCGCGAGCGGCTCCACCGGCTCGAAGTCGTACGTCTGGCACGCTGCCGCCACCAAGGCGATGGCACCTGCCGCCACCGCCACGCCGAGAGTCGAAATCGTCCGGTTCATCTGGTTCTCCGAGTGATTCACGCCGCGGAGTCTAGCGCTCCGATCGCTCGAATCGAAAGCGACGTCAGGGCAGGCAGGCAGCTCAGTTGATGGGGCTGGTGGTCGGCGCATCCACCGCCTTCAATTCCCATTGGAAATTGTCGATGAGCGCGGCCGAATCGAGGATCCCGTCGCCCTCGTCGAACACCACGAACTTGATCACCGCGGTCTCGCCCGGGGCCACCGGGGCCTTCGTGTTCAGCCATCCGGTCGCGCCGCCGATGCCGCCCTCGTAGCCCGTCCCCGCCAGCAGCGTCGCCGGCTGCGAGCACGAGGTGGGGTAGCCCGACACGTTGTTGCAGATGCGGAAGAAGTTGTTGTTCACGGTGAGCGGGTTCCCGTTCCCGTCGAACGACACGTTGCAGAAGTTCCGGCCGTCGATCATCCGGCACACGAGCCCGTTGGTGTTCAGCGCGCTCGAGGAGAGCAGCACGAGGAACCGGTCGTTGTACTGGGTGCAGAGGTACTCGTGGAACTCGGCGGAGAAGAAGTTGAAGTCGAAGGAGAAGGAGCGCGCGTTCGACGGCACCTTCAGCGTGAGCGTGATCTCGCTCAGGTCGCGCGCGGTGTTCACCTGACCTCCCGGCCCGCAAGGCGGCGGCGACCAGAGCGGGTGCGGACTCGAGCCGCCGAAGTCCTGCCCGTTCTGCGGCGTCCAGCTCGACTGGTCGATCTTGTCGCGTGCGTAGCCCGAGCTCATGTGCAGCATCCACTGGCCCTGGATGGGCGCGAAGTTCGTCCCCAGCCTCGTACGGATGGCCCTCGACGCGCTGTTGCCGGTCACGGCCACGTTCTGCACCGACGGCCCGCAGATCCCCATCGCCTGCATGAACACGCTCGCGTTCGTCGGGGTCTGGGTCCCGCTCCCGCTGATCCCCGCCTCGCAGTTGATCTCCTCGTCCACCTGCCCGTTGCAGTTGTTGTCCACCGAGTCGCCCGGCACCTCGATCGCGTTGGGGTTCACCAGCGCCTCGTCGTCGTCGCAGTCCACCGGCACGTTCTGCGCGTTGAGCCCCGGGAAGCCGTCGCCGTCGTGGTCGACTCCGGGCAGTCCGTAGTCGGTCCTCCCGTCGCAGTCGTTGTCCTTGCCGTCGGCGACCTCCATCCCGCCCGGATGCACCGCCGCATCCCCGTCGTCGCAGTCCCGGAACGCCTCGCTCATCCCGCCGCCGGGCATCGTCCCGCAGGTCGTGTACCCATCGCCGTCCGCGTCGAAGCCCTCGTCCACCTCGCCGTCGCAGTCGTTGTCGATGCCGTCGCACGACTCGGTGAAGGGCGTGCAGGTCATGCCCGCGTCGGGCTTTCCGCCGCCGCCACCGGTGAGGTCCGGCACGCACTTCGAGCCCTCGGCGACGTAGCCCGCGTTGCACAGGCACGAGTTGCCCGACTTCACGCCGCCCGGCGCGCAGGAGTCCTTCCCGCCAATGGACGACTCGCCGGAGCCGCACGCGAGCAGGAGGAGCGCAGCGGCGAGGGTCCCCGCGCGGGACAGGTGGGCCACAGGGCTTGGGATCATGGGCGCGAGTCTGCATGAGGCCCGCGGCGCCAGGCAAGCGAGCCCACCCCAGAAGCATAATGATCTCGCGCACTTGTAAGGCTCTTGGACACGGGTGGAGCATGCGCGCGCAGGGGCAACGGACGCTTTACCGCGTCAGGGGTGGGGGCTACGGTGCCCGCGCGCATGCAGATCGTCATCCTCTCCCGCTCGGCGAAGGTGCCCTCCACGAGGCGGCTGGTGGAGGCGGCAAAGGCCCGCGGTCACGGCGTGCGGGTGTACGACCCGGTGAAGGTGGAGATGCACCTCGACGGGAAGAGCGCCTCGCTCTTTCACCACCAGAAGCGGCTGCGCGGGTGCGACGTGGTCATCCCCCGCATCGGCCAGTCGGTGAACGTCTACGGCCTCGCGGTGGTGAACCAGTGGGCGGTGAAGGGCGTGGCGCTGATGAACGACGCGCAGGCCATTGCCCAGGCGCGCAACAAGATGCGCTCGCTGCAGCTCTTGTCGAAGAACGGGATCGACATCCCCGCCACCGTGATGGCCCGCGAGGCGCGCGACCTCAAGGCGATGGTGAAGCT
Source organism: Pseudomonadota bacterium (assembly GCA_023423535.1). Taxonomy (GTDB): domain Bacteria; phylum Myxococcota; class Myxococcia; order Myxococcales; family Myxococcaceae; genus JAFAFL01. The sequence continues at coordinate 82,444 of JAFAFL010000100.1, forward strand.
CGTGGGCGGCGTGCCGGTGCTGGTGAAGCTGCTGCAGGGCCAGGACAAGAGCGGGATGATGGTCTGCGAGACCCTGCAGTCGCTCGAGGCCGCGCTGGAGGCGGTGCTCGGCCTGGGGCACCAGATCATCGTGCAGCAGTATGTGCGCAAGCGCGGGCAGGATCTGCGCGTGGTCGTCGTCGGCGGCGAGGCGGTGGCGGCGGTGCGCAGGCTGCCCCGGGTCGGGCGGATGGCGCACACCCTGCTTCGCGGGGCGCGGCTGGAGGCGGTGAAGCTCACCGAAGCGCAGCAGTTCGCGGCGGTTAAGGCGGCAAAGCTCATGGGCCTCGAGGTCGCGGCGGTGGATCTGCTCGACACGCGCACCGGTCCGAAGGTGTTCGAGGTCAACGCCTCGCCGGCGATCTCGCTGATGGAGCAGGCCACCGGGGTGGACGTGGCGGGCCGGATCATCGAGCGCGCCGAGGTCCTGGTGGCCGAGGCGGCGGGCGCGGGCGAGGGGACGGTAGTGAATGCACGGGGCCGGCTGCGCGTCCGCGCGGAGCGGCAACCCAGAGGGACGAGAGCATGACGGCACGAGCGATGAGCCTTTTGTCCGCGGTGATCCTCCTTTGCTGCACGGCGAGCGTGCGGGCGGAGGAGGACGTGGACGTGAGCAAGCTGTACGAGATCAGCACCGAGGGCACCTCGACGAAGCTCGAGGCCGGCAAGCCGGGCACCTTCGTCTTCCGGGTGAAGACGGTGGACGGCGCCTACATCTCCGACGAGGCGCCGCTGCGGATCGACCTCACCGGCAAGCACGTGAAGCCGGAGAAGGCGCGGCTGACGCTGGCGGACTCGGTGACGCGCAAGCCGGACCAGAAGCCGCCCCCGGATCCGCGCTTCGAGGTCCCGCTCGTGGCGGACGGCAAGGGCCAGGGCTCGATCGACGCGAAGGCCACGCTGTTCATCTGCACCGCGAAGCTCTGCGTGCGCCAGCAGCGGACCGTCTCCGTCCCCGTCGAGGTGAACTAGGTGTCGAGGCGGGAGGGGGCACACGAGAACGTCGTCTTCGGCATCAACCCGGTGCTCGAGCAGCTGCGGGCGCGGCCCGAGGGCGCCGAGCAGCTCTACCTCGCCGAGGGCATGGTGCCGAAGGCGCAGGCGGCGGAGATCCTCTCCCGGGCGAGGGATGCTGGGCTGAAGGTGCAGAAGCTCCCGCGCGAGCGCCTCCACGCGCTGGCCGGCGGCGGCGTCCACCAGGGCGTGGTGCTGGAGGTGAAGGAGTTCGAGTACCTCGAGCTGCCGGATCTCATCGACGCCGCGCGCGCGGACGAGGGGGGACGGCCGCCGCTCATCGTGCTGCTCGACGGGATCCAGGACCCGCAGAACTTCGGGGCCATCCTGCGCTCGGCGCACGCGCTGGGGGCGCACGGCGTGGTCATCCCCAAGGACCGGGCGGTGGGCGTGACCGGGGCGGTGCTGAAGGCCTCGGCGGGGGCGGCGGCGCACACGCCGGTGGCGCGGGTGACGAACCTGTCGCGGGCGCTGGAGGAGCTGAAGGAGGCAGGCTTCTGGATCGCCGCCGCCGACCCGGAAGGGAACCAGGCGCTCCACGAGGCGAAGCTGGTCGGTGCGCTGGCCCTGGTGGTGGGGGCGGAGGGCCCCGGGGTGCGCAAGGGCGTGCTCGAGCACTGCGACTTCCGGCTGCGCATCCCCATGTCCGGCGAGGTGGCGAGCCTCAACGCGTCGGTCTCCGCGGCGCTCCTCCTCTATGAGGTCCAGCGGCAGCGGCTCTCGCCGGCGAAGGTTCCGGCAAAGGGCCAGAAGTAGCTGCTTGACTTCTGCAAAGGGGCACCTTAGAAGCCGCGGCGCCTTTTCGGGTGCCGGTGTAGCTCAGTTGGTAGAGCACTCGCCTTGTAAGCGAAAGGTCGCGGGTTCGATCCCCGCCGCCGGCCTGGGTGGCAGCGGCGGGAAGCGGAGCCGGAGCAGCAAAGCGGTGGAAGTTGTGGCGGTCGCAGGTAGGAAGCGGTAGGGAAGCGGTCGTTCGAGGAGAGTCAGAGTCGGAGGGGTACCCAAGCGGCCAAAGGGAGCAGACTGTAAATCTGCCGGCTCCGGCCTTCGCTGGTTCGAATCCAGCCCCCTCCAAGGTACACACCGCGGGAATAGCTCAGATGGTAGAGCGTCAGCCTTCCAAGCTGAATGTCGTGGGTTCGAATCCCATTTCCCGCTCCAGATTGTAGTGAGTACAGACAGTTACAAGCCCTGATAGCTCAGTTGGCAGAGCGCGTCCTTGGTAAGGACGAGGTCATCAGTTCAATCCTGATTCAGGGCTCCATTTTTCTGAGGGAGTGAGATGAGCAAGGAAAAGTTCGACCGTTCGAAGCCCCACGTGAACATCGGCACCATCGGTCACGTGGACCACGGCAAGACCACCCTCACCGCGGCGATCACGAAGGTGCTGGCGAAGGCCGGCGGCG
>JAFAFL010000104.1 GCA_023423535.1 Pseudomonadota bacterium
GGGCGTGGTCACCCCGGTGCCGGTCTGCGGCCGCGACCCCGCGGGAGCGTCCGGCGCGCCGGAGCTCACCGAGCCGAAGGACCCGTCGCCGGGCTGCGAACCGGCAGGCGCATCCACCGCCCCGCCCTGCCCTCCGCTGCCGCCCGTTCCGGTGCCGGTGCCGCCCGCTCCCTGCGCCCAGGACGCGCCGGTCAACAGGGCCGCCGCGAGCGCGCCCGTGAGCAACCCCTTCCGCCAGCCGCCGTGCATCGCCTCACCTCCCGCGCCCTCGGGCGCACGTTCACCTCGGAACGGTGGGGACGTACCCGGGGACATGCAGGGCGGTGCGGCTGCCAGGCTGGTCAGCGCCGAAAACAAAAAAGCCCCCGGACCTTTCGGTCCGGAGGCTCTTCTGTGTGCCCAGGGCGGGATTCGAACCCGCACACCTTTCGGCGCCACCCCCTCAAGATGGTGTGTCTACCAATTCCACCACCTGGGCCTTTTGAGGCGGGCGCTGAGTACCTTGGCCCGCCTCTGTTCTGCAACTGCTATCTTCGGGAGTTTTGCATTCTCCCGAAGACGAAGACTACGGATTCGTCGCCGGGACCTCCTGCGCGGGCTGCGCAGGGGGAACGTTGTGCGGCACCGGGGTCTGCCCCTCCGGCATCGCGCTGCCCTCGGTGGCGGCGGGCATGTCCGGCGTCTCACCGGGCGCCGGCTCCACCGCCGCAGGCGAGGTCGCCGCCGGGGGCGTGGCCGCGCGGTTGGGGATCCGGTCCGCCACCGACGAGCCGAGGCCCACGAACGACAGGCCGAGCGAGGTGAGGAAGAAGAGCCCCGCGCAGATGGCGGTGAGCTTGGAGAGGAACGTGGTCGCGCCCCGTCCGCCGAAAGCGGAGGTCGCCGCGCCGCCGCCGAACGCTGCGCCCATGCCCGCGTCCTTCCCCGGCTGCAGCAGGATGACGAGGATCATGAACACGCTGAGCAGCACGTGGATGATCGTGGTGAAGATCAGCATAGTTCGGGGTGACTCCTGAACCCGTTGAGGGCGCGGCACCCTATACGAGCGCACACAGCCTGACAACCTTCTCGGTGGGCTGCCCGCTCAGAGGCTCGCCGGCAAGGGCAGCCGGCAGCCCGGAACGCACAGCCCACGGCGGCTCGACTGCTACGGCGCCGCCTTGATGATGGCCGCGAAGTCGCTCGCCTTCAGCGACGCGCCACCGACCAGCGCCCCGTCGATGTCCGGCCGTCCGAGCAGGTCCGCCGCGTTGTCCGGCTTCACCGACCCGCCGTACTGAATGCGCACCTTGTCCGCGGTCCCCGCGTCGTAGAGCTCCGCCAGCGTCCGGCGGATGAAGGCGTGGACCTCCTGCGCCTGGTCGCTCGTCGCGGTCTTCCCGGTGCCGATGGCCCACACCGGCTCGTAGGCCAGCACGAACCGCGCGACCTCTGCCGCCGAGAAGCCCTTCAGCGCGCCCTTCACCTGACGGCCCACGACCTCCAGCGTCCGGTTGCCCTCGCGCTCCTGAAGCGTCTCGCCCACGCACACGATGGGGACGAGGCCCTCCTTCACCACCGCGCCGGTGCGCTTGTTCACCGTCTCGTCGGTCTCACCGAAGTACTGCCGGCGCTCCGAGTGCCCGAGGATCACGTACCGGCAGCCCGCCTCCTTCAGCATCCCGGCGCTGATCTCTCCGGTGTACGCGCCCGAGGGCTCCCAGTGGCAGTTCTGTCCCGCCACCAGCACGTTCGAGTCCTCGAGCGCCTTCACGGCCGGCGCGATCGCGGTGAAGGGCGGCGCGACCACCACCTCCACCCGGTCCCGCACCATCGAGACCATGCCGCGCAGCTCGCGCACCAGCGCCTGCGCCTCCGCCACGGTCTTGTTCATCTTCCAGTTGCCCGCGACGATCGGCCTTCTGTCCTGCTTCGGCATGGTCCCCTCCTCCTCTGATCCCTACTGCTCCAGCGCCTTGATCCCCGGGAGCTCGCGGCCCTCGAGGAACTCCAGCGAGGCGCCGCCGCCGGTGGACACGTGCGTCATCTTCTCCGCCATGCCCATCTGCTGCACCGCCGCCGCGCTGTCACCACCGCCGATGACCGTCACCGCGTCCCGCAGCGACGCCATGGCCTGCGCCACCTCGCGCGTGCCGGCGGCGAACTTCTCCACCTCGAACAGCCCCATGGGCCCGTTCCAGATGACCGTCTTCGCCGACCGGATGTGCTGGCGGTAGAGGTCCCGCGACTTCGGCCCGATGTCGAGCCCCATGAGGTCCGCCGGAATCGCCCGGTCGGGGATCTCGCGCACCTGCGTGTTCGCGGTGGGCTCGGTGCCGCAGACGTGATCCACCGGCAGCACCAGCGACTTGCCCAGCCGCTGCGCCGCGTCGAGGATCTTCCGCGCGAGGTCGAGCTTGTCGTCCTCCACCCGGCTCTTCCCCACCTCGATGCCCTGCGCCTTGAGGAAGGTGTAGGCCATGGCCCCGCCGATGAGCAGCGCGTCCACCTTGGGCAGCAGGTTCTCGATGACCTTGATCTTGTCCGATACCTTCGCGCCGCCGAGGATCGCCACGAACGGCCGCTCGGGGTTCTTCACCGCCCGCCCGAGGTACTCGAGCTCCTTGCGGATGAGCAGGCCCGCCGCGCGCTCCTTCACGAAGGCCGCCATCCCCGCGGTGGAGGCATGGGCCCGGTGCGCGGTGCCGAACGCGTCGTTCACGTAGACGTCGCACAGCTCCGCGAGCTGCCGCGAGAAGGCCTCGTCGTTCTTCTCCTCCTCCGGGTGGAAGCGCAGGTTCTCCAGCACGAGCACCTGGCCCGGCTGAAGGTCCTTCACCTGCTTCTTCACCCCGTCGCCCACGCAGTCATCCGCAAGGATGACCTCGTGCGAGCGCCCGAGGAGCTCCGCGAGCTTCGTGGCCGCGGGCTCGAGCGAGTACTTCGGCTCCGGACCGCCCTTCGGCCGCCCGAGGTGCGAAGCGAGAATCACCTTCGCGCCGCCCGCCAGCGCCTTGCGGATGGTGGGCAGCGCCTCGCGGATGCGCGTGTCGTCGGTGACGCGCTTCTTCTCGTCGAGCGGGACGTTGAAGTCCACCCGGATGAAGACGCGCTTCCCCTGCAGCTGCAGGTCGTCGATGTACCGGACCGCCATTGCCTAGAGGCCGCCCTTGCCGACGAGGAACTTCGAGACGTCCACCATCCGCTGCGAGAAGCCCCACTCGTTGTCGTACCAGGCGAAGACCTTGGCGAGGTTGCCCTCCATGACGAGGGTGTTCGTCCCGTCCACGATCGCCGAGTGCGGGTTGCCGTAGTAGTCGACCGAGACGGTGAGGGCCTCGCTGTACTCGAGCACGCCCTTCAGCGCGCCCTCGGACGCCTTCTTGAACGCCGCGTTGATCTCCTCGGGGGTGACCGTCTTGCCCAGCTTCACGGTCAGGTCCACCAGCGACACGTTCGGGGTGGGCACGCGGATGGAGACGCCGTGCAGCTTGCCCTTCAGCGCGGGCATCACCTCACCGATGGCCTTCGCGGCGCCGGTGGAGGTGGGGATCATGGAGAGCGCGGCGGCGCGGGCGCGGCGCAGGTCCTCGTGCGGCAGGTCGAGGATCCGCTGGTCGTTGGTGTACGAGTGGATCGTCGTCATCAGGCCATGCTCGACGCCGAAGCTGTCGTGCAGGACCTTCGTCACCGGCGCGAGGCAGTTCGTGGTGCACGACGCGTTGGAGATGATGTGGTGCTTCGACGGGTCGTACTGATCCTGGTTGATGCCGTAGGCGATCGTCAGGTCCGGGCCCTTCGCCGGCGCCGAGATGAGGACCTTCTTCGCGCCCGCCGCGAGGTGCTTCGCCGCGTCGTCCTTCTTCGTGAAGCGGCCGGTGCACTCCATCACCACGTCCACGCCGAGGTCCTTCCACGGCAGCTTCGACGGGTCCTTCTCGGCGGTGACGGTGATCTCGCGGCCGTCGATCACGATCCCCTTCTCGGTGGAGCGGACCTCGCCCGGCCAGGTGCGGTGCACCGAGTCGTACTTGAACAGGTGCGCGAGGGTGGACGGCTTGTCGAGGTCGTTGATGGCGACGATCTCGATGTCCTCCTTGCGGCTGAGGACGGCGCGCAGCACGCAACGGCCAATGCGGCCGAAGCCGTTGATCGCGAACTTCACGGCCATGATGACTCTCCTTCGACAGAGCGTGTCGGTGGGGGTGCGAAAACGGCGGCAACCTACACCCCACCCGAGGCGAGTCAACGGCGATGGGGACTAGCGGGATCTCCGCCGCGAGATCCCCAACAACGCAAACACCCCGAACACCGCGAAGGCCGCTCCGCCACCGCCCGCACCGCAGCCGCAGCCCTCCGGCTCCTCGTAGCTGCCGATGTACCAGGGCACCTCCACCGGCCCCTCCGGCGTCACGCCCGCGTCGTCACCGCCGGTGCCTCCGTCCGGAAGCGGCATCCCGCCATCGAAGGGCGGCGGCTGCATCCCCAGCGGGACCTCCAGCGCGGTGAGCAGCCGCGCCATGAGCTCGGTGCGGTGCGCGCTCTCGGTCACCGTCTCCAGCGGAAAGGCGAGGAACGCCACCCGGTGCGAGCCCTCGCCGAGCACCGCCGCCACCTCCCCGCCCGCGCCCCACCGGGCGATCGCCCGGCTCATCTGCGGCAGCAGCGCGTCCGCCGCGCCGAGCGGATAGGCGCCGCCGAGGCCGTCGTCGAGCGCGGTGCCGTGGAGGCCCTCGAAGGCCTCGCCGTCGGTGCCGGTGAAGGACTGGGCGCTCGGGCCGCTCGCCTTCTGCGCGCGCAGGATCTGCGCGAGGAACTGCTGATCGTCCGCGCTCCCCTTCGACAGCCCGTCCGCCACGTGCGAGCCGGACACGATGAGCCTTCCGCCGCCGTTGACGAAGTCGCGCAGCGCGTTGCGGTGCGCCGCGGAGAGCTGCACCTGACCGCTCGCGCCGCGGCCGACGAGGAAGTCCACCAGCACGTAGCCAGCGGGCGTCACGTCCGCGTTCGCCAGCGCGCTGCCGCTCGCCGAGTCGAAGCCCACGCCCAGCGCGGAGAGCGCCGCCCCGTGCCTTCGCACGTAGGAGCCGTCGTTCATCCGCTCGATGATCGCGCGCACCGGCGATCCCAGCGCGTGCGCGGAGAGGTCTTCGCTCCTCGTCAGCGACGCGTCGAAGCGGTCATAGGCGTTGACCACCAGCACCGGTGAAGCACCGCCGCTCATCGGCGCCATCGCGCCCACGATCTCCGAGGGGAACGACTCGCCGCCCGCGTTCACGCCGGTCACCCGGAAGTAGCGCGCGACGCCGTTCTCCAGCGGCAATTCGATCTCGTTGCCGCTCACCGCGAGGCCCTCGTCCCAGGCGTGGCCGTCGGGGCTGCCGTAGAGGATGAAGGAGGCCGCGGCGCCGCCCGCGAGATCCTGCGCGTCGGTCTGACCGGGCCGCCAGGAGACGCGCACCTTCCCGTCGCCGAGGTTCCTCGCGGAGAGGCGCACCGGAGGCTCCGGCGGAAGCACGACCGCGGTGCCGTCGCGCTGCGCGTAGTACTTGATGATGCCCTGCGCGATCGCCCGCGCGGCGATGTAGCGGAAGTACGGATCCTTCAAGACCTCCGCGTCCGCCGGGTTGTTGTGGAACGCCATCTCCAGAAGGATCGCCGGCGTCTCCGGATTGAGCGTGGGGTTCAGCTCGCCGAAGTTGGCGGTCTTGAGCCCTCGGTTGTTCCACTGACTGGGCGCCCCGGAGTGCGGATCCCACACGCCGCGCAGGTCCCGGATGATCTCGCCGTGCACCGCCTGCGCGAGTTCCACGCTGCCCGGCACCGGCCCCGTGACCGCCATCGTGGAGGGATCCTGGTAGCGGTACGTGAATGTCTCCGTCCCGCGGAAGGCGCAGACCGGATTGGGCTCATCGCCGCAGGCGTTGGTGTGCCACGCCACGTAGATGCCGTCGTCGCCCGGTTCGTGATCCCAGGCGGTGAAGCGCGAGCGCGCGGTGACGTCGTCGTTCCGGTCGCTGGTGGAGGAGGCGTACACCTGCGGCGGCGCGCCGAGGTACTGCGTGTGGTACCGCGAGGACTCCTCGAAGCGGGGACGTCCGCTCCTGGGCCCTGTCGCGCCGTCGCTGCGGGGCCTCGCGATCATCCCCATCCCGCCGCCGATCCGCACCGCGTCCAAAGAGACGTTGCCGGTCACCGTCGAGTCGTTGAGCGCCACCACCGCGCCGCGCTCCGGGCTCTTCCCCTCCTTGAAGAAGAAGCGCCCGAGGAGCACCCACGTCGAGCCGTGCCTCCGCTGGTTCACCCGGAAGTGGGCCTCGCCGCCCGCATGCCGGACGACGTAGTGCGCATCCGGCACGCGGTAGCTGAACGCGGTGTACGCGACGTAGACGTTGTAGTGACCGTCCGCCGGCACGTCGATCGTCCAGGTCGCGCTGGCGGTCGGCTCGCCCGAGGTCGTCGCCTCCATCAGCCGGTTGTTTCCCAGCACGAACGGGTTCGTCCCCGACGGCAGTGGATCCGGCACCGGGCCGTAGCCTGCGACCGACGAGTCCGAGAAGGCCGAGCCGGGGCCGCTCTCCGCGTAGTCCGCGCTCCCGTTGTCCACCACCACGAGGCGAGGGTTCGTGTCGCTCTCGCGCACCGTCACCACGTAGGCGCCCGCGTTGTGCAGCATGGGCACGAGGAACTGGCTGAGGGTCTCGGTGGAGATGAGATCCTCCACCACGTTGAAGGTGTTCGGCCGCTGCGTGCGCCAGGTGTTGTCCGCGCTCCCGCTCGCGAAGCTCGGCGACCAGTAGAAGCCGTGGCCCGGCGACAGATAGACGGTCTTCCCCGTCAGCGCGCCCTCGCGGAGCTTCGCGGTGGGCGAGCCGAACTGCTTCGGACCAATGCCGCGCGGGGCCTCGCGCTGGACGCGCGGGTGCTCGTCGCGCTGGAGCGGGAGCTCGAACGGCTTTGGCGGCACCGGCTCGAGGCCGTGCAGCGTGTCCGGGTGCACGAGGCCGCAGTCGTGGACGTACGCTTCCGCCTCGTCGTCGCCGAGGGTCTGCGCGTGGGCGTCGAACGGCAGGGCGAAGAGGACGGCCGGGGCCATCGCGAGCGCGGCGGCGGCAAGGGCGCGCGCCGGCGGGTGGGTCAGGCGGTTCATGGGGGCTCCTCGCTGCGTGCCTACCACAATGCACAGAGCGGGTTTGCCACCGGCGCTGCGTGGACCTATATCCGGCGCGTTCAACTCCGGATGAAACGCGCCCGCAAGCTCACACCTCCGCCGCAGCTTTCGCGCGGAACCGTTCCGCCCTACCCGAAGCTCGGGAGTTCGGGGTTTCTCGGCAGCGCGCTGCACGCGTGGAACGGGCTCGTCCACACCGTCGTCCACCAGCGCAACATGCGCATCCACGTGCTGGCGGCGTTCGCGGTGTCGCTGGTAGGCAGCGGCATCCCGCTGGGGCTGGCGGAGAAGGTCACGCTCGTCTTCTGCGTGCTGCTCGTCTTCTTTGCCGAGATCCTCAACAGCGCGCTCGAGCAGCTGGTGGACCTCGCGACCCAGGAGTTCGATCAGAAGGCGAAGCTGGCGAAGGACGCGGCGGCGGCGGGGGTGCTCGTCCTCGCCATCGGCACGGTGGTCATCTTCAGCGCGATCATCTTCCACAACCGCGACACCATCGCCGCCTTCGAGCGCGCGGTGTTCCGGCAGATGGCATTCGGGTGGCCGCTGCTGGCGTGTGCGGCGGTCCTGATGATGAAGCGCTCGAGGCCCTGGTTCGTGGATGCGCTCGCGTTCGCCGGGGCCTGCGCGCTGGTGGTGGCGATCAGCCGGCACTCGCAGAGCGCGGTGTTTCTCGCCATGACCGCGGGGCTCGTCATCCTCAGCGGCGCGGCGGCGTTCGAGCGGCGGCGCAGCGGGGCGTAGGCGCCTGGGAGAAACAACTGAGCCCGGCCGGCTAGAGCCACCGGCACCGCGCCGGAAGCCCCGCCTGACCGGGCCTGAAGAAACGACTGCGAAAGGGGCGTTACGGCTGCGCCTGGACGCGCTGCGCCTCGGCCTGCGGCGGCGGCGCGGGCTTGTCGCTCTCGCGGATGTCCTCCGCCACGAGGTCGATCAGCTCGGTGGCGATCCCGATGACCTGGTTCGACGAGTAGCCGCTGGCGCGCAGCTGGTTGAAGAACGTCCGCGCCAGGATCCGACCCGCCTTCTTGTCCGTGCTCATCTGAGGCCTCCACACAAACCACGTGCACTTGCGAACTGCGACGGGTGGTCGCATGTTCAATGGCCGTGCCACGGCGGCGTCTGTAGAGGAGCCGTTAAATTACAAGCGCTTAGGCGTGCTCTTCGCCCCGCCTGCCCTCCGGGCCAGTGCGAAAGCCACTTCGCACCGCGCCTGTAGCGCTCTGCAGCGGGGCCCGGGTGCATAAGCCCGTTCGCACTTCGGCCCACACGGAAAACTTCAACGATTACGCATGCCTGATTCTTTACAGTCCGACGCCACGATGTGCCACTGTGGCCGGTTCCCATGACGGCCTTCCGCGTCAACAACATCCCCCTCTATCTGGACGAGCCCGACTCGCTCCTCGGCAAGCGCGCAGCGGAGAAGCTGGGCGTCGGTGAAGGCGACCTCGCCTCGGTGCGGATCGTCCGCGCGGTGCTCGATGCGCGGAAGAAGGGCAGCCCCCGCTACATCCACACCCTCGAGGTCGCGCTCGCGAGCGGGAAGCGTCCGCCGCGCGTGCCGCCGGACGTCTCCGAGGTCGAGCCCGCCCCCCCGCCGCCGGGCAAGGTGAAGCCTCCGGACCAGCGGCCGATCATCGTGGGCACAGGCCCCGCCGGCCTCTTCGCCGCATGGGGCCTTTTGGAGGTGGGCGTCCGCTCGGTGCTCATCGAGCGCGGCAAGGAGGTCGTCGAACGCCGCAAGGACGTGGCGAAGCTCATGCGCGACGGGTCGCTGCTGCCCGAGAGCAACATGAACTTCGGCGAGGGCGGCGCCGGCGCCTACACCGACGGCAAGCTCTCCACCCGCATCAACCACCCGATGGTGCGCAAGGTCATCGAGGCCTTCGCGCAGTTCGGCGCGCCGGATCAGATCCTCGTGCAGGGAAAGCCGCACATCGGCTCGGACCTCTTGCCGGGGGCGGTGGCGAACATCCGCCGCTACCTCATCGAGCACGGCTGCGAGGTCCGCTTCGAGACCCGCGTCGAAGATCTCGTGATCGCCGATGGGCGCATCACCGGCGTGAAGCTCAGCGACGGGAGCACGATCGACGGCGACCGGGTGATCCTCGCGCCGGGAAACAGCGCCCGCGAGCTCTTCGAGCGCTTCGCCGCCGACGGCAAGGTGATGGTCGAGGCCAAGCCCTTCGCGATCGGCTTCCGCGCCGAACATCCGCAGGCGCTGATCAACCGCATCCAGTACGGCTCTGCCGCCGAGCACCCGAAGCTGCCGCCCGCGGACTACAAGCTCGCGGAGAACCTCGCGGTGGATGGCGAGACGCGCGGCGTCTACTCCTTCTGCATGTGCCCGGGCGGCATCGTCGTGCCCACGCCGACGGAGGAGGGACTGCTCTGCACCAACGGCATGAGCAACTCGCGGCGCAACGCGCAGTTCGCCAACGCGGGCATCGTCGTCAGCGTCAGCGTGGCGGACTTCGAGCGCGAGGGCTTCCGCGGCGTGCTCGCGGGGCTCGAGTTCCAGCGGCACTGGGAGAAGAAGGCGTACGAGCTCGGCGGCGGGCGATTCATCGCGCCGGCCCAGTCGATCCCGGACTACCTCGCGGGCAAGTCGAAGAAGGATCCGGGCAAGACGAGCTACCGCCCGGGCATCGTCAAGGCGGACCTCAACTCGCTGCTCCCCGAGCGCCACCGTGACAGCATCAAGGGCGCGCTGCGCGGCTTCGAGAAGCGCATGCGCGGCTTCGTCAGCGAGGAGGGAAAGCTCATCGCGCTGGAGAGCCGGACGTCGTCTCCCGTTCGCGTGACCCGCGGTGACGACCTCCATTCCGTCTCCGTGCGCGGGCTCTATCCGTCCGGTGAAGGCTGCGGCTACGCGGGCGGGATCGTGTCGTCCGCGATCGACGGGCTGCGCATCGCCGAGCAGATCGCGAAGGAGCTGGGCGGGTAGAACGCGCCGCTCAGCGCGTGCGTTTCACCTTCAGTAGCCCGTGTCGCCCGGAGCGGCACCCGCCGCAGTCAGCATCGCGTGGGGCTGGCCGCGGTGGTGCGTGTGGTTCGCCATCCACAGCCCAGGTCTATTTGTGGAAGGCCAGCGCCAGCACCGACGGCTCGCCCCGCTCTATCCGACGCCAATTCACGAACGCGGCACACTCCACGAGGGCCGCATGCTGATCCGGGCAGCGGGCGCGGAAATCCTCGGCGTTGTCGATCAGCAAGGTCACGACGCCACCGCAAGGCGCGTGAATGTTGGTCATGCCCGCCTCCGGCTCGTCCAGGTACGTGAGGCAGTCGATCCACGCATTCATGTTGCGGCCGTAGAACTGGGGGAAGCCCATCGTCTCCGCGAACACCTCGTGGAATGAGGACCAGTCCACGATACGGCTGGCATCAATTCTCACGATCGGAAGCTCATTTTCCGGCATCGCATCGAACCATACGCGGACGCGGCAGGGCGGCAGGTCCGATGTCTCAGATGCTCGCGTGCACGATGGCGATACGTCGCCCCGTCGTGGCCCGAGCGAATCACGGCGACAGCCCCGTCGCAGCGTGCGTGCGTCAGCCGTCGCGAGGCACTACGGCGCCGCGAAGAGCGCAGCGAGCGGGATGGCGAGGTCCGGGAAGATGCCGCTGCGCAGAGTGGCGGGCGGCGTCTGGCGGCCTTCGCCCTCGGTGACGAAGGTTCCGTCGCGCAGCACCAGTACCTCCACCCAGGCTTCGAGCGGATGGACGATCCAGTATTCGCGCACGCCGTACTGGGCGTAGAGCCTGCGCTTCACGCCCTCGTCGCGCTTGCGGGTGGAGCGCGAGAGCACTTCGACCACCAGGTCGGGCGCGCCCTCGATGCCGCGCTCGGAAAAGCGCTCCTGCCGCTCCGGAGACACGACCACGAGGTCCGGCCCCAGCGCCGTGTGGTCCGCGAGGAACAGCCCCGTGTTCGACGGGAAGACGGAGGCGATCCCCGGTACCTCGAGTTGCTCGCCAAGTCGGAGAAGGAGCCGAAGGATCACCTTCTGGTGCATGAGCCGCGGGAAGGGCGGGTTCATGACGAGGTGGCCCTCGATGAGCTCCCAGCGCTCCCCTTCCGGCATGCGCTCCAGATCCTTGATCCGGTACGGCCCGATCGCGCTCTCCATGTCTCGATCATGTGGCGCCCCCACCCCGCCCGCAACCGGAGGACGTCTCACTCCACGAGCCCCATCCGCAGGGGCTCTCCGGACGCGAGCCAGGCGCTGAGCGTCAGCGCTTCACAGCGCACGAACAGCTCGCTCCCCTTCCCCCGCACCACGTGCAGGTGCCGGTACACCCAGTGCTGGCCCCGGTGGTCCTGGAGCTTGCGTTCGCACAGCGCCCACATCGCCGCGCGCAGGTGATCCCGGTGCGGTGAGGGGACCTCGTCGATCCGCTGCGCGATGTCCGCCAGCGCCTCCGGATCCTCCAGCGCCTCCATCAGGACGACCGCGTTCCACACCGCGCCCGCGAAGCAGAGCGACTGCTCGAGCCGCTCGCGATCCTCCATTGCGCCCGCGGCCACCACGTGATCCCGCGCGAAGCCCACCAGCGCCTGCCGGGCCCTCTGCGTGAGTTCCTCCAAGATGCCCTCGTTCTCCACGTCCATCCCGCCCTCCTCCTGTCGTGGGCGGGCGGGAGAGCAGGCGCCATGCCAGATGTGCGTCAGAGTGGGATGCATCCCGCCCTGAGCGCAGGCGTCCGAGCTCGCGGACGGGGCGTGTTCAGAGTGAGACGGCGCCTGGCTGCTGATCGCTCCAGCAGGCTGGGGAAGCGTGTCCGGGAGTCAGGAAGCAACGTTCAGTGTGTGAACGCCTACCTGACGACCGAAGCCGCCGAGAGATTGCGCCACGGGGCGACTGCGCTGCGCCGAGAGGACCTGCTGTCCGTGGAGGGCTCACCCCTTCCCGGCGTGCCGGTGCAGCTGCTCGATCCAGACGGGCTCACAGTGGGCCACGGGGACCTCGAGCTCGATGGTCCGGGCCCCATTGCCGTGCGCAGGCTCGGCCTGCCCGACGACCCGGTGGAGGGCGTGGTGCCTCGACAGATGCGCCGAGCGCTCAGCCGCCGCGCGCAGCTGGTGGACGACCCGCGCTTCTGCCGGCTCGTGAACGACGACGGCGACGGGCTGCCGGGCCTCGTCATCGACCGGTTCGACGGGCACGTGGTGGTGCAGACGACCACGCGCGCGATGGATGCACGCCACGACGAGATCGTCCGCGCGCTGGCGGAGGTGGTGGACACGCGCTCCGTGCTGCTGCGCAACGACACCGCGAGGCGCGTGCGCGCGGGGCTGCCGAAGGATCGCTCGCGGGTGCTCAGCGGCGCACCGCCGAGGTGGATCCGGATCAGCGAACTCGGGGCGCGGCTGACCATCGACCTGCACCAGGGCTACGACACCGGGTACTCGTATGCGCTGCGGGAGGTGCGGCGGATCGTGGCGCGGCTGGCGCCGGATGCGCGGGTGCTCGATCCGGCCTGTGCGGTCGGCGGCGCGGTCATCCAGGCGGGGCTGCACGGTGCGCGGCACATCGTGGCCTTCGCGCGCGACGCGGACTCGGCGGATCTGGCGCAGGAGAACATCGAGGCCAACGGGCTGATGGGCCGCGCGCGGGTGGACATGGCCACGCCGCTGGAGGCGCTGCGCGCGCTCGACGAGGTCTTCGATCTGGTGCTGCTGCACGCGCCGGTTCGGGGCGTCGATCAGACGTCGTGGGCAAAGGAGCTCGACGAGCTCATCTACCTCAGCCTGCGCGCGACGCGGCACGGCGGAAAGCTGCTGGTGGCCGCGCCGGATGCCGCGCTGGGTGACGAGCCGCTGGAGAGCATCATCCTCCGCTCGTGCCGCCGCGAGGGACGTCAGGCCTTCCGTCTCATCCGTCCCGCCGCGCCCGCGGACTTCCCCGCGGTGGCCGGTGCGCCGGAGCCGCTCGCGTCGGTGGTGCTGGAGATCGCGTAGCGCGCGAGGCGAAGGCTACTGCTTGCGCAGCGCGGCCTTGCGCACGTGCTCGAAGACGTCGGGGACCGCGGTGCTGTTCGCGCGGTTCGCCACCCACCGCGGCAGCGAGCCACCCGGGTCGGTGTAGACGTAGTACGTCGCCTTCGTCTTGCCGCCCTCCACCGGCTCGAGGTGCCAGTAGCCCTCGTTCACCTGCACGCGGACGATGTTCTCCGGCAGCGGCGGCGCCTTGTCGTTCGCGGGCTTCCAGGTGACGCGCAGGTAGCCCTTGCCGTCCTTCCACTTCGACTCGTCCACGAGGCGGATGACGTAGTCGCGGCGGTCCACCATCGGCGCGTTGATCACGGTGTAGAGCCAGGTGATGCGGTCGCCGTCCTCGCGCGCGATGACGCGGGCCTCTTCGGTGTACGGCATGTCCAGCGCGTAGCGGTCGTAGGCGCGCAGGGCCTTCCAGACCTTCTCCGGCGGCGCGTCGATCACGCCGACGGCGCGCATCTCGCGGACGGAGGAGCCCTTGCGATCGCGCGCGTAGACGGTCAGCCCGTCCATCTTCTTCGCGACCTCCCAGCCCACTTCCGCGGCCGGATCCGAAGCGAGCACGACAAGGGTCAACGCACCGAGTGAAAGCATGTCCCTATCCTACCCGAGGAGTTGTATGAACGTGCGTCCGGCACTTGGACTTCAGACCGGCAAAGGCAGGCAGGCATTCATGGACAGCAACGCGCAGCCCCCCGACGAGTCGCTCGAGGAGGTCCGGAAGGTCTACGTGAAGGACCTCCGCGACAAGCAGGGCGTCCACACCGTCTTCAAGGTCACGCGGAAGGTGAAGCAGACCGGCCGCAGCGGGAAGTCGTATCTCGTCGTCGGTCTCGGCGACCGCACCGGTGAGGTCGATGCGCGCGTCTTCGACAAGGTCGAGGAGCTCGACGCGGCGTTCATCGAGGGCGACTACGTGCTGCTTCGCGGCAGCGTCACCACCTGGCAGAAGCAGCCGCAGATCGTGATCGAGGCGGTGGAGCGGCTCGATCCCGAGCCCATCGATCCGGAGGAGTTCAAGGTCCCGCCGAAGGCCGCCACGCCTCCCGCGCCCGAGCGCACGGAGAAGGCGGAGAAGCCGGCGCAGGGACAGGCCGCGGCCCAGCAGGCCGAGAAGCCGGCGCGTGCGGAGCGCCCCGAGCGTCCCGAGGGCGGTGGGACGCGCGCGGTGTCGCAGATCCGCGAGCTGGTGGAGCGGGTGCAGGACACCTTCGTGCGCCGGCTGCTGGTGGCGTTCCTCGAGGACCCGGACGTGGCGCAGCTGCTGCCCACCGCGCCGGCGGCGAAGGGCGTCCACCACGCGTACCGCGGCGGGCTGGCGGATCACATCCTCTCGGTGATGAAGCTCGCGCACCGCGTCTGCGATCACTACCCGATGGTGGACCGCGACCTCGTGCTCGCGGGCGCGCTGCTGCACGACATCTTCAAGGTGCGGGAGATCAGCGCCGCGCGCGGCGGCTTCGAGTACACGGACGAGGGCCGGCTGGTGGGCCACATCGTCCTCACCGCGCAGAAGATCCGGGAGAAGGCGTCGCGCATCGAGGGCTTCCCGCCGATGCTAGAGCACCACCTCACGCACATCGTCATCTCGCACCACGGGCAGATGGAGTGGGGCTCGCCGAAGGTGCCGATGACGCTGGAGGCGCTGCTGGTGCACCAGATCGACACGCTCGACTCGAAGATGGCGTCGTGGCTGGAGATCATGGAGCGCGATCCGAACGAGACCTGGACGGAGAACGCCCGGCTCTACGACCGCTACCTCTGGAAGGGGCCGGCGCCCACGCAGCGCGGGCGTTCGCCGGTTGAATCCCGTGGCGGCGGCAAGCGTCGGGGCGGAAAGAAGGGCGACAAGGGCGGCGCGCAGGGCGCTCAGGGCCAGGCGCAGCACGGTGGGAAGAAGACCGCGGAGGGGATGCCGGCGTTCAAGCCTCTCGCGGCGCTGGCGCCGATCGCGTCGGCGGTGGGACAGCCGCCCGAGGAGTCTGGTGGAGCGCCGGCGACGAACGAGGGGGGGCCGGACGAGCCCACTTCGCCTCCGGTGGGTGGACAGGCGTAGTTCTTTCGACGGGAGAACGCAGATGACGACGGCAGCGAAGACGTGGGCAGCGGCGGCAGTTCTGGCGGTGGGCTTGGGTCTGATGGCGCTTCCGGCGCACGCGGACACCACCGTCGCGGGCGTGACCTTCAAGGACTCGGCGGAGGTCTCGGGACAGACGCTGAAGCTCAACGGCGCGGGGCTGCGCACGCGCTTCATGGTGAAGGTCTATGCCATCGGGCTCTACCTGCCCTCCCCCGCGCGCGACGCGGCGGCGGTGATGAAGCAGGACGGGCCGAAGCGGATCGTGATGGTGATGAAGCGCAACGTGTCCAAGAGCACCATGGGCGACGCGATCCGTGAGGGCTTCGAGCGCAACTCGTCGGCGAACCTCGGGGCGCTGCAGGCGCGGCTCGACACGCTGCTGCAGGAGCTGCCGGACCTGAAGGAGAACGACGTCATCACCATCACCATCACCCCGGACAAGGGGACCCAGTTCAAGTCGCCGAAGAGCGAGATCGGCATCCCGGGGAAGGACTTCTCGGACGCGCTGCTCGGCGTGTGGCTGGGCGCGAAGCCGGCGGACGCGGACGTGAAGAAGGCGCTCCTGCAGGGCGGGCAGTCGGGCAACTAGCCTCACCTCGCGGCGGAGAGCGGGCCTTCCGGTCTTTGGAGGCCCCGCTCCCTGCGGCTAGAGTCGCTCCAGCGGATGCGCAAGAGACTCGGAGAGCGGCTCATCGACGCGGGGCTCATCACGCCGACCGCGCTCGAGAAGGGCCTCGCCCAACAGCGGCTGACGGGCCACAAGCTGGGCGACAGCCTCGTCGAGATTGGCCTGGTGCCGGAGGGCGCGCTGCTGCGCTTCCTCGCCCAGGAGTTCAACACCCGTTACGTCTCCACCGAGAAGCTCGCCGCCGCGCGGATCCCGGCCGATGCGCTGGACAAGATCCCGGTGCGCATGGCGGAGCAGCAGCTGGTGCTGCCGCTGGCCTGGGACAAGGAGACCCTCCAGCTCTCGGTGGTGATGTGCGACCCGCAGAACGAGGCGCTCGTTCGCGAGATCCAGCTCGTCACCGAGGCCGAGGAGGTCCACGCCTACGTGGCGCTGCGATCGGCGGTGAACGCGGGCATCCGCAAGCACTACTACGGTGACCCCACCGCCTTCGCGCACGCGGAGGGCACGGGCGGGGGCAGCGGAGGGACCGGACGGAAGGATCCCAGCGGGCTGCAGCGCGCGTACGAGACCGGCGTCTCGTCCAGTCTGCGCAGCGCGCCGGGGCTGCGGCTGGACACGGATCCGCGGGCGAGGATGCGCGGCGGGAGCGCGGTGCCCGGACTGACCGGTGGTGGATCGACGCAGCTGCGCGAGCCGCTGGGCGCGATGCGCGGCAGCCTCACCGACAGCGACTACATCGAGACGCTGAACATCCTCGTGGGCATGCTGGAGGGCCGGCGCGAGGGCTTCCGCGGGCACTCGTCGCTGCTGGCGAGGCAGAGCGCGCAGGTGGCGCGGAAGCTCGGGTTGCCCCCACGCGAGGTCTCGTGCGTGTCCATTGCGGCGATGCTCCACGACCTCGGCAAGCCGCCGGACAAGCACTTCACGCTCGCGTCGCTCCAGGCGCAGCCGGAGTGGAAGGCGGAGGCGCGGCGCTACGTGCGGGCGCCGATCAAGCTCTTCGAGAGCGTGCACCTGCCGGTGCTCGTCAACGCGATCCTCGCGCAGCTCTACGAGGCGGTGGACGGCTCCGGCGTGCCGCAGGGCGTGAAGGGTGACGAGATCCCTGCCGGCGCGCGGGTGATCGCGGCGGTGGACGCGTACCTCGATCTCACGCGGAACCCGAAGAACGGCTGGGGCCGGCAGCTCTCCAAGACCGAGGCGCTGGCGCACCTTCGCGAGGAGACGGGAAAGCTCTACGACCGCGAGGTGGTGGATGTCCTCGAGCGGCTGCAGTCCGGCGACGTGCTGCGGCAGCGGCTGGAGAACGACGGGCGGATGATCGTCGTCGCGGATCCGGACCTCAAGGTGCGCACCGGGCTGGTGAAGGCGCTGCACGAGGCGGGGCTGGCGGCGCATGGCGTCGGGTCGCTCGACGGGCTGGGCGAGGCGGTGGTGCGCGGCGAGGCGGACCTGCTCGTACTGGGGATGCATCTGGGCGTGCCGGACGTGGCGGCGCTCTGCCAGTACCTGCGCGCGCATCCGGCCTGCGTGGGACTGCCCGTCGCGCTGATTGGGGAGCCGGACGTGCCGGCCCGCGAGCAGCTGAGGTCGTGGGGCGTGTCGCAGTTCCTGAAGCTGCCGCTGGATCCGGAGAGCGCGGCGCAGGCGATCATGGACCTGAACGAGGACCGCATCGCGCATGGCGGTCCGGCGCGCAGCGTCCAGGGCACCTTCGACGAGCTGCCCATGCACGAGGTCCTCGGGGTGCTCGCGCGCAACCGCAAGACCGGACGGCTCAGCGTGCAGCAGCCCGGTCGCGAGGCGTGGATCTACGTCGAGTCCGGCAAGGCGGTGTACGCGCAGACCGTCAGCGGACGCTCGCCGGATGAGGCGCTGGTGGACGTGGCCACGCAGGCGCAGGGCGACTTCGCGTTCGACGCGAATGCGGTGCTGATGGAGCTGCCCAACGTGGACACCGAGCTCGAGTTCCTCCTCGCCCGTTTGAAGCCCGTGGAGCCTCGCGCCGGCTGAGTGCTCCGCTACGGCGCGAGGACGTCGAACACGAAGCGCTGCATCCGCAGGACCTCGACGCGGGAGCGGTCGTTGTCGCCGGGGTTCTGCGTCACCGCGGAGAGGTGCGTCGTCACCCTCGCCGGCGCGCCGATGCTCATGAGGTACTTGCGCACGCCCGAGTCCAGCTCCGCGCTGCCGAGCCAGGTCGCCTCGGAGGAGAAGTGGAGCCGGTAGCCGGTGGCGTTGGGCGACTGCGACCAGGCGAAGGCGAAAGGGGATCCGGCGAGGGCCTGCTGCGGAGCCTTGACCTCGAACGCGCCCGGCACGAGCAGCGTGCGCGTGGCGCGGGTATCGCCGAGCGAGACCGCGACCTCCAGACTCCCGTTCTGCGGCAGGTCCTCTGCGCGCAGCTGCGCGTAGTAGCCGGAGTGCTCGGGCACGAAGGTCAGCGCGTGGCCCTCCAGCGTGACCTCCGCGTCGAGCGCCCACTGGCCATCCGCCATCACATCCAGGTTCGCCACCGCGAAGCCGTCCGCGAAGGTGATGCGGCCGCTGAGATCGAGCTGCGGGGCCGGCTGCTCCACCGCGGGCGCATTCACCGTGACCGTCGTCGAGACGATGCGGCGCGCGACGATGGCACGGCCCTCGTGGTCCGGTTCGTGGGTGTGCACCGCCGTCACCTCCACGCTCGCCTCCCCTTCGGTCTGCGCTGCGGAGAAGGTGAAGGCGCGCGCGTCCGGCAGCAGCTGTCCGCGCTGAGGCTCGGTGGTACCCGGAGGCGTGAGGCGCACGCCGTAGCCGGTGGCGGCGTCGGCCTCCGACCAGGAGATGGAGATCGAGTCTCCTTTGATGATTGGGCTGGCGGCAGTGACGCTGAACGCGCCGGGCAAGACGATCGTCTGGCGCGTCTCGTCGTCGCCGTCGCGCATCACCAGCTGCAGCTGGGCGCTGCTCTCACCTTCGAGAGTGAAGGACGTCTCGTAGCGGCCCGGCAGGAGCCCCGCCTCGAGCGCGTGGCCGGCGACCTCCACGGAGAGGCCGTCCGCGAGCATGCCGTCCGCGTAGAGGACGAGCCGCACCTGCGCGATCCCGTCGACCACGCGGACCTCGCCCATCGTCGAGAGCCTTCGCGCCTCGACCGGCACCGGATCCTGCACGCCGGCGTCCGGCACCGGCTGCACCACCGGCGGCGGCAGCTCCGCGCCACCACAGCCCACGCCCGAGACCGTCGAAAGGGCCAGCGCGGCCCCCATCACGAACTTCTTCCAGGTCGCCATAGCCATCGAGACACCCTCCGCGGCGCGTTCGCTTCGCGCCCACGGTGGGTTGACCGGCCGGCGGCCCGAAAATGGGAAGGGCGATCTACGAGAGCGAAAAACCGAAGAGTTCCGCGGCGTTGGCGCTGGTCTTGCGCGCGGCCTCTTCCGCAGAGACACCCTTCAGCTCCGCGAGCTTCTTCGCCGTCTCGATCACATGGGCAGGCTCGTTCTTGCGACCTCGGTGCGGAACCGGCGCGAGGAACGGCGAGTCCGTCTCCACCAGCAGCCGGTCCAGCGGGGCGAAGCGGGCTGCGTCCTGAAGTGCCTCGGTCTTCTTGTAGGTCAGCACGCCGGAGAGCGAGAGGTGCAGCCCGAGATCGAGGTAGCCACGCGCGGCGGCGGTGTCGCCGGTGAAGCAGTGGATGACACCGCGCGAGATGCCCGCGTTGGCGAGGATGGCGCGGCAGTCCTCGTGCGCGTCGCGGACGTGGACGACGAGCGGCTTGCCCAGCTTCTTCGCCAGCTCGGCCTGTCGCTCCAGTGAGGCCCGCTGCACGTCCCGCGGAGAGTGGTCGTAGTAGTAGTCGAGCCCCGCCTCGCCCACCGCAGCGATCTCCGGCAGCGCGCAGAGCTCTTCGAGCGTGCGCCAGTCCTCTTCGGTACACCGCGCGGCCTCGTGCGGATGGCAGCCCATCGTCGGCACGAGGAAGTCCGGATGCCGGCGCGCGACCTCCAGCGTGGCGCCGAAGTCTCCGGGACCGTGGAACTGGCCGACGATCACCGCTCGCACGACACCTGCTGCTCGCGCGCGCGCGATGACCTCTGTCGGCTCGGGGAAGTCGCGCGGCTCGAGGTGACAGTGCGCGTCCACGAGGACCATCCCGCTGCTCATTCGTAGTCCTCCAACATCGACTGAAGCTCGTCGCGCACGGAGGGATCCGTCACGCGCTCCAGGACACGCCGCACCGGTGCACGCGCCTCGTCGCCGCCGAGCAGGCAGAGACCCTCCGCCGCATCGAGCAGCACGTCCTCGGGCAGGTTCGGCTCCTCCAGCACGCGCGCCAGTTCGGGAATGACCGTCCTGTCGCCGAGCCGCCCGAGTCCTCGCGCCGCAGGTCCGCGGCAGCTGTCCTTCGGGTTGGTGAGGATCTCCAGCAGGCGCTCGCGGGCACCCGGTGCCTTCACCTCGCCGAGCAGCTCCACCGCCAACGCGCGGTCGGTGCTCCACTTCTTCTTCGTGCGCGCGAAGAGGTGCGGAATCGCGGCGGTGTCTCCGAGCTTCGCCCGCGCGCCGGCGGCCTGGGTGCGCTCGAACGCGGGCAGGAGAAAGCGGTTGAAGAGCTTCTGGATCGCCGGCAGCGCGCGCACGTCTCCCAGCTCCGCGAGCGAACCGAGGGCGCGGAAGCGAAGGTGATCGTTGTCCAGCGCGCGCACCAGCACGTCGAGCCCGGCGCCGTGCTTCAACGCCGCCATGCCGCGCGCGGCCTCGAACTGGATCTCGAAGGACGGGTCCGCCATCGCCGCAGCGAACATCCCTCGCGACGAGGGCAGCGCGAGATCCGCAAGCTGGCCCACGGCCTCGAGCCGGACTTCGTAGTGCTTGTCCGTGAGACGCGCGCCGAGGAACGCCTCCGCCTCTTCCGGCGGGAGAGCCGCAGCGGCGAGGGCCACGCCGGCCCGGCGAACGCGCTCGTCCTTGTCGTCGAGCAGGCGCGGGATGTGCGCGCGCAGCTCCGGCGCCCGCTGCGGATCCTCCACGCACATCCGCACCAGCGACCGCGCGGCGTTGATCCGGTCCTCCATCCGCTTCGCCGTCTCGAGCACGAGCAGCACGCGCTCCCGGTCGGCTCGCCAGTCCGCAGCTGTGTTCGAGGGCGTCGGCGCGGGCACGGCCGGAGGCATGCCCTACTTGACCTCTGCGCCCGGCGGGAGCGGCCCCGGATCGACGAGCGACAGATCCTTCCCGCCACCACCGGCGGCGAGCAACATCCCGCGGCTCTCGATTCCGCGCATCGTCCGCGGCTTGAGGTTCGTCACCACCACCACGTTGCGGCCGACGAGCGCCTCCGGCTCCGGGTAGGCCTCGGCGATGCCGGCGGCGATCGTCCGCGGAGTGCCCTCGCCCACGTCCACCGCGAGCTTCAGCAGCTTGTCCGCCTTGGGGATGCGCTCCGCGGAGACGATCTTGCCCACCTTCAGCGAGACCTTCTGGAAGTCCGCGTACTCGATCTCCGCGGTCGCACCGCCTGCGCCGGGAGAGGCCTGGGTGCCGGCGGGCTGCGTGGCGGGCGTGGTCTGGGTGGCGGGCGTGGCCTGCGATTCGCCGGTGCCCTGCGCTGCCTGCGCGCCCTGCTGCGGCTGGATGATCTTCTCCACCTGTTCTGCCTCCATGCGACTGATGAGTGGCGCCGGCGTCCCGATGGGCCGGCTGCGGTCGAGCAGCGGGTACTGCGCGGTGGCGAGGCGCTCGAAGGTGAGCGGCTCCGCGCCGAGCTGGTCGAAGAGCTTCTGCGCCAGCGACGGCACCACCGGCTGCAGCAGGCCCGCGAGCAGGTACACCACGTCCGCTGCGTCCGAGAGATCGCGACGCGCGATCTCCGGATCCTTCTTCACCTGCGCCCACGGCGCCTGCGTCTGCAGGAACGCGTTGGCCGCCCCGGCGATCTCGCTGACGACCTTGAGCGCCGCGCGGTACTCGACGCGATCGAAGGCGTCGCGCACCTCGGAGGCCCGGCGAAGCGCGTCCTCCACGAGCTTGCGCCCCGGACCGTCACCGCCCGCCGCGAGCCGCTTCTCCAGCGGCCCCGCGAGCATCGACAGCGACCGGTTGGCGAGGTTGCCGACGTTGTTCACCAGCTCCGCGTTCACGCGCTGGCGGAAGTCGATGATCGAGAGGTCGAGGTCCTCGGGACCCGCGCCGAGGCTCATCGCGTAGAAGTAGCGGAGGTAGCTCGGGTCGAGATGGTCGAGGTACGTGCGCGCGTTGATGAAGGTGCCGCGCGACTTGGACATCTTCTCGCCGTTCACCGTCAGGTGGCCGTGCACCTGGATCCGGTCCGGCACCTTGAAGCCCGCCACCTTCAGCACCGCCGGCCAGAACAGCGCGTGGAAGTACACGATGTCCTTGCCGATGAAGTGGACGACCTTCGTGCCGCTGTCCTTCGCCCAGTAGTCGAGCGCGCTCTTCGCTCGGCCCGTCTCCTTCGCCCACTTCTCCGTCGTGGAGATGTAGCCGATGGGCGCATCGAGCCAGACGTAGAAGAACTTGTTCTCCTCGCCCGGGATGGGGAAGCCGAAGTACGGCCCGTCGCGGCTGATGTCCCAGTCCGACAGGCCCTTCTCGAAGAAGCTGCGGAGCTGCGCCGCGATGCCGCGGTCGAGGAACCCTTCGTTCGAGATGAGCTCGCGGAGGAAATCCTCGTGCTGCGAGAGCCGGAAGAACAGGTGCGTGGAGTTGCGGCGCACCGGCGGCGTGCCGCACAGGCCACACCGAGGGTTCTTCAGATCGGTGGGCGAGTAGGTCTTGCCGCACTTCTCACAGACGTCGCCGTACTGATCCTTCGCGCCGCAGTTCGGGCACTCGCCGCGGACGAAGCGATCCGGAAGGAAGCGTCCGTCCTTCTCGCAGTAGGTCTGCTCGATGTCGCGGCGGTCGATGTCGCCGGCATCCTTCAGCCGCCCGTAGACGAGCTCCGCGTAGTGCCGGTTCTCGTCCGAGTTCGTGGACCCGAAGTAGTCGAAGCCCACCTCGAAGTCGGCGAAGTCCTTCCGGTGCTGGTCGTAGAACTGCGCGACGAAGGACTCCGGCGACACGCCCTGCTTGCGCGCGTTGAGCTCGATGGGCGTCCCG
Organism: Pseudomonadota bacterium; assembly: GCA_023423535.1. Lineage (GTDB taxonomy): Bacteria > Myxococcota > Myxococcia > Myxococcales > Myxococcaceae > JAFAFL01. Next base: position 22,964 of record JAFAFL010000104.1, read on the forward strand.
TGCGTGTCGTCGGCGCAGAGATAGATCACGTCCTTGCCGCACGAGCGCAGGAACCGGACGTAGATGTCGGTCTGCACGTACTCCACCAGGTGGCCCAGGTGGATGGAGCCGTTGGCGTACGGCAGCGCGCTGGTGACGAGGATGCGCTCTCTCTGTTGCTCGGACATGACGGGTGACGCCTCTTCTTCAGCAGGTACGACGGATTCAGCGGATGACGGTCGGGGTCGAAGCGTTGGCGAAGGCCGCCTTCACCTCGGGCTTGTTGAGGACGACGAGCGCCCAGATGCCGATGGGCAGGCCGATGCAGCAGCAGGGGCCGAAGCAGGGGATCATCGCCACGATCGCGGAGGCCATGGCGAGCCCGTACTTGCGCAGGTTCATCATCTGGATCGCGCCGTAGATGACGAGACCCGAGGTCAGCAGCACGAGGAAGTTCGAGAACACGCCGAGGCTCTGCGACGCGCCCATCATCTGCTTCGCGAACGGCGGCAGGTTCGGGTCGGCGAGCACCTGCTGCATCGCCGCCTCGTTCGTTCCCGCCAGCGCCTGCACGATGCCGAGCAGCGCCATCAGCACGCCGATGCCGCCGGTGATGATGAGGAAGATCGCGGGCAGCTTCACACTCTCGCGCGCGTCCGGTCCCGGCGGCGGGGCGGGCGTTCCGTAGGGCGGCGGCGACTGCGGCGGTTGCGGCGGAAACTGATCCATGGCTCCCCTCCTCTTTCGGTTCGTTGGGGCCACGGGAAGGCCCCGGCACCTGCGCTCCGCGTCTCGCGGGCAGGTGGTTTCAGAAGGCGGCGGACACTAGCAGCGGGGAGGGGGCGTGCAACCTCAGCGAGCGGAGGAGCGCTTTGAGGCAACGCCGTGCACGAGCAGCGCCTCCAGCACGAGCTTCGAATCTCCGCCGCTCTTCAGCTGCAGGTCCGCGTCCGCGCAGGCGATGAGCGCGTCGATCAGCTCCCCGCGCTCGTACTTCCCCGCCGCTTCCGCTGCCTTGTAGGCCGCGTAGGGGTGCGGAACCTTGCGGCCCGCCGCCTTCGCCTCGCGCTCGATGTGCGGAAAGATCTTCGCCTCGAACTCTCGCGAGCTCATCCGGAACGGGCCCTTCACGAACTGCGCGACCCGCTCCCGTCCCTCGAGCAGCTGGCGGAATGCGCTCGCCACACCGGGCAGCAGCTGCAGTCCGTGCTTCTCCTGCGCGATGGCCTCCCGCACCACCGCCAGCGCCGCGGTGAGGTTGCGCTCCTTGATCGCGTCCTGCAGCTCGCCGAACTCGTCCTCGCGCGAGTGCGACACGAGGAGCTTCACGTCCTCGACCGTGATCGTCGGCCGCTCCGCGTACGCGGCGAGCTTCTCCAGCTCCGACTGCAGCGTGCGCATGTTCCCGCCCACGCGCTCCTTCAGCTCCGCCTCCGCCTTCGGGTCGAGCCGCTTGCCGGTGCCGCGCAGGAACTCGTCCACCGCCTCGCGCAGATCGAGGTTCTTGTACGACCCGCCCCAGCCCTTCCCGGTCCGGGCCACCTCGCGCTGCAGGTGCTTGCCGCGCTTCTTCGCGATCGCAACCAGCGGGTTCTTCGCGTCCACCTCGGTAGACGCGAGCACCAGCGCGTGTCCCGGCGGCACGCCCTTTTCGAACAGGTCCACCAGCGCGGTCACGTCGCTCTCCGGCGCGGTGATGCCCTCCTCGCGGCAGAAGGCAGCGACCTCGGAGAGGAACTGCACGTCCGCCTCGCCGAGCTGCACGTTGAGCTCTTCCTCCCACGCCTCACGCGAGGGCGCACCGGACGCCGACGGATCGAGCTCGTTCACGCCCCACCCCGCCCTTGCCGCAATGGCGAGGATCCGCCGCGCCGCCTCCTTGCGCCGGTTCGCCTTCCACGCGTCTCTTGCCCGCGCCAGCGCATCCTCCTTGCCCTTCTTCGGCGCGAGGAACTCGGGGTCCTTCACCAGCACGACCTTCGGGCCGGGGAAGAGCGGCATCGTCGCCAGCTCCTGCGCGATCTCCCTCGGCGAGGCGCCATCCATCAGTGCGAGGTTCAGCCCTACCGACGCGCCGGGCACCAGCCGCTTCACCAGCTCGTCGGCCGTCTTCCGCACGAGGAACTCCTCGCCGGAGATGAGGTAGAGCGGCGCAGGTCCTCCCGCGAGCGCTTCGTCGATCACGTCGTCACCGGTGCTCACGCCGCCTCCCCCCGCTCCTTCGCCAGCGACAGGAGCATCGCCTCGAGCTGCAACCGCGCGTTCGCGTTGCGCACCGAGATGAGCTCGCGCTTCTCCACGATCAGCGCGTGACGCCGATGCAGCTGCGCGTCCGGCCACTTCGACGCGGCCTGCTGCAGCAGCTCCGGAAGATCCGCGTTCGCCACCTCGGTGCCACCGGCGCGCACGACCGCCACGTCCCGCGTCCACAGCTCGAGGATTGTCAGCGCCTCCTCTGCCTCGTCGCGTCCACCGCTCGGCGCCCACTTCTCCGCGAAGCCGAGCAGCGTCCGCGCGTCCGCAAAGTTCAGCGCCTCGAAGTCCGAGATGACCTCCTTGCGCTTCTCCAGCATCGCCGGCTTCAGCTCCAGCGAGCGCGCCAGACTCCCACCCGCCAGCGCCGCCGCGAGCCGCGCGGTCTGCTCGTCGATCTTGCCCTTGCCCTTTTGCGGCGCGGCCTCGATCACCTTGCGCGCGATGAGCTCCGGCGGCAGCGGCCCGAACTGCACGCGCATGCAGCGGCTGCGGATCGTCGGCAGCAGATCGTCCGGGTGCGCGGCGAGCATCACGATCACCGTGCCCGGCGGCGGCTCCTCCAGCGTCTTGAGGAACGCGTTCTGCGCCTGCTCGTTCATCATCTCCGAGCTGGCGATGATCAGCACCCGGTGCGCGCCCTCGAGCGGCTTCAGCGCCAGGCGCTCCTGCAGCGCGCGGATCTGATCGACGCGGATGTACTTCGACGGCGTGTGCGTGAAGTCGCTGCGCCCCGCGAGCTTCCGAGCGATGAGCTCGAGCTCCGGCATCAGCCAGTGCACGTCCGGATGCGCGCGCTTCGGGATGCGCACGCAGGCGCTGCACGTCCCGCACCCGAGCCCCGGCTTCTCGGAACAGAGGATCGCCTGCGCGAGCCCGACGGCCGCGAGCTCCTTGCCCACGCCCTCCATCCCAGCAAACAGCCAGGCGTGATGGATGTGGGGAAAGCCCTTCAACGCAGAGCGCAGCGCCTCCACCGCCTTCGCCTGTCCCTCTACGTCCGAGAGCGCCATGTGCCGCGGTTGATCACCCGCCAGGCGGACGGAAGTCAACCGCGGCCTTGACCTTGACCCCTCGCGTCGCGCGCCGGAGAGTGCGCCGGCCTTGACCTCCTTTCTCCAGAGCAACGTCTCGCTCGTGGTCGGCGCCGTCCTCCTGATCGTCCTGCTCGGGGTTCGCGCCGTCACCGGTGACCGCCACCTTCGCCAGGACTTCGACGGCGCACTGGCGCTGCTCGCTGCGTTCCTCGGGCTGCGGGTTCTCGCGCACTTCACCGACGGCGCGCTCTCCACCGGCTGGGCGCAGACGCTGAAGCTCGCCTGGATGCTCACCTTCGCGTTTGCCTGCATTCGCGCGTTGGTGGGCGTGGCGCTGTGGATGTTGCGCCTGCGCCGGGCGACCGCGGTGCCGAAGATCGTCCGCGACGTGCTCTCCGGCGCGCTCTACGTGCTCGCCGCCCTGCCGATCATCAAGAGCACCTTGAAGGTGGATCTGGCGGGCCTGGTCGCCACGTCCGCGATCCTCTCCGTGGTCCTCGGCTTCGCGCTGCAGGACACGCTGGGCAACCTCTTCGCGGGCCTCTCGCTGCAGCTGGAGCGGCCGTTCGAAGTGGGCGACGTGGTGACGATCGGCGAGCACACCGGCCGCATCGCGCAGGTGGGCTGGCGGGCGACGCGCATCGAGACCTTCCGCAACGAGAACGTCACCCTCCCGAACAACATCATCGCCAAGGAGGCGGTGAAGAACTTCACGCGCGGGCAGACGCCGCTGGGCACCGACGTCTATCTGCGGCTGAGCTACGCGGTGCCGCCGAACCGGGTGAAGGGCGCGGTGATGGACACGCTGCGCGAGCTGCCCGACATGCTCCCGTACCCCGAGCCGCACATCCGCACCTGGGCGTTCGACGAGAACGGCGTGCGCTACCAGGTTCGCTTCTTCGCGCGCGACTTCGAGATGGCGATCCGCTGCATGGAGGCGCTGCACACGCGGCTCTGGTACCGCTTCCAGCAGGACGGCATCGACGTGGCGCTGCCGCAGCGGGTGGTGCACGAAGCCAGCGTGGGCGACCGTCCCTTTCGCACGCTCGACGAGACGCTCGGGCTGCTCTCGTCGGTGGACCTGCTGCAGCTCCTGCGGCCGGAGGATCTGCGTTCGCTCGCCGCCGAAGTGCTGCCGCGCCGCTTCCGGCCCGGCGAGCGGATCATCCAGGAGGGCGCGCCGGGCAACACCTTCTACGTCGTCGCGCACGGACAGGTGTCGGTCCGCACCGGCTCTCCCGAGCGCGAGGTCACGCAGATCGGGCCCGGCACGTACTTCGGCGAGATGAGCCTGCTCACCGGCGAGCCGCGCGCGGCATCGGTGGTGGCACTGGGTGAAGTCGAGCTGCTCGAGATCGCGCGGCCCACGTTCGGCCGCGTCCTCGCGTCGCATCCGGAGCTGGCGGCGAACCTGGCGAATCTGCTCGGTCAGCGCCGCAGCGAACTGCGTGCGGTGGCGCAGGCGGGCAGTGCCTCCGCGGAGGGCGCGGCGACGCCGGAGGCCCGCCGGATCTTCGGACGTTTGAAAGAGATCTTCGGCCTGAAGGAAGCGTGAAGGGCCTCCGCGCCGCGCCGGTAGAGTGGGCGCATGCGTTCTCTGCTGCTCGCGCTTTCGGCCGCCGCGTTTCTCCTCGCGACTCCCGCGCGCGCCGGCGCGGGGACGGTGGACATCATCGTGCCGCTCGGGCCACGCGCCACCGCGCCGCACGTCACCGTGGCCGGTCGCGCACAGCGGGGTGAGGAGATTCATCACGACGCCGGGCCCGAGTTCACCGGCAAGGCGATCCGCTTCACGGTCCGGCACCGGCAGGGCGCAGCGCTCGTCGAGGTGCGTTTCCGCGGGCCTTCATCGACAGCAACGTCGATGTGGCTGCCGTTCGCGAAGGGCATCCGCTACGAGCTCTTCGTGCCGGACTTCTGGGGGCCCGGCCACCACGTGAAGGACGGTGGAAGGGTGTGCGCGGTCGTGCACGGAGAGGCCCCGGCGATCTGCGGGCATCTGCAGATCGAGATCCGCCGCGAGGTCCCCATCGACATGGCCGGGCATTGCGCGGGAGAACCCGCCTCTTCCGGGGCTGCGCGGCACGTCGCGGGCGTTCAGTTCGTACCGGTGCTGGGCGGCGTGTACAGGTTCCGCGCGAAGAGACCGGGTGGCCCCGTCACCATGACGTTCGAGCCGAAGGAAATCGCACGGTGCGAGGACGTGCCGGTCCCGCATCGCCGCAAGAAGTGAATGTTCCGCGGCATCCGCCGGTACAGTGATGACATGCGTTCGCTGCTCGCACTGACCACCGTCGCGCTCGTCTCGTTAGCGTCCCCCGCCCACGCGGCCTCGCAGCCGTTCGAGAAGTGGCTGGAGGGCCTCAAGGCAGAGGCGAAGAAGAAGAAGTTTGGCGACAAGGCGCTGGGCGCGCTCGAGGGCCTGCAGCCGATCCCGCGCGTCATCGAGCTCGATCGCAAGCAGCCCGAAGGCACGATGACCTTCGAACAGTACGCGTCTCGCGTGGTGCGGCAGGAGCGCATCGACGAAGGACGCCGCCTCTTCGCCGAGCACAAGGAGTTGCTCGAGAAGGTCAGCGCGCAGCATGGCGTGGAGCCGCAGGTCCTCGTCGCGTTGTGGGGCGTGGAGACGAACTTCGGGACGATCACCGGCGACTACTCCGTGATCGGCGCGCTGGCGACGCTGGCGCACGACGGGCGGAGGGCGAAGTTCTTCCGCGCGCAGCTCTTCGACGCGCTGAAGATCATCGACCAGAGACACATCACGCCGGAGAAGATGAAGGGCTCGTGGGCCGGCGCGATGGGCCAGTGCCAGTTCATGCCCGGCACGTTTCTCCCCTACGCGTTCGATCAGGATGGCGACGGCCGGAAGGACATCTGGGGCACCCTGCCGGACGTGTTCGGCTCTTCGGCGAACTACCTCAAGCGCATCGGCTGGAAGCGCGGCGCGGGCTGGGGCCAGCAGGTCTCGCTGCCGGACGGCTTCGACACCTCGCTGATGGGCCGAGAGAAGAAGAAGACGCCTGCGGAGTGGGCGGAGCTCGGCGTGAAGGGCGTGGACGGCGCGAAGCTGAGCGGCAACGCGCCCGCCTCCATCATCCGGCCCGCCGGCAGGGCCGAGCGCGCCTACATGGTGCACGGCAACTTCCACGTCCTGCTGCGCTGGAACCGGTCCGAGTACTTCGCCACCGCGGTGAACCTGCTCGCCGATGCGATCGCCGCGCCCGAGCGGCCGCTGGCGCCGGTGCCGCCTCTCGTGGCACCGGCCCCTGCTCCGGCCCCCACTTCGACCCCGTCCACCGCGCCGACGACGGGCGCGAAAGGTTCGACCGGCGGCTGATCAGCGCGCGCGCTTCACGACCTTCGGACCGACCCGACAGGTCGCGAGCAGCGCGCACGCCTCGCAGTTCGTCGCCTTCGGCTCGGCGGGACACGCACCGCTCATGCCCCAGTGACAGAGCGGGAAGTCGAAGCGCACCGGATCGTCCGGATCGAGCAGCCGCAGCGAAGCCGTCACCTCCTCCGCGGTGCGCCAGCTCACGTCGTTGCGCGTCGTCAGCCCGAGGTTGTGCGCCATCCGCATCACGTGCGTGTCGAGCGGGATGACGAGCGCCGACGCCGGCACGCGCTTCCACACGCCGAGGTCCACCTCGTCCGGTCCGCGCACCACCCAGCGGAGAAAGAGGTTCAGCCGCTTCGCCGCGCCCGCGCCCTGCTTCGACGGCACGAGGTGTTCCAGCCCACGCTCCGGCCCCATCGCGCGGCGCAGCTCCGTCATCGGCAACCGGCGCAGCTCGGTGGTCAGCGCGGTGAGACCTGCGCGCACCTCCGAAACGCCCTCCGCACGCATCCCCTCGACGAACGGCGCCTCCAGCGAGCCCTGCTCCCGAAGCACTCGGCCCATCCCCAGCAGCAGCGCCGCGACGTCGGTGCCCACGTTGAAGCGATAGACGAACCCGTCCAGCAGCGTCTTCGCGCCCGGCACGTCCAGCGCGCGCACGAAGGCGGCGGGTGACGGGCCCATCGCCCGGTGCAGCGTCTCCAGCTTCGGTCGGAAGAGATCCGCCCGCCCGTACGCCAGCGACGCGGAGAGCAGCGCGCTCACCTCCACGTCTCGCGGATCCCGATACCGGCGCGGGAACTCGACCGGGTCGTAGCCGATGCGCTCGTGCCACTTCGTCTGCGCGAAGAAGCGCTCCAGCAGCGGCCGCAGCGACTCTGCGCGCTGTCGCGTCAGGCCGGGCACGACGCCTCCCGGAGGCCGCTACCGCGACAGCTCACGCACCAGATGACCCACCTCCGGCAGGATGAGCTCGCGCATGGCGAGGCGCACCGCGTTCGTCGAGCCCGGCAGCGCGAAGAGGACCATCCCCTTGTAGGAGCCCGCGGTGGCGCGGCTGAGCAGCGCGACGCTGCCGATCTCCTTGAACGAGAGCATGCGGAAGAGTTCGCCGAAGCCGGGCAGCTCCTTCTCGAACAGCTCGCGCACGGTCTCGATCGTCTGGTCGCGCCGCGCGATGCCGGTGCCACCGTTGATGATCACCGCCCGCGCGCCTAGGCCATGCGCCTCCTCGATCAGCGCCCGCATCCGCTCGGGCTCGTCCGGAATGACGCGGTAGCCGGTGACGGTGTGTCCGCCGCCCTCCAGCGCATCGAGGATCGCGCGACCGCTCGAGTCCTCCTTCTCGCTCCGCGTATCCGACGCGGTGATCACGAACGCCGCCACCGTCACCGGCGCGTGGGACTTGTGCTCCCGGCTCGGCGAGTGGCCGTGCGAGCCATGCGTGTGCGAATGGCCATGCCCATGATCATGCCGGTGGCCATGCGCATGCGAATGGCCGTGTCCGTCGCCGTGATCGTGCCCCTCGTGCTCTTCGGCCATTGTCTCTCCCAGGCGCCTACGGCTCCGGCTCGAAGCCATCGATGACGATCTGCCCGTCCTCCACCGCCGCCGTGAAGACCGGCTGGTCGTCGGCGATACCGGGCGAAGTGACGTTCTTGCCGGTCTCCAGATCGAAGCCGATCTCATGGCACGGGCAGACGACCATGTTCTCCTCGATGCGTCCGCCGGAGAGCAGGCAACCGGCGTGGTTGCACCAGTCGTCCATGGCGCGGTACCGGCCATCGAGTCGTGCGACGAGCACGCAGCGCTTGCCGACCGCGTAGCTGCGCAGCTCTCGCTCCTCGAGGTCTGCGGGGCCGAGCGTCACCTTCGTGGACATGCCTGCTCCGTAACAGACGGACGTCGGATCGTCAGCATCCGCAGCGGCTCAACGCCTCAGCGACCGGCCGGGCTCACGAACCCTCGCTCAACCGGGCATGTGTCCCTATCTTCCGGAGGTGGAGCGCATGTCGGAACACGCGATCACGCGAGAGGTTGTCGTTCGGGTGCTGCGCGAGATCGCCGCCCTGCTGGAGCTGCGGGGCGAGAGCGCCTACCGCATCCGCGCCTACGAGACCGCGGCACAGCGCATGGCGCAGGTGGACGGCGACCTCCACCGGATGGCGCGTGAAGGCCGGCTGGAGGCGCTCCCCGGCATCGGACCGAAGCTCGCCGCGCGGGTGACGGAGCTTCTGGAGACGGGACGCTCCGCGTATCTCGAAGAGCTCCGGCGCGATCTGCCGCCCGGGATTCTCGACCTCGTGCGCGTGCCCGGGCTCGGTCCGAAGAAGGCCATCGCGTTGTGGGAGGCGATCGGTGTCGGCGACCTCGAAGGTCTGCGCGCCGCCGTCGAGCGAGGTGCGGTCGGCAAGGTGCCGGGCTTCGGGCCGAAGGCGGAGGCGAAGCTGCGCGAGGCGCTCGCCACGCACCGCGACGAGCCGGAGACGGGAGAGCAGAAGCGGCTGCTCGGCGAGTCGCTCGTGGCGCTGGAGGCGATCGCCGCCAGCCTGCGCGAACGAGGCGCGACGCACGCCGAAGTCGCCGGCGATGTCCGGCGTGCCTGCGAAGAGGTGATGGATGCCGTGCTCGTCGCGGCGGCCGCCGATCCGCAGTCGCTGCTGGAGGACGCAGCCACCCTGCCCGGCGTGGTGAAGGTCACGGCCAACACGAACCACAACGACGACCTCTCCGTCCGCGCGCGCCTCTTCGAGCCGGACCTCACGCTCGATCTCCGCATCGTCGATCCCTCCTCCTTCGGCGCCGCGCTGCTGGACGGCACCGGGAGCGCAGCGCACGTCGCGCACCTCCGCGCGCGCGCCGAAGCCCGAGGCCTCACGCTCACCTCCGACGGCCTCTACCGCGAAGCGAAGCGGCTCCCGGAATCCGCGGACGAGCGCGCCCTCTACCGCGCGTTGGGGCTCCCCTTCATCCCGCCCGAACTGCGCGATCGCGAGACGCCGGAAGCCGACGCGCCCTTCGACGATCTCCTCGCGATGGAGGACGTGAAGGGCCTCGTGCACAGCCACAGCACCTGGTCGGACGGTAAGGCGGAGCTCGCAGAGATGGCGCGCGCGGCCAGGGCGCGAGGCTTCACCTGGATGACGGTCACCGAGCACAGCCAGACCGCGTCCTATGCCGGCGGCCTCAAGCCCGACGACCTCAAGCGGCAGTGGGAGGAGATCGATCGCCTCAACGAAGAGCTGCGGCCCTTCCGCCTCTTGAAGGGCATCGAGTCCGACATCCTGCGCGACGGCGCGCTCGACTACCCGGAAGAGATCCTCGAGCAGTTCGAGGTCGTGGTCGGCTCCATCCACAACCGCTACGGACTCGACGAAGCGGAGACGACCGCACGCCTGCTGCGCGCGCTGCAGAACCCGTGGATCTCGATCCTCGGCCACACCACCGGACGGCTCATCCAGCGCCGCCCGCCGGTCGCGGTTCGCATGGACGAGGTCCTCTCCGCGGCCGCGGAGTACGGCGTGACGGTGGAGATCAACGGCAGCCCGCACAGGCTCGATCTCTCCGCCGATCACGCGGCGCTCGCGCTGAAGAAGGGCGTGAAGCTGGTGGTGAGCGCGGACTCGCACTCGGTGCGCGAGATCGACAACGTCCGCTACGCCGTGCTCACCGCGCGAAGGGCCGGCGTGCGGCGCTCGCAGGTGCTCAACACGCTCGGCGCATCGCAGTTCCTCGCCGGACTCGCCCGCGGCCGTCGCTGAGGTAGTCTGCGCCGCGCTGATGCGCCTCGCACTCCTGATTCTCGTGGTGAGCACCTCGGCAGCCTCGACATCCCAGGCCAGCCCTCCCGCCAGACCCACCGACGGCTCCCTCCGCCGCGCGTGGGAGCGCAACGCGCACACCGTCGTCGAGGTCAGCCGCAAGGACGGTCGCCGCGGCGCCGGCGTGATCGTCGGCGCGGACGGGCACATCGCCACCTCCACGCACAACGTGGACTTCGAAACGGCCACCGTGCATCTCGACGGCCAGAGTCACACGGCCCGCGTCATCGCAGCGGATGCGCGCACCCGCGTGGCCCTCCTTCAGCTCTCGCTGCCCGCGGATCACGGGCCCCTTCGCGCGCCGGAGGCGAACACGAAGGCGACGCTGGAAAAGGCACACTGGCTCGTCGGCATCGAGCCCAACGACAAGGGCACGAAGCCCGCGCTCGGCAAGGTCTTGCAGCCGGTCACCTCGCCGAGGCCGCACCTGCTCACCGAACTCTCGCTGCCTCCCGGTTCTCCGCTCTTCGACGAACGCGGCCGGCTGGTGGCCCTCGTGGTGGAGCGCTCCGGTCGTCACGCCTCGCTCGCCGTTCCGCTCTCCACCGTGCAGGCCCAGGCACAGGCGGCGCTCGCCCTCCCGGAAGTGAAACCACACGCGGAGAACGCGGCGCCGTGACCCGCTTTCTCTCCCGCCTCTCCGCGGTGCAGGAGGTCCTCCTCCTGTGGGGGATCTCCTTCGGGACGATCCTTCTCGCGTTCGCGCTCTTCGGCGGCGCCACCGGTCACGCGAAGGTCGTGGCCACGGTCGGCTTCCTCTACCTGCCGCTGGTGGCGATGCGCCGGCGCAACGAGGACTACCCGGACTACGGCATCACCTTCCGGGCGCTGCGCGAGGACTTGAAGCTCTTCGCGATCCTCTTCGCGATCGTCGCGCCGCTCTACGTGCTCGCGTTCTGGGGCTTCGCGGAAGGCCTGGAGCTGCTCCCCCACGAGCTGCGCCGCTGGATCTCTCCCTACGCGCAACGCCCGGACATCGCGTTCCGCCTTCCCTCCCGCTTCGGCGAATGGGCGCTGGACAACCTGCTCGTCGTCGCGCTGCCGGAGGAGTTCTTCTACCGCGGCTACATCCAGGCCCGCCTGCGCGACGCGTGGCCTCGAGGCCGGGTCGTCTTCGGCGCGCGCCTCGGCCCGGCCTTCTGGCTCACCGCGCTGCTCTTCGCGGTCGGGCACCTCGCCATCTTCGAGTTCTGGCGCCTCGCGGTCGTCTTCCCCGCGCTGCTCTTCGGCTGGATGCGCGAGCGCACCGGCACCGTCGTCGGCGCCACGCTCTTCCACGCGGCCGCGAACCTGCTCGCGCTCACGCTGGAGGCGAGCTTCTTCGGCCGGCACCAATAGGCCCGCCGGCAGCGCGGCCTACGCCGCCTAGAACTGCACCCGCTCCGGGTTCAGCGACTTGCCCACCGCGATGGCGCTCCCGCTCTCCAGCGGGATCCACCCCTGCGCGACGCGCACGTCGGTGGAGATCGCCACCGTCCGTCGCCGCTGGTGCGCGCGCCGCAGCGCCTCCATCTCACCCGAGTCATCGATCCGGCAGCGCTCGCAGTGCTGCGCGCCCTCCAGCAACCGGTACGCGAGCGGGGTCTCGCCCAACCGCGCAGCCACGAGCATCCGGTTGTTCGTCGCCATCATCGCCGCGTCCAGCGCGCGCCCACCGGTCTCGTGCGTCAGCGCCTCGAGCTTCCGCGCCGTCCTGCCCAGCGCTCCGGCCACCGTCTTCGCATCGAGCAACGGATCCTCCGCCCGCCCGGTCTCGCGCAGCGCGTTGAGGAAGAGCGCGAACGCCACCTCCGCCGCCGTCGAGCCGCGCACCATCCGCCGGAGGTGATCCGGCAGTCCCTCCATCGCGAGCGCCCGCAGCTTCGCGTCCGAGCCGTTGGTGCCCTGGCACACGAAGAGCCACTGGCGGAACCGGAAGGGCTGCGTGTTCTCCTCGATGGAGAGCCCCAGCGGCAGCGCCGCGCCGTGCACGAGCAGCGCGTCCGACTCGAGCACGCCGCCGAGCAGGTCCAGTCCCTCCGGCCTCGCCGCCGCCGAGTAGCGCTGCACGAGCACGTTGTCGTCCGCGAACCACGCGGCGCCCATGGGCTCGTCACCCGCGCCGAGCCCAATCTCCGGCCGCAGCCGCAACAGCTCGCAGCGCAGCAGGTTCGGGTCCGACGTGATGATTCCGAAGGCAAACGGCACGGTGCGTCCTCCCCTTCGCGATCCAGAACATCAATAGCGATCAACCCCTTCAACCTCAACCGCGGGGTCTGCTTCCCGACGACTGCTAACCCATTGATATTCATGGGCTTTGTGTCGCCGGAGCATTGACACTCCGCGCACGCCGCGCGTAAGGTTTCGTTCTCACTGGAGCCTCCCCCATGTCCGACGACATCGCCATCGGCATTGACCTCGGCACGTCCTACTCGTGCGTCTCGGTCGTCCTCGACGGCCAGCCCGAAGTGGTCGCCAACGAGTGGGGCGAGCAGATCCACGCGTCCTGCGTCTCCTTCCTCGAGGATGGCTCGGTGCTGGTGGGCAACGCGGCGAAGCGCAACATCATCACCAACGCGGAGCGCACGGTTTATTCGACGAAGCGGCTCATCGGCCGGTACTACTTCTCCGACGAGGTGAAGAAGGCGCAGGCGGTGATGCCCTACCGGATCGTCGAGGGCGAGAACAACAGCGTGCGCATCGCCATCGGGAAGCAGACCTGGGCGCTGCAGGAGATCTCCGCGCTGGTGCTCAAGGAGCTCAAGGCGGTGGCAGAGGGCTACCTCGGCCGGCCGGTGGGCAAGGCGGTCATCACGGTGCCCGCCTACTTCAACGACAACCAGCGCCAGGCGACGAAGGACGCGGGGCGCATCGCCGGTCTCGAGGTGCTGCGCATCCTCAACGAGCCCACCGCCGCCGCGCTCGCCTATGGCTTCGGCCGCGACGTGAACCAGCGCGTGGTCATCTACGATCTGGGCGGCGGGACCTTCGACGTCTCCATTCTCGAGATCGGCAAGGACGTGTTCGAGGTCCTCTCCACCGCCGGCGACACCTACCTCGGCGGCGACGACTTCGACGACCGGATCATGGAGTGGCTGGCGGGCGACTTCCTCCAGAAGACCGGCCTCGACCTGCGCCAGAACAAGTTCTGCCTGCAGATGCTCAAGGACGCCTCCGAGAAGGCGAAGATCGACGTCGGCCGCGACGGCACCGCGGAGATCCTCTGCGCGGGCATCTGCCAGGACACCCAGGGCAACGTGCTCGACCTGCGGCAGAGGCTCACCCACGACCAGTTCAACCGGATGGTGATGGACCTCGTGCAGCGCACCTTCAAGGTCTGCGACGAGGCCCTGCAGAGCGCGCGGCTCACCGCGGCGGACATCGACGCGGTCATCCTCGTCGGCGGGCCCACGCGGCTGCCCATCATCCGCAACTCGGTGAAGCACTACTTCGGCAAGGAGCCCATGGAGGGCATCCATCCCGATCAGGTGGTCGCCATGGGCGCGGCGCTGCAGGCGCACGCGCTGCAGGACTCGCGGACGGAGACGTTCCTCGTGGACGTGACGCCGCTGTCGCTGCGCATCGGCACCGTCGGTGGCTTCACCGAGAAGCTCATCGACAAGAACACGCCGGTGCCCATCGACCGGAGCAAGACCTTCACCACCTCGCGGGACGGCCAGGAGCGCGTGAAGCTGCGCGTGTACCAGGGCGAGTCCAACCGTGCGGACGGCTGCGAGCTGCTCGGCGAGTTCGAGTTCTCAGGCTTCCGCGTCGGCTTCCGCGGCGAGGCGAAGATCGAGGTCACCTTCGAGCTCAACTCGGACGGCATCCTCAACGTCTCCGCGCTCGATAAGGAGAGCGGCCAGCGCGCCTCCACCACGCTCAGCGTCTCCTCCGGCCTCAGCGAGGCGGACATCCAGCGCTCCATCGCCGCGAACCGGGACACCCAGCTCGCCGGGCACGACAAGACCCAGGTGACGGGAATGCCCGCCCTGCCCTGATCCTTCGAGGCCTCACCGATGTCCCAACCAGGCCAGCCCCCTCGCCCTCCCCACGCGCCGCCCTCGGTCGCGCCGCTCATCCCCCGCGTGGCCCCGCTGGTGCCTCCGGTCGCGCCCGTCGCCTCGGGAAACGCGCAGCCCTCGCAGCCCTCGGCGGCGATGCCCGGCGGCGGCCTGCTGACGAAGGAGGAGCTCGCGGCGCTGCACAAGCTGGCGACCTCGCTGAACGGGCTCGACTACTTCGAGCTGCTCGGCGTGGAGAAGGGCGCGGGGCTTTCGGAGATCAAGCGCGCCTTCTACAAGGCCTCGCGCACCTGGCACCCGGACCGCTTCTTCCACCTGCCGCCCTCCGGCTTCAAGAACGCGGTACAGGAGGTCTACAAACGCATCACCGAGGCCTACGCCGTGCTGCGCGACGACGTGCGCCGGCCGAAGTACCTCGCCGACGTGACCGGACCGGACCGCGCCGCGCGGCTGCGCTTCAGCGAGACCAGTGAGGTCGAAGCGAAGGCGGAGAAGCAGAAGGAGCGCGAGGAGCAGGTCGGCACCACGCCGAAGGGCCGCCAGTTCTATGCGACCGGAATGGCGGACCTCGCGGCCGGCCGCTTCGCCGCCGCCGAACGAAGCCTCAAGATGGCGCTGACCTTCGAGCCGCAGAACGCGCTCTACAAGGACAAGCTCAAGGAGGCGTCGGACAAGAACTTCGACGAGCAGCGCCGGACCGGGGCCGCGTCGTTCAAAATTAAGTGACCTTGACCATCTAGTCAGGCCCGCATGACCATCGACCTCGTCCTCCTCTCGCTCGTGCTGATCTTCGCCCTCGTGGGCGCGGTGAGCGGAGCGTCGAAGCAGCTCGCCAACCTCATCGCGCTCGTGGTCGCGTACGCGGCTGCGTATCCGGGCGGGAGGTTCCTCGGGCCGCTGCTCGCCGCCGAGTTCAAGGGCATGCCGCAGGGGCTGGGGATCATCGCCGCCACGGTGGTGGTGTTCATCGTCACCGTCGTCGTGTGCCGCGTGCTCTTCACCGCGATCCTCAAGCGGATCCTCGCCGGACGCGATCCCGAGTCGCGTTCGCTCGACCGCGCGCTGGGCTTCCTCTTCGGCGGCGCGAAGGTCGCGGGCGTGGCCTTCGTGCTGCTGTGCGCGCTGGCCTTCGTGGAGGACAACGTCACCGTGGCGGGAAAGAAG
This sequence comes from Pseudomonadota bacterium, assembly GCA_023423535.1. GTDB lineage: Bacteria > Myxococcota > Myxococcia > Myxococcales > Myxococcaceae > JAFAFL01. The sequence continues at coordinate 38,562 of JAFAFL010000104.1, forward strand.
CTCGGGGTGACGCCGAAGGACTCGCTCTCCTTCAAGCTCGCGCGCGAGTACAACCTCTTCGAGCTGACGCACTTCTCCGCGCTGAAGGACTTCGCCGAGGTCGCGCGCGCCGCCTCCGATCCGAAGAAGCAGCGCCAGCTCCGTCAGAACGAGTCTTTCCAGGCGCTGGCAAAAGACCCGCGCTTCCAGAAGGCGCTCCAGGACCGCGCCACGAAGTCCTCGCTCCAGGGCGGCGACCACCTCCACCTGCTGCGGCAGGACGGCGTGCTGGAGCTCCTGCAGGACGCTCAGACCCAGCAGCGGTTGCGCGCCGCGGCGATGGCGCTCGACGCGAAGTAGGCGTCCGCCCCCCGTTACGGAGCCGGTGCCTCTGCCCCCGGCGCTATCCGCAGCGCCTCCGCTCCGCGCGCGAACCGGGCGTGCTCTTCCGCGTCCCTTCCTTTCCAGAACTCCGCCAGCGCCTCGTGGTGCGCCAGCGGATCGACGCCCGTCGCCTCGGTCAGCTTGGCGAGATCGTGCGGACAGAGCCCCAGCGGCGCGCGGTCCGCCTCCTCCTGGTGGTTGATCCCGTTGGCGAGGCACTCCCAGGCCACGCAGTGAAGGATGCCGAGCATGTGCGCGAGCTCGTGCGTCGCCGTGGCCAGCGTGCGCCGCAGGTAGAGCGCGCGTTCAGCCTCGGTGCCGGCCGGGTCTCCGTTGCGATGCGCCGACCACACGCCGATGCGCTCGGTGAGGGAGGCCTGACCGAAGACGAAGTTCCAGTCCTCCGCCGGGTAGAGGTCCTCCGCGGTGAGCGCGAGGAGCGCCAGCGCGTCCGGAGGTCTCGCGTCGAGGAGCCGCTTCAACACGTACTCGGTCCAGAGCTGCGACTGACCGGAGAGCGGGTTCTTCCGCCTGGCCGACTCCGGGATGCTCTGCGCCGACCACGCGGGCAGCGTCGTCACCGGCACGCCGAAGAAGCGCTCCACGTAGTCCGAGGTGAGCGCGACGACCGCCTCTTCCTCCTCGGTGTAGTTGCCCACCGGCTGCAGGTAGATCGTCCGGCGCTCGGGGGTGACGCGGACGGGATCGGACGCGCGCCACTGCGCGAGCGACTGCCCCTCCTCTTCATGCTGCGCGAGCCAGTCGTCCGGGCCGGGCCTCCCCTTCGCCACCGCCAGCGGCACGAGGCGATCGAGCGGCGCCGGCAACGGCTCCGAGCGCAGCGCTTCCCCCCGGCGGGAGACCTCTTCCCAGGACGTCTCCTGCGGCGACGCCGCCGAAGGTCCCCACCTGTCCGCGGAGGCGTTGAGCACGAGGAAGAGCGCTCCGCCGACGACGAACAGCCCCGCAACGAGCACGCGCGCGTACATGCGGAGAGCATGACACGCGCGCGGCCCTGAAGCGGTCTACGGCAGGCAGCTCACGTCGATGACCGCCTCGCTCACCGGCGGGAGCGACGAGGCCACCGGGTAGCTCACCGAGTACGCGTGCGCGGTCTGCACGTTGGTGGCCCAGAAGTTCTGGTTCGCGGTGCCCGACGAGGTGGCGAAGCCGACGATGTCCGGGAAGAGCAGCGCGATGTCCGTCTGCTCCGTGGGGTAGAGCACCAGCTGCGGCAGGGACAGCGCGTAGGGCAGGCCCTGCGTGTTCACGAACCAGCGGCCGTTGCCGGAGCCGTCGTTCTCCTGACCGAAGAGCGACCCGTCCATCTCCGCGGTGCCGGAGAAGTTCGGCAGGTGGATCTGGTGGCTCGGGACGCCGCTGCGGAAGAGGAAGAGATCCCACGGCGCGAGGCCGCTCAGCGCGACCGGCGTGCGGAAGGCCACGTCCACCACCACGCGGACCGAGGCGTGCCGCGGCTCACCGGGCACCGTGTTCACGAAGCCGCCCGCGGGGAAGAGCGCGCGCACGTCGTCGATCACGTGGAAGGTCGTCTGCGGACCCGAGCGCAGCGCGAGCGAGGACTGCGGACCGCCCTCGATCGACCGGCTGATGGAGGCCACGTTCGAAGGCGCCACCGGCAGCTCGAGCCCGAGCCCGTTGCGCAGGCTCGCGCCGACCGCCAGCACGTCGAAGCTCATGCGGATCCGCGACACGTCGCCCGCCGAGTTGCGCTGCAGCGTGGCGTTCCAGCCGACCACGAGGTCGTTGAAGTCCACGTCGGTCTGGCCCGGCCACCAATCCTCGAACATGAGGGTGGCGCGGTTGCCGCGCGAGGGCGCGAACTGGATCGTCTGCACCACCGGGTCGCACGGCGCGCCGTCCAGCGGATCCGAGACGCCGTCACCGTCCTCGTCCTCGCACACGTCGAGCACGCCGTTCTGCGGCGCGGTGTCACCCGAGGCGAGCTCCTCGGAGTCCGGCACGCAGTTCGAGTTGCAGTCGCCGCCGCCCACGTCCACGACGATCGAGTCGCCGGGGCGGAAGTTCGTGGCGTCGCTGACGACCACATTGATGACGTGGCGGCCGGCGGGCAGCGAGGCGGTGTTCACCGTCGTTCCGGTGCCGAGGTTCCCGCTGATCGACGAGGTCCACTGATACGTCAGCGGCGAGACCGCGCCGGAGGAGACGTTGAGCGTGAGCAGGTTCGAGGCACCCTGCGCCGGCGCGCGGCACGGCGCCTGGATGGCCACGTTGAAGCCGAGCGAGCCGACGATGGTGGTGCTGATCGCCGGCGTGGCCGCGCCGCCGCTGCTCGAGCCGTTGTGCCAGGCCACCGTGTAGAAGGTGCGCTGCAGCGGGACGACGCCGGGCGCCACGTTGGAGGTCTGCTGGAAGCCGGTGGGCGCGTTGGACGGAGACGACTGCGAGTTCACGCCCGAGCCGAGGTTGTTCGGGATGTTGCGCACCGGGTTGTTGTCGCTCAGCTGCATGCCCGCCACCGAGCCGCCCGGGTCGCCCCAGAAGCGGCCGATGCCGATGCGGTCGTTGATGGAGTTGATCCCGTCCACGAACACGCCGCTGCCGTTGCGCGGACCGACGCCGCTGAAGACCGCGCCGTGGTCGGTGCCGAGCATGAGCCCGCCGCCCCGCACGCGGAGGTTGTGGTAGTAGTTCGCGGAGATCGTCATCCCGCTGGTGAGATAGAGGTTGTTCCACAGCGTGGCGATGATCCGGCCGTCGGCGATGATGTCCCGCGACGGGTTCTGGTTGAACCAGTTGGCGATCGCGGCGAACGCGTTCGGCGCATTGTCCGAGTTCGACGACAGGTCATAGACCCACACCTGATCGTAGTTCGCGGGATTGGCGAGCGCGTTGATCACGCCGGCCTGCGTCGTCGGCGTGAGGTAGAGGTGATCGACCTGGCCGCCCGCGTTCTGCACCGTCTGCTGCAGCTGCGGACCGTGCTGCGCGTAGCTGGGGCCCTGCACCGTCACCACGAGCACCCGGTGCTGGCGGCGCACCGGCGGGTTGAGGTCCGCGGTGAACCGGTAGGCCCAGTTCGTGTTGTTCGAGGCGTTGGTGTCGCCCGGGCCGCTGACGACCGCGTGGATCATCTTCGCCACGCCGTTGGAGAGGTTGAAGTTGTAGGGCCTGGGGAGATTCACCACCACCACGCTCTGCCCGTTCACCGGGATCGCTGCGGTGGTGACCGCGCTGCCGAGCAGCGTGCCGGTAGCGCTCTGCTCCCGCAGCTGGACGGTGACGCCGGCGGGCGCGGTGGCGGGACCGAGGTTCTGGACGGTGACGCGCACCGCCTCCTGACCGGGGCGGGCGTCGATCTGGATGATCTGGGGGCTCACGTCCTGCGCGAAGGCGGTCGTGGCGGAGAGGAGCGCGGCGAGGCCGAGGACGAGCTTGTTGGGCTTCACTGTTCGAGATCCTTTTCGCGAAGCAGGGCTTAGAGCGCGACCGCGATGCGCGGGGCGTCGAGGTCGATCTGGAGGGCGCGGGCCTTGCCCTCGGGCCCCTCGAGGACGGTGAGGTGGCGGTCGGCGCGGCTGACCGGGAGCCGGACCTCGGTCACGAGCTCCTTCACCACGCCGACGAAGAGCGTCTCGCCGGACGCGTCGAGGATCTCCACCCTCGTGGCGCCGCGCTGCTCGGGCGCGGTGAGGTTCAGCTCGAGGGTCACGTCGCGCCAGGCCTCGAACTTGAAGTCCGGATCGGCGACCACGGTGTCGATGAGGCGCGCAGGCTCCTGCGCCGGGGGCGTGGCGGGCGCGTTCGGCGTGGCCGGCTCCCAGTTGGGGGCCGTGCACGCGGCGGCGAGCGCGCCGACGACGAGGATGAGGGGGGACAGCCGCTTCATCGGAGTTCCTTTCCGGACAGACAGGCAGAACGCTGGTGCTGGATTACCGGATGAGCGCACGAACTTCAACCATCCAGAAGTTTTCCAGCCGCACGGGCAGCCAAGACGGTCGGGCGCGACAGGGGCCTGCGGCGGCACCCCGCAAAAGCAACGGCCCCACGCACTGAAGCGCGGGGCCGCGGGGTCCTGCATCTGCGCCAGCGGAAGCTGAAGCGCCCGCTACGCCACCTTCCCGAACGCGGGAATCTCCCGCATCCACCCGAACCGGTCCTGAACGCGGCCGTACTGGATGTCGAGAATCGCCGCGCGCAGGCGGATGGCGAGGTCGCCGGTCTTGCCGTCGCCCACGGTCATCGGCCCGGACTCGAAGCCGAGCTCGCCCACCGGCGAGATGACGGCCGCGGTACCGGTGCCGAAGATCTCGCGCAGCGTCCCGTTCTCCTGGGCCGCGCGGATCTCGTCGATGGAGAGCCGGCGCTCGGTGACCTTCACGCCCCAGTCGCGCAGCAGCGCGAGCACGGAGAGGCGCGTCACGCCCGCCAGAAGGGTGTCGTCGAGCGGCGGGGTCACGACCTCGTCGCCGATGCGGACGAAGAGGTTCATGGTGCCCACCTCCTCCACCCACTTGTGCTCGCGCGCGTCGAGCCAGAGGACCTGCGCGTAGCCGCGCGCCTTCGCCTCCTCCGCCGCCTTCAGCGAGGCCGCGTAGTTTGCCGCCGTCTTCGCCGCACCGAGACCACCGGGCGCCGCGCGGATCCGCTTCTGCTCCACCCAGATCCGCACCGGGCCCTCGCCCGCAGCGTAGTAGTTGCCCACCGGCGAGATGAACGCCACGAAGATGTAGCTCTTCGACGGGCGCACGCCGAGGAAGCCCTCGGTCGCGAACACCAGCGGGCGCACGTAGAGGCTCGTGCCGTCACCCGCGGGCATCCAGTCGCGGTCCGCGTCGAGCAGCGCGTGCACGCCCTGCGCGACGATGTCCGTGTCGAGCGGCGGTATGCACACGCGGCGCGCGCTCTCGTTCAGCCGCGCGAGGTGGTCGTTCATCCGGAAGACGCGGATGTTGCCCTGCGTGTCCGGGAACGCCTTCAGTCCCTCGAAGATCGTCTGGCCGTAGTGGAGGCCCGCCGCCGCCGGATCGAGCGACAGCGGCCCGTAGGGCACGACCCGCGGCGAGTGCCACCCCCGTTCCACGTCGTAGTCCATGAGGAACATGTGGTCGGTGAAGTGCCGGCCGAAGCCGAGCTCTCCGCCACCCGGGCGCTGCCGGGGGCTCGTGGTCCGCTGGATCGCGATGGCCGAGTTCATGGGCGCGCACCCTACGGTTTCGATCACCGTTCGTACAGCCCCGCGGGCGAATATTTTGACCTCAAACGAATGCTCCCGCGACCGTGGAGCATGCAGGCGAGCGCGCTCGATCAACCACTCTCAGTGGAGCGTCACCTCGCCCTCGAGCAGTCGCCGCTTCACCATGTCCTCGTCCACGCTGACCGGGCGGGCGCCGAGCTCCGGCGCTTCGAACATGACCTCCGACATCACGTGCTCCACGATCGCGCGCAGGCCTCGCGCGCCGAGCCCCTTGTCCAGCGCGTAGCGGGCCATCTCGCGCAGCGCCCCCTTCGAGAACTTCAGCTCCACCTGGTCGAGCTGCAGCAGCTCCTTGTACTCGCGCGTGATCGCATCCGGCGGCTCGGTCATGATCCGCACGAGGTCCCCCTCCTCCAGCTTGTCGAGGTGCACCATCACCGGCAGGCGCCCGAGGAACTCCGCCAGCATCCCGTAGTCCACCAGCTGCTTCACGCCGATGCGCTTGTGCGGCGCCTTCACCGCGTCCGCGCCGAAGCCGATCGCCCTCACCTGCTCCGCGCCCTGCGCCTGCAGATCGCTGAACGTCCCCGCGCAGATGAAGAGGATGTCGGTCGTGTCCACCTGCACGAAGTCGTTCTTGTTCCAGGCCTGGGTCACGTTGAGCGGCACGTGGATCTCGCGGCCCTCGAGCATCTTGAGGAGCGACTGCTGCACGCCCTCACCGCCGATGTCCCGCGCCCCCGCGCCGTTGCGCGCGCCCTGGGACCTGCGCGCGATCTTGTCCACCTCGTCGATGAAGACGATCCCGCGCTGCGCCTCCTCCACTGAATGGTTCGCGCGGAAGAGCAGGTCCGAGACCATCACCTCCACGTCCTTGCCGTAGTAGCCGGCCTCGGTGAACTCGGTGGCGTCCGCCACGCTGAAGGGCACCCCGAGGATCCCCGCGAGGTTCCGCGCGATGTGCGTCTTGCCGCTCCCGGTCGGCCCCACGAGGAGGATGTTCGACTTGCGGATGAGCGACTGCCGCCCGTAGCGCCGCGCCTCGATCCGCTTGAGGTGGTTGTACGCGGCAATGGCCACCGCGCGCTTCGCCTCGTCCTGGCCGATCACGAAGCGGTCCAGCCGTTGGTAGATCTCCCGTGGCGTCAGTACCCCTTCGTCGCGTCGCGCGGACGGCTCCATCGGTCCCCTCCTCCCAAGGCTCATGCGCAGAACATTGGGGACCTGACGCTGTCGCGGCATCCCGCCCCGGCTCAGCCCGCCCGCCCGGCTGGTCCAACGCCGTGCGGTTGCGCGTCGGCGCCGCGGCGCGCCCCATGTGCATCGCGCGGTGCCACGACCATTGATCAGCAGTCCGTTTCCTATTACTCGGCGCGCATGAACGCGCCTTCGAAGCCGCAGCGCTGGACCGTCGCCGACGCGCTGGAGATGTACAGCGTCCGCGCCTGGGGTCAGCCCTACTTCAGCATCAACGAGAAGGGGAACGTCTGCGTCCACGCGGACGGCGACAGCACGAAGGCGATCGACCTCAAGGACCTGGTGGACGAGGTGCGCCGCCGCGGCATTGGCCTGCCGCTGCTCATCCGCTTTACCGACGTGCTGCGCCACCGCGTCATCCAGCTCAACGAGGCCTTCCGCAAGGCGATGACCGAGTCCGCCTACAAGGGCGAGTACCAGGGCGTCTACCCCATCAAGGTGAACCAGCACCGCTACGTGGTGGAGACGATCGTCAACACCGGCGAGCAGTACGGCTACGGCCTCGAGGCCGGCTCCAAGCCGGAACTCCTCGCTGTGATGGCGCTCCTGGAAGACGAGGACGGCCTCATCATCTGCAACGGCTACAAGGACGAGGAGTACGTAGAGACCGCGCTCTACGCCTCGAAGCTGGGGCGCAACGTGGTCCTCGTGATCGAGAAGCCGACCGAGCTGGCGCTCATCGCCGAGGTCGCCAAGCGGACGGGCATCACGCCGAAGATCGGCGCGCGCGTGCGTCTGTCCTCGCGCGGCAGCGGCAAGTGGGAGGCCTCGGGCGGTGACCGCTCGAAGTTCGGCCTCAGCGCCTCCGAGCTGATGGACTCCATGGCGTTCATGCGCGAGACGGGGCTCATCTCGTCCTTCGAGCTCTTGCACTTCCACCTCGGCTCGCAGATCTCGAACATCCGCAGCGTGAAGAACGCGCTGCGCGAGGCCTCGCAGTTCTACGCGGAGGTCCACAAGCAGGGCGCGCCGCTGAAGTACATGGACGTCGGCGGCGGGCTCGGCGTGGACTACGACGGCTCGCAGACGAACTTCGCCTCCTCCATGAACTACACGCTGGAGGAGTACGCGAACGACGTCGTCTTCGGGATCATGGAGACCTGCGACCGCACCGGCGTGCCGCACCCGACGATCGTGACCGAGTCCGGCCGCGCGGTCGTGGCCCACCACGCGGTGCTCATCACCGAGGTGCTCGGCACCACCGAGTTCAACGACTACCGCCACGTCCCCGACAGCCTCCCGAAGGAGCCGGCGCCGGTGGTGAAGAACCTCTTCAGCGCGTTCAAGGACGTGACGAACAAGAACGTGCTCGAGATCTTCCACGACATCACCGAGTACAAGGAGGAGTGCCTCACGCTCTTCTCGCTCGGGCACCTGTCGCTGGAGCAGCGCGTGCTGGCGGAGAACCTCTACTGGGCCACCGCGCAGAAGATCCTCAAGATCGCGCGCGAGATGGACGAGGTCCCCGAGGAGCTCGAGACGCTGGAGCGCACGCTCGCGGACACCTACTTCTGCAACTTCTCGGTGTTCCAGTCGCTGCCGGACTCGTGGGCCATCGACCAGCTCTTCCCGGTCCTCCCCATCCACCGCCTCGCCGAGCGCCCCACGCGCCGCGCGGTGCTCGCGGACATCACCTGTGACTCGGACGGGAAGATCGACCACTTCATCGACCGCCGCGAGGTGAAGGACGTCCTCGAGCTGCACGCGCTGAACAACGACGACTACTTCCTCGGCATCTTCCTCGTCGGCGCGTACCAGGAGATCCTCGGCGACCTCCACAACCTCTTCGGCGACACCCACGCGGTGGGCGTGTCCATGGCGCCGAACGGCGGCTACCTCATCGACCACGTGGTCGAGGGCGACACGGTGACCGAGGTCCTCAACTACGTCTCCTACAACAAGGACGACATGGTGGCGCGCGTCCGCAAGAGCACCGAGCAGGCGCTGCGCGCGGGCCGCCTCACGCTGGACGAGAGCCGCAAGCTTCTGCGCATGTACGAGGCCGGCCTCGCCGGCTACACGTACCTGGAGCGCGAGGTGGACGCGAAGTTCTACTCGCAGACCATGGGCCAGCTGCGGCTGGTGCCGGGCGCTGACGGCAGCGACGGCGACCGCAAGACCGCGGACGCGTAGGGGCCGCTAGGGCCTTCTCAGCGAATCGGCCCGCCCCCTCGCCTGCCCTGCGCGTGAGGAGGCGGGAAGTATCCAATTTTGAGCGTTGTCTTCCTCCGTCACCACGAACGGAAGGAACGACATTTGCTGACTCCCATTCGCAGAGCCATCGCCCTCACCCTCGCCCTTGCCGCGCCGGCCGCCATGGCCGACGAGGTGTGGAGGAGCGACTTCGAGGCCGGTGATCTCACCGAGTGGACGAAGCTGCAGGCCGTGAGCCCGGACCGCGCTGCCATCGTCCCCGCCCCCGGCGGTCGCTCGGGCAACGCGCTCAAGTTCACCGTGAACAAGGGCGACGATCCGATCAACTCGGGCAACGACCGCGCCGAGCTGGTGAAGATGACGATGGAGCCGGAGGGCTCCGAGTACTTCTACCGGTGGAGCGTGATGTTCGACGAGGGCTATCCCTCGCACCCGAAGTGGCAGCTCTTCACGCAGTGGCACCAGGAGCAGCTCGCGGGCACCCCGCCGCTGGAGATGTACGTGGCGGGCGAGGAGATGCGTCTGCGCGCCGGCGGTCACGACGCGAAGGACCAGTGGACCGCGCCGCTCGCGCGCGGCACCTGGCACGACTTCATCCTCCGCGTGAAGTGGAGCGCGGATCCTTCGGTGGGCTTCATCGAGCTGTACCACAACGGTGAGCTCGCCCTGCCGAAGACCCACGGCGCGACGCAGCTGCCCGGCCAGAAGAACTACCTGAAGATGGGCCTCTACCGGAGCAAGGAGATCTCCCAGAAGGGCGTGCTCTACATCGACGACGTGGTGATGGGCACGAGCATGGAGTCGGTGATGCCGCAGCCTCCCGCGGAGGAGCCGGCGGCGGGTGAGGCGGTCGCGGAGAGCGGCGCGACGAACACCGACGTCCCCGGCGGCACGTTCCTCGACGGCAGCGGCGGCTCCGGCGCAGCCTACGAGTACGGTGAGGAGGTCACGCCCGAGCAGGTCGCCTCCTGCGGCGCGAGCAGCACCGGCGGTTTCGCTCCCCTCGCTGCGGCGGTGATGCTCATCGGCGGCCTCGGCCTCGTGCGCCGCCGCAAGCCCGCCGAGGCGAAGGTGGCGGTCCGCAAGTAGACATCGCCCTTCGACACGCAGCAGCGTCGACGCCCCCGCGCCCTCGCGAAAGTGAGTGGCCGGGGG
>JAFAFL010000155.1 GCA_023423535.1 Pseudomonadota bacterium
GCCGCCGACATCCTGCGCGGCAAGATGGACGCCAGCGAGTTTAAGGAATACATCTTCGGCATGCTGTTCCTGAAGCGCTGTTCGGACGTGTTCGACCAGCGCCGGGAAGAGGTGGTCGCTGAACGCATCGCCGCGGGCGAGTCGCCGCAACAGGCGAAGGAATCGGCGGAGAATCCGCGCTGGTACCGGCGTTCCGGCTCGTTCTGGGTGCCGCCACAGTCGCGTTATCCTTTCCTGCTCAACGAGGCCCACCAGAACGTCGGTGACTTCCTCAACAAGGCGCTGACCGGCATCGAATCCGGCAATACCAGCCTGGCTGACGTGCTGGAGCACATCGACTTCACCCGCAAAGTCGGTCAGAGCAAGATCACCGACCAGAAGCTGCGCCAGCTGATCACCCAATTCGGCCAGCACCGCCTGCGCAATGAAGACTTCGAGTTCCCGGATCTGCTCGGCGCGGCCTACGAATACCTGATTGGCGAGTTCGCCGATTCCGCCGGCAAGAAGGGTGGCGAGTTCTATACCCCGCGCTCGGTGGTGCGGATGATGGTGCGCTTGCTCAAGCCGCAGGCGGAACACCACATCTACGATCCCTGCGTCGGTTCTGGTGGCATGCTGATCCTGTCGAAGGAGTACATCGACGAGCACGGCCAGGACGGGCGCAAGGCCAATCTGTACGGCCAGGAGTTCAACGGTACGGTCTGGTCCATCGCCAAGATGAACATGCTGCTACACGGCATCGACACGGCGTGGCTGGAGAACGACGACACCCTGGAGAATCCGCGCCACGTCAAAGACGGTGAGCTCATGCGCTTCGACCGCGTACTGACCAATCCGCCGTTCTCGATCAACTGGGGTACGGTCGACAAGAGCGCGGACGGCCAACCAATCTGGGCGCCAAAGTACCCGGAGCGATTCCGCCACGGCCAGGTCAAGCTGGGCAGCAAGAAGGCCGACCTGATGTTCCTGCAGCACATGCTGGCCGTCACGCGCGATGGCGGCATGGTCGCGACGGTGATGCCGCACGGCGTGCTGTTCCGCGGCGGCGATGAAGCGACCATCCGCAGGGGCATCATCGAGAACGACATGCTGGAAGCGGTGATCGGCGTGGCGCCGAATCTGTTCTACGGTACCGGCATTCCGGCCTGCATCCTGGTGCTGCGCCAGCAGGTGGCCGAAGGCGCGAACCGGGTCAGCGGTAAGCCCGAAGCACGTCGCAGCAAGGTGCTTTTCATCAATGCCGACCGCGAGTTCTTCGAAGGGCGCGCGCAGAACTACCTGCTGCCGGAGCATATCGAAAAGATCGTCAGTACCTACGATGCCTTCGAAGCCGTGCCCGGCTTCAGCGCCATCGTCGACAACGCCACGCTGCTGGAGAACGGCTGCAACCTCAACATTCGCCGCTATGCAGACAACGCGCCGGCACCGGAGCCGCACGACGTGCGCGCGCATCTTGTCGGTGGCGTGCCGAAGACGGAAGTCGAGGCCGAAGACAAGGCGGCGCTGTTCCGAGCGCACGGCCTGGATCCAACCGACCTTTTCGTCGAACGCGACGCGAAGTATCTCGACTTCAGGCCGGAATTCGCCAAGCGCGCCGACCTCAAGCCCGCGATCGAAAGCAATGCCGGTTTGCTGGCGAAGGAAAAGGCGATCCGTGATGCGTTCGAGGCCTGGTGGGCGGAACACGGCCCACGTGTGCTCGAGCTCGCCAACAAGTCGGACGATGCGTCCAGCTTGGTGGCCCTGCGCAATGATCTGCTGGCCAGCTTCAGCCAGTCACTGGATGCGGTGGGCATGCTCGATCCGTTTCAGGTGCGCGGCATCGTGGCCGGTTTCTGGAACCAGAGCCGCTTCGACTTCCTCACTCTGATGGCACGCGGCAGCCGGGGCGTGGCCGATGCCTGGCGCACCAGCATCGTCACCGCGCTGGAGGACAAGGCCAGCAAGGACAATCCGCTGGAGCACAAGCTGGTGCGTTTCCTGATGGGTGAATTTGTCACGGAGATCGCCGAGCTGGAGGCAAAAAAGGCGGAGCTGGAAGCACAGGTCAAGGCGTCCTGTCCGAAGGAGGCCGACGATGACGGCGACGGCGCGGAGGTAGCGGAAGAAGGCGACGAAGAAGCCGTAAGCGAGGAGCAGGTGAAGGCGTGGAAGAAGGAATTGGCCGCGACGAAGAAGGCGTTGAAGGCGAAGCTTGAAACCTTTACCGAGAAGCTAGGTGCACAGGTCGATGGTTTGTCGTCAGAGGACGCTGGCGCGCTGTTGCTGAAGATCTTGCACGACGACATGCGTGGCATCGTGGAGCGCTACATCGCGGCGCAGCGCAAGCAGGTGATTGCGGCGTTTGAAGCCTGGTGGGACAAGTACCGGGTAACGCTGACGCAGATCGAGCAGGCGCGCGATGATGCGGCTAACGAGCTGCAGGGGTTCCTGAAGGGGTTGGCGTATGTCTGAGACTGTCGGCCTTAGTGAGATCGCTGGTCTCGCAATGGGAGAAACCATCATCGCAAGCGATTGCGATGGGGCCGGATTTCCGATTTTTTCGGCTGATACCGGTGATTCTCCATGGAACTGGTCGACCAAGATAAAGCGTCTAAACCCCTACGGCACGATCGTTGTAGGCGCTAGGGGTTCGATTGGATTTCCACGTCTGCCAGGCTATCCGCTGTTTGGTTCAACCCAGACAACAATCGTAGTTTCACCAAAAAAAAGTGAAATCGACAGTCGCTATTTGCTGCACGCGTTGCGCTCATTCGATTTCGGCAAGGTAACCGCGCAGCAAGCTGTGCCTATGCTTACGGTTTCGGAACTGTCGAATGTCCGGATTTGGTTTCCAGAGTTAGGGGATCAGGAAAGAATCTCGCAGGTGCTCGACACACTCGACGCCGCCATCGCGCAAACCGAGGCCATCATCGCCAAGCTCAATGGAGTCAAGCAGGGTCTGCTGCACGATCTGCTGACCCGCGGCATCGAAGCCAACGGCGAGCTACGCCCTCTACAGAGCGAAGCGCCGCAGCTTTACAAGCAGTCGGCGCTGGGATGGATTCCGAAGGACTGGGAAGAGGTCACGCTAGGCGAGATTGCAATGCGGTCTGGAGGTTTGCTACAAACCGGCCCGTTCGGCTCGCAGTTGCATGCGCACGAATACACCATTGAAGGCGTTCCAGTCGTGATGCCTCAGGACATGGTTGATGGCGAGCTGTCCACAGTTAACATCGCGCGAATCACCGAGCGAAAGGCAACTGCGCTCGCTCGGCACCGTGTCCGCCCGAACGATCTCCTGTTCTCTCGCCGAGGCGACCTGTCGCGGTGTGTTGCGATTGGCGAACAACACACAGGATGGCTTTGCGGCACTGGTTGCTTGCTGACACGGCTTCCAAGTTCAGAAGTGAATGCCTTCTGGCTTGCATTGGTCTATCAGCAACCGGCAACCCAGTCCCAAGTAATGGGGCGTGCGGTTGGCTCGACCATGGCGAACCTCAATACCTCAATCCTTGCATCAATCACCATTGGTCGCCCGGTAGTCAACGAGCAAGACGAGATTGCTAATCGTGTGGCGAGTGCTTCTCTTCGGATTCGAACCGAGGAGCAAACGCTGCAGAAGCTCTATCTTGAGAAGGCCGGCCTTATGGACGACCTCCTTACCGGTCGAGTTCGAGTCACGCCCCTGCTGGCAAGGGCCCAAAATGAGATGGAGTACGTCTGATGGGTTGGGAAATCGACGATGTCGAAAAACCCTTTGTCGAACAGCTCAAGCTGCTAGGCTGGACCTACATTGAAGGTGACATCGACGACTCCACCGCCACCGGTCGCAGTGACTTTCGACAGGTCGTCCAGGAAGCTGTCCTACGCGAAACGCTCCACGCCATCAACCTAGACAACAGCGGCCAGCCCTGGCTGGACGACGGGCGCCTGAGTGAAGCCGTCGCCGCGATCACCCGCCTCGGTGCGCGCACGCTCATCGAAGCCAATGAGAAAGCCACCGAACTGCTGACGCGCGGTATCACCGTCGATGGCCTGCCTGGCTGGGACGGCGGCCGCGGCCAGACCATCCAGTACATCGACTGGGCCAATCCGGCTAACAACCGCTACACCGTCATCAACCAGTACCGTGTCGACTGCCCGCCGGGCTACGACACTGGGAAAGGCTTCATCGTCCCCGACCTTGTGCTGCTGGTGAATGGCATTCCCCTCGTCGTCGTGGAATGCAAAAGCCCCGGCGTCCCCGAGCCGTTGGCCGATGCCGTGGATCAGCTGCGCCGCTACAGCAATCAGCGCAAGGCCAGCTTGGAGGTACAGGACAACGAAGGCAATGAGTCCTTGTTTGCCACCAATCAGCTGCTGATCGCCACCAGCTTCGACGAAGCGCGTGTAGGCTGCATCGGTGCCACTTTCGACTGGTATAGCCAGTGGAAGACCGTCGTTGGCCCCGATGGCAGCGGCAGCGAACAGGCCGTGGCCGAGTCAATGGGCAAGCAGACCTTGTCCGAGCAGGAGCGCTTGGTGGCCGGCCTGTTGATGCCCGCACACCTGCTGGATGTGGTCTACAACTTCACCTTGTTCATGCAGGCTGGCGGCCAGACCATCAAGACCGTCTGCCGCTACCAGCAGTACCGCGCGGTCAACAAGGCGATTGCCCGACTCAAGGCCGGCAAAACCCGTGCCAAGCACGGCGAACACGACGAGCGCGGTGGCATCGTCTGGCACACCCAGGGCAGCGGCAAGTCGCTGACCATGGTGTTCCTGGTGCGCAAGATGCGCGCGGACACGCAACTGCGGAAATTCAAGGTGATTGTTGTCACCGACCGCAAGGATCTGCAGAAACAGTTGTCGCTGACCGCCAGCCTGACCGGGGAAACGGTGGAAGTCGCCACCAGCACCGAAGGCGTGAAGGGACTGGCCAGGCGCAAGGGGCCGGGGCTGGTGTTCGCCACCATCCACAAATACCGCGACCCGGACACTGAGAACGACGCGCCGCTGAAAATCGAGGACCTGCCGAACGTCGTCGTGGCTGAGGGTGACGACGACAAGCCCGGCAAGGCCGCGGCAAAGCCTAAGGACGCGCCGTTCGAAGTACTGAACGACGACGAGAGCATTCTCGTGTTGTTCGACGAGGCGCACCGCACCCAGGCCGGCGACCTGCATGCCAACCTGCGCGCGGGCCTGCCCAACTGTGCGCGCATCGGCTTCACCGGCACGCCGATCATCATGGGCGAGAAGAAGCGCACCCACGAGATCTTCGGCGAGTTTATCGACCGCTACACCATCAAGCAGGCCGAGGAAGACGGCGCCATCGTGCCGATCCTGTACGAGGGCCGAACCGCCAAGGGCGCGGTGAAGGAAGGCGCGGACCTGGACGAGCTGTTCGAAGACCTGTTCCGCGAGCGCAGCAAGGAAGAGCTGGAAGCGATTAAACAGAAGTACGCGACCAAGGGCCACATCTTCGACGCGCCCAAGCTGATCGAGGAGAAAGCGCGCGACATCATGCGCCACTATGTCGCCAACATCCTGCCCAACGGTCTGAAGGCGCAGGTGGTGGCCTACAGTCGGCTGGCAGCAATCCGCTACTTCAGTGCGTTGCAGGCGGCCCGCGACGACCTGTTGGCCGAAGCGCATGCGCTGTCGACTTAGGACAAGGCGATGGACGACGAGGCGCTGTGCCAGCGCCCGCCTAAAGTGCAGGCCGCGGTGCAGGCCTGGCGCTATCGAGAGCTACTGGCAGGGATCACCTTTGCGCCGATCATTTCCGGTAGCAACAA
>JAFAFL010000165.1 GCA_023423535.1 Pseudomonadota bacterium
AATAACCGAAGGCGGTTTAGCTCCGATACCCGATTGTGGCCATCAAAAAACTGTCAGAGCGGGACAAAATGAAAAACGGTCGTCAAAAATGAGGAATTTCATGAAATGCAGGCAACACGAAAAGCCCCGAAGGGGCTGAAGAGAGTGCCGATTGTATCAGGCAGCTAAACTAGTGGGGTGGCGAAGCTGTCAGGGCCAGTTCAAGCTGACGTAGATCCCTGGCTACCAGTTGCTCTAATCTTTCTTTAGTGCACCAGTACGCTTCGTCCGGCGACATACGCTTCAGAATAAACCGTGCAATTTCGTTTCGCTGTTCATCATACGGCAGTTTTGCAAGGCGATTGGCACGTTTGCGCTTTGCTGCTTTCTCTCGTCGGAACTTGATGGCATCGAGAGAACGCTGCGCATACCAGCGTTTACGAGCCGAGTGAACAGAGATTTCCTCGCCCTCGCGGATAACGCCTTCTTTAATCAGTTGCAGACGGATTTCACTTTCTGCAAGGCGTTTACGTTGCTGTTCCTGAAGTTTCACCAGATCAACTCCCAGCATTTTCCAGCCAGTTTCGGTGATCCAGACGTATTTCGGCAGTCGCTGGCGGGATTCACGATCCCATATCGTCTTTTCTGACGTTCCCAACGTGCCAAAGGAAACCTGCTCTGCCAGCAGACGGGAAAGGCGCGATACTGTGACTGCGGTTTCAGGAATAACGTTTCCCTTACTGTCTTTTGGACTTATTTCTTCTGCCAGGCGGGAGACAGACATGCCGACAGTGTGCAATCCACGATCACAAAAACTCACAAGTACAACCCATATTGCGTCAAGCAGCCGCTGTTTCTCCGGTCGGAATTTATATTTGCGACCGACACTCTGACGTTTCAGTACATAAAATGGATGCAACGACATGTGCATTCTGAGTGTGTACTGACCAGTTACCGGGTCTTTTTTAACGAGACGATTGTAAGCGTGGCCCAACTGTCCGCCCAGCGCCTTATAGCTGTCGGGACGGAACCAGGCTGGATTCTCACACTTTGGCTTAGTGGAATGTTCACCCCGGCGACGTTTTGTTGTTCCGCCTTTGTTTTCCTGGGGGACCAGGAATGAGCTTTCAATGCCCGCTTCGTAGTCCTGCCAGAAACGGACCTGCTCTTCCGGTGATAGTTCAGACCAGTGACGTTTGCTAATCACAGCAAGCTGCACTTAGCTTGCACTGTAAGAGTTGATATTTCCTTCTCATGGAATTAAACTCCATTTCAGGTAACAAGCATACCTGAAATAAAACGTTATCAGCTCAAGGCTCGGCCTTGAGGGCAACCCCCGCTAATCTACGCTGCCTGGAAAACACGAGATTACGGGGGTTTTCTTTATCTGAAATTTACGTTCTTGAACAAAATTTCAGCACCTCGTTTTCTGCATTTACAAATCGCGGAAAACTTGCCTGCAAATTTAGCAGCATGGGCGCAATCGATCAACGATGTTCAAGCCTGGCTCGTTTCCTTTTTGATTCAGCACACATCTCTGACTGCTTCAAAATCGTTTTCAGAACAGCTACTGAAGCCCCTTCTTTACTGACGTTCCCCATACAAAACCTTACAAAATCAGAAATTCAGAATTTTGTATATTCAAAAAAGATTTTTTGACTACATACACCCACTCACACGATCGAATAAACCACACAAACAGTATTATCTAGATTTTTAGATCGTACATCATTTAACAAATAGAATATTATTCTGTTTTTTAGATGTTATCCAGCTCATTAGATCGCTCTTATGGCATTGACAGGTTTTAAATGTCGCACACACAATACTATCCAGATGATTGTAAAAAGCTCGTTCATCGCGTTTTTTGTGCTCATTGCCTGGAAAATGAGCACTCTTTGACGCCCGTTAGAACGCTTGTCATCTCATGCTCTTTAACAACCCCGGACAGCGGTCATTGCCTAAAGCCCTGGCATAAGGAGGTTATTATTCGTGCATTTCAAGCACCGCTGGCATCAGTCAGCAACGGGCTACGTAACAGAGTGACGTGCCGCGCCATCTACACAGGTAACGACTCTTTATCCGCAAATATCATTCTGCATACTTAAACCCCCTTATTTGGTGAACTCGCGTTGAGTTAATCTCACTCACTCTCTCCCTGAGCAAGTCGTACAGGCTGCAACGCAGAAGTACACCAGATTTGCCAGTCTCCACTCCAGGTAAGGGGGTTTAGCTATGCATGATGATGAACAATCAGATAAAGAGCCTGTAGTGAGTGGCTGCAACTTTTCATAATTAGCTTATGACGCTGTATTCCGGGGATGTTTCTATTTCAGACAAACAACCGGGAGAAAATATGGCGCGTAAGTTAAAAATTAATCCTGTCATTCCTGAATGTGTGGCAGATTTGAAAGGATATCCACTCTATATCATCGTGGCTTATTGGGGATTAAGAAATAATAAAACGCTCACAACAATGGATGTTAGCCGTAATTTCCTTATTACACAGCAACAATCTTATGATGTGCTTACCTACATTTACCAGGAAGCACAGAAGCAGATAACAGCAACTAAACGAACACTATTTAACGAGCACAAAAGAAGAATTAGCGCGTTCAGGATTCTTGATATTGACAAAGGCATATTGCGCACCCCAAAAAAAGAGATTGCATATGCCAGCTACGACAATATACCAACTGTCACAATGAAAAGTACCCGTTGTGAGATCCAGGATAGTTTTACAGAACTGCGCCGCTGGATGTGTTCAAGAAAGACAGGTGATCGAGTGGAGGTATTTTTGAATGCCTAAGTACCAAATAAACGCAACCATCAAAAAACCAGGTGGTGGCCCCGTGAAATGGACTCATTACAGCGACTTCCCTATGACCGCTGAAGAATGCAGAAAAAACTTCTCAAAAGAAAAAGAAGCAGGAAAGTGTTTTTCTGTTGATGTTCATATTTCAGATTTCATTTGCAAAGAGATACATCCACAGTGATGAATTGGGAGAGGATTAATCATGATTGACGCTATAATTACGCCAATAGTTACATCTATTCCGTTACTCTTATTAATTTTAGTTGCGCTGATATTCGTTAAATCTGCCGTCAAAATCGTGCCACAAGGTAATGCCTGGACAGTGGAACGCTTTGGTAAATATACCCATACGCTTTCCCCCGGTCTTCACTTCCTGATCCCGTTTATGGACCGCATAGGTCAACGGATCAACATGATGGAAACCGTCCTGGATATTCCTAAACAGGAAGTTATTTCGAAAGACAATGCAAACGTAACTATCGATGCTGTTTGTTTTGTCCAGGTCATTGATGCAGCGAAGGCAGCTTATGAAGTCGATAATCTTGCATCAGCTATTTCAAATCTTGTTATGACCAATATCCGAACTGTCGTTGGTGGAATGAATCTCGACGATATGCTTTCTCAACGTGACAGCATCAATTCTAAACTGTTAACGGTTGTCGATTATGCGACTGACCCGTGGGGAATTAAGGTCACACGTATTGAAATTCGGGATGTTAAACCACCAAAAGAACTGACTGAAGCGATGAACGCGCAAATGAAAGCGGAACGAACTAAGCGTGCCCGGATTCTTGAAGCGGAAGGTATACGCCAGTCAGAAATTCTGAAGGCAGAAGGGGAAAAACAGTCTCAAATACTGAAAGCAGAAGGGGAACGGCAATCAGCATTTCTTCAGTCTGAAGCACGCGAACGTCAGGCAGAAGCGGAAGCTCGCGCAACAAAACTGGTGTCGGATGCAATCGCTGAAGGTGATGTTCAGTCTGTTAATTACTTTATTGCGCAGAAATACACTGAAGCACTCCAGGCAATTGGCACTGCATCAAACAGTAAACTGGTTATGATGCCTCTTGATTCAAGTAGCCTGGTGAGTTCGGTTGCAGGTATCAGTGAACTGCTAAAAAACGTATCACAGGATACTCCCAAAGTTGATATGAAACAGGCTCAACAGTATTTGTCTTAAACAGATACCGGACGGTGACAATATTGTTTTAATCACCGTCCTTATCTCATGGAGATTAACGATGTTCTGGTTTACGCTGTTTCTTCTTTGTATTGCCCTTGAAATTATAACCGGAACGGGATGGTTACTCGTAATCAGTCTTGGTGCATTATCAAGCGCCATTGTGGGCTTTTTTCTTACGATATCACAAGAAGCCAATATATGCTTCTTTGCGTCAATCAGCATACTGACGTCGATAATTAAGTTCTTCTATGACAAAAAACATAAGAATTTAGATACTCTCCTGGTGAACACAGGGCATTCACGTTTTAAAGGAAAAGAATTTACGCTCAGTGACGATATTGTTAACGGCAAGGGGCAATTACTTATTGGTGATACATTCTGGCCAGTTGAGACGTTACACAATGAAAACTACCCTGCGGGAACAAGAGTTATTGTTACAGACATGCAAGGAATAACACTTAAAGTCATGACCATCGAAGACAAGAATGAAAACAAGGAATAAATCATGCATCTTTCGTTGTTAATTCTGCTTACAGGAGCAGCGATGAATGCACTATGTATTTTTATTATCAGACTTCTGGATAAGGATTTTATTGAAGCCTACAAAAAAACGCTAAAAAACATTACTGCATTACATATTTTATTGATGGTGTTAAGTGTCACAGGAATAGTATGAGGAAAATTAAATGCGAAACGCAAATGAAGGAGTATCTCTTTCAGAGATTGTAACTAAAGCCACATTACGCAAATTTGGTATTAGAGGTGTAAATAAATATCGCCTGCGTTACGTTGAAAATGAGCATATCGTTTTCGACCCGGTTACAGGTCGGGAAGTTCCGGCAGAACGGACTTGTATCAATGAACTTGTTGAAGCTCTCGCGATGGAAGCAACAACGTGAGAAGGTGACAGCCCCCTGAAGGATACGATGAAATGTACAGAAAAAAACATCACCTAATAAAAATAATTTTATTAAAAATGGCGTGCAATGTTTTTTCTTTCCTGCTGGGTGCTTTCATACTTTCAGCACCGTTTGTCTTTTATACATTAATCGGTTCAGTTCTGAATGCCGTTATTCATTTCACCTTTTCTTTGCCTTTAGCCACCATATTCCTGGTTTATGCTTATTCAGGCTTTGAAGAAAGCATTTATTTATTCAGGGCATACAAATATGACTCAAGCAAAAGCTAATCTGAGAAAACTTCGCCGTGCACGTTATGTCCCCCCTCGAACAGTAAAGAAAAGCATAGCGAATACAGAACGTGTCGTTTCAAAAGCAATTACCGGCTGTGGTGTCTTCCGTGATATACCACAAGTAAAAATCAATCTCATCGAAACAAGGAAAATTTTACAAATCGAACTGGCTTTATCCATTGCTAACTTATCTGAGGCGAATCCAATTGAGATACGAAAAAAAATCAAAAGCATTGACCGACAATTATCTTCAACCTCAAAAATCAGAACTACATTATGAAAAAAAACGACGATTTAATCACTTTACCATCTCATAATAGCCACGCTCTCGATTACATCATTAAAAAAGCGTTTACACCACGTAAAACCAAAACATCGACAGCGACCCACAACGTTTATAGTTACAATAAAGAAGAATCCACATTAAATTTCCAAAAAATTGGAGAAGCAATTTTTTTCGGCACAGACCTGGTAATTAAGTTGAAGCCAAATATTAGTGCCTCTGGTGAACTCTTCATCTGCCAGAAGGACTAAGCTATGAACATTGTTTCAGAATTTCTTGAGAAAGTAACAACCATTGTTGAATCCACAGCGGCGACGAACGCCGCTAAGGTCGCACAGGCAATATCTCCTACATTCTTTGCTGCTATAGCCTTATACGTTATTTATCTAATATATGAAATCACGTATGCCCAACGTGACGTCCTGATGAGCGAGGTAACTAAGAATATCGGTGCATTCGCCCTGGTTGGTGCATTCACTTATTCAGCGCCTTATTACAGCCAGTTTGTTATTCCTTTCGTAATGCACGCTGGCTCCGACCTTTCTGCTGCTGTTACTGGAGGTTCAGGAACTGCAACCAGTGTTGATAATTTGTGGAATATGCTTTCAGTAACGTTAAATGATTTTAAGAATAATGAGTTAGATACTCTGGAGTGGTATAGCTTCACAGATCAACTATACATATATCTAATTTGGGGGGTTGGATATGTTGGCGGGCTGCTGCTTATTTATTACACCACTGTATTTCTAACTCTATCAACATTCATGGTTGGCATTCTCTTATCCGCCGGAATATTATTTATCTGTTTTTCTCTATTTGCTTCGACAAGAAATATGTTTAGCGCATGGGTAGGTAGCTGTTTAAATTATATATTGCTAAATCTTTTTTATAGTATATCGTTCAGCTTCGTCATCAGCTTTGTAGAGCAAACAGTCCCATCAAGCGGAAATATAACTCTCACAACAGTAGTTTATTTCTTTATGGTGACTGTTATATCTATATTCCTTGTTGAGCAAGTGGGTACTCTCTGCTCAACTCTTACTGGCGGGGTAGGTATAAATGGCCTTACATCAGCCGCTAATGGCTTTGGAGGTAAGGTTGCATCCGGTTTTATGCGAGCATCAGGACTCCGATCTTTCACTAATGGTTTTGCCAGCAAAATGCCAAATCCATTCTTTAATGCAGGAAGTCGTTCTGCATCAGCATTAGTTCAGGGATTAAACCGTGGAAGTAAACTTAAAGCGGGGTGATTAACATGAAAGATAAAGTATTATCATTTCTCTTTGCTGGAATAATTACCATAACATCACCATCAATCTTTGCATCTGGTATTCCAGTAGTAGACGTTGCAGCAATAGCTAAAACAGTTGAAGAAGGGCTAAATCGTGCTGCTGAAGCGGCAAGACAGCTTGAGCAACTCAAGCAACAATATGAACAGACCATAAGATACGCTGAAGAACAGAAGAAAAGACTCGAAGGCTTCACTGATTTCAGCAATGGCTTTGATAGCGCATCCAGCTATATGAAGGATTCTCTATCAACAATAACAAATAGTGCAAAATCAGATCTTAGCTCTTTGCGATCGCAATATGACTTATCAAGCAACGTTGCAGAGACGCAACAAAAATATGATGCGATCCTGGCTAAGATCAAATTCTATGAAAATTTCAACAATGAAATGCAGGAAAGGGCTAAGAGATTAACCACGTTACAGAAGGAGTTCGCGTCAGCAGATACTCCGCAAAAAAAAGCTGACTTATCTAACCAATTGAATACAGAAAAATTGACAATGGAGCTACAATTGAAGCAATATGATATTGCTGAACGGCAACTAGAGAATGAGCGGAAAGCTCAATATGAAACATATGTTCGCCAAAAGAGAAGAGATTTAAGCTGATATGAATAAGTCACGAAATGCAATTATCGCCTCATCAATTATCTTCGCCAGTTTAATGTTAGTGGGATGTAAAGAAAAAATATATTCTGTAGAATATTACTCAAACAACATCAGTGAAGCCACTAAAACTTTAGAAGATTGCAAGAAAGGTACAATAACCGATCAAAACTGCGATAATGCTCGTGCTGCACTTCAGCAAAAACAAGATAGTGAATATAAAAAGAAAGTTAGTGAAATGAGAAGACGCCTTGATTAAGGAATACATAAAATGCCAACAAAGCACTCTATGATCTAAAACGAAAAGAAATCATGAGTCAAATGCTTGGACGCTCCAATAAATAAACTTATGCCATGATAAAAAACCCGCCTCGTGCGGGTTTTATCCTGCTTAAAGATCTATGAAACCTCCGGCTTCGGGTATTAAACTATAACTTGCTTTGGCAAATATTGTTTCATTGACTTCATGGAATCTTATTTTCTCCGCCTGTTCATATGTTACAGGGAAGAACACGCCCCCTGGCTCATTAAACATCATAAAATCACCTTGCATTGCGTTACAATGACAACAATGATTCGCGTAATACTTCATTTTTGCTGTTTTGCTATGGGATGGATAATATAATTTTGAATACTCATTAATCCTTGAGAGAGCAGAGGTTGAAATTATTTCAATTTTCGTTAAATCAGTCCACCATACTCTACTGGTTAACCACCGATAAATCATATTTTTCTTTGAATCAAAATACTCCATACCCTTAGGGGAGGATGTTTCATACCATTCATCTAATATACAATCTTCCCATTCGGCAGGATCAACTCCCCAAATAACGTCTCTATACTTATACCAACGAGGTAAAAAAATACCAAACACAGGAGTTGTTTTCTTACAGCGCCAACAAGACTGGTGACTTTCCGCAATATAAAAACGTTGCGAAAAAACATTGTAATCATGTTCATTTAATTCTTTTATCCACCGAATAAAATAAATTGGATTTTTCCCCTGTGGAACAAACCATTTCCGTTGTTCTTGGTCCCATTGCGCCCCTTTTTGTTTAGCCAAATCCTTTTCTTCAAACGGAACATTTAAATAAAACCGCGCCATAACCAACTTAACTCCAGTATTCTGTTCTGATGATGCACCAGGATAGATATCAAAACTAAACAAAGAGTGCAATTCCGCCTTTAATGGCTCATTCATACCCGCCTCGTGCGGGTTTTCTTTTGCCTGAAATATGGAGGAACACCATGAAATCCATCATTTTATCGATGGTTGCCGCAAGTGCTATCGCACTCTCTGCCCCCGTATATGCGTCTGATCCGTGTGCTTCCGTTCTTTGTCTGTACGGTAAAGCTATCGGTAGCGGCGGCGGGAGCGAATGCAAAAGCGCCGAAAAGGACTTCTTTAATATCATCAAAAAGAAAAAGGGATCTATTCGCTGGAGCAAAACCTTTGATGCCCGAAAAGCGTTTCTTAATCAATGCACGACCGCAGACCCTGCGGCGATCTCAAAAATCATGAGTAAGTTCGGACGTTCCTGGGGTTAACCATGAAAAAGATCATTATTATTCCCACCACATTATTGCTGAATGCGTGTTCCCATGCCCCTGAACCCGCACAGGCAAAAGGAGGTTGGTATGAACTGAATACCACAATTGAGCAGGTAAGGGCAGACACATACTATAACGGAGTGGTCCTTCAGCAGCCCGTGTCACAGCCAAACAGCACTGTTCAATACAGCAATGATAATTATCTCAAAAAGGAAGCCATAAACGTAACTCCCGCGCCTCGTATTGCAGAAACCGTAAAACCACGTTCTGAGCAATCAGCGACAGCGCCAAAAAACCAGGACAGCAATAATAGTTTTCTGAAGCCAACAACAAACAGCATAACTTCATCTGGTGAGATAAAAACAGCAGCCAAAGGAGCAACTGAACAGCATTCTGAACAACCAGCACTCCCTCCCGCAAAGCCAATCAGTAGCAACAACCATCAGGCACAAACGGCACAAAAGACTGATCAGCAGACAAAACCGCGTCCTGAACAACCACCGCTAATGTCAAAAAGCGGTTTTCTGAAAAAAAACGCTAACAACGCTGTTCCGGCCACCACGCTTACAGGCCCATCAACACCTGAAAAGCAAATTTACTTTGTTCGCCATGATGGTAAAGGCTCGCTGCAAAAAGCATTAAAAGAAATTGTCCCATCGGACTGGACGGCTGAAATATCCCCGGAGGTAACGAAAACTTTCCGTCGCACGATATCCTGGCAGGGCAACGATCAATGGCCTTATGTCCTGGATAAAATGCTTCGCAACTACGGTCTGACGGTAATTAAGAACACCGAAAAAAGACATCTTCTGATTGATTTTCAACAACAGAAAGGGAAAACATCACAAAAAGCACCTGTATCTCCTGACAAAACCCCCGCATCTCCTGTCAGGACACCAGTTTCCTCTGACAAGTTACCTCAAAAATCGCTAACGCCTGTCACCGTTCCGCAAAAACAGACAGAAAAACTCACCTGGAATCTTAAAAAAGGTTCGACGCTGCGGGATGGCCTCACAGAATGGGCGTCAAGTTCGCCGTGTGGTAATTCAACCTGGAATCTTGTATGGGATACTCCTGTGAACTACAGAATAGATGCTCCTCTTATTTTCCGGGGAAACTTTGAATCTGCATTAAAAGATACGCTGATGCTTTATCTTTCAGCAGATAAACCGTTATACGCATTCAGGAATATTGCACAATGCGTAATCACAATTAAAGACACACAACAGGAGTAATCGCTATGGGTTGGTTCTTCAGCTTGCTCCTGATATTCCTGTCAATAGGCAGTTACTATCTGACAGATAACAATAACCAAACCATACAGCGAATGAAGTTGCTTCCTGCAAAACAGGAAGCAATTGAATTTGTCCATTTCGCAAATGTTATCAATGACTATCTTTATAAATATCCAGACAAACGTAATTCAGGAGGAACGTTAACATCTGAGCAAATCGGTATAACACCCGTTTATGATATTCATCATATTATTTACGGTAAGCGAGTTTATATCTGGTCTGCCGATACAGAAGGTCTGATGTCTGCTTTGCAGCAGCAAACAAAACATTCAGCAATGTTAGGAAGAGTAAAAAATAAGAAGATTGTCGATAATCAGGGGAATGATATGGGCGTTCCCGTTCCTTCCTCAATTCCAGAAGAGGCTATTGTACTCATTAACTAAATATCCCCTGACAAGGGGATTCTGAACTGGAGTCTGCATATCCGACACATCATTATGTGGGCCGGATATATCGCTACGGCGCGGACTTCAGTCCAGAAAATCTTTACCGGAGATACCCATGCAGGATAATGATGATGTCAGCGAGCTTGATATTGCCACTCGTGAAGTCCTTATCTTACGATGCAATCTTATTCAGCTTGCTTCTGAATATATAAAAATAAATCCCCTTAAAAACACCCGAATCTACACAGATTTAATTCATCGCTCAGCAGATGTTATCAAAAATATCGAACAAGGTAACATCCAGAATAAACATAATTATCTGTCACAGGATGTAAAACATACGCTTGTTTTATACGACCTGTACAAATCAGACTTTGAACAATGTCCGGGGGCAAAATCCCTTATACCTGTCAGGGAAAAAATTGTCTCGCTGAAAGAACTTCTTTCCGGCGCTAATGAGCTGGACAGTATCGTTCGTCGCCCCCGCAGGAAAAAACGTTCTTCACGAATTTAATATCAGGAGATAAATCCCTTATGCAGTTATCAGCGGCTGTTCTGGCAGCACTGATAAGTCAGTGTGCCCCTGATGTATCACCCGATACGATGAATGCCCTGATTATGACTGAATCAGGGGCTAATCCATATGTAATAGCGAATGTTTCTGACGGAACAAGTAAGTATTTTAAAGATGAAAAAGGAGCTATTGAATATGCAGAAAAATTAACAGCAGAAAATAAAAGGTTTAGTGCAGGTCTGACACAGATATACAGCAAAAATTTCCCATCACTCAATCTGACTAATAAAACAGTTTTTGACCCGTGTACAAATATAAAAGCAGGAGCGGCAGTCCTGACGGACAATTATCTGAGACAAAAGGAGGGTAGTAGTAATCAAAAAATTCTCCGCGCTTTATCTTTGTATTATTCGGGTAACGAATCAACAGGATTTATTAAAGAAAAGAAATTTAACAACACTTCTTATCTGGAACGGGTTATTCGTAACGCGAATAACTATATCGTGCCATCAATCCGTGAAAAAACTGATGAATCAGAAATAACCTCCCCGAACGATGAAGAGAAAACATCACCGGACTGGGATGTTTTTGGAGATTTTAGTTAATGAAAGTCAAATCAACTTTGCAGTATTTTATTCTGGCGTTTTTCCTGTCACTAACTGCCTCCGTTGCCTATGCAGGTGGACTCGACACCGCAACAAATACCATGACAGAACTTAAGACATGGGCATTTAGCTTTGGTGGTGTTTGTGCTTTGTGTTACCTGATCTATAACGTCATCATGGCATTCATGGAGAAGAAAAGCTGGTCTGATGTAGGAATGGCGCTTGTCTATTGTTCCCTCGCTGGCGGTGCACTTTACGCCGGGAACTGGGCGCTGGAACTCTTCAAATAAGTAATCCATATATACAACTGTGCCGCATATTTACCTTATGTGTGAATTGCGGCTTTTTTCATGGTGAGTTATGGACAAAGTAAATGAACATGTCAGTGAGTCATTCATGACTTATAACGGGTTTAACCGTCCTGCGTTAATTGCTGGTATACCCTTAATGTTGTTATTGTTCACGGCTTTTTTCGCTGTTCTGACAGGCTTCCCCGCTATTTTCCTTTGGGGTATAAAAGGGATAATTATTCCTGTCATATGTGCGCTGTTTCTTTTTATAGTAAAACTGGCCTGTGAAAATGACTCAAACGCACTAAGAGTCATCCGTTTAAACCTTATGGGGCTTTTGTTAAAAATCCGCCACAGAGATTTAATTATTGGTTATTCATCTGTCAGGTAACATATATGCACAAAATCAAATTAAAAAACAGTGACAATATGGATGTTGCTCGTGAATATCCCGATTATCGCTTCCATATAACAGACAGTATTATCTTTACTTCTGACAGGAAAATGCTGGCTTCACTTGTTGTAGCAGGCATTCCATTTGAGACAGAGAACGATAATGTTCTTACAAATTTATTTAACAGCGTTAAAAACTTCCTGATTGGGTTAGGAAAGGAAGGCGACCTGTATTTATGGACTCATCTTATCAAAAAAAGAATAACCATTGATGGAGAATGGAATTTTGACAATGCTTTTTTAAGCAGGTTTTCAAAAAAATACCTTGCTCTGTTCACATCCAGCGCATTCTACAAATCAACATGGTATTTAACATTTGGGATTCCCTACGATGATGTTGATACCGGAATCGAGCGCATGAATGAAATGACACAACAGGCGCAAAAAGCACTTCAGCCATTTAACGCTTCTGTTTTATCAGTTCACAATACTTATATTAGTGAGGTGGCAGACTATTTATCACTATTGCTAAATACAGAACATAACATGATTCCTTTATCATCCACTCCCTTATCATCCAGTATTTGTGATTCTGAATGGTATTTTGGTGCTGATGTTCTTGAACTGCGTAACAACGAATCGGATAGTAAAAAGTTTGCAACGAATTATATTTTGAAGGATTTCCCTATAGAAACGACCCCCGGACAATGGGATTTTCTTCTCAAGCAACCCTATGAATTTATTCTTACTCAATCGTTTATTTTTGAATCACCCACAAAAACCCTGAAGAACATTGATTCGCAATTAAACAAACTGCAATCAGCTAATGATGCAGCCAAAACACAACAGGAAGAACTCGAAGCTGGTAAAGAAGCGGTCGCAGCCGGAATTACGTTGTTTGGTTCACTACACTGCGCATTAACGGTATTCGGTGATACACCAGATCAGGCCAGAAGCAATGGTATAAAGCTCTCTGCTGAGTTTATTACTTCGGGTAAGGGATTCCGCTTCAGTCGCGCCTCACTCGCATCACCTTTTGTTTTTTTCAGTCATATGCCGCTGAATAAGAGGCGTCCACTGGATACCCGAAGAACAATAACCAACCTGGCCTGTCTGATGTCTTTTCACAATTATTCCTCCGGGAAAAAATCAGGCAATCCTATTGGTGATGGGTCCGCCATAATGCCGTTGAAAACGGTGTCTGACAGCATTTACTGGTTCAATACGCATTACAGCCCACCGGAAAAAAATGTTACCGGACAAAAAATTGCCGGGCATGGAATGATTCTTGGCGCAACAGGCACAGGGAAAACAACATTTGAAGCAGCAGCCAGCGGTTTTCTTCAACGCTTTGACCCTTTAATGTTTGTTGTGGATTTCAACCGTTCTACTGAGCTTTTTGTCCGTGCATACGGAGGAAGCTATTTCACGTTGCAGGAAGGCATTTATACCGGCTGCAATCCGTGGCAACTGGCAGAAGGCCCGGAATCTCCTGTCTGGCACAGACTTCTCGCATTTCTGAAACGCTGGACACAGGTTCTGGCACGAGACAACCAGGGCAACCCCTGTTCTGATGAACATGGCATTGAATTAAACGCTGCCGTGGAAAGCATTATGCGAATGCCTGTCGAAGAACGCCGGACAGCCCTTCTTCTCGATATAGTCAGTCCTGAACTTCAGACACGTCTCGCCAAATGGTGCGACAACGGCGAATATGCCTGGGCGGTGGATTCCCCCCGGAATACCTTCAATCCACTGCATCATAAAAAAGTGGGATTTGATACAACCGTTGTCCTGGACACAAAAAACGGTATTCATCCTGCCTGTGAACCTTTACTCGCGGTCCTGTTTTTCTACAAAGAAATCATGCAACGCGGCGGCAATCTGATGCTCTCCATTATTGAAGAGTTCTGGATGCCAGCAAACTTTCCCATGACACAAAGCATGATTAAAAGCGCACTGAAAGCGGGGCGCATGAAAGGTGAAATGATGTGGTTAACATCACAGTCCCCGGAAGACGCCATAAACTGCGCAATTTTTGCGGCGCTGGTACAACAAACCGCAACGAAAATTCTCCTGCCCAATCCCGATGCAAAATGGGAAGGATATAAAGAAATTGGGCTTACTGAAAAAGAGTTTGAAAAACTCAAAGAGCTGACGAAGGAGTCAAGGACCATGCTCATCAAGCAATCTGGCTCTTCTGTTTTCGCCAAAATGGATTTGTTTGGATTCGATGAGTTTATCCCCGTGCTTTCTGGCTCTGAAACTGGCCTGTCTATTTTTGATGAGATTATTGCTGAAAAAGGAGATGTAGCTCCTGATATCTGGATACCAGAACTCCTGAAACGCCTGAACGGTTAATTTCTCTGTTTTATACAGAACGGAAAACAATATGAAAATCCCCCTCATAATTGCCTCCGCGCTATTAATTAGTGCATGTTCTCACCCCCCCAATCCTGTGCAGAAAAAAGGGGGATGGTTTGAGTTAAACACAGCAATTGAACAGATCAAAGCAGGTGATTATTAATGGAAAACACAAACTATTATGAACATTCAAAAAAAGAAGCCACCAAAAAGAAATTTGAAGAAAAAAACGAAAAAAAGGATTATTTCAAGGCCATACGTGACTTTGAGCGCAGTGAAATTGAAATCATAAAGAAAAAGGCAAAAACATTTACCATTCTCGCCATTGGTGAATTTGTTGTAATTTGCATTCTTGGTTTCGCAATAGCCTCCCTTGCTCCATTAAAAACCGCTGTACCGTTCCTTGTGCGAGTGGATAACAGCACTGGATATACTGATATTGCCCCTCAATTATCTGATGCTAAGGAAAGTTATCAGGATGTTGAGACTAAATATTTCCTGTCAAAATATCTCATTAACTATGAAGCATACGACTGGCAGACCATCCAGGAACAGGCCGATACAGTAAAAACAATGTCTTCCCAAAAGGTGTTTTCAGCTTATGACACCATGATTCGTGCTGATTCCTCACCACTGAACATTCTGAAAAACAACTACAAAATTAAGGTCCAGATTAATTCAGTAATCCTTCTAAGGAAGGATATGGCGCAGGTGCGTTTCAAAAAAATGGTACTGGATTTATCTGGTAAACCCGCCCCCGGATACAGAGCAACAGAGTGGATTTCGACGATTTCTTTTGACTGGGATAAAGATATCAAAACAGAAAAAGAGCGCCTTGTGAATCCGCTGGGACTGCAAGTTCTGAGCTACCAACCTGATCCAGAGGTTATAAAATGATGCTTAAACGCACTACTGCGATAGTTCTTTTGTCGATGCTACAAGTACCTGGTGCTTTAGCAGCTATGTACGGCACACCATCGGAACGAGACGGGCGTATTCAGACCGTAGATTATAACGAGCAGGATGTATTTAATGTGCGCGTAAAAGCAGGCGCACAAACAACAATTAAGTTCGGACAAGACGAAACAATAAAAGATGTCGGAATTGGTGATCCAGAAGCCTGGTCAGTATCGGTCAGGGACAACACTCTGTTTCTGCGTCCAAAAGCAGAAGAACCGGATACAAACGTTACCGTTCAGACCAATAAGCATATATATCCTCTTTACCTGATATCAACCACGAAACAACCCACGTATATTCTGCGTTTTAATTATCCGAAACCACCGTCAGCTACCGTAATGACTGAAAAGCCATTTCCATGCACTGATGGTGGAATAATTAATGGTCATTATCAACTCAAGGGGGACAAATCAATTTTCCCTTATCAGGTATGGGATAATGGCGAATTTACATGCATGAGATGGACTAATAAACAGGAAATTCCGGTCCTTTATCGTGTTGATGCCGATGGAAATGAACATCTGGTTAACGGAGACAGAAATAAAAACACAATGGTTTACTATGACGTGGCTGAAAATCTCCGTTTGCGCCTGGGTGATCAGGTTGCAGATATCAGAACATCATCAATCGTTAATCGTCCGTGGAATAAAAAAGGTACGTCAAACGGAAAAACACGAGTAGAGAAGTTCAGCTATGAAAAATAAAGATGATGAAAAAAATAATGACGCGGGAAATCGCGGAATTATCGAAGTAAAAGGTAAAGCAGCACCAAAAAAAATATTAATCCTCATCATATTACTGATTGCCGCGTTATTTGTGATCATTATCTTGTTTAAAGTTCTTTCACGAGAACAGGTCGTTCAGCAAACACCTCTTGAGAAGTCTGACGAGACACTGGTCACAAATACCAACAATGGCGTTTCACTGACAACAATGATGAAAAACATCGAAGAAAAGGAAAAACTCGATGCCGCTAACCGCAGGAAAGCACAGGAGGAGCAAGAACAGAAACAGGCAGACAATGCCCCGTCAGCGCCAGCATCACAAAAGGCCGATCAAACAGCCGTCAATGTGATAGCCAACGGCAGTCCCCAAACCGCCAGTGGAGATCCAAACCAACCACAACCATTGCCAAAATCCGTCCGACAACTGATGGGCGACACAATGGTGAAGATCGACAATCAGGAACCAGGCGAAAAAAACCAGGAAAGAGATGATTTACAGGGCAGTCAGTACGCAGACGGAAAGGTATCCCCTGTGCTGAACCGCCGATATCTGTTATCTGCGGGAACAGCATTATCCTGTGTGCTCAAAACGAAAATCGTAACCTCTTATCCCGGTATCACAATGTGTCAGTTAACACGAGACGTCTGGTCGGATAACGGCGAAGTGCTTCTTGCCCGTAAAGGAGCATTACTGATCGGGGAGCAGAATAAAGTCATGACACAGGGAGTAGCCCGTGTGTTCGTTAACTGGACAACGCTCAAAGATGAAAATGTCAATGTGCGCATTGGCGCACTTGGCACTGACAGTCTGGGCGCTTCCGGCCTTCCTGCATGGGTCGATAATCATTTTGGTCAGCGTTTTGGTGGTGCATTGCTGCTGTCATTACTTGGTGATGGTTTAGATATTCTGAAAAACAGCACGCAACAAACAGGCTCAAACAGCAATATCACCTACGAAAACACATCTGACGCAACAAAAGAAATGGCAAAAACAACGCTGGACAATACGATAAATATTCCCCCCACGGCATATATTAATCAGGGGACTGTATTGTCTGTTATTGTTCCGCGAAATATCGACTTTTCATCCGTATATGAACTTCAGTAATTCAGTAAAGCAATTGATATGAATAACATCAGAGATACCAGCAATACATCACAACCACGAGATAACAGTAAAACCGCAAGACGATATCTGGATATGACGGGTATCCAGTCTGTTCTTAATATTGAACATGTCACAGAAATATCTGTGAATAAACCAGGAACAATATGGTTTGAAGGAAAAAATGGCTGGGAATCTAAAGATGCGCCAGACGCGACTTTTGATAATTTAATGACACTTGCCAAAACTCTGACGAACTTATCAAAGATAAAAATACCACTTAGCCATGATAATCCCATTGCATCGGTAGTTCTTCCCGGTGGGGAACGTGGACAAATCATCATTCCACCTGCAACAGAAAATAACAGCGTTGTGATATCTATCCGTAAGCCATCATTAACGCGCTTTACTATAGATGATTATGTCCGAACAGGGCGTTTTGATAATGTCAGGATTGCGACGAAACACGAAGCCATCCTGACTGAACGGCAACGCTACCTGTATGAATTATCCCGGCGTCCAGATGGTCAATCTAAAGCTCAATTTTTAAGAGAGGCAGTTAAAGACCGTCTTAATTTTTTAATCGTAGGTGGGACTGGCTCCGGTAAGACAACTATAGCAAAGGCAATTGCAGATATCTTTCCACCTGAACGGCGTTATATAACCGTTGAAGATGTACCGGAAATGTCTCTGCCGCTGCATCCAAACCACATCCGGCTTTTCTACAAAAAAAATACCGTTGAAGCGAAGGAAATCATTGAAGCGTGTATGCGATTAAAGCCAGATCACATCTTTCTTGCTGAACTTAGGGGTAACGAAGCATGGAGTTATCTGGAGGCGCTTAATACAGGGCATGAAGGCTCAATCAGTACCATTCATGCTAATAATACTTATGCCTCATTTTCACGACTGGCAAGTATTGTAAAACAATCTGATGTTGGTATGACTGTTGATATGGACCTCATCATGCGCACGATAAAAACATCAATTGATGTCATTCTTTTTTTCAACCATACCAGAATGACTGAACTGTATTACGAACCCGAAGAAAAAAATCGCTTTTTGAGCACAATGTAAATTCTGGAGATAACTATGGATGCAAAAAAGACGGGGGGGTTAATTCTCTTCCTGTTACTGCTTCTTGTGGGTGTGCTTATAGCCTCAAACTATCTCGGTGGATACACAGCATTAAGATATTCATCCGTTGATATGTCTTTGCTCAAGTGGGATACATTCCATTCTGTAATCTCAACATTTTCTGGCAACCCACAATATAAAAAACTCGTTTTTATGGCATGGTTTGGATTCAGCGTTCCATTAATATTCTTTGCCATATTCATGTTGATTGTCGTGATTGGGATTATGCCTAAAAAAGTCATCTACGGTGACGCCCGGCTCGCAACTGATATGGACCTGAGTAAATCAGGTTTTTTCCCGGATAAAAAATCACCTTACAAACATCCACCAATACTCATCGGTAAAATGTTCAAGGGGAGATACAAAAAACAATTTATTTATTTCGCCGGACAACAATTTTTAATTCTTTATGCCCCGACACGTTCTGGTAAAGGGGTAGGGATTGTTATCCCCAACTGCGTAAACTATCCAGGAAGTATGGTCATACTGGATATCAAACTTGAAAACTGGTTTTTATCAGCCGGATTCAGGCAAAAAGAATTAGGGCAAGAATGCTTTCTCTTTGCGCCCGCCGGATACGCGGAAACTATCGACCAGGCCATTAAAGGACAGATACGCTCTCACCGCTGGAATCCTCTTGATTGCGTCAGTCGCAGTGATTTACTTCGTGAAACGGACCTGGCAAAAATTGCCGCAATCCTTATCCCGGCAAGTGATGATCCTATATGGTCTGATTCTGCACGAAACCTTTTTGTCGGGTTAGGACTTTACCTGCTGGACAAGGAGCGTTTTCACCTGGAACAGAAAGCCAAAGGTCATAATGTACCGGACGTTCTTGTTTCCATCAGCGCCATACTGAAAACGTCGGTTCCCGATGGCGGCAAGGATCTCGCCGCATGGATGGGACAAGAAATTGAAAACCGTAGCTGGATTAGCGATAAAACAAAATCATTCTTCTTTAAGTTCATGTCAGCACCAGATCGCACAAGGGGAAGTATAGAAACAAACTTTTCATCACCGCTGAGCATCTTCAGCAACCCTATTACTGCTGAGGCGACGAATTTCAGTGATTTTGATATCCGGGATATTCGTAAAAAGCCCATGTCAATTTATCTTGGTCTGACACCGGATGCTTTAATCACTCATGAGAAAATTGTAAACCTTTTCTTCTCATTACTGGTTAATGAAAACTGTCGTGAACTGCCGGAACACAACCCGGACCTGAAATACCAGTGTCTTATTCTCCTGGATGAATTTACATCAATGGGTAAATCGGAGGTCATTGAACGCGCTGTTGGTTTTACAGCAGGTTATAACCTTCGCTTTATGTTCATTCTTCAGAATGAAGGACAAGGGCAAAAAAGCGATATGTACGGTCAGGAAGGATGGACCACATTCACTGAAAACAGTGCTGTTGTGCTTTACTATCCGCCGAAATCAAAAAATGCTCTGGCTAAAAAGATTTCAGAAGAGATTGGGGTGCGTGATATGAAAATATCCAAACGCTCAATATCCAGTGGTGGTGGTAAGGGAGGAAGTTCACGTACACGGAATGATGATGTAATAGAGCGCCCGGTTCTTCTTCCTGAAGAAATTGTGTCTCTCCGGGATAAGAAGAATAAAGCCAGAAATATTGCAATCCGTGAAATTATAACCAGTGAATTTAGCCGACCATTTATTGCCAACAAAATAATCTGGTTTGAAGAACCAGAGTTTAAACGCCGCGTGGATATCGCCCGTAACAATCATGTTGACATTCCAAACCTGTTTACACAAGAAGTCATGGATGAAATAGCAAAAATTGCAGAAATTTATCTCCCTAAAGCTGGAGGAAAAAAAGTCATGGTTGCCGGAGGCAATGTGATTACTAATCCAGACCTTGATAATCACGATAAAACAGACGTATCTGAATAATCCTCGCAACCAGCAAATAGTATTTTGCATATTCCATAAGGTAATTAAACATGAATAAAAAATTGCTTTGTTTATTAATATCCTCTTTTTTATTATCAGGCTGTGCAAACTTCAAAAAAATCAGTGCTAATGAACTTGCTGCCGAAAGAGACGCACAAAAAGCGACTGAATACGCGAAAAAAATTCGTAATAACCCGGTTATCCAGGATTCAACAAAACAATGGATTAATACAACGCCAATTATTGAAAAGCAGGTAAAGCAATCAGCGCCGCCCTGCCCGATTGTGATTAATACTCGTTCAGATATTGAGCTACGCCAGATCGCACAACGCATCACACAAACCTGTCATATCCCGGTACGAATCAGCGCCGATGTCTGGACCTATCTGAACGGTACAGGCACTGGCTCAACACAACAAATGACAGGCTCAATTCCAGCACCTGATGCAAATGGAATGGTTCCTCTGGCGTCAGTAGGCAGTCAGCCAGTAAAAGTCTCTTCTGGCGGTACATCACTCCCTGAGCTGAATATCTCCGGGCTTCCTGCCCTACTGCAAACCGTATCTTCACGGCTGGGAATATCCTGGAAATACGATAAAGGTCGTATCACATTCTTCTATCTGGAAACGCGCTCATTCCCGATTACATATATGGACAGCAATGTGGCATACAACTCAAAAGTTGTGAGCGGCACAATGTCTTCCAGTGGCAGTACCGGCTCTACAAGTTCTGGCGGTATGACTGGCGACGCATCAAATACGCAAACTACAACCGTGGAAATGAAATCATCGCTGTACAACGACCTGAAAAGCGAAGTTTCCTCAATGCTGACACCAGGTACAGGGCGCATGTATCTGTCCACAGGTTCACTGACAGTAACAGATACCCCGGATGTACTGGACAGCGTTCAGGAGATTGTGAACAAGCGCAATAATGAAATGAGTCGTCAGGTTGTGCTGAACGTTGAAATCCTGAGTATCAAGAAATCAAGCCAGGAACAGGCGGGAATCGACTGGAACGCAGTATTTAATGATGGTCATCTTGGTCTGAGTCTTGGTGGCTCATTTGGTGATGCCGCCGAGAATGTTATTACCAGTGGTGTATCCATCGTGGACGGTAAGCTGGCTGGCTCAAAAGCATTTCTGAAAGCCCTGTCGTCACAAGGCAGCGTCAGTGTCGTAACGCAAAACTCCGCTGTGACTAAAAACCTGACGCCTGTCCCTATGCAAATTGCCAATCAGCAGGGCTTCATTGAAAGTGTCACAACCGATTCCACCGCCAATGTGGGATCATCCACGTCACTGAATGCGGCAACAATAACGACCGGATTCAATATGACTCTGCTTCCATACATTCAGCCGGATTCACAAAACCTGCAATTGCTGTTCTCAATGAGTCTGTCTGACAAACCTACTTTTGAGGTGTTCGAAAGTGGCGGCAGTAAAGCACAAACACCGAATGTGGATTTGAAAACAATTAATCAAACTATTGATCTGAAATCAGGTCAGACAGTCATTCTGAGTGGATTCCAGCAATCAAACCGGAAAACCAGTAAGCAAGGTGTAATAACCCCCTCCTTCTTTGGACTTGGGGGTGGCGTTAACAGCGAAGACGGCGACACGATTCTGGTCGTTTTGATTACACCAAATGTGCTTAATTCCGGCTCCAGTGCAGTAATAAAAAATGTGAACTAATTAACTGAAAACTCCCTGAAAAAACACAGGGAGTTTTTTTGGAGGTCACTTTGTCTGAGAATAATCAGAATAACCGGAATTTCACTTCGGTTATTAAAAACAAGCGTGCTTTTTTCTCCGGTCTGGACTGGAAAACGCTTCCTTCAGAAGAAAAGAATGCGCGTACATTCGCAAGAAAAAACGACGCTGAATATTTTCTCTCCTGTCAGTATCAGGATTCAGAAAATGAAACCAAAACGATGGTGGCATTTATCAGAAAAGAGGATCTTCCCGCAGGGGCGTCCTCATTCTGGTCACTGGCACTGATGATAAAACCCCTCATCGAACCTGACGGATACGCTATCTGCGAACTCGGTGATCTTTATGGCTTTGTTTCCTGCGTCAATAACGTTCTCGTCAACGATGTTGTAGGTAACAAAAGTCAGATCATGAGTGCTCTGACAACATTTCTTGAGTTTAATGAAACACCAGAACCCGGCTGGAAACTATACCAGCCTGAATCATGGGATATCAGCCAGGCACTCCCCTCACTCACTCTGTCTGCGTTGATTGACGTAAAAAAACCGCCGAAAGAGGCGGCGTTTACTCGCGTATCCCGAAAACGTCAGTTCATGATTTATGGCGGAAGTGCCATTCTGGCCATACTGCTCTGGAACGGGATCACCATGTACCAGGAATACCGGGAAAAAGAAGCTGCGGCAGAAGCTGCACGTCTTCGTCTGGCAAAAGAAATGGCAGACAAACAGGCAATACAGATTGCCCCACCGTGGCAACATTTACCTGAAATAAAACCATTTATTGATAAATGCATTGATAAATGGGATGCACTGCCCTTATCGATCGCCGGATGGCGTTTTGACCTTGCTGAATGCAGCACATCCGGTAATGACGGGCTGTTACGCACATCATATAAGGAACTGAGCGGCGTTACGGTCGAGGACTTCAGCACACGGATACGAGAAATATTCCAGGGGACAACCACAGCAACTTTTGTATTGCCAGAAGGCAGCGCCGGGGGATTTTCTCTTCCTGTCAGTTTTGACGTTTCGCCTGATCCAATTACCCCGGACACATTGCCACAGGCAACAGATATTCAGGAACGCCTGACAACATTTGCACAAAAAATGAGGTTAAAACTCACCTGGCAGGAAATTGAAAACACAAAAACAGATGAAGAAGGCCGTCCAATAATTCTCCCGTGGAACGAGTATGAATTAATGATTCAGACCAGCACCCCGCCTTCAATACTTTTCGCTAACTTTCATGAACCTGCCGTTCGCTTCCAGTATGCAGGAATAAAACTGGAAGAAGGAAGACTGAATTATGAGATTAAAGGTGCATTCTATGTTAAAAATAATTAAACCAACGATTATTTCTGTCTGTTTTTTCAGCTCACTTGCTTACGCAACAGAATCTGAAAGCACACCAAAAGACGAAATAAAATATTCATCTCCGACCATTTTACAGGTAGAGCAGATTCAGGCTGAAACGGTAATTTACGAAGCAAAGCTGGCGCGTCAGAAGGCTGTCAGTGAATTGCGTAATCTTGATTTGAATGGTGTAGCGTCCGCAACGCCAGCAATAACGCCCTCTTCCGGGTATTCTTCTCTTGCAGATACCGATATACCAGCGCAACGTGTAGCCGCTAAATCACTTCGTGTTATTGAAATATTTGGTACACCACAACAAATGTCAGCACGAATTTCTCTCCTGGACGGGTCAGTAACTGATGTCAAGGTCGGGCAAAGTATTCCAGGTACTTCTTATAAGGTGGCATCAATCACTGGTAATGGCGTCTGGATTCAGAATGGTACAGAGAAACGCCAGCTTATTCTTTAATGCTATTGAAAGAGACGACACATAATGTTTTTTTCTGACGCAGACTATCCAGGAAAAGATATTTCTGATGTTGTATACGTCAGTATATCTGAAAAAGACGATAAACCTGTTCATGTTTATATCGCTGATAACAGTAAAGGACAGCGTGCTGTTCAGGCTTATATTGGCACTCTGAATGTTAAATATCCCGGAAAGGTAAATATAACCTGGACCACTCTTGATGTTATCGCATCCCGCTACCAGGACAGCGAAAGAAGGTCTGATTCAAACTCATCACAACACTTAAACAGCAACCAGGAAAAGGTCATTAGCTACCTGGCGAAAGCAAACAACCTGGGAAGTTCCGATTTGCACATCACACCTGGTCGGGACGGTTCCGAGTTCACTTATGTCGAAGCACGCGTGCATGGGGAACTGGAAATTCTGGATGTCATCCCGCGTAAAGAAGGGCTGGAATTGCTGGGTGCTGCCTATTCTGGAATGAGCGATGTTATCAAAGGTACGCAGTTTGACCCAGCAATACCGCAGGATGCACGTATCGCAGAGAATTTTCTGAAGCCTGTAAATCTTTTTGGGGCGCGCTATTCGCATTATCCGTGCGTGGGTGGTGTGTACGCGGTATTCCGCCTGATTAAAGATGACAGCGAGGATATTCCCACTTTCGAAGAACTTGGCTACATGCCACAACAAATCCAGACAATCAGGCGAATGTTACAACGCCCGGAAGGAATTATCGTTTTATCCGGCCCTACAGGGTCCGGTAAGTCAACGACTCTGAGAACGGCTTCAGAAGCCTATCTGAGCACGTTTGGTTTCAACCATAACGATAATATGCGTCTCCCCCGAAAACGCCTTTTCACCATTGAATCACCGCCGGAGGGCCGCATTCCCGGCGCAATACAGACGGCAGTCAGGGATTCCGTCGATGGCTGGGTTGACGCGATTAAATCCGCTATGCGACTTGATCCAGACGCGATACTGAACGGCGAAATTCGTGATCACGCATCGGCATTAGCAGCAATCAAAGCCTCGATGACAGGCCACCTTCTGTTGACGACCTTACACGCCAACGATGCCCTGAATATTATTGAGCGCCTTGAAATGGAGAATATTCAGGCCAGGCTGATTGCAGATCCTCTTCTGTTTATCGGTCTGCTGAGTCAACGGCTGGTACAAAAACTCTGTCCTTACTGTAAGCGCACTTATGCTGAAATGGCAGACAAACTGAGTACAGAAGAACGGAAACTCATTGAGGAAAATTGCCTGCCGGAACAGGTCCGGTTGCGCAATCTTGACGGTTGTGAGCACTGTTATAAAGGCGTAACGGGAAGGACGGTTATAGCAGAAGTCGTCTCACCCGACGCACGTTTTTTTCAGTTGTATCGTCAGTCCGGGCGTCTGGAAGCAAAATCATACTGGCACTATGAACTTGGAGGAATTACCCGTAATCAGCACTTATTACACCTGATTAATCATGGCCTGGTAGATCCGCTGTCCGCACACTTCATATCCCCCATTGACGAAGATAAATACTCAATGCTCCCGGAGGGGACATGGCGATAAAAGATATATTTGAGAAACTCAATTCGATAGAAATTGATTTCTCTGGAATATCCCACTGGCTGGCAAAATACACATTCAGGTATTCCAGAATAAGTTTATATGAAGATTTATCTGGAATGTTAAATGATGGCATAAATGTAAAGCGTGCTCTTACACACCTGATTGATGTAGAAACAGACTACGGAAAAAAAACGGGGTCTTCTGCAACCTACTATATTTGTTGTGAGTGCCTTAATGCACTGAATAACACAGGGGCAATATCTTCAGCATTAAAAAAATATATAAAGGAGGATGAATATCAACTAATATCCAGCGGTGAAATTCGCGGCGACCTTGCGGGAGGGTTAGTTCAGGCCATAAAAATTGTCAGAAGTCGTTCTGAAATGACAATGACTCTTGTTATGTCGATGATTTATCCATCCGTACTAGTTTTTGGTTGTCTGGCAAACATGTATATGGTCCACGATACCATAACACCTGTTTTCCTTTCTCTCGCACCGAAAGAACGCTGGACAAGTTCTATGCGATTACTGACAGATACGTCTGGTTTCCTGATAGAAAACGGAACGTATATTCTCTGCTTCTGCATCGTACTGTTTTTCCTGATCAGATATTCGCTTGCGCGTTATACAGGACCGGGCCGTCAGTATCTTGATTACATTCCCCCCTGGTCACTTTATAAAACATTTAATGGTGTAAGTTTTCTCTTCAACATGGCCTCCATGTTAAGTATTGATATTCCCGTTGCAAAAGCACTGGAAAGGCTGGAGAAAAACAGCACTCAAAACAGATGGCTACTCGAACGAATAAAAGAAATCAGGAGATATGTTTTACTTGGACAGTCACTTGCAATGGCAATGAAAAGTTGCGGTTATGACTTCCCATCGAAATTATGCATTAACAAACTATTACTTCATTCTGAAAATGCTGACAATGCATTGATGATGTCTAACTATGCTGATAAATGGCTGGAGGAAGCAAAAGGAAAAGTCAAATCAACAGGAGTCTGGATAACTGTAGTATCCGCGTTAATTGTTTTCGCATTTATTGTAATGATGATTACTGCTCTCTACGATGTCAGTAACGTCCTGCAACACTAATCCCTAATATTTTTAACCTCTCAATAAATAAGGAATTATTTATTATGTCTTCTATTAATATTTTAAATATGCGTTCTGTTTTTTCTTCTCTTTCTGCACGCCGTAAAAAAGAACAGGACAAAGGGGCAACACTGATGGAAGTGTTATTGGTTGTTGGTGTTATTGTTGTACTTGCAGCAAGTGCATATAAACTCTATTCAATGGTGCAATCCAACATTCAATCATCCAATGAACAAAACAATGTCCTGACAGTGATTGCCAACATGAAATCACTGAAATTCCAGGGGCGTTATACTGACAGTAACTATATTAAGACTCTCTACGCGCAAGGATTACTGCCATCCGATATGATCGCAGATACAACTGGCGCAAGCGCGAAAAACCCGTGGGGCGGCTCCGTTACAATCACAACCTCTTCGGATAAATACTCCTTCAATGTTGTTGAGGCCAGCGTACCGAAGAAAAACTGCATGGCAATGGTAAACGCCCTGCGTTCTTCCAGCGCAATCTCCAAGATTAACAACACTTCCACATCAACTGTCGATGCGGCAACTGTTTGCTCATCTGACAGCAATACGCTGACCTTCAGCACTGATTCCTGATTTTTCATGTGCATCGGATAAGCGCCTTCGGGCGCTTATTTTTTCCATGTTTACAGGAGGAGTATTGTGCGTTCTGTTCTTTATATCCTGCTATCATGTATTTCATCATTAATCTTTTCATTGCAACCCGCATATTCAGCGACAACGACCCAATTTGATGCCTGCTTTGCACAAGCCGGGCAACGTTATCTGATTGATCCCCTGCTTCTGAAAAGCATTGCCACTGTAGAAAGTTCACTCATACCAGACCGGATAAATCACAACAAAGAAAAAGGAAAAATATTAAGCACCGATTACGGACTGATGCAAATTAATTCATCACACATCCCCAACCTGAAAAAACTTGGCGTAATAAAAGACAAATCAGAGCTTATTGATAACCCCTGTCTCAATATACAAATTGGCGCGTGGATTCTGGCAACACATTTTCAGAAATGTGGCATAAACTGGAGTTGTCTTGGCAGTTATAACGCTGGTTTCAAAGAAAGTAACGAACAGAAAAGAATCAAATACGCACGCTATGTCTACAATAAATACATGGTAAGGTAACTTATGCTAAACAGCATATTTAATACGGCGATACTTTGCTGTGCAAATATCGTCTGTCAATGCTACGCCTACAATGAAGTAAAATTCCGTTTAAATAAACTTAATGTATCTTATAAAACCGGCACAGAGAAATATTACTGTCTGATACTGACAACGCTTGCCGTTCTGTATCTTTCATTAAACCAGCTATCACTGATTCAATCTATAATAGTGATTGTTTTCTATGCCTTCCTTACATTAATGGCTTGTATAGACCTTCTTTCATTTCTACTACCACGCCTTTATACCGTGACATTTATCTTCTCTGGCCTGTTATATCAGACATGGAATAACAATATATTGTCTGGTTTGTTTTGTGCAATGCTGATGTTCTTCATTAT
This sequence comes from Pseudomonadota bacterium, assembly GCA_023423535.1. Classification (GTDB taxonomy): domain Bacteria; phylum Myxococcota; class Myxococcia; order Myxococcales; family Myxococcaceae; genus JAFAFL01. The sequence continues at coordinate 28,313 of JAFAFL010000165.1, forward strand.
GCTGTTTGTAAGACTTTACTTTGCATATAAAAACGGAACGGAAAGTTTCGGCATGGGAGATGTGCTACTTATTGCAGGAACTGGCGTATGGTTTCCAACGCCTGAGATTGCCTGTTCAATTGTATTTATTGCCGTTATCGGCGGAATTATTTTCTTCACTCTTGGCGGATTAAACAAGCAAAAAAAATATATCCCATTCGGTCCGTTCCTTTGTGGCGGAATGTTTGTTTACTCACTCGTACCGGGAATATTATTCTGAGGATTAAGAGCAATGAAAAAGACAGATAAAGGTGTATCTCTTCTTGAGGTATTACTTGTCATCGGCATAATGGTGATGGTTATCCCTAAAGTTTATGAAAACATTGAAAACCATCTGAATAATGTTCGCTGGCAGAATGCAGCAGAACACGCAAATACCTATAACACCGCTGTTCGTAATTATGTTGCTGACAATGCATCAACACTACTTGCTGGCTCTTTACCCAAAACAATCACGCCAGCAACACTCATTCAGAAAGGCTATCTGAAATCTGGTTTTTCTGAATCCAATTTTGGACAAAGCTACATTACCGGTATTGCAAAGAACAGCAAAACATCCCGTCTGGAAGCCCTGACCTGTAGTAATGGCGGTCAGTCCCTGTCAGAAGCCGGAATGCGCTCGGTAGCAAGCATGATTGAAGGGCTTGGCGGCTACATCAACAGCAGCAAGCAGGCGATTGGCGCGGGTGGCGGCTGGTCTGACACGCCTTCAAATTACGGGCTGAACTGCGCGACCGGGCATATTGCAATGGCACTTGTTGGCGCTGATTTGCAGGAAAGCGACCGTTTGTATCGTTACTCCATAACCAATCGTCCCGACCTTAACAGGATGCATACGGCGATTGATATGAACAGCAACAATCTGAACAACGTCGGCACTTTAAACGGCAACGCCGCCGCGCTCTCCGGCGATATCAGCGCACGTAACGGTACGTTCTCTGGCGCAATTTCAGGAAATACAGCCACAACCAACGGCGATATCACTTCGAATAATGGCTGGCTGGTCACAAAAAACAGCAAAGGCTGGATGAACAGTACCTATGGTGGCGGCTGGTATATGTCCGATTCGTCCTGGTTGCGCAGCGTGAATAATAAAGGGATTTATACTGGCGGCCAGGTAAAAGGTGGAACTGTACGCGCTGATGGACGCCTCTATACAGGCGAGTATTTACAGCTTGAAAAAACAGCAACGGCTGGCGCTTCCTGCTCCCCTAACGGGCTTGTAGGCCGCGACAGTACAGGGGCGATACTTTCGTGCCAATCCGGTACGTGGAAAAAAATTGGCGCAGGTGATAGCCAAATTGTTACCGCTTCAGCTACTGCGTGGCGTTGGCCAGGAGCAACGGCAACATGTCCATCTGGCAAGAAAGTCATTGGTGGAGGCGGTCAATGCAGATCAAATACCGGATTTATATGGCTCACGCGTTCCATGCCTTCAGGCAACAATGCATGGACTGCCAGTTGCGACACGACCGAAGATCAAAATGGTTCCATTACAGTTTACGCCATTTGCCAGTGACGATACTTATCACTGGCAAACCACGATGTAACTACATTTCCCCGACAGGTCAGTTCGGTGAGTACCGCCATAAAAGTTGTATTCGTCATAGAAGCCGCATTTCACAATTCGATTGGCATCATAGGTTGCAACTGACCCCGCAAAATAATTCGGCTTCCACCCGTGCGGATTTTCTGCATTACTGACACTCCAGGTACACTGGCTGGCAGAAAAACCAGATGGCAATGGGATCTGTTGTCCATTTGCTATTTTTCCTGTCAGAACAGTGCTACCTGATGCCCTTCTCCACGTACCGGATTGGCACTGGCCTCCGTGCCAATCCGGT
>JAFAFL010000034.1 GCA_023423535.1 Pseudomonadota bacterium
GCCCCCGCCTCCTTCAGCGTCACCTCCACCCACGAGATGCCGCCGCCGGCCTCCCACGTCACCGCCAGCCGCCGGGGCTTGTCGCACGCGGTGATGCTCCCGCCCGCGTTGCCCTTGAACTGGTAGCGCCCGCCCTCCTTCAGCTCGCCCTCGATGGGGAGGAACCAGCGCGGGATGCGCTCCCTGTTCGTCAGCGCGTCCCACAGGTCGGCCCTGTCCGTCTCGTAGGTGCGCCCGAGCTTCACGATGCGGACCGGCTGGCCCTCGTGCGTCCCGTTCTCCACGCCCCGCGTGACCAGCCCCAGCAGCTCCAGCGGACCCATGCCCTTCGCCATGTGCGGCTCCTCGTTAGAAGTTCGGGCTTATATAAGCCCGGACTTCTCACGACGCGCAAGCGTAGGGGCTCACCCCGCCGCGGCGATCTCCTCCAGCAGCCGCCGCACCGTGGCCACGTCCGGCACCCTCACCCGCGCGATGGACGCCTGCGGCCCCACGTGCACGCAGATCCCATCCTGGGGCATGGCGCTGAAGAGGTCCTCGTCGGTGCGGTCGTCCCCGAACGCCACCGCCAGCACGCCCGGCCCCTCCTTCGCCAGCACGTCGGCGGCGACGAGGCCCTTGTTGATGCCATGCGGCCGGACCTCCACCACCTTGTCGCCCGGCAGCACCTCCACCGGCACGTTGGCAAAGGTCTGGGTCAGGTGCAGGTAGAGCTCCTTCGCCTGCAGCGCGCCGAACTCCGCCTCCGCCATGCGGTAGTGCCACGCCAGCGACGCGGTCTTCTCCTCGATGAACGAGGCCGGCACCAGCTGCGTGAACTGCGCGAGGATCGGCCGCAGCTGGTCCTTCCACTCCAGCGGCACCTCGCGCGCCATCTTCCACGCGTCTCCCGGCCTCTCGCGGCTCCAGAGCCCGTGCTCCGCGTGCAGGCCGATGGGCAGATCCCCGAGCCACTTCCCCAGCTGCTCGTACTTGCGCCCGCTGACCACGTGCACCGCCATCCCCGGCAGCGCCGCCAGCCTGCGCAGCAGATCCCGCAGCGCGTCTCCCGGCACCGCCAGCTCCGGCAGCCCGACGAACGAGACGAGCGTCCCGTCGTAGTCGAGCATCAGCACCCGCCGCTTCGCCTCGCGCACCCGCTGCACGAGAGCGTCCAGCTCTCCCTTCGGGGTCAACTTCAGTACCTCCGCCGGCGCCGGCTCCATGCTCTCCAGCGCGTCGATGAACGTCTTCGCCCAGTGATGCACGTCCCGCTGCGAGACCCGCTCGCGCAGCGCCCGCATCCGCAACGACCGCTCCTCCTGCGACATCTGCAGCGCCTGCCAGATCGCGTCCGCCATCTGGTCCACGTCGTAGGGGTTCACCTGCAGCGCCTCGCCCAATTCCGCCGCGGCGCCGGCGAACTCGCTGAGCACCAGCACCCCGTCCTCGTCGGTGCGCGAGGCGACGAACTCCTTTGCCACGAGGTTCATCCCGTCCCGCAACGCGGTGACGAGCAGCACGTCCGCCGCCTTGTACATGGCGGTCAGCTGCTTCGCCCCGAACGACTGGTAGAGGTAGTGGATGGGCGCGGAGTTGATCGTCCCGTACGCGCCGTTGATCCGCCCCACGAGCTCGTCCACCTGCTGCCGGAAGTGCTCGTACTCGTCCACCTTCGTGCGCGAGGGCACCGCCACCTGGATGAAGCGCAGCCGCCCTCGCAGCGACGGCTCGCGCTCCAGCAGGCGCTCCACCGCGAGCAGCCGCCGCGGAATGCCCTTCGTGTAGTCGAGCCTGTCCACGCCGAGCAGCAGGTGGTGTCCTTCCGCCTGGCGCTTGATGTCGCGAACCTGCGCGTTGACCTCCGGCGTGTCCGCGTCCGCGCTGAAGGCCTGCGCGTCGATGCCCATGGGGAACGCGCCGAGCCGCACCTGCCGGCCCCGATAGCGCACCCGGTCCACCTCGGTGGGCACGCCGATGGTGCGCAAGAGCGAGTTCGCGAAGTGCCTCGCGTAGGTCAGCGTGTGGAAGCCCACGAGGTCCGCGCCGAGCAGCCCGTGGAGGATCTGCTCTCGCCACGGCAGGGTGCGGAAGATCTCCGACGAGGGAAAAGGGATGTGGAGGAAGAAGCCGATCTTCGCGTCCGGCAGTCGCTCGCGCAGCATCCCGGGCACGAGCAGCAGCTGGTAGTCCTGCACCCAGATGAGGTCGCCGGGCCGGTAGTGCTTCGCGGTGAGGTCGGCGAACTTCTCGTTCACCTCGCGGTAGATCTCCCAGTCCCGCGAGTGCAGCGGCACCCGGTCGAGCAGGTAGTGGAAGAGCGGCCAGAGCACCCGGTTGGAGAGGCCCTCGTAGTAGCGCTCCACCTCTTCGGGCGAGAGGTGCATGGGCACGCAGCGCAAGGCCGCGAGCCGCTCGTCGACCTCGGCGCGCTGGCTCTCGGTGAAGCCGGACACGTCGCCGGGCCAGCCGATCCAGAGCCCGCCGGACTGCTGGTGAGGGCCCTTGAGACCGGTGGCGAGCCCGCCCGCGCTGGGGTTCACCTGGACCGCATCGCCGTCCACCTTCACGGTGACCGGCAGTCGATTGGAGACGAGGAGTAGCCGGGGCATCCGGCCGTAAAGCCATGCCCGCGCCGGTATGTCCACCCTCCGCGGGACGAGACGCGCAGCGTTGAACGGTGAGCGCTCCGACCGCTACGCCCGGACGCGATGCTGACGATGCGAGCGGTGCGTGCGCTCCGGTGCGCCGGGCCGGGGGATCCAGCGCTCGCGCGAGAGCGGCACCCGGAACGCGAGCGAGAGCACCACCAGCGCCACGCCGCAGAAGAAGTTGTTCCAGAAGGCGAGGTCCCGCGTCTGCACCGAACCACCGCTGAACGCCGCGCCGAACGCGGTCAGCAGCACCAGCACGCCCACGCCCGCCGTCGCCCACCGCGCGTCGCGCCGATAGAACGAGAGGGCCTCGAGAGCCACCACCGCGATCCCCAGCAGCAGGGTCGCCCAGAACGTGAACCCGGTCATCCCCAGCGCGAACGCCGAGAGGAGGAGCCAGGTGCCGATGAGGATGTTCAGCATGCGCGCCCACATGCCCTGAAGGTGCGGCGTGCCGTCCGGTGGTGGAACCTCGGGCGCTCCCACAACGCGTGCCCGCCCGGCGCCCGGGTGAGTTACCGGATGAACCCGCGGAAGAAGCGGAGCAGGCGCCCGCCGCCCTCGCTCTCTTCACGTTGCGGCTCCGGCTTCAGCTCCACCGGCCCCTTCTTGCGGCTCTCCGCCTTCAGCGAGCGGTTGCTGAACTCGTCCTCGAAGTCCACCGCGGCCATGACCTTGTGCATGCGCGAGGTCTGCTCGTACACCGCGGGCGTGGGAGCGGGCGGTTCGCCCTCACCCGCGGGCTTCGGGGACTTCTTCGAGTCCTTTGGTGCGTCCCTGGGTGGCACGAGTCCCACAGTAGATCCCCCTACTTCGCGCCGCCACCTGCAGCGGTCCGCCGGGCCTCGCCTTCGAGCGCCCCGGCGAGCACCAGGTTCCCGAGCAGGCGCTCCGCGTCCGCGTCGAGGGCCTTCGCCTTCGCCAATCGCTCACGCGCGGCCAGCGCAAACACATACGTCCCCGCGTCGAGGTCGCGCAGCAGCGGTTCTGCCAGCGCGAATGCTTCCGGCGGAGGACAGGCGTAGGAGACCTCCAGCGCGGCGCCGGCGGGTTCGGAGGCGACGCAGGTCGGCGGCAGCACGCTCTGTGCGCCCTTCGCCAGCGCCCCCGCGCGCCTTGGCATCCCCAGCGTCAGAGCCTCTTGCGCGGAGGCCGCGAGCGACCGCCCGAGCACGGCCTCACAGGACTCGCCCACGGCCTTCAGCGCCGGCACCAGCCGCCGCGTCGGGTGCACCGCCTCCACTGCCTTCAGTCCGCGCGCGAGCCCGTCACGGCAGGCCTTCACGCTCTCTTCGCTGGGCGTCTCGAGCGGCTCGGCGGCCGCGACGGGCGGCACCGGCGGCGGCTCGCGCGAGGGGATCGGCGGGGCGGGCACCGGCGCGTCCTCGGTGCGCTTGCAGCCGGTGGCGGCGAAGACGAGCGCACACGACACGAGGAGGGCAAAAGCAGACGCGGGCGCCGACCGCTTCGTCAGCACCCGCGCGCAGACATCATCGGAGGTGAACTTCACCCCGCCGTCTTACACCCAGCCGTCCGGGATGCGCGACGGGTTGAGGTCCCGCAGGCCCTCGGTGAGGAGCGGCAGCAGGCGCGCGGCGAGCTCCGGCTTCGGGCTCGTGGTCGCGAGCTTGTTCTCGAACGCGGCGATCTGCGCCAGCGCGTCCTGGCGGCTCATGGCCGTGAAGTCCGGCGGCGTCATCCCCACCGCGCGGAAGCCCTCGCGGATCTGATCGCCGTAGCACTGCTGGAACTTCGGGGCGACGGTGGCCGAGTAGTAGATGAGCCGGATGGTGCGGTCGCGCCGCGCCTCGAGCGCCGGACGCTCCGCCGCGGGAAGCTCCGGGTGCTGCAGCAGGCGCTGGAGCGAGTTGTAGTAGTCGCGCAGCGGACCGCTCTGCGTGTTCGCCACCGGCCGCTCACCGCTGAGGTGCGCGTCCCAGGTCTGCGACATGCCGTCGAACTCGCCACGCACGTCCGCCAGCGGCTGCGGCGGGTTGCCGTCCATGTAGCCCAGCCGCGCGCTCCACACCGCGACGTTCTCACCCTTGCGCGAGCCGTCCGCGATCGCCCGGTTGAGGTCCTCGCGCGAGCCACGCGTCGCCGTGTCCCAGCGCGCCATGTGCGTCTGCGCCCCGCTCCACGAGCCCGGCGCCGAGCCGGTGTAGGCCCAGATCGTCTTCGCGTTGGGGAACATGGCCCGGTACTGCTCCATCGCGTGCTGGCCGCCCGAGTAGCAGGCCGAGAGGTGCACGTCCTCGATCTGGCGGGCCGCGCGCGGCATGGCCTCGGTGAGCTTCGCCATCACGTCCCAGCCGAAGCGGCCGTTGTCGTCGCCCCACACGCCGCTGCCCACGTTGTGCCCGCTGAGCACGAGGCGCGACGGGATGGTGCCGCCCTTCTCCGCCTTCGCGAACTGCGCCGCCAGCTGCGCGACCTCGTCCCGCGCGTCGCTCTCCGCCGACCGGATCGCGTCCGCGACCTTCCGCGTCTGCTCACCCGGCAGCCCGAGCGCCATGGCGAACTCGTTGATGCCCGCGTCGTTGCGCAGGTCGAAGGTGCGCTCGCGGCCCTGCGCGTCCTTCATCTTCACCTGGTCGTCGGCGAAGGAGTCACGCACCAGCGTCACGTTCTGACCGCGGCGGCGCAGCGCGGCGGCCTCGTCGTGCGCGTGGGTGCCCATGCCCACCATGAGGATGTCGTCGTTGCTCCGCGGCGCCGTCGCGGCGGGCGCGGGCGTGCTCGTCGCGGGCGCGGGCGTCTGCGGCTGCGCGGCGGGCTGCGTGCCGCCGGCGGGGATCGTGAGGGTCCAGCCCACCTGGATGTTGCCCGGGTTCGTGGTCAGCGACGGGTAGCGGGCGCTGTTCGCGTTGATCATCGCCTGCAGCGAGACGCCGTGGTTCCGCGCGATGGCGCTGAGCGTGTCGCCCGAGCGGATGGTGTAGGTCGCCGCGGCGGCGGCCGGCGTGGTCGGAGTGGCCGGGGTGTTGTTGATGCGAGAGGGCATGGGGTCCTCGACGAAATGCGCCGGGCTCGGCGCGTATGTCGTTTTCGGTGCGACAGCGTACGCGGTTGCGTGTCTGCGGATCCAGTCGCGGTGCCGTGTTTCACTTTCCCGGTTTCTCAGCCGATGAGACGAGTCTCGTCAGGGGGGCGTGCGCGGGCCGCTCTCGTGGCGCATGTTGGAGTCTATGGGACAGCTCATCGACGGGAAGTGGGACACGCGCTGGTACATCCCCGACGAGAAGGGGCGCTTCCAGCGGCCGAAGACGCGCTTCCACGCGCGCGCCGAACCGGACGCGGACCGCTACCACCTCTACGTGTCGCTCGCGTGCCCGTGGGCGAGCCGCATCGCCATCGCCCGGATGCTGAGAGGCCTCGAGCGCGCGCTGCCGATGACGGTGGTGAGCCCGAAGATGGGCGACGACGGCTGGGTCTTCGGCGGCTTCCCGGGCGCGGACGAGGATCCCCTCTTCGGCGCGCGCTTCCTCCGCGAGCTCTACGTGCGCGCGGACCCGCACTACACCGGCCGCGTCACCGTGCCGATGCTCTGGGACAAGCGCGAGGGCACGATCTGCGTCAACGAGTCCCGCGAGCTCTTGCGGCAGCTGAGCGATCGAGACTCGCTGGGGCGCTTCGGGAACCCGGAGGTGGACCTCTGTCCGTCGCACCTGCGCGCGGAGATCGACGCGGTGCTCGACGAGATCTACGAGCCGGTGAACAACGGCGTGTACCGCTGCGGCTTTGCCGGCTCGCAGGAGGCGTACGAGGAGGCCTGCCGCGGGCTCTTCGCGAAGCTCGACGAGCTGGAGAGGCGGCTTGCGACGCGGCGATACATGGTCGGTGAAACAATCACCGAGGCAGACATTTGTCTGTACACCACGCTCGTGCGCTTCGACCTCGTGTATTATTCACACTTCAAGTGCAACGTGCGGCGGGTGCAGGACTACCCGAACCTCTGGGGCTACCTGCGCGACCTCTACGCCACGCGCGGCTTCCGCGAGACCACGGACCTCGAGCAGATCAAGGTCCACTACTACTGGAGCCAGCCCACCGTGAACCCGACGCGGATCGTGCCGCTCGGGCCGGAGGTGCCGCTGGAGCTGCCGCACGATCGCGCACGGCTGTCCCGGTAGGGTCCTGGATCAGGGGAGCAGCACGGTGGAGCCCGTGGTCTTGCGCGCCTCGAGATCGCGGTGCGCCTTCGCCGCGTCGCGCAGGGCATAGCGCTGCCGGATGTCGATGCGGACCGCGCCTGAAGAGACCGCGCCGAAGAGCGCGTAGGCGGAGGCGAGCAGCTCTTCGCGCGTGGCCGTGTAGTGCCCGAGCGTGGGCCGCGTGAGGAACAGCGAGCCCTTCTGCGAGAGCAGCGTCACGTCCAGCGGCGGCACCTTGCCGGAGGACTGCCCGAAGCTGACCAGCGTCCCGCGCGGGCGGAGCGCCTCGAGCGAGCCGGCAAAGGTGGCCTGGCCCACGCCGTCGTACACGACGTCCACGCCTCGGCCGTGGGTGAGGGCGCGGATCTCCTCGGGCCACTGCGCGGAGGTGGTGAGCAGCACATGGTCGCAGCCCGCGCCCCTTGCCAGCTCGCGCTTGTCCTCGGTGCCCACCGTGCCGATCACCGTCGCGCCGAGCGCCTTCGCCCACGCGCAGGCGATGAGGCCCACCCCGCCCGCCGCCGCGTGGAAGAGGATCGTCGTGCCGGGCTTCACCTCGAAGGTGCGGCGCAGGAGATACTCCGCGGCCATGCCCTTGAGCATCATCGCCGCGGCGGTCTCCTCCGAGATGTCCGGCGGCAGCGGCACCACGCGTTCGGCGGGCGCCACGCGCTCCTCCGCATAGGCGCCGAGCAGGCCGGCGTAGGCGACGCGGTCGTTGACCTTCAGCGAGGTCACCCCCGGTCCGACCTCCACCACGCGCCCCGCGCCCTCCTGCCCGAGCACCGCGGGGAGCGGCACCGGATAGAGCCCGGTGCGGTGGTACACGTCGATGAAGTTGAGGCCGGCGGCGGCGTGGCGGATGCGGACCTCGCCGGGGCCTGGGGGCTGCGACGGGACCTCTTCCCAGGTCAGGGCGTCCGGCCCGCCGGGGGCGTGAATTCGGATGGCGCGATGCATGGACGCCTGCCGTAACAGCGTCGGGGCGAGCGTACACATGCAAGCATTTTCATCGTTTGCGGACGACAGAACACAGCTGCGTACACCAGCCGGGCAATCAGGCGTAAGTCCGCGTCCCTGCAATGGAATTTAGAAGCTCGTCTTCCCCGTTCATGGGACCGATAAGGGAGCTTGGGGTGCGCTGATTTTCGACTCGACAATCGGAATTGACCCCGTGCGTCAGCGGTTGCAATACCCGCTGGGGGGAAAAGTCGAGGACAAGCACCGTGATTCTCCCAATGCCTTCTGAGTCCAAGATCAACGACCGCGGTCAGGCGGTGGACGAGGTGCGGAACGTGTTCTGCGCCTGCTACGAGACCTGCCTGGACGTGGCGGTGAAGAAGAACTGGCGCAGCTGGACGTGCAATGGCTGCCCGCTCCTCGCGGAGCAGAGCCAGAAGCCGACCGCGGACCGGTACGCCAATCGGCGCATCCGCGAAGACTGGGTCTGATCCCCGTCGTCGTCGTCCACCGGTGATCGCGAGCGAGGGCCTCCTGCGTGGTTGCCCTCGCGCCGAGCCGCCTGCGCCGCGCAGGGTGCATGTAGAGTCCGTCTCCTCCCGGAGGCGTTCCCTTCATGGTGCAGCTGAGTCAGCGGATCGTTGCGCATCCGCGTTTTCAACAATTCATCACCAGCGTCATCCTCCTCGCGGCCGTGGTGGTGGGCGTGGAGACGTACCCCGGGCTGGTGAGCCGGCACGCGAGCACGTTGCACCTGCTCGACCGGATCATCCTCGGCGTGTTCGTGGCCGAGATCGCGGTGAAGCTCGTCGCGCTCGGCAAGAGGCCGTGGCGCTTCTTCGCCGATCCCTGGAACTGCTTCGACTTCGTCGTGGTGGCGGCGTGCTTCATGCCGATCAACGCGGGCTACGTCACCGTGCTGCGGCTCGCGCGGCTGCTGCGGGTGCTCCGGCTCGTGCGCGCGGTGCCGAGGCTGCAGGTGCTGGTGGGCGCCCTCCTCCGCAGCATCCCGTCCATGGCCTACGTGGGCCTGCTCCTGCTGCTGCTCTTCTACGCGTACGGCGTGGCGGCGACGTTCCTCTTCAGCGCCAACGATCCGGTGCACTTCGGGTCGCTGGAGATCTCCATCCTCTCGCTCTTCCGGGTGGTGACGCTCGAGGGCTGGACGGAGCTCATGTACATCCAGATGCGCGGCTGCGACGCGTACGGCTACGACGGGATGGCGCAGCTGTGCACGCAGCCGGTCGCGCAGCCCGGGCTGGCGGTGGCGTTCTTCGTCTCCTTCGTGCTGGTGGGCACGATGATCATCCTCAACCTGTTCATCGGCGTGATCATGAACGGGATGGAGGAGGCCCAGGCCGAACGCGAGGAGGAGGAGCGGCAGCGTCAGCGGGACTCGGGAGAGGCGCCGTCGCTGATCGACGAGCTGCACGAGGTGACCGGTCAGCTGGCCGCGCTGCAGAAGCGGCTGGGCGAGATCCAGCGCGCGCTGGCGAGGGAGCCGGAGGCGGTGCTGGCAAGGCAAGCCTCTGCTGCTGCCGCGGTGGCGTACGAGGCTTCGGGAGCGACTCAGGGCGCGCCGCCGTCGGTGCCTCCCGCTGCGGCCTGATCCGGAACACGCATGCTCGAGTCCGCCGACGACGGGACCTTTGAAGTCGCCACGCGCGGGCGCGGCACCGTGGACATCACCCGCGAGGTGCAGCGCGCGGTCGAGGCAGCCGGCGTGACCGATGGGCTGTGCCACGTGTTCGTGCACCACACGAGCGCCTCGCTGATCCTCTGCGAGAACGCCGACCCGGACGTGCGCAGGGATCTGGAGACCTTCTTCTCCAGGCTCGTGCGCGATGGGGATCCTCACTTCGTTCACGACGCCGAGGGGCCGGACGACATGCCCGCGCACGTGCGCACCGTCCTCACCGGATCGTCGGCGAGCATCCCGGTCCGCGGCGGGAGGCTCGGGCTGGGGACGTGGCAGGGCGTGTTCCTCTGGGAGCACCGGACGGCGCCGCACCGGAGGCGGGTGACGGTGACGGTGCTCCGAGCGGGATGAGCCCATAGATTGGGGAGAGGAGGCAGCCCATGCGTCAACCTGGAGAGCGACCGGCCACCTACGAGGACCTCGTCGCGCTGCCGGAGAACATGGTCGGGCAGATCATCGGTGGCGAGCTGATCGCGCATCCGCGGCCGGGTTCACGCCACGGCTACGCTTCGAGCCGCCTCGGCGCGATGACGGAGCTCTTTGCGTCAGGCTCGGGCGGTCCCGGCGGATGGTGGATCCTCGATGAGCCTGAGCTGTTGCTGTCCGGCGACACCTTGATCCCCGACCTCGCGGGCTGGCGCGAAGAACGGCTGCCGTCACTGCCCGACGTTCCGCGCTTCGAGCTCGCCCCCGACTGGGTGTGCGAGATCCTCTCCCCCTCGACCGCGCGGGTGGACCGGGTGCTGAAGCGCCACGTGTACGCGCGCGAGGGCGTGCAGTTCCTCTGGTACGTCGATCCGGCAGCAAAGGTGCTCGAAGCGCTCCAACTGCGTGACGGGACGTGGCGGGACGTTGGCGCGTGGGGCGGTGATTCGCGCGTGCGCGCGGCGCCCTTCGAGGCAGTGGAGCTCGACCTCTCGCGGCTGTGGCTGCCGGAAGGGACCTGACGCTTCGTCTTCGTCTCTCGTGCCTGCTCAGCGCATCGAGAGCGGCGGACCCCACAGATCCAGGGTCAGCGCGAAGAAGGCGGGCAGGCCTTCCATGGCGTCACGCCTGCGCACGTCGGCCTGAGCGAGGCCGACCTCCGCGCCCACCGCGAAAAAGCGCGCCGGGATGAGACCCGTCAGGTGCACGCGCGGGAAGTACTGCAGGCGCAGGCTGCCGGTGCCGCTCGGGCCGCCGGTCCAGCCGATCGTCGGGCCGAGGTGAAGGCCTCGGTGAGGACGCAGCCACGCGGTGAGGGTAACGCGCCCGGTCGGTGTCTGTTCTTCATCTCGACCTCGACGTCGCGTCGCCAGCTCGCCCGCAATCGAGAGGTGGCCTCGGAGCACCGGAGGCACGAGCTCGAACGCGGCGAACGCCTGCACTCCGCTGGCTTCAATTGCACCGGGCTGCAGCTGCGTCCAACCGCGACCACCTGCGCGCACGCTGTAGCGCAGGCTCCTCCCCGCCGCGCAGCGTCCGGTGCACACGTCGTACGGCGAGAGGGCCGAGCCGCAGTCGCCGAGCGAGACCGTGCACTGCTGCCACGGCAGGCAGCCCATGTCGCTGGTGCAGTACGAGGGCTTCTTCGAGCCTCGACGGTCCGGCTCGTCGGGTTGGTCTGGCGGCTCGTCCGGCGGCGGCCTGCCGGGGTCTTCATACGGACCGGGATCCTCGTTGTCAGGTGGGGCCGCAGACGCGGGCCCAGCGGCGAGAGTCGCCACGAGGAGCGCGCCCAGCAGCGAAGCTCGCGACGTCACCGCGCCTCCAGCACGGACCTCATCGCCGGGTGCTCCGCCAGAAGCCCGAGCGCTCGCAGCAGCAGCGACTTGCCCGGCTCCATGCGGTGCCAGGTGGACGCGCCGGAGGGATGCGGCAGGCAGATGCAGTCCATCTCGCGGCCGTGGTAGCGCAGCCGCGTCACCCGTCCGACGACCTCCACCAGCGGGCGCACCTCGCCGGTGACCTGCGCGATGGCGAGCGTCCCCACGGGGATGACGAGGTCCGGCTTGAGAATCGCGACCTCGCGTTCGAGGAACGGCTTGCAGCGCGCGATCTCCTCGGGGTCCGGCTTCCGATCGCCGCCGCCCTTCGCCTTGCCGGGAAAGCAGCGCGCCACCGCGGCCATGTAGATGCGCTCGCGGAACCGCTCCTCCTCGAGCCCCATCGCCTCCTGGAACCAGCGGAACATCGTCTTGCCCGCGGTCCACGCGAAGGGACGTCCGAACTTCCCCTCGTGCGGTCCCGGTGCCTGGCCGACGAGCAGCACCCGCGTGTCGATCGGCGGCCCGTGCACCACCGGCCCGATCATCCCCGGACAGGCGCGGCAGACATCGAGCTCCGCGTGCAGCGCGCGGAGCTTCGTGATCGTCGAGGGAGACGCCAACTCGCCTACCAGCGGATGAGCGCGGAGCCCCAGGTGAAGCCCGCGCCGAACGCGGCGAGCGCCACCAGGTCACCGCTCTTCACGCCGCGGACCTCGACCGCCTCCTCGAGGCAGAGCGGGATGCTCGCGGCGGTGGTGTTGCCGTACTTCTGGATGTTGTTGAAGACCTGGTCGTCGCGCAGCTCCAAAGAGCGCTGCACCATCTCGCTGATGCGCAGGTTCGCCTGGTGCGGGATGAGCACCTTGATGTCCCCCGGCGTGAGGCTGTTCTTCTGCAGCGCCTCGCGGATGACCTCCGGCATGCGGACGACGGCGTTCTTGAAGACCTTCTGCCCGTCCATCTTCGGGAAGTGACGGCCCTCGGCGAGCACCTGCTCGTCGATGCGCGGGTGCAGGCGCGACGCGGGAGCCTCACACCAGAGGTCCTTGCCGAAGCGGCCGTCCGCGTGGAGGTGCGTGGAGAGCACGCCGCGGCCCTCCTCCTCCGTCGCCTCGAGCAGCGCCACGCCGGCGCCGTCACCGAAGATCACCGCCACGTCGCGGCCGCGGGTGCTGACGTCGAGACCGGTGGAGTGCACTTCGGCGCCCACCAGCAGCACGCGCTTGTACTGTCCGCTCTTGATCCACGCGTCGGCGATGGAGAGGCCGTAGATGAAGCCCGAGCACTGGTTGCGGATGTCGAGCGCCGGCACGCCGGGGATGCCCAGCTTCGCCTGCAGGAACACCGCGTCGCCCGGGAAGTTGTAGTCCGGCGAGAGCGTCGCGTAGACGATCGCGTCGAGGTCCTTCGCCTCCCAGCCCGCCTTCGCCAGCGCCTTCTTCGTCGCCTCGTAGGCGAGGTCGGACGCGCCGGTGCCCTCGTCCACCCAGTGGCGCTCCTTGATGCCGGTGCGCTGCTGGATCCACTCGTCCGACGTCTCCATCAGCTTCGTGAGGTCGGCATTGGTGACGGTCCGCGGCGGGACGTGCGTGCCGAGGGCGACGATGCGGGTGCGGGGCATGGTGAGCTCTCCTGTAGTCGGTGGCGAAAGGCGGCGCAGCATGGACAGCCGCCCGCTCGACGTCCAGACCCAAGCCGCGCTGCACGCCGCGCCTCTGTTTCAGAGGGAGAAAGCGCGACCGGACGGTCACGCTTGGCGGGCGAGCGACCGCTTCGAACTCACACCCAGAGCCCGCGCGGCAGGTGCGTCCAGGCCGCGGCGGTGACGTTCGCGTTCAGCGGCGCGAGCATCGGCAGTTCCCCCGAGCGGCGGACGCGGGTCATGCGGGTCATGCGTCCGCCCTCGCCATCGAGTCGCGGCGGTGCAGGGTCCTCCCACCTCACCACGCGCGCGAGTCCGGCCTCGTGCGCCACGGAGCAGGCGGCGTCGAGCAGCGTCGCGCGGTCGCTCTCGTCGTGGGCGGAGAGGTGCAGCACCATCAGCCGGCCGTTCTTGAAGTCGGCGGCCCAGAAGATCCGCGAGTCGTGCAAGGCCGCGCCGATGGCCGCGGGACGCCTTCCGCCGAGGATGCCCGCGTAGATGCGCTCGCGCTCGAGGTGCCAGTCGAGCTGCGCGGCGGAGGGCCAGACGAGGAAGGCTGCTTCCTCCGGCCGCTGCACGCTCCTCCACTCAGGCTCCAGCTCGGTCTCGGAGAAGAGGCGCACACCCGGTGACAACGCGGCGGCCGCGCGGGTTTCGATCACCCGGTCCCACGGCTCGCTCACCGCTTCGTAGCCCGCGCGCTCGTAGAGAGGCGCTCCCACATCGGAGAAGAGGATGCTCGTCTGCGCGCGGGGATCCTCCTCGCGAAGCCGCGAGACGAGCGCCCGCATCATCGCGCCCGCGTAGCCTCGTCCGCGAAGGGAGGGCTCGGTGAAGACGCTCGCGACGCCGTAGGTGTTGCCCTCCAGGCCGCGCGAGAAGCTGTCCATCCGGAAGGTCTCGCAGGACGCGAGCACGCGCGCGCCGGCCGCCTGCGACTCGCGCCAGAGCCAGGTGCGCATCTCGCGCCTGGCCCACAGGTGCGCCCGAAGCCGCGCCTCGCGCGATACGAACTGCGGCACCGTCAGCCGGGCGCCCCACTCCGCGTGGCAGAGCACGTCGCGCGCGGCCTTCTCTTCGTCATTCGCTTCGGTGAGCACGGGGGTGGACATGTTCGTCACCGCACCAGCAGGTCGCGCGACTGCACGAGATCCACCTGGCCGGCGAAGTGCGCGAGCTCCTCGTAACGGTTCGGCGGCACCCGGCCCATGCCCACGCGCAGGTCCTCCTCCACCATGAGCACCCTCCCCTCCTGCCGCTCCTTGCGCACGTAGGCGCCGAACGGCGAGTCCACGCGCAGCTCGCCCAACGGTCCGTCGAGGGTCCTGCCCTCGGGAAGCGTGAGCCGGATCTGCGTGGCGCTGCGTTCGGTGCCCTCGATGAACAGCGGCGTCTCGCGCTTGCCGAGCTGCACATAGCGCCGACCGAGGTTCGCGGGATAGGTCAACGCGCCGAGCACCAGTCGCTGTCCCTCCGCTCTGGCGAAGCCCGGTGCGCGGAAGCGGTAGCGCACCACCAGTGGCTTGCCCACTGCGTCCGCCAGCTCCAACTCCAACGAGGAGAGCTCCGCGCCGCCGAAGTAGCGGGCGAGAGCGCTCTGCAGCGCCTGCTGACGGCGGTCGGGCGGAAGCGCCTCGAGGCCCTGGGAGAGCTGCGCACCTTCGAAGCCGACGTACTGCTCGGTGCCGCCTCCCTGCAGCGTGCCGTCGGGCAAGAGCTCCAGCTCGAGCTTCACGAGCTTGCCGTCGGTCGTCTCCGCGGGCGGCGTCACCGTCTTCTCCAGCGGCCGGCCCGGTTCGGGGAAGAGCAACGCCTCCTGTCCCGCCGCCTGCTCCGGCAGCCGGCCATAGGGGCCGAAACGCACAGCGGGGTCGAGCCACACGTGACGGCCCTCGGGCAGCTCCACGCGCAGCGCCACGTAGGGGAAGAGCGCTTCGTTGGGGAAACGGTAGGGCTGCGGATCGACGTGCACCGTGCGGATCGCCGCCACGCGCGCCGGGATGCCCACCGCCTCGAGCGTCGCCTTCAGTGCCCACAACCTGCTGCCGCGTCCGCGCGCGATCGTCGCCGCCGCGGTGGCGGAGAGGCCGGCCTCGTCTCCTTGCACGTGCCCCATCACCGCCGCGTGAAGTGCGCGCACCGCGTCCTCGCCCTTCCGCTCGCCGACCGCGCGGCGCGCGAAGCTCTCCACCTCGAAGGTCCGCCGAGCCGCGGAGAGCACTGCGTCCGCGTAGGTGGTGATGAGGCCCTCGTTGCCCTGCGCGCCGCTGCCGGCCTGCAGCCACGGGAGGTACTCGTTTCCGGAGGGTGGCGACGAGGGCTCCGGGATGAACGGCGGCACGTGTCGATCCTCGTGGCGGAACACGTTCTTGCCGCCCTCGAGCTTCGGCGGCGCGGCCTTCATGTTGTGCGCATCGACGACGAGCGGCACCTCCTTCGGCGAGACCACGACGTAGGTGGACCAGACGTTCGGCACGCCCGCGAGCTGGAAGTAGAAGGCCGGCGCGGTGAAACCCGGCTGCGCCGGCCCGCGCGGTCCGTGGCCCTCGAGGTACTCGTACTGCACGAAGTCGCCGACCTCGACCGCGGGCATGCTGATCGTGTCCTTGCCCTCGATGTCCTCCGGCTCGAGCACCGTCCCGTCCGCCTTCACCGTGCGCAGCTGCAGCACCTGCGCGCCGGGAGGCAGGTGCACCTCGCCGATCTGCTGCACGCCGTCCTGGGTCAACGCGCGCTGGATGATGTGGATGCGATCCACGCGCGAGCCGTCCGCGAACGCCTCCACCACCGCCGCGTCGAGCACCAGCGCGCTCTGCGCGTCACCGGTCCCGGGCTGCTCCTGATAGCGCGCGATCGCCTGGGCGCCGTCCACCGCGTGCTCCTCGAGCAGCTCCTTCCCCGTGCGTGCGCGATGCACGCGGCGGCGCAGCGAGAGGTCTCCACCGGAGAGCGTGAGGGCCGCTTCGCGTGCACGCAGGGCCTCTTCGCGGCGACCGGCGAGTTCGTGCAGGTCGGCCGCGCGCACGAGCCACTCCGGATTCCGGGGCCAGTCGCGACGCGCCTCGCCGAGCTTCGCCAGCGCGTCGTCCCACCGCGCCGCCGAGGTGTAGAGCGAGAGCAGCACCGAGAGCCTGCCCAGAGATCGCTCACGGCCCCACAGGGCCTCCTGAAGCCGCGTCGCCTCCGAAATCCGGCCGCGCCACCGCGCGTGCTCAGCGGCCCGCGAGAGCCCCTGGGGGCACGGCTGCAGCGCCTTCACCCGCTCGTCCGCTTCGGCCACCGCGTCGCGACGCCGCGCGAGGTCGTAGAGCAGCGCACCCGCTTCGCAGAGTCCGGGCGTGGCCTTCACCGCCTCCTGCGCGTGCACCTCCGCCTGCGCGTCGAGCCCGAGCGCCAGATCCAGGCGCGCGCGCAGCAGCGAGATCTCGTGCGGGGGGACCTCACCTCCCGCGGCCGCCCGCGCACGCTGCACGAGCTCCGCCGCCTCGCCCTGACGGCCGTCGTCGAGCGCGATGCGCGCGCGCTGCAGCAGGGCGCTCACGTGCCGGGGATCGCGCTCCAGCGCTGCCTCGAGATCGCGCGTGGACCTGCCGCGCGCCACGCGAACGCCGAGCTCACCGTCCGCCGCCCACAGCTCCGCCCTCAGCGCGAGCAGCGCGCCGGAGAGGGGCTGCCCCTGCTCCTTCTTGAAGTTGAAGAGCTCCTCCGCCAACCGACGCGCCCCGTCCGGATCGCGCGCCATGCCATCCGAGATCGCGACGAAGGCCGCCAGCGCCGGGCCGACCTCGCGGGTCAGCGCTCGGAACGTGTCCTCGGCACCGGTGCGGATGCCCAGCGCCTCGAGGCGCCCTTCGGGCAGCTCCACCGCGTCCTTTGCCCAGACGGCCGGAGCACCCTCCGCGGGAGCGATGCGGATTCCCGAGGCGTCTGCGTTCGCCGGCGTGAGGTACACGTCCAGCCCGCTGCCGAGCTCATCGCGCGCGAGCACGAGCATCACCCGATGCCGGCCCTCGCTGAGCCGCACCACCGCCGCCGCGAGGTTCGACATCGCCCGGGTCCAGCGCGCGCGCTCCAGCACCGGCGTGCCGTCGATGAGCACGCGGTGCGACGAGGCCCCCGCGGTGCGCAGGACGTACTCGCCGTCCTTTGGAACCTCTACGTCCGCGGCGAGCACGAAGAGCCCGCCCGGCGCGCCTTCGTTCGAGAGCGAGATCGTCCGTCCGGGGAAGTGGAGCGCCCGCGGCCGGGCAGCGCCGAACGGCGTGGTGAAGGGGCCGCTCAGGTTGCCATCGCGCTCGGGCGCGGTGGGTGTGCCGAACTCGAGGATGTTCCACGCGCTGAAGGGGCCGACGAGCGTCCAGCGGTCCATCGTCCCGAGCGCGGTTCGCGCCTTCTCGCGTGCAGCCGCGTCGGGGCTCGCCTCCAGCACGCGCACGCGCGCCAGCCGGAGCAGGTGCGCGACATCGCCCTGCTTGATGTTTGCCAGCGCCTTGTCGATGCCGGTGAGAAGGCGTGCGTCCATCGCCGGAGAGGTGCCCGCCGCATCGACGAGCCGCCGCGCCGCCACCGCCGCGAGTGGATGATCCGGCGCGGCGATCACCAGCGCGATCGCATGTTCGATTGAGGCGTCGAGCCGCGCGCTCCGCCTCGCCAGCGCATGCGCGCCGAAACGAGCCCAGGGAACTTTCGGGTCAAACTCCAGCGCGAGGTCGAGCCGCTTCTGCGCCCGCTCCGGCTCGTTCGCGTAGAGCCAGTCGTGGAAGGCCGCCAGCGCTCGCGTCCGTGCATTCGCGTTCGCGCTGTCCGCCCGCGACGCCGCCTCCTCGAGGATCGAGGTGGGCGAGTCCACCCGCTTCGGGCAGCCCATTGTGGTCAGGCCAAGGATGAGGAGAGGGGCGACGAGCGGCAGTCGGTAGAGAAGGCGCGCAGGCTGCATCGGCTTCGGCATACCGGAAGCGGTCGCGAATCCCTAGCCGATGCGCGGTCTCGCATCTGGATGGAGCGTCCGCTTCGCGAGACCCGGCACGCCTCGGCCCGCGTCGCCGCGTCGAGGCGTGGTGCTTGCACCGCCTTGCCTTTCGGCGCCTCGTCAGCGCAGATCACCGCACTTCATTTGAAACGAGGGAATCGTGAACGTCAGACCTTTCATTGCCGCAGTTGCCGGCGTGGCGATCGGACTGCTGGGGACCGTCACCGCATGCACCGACGACTCCTGCACCGGCCAGCGGGAGTGCGAGGACAAGTTCGGCGAGGGATGGACGTGCGAGTTCAGCGTCGGCGTGTGCGTGAAGCGGACGCCCGATGCGGGTGAGCCCGACGCTGGCCGCGACGCCGGAGACACCGATCCGGGAGACGCGGGCGACGCAGGTGTCGGGAGCGATGGCGGCGGTCTCGAAGATGCGGGCGTGGATGGAGGCGCTTCGGATGCCGGGATGAGTTGCGGCGACGGATGCCCGACCGGAACACGCTGCGTGTCCGGCGCATGCGTGTGCGACGCGACGAGCTGCGCCGATGGCTGCTGCAACCAGAACGTGTGCACCGCTCGCTCCGACTGCGGGACTTGCGGGACGTGCGCGTGGACGACTTCGGCGCCGATTCCTCCGTACTACGAACTCCCGCGAACCATACGGCTCGCGAATGGACGGGTCTTCAGTGCAACGGGGCCCGCCAAGAGCCCGTACAACGGCATCACCTTCGTCTACAGCCCGCCGACCGACGTCTTTACCCAGTTGAAGGTCATGATGGCCTCACGAGCGACCGCGTTCGCGATGGCTGAGTTGGCCGGCGAGCGCATCCTGGTCTGCGGCGGATGGTGGCTCCAGCCTCCGGCAAGTAACGGCTGCGAGATCTACTCGTTCCCCACCAACACGTGGACGAGTGCCTCGTCCATGATCGCGCCCCGCGGCTACTTCACGCTCGTGCCGTTGGCCGGAGGCACCAGGGTTCTCGCCATCGGCGGCAACTACAACGCAGGCAATTCTGCCGAGATCTACGACGCGGCGACGGACACCTGGCACGCCGCCGGCTCGCTGACCCTCGCGCGGCGCGAACCCTTTGCCGTCGAACTGGACGACCAGCGAGTGCTGGTTGCCGGCGGCGTTGCAGGGGCCAGCGCCACCGTCGAAGTCTTCGATCCAGCCTCGGGCACATGGAGCAATGGGCCGCCTTTGAATTCACCGGCCGGGCAGGTCATCGGCGTCAAGTTGAGCTCGGGCAAAGTGCTCGTTTCCGCGGAGGGCCAGATGGAGCTCTTCGATACAGTGACGAACACCTGGAGTCTGACGGCCAACCCACCGGCTGGCCGGGGTGGGTACGCAATGACGGCCCTCCAGAATGGCCGAGCGATGATCGCGGGCGGCTGGCTCAACGACGCGGCGACGGACGCGGTCGAGGTCTTCGATCCCGCGACGCTCACCTGGACGCCTTCGGTTCCGCTTCCAGTGGCGCGTTCGAAACCAGTGCTGTTCACGCTCGGGGACGGGTCCGTGTTCATCCTCGGCGGCTCGGACGGGACGAGCGGCGAGCTGATGACCTCCACGCAGCGCTTCAGATGAAAAAGAGAAGGGCGGGGTCGCCTCGAAGACGATCCCGCCCTTTCACCTACGAGTGTGAAACGTTCAGCGCGCTGGGTTGCGGTCGAACCGCTTCTGCAGCGCGTCGAGCGCCGCGTTCAGCTCCGGCGAGGCGCCCTTGCGCGCGGCCTGGATGAGCATCGGCGTCTCGGGCGCGTCCACGCGCATCAGCGCGTTGGAGGCAGCCTGACGGGCCTCGGCGTGCTCGTGGGTGACGAACGCGCGAACGAGGGACTCGGCGGCGACGCGGCGAACCGCGCCCTCCTCGGAGCGATGCGAGACGGCAGGCGTCTTCCACGCGGCCGCGGAGCCCACGTCACCCAGCGACTTCGTCACCTGCTTGAGCTGCGCGAGCTCCGGCCCCGCGTCGAGCGTCTCTGCCAGGGCGCGCGCCACCACCAGCCGGCGGCAGTTGCCCATCGCGAAGAGCGCCGCGTCGCGACGCAGGCCCTGCGACTTCGACAGCGCCACGAGCTTCTTCGCTGCCTCGTCCGTCTCCAGCATGCCCAGCGCGCCAACAGCCGACGACACCACGAGGAACCGCTCGTCCCCGCCATCGAGGATGGCGTTCCACAGCGGCGCCAGCATCGGGTTCCGCAGCTCACCGGCAGCCTGGATGAGGCCCGCGTCGAACCCCTCGGAGGCAGTCGGTGTCGTCGGGCCCTCGACCGGCGCGGAGAACGCAAGCATCTCCACCACCGGCCAAACGAGCTGCTCTCCCATGCCCTTCAGGTACCGCGAGAATCCAGCCGAACGACCGCGGCGCATCGCGTCGATCTCGTCCGCCTGTCCGGCGAGAACCTCGAGTGCCTTGAAGGCCTCGGGCGTCGTCTTCCGAGCCTTCGCGATCTCCTCGGCATAGCTGGCGCGAACGGCCGGCGACAGCTCCGCCCCATCTACCAGCCGCCCCTTCGCCTCCGCGCCCGTCGTGGCCATCAGCAGCGCCAGCGTCACGGTTCCGATCACGTTCTTCATCGCCCGCTCTCCCACCACTTGTTCGAAGGAATGGCCCGCGCGGAGTTGGTGGCGCAGTGAACCTCGCCGAGGTTGATGTGGTAGAGGAGCCAGTCGTCCACCCACTGGATGTTGTAACCGAGCGGCTCCAGCGAGGCCTCGACGTGGACCTTGAAGATGTCCTTCCCGTCGATGATTGGCCCGAACGGATCCGCGATCGCGAGCGTCCTGTCGTCGATCACCAGCATGTTCACCATGCCGGGCTGATACGCGACGGAGTAGCCATCAATCGCCTCGTGCAAGAACGGGATGGAGATGATCTCCGCGTCCTCGAGACCGGCGGCCTCCTTGATGATCCCTACTTGCGCGTCGACCTCCACTGCTGCGAGCGCGCTCTCGTTCATCACGTTCGTGTTCGCGAGTACCTGGCTGATCGTCCTCTGCGCATCGCCCGTCGGCGCCCACTGATCGGTCGCCTTCCAGACCTTCTTGCCCACGAACATCGGCACGTTGCCGTTCCCCTTCGCCACCTCGTCCTGGAGCATCTGCTTCGCCAGCCGGGCGTCGTTGGCGAGGACGACCCAGCCGCGCGGCGAATTCACCTTGAGGAAGGAGACCGTCTCGTCAATGTGACCGACGAGGAGCCACGAGGTGTCCGCATACACCGGCGGCTGCACGCGCTGCGACTCCATCATCCGGCTGAACTTCGGGTCGGTGTAGAAGTTGCTCACACTGCCGCGCAGCGAGCGGCCGAAGGGATAGCTCTCTCCGTTGTGCTCATACGGAGGAATGGTCTCGGTGTTCCCGAACGCGTCGAGAGAAACCATCTGGCCCTGCACCGGATTCGAGTGCCGTCCCGGCGTGTGCTCGCTGACCGCAGCGACGTCCTTGCCGCGCAGCTGAAACACGATTCGACCTGCCTCACGCAGAGGCTTCGACGCAGGAGGGAACTGGCTCCGATTGGGATCCGCCGAGCGGAAGTTCACGCGGATCACGTGCTGCTCACCGCCGGCCTTCGGCATCGACATCCAGCCGGTCTCGAAATAGTCCTGCGTCCAGGGATCGCCCCACTGGTCGCGGTGCAGCCCCTTCGGGGTGCCGGCCGCGGTGGCCGCCGCCTGGATCGCGTTCTGGAACGCGGTCGAGTCCGGCCCACCGAGGTTCGCCACGAACACCTGCTCGCTGTTCTGCAGGTGGTGGTGCGTGAGCACCGGCGCGATGCGCAGGCGGACGGTGTCGCTCTTCTGCTTCCGCTCGCCGTTCGCCTCCTTGTAGTTGACCTCGAGGCGGACATCGACGAACCCGTCCCACACGGTGTCGTCGCGGACGATGTCCTTGCCCTCGATCGCGAACTCGAGCCCTTCACGCAGCTCGGGCGCGAGCAGCGGCTCCTCGGCCGGGTACTCGAGGAAGCCCGAGCCCGACTTCTTGAACAGGCGCACCTTCGTCAGCGCCTCGTCGTTCACGAACAGCTGCGCATAGACGTCGTCCTTCGCCTGCGGCCAGGGCACGGTCTTCAGAATCGCGAGATCGAGCAGGTCGTCGTCGCCGTTCACGATCGTGTCCTGCGCGTCGTGACACGCGGCGAGCTCCGCGTCGCTCTTCTGGTTGTTGAAGGCGCAGCGCCCGGTGTCGTCGTCGATGTTCGCGAGGAAGATCGCGCCGCGCTGGGCGTTCCACTCGGCCTTGCCGGCCACGTCGCTGTCGTCCTCGAGGCTCACCACGCCGTCGCGGTTGGTGTCCGCACGAAGATCGACGATCGCCTCGATCAGGACCACGCCGCCGTCGGTGTCACCACCACCACCACCATCACCCCCACCGCCGACGATGGGCGGGTTGCCCGCATCCGGCTCGGCTTGGGTGGGCTTCTTCTCGCAGCCGGCCGCGACCGCCACCACCACGACAACGGCAGTAGCGAGCGCGAGCCTTCCTGATCTCCAGCGCATTCAGTGACCTCGGGGAGCGTTCGAACAGAGGGGTCTGGACCGTGTGCAAGCGTCGAGCCCGGGCCGCCCTCGTAGCGAACCCTTCGAATGCCAAGGACTTACACCCTCGATGAGGTCGAATGCAAAGGTGCGGGACGGGCGCAGGTGTCCCACCTGCCAGCTTGCTGGCGCCCTTTCGGACATGCGCGGCGGCTACACCCCGTAGAGCGGCAGCTTCATCGCGAAGAGCTTCGCCAGCGCATCGGCGACCTCCGACGGCCGCTTGCCTGCATCCACGACCTGCGCCGCCGCGGTGCCTCGCTGAAGGGTGAGCTTGCCGGTCGCCGCGTCGTACGACAGCCGCACGTCCTTGTGGCCCGGCTCGGTGAGCTTCCAGCCGATCGTCTGGCCCTTCATCGTCGGGCCCTCGAGCACCTTCCACTGCGCGGCCTCACGCGGCCTCTCCTCGCCCATCTTGTGCACGCGCGAGTGCACCACGCCCGCCATCACGTCGCCGATGAGCAGTTGCCGGAACGCGTCCGTGTCCTTCAGCGGGATGCGCGGCTCGGTGCCGTCGGAGCTGTTGTCCCAGACCTTCACCGAGCCGAAGTCGTGCGCGAACTCGTACGTCTTGCCGCTCTCCACCGGGCCGCTCGTCCAGAAGCTGTTGCCGTGCACGCCGGTGGTGAACGAGCCGGGACCGAAGAAGAGCTTGCCTTCGGCGGCGGCGAAGTCGTCCACCAGCGCCTTCAGCTCGGCGCGGACCTTCGAGCGCTCGGGCGCGAGCACTGCGGGGACCACGAGCTCCTGGCCCACCTTCAGCGCGTCGCTCTTCGCGCCGTTGAGCGCCATGAGCTTCTTCGCGTCGATGCCGAGCTCGCGGCCGATCTTCGAGTAGGTGTCGCCCTTCTGCACCACGTAGAACGCGGTGGGCAGCACGAGCACGTCACCGGTCTTGATCTTGTTCTTGTCGGTGAGGATGTGGCCGTTGCCGCCGAAGAGCGTCTCCACGTCGGTGCCGAACTGCTTCGCGATCCGGTTCAGCGTGTCGCCGCTCTTCACCGTGTACTCGAGCGACCGGTCACCGTGGTTCGTGCCGACCTTCGCGTCCTTGAAGTCAGACTTCGCGGCAGGTGCGGCGGTGGGACGGCTGGCGGTGGGCTCGACGCGCGCGGGCATGGGCGGCTCCGGAAAGAGGGAGGTGGGGAAACGTCGCATACTGCACCGGAAGGGAGGGCGCAGCGCAAGGGGGCCCGCCGCGTTGACCGGGCTCGGCCGCGGCCTCTGGGTTCCGGGCCTCTTTTCAGGGGGGCACATGTTTCCTTCGATTCGCCGTTTCTCGCTGGTCGCCCTCGGTGCGCTCGCGGGCGCCTCCTCCGTCGCAGGCTGTGGACAGGACACCGCGGTCGAAGGCCTCTCCACCAACACGGACGGGCTGAAGCTCTCCGACAACGGCGTGGGTCGACGTGGGTGCGTCCGATGTGCGGTGGGCAAAGCCGGACATGGCGACCTACACCCTCGTGAACAAGACGACCGGCGCGACGATCGTCACCACCGATCCGGGCCGTGGCCTCGTCAGCGGGCGCTGGGCGGACGTGAACCGCTTCAAGACCCCGAGCCTCCGCGGCATCGCGGCGAGGGCGCCCTACTTCCACAACGGGATCGCCGACACGCTCACCGACGTGGTCGTCTTCTACGAGCAGTCGATGGGCTTCAGCTACACCGCGCAGGAGCGCGAGGACCTCGCGGCGTTTCTCGGCGCGCTGTAGCCGAAGCGCGGCCTACGGCTGGTTGAACCAGCGGCAGGCCCCGGCGACGCAGCCACAGTGCGCGCTGGAGAGCCCCGGGACGCAGAAGCCCGGGGCGAAGAAGCCGGGCGTCTGCCACGAGGTGCAGTGGTTGCCCGCGCCGTTGTCGAAGCACTCCCCGTCGTGACTGCAGAGGCCCTGCTCGAGCTCCGCGGGCAGGCCCTCGACGGGGAGCCTCGGAGCCGTGGCGTCGTAGCTCACCTCTCGGGGACAACAGGGACTGCCGACGCTCGCGGCGGTGCAGTAGGTGACCGGACCGCAGGCCCCCGGTGCGCAGCGCGGTCCTTCCAGCCCTTCGAGCTCCAGCTGTAGGCCGAGGCATCCTGCGCCGAGCTCGCGCAGCCTGAGGGTCACCCGATCGAAGACCTCCTCCGCGGGCGTGGTGTTCGACTGCAGCACCAGCGCGAGGCACCCGGGTCCCGAGGCGAGGCCGCAACAGTTCGAGCTGTAGACGCCGACGATGCCGGGGATCGCCATGAGCTCTTCGTCGGTGAGCTCTTCGCGCAGCGAACGCACCCGCGTGATCTCGGAGGACTCGTGGGGCCCGGCCACCTGTGCCACCAGCGGCCACGCCGCGTCCTGCTCGCAACGGTGCAGCGAGTAGCCCGCGTCCGGACGGGTGGGAATCGTGGACGTCAATCGGGAGGCGACGCACGCGGCGTGAGCGAGAGGCTCGGTTCCGGCATCGAGCGGCTCTCCACCATCTTCAGTGAGCTCGACGGCGGCATCGGGCGCGATCGCTGCGTCCGGCGACGAGACGTCGATCGGCGACGAGACGTCGATCGGCGGGGCGTCCCTGCAACTCCACAGCACGGAGGGCGCAAGGAGAGCGACGAGGGCAAGGGCGAGGGCGCTTCCCCACTTCCGGCGTGGCCGCGGTGTGGTCATCGGGTGAGCTTCGCATGCAGTGCACCCGCACGCCGCCACGTGGGCCGCGGCGAGGCTTTGACAGCGCCGCAGACGGTCGGGCACGGTCCGCGCGATGAGCGGCAAGGGCCTTCCCGAATACCTTCAGCGCGCGCGGCAGAGGGCGATGCGGCGGATGGCGGAGCAGCTCGGCGCGGAGGGTGACACGGCTTCCTCTCGCCCTCGCGGGGACTCGGCCGATGCCTTTGGAGGTGAAGGCGCCGGCATGGCGAGCACGTCGAGCGCGGTGATGCCCCTTCCGCCCGCCGCCGACGCGGAGACGTTGTGGGGCGGAGGTGGCCGCCGAGGTTCGGACGCAACGGCAGGCGCGACGGCCTCGCAGCGAGAGGCGGTGCTCGCGGCGGCGGCGCAGCTCTTCGCGGGCGCAGGCTTTCGCAAGGTCAGCCTCGAGGAGGTCGCGCAGCAGGCCGCGGTGGATCGCGCGGTGGTGCTCGCGCTGTGCGCGTCGAAGGAGGACCTCCTGTTGCAGGCCGCGGCGTGGGAGGTGGAGCATTTCCTCGCCGAGGCGCGCTCCTGGGTCGAGGCGCGCGCGGACGCGAGACAGAACCTGCGCACGATCAGCGAGCGCGCGTTCGAGTACATCGGACACCGGCCCCTGCTCCTGCAGCTCATGCTCGGGGCGCTGCCGGAGCTTGCGCCCGCTGCCGAGGCCCGCGCGGCCGGACTGCGCACCCGCTTCGTCGGCGTCTTCGAGGAGGCGCTGCGGCTCGGCGTTCAGAGCGGTGAGCTGCGCCGCGACCTGCCGCTGGGCATGACCGCCACCCTCCTCTTCGAGCTGCACGTGGCGAGCTACCTCCTCCACACGCGGGCCTCGCCGGACCGGGCGCAGCGCGCCGCGGAGCGCAGACAGGTGGCGCTGGACCTCGTGCTCGACGGGCTGCGCGCGCGCCGGGCCTTTTGACTCGCCCGAACCGGGCGTGCTAGCCCGTCGAATCTGGAACCTGAATCACCCTTCAACTTCGGCCCACGCGCGAGGAGGGCGGGATGTTCATCGGCGACTGGATGGGCCGCGGCGCGCGGTACTGGCCGGACCGGCTCGCAGTGGTGGATGCCGGGAGGGAGCACACCGGCCGCTTCACCTACCGGCAGCTGAACGATCGCGCCTCGGCGCTCGCCTCGTGGCTGCAGCAGGACGCGGGCGTAGAGCGCGGGGACCGGGTGGGGCTGCTCGCGCACAACGGGGTGGAGTACCTCGACGCCCTGTTCGCCTGCGCGAAGCTGGGCGCCGTCTTCGTTCCCTTCAACTGGAGGCTTCACCCGCGCGAGCTCTCGGAGCTGGTGCGCGACACGGGGCCGCGGGTGCTCCTCTACGGGAGCGACTTCGCCGACGGAGCGCTGGCGGCGCGAGAGACGGACCGGACCCTTGCCCTGCTGTGCGTGGACGAGCCTGCGTACGTGGAGGCGGTCTCGCCCTCTTCGCCTCATGCGCGTGCGCGTGCGGCGGCGCCGGTGCTCAACGAGAACGTCGATGCGGAGGACACGCTCTGCCTGCTCTTCACCGGCGGGACCACCGGGCGCTCGAAGGGCGCGCGCATCTCGTACCGGATGGTGGCCTGGAACACGCTGAACACGCTGGTGCACGAGCTGCGCGGGGACGACGTCACCGTCACCCACACGCCCATGTTCCACACCGGTGGGCTGCTCGTGTACACGCTGCCGCTGCTCACCGCGGGCGGCACGGTGGTGATCATGCGGCGGTGGGATCCCCGCGCGCTGCTGCGGCTGGTGGAGAGCGAGGGCGTCACCGTCTTCTTCGCGGTCCCCGCGCAGTACGCGCAGCTGCTGGAGACGGAGGGCTTCGCGCAGACGGACTTCTCGCGCGTGCGCTTCCTCACGAGCGGCGGCGCGCCGCTTCCGGTCTCGCTCATCGAGGCGTGGCGGGCGGTGCACGCGGTCCCCTTCAAGCAGGGCTTCGGCATGACCGAGGCAGGTCCCGGGCTCTTCTCCATGGGGCCGGAGCACGCGGTGACGAAGGCCGGCTCCATCGGCCTGCCGAACCACTTCGTCGAGGCGCGGCTGCACGACGATGCGGGTCGGGAGGTCGCACCGGGCGAGGTGGGAGAGCTGGTGCTGAAGGGACCAGTCCTCTTCAGTGGCTACTACAACGACGAGGCGGCGACCCGCGCTGCGTTCGACGCGGAGGGCTGGTTCCACACCGGGGACCTCGCGAGGCGGGACGAGGACGGCTACGTCTTCATCGTCGACCGCAAGA
The DNA here is from genome assembly GCA_023423535.1 of Pseudomonadota bacterium. Classification (GTDB taxonomy): domain Bacteria; phylum Myxococcota; class Myxococcia; order Myxococcales; family Myxococcaceae; genus JAFAFL01. The sequence continues at coordinate 27,235 of JAFAFL010000034.1, forward strand.
AGGACATGTTCATCAGCGGCGGCGAGAACGTGTACCCGGCGGAGATCGAGGCCGCGCTCTACGCGCATCCCGGGGTGCTGCAGTGCGCGGTGGTCGGCGTTCCGGACCCGAAGTGGGGCGAGGTCGGCGCCGCGTTCGTGGTGCCGCGCGAGACGCACGTGGACACGCTCACCGAGGAGGAGCTGCTCGCCCACCTGCGCGGACGGCTCGCCCGCTACAAGGTGCCGCGCCACGTGTCCCTGCGCGGACCGCTGCCGCTCTCCGCTGCCGGCAAGGTCCTCAAGCGCGAGCTGCGCGCGCACCTCAACGAGTCCTCGCAGCCCCTCCCACCCGTCGAACGGAGCACCGCATGAGCCAGCCGAATGCCGTCGAGATCCGCCGCGTCCAGACCTCGCGGCTCACCGTCAACGCCCGCTTCGCCGGCGAGGGCATCCCCGTCGTGTTCGTGCACGGGAACTGCTCGTCGTCGTACTTCTACCACTCGCTGCTGCAGCGCCTGCCGGCGGGCTTCCGCGGCATCGCGCCGGACCTGCGCGGGTACGGCGACACCGAGCCGGCACCGATCGATGCGACGCGTGGCCTGCGCGATTTCGCCGACGACGTGTGGTCGCTGCTCGACGCGCTGAAGATCGACAAGGCGCTGTTCGTCGGTCACTCGGTCGGTGGGGGCGTGATCATGCAGGCGGCGATGGACCGGCCGGATCGCGTGGCGGGGCTCGTGCTCGAGGCGCCCGTCTCGCCGTTCGGCTTCGGCGGCACGAAGGACGTCGAGGGCACGCCGTGCTGGCCGGACTTCGCGGGCTCGGGCGGCGGCACCGCGAACGGTGACTTCGTGCAGCGGCTGGGGAAGAAGGACCGTTCGGAGGAGAGCCAGACCTCCCCGCGCAACGTGATGAACGCCTTCTACGTGAAGCCGCCGTTCCGGGCGCAGGACGAGGAGGCGCTGCTCGACAGCGTGCTCTCCACCCGCGTGGGCGATGCGCACTATCCCGGGCCGCTCGCCGCCAGCGCGAACTGGCCGAACGTGGCGCCGGGTGAGACCGGCATGAACAACGCGTTCTCGCCGAAGTATCTCGACCTCTCGGCCTTCGCGGAGCTCCAGCCGCGGCCGGACGTGCTGTGGATCCGCGGCGACTCGGACGCGATCGTCTCCGACACCTCGCTCTTCGACCTGGGCTACCTCGGGAAGCTGGGCGCCATCCCGGGCTGGCCGGGGGACGAGACCTTCCCCGCGCAGCCGATGGTCGGTCAGACCCGCCGCGTGCTGCAGCGGTACGCGGAGAGGGGCGGCCGCTTCGAGGAGGTCGTGCTCGCGGACACCGGGCACTCGCCGCACCTCGAGCGCCCCGAGGAGTTCGAGCGCCGCGTCTTCACCTTCTTCGCCCAGCACGCGAAGTAGGCGCGTTGTTCGACGTCCGGGCCACCTCCGTTCCCCTTCTCCCCAAGAGGCCTCATGCACCTGCGCAGCGCACTGAAGCTGTCGTCGCTCCCGCTGTCCCTGCTCCTCGTCGCCGGCGGAGGGTTCGGCTGTGGGCTCGGTCCCGATGCCGCGGTGGAGGTCACTGCGGAAGCGCCGCAGCCGGACGCGCAGGTCGAGCAGGCCTCCACGCTGCCGTCGGACCTCGCGCCCTACTTCGATCCGGTCAGCGCGCCGGCGGACGGCTACCGCGTGGTGGGCACGCTCACCCCGCCCGCATGGTCCTGGGGTCAGATCGAGCTGCTCGAGGGCTTTCAGCAGTTCCGCAGCGAGTACTACAACCGGCGCACCGAGAAGCTGCGTTCCGTGGACACCTTCCAGTCGTCCACCTACCCGGTGCGGACCTACTTCGGCGCGCTGAACCAGCAGCTCGTCGATGCCTTCAACCTCTTCTACGCGCACGCATGCGCGTCGGGCGGGACGGTCTGTCCGGTGCCGGGGCCCACGCGTCCGGCCGCGCGGTTCGTACTCCTCCACAAGGGCCGCGCCACCGCCGCGCGCACCTGCGACGTGAACAAGACCCCGGCGCTGCTCGTGCACGGGGCGCTGCAGGACGCCAACGTCTTCCTCTTCCCCAACGGCAACGACGGAGCGGGCGGGACCTGGGAGGGCGCGCCGCAGCTGACCGGCATGGTGCAGTCCTTCGAGGCGCAGGGCCGCTGCACCTACGCGGTGACCTTCGGCTCGTTCCACGGCGACAACTTCAACCACGCGATCCACGTGCGGAACGCGGTGGCGCGGGTGAAGGCGCTGCATCCCGGCGTGCCACGCGTGGACGTGGTGGCGTGGAGCAAGGGCGTGCTCGCGGTGGATGCGTGGCTGACCAACGCGCCGTCGTGGACGGGCTTCTCCACCACGCAGTTCTTCGAGCGACTGGCCGCGGCGCAGGCGGCGCGGGTGCCGGCGTACGACGACTCGGTGCGCGTGTACGTGGCGCTGTCCGGCCCGCACCGGGGGATCGATCTCAACTTCCGGCATCCGATCCACACGCTGACGATCGCGAGCACCGCTTCGAATGCGCCGGTGGGCCGCGGGCCGATGCCGTGGACGTACTTCAGCGCCATGCAGTGCGTGACCTGGGGCCCCGAGGTGCCCTGGTACGACAACCCCTACGCGCAGGGCGTGTGCGAGGGCGCGGGCGGGACGTGGCCGGACTACTTCCGGCGCATCTACGTGTCGAACCTCAGCGGGCTCGATTCCGCGGGCAGGCCGGTGACGGGCGGCACGCTGCTGGGTCTGAACGTGACGCAGGGGCTCTCGTCCTCCGCGTTCAGCTTCGACGAGTACAACCTCAGCCTCTTCGGCAGCGTGGATGATGGGGGCGTGTACCGCACCGCCTATCCCGGTCAGCTCCAGGCAGCGGCGGACCTGCGCGCGCTCTACCCGATCCCGGATCGCTCGAGCAGCGTGTGGCTGAACGTCGATCCGGACAAGACGCGGTACTTCCCGTGGCTGGTGCAGAAGCTCGTCTTCAATCCGTACAACGCGTTCATCGCCGGGGGCTACCTTGCGTCCTCGGATATGCGTACGTGCAAGACGACCGCGTTCGCGCCCTCGACGTCTCCCTGCTTCGCCTACCACGCGTACAACCTGAACCCCAACCGCGAGGGCTACGACTTCAGCGGCTACGGGAAGTACCGGCTGATGCACGGGCTGGGCATCGGCGCGGCGGTGAGCATGGGCGGAAAGTTCATCGACCGGCTCGCGCAGCGTTCGCTCGATTCGCGGCTGCCTTCGCTCTACGTGCTGCACGGCACCGCGGCGGGCGCGGGCGAGCCGTTCGAGACCGACGGGATGACCTGCTCCTCCTGCGCGCCGCGCGGTGACGGCGTGCTCTTCGAGGCCAGCATTGCCGCGATGGGCCAGCTCACCCAGGGATGGTCTTCGGCGAAGAAGACCGCCAGCGCGAAGCAGGAGGGCGTGCCGTACGGGCACCTCGAGGTCGGTGTCACGCCGGCGGTGTGGAACAAGATCCTCGGGCACTTCGCGGCGAGGGACTGACCCTTTCGCTCTACGTGGTCCAGCGGAACACGGCGGAGGCCATGCTCAGGCCGCCGCCGCTGGCGCAGAAGGCCACGAGGTCGCCGCGGCGCACCTTCCCCTGCTCCACCGCGTCGTCGAGCGTCATGGGGATGCAGGCGCTGCCGGTGTAGCCCCACTTGTCCATCACGCAGTGCGCGCGCTCCACCGGCTGGCCGAGCGCCGCCATCGTCGCCTCGATGGTCCGGCGGTTGAGCTGGGTGAAGACGTAGAGGCCCACGTCCTCGAGCTTCACGCCCGCGCGGTCGAGCACCTGATTGAGGAGGCGCGGCCACTGCTCGGTGTTGAAGGTGGCGGGGAACTTCCGCACGAACTGCACGGTGGGCTTGCCGGCCGGGCCGAGCGTCTCGACCGTCGCGGGACGTGAGGTGCCGCCGGCGTAGATGCCCAGCGCGTCGTGGTAGCTGCCCTCTGCCAGGAGCTTCGCGCCGAGGAAGCCCGGCCCCTCGCCCGCGCCGAGGATCACCGCGCCCGCGCCGTCCGCGAACAGGGTGCAGGTCTTCTTGTCCGACCAGTCCACGTAGCGCGTCATCCCGTACGCGCCGACCACGAGGACGTGCCGGTACGACTCGTCCGCCGCGATCGTCTTGCTCGCCACGTCCAGTGCGGTGACCCAGCCGGCGCAGGCGGCGTTCACGTCGAAGGTGCCGGCGTTGCGCGCGCCGAGCTTCGTCTGCACCACCGAGGAGGTCGCGGGGCTGAGGTAGTCCGGCGTGTCGGTGGCGACGATGATCAGGTCGAGGTCTTCCGCGGACAGCCCCGCGCGCGCGAGCGCCTGCTCTGCCGCGGCCACCGCGAGGTCGCTCGTCACCTGATCGTCCGACATCACGTGGCGCTGATGGATGCCCACGTTCTGCACGAGCCACGCGTCGAACTCCTGGCCGAGCCGCGCCTCGAGCTCCTTGTTGGTGATGCACCGCTCCGGCACGTAGCGGCCGGTGGACAGGATGCGCGCGTACCTCATGACGGCTTGCTCCTCCGGGGCGGACGGGGCTTCTGCTTCTGCGGATCGCTTCCGGCCGCGATGCCGCCGCGGATGAAGGCCAGCGCGCTCTGGATGACCTCTTCCGGCGGGCGCTTCTTTCCCCACAGCACGTAGCGCATGCCCAGGAAGTCCGCGACGCCCATCAGGGCCCAGGCCAGCGTCTCGGCGTCCATCGGCTTCAGCTCGCCGCGGGTCATCGCGTCCTGCAGGCCCTTCGCGTAGGGCTCGGCGATGCGCCGGTAGTAGCGGCGGAAGCAGTCGGGATCGACGAACTCGGCCTGGCGCACGATCCGGTAGAGCAGCCGGTGCGCCGCGGCGAAGCCGAAGAAGGCGCGCAGGCCCGCCTCCTCTACCGCGAGCCTGTCCGCCTCGCCCACCCCTGCGACCGCTTCGCCGAGGTGCGCCCGCAGCCGCTCGCCGAGGTTGTCCACCACCTCCACGAACAGGCCCTTCTTGTCCGCGAAGTACACGTAGAAGGTGCCCAGCGCGACGTCCGCCTCGCGGGTGATGTCGGAGATCGAGGCGGCCTCGTAGCCCACGTCGCCGAAGATCCGCTCCGCAGCGTCCACGAGCTTCTGCCGCGTCCGCGCCCCGCGTGCGGTGACCGGAGCCGAGGGGCCCGTGGGACCTGCTCCGGCCGAGCCAGCCGCGGAGGATGGCGGCCGCTTCGCGCGCGAGGACGATGAAGTTGAAGGGCGATTCATGTTTCAGCCGCCCTAGCACCGGCGCGCCGGGAGAGTCAAAGCGGGCCCAGTCGCGCTTCACGACAGCGGTAGAAGTTCCGGAGGAAGCGCTTCGTCCGTCACCCAGCGGCGCACGGTCTCGGAGAAGAGCGCCGGGGCCTCGAGGTTCCACACGTGGCCGGCCCGCGGGACGAGTACGCCGCGGGCGCCTCGGATCTCGCGGGCCATCCGCTTCGCCGCGCTCTTCGCCGGCAGCGTCTCGCGCTCGCCGACTGCAATGAGCGTTCGCGCGGAGGCTTCAGGTGGCAGCCTCATCCCCATCAGCGCGCGGGTGAAGTGGCGGGTGAACCGGGCGTTGGCGGAGAGGGCGAGGTCCTCGCGGAAGTGATCCGCGTATTCCTTCGGGATGCCGAACTGCTTCACCGATGCGTCGATGAGCCAGCGGCGCGGGAGCACCTCGTAGAGGCCCGCGGAGAGCAGCGAGAGGCCGCCGAGAAACTTCCCCAGGCCCGCCGCGGAGCCGGTGACGAAGAGGCTCGCGATCTTCTCCGGGTATCGCTGCATCAACGCTAGGCCCACCGCGCCGCCGAGCGACAGGCCCACCACGTGCGCGCGACCTCCCTGCGCCTTCGCCTCGATCAGCGCAGCGACCTGCTCCGCCGAACCCTCCAGCGTGAAGGGCTTCACTTCCGCGCTCCGGCCCTGCTCGGGGAGATCCGGCGCGAGCAGGTGGAACTCGCCCAGCGCTTCGAACTGCGGCGCCCACTGCCGGCTGCTCATCCCGCCGCCGTGGAGGAAGACGATCGTCTCGTCGCGATCGGTGCCGGCCTCGAGGTGATGAAGGAGCGCGCTCACGCTCACGCGGAGGTCTCGCCGCCGTCCTCGCGAAGGAGGAAGTCCGTCACCCGGCGCCACACGTCGAGGAACTCGGGCCGCCGGAAGCCGGTGGCGCTGATGAGCCAGTCCACGTGCGGCGGGCGGTGCTCGGGCGCGTCGAAGTGGCCGATGATGTCGAGGTGGTCCGCCCACACCGCGGCGATGATCTCGCCGAAGGGCTGGCTCAGCGTGGGGACGATCCCGTCCGCGGCCCGTTCGTCGGGCACGATCCCGTAGGCCTGGAGGAGCGCGTCCTGATGCGCCTCGCTCAGGGGTGGCGCCTGGGTGCGCGCGCGGCCGTGGAGGAACGCGTAGAGGTTGTGGCTCCCCTGCGCGTAGGGGTCGAGGCCGGTGGAGAGCCTCGTGCGCAGCGACGGCGGCCGGGCCTGGGTGACGACGCTGCCGTAGCGGATGCCCTCGCGCGGAGCGACGCCGGCGTTGAAGAGGTCGATGCCCGCGGGCGTGAGCTGCGTGACCAGAGACTGATCGCGGCTGACCTGCGAGAGGAACGTGGAGAGCGCGGTGCGGCGGTCGGCGCTGAAGTCCTCGAGCAGCTCCTTGAAGAGCTGGTCCACGATCGTCTCTCGCCAGCCGAGCAGCGAGTCCACCTTCACCACCGCGCCCACGACCTTCAGCAGGTACCCGAGCGGCAGCCGCCCGAAGCGCAGGATGTAGACGGTGAACAGCGAGAGCAGCCCCAGCAGCTTCGCGCCCATGAGGCCGCTGAAGAACTGCGCGGTGCCGGTGCCCTTGTGCGGCGTGGCCACGCACACGACCGTTCGCACGCGCTGCGCGAAGCGCTCCGGCGGCGGCAGTCCGGAGAGCTCCGCCGGCGAACCGAGGTTCACGCCCGGCGTGACGAACAGCCGCGCATCGAGCCCGCCGGTGGAGTGGCCGATGAGGTGGATCGGCCCGTCATCGTCACCGCCGGTCTTCGCCAGCTCCGCGAGGAGATCCGCGGCGCGCGTGCGGATGGACGCGGTCGGGTGCGAGAGGACGTGGAAGACCTCCGCCTCCACGCCTCGGCGCGCGAGCTCGTCCTTCAACGTGTCGTAGACGTGCCCGAAGTAGACGATCTCGCCGAGGTTCGCGAAGCCGAAGAACCCTGGCAGGAGGTAGATGCGGTGCTTCTCGCGCCGCGCGGCGGACGGACCGGGCATACCGCTCCGAAGATAAGTGCACCTTCGCGATTGCCCGCCTCGAATCGGCAGGGCTTTTCGTCGGCCGTTCTGCGGCGTTCACTCACGCGGCGCGCGGCGGGCCCGGACCGCGTAGGCCACTTCGGTGCAGCCCTGGTACGAGCCGGAGACGATGCTCTCGCCGGTGAAGCCGTCGCCCGCTGCGTCGATCACCGCCTCCATCTGCGCGCGCGATCCCAGCGCGGCGCTGCGGCAACGCACGAGGAGCCGGCAGCCGCTCTGCACGGTCTCGCAGCTGACCACGCCGCCGAAGGGCGAGACGAAGTGGCCCTCGCCGTCGAACTCGAGCGGGTCGGTGGAGTGCTCGCGCGCGCCGTCGCAGGTGCCGGTCACGTGCCTCAGCGTGAAGTCCGCGGCGTAGAGGCCGGAGACCTCCGGGCACTGCTCGTCGGGAAGGGGTGGAGGAAGCTCCGCGGGCGGCTCCTCGGGACCGCCACAAGCGAGGGCGAAGGACAACAGCGCGACGGCCACAAGCACCGCTTTGGCTCTCACGTACCGAAGCTTATGGACGCATGGGTCAACGCGAATAGATGAGTCAGGCCCGACACCTGGCCCTTGTCCTCGACGGATGCAGGCAGGCGGACGCCGCTCCGATTCAATCCGCTCGTGCGTTCGGATAAGTGGGTGTGAACCGCCCCAGTCCCGAACGGAGTGAGTGCATGCGCGCGTGGAGCTACCAGGACTTCGTGAAGGACGCCCTCACCCGCGTGCCGGAGGTCTCGTGCGAGGCCCTGCGCGAGGTCTCGTCGGGACGCTGCGTGGTGCTCGACGTGCGCGAGGCGGACGAGACGAAGGGCGGCACGCTGCCCGGCGCGACGCTGCTGCCGCGCGGCCTGGTGGAGAAGCACGTGGGCGAGCACGTGCCGTCGAAGGACCTGCCCATCTACGTGTACTGCTCCACCGGCAACCGGTCCGCGCTGGTCGCCGACACGCTGCTGAAGATGGGCTACGGGCGCGTGCACAACCTGCAGGGCGGCATCGAGCGCTGGCGTCATCTCGGGCTGCCGCTGGAGGCCACGGGCGCGGTGTGCCGCCTGCCGGGCGCGCGGCTCGACTGGGCGGAGGTCCGGCGCGAGTTCGCGATCGTCGGGCGCAAGGTTCCGGTGCTCGGCAGCGGTGAGCGGCCGGTCGTGTACATGGACCACGCCGCGTCCACCCACGCGCCGCAGAGCGTGCTGCAGGCCTACACGGACTTCGTCCAGCACGAGTACGCGAACGTGCACCGCGGCACGCACCTGCTCTCGCGCAAGGCGACGGAGCGCTTCGACGAGGCCTACTGGATCGTCGCCGACTTCATCGGCGCGGAGCTGCGCAAGGGCGCGATCTGCTTCACCGCGAATACGACGCAGGCCATCGACCTCTGCTCGCACGTGATGGCGGACCGGCCGGGGAAGGTCGTCACCACCGAGCTCGAGCACCACTCCAACGAGCTGACCCACCGCCGCCGCGGACCGGTGCTGCGCGCGCGGGTGAACGACGACGGGACGCTGGATCTCGATCACCTCGAGAGCCTCCTGCGGAAGAACGACGTGAAGCTCGTGGCGGTGACGCTGGGCTCGAACGTCACCGGCGTGATGCCGGACCTGCGGGCGATCGCGCGGATGGCGCACGAGAACGGCGCGCTGGTGCTCGCGGATGCGGCGCAGGCGTTGGCGAGGCTGCCCATCGACGTGCGGCCCTTCGAGGACGCGGAGCACATCGACTTCCTCGTGGGCGCGGGACACAAGGCGTACGCGCCATTCGGCGCAGGCTTCCTCTACGGGCCGCGCGCGCTGATGGACGAGGCCCCGCCCTACATCCCCTCTGGTGGCACCGCGTCGCAGGTGAACGCGCGCTCGGCGGAGTACCTCAAGGCGCCGGACCGGCATCACGGAGGGACGCCGAACATCGCCGGCGTGGTGGGCATGGCGAAGGCGCTGCAGTTCCTCTCGGCGATCGGCATGGAGGAGATCCGCCGCCACGAGGTGAAGCTCACCGAGCGCATCCTGCGCGGCTTCGAGCGCATGGGCGGCGTCACCGTGTACGGCCCCGGCAGCGCGGAGGAGCGGCTCGGCGTCGTCTCCTTCAACGTCGCGGGCGTGAGCGATCTGCTCACCGCGGCGGTGCTCTCCGAGGAGGGCGCGGTGGCGGTGCGCAACGGCCGCTTCTGCGCGCACATCTACGTGGACCGGTTGCTCAGCGCGGCGGCGAAGCGCGCGGGTGCGGAGGCGCTCGTGGATGGGCAGGGCGCGGGGCTGGCGGGCACCGGTGACGCGCAGCCCACGGGCGCGGTGAGGGCTTCGGTGGGGCTCTACAACGACGAGGCGGACGTGGATCGCCTGCTCGAGTTCGTGGGCCGGGTGAAGGAGCGGCAGTGGCAGGGCCGCTACCGCGTGAAGGGCGACGCCATCAGCGCGGAGTTCGCGGGGCGCTGCGCGGATCGGTGGATGGAGAGCACGCAGGACGCGGATCACCCGCTGGCGGACGCGGCGCAGGAGCACGGCTACGAGTTCGTCACGCTGCAGCCGGACGGTGGTTGCCGCAGCTACCTCGTGGCGGATCCGCAGTCGCGCGAGGCGATGATCGTGGACCCGCTGCGCGAGAAGGTGGACGAGTACCTCGACCTGCTCACCGCGCGCGGGCTGAAGCTCCGCTACACGGTGGAGACGCACACCCACGCGGACCATCTCTCCGGCTCGGCGCGGCTGAAGGATCTGACCGGCTGCCAGATGCTCATGCACCAGGCCTCGACCGCGCCGTGCGTGGACCGGCCGCTGCTGGACGGCGACGTGGTGGAGCTGGGGCGGCTGCGCATCGAGGTCATCGCCACGCCGGGCCACACGCAGGACGGGCTCTGTCTGGTCATGCCGGGCCGCGTGCTCACCGGCGACACGCTGCTCATCGAGGCCTGCGGAAGGACCGATCTGCCGACGGGCGATGCGCAGGCGCTGTGGACTTCGCTGCAGCGGTTGGCGGCGCTGCCGGACGACACGCTGGTGCTCCCCGCTCACGACTACAAGGGCCGCCGCGCGAGCACCATCGGCCGCGAGAAGCTGCACAACCCACGGCTGCAGTTCCAGACCGCGGTCGAGTTCGCCGAGGCGATGGGCGCACTGAACCTGCCGGCGCCCGCGAAGATGCGCGAGGCGATCCAGAACAACCTCCACTGCCTGTAGCGGGTGATGGTTCCGGAGGTCGCAGACACGAGCTGGTCAGGGCCCATCGGCGGGCTCTTCGCCGGCGCCGCGATGGGGCTCGTCATCTCCGTGCTCGGGGCCGGCGGGAGCATGTTCATCGTCCCCGTCTTCCTCTACCTCTTCCACGAGCCGATGCCGGTGGCCACGGGCACCTCTCTGGCGGTGGTGGGCGCGGGCGCGCTGGTGGGCGCGCTGATGCACTACCGGCAGGGAAACCTCAGGCTGCGCGTGGCGCTGGCGTTCTCGCTGGGCAGCACGGTGGCGGCACCGGTGGGCGCGTGGGCGCACGCCTTCGTGCCGGATCGCGTGGCAGTGGCTCTCTTCTCCGCGGTGCTGGTGATCGCCGCCGCACGCATGCTCGGCGGGACGCCGGAGGTGAAGGAGAACGCCGAGCCGCACAGGCTGCGGGTGCTCGTGCCGCTCGGGGTGGGCGTGGGCCTGCTGACCGGCTTTCTCGGCGTGGGCGGCGGGTTCGTCATCCTCCCCGCGCTGGTGATCGTCGCGCGGCTGCCGCTGCGCCAGGCGGTGGGCACGAGCCTCGCGGTCATCTCGCTCACCTCCATCACCGGCGCCGCGGGCTACGCGGTGAAGGGGCTCGTCAGCGCGGACCTGCTCGTGTCGGTGGGCAGCGGCGCGATGCTCGGGGCGCTGCTGGGCGCACCCCTGTCGTCGAGGCTGCCGGAGCGGCCGATGCGCTACGGCTTCGCGGCCCTCGCCGCCGGCGTGTCGCTCTACATGTTCGGCAGAGCGGTGTTCGGGGATCCCTAGGCTGGCTGGGCGTTCTTCCAGCGGAGCTGCAGCTCGAGCTCCTCGCTCTCACCTTCGCGCTCGTGCTCCACCGAGAGTTCCGCCGTGGCTGGCACGCTGAAGCGCGCGTTCTGGACCTGGATGCGGAAGGACTCGCCCTTCTCCACCGAGTCCGCCACGCGGCGGAGGAGGTCGGCAAAGGCCTTCGGGGAGGTGATGCGTTCGACGTCGCGGTCGGCCATGGGCAGAAACCTAACCGGGCCACGGCGTCACGGCGACAACCGCGCGAAGGCCTGCACGAGGACCGCCTCCTCCACCTCCGACACCGCCACCGCGGCGCTCTGCCCGTCCGCTTGTGCGGCGACGCAGATCTTCTCGCCCACCGGTCCCTTCGTGCAGCGGACCTCGTCGTTCGCGAAGCGCACGGCCTCCTTTGCGACCGCGGAGCCGGGCGGCGGAAGGAAGATCGTCATCGCACCCTCACCCACCCGGTACTGAATCGAAGCGCTCAGGTGCCCGTGCAGGCGGCAGCGGCGCGCGCCGAGAAGGGTCGCGCCCGGAACGGTGGGCACCTCAATCGCGTAGCCCACCTCGCGCAGCACCCACGCCTCCACCTCGGCGGGGTCCGACGACTCGAACTCGCACGGGCTGACGCGCGAGAACGACTTCAGGTGATGCCGCTCGAGGTCCATGGCCAGCGCGTCGTTCATCCCGCCCGAGCTCGCGCGCGTGCACCTCCTCTTCGAGGTTGCCGCGAGGTTCCGCCGCTTCGCCCTGAGCGAGACCTCCCTCCAGCACCTCGAGCCGCACGCGGAGGTTGCGCCGCGAGTTGAGGAAGACCGTCCGTTGCACCGCGAGGAGCCACGCCTTCAAACGCTCCGGATGGCGGCACTCGTCCGCCGCTGGAGGGCGCGCTCCATCGTCGCCTGCACCAGATCGTCCGCGTCGGCCGGGTTCCCCGTCAGCCGGCGCCCGACCCGTCGAAGCGCCGGAAGATGCTCGAGCGCGCGCTGCATGAAGGTGTGTGGACTCACGCTTCAGGCACGACACGCCGGGCGTCGCGGAAAGTTCCCGGCGTGCGATCAGCGCACGGTGACCGGGTTCGAGAGCGCGGCGGAGAGCGCCTGCCGGACCGCGTTCCGCACGGGTTCGGGCACCGCGTCCCCGGGGATGCGCCGGCAGAGGGAGACGGAGCGCTTCAGCGAGTCGCAAGCCTGACTGCAGTCCGGGCAGCGGGAGAGGTGGTCCTCGAGCCGTACGCAGGACGCCTGGTCGAGCTCCTCCTTCGCGAACAGCGCGACCTCCTTCGCCAGCTCCGGGCAGCCACGGCCCGCGGCGGCGCCCTCACCGGTGAGCGTGGAGAGGTGTTCGCGCAGCTGCAGCCGCGCGCGGTGCAGCCGGCTCTTCAGGGCGCGCACTTCGATGCCCACCACCTCTGCCGCCTCCTCCGCGCTCAGGCCTTCGACGTCCCGGAGGATGAGCGCCTCGCGGGACGTGTCCGGCAGCGCGAGGATCGCCGCCTGGAGGAGCTCTCCCATCTGTCGCGCGTGAGAGACCTCGTCCGGTCCGCGCTCCGCCGACGGCAGCTCGCGGACCTCACCGGACTGCAGCGGCTCGTGGGTCTCGGGCGCACCCGACCGGCGGCGGCGCGACCTGAAGCAGTGCGTTCGAGCGACCTGGTAGAGCCAGGTGGAGAGCTCCGCGTCGCCGCGAAACTGGTGGAGTCCCCGGAAGGCCGCGAGCAGCGTCTCCTGCAGCACGTCCTTCGCGTCCTCTTCGGAGCCGCACATGCGCAGGCCGAACCGGTACACGCTCTTCTCGTGCAGCGACAGCAGCTGCTCGAGCGCTGCCTCGTCCCCCCGCCGGGCGGCCTCGAGGAGCTCTTTTTCGCTGGGCTTCGCGTTCACGCCGAATCCTTTTTCCGGGCCCTGGCTCTCACGGGTCATGAAGGCCAACCACGTCATCTTCCGTCAGCTCTTCGATGCCGACTCGTCCACCTACACCTATCTCATCGGCGACCCGTCCACGCGCAACGCGGTCCTCATCGATCCGGTGCTCGAGCAGGTGGAGCGGGACCTTCAGCTCGTGCGCGAGCTGGACCTCCACCTGACCCACGTGTTCGAGACGCACGTCCACGCGGACCACGTCACCGCCGCCGGGGTGCTGCGCGAACGCACGGGCTGTTCGGTCGTCGGCGGCGAGAACGGCGCCTCCTGCGCGGACCGCCACGTGACGCACGGCGAGACCCTCCGCGTGGGCGAGCTGCAGTTCACCGTGCTGGCCACGCCCGGTCACACCGACGACAGCGTCAGCTACCTCTTCGGCGACAGGGTCTTCACCGGCGATGCGCTGCTCGTGCGCGCCAACGGCCGCACCGACTTCCAGAACGGCGACGCGGGCCAGCTCTTCGACTCCATCACCCGCGTGCTCTTCGCGCTGCCCGACGAGACGCTCATCTACCCCGCCCACGACTACAAGGGCCGCACGGTCTCCAGCGTCGGCGAGGAGAAGCGGCACAACCCGCGCGTGGCGGGAAAGAACCGGGAGGAGTTCATCGAGCTGATGGCGAACCTGTCGCTGCCGCGTCCGAAGCTCATCGACATCGCGGTGCCGGCGAACCGGGCCTGCGGCCAGCGTCCGCCAGAGGCTCCGTTCGAGGACATCTCGCTCGCGCAGCTCGAGGCGCTCGGCGGCGCGGTGCGGCGGGTGGACGTGCGCGAGCCGGAGGAGTTCACCGGACCGCTGGGCCACCTGGACGGCGCGGAGCTCGTGCCGCTGGCGACGGTCGAGCAGGCGTCGCGCGACTGGAACCCGGAGCAGCCGCTGGTGCTCATCTGTCGGTCCGGCGCGCGTTCGGTGGCCGCGGCGAAGGGCCTGGCCGCGCGGGGGTTCACGCGGCTCTACAACCTCTCGGGCGGGATGCTCGCGGTGAGGGAGAGGCCGGCGCATCGATGATGCCGCTCGTCTTCGGTCTCTCGCTCGCCGCGCTGATCGGCATCTCGCTCGGGCTGCTGGGCGGCGGCGGCTCCATCCTCACAGTGCCCATCCTCGTGTACGTGCTCGGCTTCAGCGCGAAGCAGAGCATCGCCATGGGGCTCGGCGTGGTCGGGGTCACCAGCCTCTTCGGCGCGGCGGGACACTGGCGGCGCGGCAACGTGAACCTCAAGGCGGCGGCGACGTTCGGCGCGGTGGCGGTGGCGGGCACCTTCGGCGGCACGCGGCTGGCGGCGCTCATGTCCGGCGCGTCCCAGCTGCTGCTCTTCGCGCTGGTGATGCTGCTCGCGGCGGTCTTCATGTACCGCAACGGGCGCAGGGACGCAGGGCCGCACGAGGTCCAGGCGCCCCGCCAGGCCAAGCCGCTCGTCATCGCGCTCGCGGCATTGGGCGTGGGCGCGCTCACGGGAGTGGTCGGCGTCGGCGGCGGGTTCCTCATCGTGCCTGCGCTGGTGCTGCTCGTTGGACTCCCGATGAAGGAGGCGGTGGGCACGAGCCTGCTCGTCATCGCGCTGAACTCGTTCGTCGGCTTTGCCGGAAGCGCCGGCGCCGAGCCGATGCCGTGGGGCTACCTCGCCCTCTTCACCGCGCTGGCGGTGGCGGGGATCCTCGCCGGGACGTGGGCCTCGCGCTTCGTCTCCGCCGCCACGCTGAAGCGCGCGTTCTCCGGCTTCCTCGTGGTGATCGGCCTCTTCATCCTCGTTACCAATCGGGACGCGCTCGGCTTCGGAGAAGGAGATGCTCCGCAGCCGGTCTCCGTTCAAACCCAGGCTTCACCTCACACCGGTACTCCGTGACGCACATGCATCCCTTCCTCATCGCTACTTTCGGAGGCGTCCTCATCGGCCTCGCCTCCGCGCTGCTCCTCCTCTTCAACGGCCGCACCGCGGGCATCAGCGGGATCGCCGGCGGGCTCTTCTCGCGGGTGCCGGGTGACGCCGGTTGGCGCGCCGCGTTCGTGGGCGGGCTCGTCGCGGGCGGGCTCCTCCTCCAGGTGTTCTTCCCCTCCGCGCTCGGTCCTCCGGTGGTGGCGGGCTTTGCGGCGCCGGTCGTCGCGGGGCTGCTCGTCGGCTTCGGAACGCGGCTCGGCAACGGCTGCACCAGCGGTCACGGCGTCTGTGGCCTCGCGCGCGGCTCCGTCCGCTCTCTCGCGGCGACGATGACCTTCATGGTCACCGCGGCGCTCACCGTCTTCGTCGTTCGTCACGTCCTCGGAGGAATCTGAACCATGAGAGCAGTCCTCACCGCCGGTCTCTCCGGCCTCCTCTTCGCGCTCGGGCTCGGCGCCGCGGGCATGACCGATCCTGCGAAGGTCATCGGGTTTCTCGACGTCGCGGGCGCGTGGGATCCCACGCTCGCGTTCGTGATGGGCGGCGCCATGGGCACCTACGCGCTGCTCAGCCGGCTCATCCGGCGCAGGGAGAAGCCGGTGCTCGGGGGGGCGTTCCCCTCGCTGGCGAAGCAGCCCGTTGATCGCCGCCTCCTCGTGGGCTCCGGGCTCTTCGGCATTGGCTGGGGAATCGCCGGCTACTGCCCGGGCCCCGGCATCGTCTCGGTCGGCACGGGGCTCACCGCCGCGCTGTTCGTGGCCTCCATGGCCGCGGGCATGGGCCTCTTCCGGTTGTGGGAGCGCAGCGCCGCGGCCCGTCAACCCTCCGCGCTGGGAGCAACACGGCCATGAGCGAGAACGGCAAACGATCTCTGAAGGTCGTCATCGTCGGAGGCGTCGCGGGAGGCGCCACGGCGGCGGCGAGACTGCGGCGGTTGAGCGAAAGCGCGGAGATCGTCGTCTTCGAACGCGGCGAGCACATCTCCTTCGCCAACTGCGGCCTGCCCTACCACGTGGGCGGCATCATCGAAGACCGCGCGAAGCTCCTGCTGATGACGCCGGCGCGGATGGCGGAGCGCTTCCGGATCGACGTGCGCGTGCGCCACGAGGTCCTGCGCATCCACCGCGCGGCGCGTGAGGTCGAGGTCCGCAACCTCCAGACGGGCGAGGTGTTCCTCGAGCCGTACGACCACCTCGTGCTCTCCACCGGCGCCGCGCCCATCCGTCCCCCGCTGCCGGGCATCGAGCTTCCGCAGCTCCTCACGCTCCGGAACCTCGCGGACATGGACGCGATCATCGCGCAGGCGGCGCAGCATCCGAAGGGTCACGCGGTGGTGGTGGGCGGAGGGTTCATCGGCCTCGAGCTTGCGGACAACCTGCGCCACCGCGGGCTCCGCGTGACGCTGGTGGAGATGGGCGACCAGGTGATGCCTCCGCTCGACCGCGAGCTGGCGGCGCTGCTCCACGCACACCTCCGCGAGAAGGGCGTGACGCTCCGGCTGTCGGAGGCGGTGACCGGCTTCGCGGAGGAGGGGGACGGGGTGAAGGTCTCGCTGCGGTCCGGCGACACGCTGAGCGCGGACTTCGTGTGCCTCTCCATTGGCGTGAAGCCGGAGTCCCAGCTCGCGCTGGAGGCGGGGCTGGAGACGGGCGCGCGCGGCGGCGTGAAGGTGGACGCGAGGCTGCTCACCTCGGACCCGGACATCTCCGCGATCGGTGATGCGGCCGAGGTGCCGGCGATGGGTGGAACCGAGCAGGCGTGGGTTCCGCTCGCCGGACCCGCGAACCGTCAGGGCCGTCTGGTGGCGGATCGCCTGGCGGGAACGCCGGTCGCCTACGCGGGCATCCAGGGCACCGGCATCGCGAAGGTGTTCGAGCTGACCGCGGGCTCGACGGGGAAGAACGAAGCGGCGCTGCAGCGCGCGGGCGTTCCGTTCCACAGCGTGGTGATGCACGGCGCCTCGCACGCCGGCTACTACCCGGGCGCGGAGCCGCTCACGCTGAAGCTGCTCTTCTCTCCCGAGGGCCGGATCCTCGGCGCGCAGGGCGTAGGACGCGAAGGCGTGGACAAGCGGCTGGACGTCATCGCCACGGCGATGCGGCTCGGCGCGGACGTGTTTGCGCTCGCGGAGCTGGAGCTCGCGTATGCGCCGCCGTTCTCCTCGGCGAAGGACCCGGTGAACATCCTCGGCTACATCGCGGGGAACTTGCTGCGCGGGGAGACGCGGTTCGTGTCGTGGCGGGACGTGCTGCAGCAGAAGGATGGCGGCGCGTTGCTGGTGGACGTCAGGGAGCCCTCGGAGCGCGCGCAGGACAAGCTGGAGGGTTCGGTGCACATCCCGCTCGGCGAGCTGCGCGCGCGTCATGGGGAGCTGCCGAAGGACCGACCCCTCTACGTGTACTGCGCGGGCGGTCAACGCTCGCACACCGCGGTGAGGCTGCTGGGTCAGCTCGGGTACGACGCGCACAACATCAGCGGCGGGATGCGCACGGTCAGCGCGATCCGCGACGACCTCGCTGCGGTGATGCAGATGGGCGCCGGTCGAGCGGCCGGGAGGTGAACGAACGGCTCCAGCGCGCGCTGGCGGCGATTTAGTGCGTGAGCGTCCGCGTCAGTAGCGGATGACCGCGTAACCCTCCGCCACCAGCCGGGCGAGCTCGTGCGCACCATTGGCGACGACCTCCGCGTCCGGCTGCAGCCGGTCCGGGGCGATGCCGAACTTCTTCAGCGCGGTGGCGCACGCGACGAGCTTCACGCCCGCGGCCTTCGCCTCCGCGGCGGCCTTGCGCACCGAGGACGGCACCGCCTCCACGGTCGGATCGAGCGCCACCACCGCACGACCGTAGGAGAGCCACACCACCGACTCGAGGTGCCCCGACTCCAGCGCACCCTGCGCGTGGCGGAAGGAGCTCGTCAGGGTGAGGACGTCCTCGAGCCCGGTGGTGGCGACGAAGACGAGCTTGCCCTTCTGCGGTCTGGGCTGCGGGGCTGCCGTCTTCTCACGGGCGAGTGCAGCGGAGGGCAGGAGGAAGAGCGAGAGGACGGCGAAGAGAGAGACGATGCGAGCGTTCATGGGGTGCTCCTTTGGAGGGACGGCGTGTCACTGCAGCTCGAGCTGCTGGGTGCGGAGGACGGGCGGGAGGTCTTCACCGACGGCGCGCCCCTGGAGGCCTTCGGTGCGCCGGCGCGGAAGCGAATCGATTCCGCCGAAGCGCTTCTCGGGCTGCCGCGAGAAGACGTTCTCCAGCTCCTGCTCCCAGAACGCGCGCAGCTGGCGGCCGCTGACCTTGCCGGTCTTCAGCTTGTTGACGATGGGGAAGAGGTTCCACAGCTCGCGCTCGGTCACCGGACCGGGCAGGAGCGGCGCGCCGAAGCGGAAGCCGTTGGAGAGGCCGATCTCCGTTCCGCCCGCTTCACGAATCGCGTCGGCGAGCACGTTGTCGAGCGGGTTCTCCACCACCGCGTAGCGCGCGAGCGGCACGTCCACCCGGCCGACCTCCGCACTGAGCGCGGCCTCGTGGGGCGCGACCGCCGCCTCGACGAGCTTCGCGACCGTCGGGTCCTCCGGAAAGCGCGACGCGGTCAGCTCGATGAGCTCCCACTTCCGATCGACGACCCTCCCGTTCTCCACCCACAGGTCGAGCCGGCCGAGGAACGAACCAAAGGCACCGGGCTCGACGACCCAGCTGCCGTCCTCTTTCTCGATCGGCTCGTAGGTGCGCTCGTGCGTGTCGCCGGAGAGGTGAACGTCGACGCCCTTCACCTCCTCCGCGAGCCCCACCGCCTTCGCGAGGCCCACATGGCTCATCAGCAGCACGACGTCCGCACCGTGCGTTTCGCGGACCTCACGCACCAGCGAGGGCAGCTCTTCCGGTCCGTCGTAGCGAAGGCCCACGCTGTAGCCGGGCGGCTGCCGGCGCGGCACGTCCGGATCGGTGTAGCCGACCACCGCGACCTTCACGCCCGCCAC
Source organism: Pseudomonadota bacterium (assembly GCA_023423535.1). GTDB lineage: Bacteria > Myxococcota > Myxococcia > Myxococcales > Myxococcaceae > JAFAFL01. Next base: position 46,212 of record JAFAFL010000034.1, read on the forward strand.
GCTCTCGAGAAAGTACGGCGCGAAGAGCCTCTCTCCGCTCGCACCGTCGCGCAGGTTCGAAGCGATGAGCGGATGCTTCAGCTCCGCGGCCCTCTCGCGCAGCGCCCGCGGGCCGTACACGACCTCCCAGTTCCCCGGCACCGCGGCGTCTATCCCCAGCGCGTTGAGCGGATCGATGAGCGCCCTGCCCTCGGTAAGCCCGGCCTCACCGCTGCCCTGGATCGTGTCGCCGGCATCGAGCACGAGGACGTCGCCCCCTCGCTCGGCGCGGATCCGCGCAATGGCCGCGGCCACACGCGCGAAGCCGCCGGCCTCTTCGATGCGCTCTTCGCCGTCCCTCCAGAAGAGCTCCGGGTGCGGCCGCAGCTGCGCGTGCAGATCCGCCACATAGAGGACCGTCACCTGACGGCGCTCCGGCTTCGCTTCGCCGCTGACCGGGCGGACGGTCGCGCAGGCGCTGAGGGTTCCAATCGTCGCGAGCGCCGCGAGTGCCCCGAGCAGCGGAGCGATGAGGTTCTTCATCTGCAGTGACCTTTCGTTGCGAGGATGGGCTGCAGACACGACGAGCCGTCCGCGGAGTTCCCGCGGCACCGTTCGCCGGCACGGGAACTTCCGGGGCCTCTCACCGTGTCGCTCCGCACCATGAACCCCGCCGAGATCCCTCTCCCCGCTCAGCCCGACGTCGCGCCCCATCACCCACCTGCCAGGCGACGCCACGCTGCAGCGGAGTGGGTGAAGACGAAGGGACCGGGCGTGCTCCTCGCCTCCTCCGTGGGCGCCGCCGCGTTCTTCGCCTCACGCCTCACGCCTGCGCTGAGCCCCCTCATCTGGGCCATCCTCCTCGGCGCGGCGCTCGCGAACGTGCGCCGGCTTCCCGCAGTGCTTCAGCCGGGGATCACCTTCTCCGCGAAGCAGCTCCTCCGGCTGGCGGTAGGCCTGCTCGGCATCCGGCTCGGGCTCTCGCAGCTTCAGTCGGTGGGCGCGGTCGGGCTCGGCGTGGTCTTCGTCTCCGTGGTGGGGACGCTCCTCTTCGCCATCTGGTTCGGGAAGAGGCTCGGCCTGTCGAAGTCGCTCGCCACCGTGCTCGCTTCGGGAACCGCGATCTGCGGCGCCTCGGCGATCGTCGCGGTGGCGGGGGTGATCGACGCGAAGGAGCGTGCTCTCGGTGCTCCACCGCCGCTACGGCGGCCCGAAGGGCTCGGCCGGCGTCTCACCCATTCCCTGGTTCGTGGGGCTCTTCATCGCCACGATGGTGCTGCGCTCCACGGGGCTCCTGCCCACGAGCGTGGTGGACGGGGTGGTCCAGCTCGACGCGCTGCTGCTCGCGGTGGCGATGGCCGGGCTCGGGCTCGACCTGCGCTGGGCGAAGGTGAAGGCGGCGGGGCTGAGGCCGCTCTACGCCACGCTCGCGGCGACCGTGTTCATCAGCGCGCTGTCCTTCGGCTTCATCACGCTGCTGACCTGAGCTCTCCGCAGCGAAGCGACCTCACCCACCTCACCACCAGCGCGGCGTGCGCTCGATGAAGGTCATCAGGGCGTCGTGCTTCGGCGCCTCTTCGCGCGGCTGGTCCATCCACTCGAGCGCGCCCCAGCGCCCGTACTTCGACCAGTTGCCCACCGCGCCGAGGTGCACGAACAGCTCACCGCCCGCCGCGCGCCACATCCCGAGGTAGTCGAGGTACAGCGCCTTCATCTTCGGGTCGCGGTTCACCGCGTCGAACAGCGCGTTCACGCGAGGGTCCTCCTGCATCGGTCCGTGGCCTACGAGGTGTTGCCCGCCCTCGTACGCCACGAGCCTCACGCCGTGCTTCTTCGCCACCTTCGCCTGCTCCGCGACCCAGCCCTTCACCCGCGGCAGCGAGTCCCTTCGCATCGCCTCGAGGAACGTGTCCGGTGTCTGGCCCCAGAGGAAGTCGCGCATCTTCGGGTCGCCGTACTCGCCGCCGAAGTAGGGCGCCACCGCCAGCGCGTCGGTGTGCTTCGCGGCGTCTTCGAACGAGAGCAGCGTCTCCGAGCTCCACGCGTTCGCGATGTGCGAGCCCATCACGCGGACGAGCCTCCCCTTCCGCGCCTCACCGAACACGCGCTCGAAGATCCCGAAGATCCGAAGCGAGCGCTGCGCGTGCCAGCGCAGCTGCGCCTCGTACGGATTTTCCGACAGCCCGAGCCGCAGCCCCTCCTCCTGCGCGTGCTTCGCCACCGGGAAGATGGCGTTCCAGACCTCGTTGGAGTGCTCGACGTACGCCTTGAGCTCCGGCCGCAGGTTGTCGCGCACGTAGAGCGCGAACGCCTCCACGTACGCGTCGTCGGCGGTATGCGGGATGGTGAACCAGGGGTCCTGTCCCTGCACGTTCGCCAGCGCGACCATCACCTCCACCGGCGCCCCGCCCCGCCAGCGCACGTCGTCCGGCTTCGGGCGCGTCTCCCACGTTCCGGCGACCGCGCCGCCATCCATGCCGATCATCCAGTTGAGGAAGCGCACGCTCGCGTAGTCCTTCAGCCGCTCGAGGAAGAGCGGGTGGAAGGGCTGCTCGCGGTAATTCTTCTCGAACGGCACGCACGCGCCCGCGTCACCACACGCAGTCTTCGCGTCGCACCAACGCCGCACGTCGCCTTCGCACCGTCCGCCGGGCATCAGCACGCGGAGGTTCCGCAGCGGGTCGGTGCCGTCCACCGCCACCACGTCGAGCACCAGCCCCTGCTCGCGCGGATCGAGCGTCACCTCGTCGCGTCCCGCCCCGCGCTTCACCTCGCGGCCGTCCTCCAGCCGCTTGCCCGCGTGCGAGTACTCGAGCCGGCCCTTGCCGTCGTAGAGCACCACGTACGTGCCCGCGGGCGCGCCGACGCGGTCCCACATCAGCAGCGTCCGTGCGCGTTGGCCCTCGCGCAGGGAACGCACGTTCCCCTTCTCGTCGAGATCCAGCGGCTGGTCGTCCTGCCACGCGTAGCCGCTCGTCGAGTGCCAGGGCCGCGAGACCTTGAACTGATCGACGAAGCTCCACTCGCGGCTCCAGTCCACGAGGAAGTCGAGGTTCGTGCCCACCGGCGACCGCGCGGGCGTCACCGGCCCTGCAGCGCGCTCGTCCACCGGCGCCGTCTCCGCCGACAGCGCCTCGGACTGAGCAGAGCGGGGCGCGGCTCCCTCAGCGCTCCTTCGCGTGCAGCCCTTCCCGCACCCCACCGCCACCATCAGCAGGCTGGCGGTGAGGCACGCACGAAGGAGCTTCGACTTTGAACCGGGCATCCGCGCCTTCTACCACCGCGCTCCCGACGAAGACCGGCTGCGCTACGGGTTCACCACCCGCCCCACGAAGACCAGCGCGCCGGTGGCGTTGTCCCGCACCGCGAAGACGAACGGCCGGTCCACGACGAGCGGGCGAGCCAGCGGCGCCGACGTCTCACCGACGATCACCGCGGTCGCGGCCGCCGCTTCAGTGCCCTTCTCGTCCACCTTCACGAAGCACTCGTGGACGACGTCGGAGATCGCGACGGAGCGCGGCGTCATGGCGCTGAAGTCGGCCTCGGCGCCGAACGCGGGCTCGAGCCCCAGCGTCCGAAGCGGCGTGCTCAACGACGCCTGGGTGCGCGCCTCGAACTTCGGGAAGGTGAGGTCCAGCGTCTCGCCGGTGAGCGCCGCCACGTAGCCGTCGAACGCCGCCGCGCCGAGCGAGGCCTCCAGCGTCTCCAGGTCTCCCTCCGGCGGGACGACGACGACCATCGACAGCTCGCCACCGTCATAGGGCAGCTCGAAGATCTCCGTGCCGTTGAGCTGCGCCGCCCGCGTCTGCAGCAGCGGGTGACGCATCAGCGGAACCTGCTTCGTGCCCGAGGGCGCGTGGAAGTCGCCGTTGGCGGTCAGCGACTCCTCGAAGACGCGCGCCCACGACGCGTTGAAGTAGATGGCGTTCACCAGCACGAGCCGCGTGTCGGAGGTGATCGTCTCCTCCGCGAGGAGCTCCTTGATGCGGTCCTCGGTCTTCTGCGCGACCCACGCGTTGATCTCCACCCGCGACGGCTCCGGCGCACCGGCGAAGTCCATCAGCCGCACGCCCGCGCCGTACTCCAGCGCCAGCGTGTCGAGGTACGGCACCTCGAGCGGGAAGCCCTGCTGCGCGAAGACCTGGTTCGTCATGTTCAGCCGGAAGGGCTTTCCATCCGTGCCCGCCGCGCCCTGTCCGCGCGAGGTGAGCTGCGCCTCCAGGTCGTTCATCGCCCGGTGATGGTTCGCGGCGGGCAGCCCGCTGCCCAGCACCCCTTCGAAGGCCTGCGCCGTGGTGCCCGCTGCGCCGGCGTACGTCATCGACAGCGCGGTGGAGATGCTCACCGGAGAGAGGAAGAGGTTCTCGCCCTCTGTAGTCAGCTGCCGGTAGAGGTCGAACGCGAGATCGTTCTGCCCCGCGACCGCCTTCTGGAGATCTCCGGCCGGAGCGGCGGCGGTGATCCGCGCCTTGTCCGACCGCGCATCCGCGCCGGGCGCCTGCGGCTCGAGCCTGTCCTCCGGCGGTGGAGCCTCCGCGTCCGGCGTGTTGCAGCCGGCGACGGCGAGGAGCGAGACGAGACAGAGAACGGCGCAGCGCAAGCGGGTAACCATGGGGCCTCCAACGATGAGGAACACAGCGTCGAGAGAGGCAAAGCAACCCGCGCACCACCGCCCCCGCCCAATGAATCCGGCCCCTTCCACTGCCCCCCGGCTCGGGAATCTGAGACCGGCTGCGAGAAAACCGGCACGCGACCCCGGGCGCTACGGCAGCGCGCGGTGCAGCGCCTCCGCATCCGGCGCACCCCAGCCGGTGGGGAAGTCCCAGCCCGGCCCGGCGGGATACTTCTCGGTGCCGAGGTCGGTGATGTCGCGGAAGGACCTCTGCACCTGCGGCAGCGTGTAGAGCTGCTGGTTGAGCCAGCCCATCGGCGGCTTGCCCTCCGCGAGGCGCGCGCTGTTGATGGTGGCGAGGATCCCCGCGAACACCGGCGTGGCCACGCTCGTCCCGTTGTTCGGCACCGTCACGCCGAGGAAGGTGAACCAGTAGCCCGGAGGCGCCGCGTTCAGCGCCACGTCGCTCACGCCGCGGCGGCCACGCAGCCCGGACATGCCGCCCTCATAGGCCGGCGGGTTGAGGCCCTCCTGCCACCACGGCATCGCGAAGGTCTTGCTCACGCCGGAGCCCGAGTACCACCACGCGCGCTCGCCGGTGACGGTCATCCCCTCCATGAAGAGCTCCGTCCCGCCCACCGAGGTGCAGTAGGGGCTCGACGAGGGCACGTCCACGCCCGCGGTGTTGCCGCCCGCCGACACGATGGTGATGCCCAGCGCTGCGCCCTGCATGCACGCGCGGTGGTAGGCCTCGTGGACCGCGCGCGGCTCACCGTCCTCGCGCCGGGCGAACGAGGTGGTGATGACCGAGACCTCGTTGCGGCCCACCGCCTCGTTGAAGTTGAAGATCATCGACGTCATCCGCGCGTCGGGGCCGCTGTAGAGGATGAGCTCTGCTTCCGGCGCCATCGCCCCGGCCCACTCGGTGTTCAGCGGGACCTCGCGGTAGCGCGTGAGCGGGCGCTCCATCGTGTAGACGACCCGCGGCAGCTCGCGCGGCACGCCGAACATGTTCCAGAAGTCGCGCAGGTCCTGCTCGCGGAACGAGGCGCCCACCACCACGCCCAGCCGCACGCCCGCGCCCCGGTGTCCCCGCGCGTGCAGCGGCTCCACGTTGTACGCGCGCCACACCTGCTGCGGCGTCAGCGCGTCCTCCACGTTGTCCGGCGGCGGGCTCGGCGGTCCCATCGCCTCGTTGCGGATCTCTCCGTCCGCCACCGCGATGTCCGCCGCCGCCACCGAGGCGATCCGGTCCGCCACGAACTTCGGCACGGTCACGCCCTCGGTGAGGCCCACCACCTGGTGCGGCGCGTTGCCGCCCTGCTGCGCCGAGGGCCGCTCGATGAGCCGCAGCTCCGCGCTGAAGAGCCGGTTGAACTGCTCCACCGTGCCGGTGAACTGGAGCACCAGCCCGTTCACCGTGCGCCGCGGCACCTCGAGCCCGCCGGAGCGCAGCCACTCCACCACGAGGTCCACGTCCTCCTGCCTCGGCGCGTGCCGCAGCTCCCACTCCTCCGCGGTCATGTAGCGCCGGAAGAGCGGATGACCCGGCGTGTAGATGTCGCGGATGAGCGCCTCGAGCTGCGCCTCGCGCCGGATGGGAAAGGCGATGAGCCCGCGGATGGGCATGTCCAGCGGCGCAGGCCCGAGGTCCGTGCGGTCCTTGCCGCCGGTCGGACTCGCCAGGCCCGCGGGGGTCGGCGTGGGCGTCACGTCTCCGGGCGGCGCGGGCTCCGGGTCCTCGCCGGTGAACTGCGGCAGGTAGGGGAGGAACGCATCCTGCGGAATCGAGCGCACCTCGTCCGCGTCCCGACAGCCCGCCGCCAACACGAGGCACACCACTCCCAACCACACGCCGCCGACCCGCATGCCTGTCCCCCCTCCGTCCGCCCGCCCCAATGCTGCGTGCACCTGCGCTTAGGTAGGTGCGAGGCCGCGGGGAGACATCGATCCGCGGGTCGCGCGGATCATCGACGGCGTGACACTGAAGCTCGTCCGCCCGCCTGCTTCAGGGGTGCTCGTGCGTGCGGGCCGGCGATTCGGCCGTGACGCCGAGCTGCGCGGGCGCGCCGGAGAGGATGCCCGCCACGTTCCGGAAGGGCCGGCCGATGCGCAGTCCCTCCGAGTCGATGATGAGCTCGCGGAGGGACCTCTCGTGCACCGAGCCGCGCAGCTTGAGCACCGTCAGCCCGCGCCGCACCTCGCCGGAGAGCTCCACGTAGCGCAGGAGGATGATCCCGTCCGCGATGGAGGAGACGTGCGCCTCGGTGGCCGCGCTGCCGCCGGTGAGCTGCGGCGTGGTGGAGGTCAACAGGCAGCAGAGCCCCTGCGCCTTCACGAACGCGCTGAGGCCCACCACGAACTCGCGGAAGTTCTTCGGGACCGCGATCCGATCGAGCGCGCTCATCGAGTCGATGAGCACCCGGTGCGGCCGCAGCTCGCGCACGCGCTGCTTGATCCGGATGAGGTGATCCTCGAGCGGCATCACCTCGGGGTACTCGCAGACGACGGTGACGCGCCCGCTGCGCTCCGCCGCCTCCAGATCGATCCCGCACGAGGCCGCGTTGCGCACCAGCTGCTCGCGGCTCTCCTCGAACGCGTAGATCAGCGCGCGTTCGCCGGTGCGGACCGCGGTCTCCGCGAACAGGCTGCCGAGCAGCGTCTTGCCGGTGCCGGTGGCGCCCGAGAGCAGCACGATCCCGTCCGCGAACAGCCCCCCGCCGCACATCGCGTCGAGCTCCGCGTTGCCGGTGGAGATGCGCTCGCGGCCTGGCTTCGGCATCGGAGGACCGGCCGGCGTGAGCGGGATGACCTGGATGCCGCTGCCGCCGAGCACGCTGAAGGGGAACTGGCCCTTCTGGTGGTCGGTGCCGCGGAACTTGAGGATCTCCACCGTGCGCTGGCGCTTCTCCTCGGCGAGCACGTTGCGCAGGAGGATGACGTTGTCCGCGACGAACTCCTCCACGCCGAAGCGGGAGATCTCCCCGTGGTCGCTCGTGCGCTCGGCGGTGAGGATCGCGGTCACCTCGAGCTCGCGCAGCGTCGCCGCCAGCCGGTAGAGCGCGGGCCTTATCTGCGATGCGTCGGCGTACTGCGCGAACACCGCGCCCACCGAGTCGAGCGACACGCGCTTCGCCCGCACCCGCTCCACCGCCGCCTTCACCCGGGCCGACAGCGCGCTGAAGTCGTAGAGGCCTGCCTCCAGTCGCTCGTCGTCCGGATGGGGCGAGGCGTCAACGAACGCCCAGAGGCCCTCCGCCTCCCAGCGCGCGATGTCCCAGCCGAAGCCCTGCATGTTGCGGCGCAGATCGTCCGGGGTCTCCTCGAAGGTGACGAACACCCCCGGCTCCCCGCGCTCGATCCCGGCGGCCAGAAACTGCGAGGCAAACACCGTCTTCGCGCTGCCCGCGGTGCCCGCCACCAGCGTGGTGCGGCCGCGCGGGAGCCCGCCGCGGGAGATGTAGTCGAACCCTTCGATGCCCGTTGGAAGCTTCTCGATAGGCGCCGTCATGCGTGTCGAAACTCCTAATACCCCCGTCTCCACGTCCAAACGCTCGGACGCAGGCCCATGCCCACGAGCACCCGCTCGGTCACCGAGAGGTCGCCCACGATTCTCCGGCCCGCGTGCGGCGAGACCACCAGCAGCGTGGGCGTGGCGAGGACCCGCTCGCGCTCCGCCCGCTCCGGGTCGGCGAGGATGTCCACCAGCTCGATCTCGTAGCGCCCCGCGAGGTGCCGTTCACAGATCTCATGGAGGTTCTCCTGCGCCGCGCGCGACCTCGGACCGTCGCCGGCCACGAACAACCGGAGCACGTAGCGAGGCGCTTCGGTCACCCCGAACCCTCGCCCGCGCCGAGCAGCGCCGCGCCGATGAGCCCCGAGTCGTCTCCCAGCGCCGCGTCGGTCACCTGCAGCACCCGCTGGCTCACCCGCCCCGCCCACCGCGCCACGCCGGCCCGCACCCGCTCGCGCATCTGCGGACAGCGCGAGAGCACCCCGCCGCCGATGACCAGCGCGCCCGGATTGAGCACCGTGATCTGGTTGGCGATGGCCAGCGCCAGCGCCTCCACCGCGCGGTCGTAGATGACCTGCGCCTCCGCGTCGCCGGCCAGCGCCGCCTCCTCCAGCACCACCGGGGAGAATACCTTTCCCTCGCGCGCCGCGAGCTCGCGCAGCAGCGTGGGCCGCCCGGAGTCGATGGCCTCGCGCATCTGCGCGATGAGGTTGTGCCCGCCCATGTAGGACTCGAGGCAGCCCAGCTCGCCGCAGCCGCAGAGGCGCCCGCCGGCCGGCACCACCTTCACGTGGCCGAACTCGCCCGCCGCGCCGCCCGCGCCCTTCAGCAGGCGGCCGCCGGTGATGATCGCGCTGCCCACCCCGCTGCCCACGAACACCACGAGGATGTCCGTCTGACCGCGACCGGCGCCCGCCCGGAACTCGCCCCACGCGGCGGCGGAGAGGTCGTTCACCACGCGCACCGGCCGGCCGAGCCGCGCGGAGAAGAGCCTTCCGAACGGCACGTCCCGCCAGCCGAGGTTCGGCGCCACCGCCACCGTGCCGGTGTCCCGGTCGAGCATCCCCGCCACGCCCACGCCGCAGGTCTGCACCTGCGGATGGCGCGCGAGCACCTCGTCCGCCGCGAGCCCGAGCGTCTCCACCACCCCGGCCACCGAGCGATCCTCCAGCGCCCGCTTCGCCGAGGCGAGGACGCGGCCCTCCCCGTCCACCACCGCGGCGCGCGCGTAGGTCCCGCCCAGATCGATGCCGAGGAACGCCATTGCCGGAGGTGGATAACAACCCGGGCGGGGGATGGCGAGCGCGACGCGGCGGGCGCGCCGGGGCCGCAACGCCGTGCACGAGGGGCTTGAAAACACGAACGGTCGTTCGTATCCTCGGCGGCGCATGGGCAAGGGCGAGCTCACCCGCGAGCGGATCGTGAACGCAGCCGCGGCGCTGGCGAGCCGGGTGGGCTTCGACGGCCTGACCATCGGCGGGCTCGCGGACGAGCTGAAGATGTCGAAGAGCGGCCTCTTCGCGCACTTCGGGTCCAAGGAGGAGCTGCAGCTGCAGGTCCTCGAGTCGGAGGTCGCCCGCTTCGAGCAGACGGTCTTCCACCCCGCCATCGCCCACCCGCGCGGCGAGCCCCGCCTTCGCGCGCTCTTCGGTCACTGGCTGCAGTGGAACTGCGAGTCGCCCTGGCCGGGAGGCTGCCTCATCGTCTCTGCCTCGGTGGAGTTCGACGACCGGCCGGGCCCCTTGAAGGAGGCGATCATCGACGCGCAGAAGCGGCTGCTCGATGCGGTCGCTCGCGCGGCGAAGCTCGCGGTGGACGCAGGCCACCTCGCGAAGGGCCTCGAGCCGGACCAGTTCGCCTTCGAGGTCTACGGCATGGTGCTCTCCCACCACTTCATCTCCCGCGTGAAGGGCGACCCGAAGGCCGACGAGCGCGCCCGCGCCGCGTTCGACGCGCTCCTCCTCCGTCACCGGCCCCGCTGACCCCTTCTCACCGCCGTCCGCTTCGTCCCCCTGGAGGTCCCCGTCATGTCCGCAAAAAGCACGACCGTTCGTTTCCTTGTGAAGCTGGGCCACACCCTCGCCCCCGCCGCCACCACGCGGAAGGTGGCGTCGCTGTTCCTCTCGCCGCGTCGCTCGAAGCGCGCGCGGGCGCCGGAGGGGGGAAGCGGACAGCAGGCGGTGCGCTCCACCGTGCGGAGCGGCCCCTCCGAGGTCGCGGTGTACACGTGGGGGCAGGGCCCCGGCATCCTGCTGGTGCACGGGTGGGAGGGCCGCAGCACGCAGTTCGAGCGCTTCGTCGAGCCGCTCGTGCGCGCCGGCTTCAAGGTGGTGGCGATGGACCTGCCCGCGCACGGCCTCTCCAGCGGCGAGACCACGAACCTCGTCCGCGCCGCCCGCGCCATCGGAGACGTGACGCAGCTGGCGGGGCCCTTCCGCGGCGCGGTGGCGCACTCGTTCGGTGGGATCGCGCTCCTGCTCGCGCACCTCGAGTCGCCCGTCGCCGAGCGCCTCGTGGGGATCGCGCCCTCGGTGGAGCCGAAGCTCTTCGTGGACCGGATGCTCGACTTCCTCCACGTCCCCGGCGCGCGCCGCGACGGGGTGTACCGGGAGATCGAGTCCCTCGTCGGGCGGCGCATGGACGAGATCGACCTGCGCGCCGTGCGGGGCGCCCTCACCACCCCGCTGCTCGCGCTCCACGACCCCCACGACGACGAGGTCCCCTTCGCGCACGGCGAGGCCTGGGCGCAGGTCAGCCGGCAGGGCGCGGTCGAGTCCGTGAGGGACCTCGGCCACCGCCGCATCCTCAAGGACGACGCGGTCATCTCCCGCGCCTGCGAGTTCGCCACCGGCGTCCCCCGCGTGCTCGAGCTCTCCCGCGCCGGCGCCGCGGCAGCAGTCTCGCGGGAGGAGGCGCCGTCAGGGGCCCTTCGCTGGGAGAACCGCTCCGGCACCGCGTAGCGCCCGCTCCGTCCCTCGCGGGTTCCGCGCTAAGTGACGGGGATGCAGACAGCGCACCTCCTCACGCAGCTCGTCCTCTTCGCGCTGACCGCCGGCGCGGTCGTCTGGGCGGTGCGCGTGAACCGCTCGGACGCCGACCGGTTCCCCCTGGTGGCACCGCTCGACCCGAGGCTGCTCGCGCTCATCGTCCCCTGGCTCCTCCTCGTCGCCGGCGGCGGCTGGGTGCTCTTTTCGCAGGAGCTCATTCCGAAGGGGTCGCCGCTGCTCTTCACCACCGCGGTGGGCATGCTCGCGGTGGGGTCCATCGCCGCGTTGATGGCGGCGCTGGTGCTCATGCAGCGCAAGCTCGCCGCGGGCTTCGTCATCCGGGTGGACGACGACACCCTGCGGCTGAAGCTCGACGACATCGACGACGAGTTTCCGCTGAAGCCCGGTTCGGTGGTGGCCCGCCTCACACCGCGCAACCAGTGGCTGCGCTTCGACATCACCCACGGCGGCCGCACCCTTCAACTGCTGGTGATGGTGCCGCCCACCCAGGTGACCCTCGCGCGCCCCGGCGAGGTGGTGGAGTTCATCGGCGCGCCGCTCGGTGGCTCCGGCCGCCGCTTCTGCGCCTGGATGCGCCCGTGGATCCGGCCGGTGTAGGCGCTCGGTCCGTCAACGTTCACCCGGCCCGCCGGTCACCGCGCCCGCTCCGGTGCCCTCTGCCGCGGCGGCGTCCGACGGCTTCCCCTCAGCCACGGTCGTCAGCTCCACGGGCGCGGCGGTCTCCTTCGGCACGCGCACCCGCTTCCGCTGCTCCGCCGCGCGGAACTGTGCCAGCCCCACCGCGAAGAGCGGCGTCCCGGCGGCCATGAGCACGCCACCGAGCACCACGAGGCTCGGCGGGCCCTCGAAGAAGCCCCACCACACGAAGAGGCCGGCGCCGGCGACGAGCAGCAGCAGTCCGAACGAGACGGCGGTGTTCGGCTGGATGCGGGGGCGCAGCCAGTCGGTGAGGACGACGCGCTCGTCCTCCTCTTCCTCGCGGTAGCGGGAGGCCTCCGGCGGGAGCACCGCCATGGCCACCACCTTCGCCTCCTCCGGATCCGCGCCCTCGGAGACGAGCCGCTGCTGCACCGCGCGCAGGTCCAGTCCCTCCGCCGCGAGCCCCCGCGCCTTCGCGTACAGCCCCCGCCCCTGCTCGTCGTTGGCCATCTACCCGCCCGCCTCCGCGCGCGCGCGTTCGACGGTGCCCTCGATGAGCCGCTGGATCTCGCCCAGCCGCTCCTTCGTCTGCGCCTCGTAGCGGAGCACGAGGATGGGCTGCGTATTCGACGCGCGCACCAGCCCCCAGCCATCCGCGAAGGTCACCCGCACCCCGTCCACGTCGACGATCTCGTGCCCCGCCCCGCGCAGCAGCTCGGTGGCGCGCCGCACGACCTCGAACTTCTTCTCCTCCGGGATGTCGTACCGGAGCTCCGGCGTGCTGTGCGTCTGCGGCAGGTCCGAGAGCAGCTCGGAGAGCTTCCGCGTCTCGTGGGTGAGGATCTCCAGCAGGCGCGCGGTCGTGTACACCGCGTCGTCGAAGCCGAAGTAGCGGTGCTTGAAGAAGATGTGCCCGCTCATCTCCCCGGCGAGCTCGGCGTACTCCTCCTTCATCTTCGCCTTGATGAGCGAGTGCCCCGCCTTCCACATCACCGGCTTGCCGCCGTGCTTCAGGATGTCCTCGTACATCGTGTACGAGCACTTCACCTCGCCGACGATCGCCGCGCCCGGGCTCTCCTTCAGCACCGCGCGCGCGAGCAGCACGGTGATCTGATCGCCCCAGAGGATCTCCCCCTTGTCGTTCACCACGCCGATGCGGTCCGCGTCCCCGTCGTAGGCGATGCCCACCTCCGCGCCCTCGCGCTTCACCGCCGCCACGAGGTCCCGCATGTTCGCCTCCACCGTGGGATCCGGGTGGTGGTTGGGGAAGCGCGCGTCCATCTCGCAGAAGAGCGGCACGACCTCGTAGCCCATGCTCCGGAGCAGCGGCACCGCGATGTGCCCGCCGGTCCCGTTCCCCGCGTCCACCACCACCTTCATCCCCGGGCGCCCGACCTTCACCGTCTGCCGGACGAAGTGCTCATAGGGGGTGACGATGTCGAACGAGCGCACGGTGCCCGGCCGTCCCGCGTGCGGCTCGGCGAAGTCGCGGCGCTCGATGAGCCGGCGCAGCTCCTGGATCTCCGGACCGTGGAAGGTCGTCTTGCCCGCGCCGATCTTGAACCCGTTGTACTCGGGCGGGTTGTGGCTGCCGGTGATCATCGCCAGCCCGTCCACCGGCAGCGTGTTCGCGGCGAAGTAGGTCAGCGGCGTCGGCACCACGCCGATGTCCCACACGTGCACGCCCACTGCGTTGAGGCCCGCGCAGAGCCGGTCGCGGAAGCGCGTGGAGGACTCGCGGCAGTCGCGCCCCACCACCACGTCGCGCCCGCCCTTGCGGCGCACCACCGTGCCCAGCCCCTTGCCGATGAGCTCCACCACGTCGTCGGTCAGGTCGCGGTCAACCAGCCCGCGGATGTCGTACTCGCGAAAGATGTGCGTGTTCATGGGGTCTCCAGGGGCGGCGTTAGCACGGTGCCCCCTCTGCCGTCAGCGGGCCATCCGCCCCACGGCCGCAAGCAGCTCCGCCGGCGGGACCGGCTTCTCCAGCACGGGGTTGGGCACGTCCGCCACGAACGCCCGGGCTTCGGCCGACCAGGCACCACCGGTGAGAAAGACCACCCGCCCCGCCTGCTCGGGCGCGTCCCTCCGCAGCCGCGCGTACACGTCCATCCCGGTGAGCCCCGGCATCTGCAGGTCGCAGAGCACCACGTCGTAGCGCTCGCCCCCGAGCAACCGGCTCAGGGCGTCCGCACCGCTGGTGATCGCCGACACCTCGTGGTCCGGCTCGAGCAGCAGCCGCATCGACGCGCCCAGGCGCACCTCGTCGTCCACGATGAGCACCCGCGGCCGCTTCGCCGCCGCCATCGCCATTGCCTCGGCTCCGGGAGACACCGCTGGCGGTTCGCGAAGCTCGATTGCCTTCACCGGCGGCGGCACCACGCCAATCGACGGCTCGGAGATGGGCCGTGCGTCGGCGGGCGCGGGCGGCAGCGAGATGCGGAAGGTCGTCCCCTGCCCGAGGTTCGTCCGCACCGAGACCTCGCCGCCGTGCTCGCGGATGATCTCGCGCGACACATAGAGCCCCAGCCCGGTGCCCACGCCGGCGGGCCTCGTGGTGAAGAAGGGCTGGAAGAGGTGGCGAACCTCCGTCGCCGACATCCCGATGCCGTCGTCCTGCACCTCGAGAAAGCCGCGGCCCCCTTCGTCGGTGCCGGTGGAGATGCGGATGGTGCCCTCGCGCGAGGCCGGAATCGCCTGGATGGCATTGAGCACGAGGTTCAGCAGCACCTGCCCCAGCCGCGCCTCGTTCCCCAGCACCCGCGGCGACGGCGCGAAGACCGTCTCTATCTCCACCCGCCCGCGCAGCTCGTGGCGCACCAGCGGCAGCGTCAGCGGGACGAGCGACTCGAGCCTCAGCGCCCGCCGCTCCTCCGCCGCCTCGCGCGCGAGCAGCTTCAGCGACCGGGCGATTTCGCCTATCCGCTCCGTCCCGTGCCGAGCGTCCGCCAGCGCCGCCTTCGCCCGCTCCACGTCCACCACGCCGGTGCCGAAAGGCCCCAGCCGCTCGAGCTCGCGCGCGGCGACCTCGAGGCTGAGGCTGACGAACGCCAACGGGTTCTTGATCTCGTGGCCCACACCCGCCGCCAACAGCCCCACCGAGGCCAGCCGCTCCGAGAGCACGCGCTGGTTGCTCGCCGCCTGCCGCTCCGCGAAGGACGCCGCCAGCAGCAGCGAGGTCGTCAGCAGCACCGCGAGAAAGAACTGCAGCACCACCACGCCCTCGACGACGATCTGCTCGGCGAAGGGGCCGTGCCCCATGGCGGTTCCGACGATCGCCAGCGCGGACACGGTGAGGGTGGCCAGCGCCGCGCCGCGAGGTCCCACACGGAGCGCCGCCCAGAGCACCGGCGGGAAGAGAAGGAAGGCCTGCGCGTAGAGGGTGCCGTCCTTCGTCAGCGGCACGCCGAACACCACGCCCGAGATGCCGATCAGCGCCGCGGCGAGGCCAATGCGCTGAAGCCAGGGCGGTGAGGTCGTCTCCGCCAGCGGCATCGGCCTCGCGCTGAAGGCGAAGAGCACCGGCGACAGGAGCAGCGCGCCCATGAAGTTGCCCAGCGCCCACACGCCGAACACGGTGGGCACGACGCTCGTCGCCACCATCCCCAGCGACCACATGGCGAAGGTGCCGGTCACCGCCGAAGCGAGCACCGCGGGCAGGGTGGCGCGGTAGAGCGAGACCACGTCGTTCACCCGCCCGAGCGCCGGCTCGAAGCCACTGCGCCGCAGCACGAGCGCGCCGATCACCGCCTCGGAGGTGTTTCCCAGCGCGGAGAGCGCGATGAAGCCCCACGGCGCGCCCGTGCTCGCCGATGCCAGCGCCGCACCGATGAGCACCCCGACGGAGAACCGGTTGCCGAAGGTGTAGAGCGCGAAGACGCCGATCGCGGTGGGGAACCAGACGGGGCTGACCTGTCCGGAGACGATGGCGATGCGGAGACTCAGCCACGCGGCAAGGAAATAGACGGCCGCGACCGCAGCCTGCGTCAGCACCTCTCTGTGGAGCGTCCCCCGCTTGACCACGGCGGGGTTCTAGCCGAACCGCCCAATCCGCGCGATGGGTCCCCGGGTACACTGGGGTGCGAGCCCGACCTACAATTGCGACTGCAACTTCCTGTCGCGGCGCAGCGCCTCCACCACCTTGCGCACGTCCTGGCTGCGCTCCTTCGGAAGCACGAGCACCGCGTCGCCGGCGTCCACCACCACCACGCCCTCCATGCCCACCACCGCCAGCACCCGCCTGCCCTTCTCGTCCCCGAGCACGACCGAGTCCCGGCAGTCGATCGCCAGCGCGCCGCGGCCGGCGACCACGTTGCCCCGTTCGTCGGCGGTGCGGACCTCGGGTATGGCGGCGAACGAGCCCACGTCGGACCAGCCGAAGTCGCCGGGGATGACCGCGATGTTCTTCGCCTTCTCCGCCACGCCGTAGTCGATGGAGAGCGACGGCATCTTCGGGAACTCGCGCTTGAGGACCTGGGCGTAGGTGCGCTTGCCCACCGCCTTCTCGATCTTCTCCAGCCGCGTGAAGAGGTCCGGCATGTGATCCGCGAACGCGGCCCGCATCACGTCCGCGCGGAAGACGAAGATGCCGCCGTTCCAGAGGTACTCGCCTGAGTCGAGGTAGCGCTGCGCCGTCTGGAGGTCCGGCTTCTCCACGAACGCCGCCACGCTGCGCGCACCGCCCTTCGCCTTCGCCGAGCCCTCCAGCGGCGCGCCGACCTTGATGTAGCCGTAGCCGGTGTCCGGCCTCGTGGGCTGGATGCCGACGGTGACGATGAGCCCCTCCTGCGCAACCTCCGCCGCGCGCGCGAGCACCGCCCGGAACGCCGCCGGATCGCCGATGTGGTGGTCGGAGGGGAGCACCGCGATCACCGCCTCGGGGTCCTTCGCCAGCACGTGCGCGCAGGCGAGGGCGATCGCCGGCGCCGTGTTGCGCGCCACCGGCTCCACCACCAGCTGCACGCCGGGCAGGTGCTTCCGAACCTGCGCCCGGTGCCCCGCGCCGCAGACGACGAAGAGGCTCTTCGGCTTCGCCAGTCCCTTCAGCCGGTTCGCCGTGTCCACGATCAGCGGCTTCTCGGACGCGAGCGGGAGGAACTGCTTCGGCCGCGCCGCGCGCGACAGGGGCCAGAAACGGGTGCCGGAGCCGCCGGCCATGATCACGGGATAGAGGGCCATGGGCGGGCTCTTATCGCAGCGGGCTCGAGGCGGCGCGGTCCGTGTGGGCATCACTGACCACGCGCGTTCTCGTCAATCCGCGCCGGCCGGCCGGGCAGGATGGCGGCCACGGGGCGCTCGGTTGCGCAGCGGAGGGGCCGTTCGTAGCATTTTGCTACCAAGGAGCCTGAATGAGCGGCGGCACCCCATTGAGAATTGATGACGAACTCGTGCTCCGAGCGAGGGTGGAGGCAGAGTCCGCGGACCGATCCGTCACCGCGCAGATCGAGCACTGGGTGAAGCTGGGTATGGCGCTCGAGGAGGTCCTCTCACACGGGCAGGCGCGCGAGCTGAAGAAGAAGGCCGCCCCGTCGGTCGCTGAAGCACTCGCTTCGGCCCGTTCGAGCGAGGCGCAGGAAGCGGCTCTGGCGCATCTGCTTGCCTCTGGCCAGCCGCGGTATGGCGTGGACCCGGACCGGCCGGGCTTTCTCATTCGCATCGACCCTGACGGCACGCGGACGACGGGACGCTTCATCCATCGCGTCTTCGTGCCCGCAGAGCCGAAGGATGTCTGAGAAGAAGGAATCGCCATTGCTGCTGGTCGTCGCGGGCCCGAACGGCGCCGGCAAGTCGACCTTCTTCGATCTCTTCCTGCGGCAGACGGGCCTCCCGTTCGTCAACGCCGACCTGATCGCGCGCGCGGTGTCTCCGGAGGCGCCGCAGCGTGCCGCCTATGCTGCCGCAGCCGCGGCAGAGATCGAGCGGCGGGCGCTCATCGAGCGCAAACAGAGTTTCTGCATGGAGACGGTTCTGTCGGATCCGAAGGGCGACAAGCTTCGGCTCCTGCGCGACGCGAAGGCGGCCGGCTTTCGCATTCAGCTCGTCTTCATCGGGCTCGCGTCGGTTGACCTGTCAGAAGCGCGCGTCATTCAGCGGGTTCTTGTGGGAGGACACGACGTACCTCACGAGAAGCTCGTTGCGCGCTTCCCACGCACGCTCGCGAATGCCAGAGAGGCCGTTCGCATCGCCGACGCCGCGGATCTCTTCGACAACAGCGACGCCGAGCAGCCCTATCGACTGGTGGCTCGACTCGAGGGTGGCCGGATCGCGGAACAGGTGGACGTGCTGCCCTCGTGGGCTGCGTCGGTGCTCGAGGGACCGTGACAAGTCCGATCCCTCACCGCAGCGCCTCGAACTCCGGCACTCCCTCCGCGCGCTCGAAGAGGTCCACGACGATCCGCGCGGTGGCGCCCCAGATCGTGTGCTCGCCCCAGTCGAAATAGAAGACCGGGTGGTTCTCGCCCTCCCACTTCCACAGCACGCGCCGCGGCACGCCGGGCCGGAGCATCTCTCGCAGCGGGATCTCGACGACCAGATCGATCTCCTCCGGTGACGGCACGAGCACCACGTCCTCCGGCACCACGCCCACGAAGGGCATGATCCGGAAGTTCGTCACCGTCGGCGACTCATCCAGCGAGCCCAGCACCGCCACGCGCTCGGGCGGAATGGCGAGCTCCTCCTTCGCCTCGCGCAGCGCGGTGTGCAGCGGGGTCTCGTCCTCGGGATCGCGGCTCCCGCCCGGAAAGGCGAACTGTCCCGCGTGGCTGCGCAGCGTCCTGGGGCGCCTGGTGAAGATGAGGTGCGGCTCTCCCTCACGGAGCACGAAGGGCACCAGCACCGCGGCCTCCCGCAGCTCGAGGCCGGGGAGGTTCAGCGCGCGGCCGGGACGTTCGTGCAGGCGCGTGCGCAGCGCCTCGAAGAGTGGATGCACGCCCTACTCACCCGCCGGCAGCGTGGGGACGAGCGCGGGCACCTCCGCGCCGGTGTCCGGATGCAGCACGCCCGCGGCGAGGAGCCCGAAGAGCAGCACCCCGAGCCCGATCCGATACACCACGAAGACCATCGTCGTCCGCGACCTCAGAAAGCGCAGCAGCCCGGCGATGGCGGCCATGCCCGACACGAAGGAGACCACCGTGCCCACCACCAGCGCGGCGGTGGAGGGCCTCGCGCCGGCCTCCATCAGATCGCGCAGCTGGAACAGCCCCGCGAGCGTCGTGGCAGGGATGCCGAGCAGAAAGGAGAACCTCGCCGCGTCCTCGCGCTTGAGCCCGAGAAAGAGCGCGCCGGTGATCGTCGAGCCGGACCTCGACGCGCCGGGGATGAGCGCCACCGCCTGCCACAGGCCGACGGTGAGCCCGTCCTTCAGCGACATGTCGTTCATCGTCCGCTGATGCTTCGCCGCGCGCTCCGCGATCAAAAGCAATACAGCCATGAAGATGAGCATCCCGGCGATGACGTAGAGCGACCGCAGCGAGCCCTGGATCTGCGACTTGAAGAGGATGCCCAGCACGGAGATGGGCACGGTGCCGAGGATGACCATCCAGGCCAGCCTCGACTGCTGCTCGCCGAGCGGATCGCGCGCCTTCAGGCCCCGGAAGAACGCCGCGCCGAGCGAGAGGATGTCCCTCCAGAAGTAGATGATCACCGCGAGCACGGTGCCGAGCTGGATGACCGCGCTGTAGGCGGCGCCCGGATCGTCCCAGCCGAGCAGCGAGGGCACGATGCGCAGGTGCGCGGTGGAGCTGATCGGCAGGAACTCGGTCAGGCCCTGCACGAGGCCCAGCACCACCGCTTCCAGAAGGCTCATAGGCGCCCCGATGTATGTCCCGCAGGGCGAGGGGGCAAGCGTCCCGCCATCGCCCACTGCCCGCGTCCCGACGCTTGGGTGCCGGGCATCTGACAGGGCATAGTCGCGCGCTCTCCGGGCATGCCGGTGCCCGGCGCAAAGCAGCACTGAAGCTGGAGTCCCCGCGTGAATCGACTCACCCGCGCCGTCCTCGTCGTCTCCCTCCTCACGACCGCCGCCTCCGCCTCTCGGCTCCCGGACGTCCCGCCCGCGCTCGACGCTCTGCTGCAGAGCGACGTCGCGCAGCCGGTGGCCGGCGCGCTCCCCCGCGAGCTGCGTCACCGCTTCGAGGAGGGACAGTTGAGCGGCGTCGAAGAGCGCCTCGGGCTGCCGACCTTCTTCTGGGCGCCGCGCGCGCAGCCGGAGCGGGGCACCTCGCTGAAGGAGATGGGCCTCACCGCGGAGCAGGCCGCGCGGCGTCACCTGCTCGCGTGGGGACCGCTCTACGGGCAGCGCGGCGCGGAGCTGGCCGAGAGCCGTCTCCACCGGCTCCACGACACCGGCCGGGGCGCGGTGATCGCCTCGTTCCGCAAGGAGGTCGATGGGGTCCGCGTCTTCCGCGACGAGCTGCGGGTGATCATGGATCGCTCCTTCGGGCTCATCGCCTTCAGCGGCTACCTGCCGGCGCACTCGAAGGCGGAGCTACGCGGAAGGCCGCTGGAGTTCCGGCTCGCGCACGCCACGGCGATCAGCGTCGCGTTCGCGGATCTGACCGGACGTGAGCTCCCGGCCGCGAGCCTCGAAGGGGACGGCCGCGTGGTGGAGGGCTACCACTCCTTCTCGCTGCGCTCTGACGACGCGACGGAGCGGGGGCTCGACGGGCTCCGCTTCTCTCAGCCGGCGCGCGCGAGGGCGGTGTGGTTCACGCTCCCCGAGGGCCTCGTGCCCGCCTACTACGTGGAGCTGGACGTCTCGCACGTCGAGGAGACGGGAGCGCGGATGGCAGGCTACGTCGTCTCCGCGCACGACGGCACCCTGCTCTTCCGCAAGGACCACACCGCGCACGCGCCCTTCAGCTACCGGGTGTGGGCGGACGCGGACGGGCTGCCGTGGGACGGGCCGCAGGGCACCGCGAACTCGCCGCACCCCTCGGGCACGCCGAACGGGCTGATGCCGCAGCTGGTGCCGCAGAACCTCATCACGCTCAGCCACGGGCCGATCAGCACCAACGATCCCTGGCTCCAGGCCGGCTCGACGGAGACGCGCGGCAACAACGTGGACGCCTACGCGGACCTCGCGGGCCCGGACGGTTTCGGCAGCGGAGACGTGCGGCCGCAGCCCACCGCGCCGGACGCGTTCGACTTCACCTGGGACTTCGACCTCGGGCCGCAGGCGAACAACGGGCAAATCAGCGCCTCGGCGGTGATGCTCTTCGTGGCGAACAACTTCTTCCACGACTGGTACTACGACGCCGGCTTCACCGAGGCCGCGGGCAACGCGCAGACGAACAACTACGGGCGCGGTGGCATCGGCGGGGACTCGCTGCGCGTCGAGGCGCAGGACTACAGCGGCACCGACAACGCCAACATGGCCACGCCGTCGGACGGCGCGCGGCCCCGCATGCAGATGTTCATCTTCGGCGGCGGTCCCACCCAGCGCGTGTTCATGACGTCCTCCACCGGCGCGAACACCGACTACAACGCGGGGCTCGCCGGCTTCGGTCCGCAGCTCTACGACCTCACCGCGCAGGCCGTCCGCACCCAGCCCACCGACGCCTGCACGGCGATCACCAACGGCGCGAACCTCACCGGGAAGATCGCGGTGATCGACCGCGGCACCTGCACCTTCGTGGCGAAGGCGAAGGCGGCGCAGGACGCGGGCGCGGTGGGGGTGATCATCGCGAACAACACCAGCGGCGGCGCCATCCCGCTGACCGGCACGGATCCGACCGTGGTCATCCCCACCGTGAGCGTGAGCCAGAACAGCGGCAACGCGATCAAGAACGCGATCGGCGCGGGCGCGGTGACGCTGCGGATCCTCCGGCAGCAGAACACCGGGCGGGACGGGACGCTGGACAACCAGATCGTCGCGCACGAGTGGGGTCACTACATCTCCAACCGCCTCATCGGCGACGCCAACGGCCTGAACAACACGCAGGGCTGGGGCATGGGCGAGGGCTGGGGCGACTTCCACGCCATGCTCATCACCGTGCGCGAGGAGGACGTCACCATGCCCGGCGGCGCGGCGTGGCGCGGCGTGTACCCGATGAGCACCTGGGTCACCACGCGCACCGCGGGCAACGGGCTCTACTACGGCATCCGCCGGCTGCCCTACTCGATCGACTTCGCGAAGAACGCGCTGACCTTCAAGCACGTGCAGAACGGCGTGCCGCTGCCGCAGGGCGTGCCCACCGCGTTCGGCTCGTCCGGCAACAACAACGCCGAGGTCCACGCCACCGGCGAGGTGTGGGCGGTCATCCTCTGGGAGGCCTACGCGGCGCTGCTGGGGGACTCTGCGCGGCTGACCTTCGAGGAGGCGCAGGACCGGATGAAGCGGTACCTCGTGGCCGGCTACAAGGGCACGCCGAACTCGCCGACCTTCACCGAGGCGCGTGACGCGATCCTCGCCGCCGCGCTGGCGGAGGACGCGAAGGACTACCAGCTGATGTGGCAGGCGTTCGCGCGCCGCGGCATGGGCCTCAAGGCCGTCTCGCCGAACCGCACCTCCACGAACAACTCGCCGGTGACCGAGGACTTCGACGCCGGCAACGCGCTGACGCTGGTGCGCGCGGAGCTCGATGACTCGATCGTCGGCTGCGACGAGGACGGGCTGCTCGACAACGGCGAGGTGGGGGTCTTCCGGGTGACCGTGCGCAACAGCGGCGTGGGCACGCTGACGCAGACGACGGGCAGCGTGGCGGTGGAGACGCCGGGGCTGACGCTGGTGGACGGCTCGGCGCTCGACTTCGGGGACCTGCCGCCCTTCACCGTGGTCTCGCGCGAGCTGCAGGTGCGGCTCGACGGGATGGTGGAGGAGCACGAGCTGCGGTTCGCGCTGACGCTGCAGTCGCCGGAGCTGTCGGCGCCGGTGACGCGCACGGTGGGCTTCCGCGGCAACGTGGACGAGGTCCCCCAGGTGAGCGCGACCGACGACGTGGAGGCGGTGGGCACGCTGTGGGCGGTGGGCCAGGCGACGCAGTTCGCACCGGTGGCGGACTTCGAGCGCGTGGCGGTGGGACCGACCGAGCACCAGTGGTTCGGCGCGAACCCGGCCTCGCCCGCGGACGTGTGGCTGATGTCGCCGTCGCTGGACGTGTCGCCGACCGAGGAGCTCGTGCTCACGTTCCGGCACCGCTACGACTTCGAGCAGAGCAACGGGACCTTCTACGACGGCGGCGTGCTCGAGCTGCAGGTGGTGGGCAACGGGACGTGGATGGACATCGGCGCGCTCGCGTCGCAGCCGTACGACGGGCCGCTGGCGCCGCAGCCCTCTGCCAATCCGCTGCGCGGCAGGCCGGCCTGGAGCGGGAAGAACCCGAGCCATCCGCAGTACGACACCGTGAGGGTGAACCTCGGGCACGACTACGCCGGGCAGATCATCCGCGTGCGCTTCCGCATCGGCGGCGACAACGCGGTGGCGAACGTGGGCTGGGAGCTCGACGACATCGGCTTCGAGGGGATCATCGGCACCCCGTTCCCGCGCGTGGTCCAGCAGACGGACGTGTGCGGCAACGCCACGCCGCTGGTGGAGCTGCCGGTGGACCAGACCGTGGACGAGGGCTCCGCCGTCTCGCTGCAGGCCCTGGTGACCGACGGCGACGGCGACCCGCTGCAGATCGCGTGGGCGCAGGTGGACGGTCCGCCGGTGGAGCTGGAGACGGTGAGCGAGACGCACGCGCGCTTCACCGCGCCGGAGGTCTCCGCTGACACGGTGCTCACGTTCGAGCTCAGCGCGGCGGACGGAAAGGTCACCGCGCGCGCCCGCCACAAGGTGACGGTGCGGCAGGTGAACAAGCCGCCGGTGGCCGAGGTCATCGTCCAGTCCGGCGCGAGGGCCGGCGACCGCGTCCCCGCGGACGGCTCCCCCTCCAGCGACCCGGACGGCGACGCGATCGTCTCGTACCAGTGGGTGCACGTGGCGGGTCCAGCCGTGACCTTCGAAGGCGAGGGCGCGCAGGTCACCTTCACCGTGCCGCAGGTCACCGAGCGCACCCGCGTGCAGCTCGCGCTCATCGTCAGCGACGGCCAGGCGGAGAGCGCCCCCGCCCAGTTCGCGCTCGACCTCGAGCCCGTGTCAGGTGGGAAGACCGCCGGCTGCGGATGCTCCGCGGGAGAGGGTGGAGGGATGGGTGGCGTGCTGCCGCTGCTGGTGCTCGGGGCCGCGTTCGTGGTGTTGCGGCGGCGCCGGAGCGCGTAAGGCGGGCGCGCGCGACGCTCAGGAGCCGGGGCGAGGAGATGGCGGTGTGGACGCGCAGGCGTCCATGTCCGTGCCGTCAGTAGGGTTCGTCTCCTCACCCGACTGCCCGAGGTCCGCATGGCGCCCCGCTCCACCAAGACGAAGTCTGCTGCCGAAGCTGCCCCCTCGTCCGACGCCGTTTCGTCGGATGCGAGTGACGCGAAGTTCGACCGGCTCGAACGCATCGAGGTGCGGAACCTCGGTGGAATCGGCGCGAGCGGAGTGTCCTTCACCCTCGATCGTCTGGTGGCACTCGTCGGCGAGAACAACCTCGGCAAGAGCACCGTGCTCCGCGCCTACGAGTTGATCTCGAATGAGGGCAGCGGCGACGGTGAGTTGAGCATCGAGGACTTTCCCGACCGGGTCGTGCCGAAGCCGCCGGAGGGCGAGCCTTTCGACCAGGAGAAGCTCGACGCTCTGTTTCCGCAGGTCGTGCTCGACACCATCGTCACCGCGACGAAGGGCATCGTCGGCGAGCCGTACGCGCTGGCTCTCCCTGACGGCAAGGGCTTCCGCATCCGCGAGCGGTGGCTCTGGCGCGCCCCCGGGCAGCAACCCGTGCGCACCGGCTACAAGTGGGGCGAGGTAGAGCCCGTCGACGAGACGGGGCGGTACGAGGGTCAGCCCTCCGGCTTCGCCTCAGTGGCGGAGAAGCGCCGGCCGAAGGCCTATCGACTCTCCGCCTTCGAGCAGAGCGAGAAGCTGGAGAGGCAGATCCGCGACCTGTTCATGACTTCCGTCCACGATGCGCTTCGAAAGGCGAAGAAGAACCCTGACGCCGAGTTCGCCGACGTCCTGGCGCTGCTCAAGGAAGCACGCACCAAGGCTCTGGCAAGTGAGGAGGAGGAGATACGGAAGATCGAGGTCGAGCTGTCCGAGGAGGTCGGTAACGTCTTTCCCGAGTACACGGTCAGCATCGACCGGCGCGACGAGACCGACGCCTTCTTCGACCCGACCTCGCTCTTCAAGAACGCCGAACCCAGCCTTCGCATGGGCCGCGGCGACGTCCTTGGGCCTCTCGATCGACAAGGCAGCGGGACACAGCGCACGCTGATGTGGAGCGCGCTGCGGGTCCTTGCAAAGCGGGCCAAGGAGAGCACGCGGCCCCGGCTGCTCCTCATCGACGAGCCTGAACTCTGTTTGCACCCCTCAAAGATCCGCCTCGCAAGCAAGGCTCTGTATGAGCTCGCGACTGCGCCCAACTCCGGCTGGCAGGTGATGCTGACCACCCACTCGCCGCTGTTCCTCGACCTCAGCCGCGACCACACGACGATCGTCCGGCTCGAGCGCTCGAACGACGAGACCCGCGCCGTTCAGGTCTTCCGCTCCGACAGCGCTGCGTTCGAAGGCGACGTGAGCAAGCAGCTCAAGCTCCTCAACGCCTACGACCCGAACGTGGGCGAGTTCTTCTTTGGCGACCAAACGGTGGTGGTCGAAGGGGACACCGAGTACGCCGCCTTCCGTCGTCTCACCGCGGAGGATCCGAGCCTCCACGGCGTGCACGTGGTGCGCGCGCGCGGCAAGGCAAACCTTCGACTGTTTGCGACGATCCTCAACCAGTTCCATGCGAGCTACGCGGTGCTGCACGACGCCGACTCACGATTCGACAAGAACGAGAACGCGAACGGGATGTGGAAGATCAACCTCGACCTCAAGGGGATGACCGACGCAGCAAAGGGCTCGGCGCGGCGGGTCGCCTCGATCTGCAATTTCGAGCAGGCGCTGTTCGGGAGCACCGGGTCGGGCAAGGACAAGCCCTCTGAGGCGCTGGCCCGATTGGACGAGTCCCCCGAACGCTGGGACGTCGCGCGCCAGCTGCTCCGGTGTCTCGCCGGGTTCGAGGGGCTCGACAAGCTTCCGCCGGGATTCGTCGCCTGGAAGAGCGAGGAGGAATTGATCGCTGCGACCGAGACGCCCGCCTCTGCGCAAGTGGCGTAGCCGAAGCGAGGAAAGCGGGGCGCACCGTGAGCGCGCCCCCTGTCTCCCGCTATGCTGTCTTTTCACCCATTACCCGTAGGGGGAAGACATGCCGAAGACGACCCGCTGGCCCGGAGCAGAGACCGTCGCCATCTCCAACGCCTGGATTCCGATGGCCCGAGCCCGGAGCACGAGGCTGGAGAGCAGGGGGATCACCGCCGCCTGGCTCGACGCCCTGACGGCCCGGACGGTGGAGGTGGAGGATGCGATCGCCGGCAAGCTCGGCGCGAAGAGCACCCTGAAGTCGAGCACCGCCGAGCTGCAGGTGCAGGTCGGACTGGCGGCGGACTGGATCTCCGTCGTCCGGAGCACCGTGAAGCGGCTGTACCCGAAGAACCGGGCGCTGCTCGAGGCCTTCGGCGCAGGGGGGAAGAGCCCTCGCGTCGCCACCCTCCCCAGCGCGGTCGCCGCCCTCGATCAGGTCCTCGGCGCCGTCGCCCGCTACCCGAGCGAGGCCTCCGCCGCCGCCATCCAGCAGCGCGACGTGGACCGCCTCACGAAGCTCCGCGACGACCTCCGCCGGATCAATGCGCTCCAGGAGGAGGCGAAGGGCAGCCGCAAGCAGGTGACTGCCTCGGTGAACTCGATGATCCAGGGCCTCATCGACGACCTCGACCGCCTCTTCACCGCCGTCCAGCTCGAGTACGCGGAGGAGAAGGACGTCATCCAGGCCTTCCGCGCCGTCATCCCCACCCCGACCCCGAAGAAGATCAAGCCGGCCGCGTGATCGGTGCGGGGGCCCCTCTTGTTCTCTCCAGCGCGTCCCGGTCGTCTGACGGTGCGCCCCCGCCCTCTGCGGCTCGTAGCCGAGCCCTGACGGCTCGTAGCCGAGCCCTGACGGCTCGTA
>JAFAFL010000056.1 GCA_023423535.1 Pseudomonadota bacterium
GGTGACGCTGAAGGAGGCGGGGGCGGGACGGACCGCGCTGGAGCTGCGGCACCTCGCGCCGGTGGAGGAGGTCTTCTGGAAGAAGTACGGCCCGGGCGCGACCGGCGTGGGCTGGGAGGGTGGGCTGCTCGGGCTGGGCCTGCACGTGGAGGGCGGGCAGGGACCTTCGCCTGAGACCGCCGAGGCCTGGGCGCTCTCCGAAGAGGGCCGCGCGTTCAACACCCGCAGCAGCGAACTCTGGGGCGAGGCGAACATCGCCTACGGCACGCCGCCGGACGAGGCCCGCGCCGCGGCCGCCGAGACGACCGCGTTCTACACGGGCATTCCGGTCGCGTAGCGGAGATGCCACAGCGCAAGCCACAGGCGCCGCCGGGGCCGCACGTGTTGGACGTGCTGGGTGATCCCGTGCGGCGAAGCATCCTCGAGCGGCTCGCCGCGGAGGGGGAGCTGTCGTCCGGCACGCTTGTGGACGCGGTGCGGAGCGAGTTCGGCATCAGCCAGCCGGCGGTGTCGCAGCACCTGCGCGTGCTGCGCGAGAGCGGCCTCGTCGTCGTTCGCGTGGAGGGCCAGCGGCGCATCTACGGGATCGACGGGGACGGGCTGCAGCGCGTGGACGCGTGGCTCGCCCCGTTCCGAGCGTTCTGGGAACACCGGCTCGATGCACTCGCCACCGAGGTCGCGCGCGGGAAGCGCGAGCGGAAGCGAAAGGCCGCGCCCGAGGCGGAGGCCGCGTCTGCTGTGGAGCCGGCGAAGAGGCGGCGTGCCTGAAGCGCGCGCTGTCCGCGCCCCTTCAAGCGCGAGACTGCCGACCCTCATCGAGAAGGCGGTTGCGGCGCCGGACCCGGGGAGGCGATCACTCGCTCAGCACGGCATCGACCTGGCCCCAGAAGGAAGCGTTCGGGATGCCGGCCACGGCCGCGACGATCCGCATGTCGCGCGTGCGGATGAGGATGCTGCTCGGGGTGGCGTCCACGCCCGTGGCGGCGGTGACGTCGACGAGCCGAGCGGGATCGAGGGCGGCGGGATAGTCGATGCCGTGGCGGTCCACCCAGCTCTCGAGGTCGGCCTTGACGGGCGGCGTCCCCGGCATCGGGCTGTCGCGCAGGGTCAGGAAGAACTCGCCGGAAGGGAAGTAGAGCTGCCGCCGGGAGTCGAGCTCGCCCGCGTAGAACTGGTCGGGCCCGGACCACGCGGCGGAGACGACGAGGACCAGGGCGCGCGGCAGGGGCACACCCTCGCCGTAGGGCGAGCCTGACGGATAGCTCGCGAGCCCGGAAGGATTGAAGAAGTCGGAGAGCGCAAGCGGCTGGAGGACCGAGCGGTCTCCGCTCGTTCCGCGCGCGAAGCCCTCGAGGTTCAGGTTGGGGATGACCGACCCCACCTCGTAGCCGTGAGGGCCGTCGGGATATGCGACGCCGGCGTCGGCGCCCCCGTCCGGCTCGACCACGCCTCCGTCCGCTTCGTCCGTTCCCGCGTCGGGATCAGCGCCGCCGTCCGGGAGCGCAGGGTTCCCAGGGCCTTCTCCGCCGTCGCCTTCGCCGCCACCCGCCACCGCCGGCGCACACAGTCCGCCCTGACACGTGTCGGTCGGGCTGCAGGTCTGGCAGAGCCCGCCCGGAGTGCCGCACGCGAGCGGCTCGCTTCCGCTGCGGCACTGTCCTTGCGCGTCACAGCATCCGGGGCAGGTGGAGGCGTCGCACTGCTCCCGGGGCTGGTCGCAGGAAGGAGAGAGCGCGAGGAGCAGCCCGAGCGCGACACCGGAAACCATCCAGCGGAGAAGGATCATCAGGTACGGAGATGCCACACCCCCGGCCTCGAGGAAACCGACCGTTTCCGTGACGAGACGCGCCCCCCGAAGGCGATTGGGCCTACTTCGGCGGCGAGACCGCGGGCACTCCGGCGCCGACGGTGATCCGCCGCGAGAGCGCCTGGTCCACCTGGAGGAGGAACGCGCGGAACTTCGCGTAATCGCTCGCCTTCACGCGCGCGACGGTGAGCTGCAGCTCGGCTTCGGAGACGAGCTGGCCTCCCTCCACTCGGTGCGTGACGCGGAGCTTTCCAAACGGCGATTGCTCCTCCACGTCCCCCGGCAGGTCGGCGGGCACGAGGCCCTGCGGCAGCGCGTGAGTGAAGCGGAAGCGGTGCGTCCACGGCGCTGGCATCACGAGGTCGTGCGTGCGCTGCGCGAGCGAGGCGTAGGCCTGAGCGTAGGTGCGTGGGCTGCCGAAGGGGTGGAGGCGGAGGCCGCCGTCGGAGAGGACCTCGGCGTAGCGCGGCACCTCGAGATCGAACTCGAGCTTCACCGGCGCGTCGAGCTTCGCCACGTCGCCCACTTCCATCCGCGCCACGCGCAGGCCGGGGAAGAGCTGGCTCCAGCCCTGCTCGAAGACGGCGCGGCGGGTGGCGGCGGTGGCGTAGGCGCGACGGTACTCGGGCGCGTCCTGCCCGGTGATCACGCTCTGGCCTCCGATGCGCGCGCGGCCGTCTGCTTCGACCGCCACGCGCATCGAGAGCAGCGTGTCGTTGTCCGCGGCGAGGGCCTCGGGCGTGGTGAGGAAGGGGCTCTGTCCCTCCGGCTCGACGACGAGCACGTTGGCTACGCGGTCGGCGGAGGGCAGCTCGCTCGCGCCGTGGAAGGCGGCGGTGCCGTCGAGCCACAGATCCAGCGAAGGCACGTAGAGGATCGCGTGGTTGAACGCCGCGAGCGACGCGGGCTCCTCGCCGATGTCCCCGAGGTCCCTCATGCGCAGGAGCACCAGCCGGCTGTCCACGCCCGCCACCTTCAGCATCGCGTGGATGAGCGACGCCTTGTCCTTGCAGTCGCCGAAGCGCCTCGCCAGCACCCGGTCCACCCGGTAGGGCTTGAAGCCGTGGATGCCGAACTCCAGCGCCACGTAGCGCGTGTTCGTGACCACGAAGTTGTAGAGCGCCGCGACCACCGCCCGCTGGTCCTTGCGGTCCACGCCGGTGAGCACGGTGTCCACGGTGCGGCGCAGCTCGTCGTTCGGCACCAGCTGATCCCGCACGAGGCCCCACCAGTAGCGCGCCACCTGATCCCACGTCTTGTACGTGGAGACGTGCACGGTCGTCGCGACCTCCGCCCAGCCCGGCATCGACGGCTCGGGGAGGATCCGCGACACGTTCTGCGCGCTGAAGCGGTAGAGGCGGCGGTCCTTCTCGCTCGCGTGCGCGGTCTCCTCCACCCGCACCCGGTCGCCGAGCTTCGCGCGGTTCCAGTACAGCGGCCGCTGCGCCGGCATGTCCACGACGTACGACCAGCGCAGCTTCGGCGCGAGGGTCTGCACGTACGCCACGTCGCCCCAGTAGTCGCTGAGGAGGTTTTCTCGCGCGGTGTCCTCGATGCGGTAGCGCAGCTCGAGTACGTCGCCGGGCGCAAGCTGCGGGAAGGAGAGCTCCCGCGCGCGGGCGTCGTAGTACATGCCCGTCCACGGCTCGTTCATGTGGCGGTCGTTGTCGCCGAAGGACTCGACCACCGAGCCGTCCGGCTTCGTGATCCGCACCCGCAGCACCTGCACCTCCTGCCGCGCCGGTGACCAGGTGATCGGATAGACGCGGAAGCTGTCCACGCCGCGCTGGGTGAAGAGCTTCACCGCCACCTGGTGAAAGCGCGACGACTGCCCCGTCGGCTGCACGCGCACGTACGAGTAGTCGGCGAGGAACACTGCGTCCTCTCCCGACAGCGCGCCGTTCGCCGCGGCCTCCTTCGCCAGCGCGGCGACGTCCTCCACGTGCTCGGCGCCCCAGCTCGCGTCGAGTCCCTGCAGCGAGCGCATCGCCTCGCGCAGGGACGGGTTCTGCGGCTGCAACGCGAGGGCGCGCTCGAATGCACTCAAGGCCTCCTCACGGCGCGAAGCATGGAGCAGCGCGCGGCCCTCGCGTTCGTGGACCTCCGGCTCGTCGGGAAGCTGCGCCCGGGCCTCGTCGAAGAGCCGGCGCGCGGCGGGGACGTCTCCATTCGCGGCCAAAAGCTCCGCGAGGCGCAGGCGCGCGGAGAGGTCGGACGGCCAGAGCTTCAACAGCGCGCTCCACTCGCGCGCGGCCTCCTGCGGACGTCCAAGTTCCGCCAGCAGCACAGCCAGCGAACGACGGCTCTCCGCGTCGTCGTGACGGAGCCCGAGCGCGGCGCGGTAACGCTCCTGCGCGGTCGCGTGACGCTCCAGCCGACGGGCCACGCGCGCGGCCTCGCGCACGACCTGCGGGTGCTGCGGCGCACGGCGGAAGATCTCCTCCACCGCCAGCAGGCTCTTGGGGCCTTCGTCCAGCGCGGCCCACGCATCCGCCAGCGCGAGGTGCGCCCGTGCGAAGAGGGGACGCTCCTTCACCAGCGGCGCGAGCAGCTCCAACGCGCGGGCAGGACGATCCCGGCTCAATGCCTGGAGCGCGAGGTTCAGCCGCGCCACCGGGTGTTTCGGGTCCGCGGCGAGCGCTCGCTCCAGATACGCGCGACGCTGATTGTGATCCTCCGCATGCACCCGCGCGGCGTGCAGCTGCAGCCAGACATCCCCAGGCGCGGCGTCGGCGGCGCGTTCGGCCTCCACCACGTCGAGCATCGCGCGCTCGTCGAAGGCCTTCGTGAAGTGAAGCACCCGCGCGTAGTCCGCACGGAGGGCCGCGTCGTCGGGACGTCGCTGCACCTCGCGCGCGAGCAGGGCGGTCGCGGTGGGGAGGACCTGCGGCTGCGGAGAGAGACCGCGCCCGAGCGGCTGGAGCGTCTGCACCGCCACCGGCTTCGCCTCGGGGCCGCTCGTGCTCTCGTGGCGCAGGTAGAAGCCGAACGGGCCCTTCTGCTGGCAGACCTTCAGCAGCACCCGGTTCTGGCCCTTGCGCAACCGCACCGACACGCGCGCCTGGTCCGGACGCGGCTCGTTGTAGTCGTCCGAGGCGAGCACCCGCTCACCGTTCACCCACAGCCTGAACGCGCCGCTGGTGCCCACCGAGAGTTCGGAGCGTCCGTCGCCCGGCGCCTCCAGCACGGTCAGCGCGTAGGCCACGGCTTCGCGATCGGGGCGCAGCAGCGAGGAGAGATCCACGTAGCCGTCGCGCGCCTGCGATTCGATCGGCCGCCACGTCGTCTCGCGGTGACGCGTCGGGTAGACGCGCGAAAGGTCGAGCTCCGACTCCGGACCGTGATCGACGTCGCAGCCCGTCTTTCCCTCGTTGTCGAAGGAACCGACCACGTGGAACTGCCGCACGAAGCCCAGCGCCGAGTGCAGCTCCGCCGCGCGACCCATCCGCCCTCGCGCTGCCTCCACGTCCGCCAGCAGCGTGCGCGCGACGCGACGCACTTCCGGATGCGTGGAGCGCCGGAAGAGCAGATCCGAATAGGTCTGCGCGAGCAGGTGGAGATCCGGCACCTCGTCGCGCAGCGCGTGAAGCTGCGCCAGCGAGGCGACCGCGCGGGGATGGGCGGCCTGATCGCGCGCGAGCTGCGCAACCTCCACTGCTCGTCGAAGCAGCGGATCCTCGAGCCTGCTGTCAGCCGCGGGCGCAACGGTCGAGGCGGTCGCCGCGGGCGCGCTCCGCTGCGCGAAGGCACACACCGGAAGGAGCGCCGCGAGGAGGAGGAGACGCGCGAGAGAACGCATGCGCCCTCTCCATTAGCACAGGGGCAATCGAGCCTCGCCGCGAGGGGCCTGCGTTGTTATGGCAGGTGGGTGAGCAAGCTGTTCCTCGTCCTCGTCGCCGGCTTCATCGCGGAGCTCTACCTGCTGAGCCTCGGCGTGGAGCTCGTGGGCTTCCTTCCGGTCCTGGCGGCGCTGCTCTTCTCCGCCAGCGTCGGCGGCATGCTCGCTCAGCGAGAAGGCCTGCGCGTCCTCGGGCAGTGGCAGCAGACCGTCGCGCGCGGGCAGATGCCCGAGGAGGGACTGCTCGGCGCGGTGCTCGTCTTCGTCGGAGGCGCGCTGCTGGTCCTGCCGGGCTTCCTCAGCGACGTGGCGGGCGTGCTGCTGCTCATCCCTCCCACCCGGCGCGCGATCGCCGGCCTCGTGCGCAAGCGGCTCGAACGCTCGATGCGGAAGGGCTCGGTGCGGATCACCACCATCGGCGGGATGGGCGGGCCGTTCGGAGGCGCAGGGCCGTTTGGAGGACCGGGGCCGTTCGGTCCGGGGCCTCGCGATGTGACGCCGCGGGATGCCGCGCCGCAGCGACCCGCTGGCGAGCCCGAGGTACTCCACCAGAGCGACACGCGCGCACGCCGGATCAGCGACGGTGGCGCGGAGGTCGAAGACGCGGAGCTGGTGGACGATCAGGGCTCACCCGGCACCGGCGCCGGCGGCTCGGACCGTTCGGACGGGAAGTAGTACACGCGCCGCACGCGCTCGCCCTCCAGTTGATACACGGCCAGCGCGACCTGGGATCGCTGCTCGCCCTTCGCGGTCTGCCACGTCATCCGCTCCTGCACCGTCACCCACGGCCCGGTGGCGAGCGCGGCCTCCAGTGACGAGCGCGGCCTTCTGATCGCGTCCGACGCGAAGTAGCCGGTCATCGCCTCGCGCAGCGCTTCGGTTCCGCGTGCTTCGACCGCGATGCCCGCGCCCTCGATCGAGAGCCACTCGAGGTCCGGGTGCGACAGCGCGATCATCCCCTCCACGTCGGCGCGGTTGAACGCGGCCACGAAGCCCTCCACCACCCCCAGCGTGACCGGCGCGTCGGTGTGTCCCGATGCGACACGGCGAACACAGCCTGTAAGTCCTACACAAAAGACAGACAGGCAGACGGCCGCAAATGTCTTCGCCGCGACGGACGTGTAAATGCGCATGTGCGTCATCATGCGCCACGAGGGAAGGGGCCGGTAACTCCTTCAGGCCTGCCCGCCCCGGTCCGGCGTTCCGGACTCGCCTGCACCCTTCCAGCTGACCGCGCCGCGTCTGATCGCGCGCTTGGAGCGTCCGCCTCCCGACTCGCGCGCGGCCGCGGCTTTGCACAGGTGGCCCGGCACTCGGCGGTCTGAAAAAGGGAGGGCGGCGATGCGCGGCGTCATCACCCATCGGGAGATCATCCTCAATCTGTTCCTCGTCTGGCGTGAGTTCGGGGCCGCCTGTCTGTGGCGCTGTCTGTGCGCGGTGATGAGCGGGCGGCAGACGACGTTTCTCGAGGTCGCGATGCGGCCCGAGCCTGCGCGAGGCAGTGCCCGGCGCGCTCGAGCCGGATAGAGAAGGGGGATGCTGGGCAGCTATCTCCTCCGCCTCACCTCCGTCACCGCGCGCACCCTCCCCGGAGCGAAGTGCGCTCCGCTCGACGAGGTCCGCTTTCCCCTCCGCATCTGGCCGACCGACGTGGACGTGTACCTCCACGTGAACAACGGCCGGTACCTCACCCTGATGGACTTCGGCCGGCTCGCGCACTCGCTGCGCACCGGGATGATGTCGCAGATGCTCCGCCGCAGATGGATCCCGGTGCTCGGCAGCGCCACCGTCAGCTACTTCCGCGAGCTGCGCACGTTCGACCGCGTGGAGCTCGTCACGAGGCTCGCCTGCTGGGACGACAAGTGGTTCTTCTACGAGCACCGTTTCGAACGCGACGGGAAGGTGATGGCGCTCGGCGCGGTGAAGGGCGTGGCGAAGCACAAGGGCAAGACGGTGCCTCCCTCGGAGCTCCTGCGCGTGGTCGGCTACGAGGGCCCCTCGCCGCAGCCGCCGGAGCACATCCTCAAGTGGCAGGAGGGCATGGCGCGCGCGTGAGGGCTGCCCTTTCGAGGGGGCGTGCACATCCTCTTCGTCCAAACCGACCATGGACGAGCTGACCATCCTTCTTCGCATTGGACTGGCCGCGCTGCTCGGCGGCGTGCTCGGAGTCGAGCGCGAGTGGCGCGGGCACCACGCGGGCTTCCGCACCCACATCCTCGTGGCGGTGGGCTCGTGTCTGTTCACGCTGGTGGGCGTGGACGGGCTGCGGCCGGACGTGAACTCGCCCGGCGCGGGCGACATCTTCCAGGTCGATCCGGCGCGCCTGCCTTCGCAGATCGTCGTCGGTGTGGGCTTCCTCGGCGGCGGCGCCATCCTCAAGGTCGGCGGCTGGGTCCGAGGCCTCACCACCGCGGCGAACCTCTGGCTGGCGGCGGCGCTCGGGCTCGCCTGTGGCGCGGGGTACTACTTCGCGGCGGCGGTGTGCGCGGGCGTGTCGCTGCTCGCGCTGGCAGGGCTCCGGCCGATCGAGCGCAGGTTCTTCCCGAAGAAGAAGCGGCCCGTCCCACATCCTTCGCCGCATGCCGAGCCCCACGCGCCGAGGGTGCGAGCGGGCCGACCGGACGAAGAGCACGCGTAGCCGGACGCTTCCGTTGTGCGGCCCGGAGCGCCGCGTTAGCTCTCCCGGCCTCGCATGGACAAGACCGCCTGGGTGATCGGCGCCACCGGATTGGTGGGCGCCGCGCTGGTGAAGCAGTTGCTCGACGACGCGCGCTTCGGCCGCGTGGTGACCTTTGCGCGCAGGCCGCTCGGGTATTCGCACCCGAAGCTCCACGCGCACGAGGTGGACTTCCGCCGCCCGGAGAGCTGGCCCGGGAATCTGAAGGGCGACGTCCTGTTCTCCGCGCTCGGCACCACCCGCAAGCAGGCGGGGAGCCTGGAGGCGCAGTACGAGGTGGACTACACCTTCCAGTTCCAGACCGCGAAGCTCGCGCGCGAGCGGGGCGTGGAGACGGTCGGGCTCGTCTCGTCCGCCGGCGCCAACGAGCGGTCGCGCATGTTCTATCCGCGCATCAAGGGCGAGCTGGAGCGCGACGTCATCGCGCTCTCCTTTCCGCGCACGCGCATCCTGCGGCCGGGGATCCTCGCCGGCGAACGCGAGCAGAAGCGCACCGCCGAGGGCCTCGCGGTCTCGCTGTCGAAGGTGCTCGGGCGGGTGCCGGGCCTCGGCATCATGCGGTCCATCCCCGGTGAGGACGTCGCGCGCGCGCTCCGGCAGGCGTGGGCCGAGGGCGGCACGGGCGTCGTGCGCTACGAGATGAAGGACGTGTTCGCGCTCGCCGAGCGTGCGAAGGCCGAAGGGGGAGGCGCGCGGTGAGGAGCCTCATTCCGTCGCTGGTGCTCAGCGTGCTCGCGTGGGCGACGCTGCGCGGCTTCTGGCCGGCGGTGCGCACGTGGCGGGGCGGCGCGCTCTTCGCCTTGGCGGTGTTCCTCGTGCACGGCGGGTTTCTCGCCGCCAAACATCCGGGCGCGGGTGTGTTCGCGCCGCTGACCCAGGCGGTGCTGACCGCGTGGATGGTGGCCTCGCTGGTGACGATCGTCGTCGGCGTGCCGCTCTGGATCCTCGGGTGGCTGCGGACGCGCGTGCTCAAGCGTGCGCCGTTGCTCGCGCCCCAGCCGGCAGCGGTGGGCGTGCCGCAGGTGGACACGAGCCGTCGCCGCTTTCTCGGGATGGCGCTGCCGGTGACCGCGGCCTCAGTGGGCACCGCAGGCACCGCGGCGGCCTTCCACGGCTTCGAGGTCCGTCACGAGGAGTTCCGCATCCCCGGCCTCCCGCGCGGGCTCGACGGGATGCGCATCGGTCACCTCACCGACGTGCACGTGGGCGACTTCATCGACACCGACTACCTGCGCCGGGCGGTCGCCGCGCTCGATGCGGAGGGCGTGGATCTGCAGGTGATGACCGGCGATCTCATCGACGACATGTCGGAGCTCGAGCCCACGCTCGATGCGCTGGAGTCCACGCGCGCGCCGCACGGGATGGTGGCGGTCATCGGCAACCACGAGATCTGGCGCGGCGAGCGACAGGTGGTGCAGGGCTACGCGCGCCGCGCGGCGAACGGACGGCTGCGCTACCTGCAGGACCAGAACCTTCTCGTCGAGCACAACGGCACGCCGCTGCGGATCGTCGGCGTGGACTACCCGATGCAGCGGGGAGGCCGGCACCGCGCGCCGAAGGAGATCCGCGACGGGCTGATGCGCACCTCCGCGGAGCGGGGATGGAGGGGCGTGCGGGAGGGCGAGACCGTGCTCTGCCTCACCCACCACCCGGACTTCTTTCCCTTCGCGGCGGAGCGCGGCGCGGCGCTGACGCTGGCCGGACACACCCACGGCGGGCAGGTCGGCTTCATGCGGATGCCGCTCTTCTTCTTCGCCTACGAGCACATGATCGGCCGCTACCGTCGCGGCGCATCGCAGCTCTACGTCGGCAGTGGAACCGGGCACTGGCTGCCGTTCCGCGTGGGCATGGCCGCGGAGGTCACCGTGCTCACGCTTCGCTCGGCCTGACGTGAGGCCTGAGCGCCCCGGAGGCTGAAAACGTTTCCGGGTGCGAGAGTGTCGCATCCCGGTAAGTGCCCCATATCTCTCGTACCCCTCCCGGCCCGCATCCTGCTCCGCACGCGGGCATGGGGACGGAGACCGGGGACGAACTGAGCGGCGCGAGGTGGGGCGAGGTGGAGATCCGGCGTGCGCACCGCGGCTGGCGCGTGGTCATCCCCTGCGAGGGCGGCGACGTGCTCGAGTACCGCTACGCGCGGCGACGGCAGGCCGCCTACTACGCGTCGATCTTCCGGCTGGGGCCCACCTGGCTGCCGCCGCCGCACCGGGTGCGGAACACGGTCGCGCACTCGCCCTTCGGCGGCGAGGGCGACGCGCACGGCGAGACGCTGGAGGACGCGGTGCAGCGCGCGCTCGACGCGGCGTTCGGCGAGGCGGGGTCGAACGAGGCGGCGGACTTCTTCTAGAAAGGCCGCGTCCGCGAGAGCCGCCCGTCCGCATCCGCCGCGCGGACCTCGTTGCAGCCGGCGCCGTCGGGGAGCTTCACCATGTCGAACCAGCTCTGCAGCGGGTCCGGGTGGGGATCGGTCGCGCCCTCGCGCTCGAGCCAGGAGACGGTGGACTCGAGCGCGTTGCTCTCGCTGAGCTGCTGCCGCACGAGGCCCTGGATCCGGTCTTCCGAGATCACCGTGCCGTCGAACGCGTAGATGTTGCGCTTGATGACGTAGAGGTTCGCGGAGAGCGCGCCGCGCATGAGCACGGTCACGCCCGGGTTGCCGTCCTCGTCCTCGTCCCACACCCAGTCGCGCTGCGGCGAGTCGGCGTAGTTGTCGCTGGTGGGCAGCGGCGTGGTGCGCATGTCCGGCATGTCGCGCACGCCCCACACGTCGATGAGGTCGTCGGAGAGGTACGCGCCCGCCTCGTGCTCGGCGGTGCCGCCGTAGTGGGCGGGGAGGATCTTCGCCAGCGTCTCCTCGCGGATGATCGTCCGCGTGCCCTCGGTCTCCACCACGTCGTTCGAGCAGCGGATGAACTGCTCGTCGTAGCGGCGGGTCGCTTCGTTCCAGGTGCGCTTCACCAGCCGCGTGCTGCCGCCGCCGCTCTCCTTCTGTCCGACGAGTGGGAGCGTCACCATCGTGGCGAAGATCGTGCGCTGCGCCCACGTCCCCTCGAGGGCGCCCTCTCGCACCGCGATCCCCTGCAGCCCGGTGTTCGAGTGCAGCTCGCCCAGCTTCGGGCCGCAGCCGGCGCCGATCGCGAGGAGCAGGGTGAGGGAGGTGACGAGGTGAGAGGTCCGGCAGTGCGTCATGCGCCGTCTCTACACTCCCGGTGGGCTCTCCGACAAACGGGGGCGCTCGCGGTACACGGCGAAGAGGAGGATGCAGAAGCCCGCGACGATGGCGAGGTCCGCCACGTTGAAGATCCCGGTGCGCAGTCCTCCGACGCCGAGCGACATGAAGTCCACCACCCGCCCGTCGTTCGTCACCCGGTCGATCCAGTTGCCCAGCCCGCCGCCGGTGAAGAGGGTGAACGCGAGCACCTGCAGCTTCGGCAGCCCTCGGGTGGCGAGCGTGTAGAGGAGCATGGCCGCGAGCATCAGCCCCACGCCGCCGGTCAGCAGCAGCGCGCGCACGCCGTCCGGCAGATCCGCGAAGAGGCTGAGGAACGCGCCCGGATTCTCCGCGTAGCCGAGCCGGAAGATCCCGCCGAGCAGCGAGTGCCCCGCCTCTCCGCGAAGCTCGGACACCGCGAGCTGTTTGGTGGCCTGGTCGCAGCCCACGGTGCCGGCGAGCACGAGCGAGACGAGGAGGAGGCGCTGCATCGATGCTCCAACGCGGAGAGGGGAGGTGGCGGGCGAACGGGCGGAGGACGCAGATATTCCCACGACCGGCGGCGCGCGCGACCTGTACCGTCCGCGCGTGGCAGAGCCCCTCAAACACTTCTTCTCGAAGGCGCTGGTGAAGCGTCTGGGTGCTTCCTTGAAAGCAGTGCACGGGCCGTTCGACGTGCGCGGCTTCGAGCGAGACGCGACCCGCGGACTCGAAGCGCTGGAGTTGCTCGCGCGGGCGAAACGTCTGGCAGATGCGATGCACCGACACCTGCCCGCCGACTTCCGCGAGTCGGCCGAGATCCTCTTGCGCTCGCTCGGGCCGGTGCACGCCACCGACGAGCTGGAGGGCGCGGGGATGGCGCCCTTCTTCTACCTGCCGCACACGATCTTCGTCGCGGAGCATGGCCTCGAGCACTTCGAGCTCTCGATGACCGCCCAGCACGCGCTCACCCAGCGCTTCACCTGCGAGTTCAGCATCCGCGCCTTCCTCGCCCACGCGCCGGAGCGGACGCTGGCGGTGCTCGAGCGGTGGACGGAGGACCCCTCCCCGCACGTCCGCCGCCTGGTGAGCGAGGGCACGCGGCCGAGGCTCCCGTGGGCGCGGCGCGTGAAGTGGCTGGAGGAGAATCCGGAGCGGGTGCTGCCGCTGCTCGAGCGGCTGAAGGATGACCCCACCACGCTCGTCCGGCGCAGCGTGGCCAACCACCTCAACGATCTCTGCCGCACGCACCGGTCACTGCTTCTCGACACCGTGGAGCGGTGGATGGAGGGCGGGGCCAATGCCCCCGACGACGCGCGCCGGGCGCTGGTGCGGCACGCGCTGCGGGGCGCGGTGAAGAAGGGCGACCCGCGCGCGCTGGCGTTGCTCGGCTTCGGCGAGCGGGCGCGGGTGGAGGTGGAGGGCATTCACTTCGAACCTCCGCGCGTGCGCATCGGCGAGGGCGTGCGCGTGTCGTTCACCCTCGTGGGCCGCGCGCGGAAGACGCAGCGCCTCGCGGTCGATCTGGCGGTGCACTTCGTCAAGGCGCGCGGTCAGACTGGAGAGAAGGTCTTCAAGCTCGACGAGGTGGAGCTCTCTCCGGACGAGCGCGTGACGCTGGGCAAGCGGGTCTCGCTCGCGGTGCACACCACCCGTACGCCGAGGCCCGGCCGGCACGCGGTGGAGGCGCTGGTGAACGGACAGCGCCTGCCGCTGGGCCACTTCGAGGTCGTCTAGACGGCCGGTGCCGATTCGCGCAGCGCCCAGGTGAAGTGGAAGCGCGCGCCCTCTCCCGGAGCGGACTCCACCCACGCCTTGCCGCCGCGGGACTCGACGATCTTCCGCACGATGGCGAGGCCGATGCCGGTGCCCTCCACCTTGTCGCGCGCCTCCAGCGTCTGGAAGATCCCCCAGATCCGCTCCTGGAACTCCGGCGCGATTCCCGGCCCGTTGTCCGAGACGGTGAAGCGCACCTCGTCGTTGCCGTGTTGGGCTGCCGTCACCTTCACCCGCGCGTCCGCCCGCCGTGCGTGCTTCAGCGCGTTGGAGACGAGGTTCATCAGCACCTGCTGCAGCGGCACCTTCTCGGTGAACACCGCGGGCAGCTCGCCCTCGATCTCCACGCGCGCGGGCGGCGTCGGCGCGAGCAGCTCGGTGCACTCGGCGAGGAGCCGTTGGACGTCGATAACCTCCGGCTTTCCGCGCACCCTCCCTGCGCGCGAGAACTGGAGGATGCCGTCGATGAGGCCCTCCATCCGGACGACCCGCCGCCGCAGGAGGTCCAGTTGCTTGCGCGCGTCCGGCGTCACCGCGTCCCCGAGGTCCTCCTCCAGCCACTGCGCGAGGCTGGCGATGCCGCGCAGCGGCGCCTTGAGATCGTGCGAGGTCACGTAGGCGAACTGGTCGAGCTCCGCGTTGCTGCGTTCGAGCGCGCGGATGAGCTTCTGCGCTTCACGGAAGAGCCGCGCGTTGTCCATCGCCACCGCGGCCTGCGCGGCGACGCCGACCACCAGCCGCTCGGCGCGCTCGGTGAAGACGCCCGGCTTCTCGTGGCCGAAGAAGAGCCCGCCGATGACGCGGCCGTCGCGCGAGGTCACCGGCACCGCGAGGTAGCTCGTCACCGGAAGGTGGCCCTCGGGCATGCCGTGGTACGGCGCGTTCTGTCCGTAGCGCGGGTCCTTCCGGATGTCGTCCACGCGCACGATGCACTCGCCGCCGAAGGTGGGCGCGAAGACCTTCGTGTTGCGCGGCATGGGGAAGCGG
This sequence comes from Pseudomonadota bacterium, assembly GCA_023423535.1. Lineage (GTDB taxonomy): Bacteria > Myxococcota > Myxococcia > Myxococcales > Myxococcaceae > JAFAFL01. The sequence goes on from JAFAFL010000056.1 coordinate 14,276, forward strand.
CTGAAGGCTTCGCGGGGCACGCCGCTGATCGTGTAGAGCGTGTAGGCCTCTCCGCGATCGTCGGTCACGTTGTAGAAGAACGCGCCGAACTGCGCGCCCGCGAGCTTCGTCGCCGAGTCGGTGATCGCCTGCACCAGCGCGTCGGTGTCGAGCTCCGCCGCCAGCGTCTGGCCCACCCGGTTGACGATCTCCAGCGTCTCGCTCTCCTCCAGCGCCCGCGCCTCCGCGCGCTTGCGCTCGATGCCCACCGCCACCTGGTTGGCGATCGCCGCGAAGGCCGCCAGCGCGTCCTCGCCGAGCGCCTGCCGCCCGAACATCGCCATCACCCCCACCACGCGCCCGTCCACGGTGAGCGGGTAGCCGGCAAAGGAGACCATGCCCTCGCGCCGCGCCCACTCGGGGTCTCCCACCCGCTCGTCTCGCTGCACGTCGTTGGTGAGGTGCGGCGTCCGCTCCCTGGCGATGAGGCCGATCTTCAGCTTCCCCACCGGCACCTTCGAGTGGGCGCCGTCGAGGTGCGTGTAGAGGCCTGCGCTCGCCTGCAGCTCGAGAAACGCGCCGGTCGCATCCGTCGTCCAGATGCGCGCGAACGCCGCGCCGAGGTGCCCGACGATCGACTCCGCGCAGCGCTGCAGCGCGGTCTGCAGTGCCTCCGCGCGGGTGAAGGCCTCGCCCACGTCCGCCGCCAGCGCGAGCTCCGACTGGCGGGTGCGAAGCTGAAGCAGCGCCTCCTGCTCACGGCGGCGCGCGCGCACGGGCTCGGTCACGTCGTGCGCGAAGACCATCACGCCTTCGATCACCCCGCCCACGCCGCGCATCGGCGCGTGCACGAAGTTGAAGTAGCGATCGCCGGTCGGCACCTCCAGCTCGTGGAAGGGCTCGCCGGTCCGGTACACGCGGTCGAGCACCTCGAGAAGGCCGCGGCCGGCGAACTCCGCGAGCGCCTCGCGCGCCGAGAGGCCTGTTGGGATGGGGCGGCCGGCCATCTGCTGCCAGGGCGCGTTGACGAGGTCCACGGTGTGGTCCGGGCCGCGCAGAAGGATGATCGGCGAGGGCGCCTGGGTGAACAGCGCGTGCAGGTGCGCGCGGGCGGCCTCCGCGGCCTCGTAGAGCCGGGCGTTCTCCACCGCGGCGGCGGCGCGGCTCGCCAGCTCGCGGGCGAGCACGAGGTCCCGCTCTTCGTACCGGCGCCCGCTCTCCGCATGAACCAGCGTCAGCGCGCCGACCACGTGTCCCGCCGCGCCGAGCGGCAACACCACGTACGAACGCAGCTGCAGCGCACGCACGAGCCGCCGGTGCTCCGGATCGAGCGGCGTCTCCTCGAACACCGCGTCGGGGATCTCCGGCGCCCACTCCAGCTCTCCGGTCCGCAGCACCCGCGCCACGCCGGTGGGCGCGTCCGGCGAGGGCGGGTAGCGCCGGTGCAGTTCGTGCGCGAGCTGCACCTTTGCCGGGTCCGGGTGCACCACCGCCAGCCGCTGGATCGTCCCGTCCGGCGCGAGCGTGTCCAGCGCGCACCAGTCCGCGAAGCGCGGCACCACCAGCTCCGCGAAGCGCCTCAGCCGCTCGTCGGGGCGCAGCGGCGCGGCGAAGAGCACGCCGACGTCCGCGAGCAGCTCGAGGTCCCAGCGTGCCCTGTCCGAGGTGGCGCCGGGGTGGGAGAGGGGAGCGGACGGAAGCGGTGTGGCCATGGGGCGCGCATCTTCGGGGCGCGCTGCCCCGCCCTGTGCTCCGGGCCATGTCGAACGGGCGGGAACGGTCGGGGGCGCGACAGTCCGCCGGGCGATCGTCCACGGGAGGACGGAACCCTTTCAGGGCCTCGGGGTGAAGGCCCGTGCCACCGCCGCCACCTGCACCGACCGGGCGCCCGCCCCGAGCAGCGCCTCCGCCGCGGCCCTCGCGGTGGCGCCGGTGGTCACCACGTCGTCCACGAGGAGGAGAGCCAGCCCCTCCGCGCTGCGGGCG
>JAFAFL010000081.1 GCA_023423535.1 Pseudomonadota bacterium
CGATGCGGTGGAGGCTGGCGTTTCCGAGGTTCAGGCCCGGCTGGGGCGGTTAGACGTCCTGGTTAACAACGCAGCGGTCATGGTCAACAATCTGGCCTTCGTCGATAAGCGGCCGGAAGATTGCGAACTGGAGATCGCGGTTAGCCTGTTCGGGACGATGCATTGCACGCGCGCTGTCCTCAAGGGTATGGCGGAACACCAGCACGGGCGGATCATCAACATCGTTTCGGATGCTGCGCGCGTGGGGCAGGAGAAGGAAGTTGCCTTTTCGAGCGCGAAGGGCGGCGTCATCTCCTTTACCAAGTCCCTGGCGCGCGAAGTGGGGCGGAACGGCATTACCGTGAATGCCGTCTCTCCGGCTGCAACAGATACACCTCTGCGCCGCGCGTTGCTGCGTCGGCTCGAAGAAAAACTTGGGGCGGATGGCGTTGCGGCGCGAGAGGAAAAAGTTCGCCGAGCTTATCCGGTCCGACGTATCGGTCGGCCTGAGGATACCGCCGCGCTCGTGACGTTCCTGGCTTCGGCCCGAGCCGCTCATATCACGGGACAGATTTGCAGTGTCAACGGCGGCTTCGCGATGCCTGGCTGAGCCGGCATCCGACCCTGTCTGACCTTTACCTGAAGAGAGTTCACGTGACGACAATGACCGACGAACAGCTCGCGATGCGCAACATGGTGCGTGACTTTGTGCGGGAGGAAGTCATTCCCTTCGCCGGCGAGTGGGACCGCGAACATGTGGTTCCGAAGGACACGCTCAAAAAGCTGGGCGAGTTCGGATTTTTCGGTGTCAGCATTCCGCCGGAGTGGGGCGGCGCCGGCGCGGACTTCTTCTCCTATCTGTATCTCACGGAAGAGCTCAGCTATGGCGATGCTGGTCTCTGCAACACGATCAACGCAACGAACTCGTTCGCCAACAACGTTTATGCGTTCGGGACCGATGCCCAGAAGGAACGCTATCTTCGGCCGGTCGCCGAAGGGCGGCAGATCGCATGTATGCTTCTGTCGGAGCCTCAAGCTGGATCCGATGCGGCCAATCTGCGGACGCGGGCGGAGCTGCGTGGTGATCGGTATGTGCTGAACGGCACAAAGATGTTCATCACGTCGGGCGCGACCGCGAAAATCTCTCTGGTGGTTGCGGTCACCGATCCTGCGGCCGGCAAGCGTGGCATTTCCGCTTTCATCGTGCCCACGGATACACCAGGTTACACAGTTATCCGCGAGGAACTGAAGCTCGGACACCGGAGCAATGACACCTGCCAGATCTCTCTGGAAAACGTTGAGATTCCCGCTGAAAACCTTCTCGGCGAACTCGGCGATGGATTGAAGATCGCGTTGTCCGGCCTGGAAGCAAAGCGGGTCGTCGTTGCGGCTCAGGCCGTCGGTCTCGCACAGCGGGCCTTCGATGCGGCACTGCTCTATTCGCAGGAGCGCGAGACCTTCGGCAAGAAGATCTCTCAGCATCAGGCCGTGGCGTTTACGCTCGCGGAAATGGCGACGGACCTGGAATGTGCCCGGCAGCTTTACTATCACGCCGCGCGGCTCAAGGATTCCGGCGTACGGTGTGTACGCGAAGCCTCAATGGCGAAGCTTTTTGCGTCGCAGATGAGCGAACGCGTTTGCTCCGCGGCGCTCAAAATGCACGGCGGATATGGGTTTCTGAACGACTTCCCGCTCGAAAAGCTCTATCGCGATGCGATGGTGTTCCAGCTTTATGACGGAACCAACGAGATCCAGAAGCTTCTCATTTCTCGCGAGATCTTGGCGAACCGCTAGTCGCCATAGCCAACGTATCGACCGAAGCGCCTTGCCGAGCCGCCGACGTGGTTCTGCGTGGCTGCAAAAGATAGGATCTACAGCTTTGGCATCGCTCATCAAGCGTACGGACGGTGGGATCGGCACGATTGTGCTGTCCAATCCTGAGAAGTTCAACGCGATGACCTACGATATGTGGCGAGAGTTGCCGCTCGCGCTTCAGGCCTTCGACGCGGATCCGGATATCCGCGTCATCGTGCTGGAAGGTGATGGCGAACGCGCTTTCGTATCGGGTTCGGATATTTCTCAGTTCCAGTCCCAGCGTTCTGAAGCGGAGGCGCGCGACCGCTACAATGCCGCGGTCGAAGACGCGCATTTGGCGGCCGAACGCTGCGATAAGCCGGTCATTGCGAAGATCAAGGGCCTTTGCATCGGGGGAGGCGTCGGGCTTGCCGCATCATGCGATATTCGCATGTGCACCGATACGTGCCGCTTCCGGATTCCCGCTGCGCGCATTGGCATCGGTTATCCAACCGCTGGACTTGCCCGTCTGATGCCGCTGATCGGCCCACAGAACGCTATGGAGATCCTTTTCTCCGGGCGGTTCTTTAGCGCCGACGAAGCGCTGCGCATGGGGCTTGTGGCTCAGATCTTTCCGGTGGCGGAGTTCGACGCCAAGGTTGGCGAGTGGCTCACTACCGTTTCGCAGAATGCTCCGCTCACACTGCGTGCGCTGAAGCGGGCCGTGTCCGAGATGGTGGCACACACCCGCCCGAATTTCAGCGCTGCCGTCGATGCAGCCATCGCGGCGTGTTTTGAAAGCGATGACTATAAGGAAGGCACGCGCGCTTTCATGGAAAAGCGCGTTCCTGTTTTCCGCGGCACGTGATGGAGGCGAGACCATGGTTCTGAAAATCTCGCAATACGGCCCGGCTCGGGTTTTTACTCTCAATCGGCCGGACGCCCTGAACGCCATAAGCGGCGAACTGGCCGCGCAACTGCTCGATGCCGTCGCCGCGGCTGAAGCGGATGCGGGCACCCGCGTCGTTGTCGTGACCGGCGCGGGCAGCAAGGCGTTTTGCGCCGGCGCGGACCTCAAAGAGCGTCGCACCATGACGGCCGACGAGAAATGGGCGCAGGCGTTTGCGCTATGGCGCGTCAATGAAGCCATCTGGCGCTCTCCCAAGGCATTCGTCGCAGCGGTCAATGGCTGGTGTCTCGGCGGCGGCTTTGAGCTTGCGCTGTATTGCGACCTTCGGATTGCATCGGACAAGGCTCGCTTCGGTTTCCCTGAAATGACGCTGGGTGCGTTTCCTGGCGCCGGTGGCGCAGTTGTCCTGCCCCGATTGATCGGCCGGGCGGCTGCTCGACCGTTTCTGTATCTCGCGCGGCAGGTCGGTGCGGCTGACGCGTTGAAGCTGGGCATTCTGGAGCAGGCGACCTCACCGGACGAACTCATGCCCGCAGCCATCGCTTTGGCAAACCAGATCGCAGACAGCACAAGTCCGCTCGGGTTCGCGAATGCCAAAGTGCTGCTCAATGGCGGCGCCGATTTGGAGTTCGGTGCCGCTGCCGAGCTCAATCAATCCCTGCGGCGGCCGCTCGAAGCAACGGCGGATTACGAAGAAGGCCTTCGGGCTCACTTCGAGAAGCGCAAACCACGTTTCATCGGGCGCTAGGCGGTTTGCTGAATAAAGGAAGCACCAAGGTGTCCACCATCCTGCCGACATACCGCCTCTATGCCATCAAGTACGCAACGCGTGAGGCCAAGCGCACCGAACACTTTATCGGTGGCGATAAGCGCGACGAACGGATGGATATGGACTATTTCGTCTGGGTCGCGATCGGTGCGGGTCGGACCATCGTGATCGATACCGGATTCTCGGCGGACGTCGCTGCGCGGCGGAAACGCGCCATTCTGCGCTGTCCGATCGAGTCGCTTCGGCTTCTCGACATAGATCCGACGTCCGTCACCGACGTGATCCAGACGCATCTGCATTATGACCATGCTGGCAACACGCATCTGCTTCCGTCTGCAACGTTTCATCTTCAGCAGGCCGAGCTTGCGTTCGCTACCGGCCCGGATATGCAGTATCGCTACTTCTCCTCGGGCTTTGAGGCAGACGATATCGTCAGGATAATCGAGCTCAACTTCAGCGGACGCCTGAAGCTCTACGATGGACCTTTTACTTTTGCTCCAGGGATCGAGATCGATGTTGCGCCCGGTCATTCGGCGGGATTGCAGTATCTGCGCATCCATACGGAGCGGGGATGGGTGACGCTGGCCGGGGACGTCGCTTCGTTCTTCGAGAACGTTAGTCGCCGTCGCCCCTTTGTGGCGGCAGTCGATATCGCACAAATGCTCAGGTCCTACGACAAGATCCGCGCTGAGGTGCCAAGCCTGGATTATCTGATCCCAGGGCACGATACGCTGGTGATGCAGAGCTACCCGCCGGCCAGCGAGGCGCTTGCTGGCATTGTGGCACGCCTTGACGTACCGCCATTGAAGCCGATTCCGGAGCGGGCACCGCGCTGACCGCAAGCGCACGATATGTACGGGACACTCACGCTGCTATGTCGGGCGTACGCGTGGTCAGGCAACGCTTGCTGGCTATGATCGGGAC
>JAFAFL010000102.1 GCA_023423535.1 Pseudomonadota bacterium
GCCCGGCGCCGAGGGACCCGCCGCGGCGCCGACGGCCAGCGCCGTGTCCGCGAGGGTGAGCTCGGCGAGGGGCCGGCCTGCCTCGACCCTGCCGCCGGGGAGGAGCCGGACGATGCCCGCTCGCAACAGCCGATCGAGCACCGGCTCCAGTGCGTCCTTCGTCAGCCCCAACGCTCGGGGGAGGCCGCGGACGGTGAGCTGCCGGACCTCGTGGCGATCCGCCTCCGCGAGCAGCGCGGCGAGCCGGGCAGCGATCAGCGCATCGCTCCTGGGAAACGCGGCGAGGTCCGGGACGCCGGCGCGGAACCACGTGTACTGCACCGCGTACGCGAGCCGGGCGCCGAAGAGCAGCAGCAGCCAGCTGACGTAGATCCAGGTGAGGAAGAGGGGGATGGCGGTCAGCGACCCCCACACCGGGCTCGCCCGGAAGAGCGACGCGGCGACCTCGCCGTACACGTGCTTGGCCACGTCCCAGGCCAGCCCGGCCACGAGGCCCCCGGCGAACGCCGACCGGAAGCGCACGTCCACGTTCGGGCCGACGAGGTACATGAAGGTGAAGCCCGCCACCGCCACCAGCGCGGTGGCCGCGGTGAGCACGTCGGCAGAGAAGGGCACCACCGGCGTCACCCACGCGCGCAGCACGCCCATCCCGGCGAGGGAGAGCGCGAGGAGGATCGGCCCGAGCAGCAGGACGCCCGCGTAGATGGCGAGCCGCACGTGCGCGGGGCGCCGGCGGCGGACGCTCCAGATCTCGTGCAGCGAGGTGTCGAGGTTCTTGATCAGCGTCCCCGCCGAGACGATGAGCACCGCGAAGCCGACGCTCCCGGCGGCGGTGGTCGAGGCGGAGGAGAGGAACTGGTCCAGCGTCGCCGCGGACTCCTCGGCGATTCCCGGCGCGAGCAGGTCCAGAAGGAACTCGCGCACCTGCGCGTGCAGGTCGGTGCGCCCGAAGCGCTCGACCAGCGCCAGCGCCACCGTCAGCAGCGGCACCAGCGCGAAGATGCTGATGTAGGTCAGCGCGGAGGCCCGGAGGCTGATCTTCTCCCCGCGGAAGCCGCGCGCCACCGCCCACCCGGCGAGGGTCACGTCGAGCACGAACCGCCCCGCCCGAGTCCGGTCGAGCGCCTGCGCCACCGCGGCGAACCGCTCGTCGCGCCAGCGCCTCAGCCTGTGGAGGGCCACCATTGGACGGCGAGGCTATCGCTTCCCGAGGCCCTCGCCACCTTGCGGCGAACCCGGCACCGAGGGCCGCTGCCGCTCGCCTGGACGGCCGGCACCTCACGCCGAGGGCCGGGTGATCCCACGCGCCAGTGAAAGGCTCGCGCTCGGCACCCGCCGCCAGCGCGAGAGACTGCCAACCCGTTCGACTCAGCCGTTGCGCGGGGGCCCGCCGCCGGCGTCGGATCCGCCGGTGGAGGACTGACCGGAAGGAGGAGGGGAGCCCGCGCCAGAGGAGCCACCGCGTTGACCGGAGCCTCCGCCGGAGGACGACTGCCCGCCACCGCCGCGATGCTGCCCGCCGCCACCACCCCCACCACCGCCCGGACGGCCACCGCCGCCGCCTCGTCCGCCACGGTCACGGTCGCCGCCGCGGTCACCGCGCTCGCCACGGTCACGGTCACCGCGCTCACCACGATCGCCGCCGCCACGGTCACCGCGCTCACCACGGTCGCCGCGCTCACCACGGTCACTGCGCTCACCACGGTCACTGCGCTCACCACGGTCACCGCGCTCGCCACGCTCCGCACCGCCGCGCTCACCCGGCCGGTCCGGCGTGGCGGGGCGTCCGTAGATGTCGAACTGCTCGCGGTGGTAGTTCTGCTGGGCCTTGACCTGGATGGACTTGTTGAAGCGGTCCATGAGGTGGCGGAGCTCGTCGCGCTCCTCGCCCTGGAGCATGCGCGCCACGTCCGAGTGGCAGTTGATGACGAGCACCGGGTCCTTGTAGCTGGGGGCCTCGCGCCGGATCTCGCGGAAGATCTCGTACGTGACGGTGGTCATCGTCTTCACGTAGCCCTTGCCGTCGCAGTAGCTGCAGTCCTCGTGCAGCATCCGGCCGATGGACTCGCGGACGCGCTTGCGCGTCATCTCGATGAGGCCGAGCTCGCTGATCCGCAGGACGTTCGTCTTCGCCTTGTCCCGCCCCAGCGCCTCCTGGAGGGTCTTGAAGACCTTGTCCCGGTTCTGCGGCTTCTCCATGTCGATGAAGTCGCAGATGATGATGCCGCCGATGTTCCGCAGCCGCAGCTGGTAGACGATCTCGCGCGCGGCCTCGACGTTGATCTTGGTGATCGTCTCCTCGAGGCTCTTCTTGCCCACGTACCGGCCGGAGTTGACGTCGATCGCCGTCAGCGCCTCGGCCTGGTCCATGATCAGGTAGCCGCCGCTCTTCAGCCACACCTTGCGCTGGGTGGCGCGCTTGAGCTCCTGCTCGATGCCGTACGCGTCGAACACGGGCTCTTCGGTGTCGTGGAGGACGACGCGGTCCTTCAGCGCGGGGTCCTGCGCAACGACGAAGCCCTGGATGCGCTCGTACTCCTCGCGGTCGTCCACCACGAGCTTCTCCACGTCGTGCGCGAAGAGGTCACGCGTGGCGCGCAGGATGAGGTCGAGGTCCGGGTGCAGAAGGCCCGGCCCGCGCCGCTTCTCGTTGCGCCGGACGACCTGGTTCCACACCTCGATGAGGAAGCGGATGTCGCTCTCGAGCTTCTCCTGCGGCACGTTCTCCGCCACCGTCCGGACGATGAAGCCGGTTCCGGGCGGACGCAGCCGCTCGACGATGTCGCGCAGGCGGCGGCGCTCCTTCTCGTTCCCGATCCGCCGGCTGATGCCGATGTGATCCACCGTCGGCATGAACACGAGGTGCCGGCCGGGGATGGAGATGTGCGAGGTCAGCCGCGCGCCCTTCGTGCCGATGGGGTCCTTCGACGCCTGGACCACCACCTCCTGCCCGACCTTCAGCAGGTCCTCGATGCGCTGCTGCTTCTTCTCGCCCTTCGCTTCCTTCTTCTCCTCGCGGTCGCCGCGCTCTCCGCGCTCGCGGTCACCGCGCTCGCCGCGGTCCCGGTCGCGTCCGCCGCGCTTCTCGTCGCGCCGGCGCTGGTGCTTCTCCCGCGCGCGCTGGTCGGAGGGTGCCCGCTTCTCACCGCGCGCCTCCTTGGGAGCGTCCTTGGCCGCGTCCTTCGCGGGCGATGCGGCCGCGGGACCGGTCCCCGAAGCCGCCTCGGTGGCGCTGGGAACGGTGGCGGGATCGCCGGCAGGGGAGGGCTGCGCGCCCGGCTCCGGCGCGAGCTCACGCGCCTCGTCCGCGGGAGGGGCCTCGAGCGCGGGCCCGGTCTCGGTCACCGCCACGGCGGCGGTCTCGGAGGAGGGCTCCCCTGTCGTCTCCGGCTCGGGGTGCGTCTGCACCGCGCCGGTCTGCGCCTGGATGAGCGCGTAGGTGCCCTCGGGCGAACCGGCCGCGAAGGCGATGCCGGAACCGGTGGCCGGCGTGGCGAGGCTCGGCACTGCCGCCGGCTCGACGACGTCCACCGCGGGCGACTCACCCGGCTGGAGCACCTCGGCCACCGGCGCAGAGGGCTCGGCGATGATCGGCTGCGAGTCGGTCACCGGCCGCGCGACGGCGGGAGCCTCGGGGTGCTCCGCCACCGGGTGGGCCTCAATGAGGTGCCCATTGCCGTTGCCATTGCCGTTGCTCTCGGCGTGGTGACCGTTCCCGTTGTGGGCGTGCTCGTCGGGATGGTGGTCGGGCTCGTCCGGAATCTCCGGCACGTCCTCGTCGTGCTCGCCCTCGGTGAGCTCGAACTGGGCCTTGGCGAAGTCGGGGTCGTAGACGACGTCCCCCACGTAGAGGAACGCCGCCTTCTCCAGACCAATGTCCACGAAGGCCGCCTGCATGCCCGGGAGCACCCGGACCACGCGACCTTTGTAGATGTTTCCGACTATCCCCTTGTCCTTCTTACGCTCGAGATAGAACTCCGCGATGTGCCCATTCTCCACCAGGGCCACGCGGGTCTCTCGACCCGCTGCGTTGATCACCAGGATGCTGCTCATCTGGGATGCCTGACCGCACCCCTGGCGCCAAGTGCCTCATCGGACGGGAGACGATGAGCGCTCGTGCGCGCAGAGATGCCTTGGGGGAAGGGGGGAGCGCGTAGCTCGAAGACACGTTGGACCCCATTCCCCGTGAACCTCCCCATGGTGGATCCGCCGCGGCACCGTGCCGGGGGACCCATGCCCCGCCGCTCCGGCGCCCGTCCTCGTTCAGCCTCGTCCCGGTCGGTCCGTGTGGGACCTTGGGGTGGCGAACGGTGCGTGCAGCGCCCTCGGGCGAGACATCCCGTCTAAAATCCTTTTGCGGACCAGAGTTTCACGCCTGCTCCCCAAAAGTAAAGGAAGGAGCCGGGCCTGTTCAGCGCCTGACCTCGAAGGGGTGCGGCAGGTCCGGGCCGCCCGGAGGCTCCTCCCGAAGCTTCACGTCGTCCACCCTCGCCGCCGGGGGACCGCGGTGACACCAGCGGATGAGCGCGTCCACCTGCGCCTCGTCGCCCTCCACCAGCGCCTCCACCGAACCGTCGGGTACGTTCCGCACCCACCCGCGCACCCCGAGCCGCTCCGCCTCCTTGCGGGTGCTCTCGCGGAAGTACACGCCCTGAACCCGGCCGTAGATTCGCAGGCCGAAGCGCTTCACGAGGCACCTCCGAGCAACGCGATGAACCCGTCCTCGTCCACCGTCTTCACGCCCAGCTCTCCAGCCTTCTTCAGCTTCGAACCGGCGTCCTCACCCGCCACCAGCAGGTCCGTCTTCTTCGACACGCTGCCCGAGACCTTGCCGCCACGGCGCTCGATCTCCTCCTTCGCCTGCTCGCGCGTCATCTTCGACAGCGTGCCGGTCAGCACCACCGTCTTCCCGCTGAACGCGCCGGCCTCCACGACCTCTGGAGGCTCGGGTTCCACGCCCAATTCGAGCAGGGCGTCGATGGCGGTGCGGTTCTCCGGTCGGGCGAAGAAGGCGTGGATCTCCTGCGCCACCTCGGGACCCACGTCCTTCACCGCGGTCAGCTCCTCTACGCTCGCTTCATAGAGCCGGCGCACGTCGCGGAAGTGCTCGGCCAGCGCCTTCGCGGTCGCCTCGCCCACGTGCCTTATCCCCAGCGCGTAGAGGAACCGCCGCAGCGTCGTCTTCTTCGACCGCGCGATCGCATCGAGGAGGTTCTGCGCGCTCTTCTCGCCGAGCCGCTCCACCGTCAACAGCTGCGGCAGGGTCAAGCGGTAGAGGTCCGCCCAGGTGCGCACGAGGCCCTGTGCGACGAGCTGCATGGACAGCTTCTCGCCCATGCCTTCGATGTCCATCGCGGTGCGCGAGGCGAAGTGGCGCAGGTTCGCCTGGCCCTTCGCGGGACAGTCGCCGCCGGTGCAGCGGGTGACGGCCTGCTCCTCTTCGCGGACCGCCGGCGAGCCGCAGACGGGACAGGTTTTCGGAAACTCGAACTCCTTCTCCTCTCCGGTGCGCCGCGAGGTGACGACCTTCACGATCTCGGGGATGACGTCGCCCGCGCGGCGCACGAAGACCCAGTCGCCCTCGCGCACGTCCTTGCGGCGCAGCTCGTCTTCGTTGTGCAGCGTGGCGCGCGTCACCGTGACCCCGCCCACGTAGACCGGCTGGAGGATCGCCACCGGGGTCAGCGCGCCGGTGCGTCCGACCTGCACGTCGATCTTCTCCACCCGCGTCTGCTCCTCCACCGGCGGGAACTTCCAGGCCACCGCCCAGCGCGGCGTCTTCGACACCTGCCCGAGCCGCTTGCGGTGGTCCTCCAGATCGACCTTCACCACCATCCCGTCCACTTCGTAGGGCAGGTCGTGACGGCCCTCGAGGAAGCGCTGATAGATGGCCCGCGCCTCGTCGAGGCCGTGCGCGAGGTGGCGGTCCGGATTCACCGGCAGCCGCAACTTCGCCAGCGCCTCGAGCTTCTCCGCGTGCGTGGTGTAGGTGAGCCCGTCGGTCTGACCGACCTCGTAGGCGAAGAAGGAGAGGGGACGCGCTGCCGTCATCCGCGGGTCGAGCTGCCGCAAGGAACCGGCGGCGCTGTTGCGAGGGTTCACGAAGGCCGCTTCACCGGCCTCCTCGCGCTCGCGGTTGAGGCGCGCGAAGTCCTCCTTCTTGATGAAGACCTCGCCGCGGACCTCGAGGTAGTTCGGCGCCGGCGAAGCAAGCGTCAGCGGGATGTTGCGCAGGGTCCGCAGGTTCGGCGTCACGTCTTCGCCCACCGTGCCGTCGCCGCGCGTCGAGCCGCGCACGAAGCGGCCACCTTCGTACACGAGCTCCACCGCCAGGCCGTCGAGCTTGTGCTCGCAGACGTAGGTCACCCGCTCCACGCCGAGGTGCTTGCGAACGCGCTCGTCGAACTCGGTGAACTCCTCGTCCGAGAAGACGTTCGCGAGCGAGAGCATCGGCCGCTTGCGCACGACCTTGTCGAACTTCTCGGACGGGATCCCGCCCACGCGCTTCGTGGGTGAGGAGGGATCGGCGAGCTCGGGGAACTGGGCCTCGAGCGCCTCGAGCTCCCGCATCAGCGCGTCGTACTGCGCGTCGCTGATCTCCGGATCGTCGAGCACGTAGTAGCGGTACTCGTGGTGCGACAGCTCTCCCCGCAGGGCCTCGACCCGCGTGCGCGCAACGTTCACGTCCAAGCGCCTCTCCTCCCGACGGTCTCGAAGGTATCGACCGGACGGCCGCGGAAATGTCCCGCGTGACCGCCCTGTTCCTCACCTTGACAGCTCCGGGGGTGCTCAATAACCTGCCCGAGGTTCTCGCGGTTGTGTCTTCTCCTTCCGCGTTCCCCCTGAGCCACCACAGCCGAATCATCCGCGCTGCAGGCAAGGTCCCCTGGTGACCGGCCCGGCGCGTCCACTTCCCTCACGACACGAACAGAGCATCTCGACATGGCTAGAGCCCGCACGAGCAAGGACAAGAGCGCGGAGACCGAGCCCCTCCCCGCAGAGGACGCGGTGGAGGAGGGCGGTACGAAGCGGCGGCGCACCCCCGCGGCAGCAGCAAAGGCGGCGGATGCCGCTCCCGAAGAGAAGCCGCGCCGGCGCGCCCGCAAGGATGCGGAGCCCGAGGCCGCTGAGGCCCCGCCCGCTCGCCCCGTGCTCACGCCCGTCCGCGAGGACCTGTCCGAGCTTCCCCGCGAGACGCCCGTCGCCGCTGCGCCGTCTGCGCCTGCTCCGGTCGCGCCCCCGTCGGCGCCTGCCCCTGTCGCGCCTGCTGCCGCGGCGCCCACGTCCGCGTCATCGTCCGCTCCAGCTCCAGCTCCCGCTCCGGCGAGCGTGCCGGCTGCCGCGCCCGCGCCCTCTGCGGCCCCGGCTTCGGCAGGTCCGGTGACTGCGTCGGTGACCTCGCCCACGGGCACGGTGGATCCGAAGACCGGCGAGCACATGCAGGTGCTCCGGCTCAACGACCTCAAGCGGATGAAGATCACCGAGCTGTCGCGCATGGCGCACGAGCTCGGCATCGAGGGGACGCAGGGCCTGAAGAAGCAGGACCTCATCTTCGCCATCCTCTCGGGCATCACCGACAAGCGGTACGAGGTCCACGCGGAGGGCGTGTTCGAGCTGTTGCCGGACGGCTTCGGCTTTTTGCGCAGCGCGGACTCGGACTACCAGCCGTCGCCGGACGACATCTACGTCTCGCCGTCGCAGGTGCGCCGCTACAACCTGCGGCCGGGCGACACGGTCACAGGTCCCATCCGCCAGCCGCGCGAGGGCGAGCGCTTCTTTGCGCTGCTGCGCACCGAGCAGATCAACTTCGCGGACCCCATGGGCCCGGAGACGCGCGAGCGGATCCTCTTCGACAACCTCACGCCGCTCTACCCGACGAAGAAGCTCAAGCTCGAGCACGAGGGCTCGGAGCTGACCACGCGCATCATCGACATGTTCTGCCCCATCGGCCTCGGGCAGCGGTGCCTCATCGTGGCGCCGCCCAAGGCGGGCAAGACGGTGCTGCTGCAGAACATCGCGCACGCGATCGCGACGAACCATCCGGAGGTGTACCTCATCGTGCTGCTCGTGGATGAGCGCCCGGAAGAGGTCACGGACATGGAGCGCACCGTCCGCGGCGAGGTGGTGTCGTCCACGTTCGACGAGCCGGCCACCCGTCACGTGCAGGTGGCGGAGATGGTGATCGAGAAGGCGAAGCGGCTCGTGGAGCAGAAGCACGACGTCTGCATCCTGCTCGATTCGATCACGCGGCTCGCGCGCGCCTACAACACGGTCGTGCCGCCCTCCGGGAAGATCCTCTCCGGCGGCGTGGACTCGAACGCGCTGCACAAGCCGAAGCGCTTCTACGGCGCCGCGCGCAACATCGAGGAGGGTGGCTCGCTCACCATCATCGGCACCGCGCTCATCGACACCGGGTCCCGCATGGACGAGGTGATCTTCGAGGAGTTCAAGGGCACCGGTAACTCGGAGATCGTGCTCGACCGGAAGCTGATGGAGAAGCGCATCTTCCCCACGCTGGACATCAACAAGTCCGGTACGCGGAAGGAGGAGCTGCTCCTACCTCCCGAGGACCTCATCCGGATCACCGCGCTGCGCCAGGTGCTCCACCCGTTCACGCCCATTGACGCGATGGAATTCGTGCTCAAGCACATGCGTCCGACGAAATCGAACGCCGAGTTCCTCGGCTCGATGAACCGGTAGGTCCAACACCGACCTGCCGGAAGGACAACGGAGGTCGTCATGCTGGTCAGGCGTGGGCTCGGGTGGGTGGTCTTTGTCCTTCTTGCGACCCTCGCTCCGGGCTGCGGTCCGTTCGATGAAGACCCGTACGGCAACGGCAGCGGCGGGCCGCTTCCCGGACGGGTCTGCTACGACGACGCGGACTGTGTTCCCAACGCCTGCTGCGGGGAGGGGACGCGCGCGGTGCACCGGCTCGATGGGCCCGACTGCTCCGATGCCTTCTGCTCCGGGACCTGTCCCTCGCAGATGACCGAGTGCGGGTGTGGCTATCCCATCTGTCGCGACGGACGCTGCACGGTCGCGGTGCGCGAGGAGTGCCTGTAGCTCAGCGGTGGGTGGCGCCGGTGAGGGTGTCGCCTCGTTGACCATGCAAGCGGCGGCTTGCTAAGACGGCCGGCTTCCACGGAGGCGTCTTCGCATGCCGCGCGTCCTCGCCCGCTCAGCCTCGTCCCTCATCCCGTTCGCTTCCGCGCTGGCGCTGGTCGCCCTCGTCGGCGGCGCGTGCACGCCCACCAACAACCGGCCCGGCAACGACGGCGGGGTGGCGGTGGACTTCGTCGGACGCTCCTGCAGCGTCGATGCGGAGTGCGGCGATCTGCGCTGCGACACGATCCGGCGGCAGTGCATCTGCCTCTCGGACGAGTCGTGCAAGAGCGCGGACCCCTCGGCGCCGGTGCGCTACTGCAACAACTACACGGGCCTGTGCGTGACGGAGATCTCCGGCTGCAAGGCGGACAGCGACTGCGCGGACACGGAGTACTGCGACTCGAACATCCGCGCCTGCCGGGCGAAGAAGAGCTTCTGCCAGCCGTGTGGCGCGGACAACGAGTGCGGCGGCGCCGGTGACGACTGCGTGGCCGAGCCCTCGCTGGGGGCGAACGCGAAGTTCTGCGCCCAGGCGTGCAACACCGGGGCGGACTGCCCGCGAGGCTCCGACTGCCAGGACAAGGGTGGGAAGAAGCAGTGCTGGCCGGCGCCGAACCCGCTCACGCCGAACGAAGCGGTCACCTGCGAGAACTTCAAGGGCTGCACGCCGGACTCGCTGAAGACCTGTACGACGAACGCGGACTGCGACGGGGCCGGAGACCAGAAGTGCGACACCGGGCGCGGGCAGTGCGTGGCGATCCAGCAGGTGTGCCCGTTCGGGACCGCGTGCGATCCGCGTCATAAGATCTGCGTGGCCCAGTGCACCCAGGACTCGGACTGCGGCGACGAGAACCTCCGCTGCGTGAACCGGGTGTGCGAGCCGGCCTCGGTCTGCTCGAGCGACGCGCAGTGCCCGATCAACAAGGTGTGCAGCCTGCAGCCGGGGCAGACGCAGGGCGAGTGCATCGCCTCGTGCCAGGCGAACGAGCAGTGCCCGCCGGGGAGCGTCTGCCGCGAGGGCACGGACGGCCGGAACCGGTGCGAGACCGGGTGCACGAGCAACGTCCACTGCGCGCTCGACCAGCGGTGCAACATGACCTCCGGCCAGTGCGAGGGCCCGGTGGTGGCGAACGTGCGCACCTGCCAGGCGACGCCGGTCTGCATGACCTGCGAGCTCTGCAACGGTCAGAGCAACGCGTGCCAGGCGGCGACGGCGGTGTTCCCCTACTGCAAGCCGTGCATGTCGTCGCAGGAGTGCCGGCAGACGCAGCCGGGCGGGAACGTGCGGGACGGTCTGTGCGTGCTCTTCGAGACCCAGGTGGGCGGCGACGGGAAGAGCTACTGCGCCGAGTTCTGTGGCGCAGGTCAGGAGTGCCCGCAGGGGTTCGCCTGCCGGTCGCTCGGTGGCGGGGCGCAGTACGTCTGCATGCCTACCGACTTCCAGTGCTCGGGCAAGTGCCCGGGCGGCACGCCGTAGAAAGACAACTTTGGAAGGGCTACCCTGCGCGCCGCGTGCGCCCCGGGGGGCCCGCGGGAGAAACGCCTTGTCCTCGTACCGTCAGCCCTTCCTCCAGGTCGCGCCCTTCGTCTGTGCCCTCTTCGTCGGCTCGCTCGCCGTGGTGGGTTGTGGCGACGGCGGCAACAACCACCAGAACGGCGACGAGGTCTGCGACAACGGGATCGACGATGACCGCGACTCGCTGACGGACTGTGCGGACAGTGACTGCGCGAGCTTCGCTGCGTGTCAGACGCCGCCGGAGTGCGCGGTGCAGGCGGACTGCCTCGCGAAGGACAACAAGAAGTACAGCGACTACAGCAGCGAGCCCATTCCGCAGTGCGTCCAGGCGAAGTGCGTGCGGCCCGAGGCGAACATCAAACTGAACTTCTCCGCGAAGAACGGCTGGAACGGGCTGCAGGGAAGCATCAACGCGGTGAACACGCGCTTCGTAAAGAAGACCGACGTCAACGGTGAGCCGGTGACCTGTGCTCGGCTGGCGCAGGACGCGCCGTCGCACGAGCCGGCGGACGCGGACCAGATCGAGCGGACGAAGAAGTACAACCTGCAGGCGTACGACGTGACGTCGCTCGGAACGAGCGTGCCAGGCGGGACGCAGGTGACGGTGCCGCTGATGAACATGGGTACCGGCGCGGACTTCATCATCTGGACGGAGATGTGGAGCCAGAAGAAGGGCTCCACCACCGGGCTGCCGCAGGGCAAGCGCATCGGCTGGGGTTGCTTCGAGACCGGGCCGCAGGTGGCGGAGATCAAGGTGACCGACGCGGATGCGCCGAAGCGCGGCATCAGCGTCACCATGCCGGATCCCCAGAACCCCTAGCGTCCGGGGCGGGGCTGTGCGTTCGTCCCCGCCATGATTCGACGCAGGCTGCTGGTCGAAGGGAAGTGGGAGGAGGGCGAGCTGTTCGCGCCCGTCCATGCGCCCTGGGATGGGCGTGTCGTCTCCGAGGTCGCGCAGGCGTCCGATGAGCAGGTGGAGCGGGCGCTGGCGTTCGCGGAGGCCTCGCGGCTGAGGGTGGCCGAGCGCCCGACCTTCGAGCGGCGCGCGGTGCTCTTCCGGATGGTGGAACTGCTCCGGTCGCCGGACCGGCACGAGGCGATGGTCGAGGCCATCGTTCACGAGGCGGGCAAGCCCCGGCGTGCGGCGGAGACGGAGGTCGCGCGAGCGATCGAGACCTTCACGCTGGCCGCGAGCGAGCTCTCCTACTTCGGCGGGCAGACGCTTCCGGCGGACCTCAACGCTGCCGCGGCCGGCTACGAGTGCGAGACGCGCAGGTTCGCGGCGGGCGTGGTGGTGGGGATCGTGCCGTTCAACTTCCCGCTGAACCTCGGGGCGCACAAGGTCGCGCCGGCGCTCGCGGTGGGCTGTCCGATCATCGTGAAGCCGCCTCCGCAGGCGCCCTCCGCGATGCTGCTGCTGGCGGAGATCGCGCTGGAGGCGGGCGCGGATCCGGCGGCGATGCAGGTGCTGCCCTGTTCGAACGAGCGCGCCGAGAAGCTCGCCACGGATGGGCGGGTGCGCGTGTTGTCGTTCACCGGGAGCGCTCGCGTGGGCTGGCACCTCAAGGCGCGCGCGCCGGGGAAGGTGGTGCTGGAGCTCGGCGGGAACGCGGCGGTGATCGTGTGCGAGGACGCGGCGCTCGACTGGGCGGCGGAGCGATGCGCGCTCGGCGGCTTCAACTACGCGGGCCAGGTCTGCATCAAGGTCCAGCGCGTGTTCGTGCAGCGGGCCGTGCATGACGCGTTTCTGGAGAAGCTCGTGGCGCGCGCGCGAGGGCTGGCGGTCGGTGATCCCTCGAAGGGCGACACGGTGATCGGTCCGGTGATCGACGAGCGCTCGGCGGAGCGGATCTCCGAGTGGGTGCAGGAGGCGATCGCGTCCGGCGCGGGCGTGGCGCTGGAGGGGAAGCGGAAGGGGACGATGCTGGGGCCGGTCATCCTCACCGGGACGCCGCGGGATGCCCGCGTGGCGCGCGAGGAGGTCTTCGGGCCGGTGATGGTCGTCGAGCCGTTCGACCATTTCGACGAGGCGCTGGCGCGGGTGAACGACAGCGCGTACGGGCTGCAAGCCGGGGTTTTCACTCGGGATCTCGGCACCGTGCGGCGCGCGTTCCACAGGCTCGAGGTCGGCGGCGTGGTGATCAACGACTACCCGACCTTCCGCAGCGACAACCATCCGTACGGCGGCGTGAAGGCCAGCGGCCTGGGGCGCGAGGGCGTGCGCTACGCGATGGAGGACTTCACCGAGGAGCGCGTGCTGGTGACGCGCGTCGTCTGAGCTCGGCGCGTGAGGGTCCTCATCATCGGCGGGAACCGGTTCGTGGGCGCAGAGGTCGCCATGCGCTGCGTGGCGCGAGGTGATGAGGTCACGCTGCTCAACCGCGGGAACCTGCCCGATCCGTTCAGCGGGCTGCCGGAGGGGATGCGGGCGGTGCATTCGCGCGTGCGGCGGGTGCGCGCGGACCGTCGTTCGGCAGAGGCCTGGCGGGCGCTGGAGGGCGAGCGCTTCGATGCGACGATCGACTTCGCGGCGTTCGATGCGGCGGACGTGCGCGGCGTGGTGGAGGGGCTCGGCGAGCGGGCCGGGCACTACGTGTTCATCTCCACCGGGCAGGTCTATCTCGTGCGCGAGGGGCTGACGCTGCGGGGTGAAGGGGCTCGCGAGGAGGACTACGAGGGGCCGCTGATGGCGCGGCCTGCGACCGGTTCGCCGGACCTGCGCGAGTGGCTCTACGGCGTGGAGAAGCGCGCGGCGGAGGATGAGTTGGTGAAGGCCGCGGCTCGTGAAGGCTTTCGCTCGACTCGGCTGCGGCTGCCGATGATCAACGGCGAGCGCGATCACCTGCGGCGCATCGAACGCTATCTCTGGCGCATCCTCGATGGCGGGCCGGTGATCCTTCCCGACGGCGGAGGGGAGCGCGCGCGGCACGTGTACTCCGGAGACGTCGCGGCGCTGGTGACGCGGGTGCTCGATGAGGGGACGGCTGCGACGGCCACGAGGGCCTGGAACGTCTGCCAGGACGAGGTGCCTTCTGTTTTCGAACTGGTGGGCATGTTGATCGAGCGGATGGGGGCGCCCGACAGACGCGTGTCGGTACCACGCGCGCGGATGGAGACTGAGCTCGCGGCGCAGGCGTCGGAGTTCTCGCCCTTCAGCCAGCGGTGGATGTCGTTTCTCGATCCGGCGCGCGTGAAGAGGGAGCTCGGGTTCAAACACCGGCCGCTGGGCGTGTATCTCGACTCGATCGTCGCATCGTTCCTCGCTCACCCGCCGGCGGCGCCGCCCGAGTCGTATCTGCGGCTGCGCGAGCGGGAACTCGCCCTCGTGGAGAGGCTCGGGGAGTGAGCACGTCGTTCTGGCTCGACCACGGCCTGTGGGGGCTCTTCGCGGTGTCGTTTCTCGCCGGCTCGGTGGTGCCGCTGCCGTCGGAGGCGGCGCTGATCGGTGCGATCGCGATCGGGCACGCGCCAGTCACGGCGGCGGTCGTGGCGACGGTGGGGAACCTGCTCGGCGCGGTGACGATCTTCGCGATGACGCGCGCGCTGGCGGGCCCGGACGGTGAGCGCGTGGGGCGGTTTCTCGAGCGCAAGACCTCGGCGGATCGCGCGCGGGTGGAGAGGGCGATGGCGAAGGTGCGGCGTTGGGGCGCCCCCGCGTTGCTGCTCTCGTGGGTGCCGATCGTGGGCGATCCGCTCGTGGCCGCGGCCGGACTCGCGCGCGTGGGCTGGGGACCGTTCTTCGCCTTCGTCACCGTGGGCAAGGCCGCGCGCTACGCGATGATCGCGGCGGCAGCATCGGCCGTGGTGGGAGAGCGATAGCTCAGCCCTCGGTGCGCAGCGGCAGCGAGAGCTTGAACGTGCTGCCTCGCCCCGGGCCATCGCTGTGACAGCTCAGCGTGCCGTGCATCTCCACCGCGAGGCACGACGACGCGTGAAGCCCGAAGCCGTGGCCGTCCTCCTTCGTGGTGAAGCCGTGCTGGAAGATGCGGACGCGGTTCTCAGGGGCGATGCCGGAGCCGGTGTCGGTGACCTCGAACTCGAGCTCCTTTCCCGAAGCAGAACGGCCCGTCCGCACGTGCAGCCGCCGGTCGGCGGCATCCACCTCCTTCATCGCATCCACCGCGTTGCGCACGAGGTTGACGAGGATCTGCAGCACCTTGTGCCGGTCGAGCTGCACCTCCGGGAGCTCCTCGTGCTGCACCGTGAGCGCGACCCGGTGCCGTTCGCGTGAGCCGGCGTGAAGGGTCAGCGCTTCCTCGAGCACCGCGCGCGCGTGGACCTTCTCGCTCACCCCCACCACCTTGGAGAACGACTGCTGGGTGGCGACCACCGAGTGGATGTGCTCGACGTTCTTCCGGAGCGATACGACCTCGCGCGAGAGTTCCTCACGCTCCTGCCGTTGCTGCACCGCCAGCGCCTCGAGGTACTGCGCGAGCTGCTGCGCCTTCTCCGGTTCCGCCGCGCCGCCCGCCCGGAGCAACGCGGCCGCGCGATCGAGAGGGGTGGTGGGCGCCGTGCGCAACCGCTCCTCGATCACGCAGGACGACACGTTGACGCTGTTGAGGATGTTTCCCACGTTGTGCAGCACGCCGGTGGCGATCTCCGCCATGCCGGCCGCGCGCGCGACGCGGGCCTTCTCCCGCTCGTCGGTGGCGACGCGTTCGTGCTGGAGGCGCGCGCGGGTCTCCTCCTCGAGCTTTGCCAGTGAGCCTCGCAGGGACGACTCGGAGAGATCGTTCGCGCGGCAGAGGTGAATGACCGAGATGAGCACGATCAGCAGCAGCGTGATGTGGATGACCGGAGAGCCGCAGTCGATCGTCGGCTCGGGGAGGATCCGGGGCCCGAAGAACTGCAGCACGAGGAAGGTGAGGGACGGGATGGCGAAGGCCCCGGCGAGGTGCGCGCGATCCTTCAGCTCGTAGAAGATGAACGGCATCGTGCAGAGGCCGATGAGAATGAGGTGCACGTCGCTGGTGCGGTCGAGCACCGCGAAGGCGACGACCACCGCCGTGCTCCAGAAGTGGTAGTTCAGCCGCGCGAGGTGGAAGCGCCGCGCGTGGTTGAGCCACAGCGACATCCCGAGCACGAGCGACAGCACCGGGAGCACGGGCAGCAGCCACCCCAGCCCGAGCAGGATGAACACCGGCACGTAGAAGACGGTGAGCGTGCTGAAGCTGAACGCCATCGCATTGGTCAGGCGGATCCGCTTGGCGAGCTCGGGGCGGGTGCGCTCGTCGATGCCCAGCTCGAGGAGCCTGGTGATCCACGCCGGGGCGCGACGGGGCAGGACAGGGGTGACGGGGGTCGCGGCGGCCAGCATGTCCGCGTGGAGTGCACGGAGCAGACCAGCGGGGGGGCGGCGTGCGCTTCCGACGAGGCCCGTCAGAAGACGCAGACCCTGCGCGGCCGAAGAGGCGTTCGCGCCGGAGCGTGCTTGACCCGCTCGGGTCGTCCCGGACCCGCAGGCGCTTGCCCGGACGCGAGCTCGGGCGCGGGGGCGGTGGTCAGGGCGAGAGTCTCCGGCGGGTCCGGTCGAGGCAGTCGATGAGCTGCGCGCGCGTGACCTTGCTGTGGGTGTACTCGCGCAGGGAGAGCAGCTGCTCCACCAGCCAGCGGCTGATGAAGAGGATCGGCGTGCGTGAGTCGTCCGGCAGCTCGCATTCACGCCAGCGGCGGTTGCGGAAGTAGTCGGACGACGCGTCGAGCTCGCGTTCCAGCTCCCAGCGCGCGATGCGGAAGGCTTCGTCGAACACGCGCGCGTCGGGTCTCTGCGCCTCGCCGGTGACGAGCGACGCGAAGGGGCCGCCGGTCTCCAGATCGAGCTCCTCCACCGGCAGGGGCCAGCGCGCGAGGTCCTTTGCCAGCAGCTTCGCGACCTCCTCGAGGAGGTGATCGATGAGCGGGATGGGCTTTGCGCCCCTCTCGAGGAGGAGCTCCCAGCGGGAGGCCATGCGCTCCTCCTACTTCAGGTTCACCGGCAGCGGGATCGACTCCAGCGTGGGCCGCAGCTCGTCGCCGTAACCCAGCGCGAGCTCGCGTCGGATGATCCGGTACACGTGCCGCTTCCAGAGGTACTCGCGGTGGGTGACGCCCTCGACCTCGATGTTGCGGAGGTTCTCCTGGTTCGCCTCCAGCACCGCCGAGGGATACACGCTCACCCGATCCGCCTTCGAGTAGATGGAGGTGAAGCGGACCTCGCGCGGGAAGGGCCCCATCTTCAGGCGCCGGATGAAGGGCGACATGGGCGTCATCTGCCACACGTCGCGCGCCACGAGGCCCACCGTGCAAACGCCGAGATACGCGGTGGGCGTGCCGTTGTGAGGGCTGCCCAGCGTGATGAGGTTCCGCACCCGCTTCTCGCCGCCGAGCCGCTTCACGTAGTAGCGGCCGATGAGCCCGCCCTTCGAGTGCCCGATGATCGAGAGCGGTCCGAGCTCGTAGCGCGCGTAGAGCCGCTCGACCTTCTCGCGCACCTTCTCCGCACACTGGTCGATGCCGAGCGTGTTGTACGCGTCGAACATGCCGCCGAGGTTGATCGACCAGACGCAGTAGCCGTCACGGCGGAGGCGGTGCTCGAGGACCTCGAACACGCGGCGCGTGGCCATGTGCCCGTAGAGCATCAGCACCGGGCGCGGGCACTGGCGGAAGTCCGTGCGGCGGACGATCGCGTTGCCGGTCCGGTCGAAGTTGAGGTACCCGCGCAGGTACGCCCACTCGCGCCGCAGCCTGCGCCACTTTCCGTCGAGGTCCGCCACGGGGCGAGGATAGTGCCCGCTTCCCGGTGAAGCCAAAGTACCGACGTCTCGGCCCCGCGAGGCCGAGGCTGCCTGCATGCCTTCCTGCTCTCGCAGATTGTCGGTTTACTTTTTTCGGCCTCGGGCCCCTTCTGTGCGCGCGTGGCACCTTCGGCGGAGCTTTTCGAACTCGACGACATGACCCTGGCGGCGCTCCGTGCGCGCCAACCGGAGGCGCTCGCGCGTTTCCGCGACGTGGCGCTCCCGAAGCTCACCGGGCTCTGCCGCCGCTGGCTGCAGTCGGAGGCGCTGGCGGACGAGGTGGCCCACGACGTCTGGCTCGACTTCGTCCTTCGGTACCTCGACGAGGTGCAGCGGCCAGGTGCGGTGAACGCCTACCTGCAGGTGATGGCGGCACGGCGTTGCGTGCGTTTGCGGCGGCAGCGAGCGAGGCAGGTGGTGCAGGCAGATTCGGACGGTGAAGGGGGGGCGCAGCGAGTCGCCACTCTCCCGGTGGATGGCCTTCACGAAGCCGAGGTCCGGCTGGAGATGCGTGGCGTCGAGCGGTGCATGGACCGGCTTGCGCCCGCGAGCCGCCGGATGCTCCGCCTCCGCTTTCACGGCGACCACACGCAGGAAGAGATCGGCGCGGCGATGGGAACGAGCAAGCAGTACGTCGGGCGGGTGCTCCAGAAGAGCCTGGAAGCCCTGCGGCGGTGCCTGAAGGACGCGTCATGACGCAGGCGGAGCTCGAGAGGGCGGTGTCGCAGCACTTCGCCCGGCGCGAAGAGGCGGAGGGATGCTCGGGGGAGTGGGAGCCGCTGCTCGTCCGGCGCATGGCGGGCGAGCTCGAGGCTTCGGAGGGGAGCGCGCTCGCCGCACACCTTCAGGCCTGCAGTGAGTGCAGGGAAGTGTTGGCGCTGATCGGTGAGGCGGCGGTGACGCAGAAGCCGCGCGTCGCTCCCCGGCCACGATTCGCCGTTCGTGCCTCGCGGTGGCTGGGCGTCGCGGCGGCCGCGGGGATCGCGCTGTTCGCCGTGTATGTCGGGCGGGGGAAGCTCGAACGAGATGAGGACCGGCTCGGGGAGCTCGTTCCCAAAGGTTCGTCGTTCGCGCTGCACGTCGCGGCGGAGCGGAGCGGGCACTCCTTCGTCGTGGCGGACGGCGCGCACCTGAGCACCGGAGACGGGCTCGGTTTCTTCTACACGGCGGGGGAGCCGGCGCACCTCACCGTCCTCTTCGTCGATGACGCGGGCGAGGTGGGCAAGCTCTTCCCGGCGAGCGCGAAGGGCAGCGCGCACGTGCAGGGGGGAACGCAGGTCCGTCTGCCGGATGGCGCGCTGCTCAGCCCGGGGAGCGGCTGCGAATGGGTGGTCGGGCTGTTCGCGCCGGTTCCGCTCGAGGATGATCGCGCGGTGAAGGCGGTGCGGCAGATGTGGGAGGCGCGCAAGGGCTGCGAGCTGGGGCCGGTGCCGCTCGATGGAACGCACGCGCACGTGACGGGGCTACGCAGATGAGCGTGGTGGTCACGGTGAGGTTGCTCGCGGTCCTCGTGGGCCTGTCGGGTTTGTTCGTGGCAGGGAACGCATCGGCCGCGCGGCCGCTCGTCCGATACGCGCTTATCGTCGGCAACAACGAGGCGAACGCGCCGGGCGTGACGCTTCCTCCATTGCGGCACGCCGAACGCGAGGCGGCTGCTCTGCGCGAGCAGTTGGTGCGTTACGGCCAGTTCGATCCCGAAGGGACTCTTGTGGTGGCGGGCGGCGGTCGTGAGGACGTCCTTCGGGCGGCTCGCGCGCTGGCGGCGAGGCACCACCGGATGCGCGAGTCGCTCGGAGGTGCATCGACCCTCTTCGCGTTCGTCTTCACCGGGCACGGCCTCGCAGGTCAGCTGCTCACCCGCGACGAGCCGCTGACTGGTGCGGATCTGGGCGCCATCTTCCGCGAGGTCGATGCGACGCTGACCGTGGGTCTTTTCGACGCGTGCTTCTCCGGCAGCCTGGACCCCGACACGCTTCGGGCGAAGGGCGCCATCTCCACGCCGGGCTTCAACCCCATCGCCGAGCTGCCGAACGAGGTGCTCAACGCGGAGGGCACGTTGTGGTTCGTCTCGTCGCGGCCGAACGAGCAGAGCTTCGAGGATGCGCAACTCGGCGGGCTCTTCACTCACTTCTTCATCGAGTCCTTCACCACCGTTCCGCCCGACCGGCTGGGCGTGACGCTGGACGCGATGTGGGAGTACGCGCGCAGCAAGACGACGGCGCTGGCGGCACGTCACGGCAGGACGCAGACGCCGGTGAAGGTCGTCCGCAACTTCAAGGCAGAGGGGCCCGTGTACTTCAGCTTCCCTCGCGAGCGCCGGGCCCGGCTGCGCTTCGCTCCGGAGGTCGAGGGTCAGTTCCTCGTGCAGTACGAAGAGGCGGGGCTCGTCGAGCGCATCGTCAAGCGCGCGGGCGCATCGCTGGAGGTTGCGCTCTTCTCGGGCATGGTTCAGCTCAGCCGCATCGGTGCGGAGGCGACCACGCCGGCCGCTGAGTTCCGACTGACGGATGGACAGCAGGTGGTGGTGGCTGCCGCGGACGTGGCTCGGCCGCGCACGCTCGCGAGACTCGGCGAGGTGACGCTGCGGACGAAGGGAGAGCTGCCTGGATTGGCGTTTCGCCAGCAGCCGGTGACGGAGCTGCAACTGGTGGTCGGTGCGGGTGCCGCGCCGGTGACGGAGCGAATCGTCAGTGGCACTGGGCTCTTCTCCGCAGGCGTTCGCGTGCAGCGAGGCCGCTTCGGGTTCGGCGCGGAAGGGCTCTACGCGGGCAGCGCACACGCGTTCGAAGCGTGGCGCTATTCGACGGGGGAGCTGGGGCTCAGGCTATCCGCATCGGCGAGGATGGAACTCGGCCGCGCGAGGCTGGAGTTCGAAGGCCTGGCCGGTCCCTCGTGGCTGCGCGCGAAGTACGGAACCGGTGACGTCGTGCACAACGCGGGCGCGTGGACGGGCGGAGGGCTGCGTCTGGCGGTGCCGGTCACGGCGAGGGGGATGCGACTCGAGCCGTGGGCGCGTTTGAACGCAGGCGTGAAGTGGAGCCGCGGCGCCGCAGAAGTTGCGCGTGGTCCGGCGACCGCCTTTCAACCGGTGCTGCAGCTCGGCATCGCTGTTCCAGTGTCGAAGCGGTGACGAGGTTTACCTTCTTCGCCGTCGCGCCCCTTCTCTCAGAGGGCGGCCGCGTGGGCCGGAGCCGCTCCGGGAGGAGAGGATGTTCCAGATGAGCAGATCGTGTGCGGTTCTGGCGGTGCTGACGGTGGTGGGCGCGGGTTGCTACGTGCCGCCGTCGCTGTGTGATGCGGATGTGGAGTGCGGCGAGGGAGCCGCCTGCATCAATGGGAGCTGCAGAACGCAGACCGCGCCTGTCGATCCGACCGAGGATCCGGTGCTCGTGGGTGTGGATCCGCGGTGGACGGTGGAGGTCCCGTTCGAAGGGGGCGCGACCGAGCCGACACTGGCGCTCATTGGCGCGGGCCAGCCGAGCATCGCGTTCTTCGCGCCCGCGCACCCGCCCGGTGTCTCCGACTTTCAGGTGATGCCGACGGTGGTCAAACGTGCCGGCGAGTCGGGCTCTGCTTCGTGGCGTACCGATTCGATGCAGCCGCACAGCGTCGACATCCTGTACTCGCAGTTCGGACATCTCGACGGTGCGGGAGGGGAACAGTTCCTGCTCGGAACCTGGAACTCCGCGCAGTTCACCGAGTTCACGGCCGGGGTGTTCGACCGCTACGAACTCATCGCTCGGAACCATGGAGGTCGCCGTCACCTGCACGCAGTGATGGCACCGGATGGTGCGGTCCACGGACTTGTGCTCGACAAGGGCGCGGTATCCGCCTTCACCTGGGATGGAGATCGATCACGCCTCGACGTCGATGTGTCTCCGCTGGTTCAGCTGTGCCCCGAAGGGGCGAACGAATGCACCGGAAGCGCCGGCCTGGAGATCGCTGTCGACGAGGACGCCTCACCGGTCGCGCTCTACGGCAACTCGACAGGGACGACCCTCGCGACACGTAGCGGCGCGCAGTGGCAGCTCGAGCCGTTACCTTCGACGGTGAAGCCCGGTGCGCTGACGCTGTCTCCAACGGGCGACCCCACCGTCTGCTTCGCGGAGGAGGGGGCGGTGCTGGGCTCATCGACGATTCGCTGCATGCGGCGACGGGGCGGGCAGTGGTCCTCGCTGGATCTCCGCGTCAATCAGCGGAACACGCACGCGTGGATCCAGGAGACGCACGAGGCGGCGACCGGTGAGCTGACGGTCCTCTACGCCGAAGCCGTCATCGACATGAACGGACAAAGTTCGGAGCAGAGCTTGTCCCTCGCGCGCTGGGACGGGACGTCATGGACCACCGTGCCCGTGTTCGCGCACTCTGGTCCGGACTCGCTCGTCTGGGGACACGTGGCGGACATGTTCGTCGCTGCGGACGGAGAGGTTCATCTCGCGGTGGCGCTCGACCGGCTCTACTACATGCGCGGTTCGGCTTTCTGACCGCTATCCATTCACGAAGTTCCGGACGAAGTTCTCGAGGATCCGCTTCCCGGCAGGCGTGGAGCGGATCCCCGCCTCCAGCTCGGCGATGCGCCGCTCCGGGTCGAGGCCGCGCTCCTCTGCTTCGCGCATGAGGCCCTCGCGGCGGGCCCCGACCATCGCGCGCATCACGTCGCTCTCGATCTCTGGATGGAACTGCACGCCGCGCAGGTACCGGCCGGAGGAGAAGGCCTGCAGCGCGGTGTTCTCGTTTCCGGCCAGCGGCTGCACCACCGAGGGAACGCTCTCCACGTAGTCCTCGTGCGTGGCGTTGACCTCGAAGCGCTGCGAGATGCCTTCGAAGAGAGGGTCCTTCATTCCCTCTTCGGTCAGTGTGCAGCGGACGGTGCCGATCTCGCGGCCCTTCGGGTTCTTCCGCACGGTGCCGCCGAGCGTCTGCCCCACCAGCTGATGTCCGAAGCACACCGCCAGCACCGGCACGCGCTTCTCCGCCGCGTTCACCAGCCATTCGCCCCAGCGCAGCATCCAGTCCGTCCGCTCCGTCACCGAGCGCGGTGAGCCGGTGACGATCATCCCCGCCCACTGGCGCGGATCCACCGGTGGCGAGGCGCCTTCGTGCGCGGGGAGGCAGTCGTAAGAGAGCCGCTCGCGCCCGAGCGCATTCACGAACCAGCGGTCGTAGTCACCGAGCGCCACCCGGACCGCGGGGTTGGAGCTTCCAGTTTTGACAATCAGAACGTTCGCTTTCGTCATTCGTCCGCCGCCTTGCCTGTGAAACGCCGGCCCGTTGCCGCGTCATGGGCAGGTGCCTACCGTTCTCCGCGCCCTACAGCCCTGTCCGGCACAAGACGGACGCGGAGCCCAGCGAGTCACCAGACCATGTCCACCGATCACCGGACCCTCTCGCCGAAGCTGCCCGCGCTCAAGCTGCTCATCGACTGCGGTTCCGTCGATCCGGTGGAGGCCGGCAGGTGAGGGCCGTGTGGACGAAGCTTCCCGAGTAGTCCGAGCAGAGAGGCGCGGAAGCGCGAAGTCGCGAGGAGCCCGACGATGCGGAAGATGGCGGACGTGAAGGCGCAGGCAGCGAAGGTGAAGCGCGGGGCGGAGAAGAAGCCCGAGGCGCAGGGGGTGGACCTGGAGAAGCTGAAGGCGTGGTTCGCCGAGAAGGGCCTGGTGAAGGCGAAGGTCGGCGGCTTCGACATCGATGGCGTCTGGCGCGGCAAGTACATCTCGAAGGAGAAGCTCTTCAGCGCGGCGAAGGGCGGGCTCGGATTCTGTGACGTGGTCTTCGGTTGGGACCTCGCCGACGAGCTCTACGACAACGCACAGGTGACCGGCTGGCACACCGGCTATCCGGACGCGAAGGCGACGGTGGACGTCTCGAGCGCGCGGATCATCCCGTGGGAGCGCGACACCGCGGCGTTCATCCTCGACTTCGTCAACGCGGACGGCACGCCGTACGAGGCCTCGCCGCGGCAGCTGCTCCAGAAGATCGGCCGGCGCGCGCGGGAGCTGGGCTTCCTCCCGAAGTTCGGCAGCGAGTACGAGTACTTCATCTTCAAGGAGACCGCGCAGTCGCTGCGGGAGAAGGGGTTCCAGGGGCTCGAGCCGCTCTCGCCGGGCATGTTCGGCTACTCGTGGCTGCGCTCCTCGGCGAACGGCGCGCTGGTGCACGCGATCATGGACGGGTGCAACGCCTTCGACATCCCGATCGAGGGCATGCACACCGAGACCGGCCCCGGCGTGTACGAGAGCGCGATCCTCTTCGACGACCTGGAGCGGGCCGCGGACCGGAGCGCGCTGTTCAAGACGGTGGTGAAGGAGGTCTGCGCGCGTCACGGCGTGACCGCCTGCTTCATGGCGAAGTGGAACCCGAAGCTGCCGGGTTGCTCCGGGCACGTGCACCAGTCGCTGTGGGATCTGAAGGGGACGAAGAACGTCTTCTACGACGAGCGCGAGCAGTGGGGCGTGAGCCGGACCATGCGTCACTACCTCGGTGGCCAGGTGGCGCTGATGCCGGAGCTGACCGCGCTCTACTGGCCGACGATCAACTCCTACAAGCGCAGCGTGGAGAACACCTGGGCGCCGACCACCGCGACCTGGGGCCTCGAGAACCGGACGACGGCGATGCGGGTGATCGGCGAGTCGCCGAAGAGCATGCGGGTCGAGTACCGGCAGCTCGGGGCGGACATGAACCCGTTCGTGGGCATGGCGGTGTCGCTCGCCGCCGGCCTGTGGGGGATCGAGAACGAGATCGAGCCGCCCGAGCCCTGCATCGGCAACGCGTATGCGGACGGCACCTGCGCGCCGCCGCTGCCCCGGAACCTCAAGGACGCGACCGAGCTGCTCAAGCGCTCGGAGCGCGCGCGACAGATCCTCGGTGACGGCTTCGTCGACCACTTCGTGCGCACGCGCGAGTGGGAGGTGCGCCAGTTCGAGCGCGCCGTCACCAACTGGGAGCTCGAGCGGTACCTCGAGCTCATCTGAAAACCTGAATCACCTTTCAAGTATGTGGAGCCCCACCGCATGAACCCGTTCGACCTTCCCGAAGAGCTGAAAGTCACCGAGCTGTCCTGGCCCACGCGCATCGTGCTCGGGCCGGGCGCGCTGCAGCGGCTCGCCGCGCACGCACAACGATTGGGCATGCGCCGCCCGCTCGTCGTCACCGATCAGGGGGTGGTGAAGGCCGGCATCGCGCAGCGGATCTACGACGCGCTGACGAAGGCGGACCTGCCCTTCGCCCGCTTCGAGGAGGTGCAGCCCAATCCCACCGACCGCGACGCGGAGAACGGCCTCTTCGCGTATCGCGAGGGGAAGTGTGACGGGATCGTCGCGGTGGGCGGCGGCTCGTCGCTCGATGCGGCGAAGCTCGTCCAGGTGCTGACCACGCACGAGCCTCCGCTCTCGCGCTACGACGACGCGAAGGGCGGCGACCAGTACGTGAAGGACGACATGCCGCCGCTGATCGCCATCCCGACGACCGCGGGCACCGGCAGCGAGGTCGGACGCTCCGGCGTGGCGACGCTGCCGGACACCGGCCGCAAGACGGTCATCTTCAGCCCCTTCCTCCTGCCGAAGGTCGCGCTGTGCGATCCGGAGCTGACGGTGGGGCTGCCGCCGCACCTCACCGCGGCCACGGGAATGGACGCGTTCACCCACTGCCTCGAGGCCTATCTGGCGAACGGGTTCCATCCGCTCGGTGACGCGGTGGCGATCGATGGAATCCAGAGGGTGGCGCGCTCGCTGCCGGTGGCGTTCCGCGACGGGAAGAACCTTCACGCGCGCACGGACATGATGATCGCCGCCATGCAGGGAGCGATGGCGTTCCAGAAGGGGCTCGGCGCGGCGCACGCGCTGGCGCATGCGCTCACCCCGGTGAGCGGCGTGCACCACGGGCTCGCCAACGCGATCGTGCTGCCGGCGGTGATGGAGTTCAACCGCGCGCCGTGCACGGCGAGGCTCGCGCGCGTGGCAGTGGCCATGGGCGAGTCTTCCGGTCAGAGCGAGGAGACGCTCGCGGCGCGCGCGATCGAGCGGGTCCGGGCGCTGAACGCGGAGCTGGGGCTGCCCTCGCGGCTGCGGGACGTGGGCGTCATGGAGGAGGACCTGCAGAAGATCGCGGCGAAGGCCTTCGAAGACGCCTCGCACCTGACGAACCCGCGCAAGTGCACCGAAGGGGACCTCCTCCTTCTCGCAAAGACTGCCTGGTAGGCGCCGCAAAGTGACAGGGTCGGAGGGCACCCATTTGCGTCACAGGTGACCCTCCGGCTTACGATGGCATTCGTCTTCCTTCTGACAGGGAGTAGCGAATGCGAACAGTCGGTTTCGCCCTGGTGCTCGGACTCGGAATGGTCCTGAGCGCGGGCGGCTGTGACTGCGGCCGAATCACCTCCATAGCCCCCGAGCTGCAGACGCCCGCCGCCGCGACCGCCACCGTCGCGGGCGGCGTGAAGGCGCGCAGCCCGAACTTCCAGCTCATCACCACCACCTCGGCCCAGGCGGGAGCGCCCGCGTCGCCGTCGTTCACCGTCCGCACCGGTGTGGTGGGCGCCACGCAGTCAGCCGCGTCAGCCGAAGCACCCCAGGAGGTGGAACAGTGAAGGCCGCCGTTCGCGCAGTCGCCCTGTCGTTGTTCGTCGCCGGTCTCGCAGTGCCGCAGCAAGCCTCCGCCTCCGCGCCGCGCTTCCTCGCGCAGCAGGGGCGGTTGCTCGACGTGGGCGGCCGGCCCATCACCGCCACCGTGAAGATGCGCTTCGCGCTCTACAAGCAGCCCACGGAGGGCGAACCCTTCTGGCTGGAGACGCTCGAGGTACCGGTGGACGACGGCTACTTCCACGTCGTGCTGGGGAGCCAGACCGCGCTGGAGCCGGCGCTGTTCGACGGGCTGCCGGTGCACCTCGGGATCAGCGTGCAGGACGACCCGGAGATGACACCGCGCGAGGAGATCGTCAGCGTGCCGTACGCGCTCTTCGCGGGCGACGTGCGCGGCCACATCAACCCGGCGGGTGTGAGCATCAACGGCACGAAGGTCATCGACGAGGAGGGCAACTGGGTCGGCCCCAACTCCGGGCTCGCGGGTCCGGCCGGCGAGAGCGTGACCACGACGATGCTGCCGTCGGGGAACGCGACCTGCGCGCACGGCGGCGTGATGTTCAGCGTCGGCGGGCAGGAGACCTTTGCGTGCAACGGGGCGCCGGGCGCGGCCGGGCCCTCGGGTGCGGCGGGCGAGTCCGTCGTCGCGACGGGTCTCTCCATCGGCCACAGCGTCTGCTCCAACGGCGGCGTGCGCTTCACGGTCGCGGGACAGGACACCTACGCGTGCCACGGTGCGGCGGGGACCGCAGGGCCGGCGGGTCCGGCAGGTGCGCCGGGTGCTTCGGTGACGGCGCTCGGGCTGCCGCAGGGTGACTCGAACTGCCCGAACGGCGGCGTGCGCTTCACCATCAGCGGGAACCACACCTATGCGTGCAACGGTGCGGTCGGGCCGCAGGGCCCGGCAGGTCCGCAGGGCGTCGCGGGACCTCAGGGGCCGGCGGGCGCACAGGGCCCGGCGGGCGTGGCAGGTCCTCCCGGGCCGCAG
>JAFAFL010000114.1 GCA_023423535.1 Pseudomonadota bacterium
CCCCGGCGCTCCCCAGCAGCGCCACCCCCGCCAAAAGCCCCAGCAGCTTCCTATTCATGTCCGGTCCCCCCGAGTGCCGGGCGCAGCGCCCGTTCGGGCTCGAATCTGGGCGCCGGCCAGCGGCGGAGGAACCACCTTGGACAGTCGAGCAGGCAGCCTCCCGGTCCGTCACCCGGGGGGCATCAACACCGCCCGGCTCAAGGGGCCGGCTCGGCGAGGCGCACCGGCACCACCATCCCCACCAGCGGCAAGTGGATGAAGACCTCGCCCACCGGACGGCCACCGGCCTCCGCCGCCGCGCGCGCGTACTCCATCAACTGTCCGGCGTGCGTCGCCGCCCGCGCCAGAGCCTGCTCCGTCGTGCCGGGGAAGCTCTTGTGGTCCACCACGTGGACGCCCTCCGCAGAAGCGAGCATGAGGTCGGCGCGGCCGCGCAGCACGGTCCCGCCCTCGAGCTCACGCTGCACCGGCCACTCCCGCCACCACTCGGCCTGGGGCCACTTCGCCTCCGCCCAGGCGCGGAACCTGTCCGACGCCTGCAGCAGCGCCGCGGGCTGGAGCGCCGCGGGCACGCCCCACCCGTCGAGCAGCCGCCGCGCGAGCTCGAGCCTCTCGGTTGCCGCCAGCCCGGGGACGTCCGCCGCGAGGAACCCGTGCACTGCCTCGCCCACCCGCGCCATGTCCGGCTCCCCGGAGAGCGCGAGCCTCTCTCCGAGCCGCTCCGGCTCGCCGACAGTGCCCGCGGCCTCGAGCCCCGACGGCTGCGCCCACGCCGGGGGATGGGTCACCGCGCCCTTCGCCACGTACCCCTCGCCGGGCTCGACCGCTGCCTCCACCGCCTCCTGCGGCTCGAGATCCCGCTCGCGGATCTCCACGCAGCATCCGGCCCAGGTCGCGCTGCCGTCCACCGGCTGCGACAAGAGCGGCCCCGACTCACCGGCGAGCAGCGCGCCAAACCCGTGCGACACCGACTCGCCACGGCCGGCGAGCACCAGCCGGTCGCGCGCGCGGGTCCAGCCCACGTAGGCCAACCTCAGGTTCTGCGCCCGCGCCCGCGCCTCGGCGCGCTTCTGCTCCGCACTCTCCCCAAGCCGCTGGTGGAAGGGCGCCTTGCTCTGGTTCCGCAGGTAGGGCGTGGGCCAGAACCTCATCCACCGCCCGCCGAGCGCGTCCTCGATGTCCACCCGCTCCCGGTCGCTCTCCACGTGGACGCCGAGCGCAGTGGCGCCCTTCGGCGCGCCAAAGAGCACCACCACCGGCCACTCGAGTCCCTTCGCCCGGTGCCAGGTCAGCACCACCACGGACTCGGGACCACCCTCGGTGGCCTGCTCGTCCACCCCGCCCGCCGCCAGCTCGTCGAAGTGGGCCACGAGCCCCGCCGCCGTCGCGGCCGCCCCGTCCTGCAGCGCGGAGGAGACGTAGGACACCGCCTGCACCCGCAGCGCATCGAGGTTCGCGAGCCGCTGCGCGCTGTCCCCCCACGCGAGGCAGGCCCCCCGCACATCGAGCGCATCGGTCACCGCGTCGAAGGCGGTCAGCGCCCCGGCGAACGGGAGGGACTCACGCAGCGCGCGCATCCGTTCGCGGTGGCCCAGATGATCGAAGGCCTCGCTTCCCGGCTTCAGGAGCACCGCATCGAGGAAGCCCTCCGCGTCGTCCGCGTAGTGCAGGAGCCGAGCGACCTCGGCCGAGGCCAGCGCGTCCTCGTCGTCCACGAAGAGCCGGAGCGCCGCGCTGACCAGCCGCGCCTCGGGGGTGTCCATCAGACCGGTGCGCGGGACCACCGCCCGGATGCCCAGCGCCTCCAGCGCGTTCGCGGTGCTGCTGCACTCGGCGTTCGTCGAGCACAGCACCGCCACGTCACCGGGGACGAGCGGCCGCGTGCGCCCCGTCACCCGATCCCGCACCTGCGCGCCCTCCGCGAGCACCTGCCGCACGCCGGCCGCCACCGCGCCGATGTCCGCCGCCACGTTCTTTGTCCGAAGCCGCCAGTGCTCGAACGGCGCGCCCAGGCCGGCGGGCTCGGTGGGGACGCCCGGCGTGAGCACCACCCGTTCGCGCGGGATGCCCTGCTCCGGGAAGCAGCGCGCGAAGAGCTCGCTGGTGGCCTCCACGAGCTTCGGCCGGCTGCGCCATGACTGGGCCAGCGTCTCGGGCTGTCCGTCCCCCAGCAACTGCACCAGCGCCGCGTCCATCAGCGTCGGGTCCGTGCCGCGGAAGCCGAAGATGGACTGCTTCTGATCGCCCACCCACACGCTGCGCTTCGCCAGACCCGCCAGCTCGAGAAAGATCGCCAGCTGGAGCGGGCTCGTGTCCTGGAACTCGTCCACCAGCACGAGGTCCAGCTCCCCCGCAAGGCGGGCGCGGATGTCCTCCCGCCGCAAGAGCTTCAGCGCGAGCACCTCCTGATCGACGAAGTCGATCACGCCCCACGCCCGCTTGTGCGCCGCGTAGGCCTCCAACGTCCGGGCGGCAAGCTCGAAGCAGAGCCGGACCGCGCGCTCGAGGTCCGCGTGCAGCCGGGGGTGGCGGTCGTGCAGGGCCGCCGTCACGAGAACCCCATCCGCCAGCTCCGCGGACTTCTTCCCCGGCGCGAGGCCCGCCAGCCCCAGCCACTCCGACCACGGCAGCGGCCGCCCCGACCGGAGCCTCGTGCGGGCCCGCGCTGCCCGTTCGAACTCCCTCTTCGTCTTGTCGGTCGTGTCCCGATCGAGGTCCACCTCGCTGCAGAAGCGCTCCAGCGCCGCCAGCAGCGCTGCGTCCGCCGCCGCGCCCTCCGCCTCCGCGACCGGTTCGCCAAAGAGGGCGAGGAGCCCGGCGACGCTCCGCTCAGCGCTCTGCGCCAGCGCGTCGGCGGAGAGCCCGTTCGTGCGGGCGCGGTCCACGATCTGGTTCACCGCCTCCGCCCAATCGAACTCCGCCATCCGCTCCCCCAGCGCCGACAGCTCGTCCGAGACCTCCGGCGTGAGGACCTCGGTGAGGGACCTCCGCAGCGCGACCTTCGCCCGCACCTCGTCGAGCACGCCCAGGGACGGCGACAGCTCCAATTCGAAGGCGAACTCCGAGACCAGCGCGCCGCAGACCGCGTTGACGGTCCCGATCCGCGCCGCCCCCAGCCGCTGCGCCTCTTCGATGCGCCCCGCCTGCAGCAGCCGCGTCCGCACCCGCTCCTGAAGCTCGGCCGCGGCCTTGTTGGTGAAGGTCGTCGCCAACACCGCTTCCGGCGCCGCGCTCCCGTCGCAGATGGCCCCCTCGAGCACCTTCGACAGCCGCGTCGTCTTCCCGCTGCCGGCGCTCGCCGAGATGATGTCGATGCGAAGCATCACTTCGCCTCCTTCCGGGCCGCGAAGGCCTTTCCGCACAGGGTCGTGTAGTCGCAGAAGCGGCAGGGCGGCTCGAGCACCAGCCCCTCCTCGGTCAGCGCGCTTCCCTCCACCGGCGCCGCGCCCTCTCCGCCGTCGATCGCCGGAGCAAAGAGCTGACCTGCGCGCAGCTCGTTCCGCCGCTGCCGGTGCGTGGCCTCCATCCCCTTCCACGTCTCCCGGAGGGACGGGCCCTCCACCGCCTCGGCGCCGGGCATTGCCCCCGCGTCGGTGAAGAGGAGGCGCTGGCGCTGCAGGATGAAGTAGCCCGCCGGAACCTCTTCGTCCGCCCCGGCCACGATCCTCGCGTACGCCGCCAACTGGTGCGCGGTGCCCTCGGCAAGCGAGTCCCGCCGGTACTTCGCCCCGCCCCACTTGAGGTCGATCACCGCCGGCCTGCCGCCGAGGTCGATCACCAGATCCGGCTGTCCCTCCAGCACCCCGTCCAGCGCCGCGCGCGACTGCACCTGCTCCACGCTGCGGACGGTGGCGCCGGAGGACTGCAGCAGGCGGAAGAGCTCCTTCGCCGCCTGGCCGGTGGCGCGCCTCGCCTGCGACTTCGCCACGTCCGCGCCGGGACGGAAGAGCGGCGCCGCGAGCCTCGGGCCCAGCTCGTCGAAGAGCGACTGCGCCTTCGCCTCCGCCGCGTCAGGCGTCAGCTTCGGAGGACCGCCCACCGAGTCCTGAAGCAGGCTCGCCATCAGCGCGTGGGCGGTGTCCCCGAGCAGGTTCTCCGCCTCCGGCAGCCGCGCGGTGGCGCCGCCGTAGAGCCTGCCCGCGCGCTGCAGCGCCCACTTCAGCGAGCAGGCCATGAGGTCCCCGAGGCTCGTCGGCGACAGCTTCTCCGTCGGCTCGAGCGGGACCTGCGTGTGCAGCGCGCGCGACGGTGCGGGCACCGGGAGCCCCTGCGGCCGGTGCTTCGGCGCGGGCCTCTCGAACGGCGGAGTGCGCGAGACGAGCCGAGCCACGTCCTCGTCGCTCTTCGCCCGGGCTCGGATCTCGTCGAACGCCGGATGGGGGAACGCCTCGCTCCCGTCCTCGTCGCGCTGCGGGCACACGAGCAGGAGCGAGGAGACCGTCTGCCCGAGCGGCCGGCTCCAGCGCTGCGCATTCGCCCGCGCCACCGCGCCCCGTGCGGGAACCTCCACGCCGGCCCTCTTCAGCGCGGAGAGCTCCTCCGGCCAGAGCCCGAGCGCGCGCTCGCGGGGCGCCGTGCCGGCGCAGAAGCGCCACCACACCGTCCGCTCCACCGGACCACACACCGCCCCGGGTGAGGCCACCAGCCGAAGCCCCGCCTCCGGCGTCCAGATGGGCATCCGCGCCACGGAGGACGTCGCCTCCTCCACGAACCGCCGCAGCTGCGCCGCCGTCACCTCGCTGAAGCCGGAGAGGTGCAGCAGCCGCTCGAAGAGCTGGCACTGGGCGAAGGCGCGGCCGAAGTGCGCGGCGTGCGACTCGTCGAGCGCGAGCCGTCCCTGCAGCCACTTCGTCAGCACCGCGAGCCGGCGGCGCACCTCCGAGACCGGGCAGGTCCCCGTGGTCACCCCGGGCGCGAGCAGGATCTGCAGCCGCTGGGAGATCTTTTCCCGCCGGTCCTCCTCCTCGATCGCCGCGAGCCCTTCGGCGAGCGCCCGCCGCCAGGGATCGCTGTCCACCGCCGGCCGCTGCTGCAGCGCCCGCACCAGCCGCCACGCCACCGAGCGCGGCACGGGACCGGTGGGCAGGGTCAGCAGCTCCAGCGCCCGCTGCGGATCCGGCGGCGACCAGAGGAGCGCGAGGGTCAGCGGGAGGACCTGCAGCAGCGCGTCGTCGAGCGCCGGTTCCGCCGCGCCCACCACCGGCACCCCGTGACGCCGGAGCGCGCGGTCGAGCGCTGCATCCGCGCCGATGACGACCGTGGACGAGAGGTCCCCGAGGCTCGCGAGCCAGGCCGCCGTCTCCTCCGCCGCCTGCAGAAGTCCCGACGGACGGATCAGCGTCAGCGAGCCGTCGCCCTCGATGGAGAAACCCTGTTCGCGCACCCGCGCGAGATCTCCCTTCGCCGGGGCCGGCGTGAGCGCGGTGACGACCATCCGCGTTCCCCGCCGCTCGAGCCCGGAGATGACCTCGCGCCAGCGTGCGGGCAGCGCATCCGGCGGCACGAAGAGCCGGAGCTCGGCGATCCCGCTGTCCCGCCGCCCCGCCAGCGCGCAGACCTCCGCCAACCGGTCGGCGAAGCCGGGCGGCGCGGCACTGGTGACCTCCGCCAGGGCCGCGAGCCGCGGCGTGACCGGCTGGAAGTTCCAGCCGCACATCCGCAGCGAATCGCGCAGCCCCAACAGGCGCTCCGCCGTCGCCAGCGGGTTCGCGCCGAGCGAGCCGCTCCAGAAACCGGGCGTCTGCCGGAGGGAGGGGATGATCGCCGCCGTCCGCTCTGCCGCCGGCACGCGAAGGCCCCCGAGCCCGAACGAGGTCTCGAGTATCCCCAGCAGGCCGGACTCGCCCACCCAGCTCTCGCCCACCGCAGCACGCCGGCCGGCGAGCGGCCCGGGCCAGGCGCCGCCGTCGAAGTCAGCGTCGAAGGTGATGATCATTCGCTCTTCTCCTGGGCGCCTGGCCCGCCACCGTACCAGCCCGTCATCACGCCCCCAGGACGCCCGGGCCGGGCGCCCCCCCACCTGCGCCCGGACCAGATGCCCGGCTCATGGCAGCACGCTGCCGCTGTCACAGAGGACGATCCGCGCGGGCCCGCCCACCAGCCCGTGAAGGATCGCGTTCTGCCCGAACGCCCGCCCCAACCTCAGCGCCTCGCTCAGGCTGATCCCCACCGCCATCCACTTCGGCTCGGGAGTCCAGGCGCCGTCGTCCCCGCGCCCCTCACCGGGCCAGACCGTGTCGGTCAGGGCCCGCAGCTCCCGCTCCAGCCCCGCGTGCGCACGGACGTTGTCTGCGTCGTCCGGCGGCCGCTTCGACCGCGGGTTGTAGGCGGTGACCATCGCCCACTCGCGACACCCGGCCGCTTCGCGCGCGAGGAAGCGATCCCACTCCGGATGGAGCGCGCCGTGCCGCAGCACGAAGGGCTCGTCCGCGCCGCGCCCGGGCGGCCAGACGACGTACGCCGTCCGCCGGTACGCCTCTGCGAGCGGCCCGTCGATCATCAGCACTCCGCCGCGCCTTCCACCGGCAGCCCGAACGGGACGTCCGCCGCCGCGATGGTCGCCGCCTCCGCCTCGCAGCGCACCGCCAGCTCCAGGTTCCCCATCCCCCGCGCGAACACGCCCTTCAGCACCCACGCGTCGCGCGACACCGGCGCGAGCAGCGTCACCGCATCGAGCAGGCGAAGCGCGCCCACCTGGTCCCCGGCCGCAAAGAGGTGCCGCGCCATCGCCAGGTGGGACGGCACGTCCGCCTCTCCGGCGCCGAGAAGCATCTGGTACAGCCGCGGCGTGGACGGGTCGTCCGCCGAACGCGAGGCGTCCGCCAGCGCGGCGCGCAACCGGCCGGAGATGACGTCGAACGACCGCTGCGTGGTCGGGTTGAAGGGGTCGAGGTTCACGGCTTCGCTCATGGTGCTGAACGCCAGCTCCAGTTCTCCAAGGTTGTCGTACGCCACGGCGAGCCCCCACAGCAGGTACGCCGACCGCAGCCCCAGCTTCGTTGCGCGCGCGCGGAGCTGCAGGAACAGGTCCCTCGCCTCCGCATAGTCAGTCTCTTCCAGCAGCTTCTGCGCGCGGTGCACCTCCCAGAGCACCTCGCGGATCCGCTGGTCGGGGAAGGTCCGCATCCGTCGTCCGCTCCTTTGTTCGCTTCGACGGAGCACCTTAAGGATGGGACGGACATGACCCGCTCGCGTGGATCCGAACGGGGGGCACGCGCTCGTGGAGGATCGCTCAGCCGCCGTAGATCGCCCGGAGCGCCGCCACCCGCTCAC
The DNA here is from genome assembly GCA_023423535.1 of Pseudomonadota bacterium. GTDB lineage: Bacteria > Myxococcota > Myxococcia > Myxococcales > Myxococcaceae > JAFAFL01. The sequence goes on from JAFAFL010000114.1 coordinate 7,273, forward strand.
CGAGCCGCGCGCGCAGGGACTCCGGCTCGAGCACCTCGACCTCGCCGCCGTACCCGAGCACCCACGACTGGAGGAAGTGCTCCCCTCCGAGGTGCGCCCGCACGGTCACGCTCCCATCCGCGTTGCGCTCCGCGGTCTCCGGCCAGTGCGCCTCGGCCACGTGCTCCACCCGTCGCGAGAAGCGGACGACCACATCCTGCTCCCCGCCCGACGGCAGATAGAGATGGTCGAGCGCGTACCGTTCCGTCGGCGGTCCCAGGTGCGCTTCGAAGTGCCTTCCGGTGCGGCGGACGGCGCTCATCCGATCGAGCCGGTAGAGGTGCTCCTCGCCCTTCTCCGCGTTCCACGCCGCGAGGTACCAGCGCCCGCTGTGGAGAAGGATGGTCCGGGGCTCCAGCCTCCGCGCGCTCCGTTCGCCGTTGCCCCACGCGAGGTAGTCCACCTCCACCTCCGCGCGCGCGGCGATGGCCTCCTCCAGCTCCGTCCGGAACGGGGGCGCGTCCTGCGTCTCCACCCGCGCCGCACGCCCGAGCAGCGCCGCCTCCAGCTCCCGGTCGTGCTGCGCCGGCAGTGCGGCCCGGAGCTTCTGGGTCACCGACTCCACCGCCTCGATCCCCGACGCCTCGAGGGGATTGAGCGCCGCGAGCAGCGCCGCCGCCTCCACCGAGGTGAACCGCGGCGGGTGCGCGAAGGCCTGGGGGAGAAACACCCGCACCCGCTCGTCCTCGATCGCCACCTCGACGAAGTCGCCGGGCGAGCCGTTGGGGTCGCCCACCAGGCTCAGCGCCTCGACGTCCTCGGTGAGCGCCTCCACCGACCGGAGGCCGAGAACCTCCAGCGCCTCCGCCACCGGGATCCCCTCCTCGCCGTGCCGGTGGGCGAGCGGGACGAGCACGAGCAACCGCTTCAGCCGCTCGAGGTTCATGCCGACCTCTCTTCCTGCGCCCCCGGCGGCAGCCGGGACGCGAGCAGCCTCAACATCTGCCGGGCGAGCTCGCGGCCCCGTTCGGGCGAGAGCAGCTCCGCCTCCGGTCCGAACGAGAGCACGGTGCGCGCCAGCGCGTGCAGGTTCCCAACCCTTTCGAGTCGCACGACCACTGCCTCGCCGCCGGTACCGAGAGGCTCAGGCCGGACCTCACCGCCCGGCAGCAGCTGTCCTGCCAGCGGCGCGAGGCTCCCCGACAGCCGCACCTCCGCGGGAACCGGCGCGTGGTTCCGGAACTCCCACGGCTGCTGCCGCGAGAAGACCCGGATGTCGAAGTCGGCGGGGATGGCGTAGTCCGCCGCCGCCGGGCGCTTCTCGTTCACCGTCAGCCCGCGCACGTGGTCCACGTAGAAGACGCGCACCTCGTTGCGGAAGTGGCAGTGGCCGGCGAAGAGCCAGGTCCCGCGCCGCCAGGCAAAGCCGTAGATGTCCACCTCGCGGGCGGTCACCTCCTTGCGCGAGGCGCTGAAGTACTCGACCTGGACCCGCTTGCGCCTGCGGACCGCCTCTCCGATCCGCTCGACGATCTGCGACAGGTGCGCCCGGTCCGCCCGCTCCGAGTGGTGGACCTTCAGCTCCTGCGACTGCGCCGGGAGGTTCCGGCAGGCCGCCCGAAGCTTGTCGCAGGCGGAGAGCACGTGCCGCCGCCAGGGGTGCTCCCGCATCCGGCCGGCCGCGATGGCCGCGGTCCACAACACCGCCGCCTCGTCTGCGGTCAGCCGGAGGTCCCGGAGCTGGAGCGACTCGGGCCGGAGGACATAACCTCCCTCACCTCCCAGCTCCGGCTGGAAGAACTCGAGGTGGATGCCGACCTCCGCCAGCGTCGCCTTGTCCCGAGTCCACTTCCGTTCGGCGGCCTCCTCGCTGCCGCCGAAGAAGTCGGCGAAGTCCTCGCGGAGGCGGTTCCAGGTGACCGGCTCCTCCTGCTTCAGCAGGTAGGCCACGATCGAGAGAAGGCGCTGTTCAGGGACTGACACGGGATTGCACCGTAGCACGATTTGACCGGAATTCTTCGATGGCGGCACCTTCACCCAGAGTGCGGATGAGGCGCCCGAGGGCCTGCGGGTGCGACGCGCGCACGTGGCAGACGCGTCGGCCGGGAGCCACCTCCTCCACGAACGCCTGCGGAAAGAGCACCGCCGCGAGGTCCGACAGCGGAGGCTCCAGCGACACGGGGACGAGCAGCGCGGGGCCCCGCCCCTCACCGAGCGCCTCGCTGGCGAACGCACGCGGGTCGAAGTTGCCCAGCCCCGGGCGCGGGGCGCGTTGGCCCAGCCTGATCTCCTCCGTCCGGTCCAACCGGAAGAGACGAACCCCGGACCGCAAGGCGCAGAGCGCGAGGAAGAGCCACCCGTCCGGCCGCCACCCCAGCCCCAGCACCGAGACCGTGCGCCGCGTCCGCTGCCGCCGAACGTCCAGATACTCGAACTCCGCCTCCCGCCCCTCCGCGCACGCCCTCCCGAGGAGGATGAGCCGGTCCCTCTCCACGCCCGCCGTCACCATGAAAAACAGACTAACCGGGAGGTCCGACATCGCGGCGCGCGCAGAAAGCAAAAACCCCCGGTCTTTCGACCGAGGGTTCTTTGGAGCGGGAAAAGGGATTTGGAGGAACGCGAGGCGGAGAAAAACCCTAAGCAGGACGCGCAGTTACCCCGCATCCCCTCGTTTTCCTTCAGGTCCTTGTGCCCCTGTGTGCCGCGTCGTTCCCGCTGGTTCCGTCGGATTCCGCGCCGGAGGGGCACACTGGGGGCACACGCACGGCGGGGCGCCATAGACCACGCGCGGACACCGGAGCAGGACCAACGTGCAGCGGGCGGGGTGCGCCGCTTCCGCGTGCCATCCGAAACCGGGGTGGTACGCCACCTCAGTCTCACGGATGCCGGTTCGTGGCGTGAGGCCCGCTCGGCGTGCCGCGCGCGAAGTGCCAACGAGAGCGGCGTCGCCACCGGGGTGTCCCGCCGGCGTCGCTCAGCCCGCAGGAAAGAGCATATGGGTGTGGCACTTGTCGTGGAGGTCATCCTTAGAATTGGACGCGGAGTACCGACTCAATCGCGGGAATCAATTCCGGACGACCGAGGGTCCGGTCGATGAATCCTGGTTCGAGAGAATCCCCAAAGTGAAACGTGCGCGCCGGATTGTCGGGATGCGCTCTTCCTGCGAAGCAGATCTCGGAGAGAAACGTCTCGAACAGCCGCTGCGTCTCGGGTGTCGGTTCTCACGAGGTAGGGACCCCGACGTGAGAATTCTCTCACGAGGATTCCCCCCTCCCGCCTGAAGTTTCTCACGAGCATTCCCCCCTCTCAGCGCGCGTGACCTCCCGCCTAAGCCCCTCCGCAGGAGGGGCCGATGGCGTACCGCGAGGTCTCGATGCTCGAAGTGAAGGAAGTGCTGCGTCTTTGGTCGGCCGGAATCGGCAAGAAGCCGATCGCCGCGCAGCTGGGGCTGGATGTGAAAACGGTGCGCCGGTACGTCCGCGCGGCCGAAGACGGGGGCCACGTGGTCGGCGTCGAGGTTACGGACGAGCTGGTCGCCGACCTGATGTTGCAGCTACGCGGCTCTACGGAACGCCCGCGCGGCGATACCTGGTCCCTCTGCGAGGACCAGCGGGACTTCATCGCGCAGCAACTCGGCGCAGGCCTCAAGCTGACGAAGGTGCGCAAGCTGCTCTCGCGCCGTGGCGTTCTGGTGCCGTACCCGACGCTGCATCGATTCGCGGTGGGTGAGCTGCACTTCGGCCGGGCTGCGCCGACCATCCCGGTCCTCGACTGCGAGCCGGGAGAGGAGCTGCAGCTCGACACGGGGTGGATGACGCTCCTCGAGCCTGACCTCTTCGGGAAGCGCCGCCGGTTCCGTGCGTGGATCTTCACCGCCGCCCGCTCACGCCACCGATATGTGCACGTCTGCTTCGAGGAGACGACGCAGACGGCCATCGCCGCGTGTGAGGCCGCCTGGGACTTCTTCGGCGGCGTCTTCCGAGTCCTCATCCCCGACAACACGAAAGCGATCGTCACCACCGCGGACCCGCTCACGCCGCGGCTGACTGCCGCGTTTCTCGAGTACGCGCAGGCGCGTGGTTTCCATATCGACACGGCGCGCGTGCGCAGCCCCAAAGACAAGGGCCGGGTCGAACGGGCCGTGCAGCCGGTGCGCGAAGATTGCTTCGCGGGGGAGCATCTACACTCGCTCGAGCAGGCCCAGACGCTCGCGACGAAGTGGTGCCGAGACGAGTACGGCCGACGCCGACACTCGCGCACGCAGCGCATGCCGCTGGAGCACTTCGAGGCAGAGGAGAAGCCCGTGCTCCGCGCACCGCCGACCGAGCACTACGATGTCCCGAGCTGGTCGGAGCCTCTCGTCGCCCGCGACCAGCGCGCGCAGGTGGCCAAGGCGCTGTACTCGTTGCCGACGAGGTTCGTGGGCAAGCGTCTGCGCGCGCGCGCCGACAGCCTCACCGTGCGGTTCTACGACGGCGCCGTGATGGTGAAGGCGCACCCGCGCAAGCCGCCAGGTGGGACTTCCATCGACCCCAACGACTACCCGCCGGAGAAGACCGCGTACGCGATGCGGGACGTCGCGTTCCTCCAGCGTCAGGCGGACGGACACGGCGCCTCGGTGGGCCTGTTCGCGAAGCGCCTGCTCGAAGGCGAGCTCCCATGGACGAGGATGCGTCAGGTCTACGCGCTGCTCGGCCTCTGTAAGCGCTACGGGGACGAGCGTCTCGAACGCGCCTGCGCGACTGCGCTCGCCGTCGAGATGTTCGACGTGTACCGGCTGGAGCGGATGGTGAAGCTCGCGCTGCCCGTCGCGCCGGCGCCGCGGTCTTCCGCACCGCGCGGCAACGTCGTCCCGCTCGCGCGCTTCCTGCGCCCGCCCAGCCAATTCGCCCTTCCGCTCGCATCCCGCGAGGCGGACCTCCCGGAGGAGAAGTAGCCGTGACCCTCGATGTCTCATCCGACCTGAAGACCGCGCTTCGGCGCCTCAAGCTCTCCGGCGTCCTCGCGACGCTGCCCGAACGCCTCGCCGTCGCGCGCCAGCAGAAGATGCCGCATCAGGACTTCATGCTCCTGGTGCTCGCGGACGAAATCTCCCGCCGCGACGGCCAGTCCGCCATCCTCCGTGCACAGCGCGCACGCCTCGACGGCGCGATGCAGCTCGAGGCGTGGGACGACACCGCGAAGGTGACGTTCGACAAGGCGCTGCTCAACGAGCTCGTCTCGCTGCGCTTCCTCGAGTCGCACCATCACGTCGCGATCGTCGGGCCGGTCGGCGTGGGCAAGACCTTCCTCGCGCACGCGCTCGGACACATCGCGTGCCGTCGGGGTTACTCCGTCATCGCGGTCACCGCGGACCAGATGCTCAAGACGCTTCGTCACGCGAGGCTCGACAACTCGCACGAGGCAGAGCTTCGACGGCTCGTCGCGGCGGACCTGCTCATCGTCGACGACTTCTGCCTCGACTCGATGGACGCGCAGGAGAGCCGCGACGCGTACGACATCCTCACCGAGCGACACCGCGCAGGATCCATGATCGTGACCTCGAACCGCGGACCCGACGAATGGCTGGCGACCTTCGCGGACCCGATGCGCGCCCAGAGTGCCATCGACCGCTTCACGGGCAACTCGTTCGACCTCGTCATGGAGGGTGAGAGCTACCGGCGGAGACTCAAGCCGGGACAGCGGACCTCGGAGGCTGGACAGGGAAAGAAGAAGTAGGACAGGGTCCCCATGTCACGCGCGCCCGGGGGGAATGCTCCTGAGAATCCCGGGTCCATAGGTGGTGAGAGCCGACATCTCGGGTGGCTGATTCAGCCACTGGCGCGTCGTCTTGACCTGCTCAAAGATTGCGAGCGAAACCGCTTTACGGTCGTCTGCAAGGAGCCCACCGTAACAATAGGCGTTGCCGACGCGCTCCTTCAGCTGGGACTCGAGTCGCCGCGCATCTCGTGCCTCAAAAACCCACACATCGGGGCGTCCGTAGCAACCTTTCAACATCAGGTAGTCGACTCGACGGTCGTACTTGCCGGTGAGCTTCTCGTGAAACAAGCTGCTGGCCCGTAAGCGGTTGCCGTCTTTCGACGCGGTTCCCCATGCGAAGACCTCGGGTCCGAAGCGAGCGTAGTAGACCCACTCCCTGTACGAGCTTTCCTTCTTGAACCGGACCCAATGGTCCCACGAGAGCACTTGTACCGCTTTGAGGCTGCCTTTCGTTAGCAAAGCCAGCGCTTCGGCAGCCTGCGACGCGGTGGGCAGGCCCGCAGCCCTCCCCCCTGCGGGATCGGCGGCGAACTCGTCGGCCGTGTGGGACACAGGGGGCTTCTTCGGCTCGAGCGCTTCGCGCTGCCGTCCGGAGGAGGCAGGCTCGGTACAGTGGTTGTAGAAGCCTCGTGCGGCCGCGCTTTCGTCCGCCAAGCGGACACATGCTTTGGCCACGCTCGAATGGGCGCGATCCACGACAAATGCGGGCCGATCGAGGCCGGACTGACGGTACAAGTCCAAGAACAGCTCGACCGCGTCGCGGGTGGCATCGGCATGCAGGTTATATTTCCTGCCATCCCCGCCGCTTGCGGCATCGCAGATGAACGTGATCGCGTAGCCCAAGACGGGGCTGGCCGTAAGCCGTGACCATTCATCCAACTCGAGGTAGAGTTGACTGACCGTCCTAGCGCGTCCCGAGTGCAGTTGACGATAGGGCAGGGACATTGTTCCTCCTCGGCGGGTGAATGATTCCGACGGCCTGACCGTCGCGGGCTTCCTTACTCTAGTCTGCGCGGTACCGATTTTCGACCAATGCAGGCTGCAGCGACAGCGCGCCTTCAACGGGAATGGGCGGCGACCCGCTGAAATTCAAACGAGTGCCGCGACGCGCATTCGGCTCGTACGAGATGCGGACGTCCTCTGCTCGTGCCGCATCGCTGGCCGATCGTTGCCGCTCTTCCGCGCTACCATCCATTTAAGATGGAAGGCATCGTCTTACGCTTCCGCTGGTCCGGAACCTTTCCCTGCAGGTTAACCCTACGCACTTCACGGAACCCGCTCGATCTTCCCGCTCGCGGGAACCGAGACCCCGGAGCGGGGCTCCCCTGAGGCGTCAAAAAGTAGCGAGTTCGCTGCTGAGTTCGCGCTCATGCCGAAGAGACCGCGCATCTCCCCTTTCGGTCCATAAAGGAGAAATGCTGGAGAACCTTCGTCCGTCACCGTGGTGACGGCGCGCGAACGGCTGTTCGCGCTGAAGAGCGCAAGAACGGGCACCCCTTCCTTGTCGACTGACAGCATCACCCGGACCTTCCCCTGTCGGTCGTACAGGGCTAACCCGCTCGACTTGTCGGATGTCGGCGTCGTGCCGAGGATTGCCTTGACTGAGCCGTCCGGCTCGACGAGCTCGAACTGCTGCGCGCGAAGGGTCTCTGGATGCACCTTCCGCTTCGTCTGTCCCATGAAAACGAAGCTGGAAGCGATCACCAGTGACACTAGCCCCAACCGCTTCAAACGCTGATTCTCACGCTCCAGGCGATCAAGCCGCGCTTCCAAGTCCATGTCGTCCCTCCCGTAGTGCGGCAACGTACCAGCAGGGCCCCCCCGTACAGCATCTCGTCGGCACGCCCCCTGCTCTGCCCCGCCGCAGGAGGTGGCGCGTGGAACTGTGGACGGAGCGGGTAAGAGTGGCGCGGAGGTTGGCGCGGGCGGAGGAGGAGCTAAAGCGGGCGTACAACGACCGGGACAGGAGTCCGGCCGCTAGGACTCGGTGGCTCGAGGCGCGCGACGAGCACGCGCTCGCGAGCGCGGAGGCGCGGCTGTTGCTGACGCTCCTTAGCCGGCCCCAGGACGCCG
>JAFAFL010000115.1 GCA_023423535.1 Pseudomonadota bacterium
CTTTTCGGGGGCGCGGCGCGCGGCAGAATTCGAGGGAAGTGTTCGCTTTACAGCGCCCTACCCGGGAGGGGAAAAGCCCACGCAGCGTCCGCTTTGCGGCCGTCACGGGGGTTGTTGGGGCCGGACATTCAGGGAGCAACGATTCGATGAGAAACGTCTTTCTCGCGGCCCTTGCCGCGCTCGTCTCCGGTGTGGTGACGGTCGCCTGCAGTGGGAGCGGTGGTAACCTCTGTGAGTCCCGCAACGTCCGCTGCGAATCGCCGCTGACGTGCGACCCGGACGACGGCGTCTGCAAGTGCGGCGGCCCGGGCGGTACGGAGTGCCAGGAGGGCTCCGCCTGCGACTCGGACTCGAACACCTGTCTTTCCACGCTCTGCGCGGGCGTCTCCTGTGGCGGCGCGAACCAGAACGGCTACGACTGCGACCGGCTCGACGGCACCTGCAAGTGCGGCGGGACGGGCGGCACCGTCTGCGCCGAGGGCCAGGTCTGCAACCCGGCGACGAAGTCCTGCCAGCCGGCGGCGTCCTGCGACCAGGTCGCCTGTCCGCAGAACACCGTCTGCGACCCGACGACGGTGACCTGCATGTGCGGCACCTCGGTCTGCGCCCAGGGCCAGGCCTGCTCGGTCGCCGCGGACAACACGAAGGTGTGCGCGGACGACCTCTGCTCCGGCGTGACCTGCCTCGGGGCGACCACCTGTGACCCGACCGACGGCCGCTGCAAGTGCAACGGCGTGGCCTGCCAGAGCGGCGAGCTCTGCGGCTGCCCCCAGGGCGCGGACGCGGGCACCTGCGACGACGCGCAGCGGACCTGCCGCTCGGGCAGCGCCTGCGCGAACGTGACCTGCGGCGGCGGCACCACCTGCGACCCGGCGGACGGCCGGTGCAAGTGCGGCGGTCCGGGCGGCCCGGCCTGCGGTTCGGGCCAGGTCTGCTCGCTGCAGAACCTCCAGTGCCAGGGCGGCGACCAGTGCCAGACCCCGGACGGCGGCAACGTCATCTGCACCGGCGGCACCTCGTGTGACCCGGAGAACGGGCGCTGCAAGTGCGGCGGCCGCGGCGGCGACGAGTGCGACGACGGGACGGACGGCGGGCTGGCCGAGACCTGCGTGCAGTCGCTCTTCTCCCAGGCCTGCCGCCCGCGCTGCGACGTGCGCCTGCAGGACTGCCCCTCCGGCACCTACTGCTACTGGGACACCACCGCGAAGACGCCGACGGCGTACTGCTCGGTGCCCTCGAGCAACCGCGTGGCCGGCCAGGGCTGCACCGCGGCGACGGACTGCTTCACCACCAACCCGACCCCGAAGGGCCTGCTCTGCAACGGCCTCGGCACCTTCGACATGCCGGGCAGCACCGGCTTCTGCCGCACCTACTGCGACACCACGGTCGGCAACCAGAGCTGCCCCGCGTTCGGCCCCACCGGCCAGGCGCTGCCGCCGCAGAAGTGCACCCAGATCCCCGGCGCGTCCGGCGGCTGGGGCTTCTGCGAGAACCAGTAGCCGGTAGCCGGCTCCGGCCGGGATGAGAGGGCGCTCCGCTTCCCAGTGAGGCGGGGCGCCTTTTTCTTTGGCTCTGTTGACACGCCTGTCAACGCGGGGTGAGAAACGGTCCATGACGCATACCGCGACCGTGGCGAGGCCCTTCAGCGAGGATCACGAGACCTTCCGCAAGACCGCGCGCGCCTGGGTGGAGCGGGAGCTTCAGCCGCACGCGCTGGAGTGGGACCGGGAGGGGATCTTCCCGCGCGAGGTCTTCAAGAAGGCCGGCGAGCTGGGCCTTCTGGGGATCAGCCACGACCCGAAGTACGGCGGGAGCGGGCTCGACTACTGGTACGTGACCGCGTTCACCGAGGAGCTGTCGCGCTCGTACAACGCGGGCGTGAACATGGCGCTGCTCGTCCAGAGCCAGATGGCCACGCCGATCATCAACGAGATCGGCACCGACGAGCAGAAGCGCGAGTTCCTCGCCCCGGCGCTGGCAGGCGAGAAGATCGCCGCGCTGGGGGTGAGCGAGCCGGGCTGCGGTTCCGACGTGGCGAACATCAAGACCACCGCCCGCCGCGAGGGCGACGAGTACGTGATCAACGGCTCGAAGATGTGGATCACCAACGGGACGCGAGCGGACTTCATCACGCTGGCGGTGCGCACCGGTGAGGCGGGCTACGGCGGGATCTCGCTGGTGACCTTCCCCACCGACGTGAAGGGCTTCGGGGTGTCGAAGAAGCTCGACAAGGTGGGGAACCTTTCGTCCGACACGGCGATCCTCTACTTCGAGGACTGCCGAATTCCCGCGCGTTACGTGCTCGGCGAGGAGAACGAGGGCTTCTACCACATCATGACGAACTTCCAGGGCGAGCGGCTCGTGGGAGCGATCATGGCGGTGGCGGGGATGGACCGGATGATCGAGGACGCCATCCGGTATGGCCACGAGCGCGAGGCGTTCGGCCGGCCGATCATCAAGTACCAGGTGTGGCGCCACAAGTTCGTCGAGCACCTCGCGGCGGTGGAGGCGGCGCGGCGGCTGACGTACCTCGCGGTGGACCTCTTCGACCGGAAGGAGAACCCGGTGAAGGAGATCTCCATGGCGAAGCTCTTCGCCGGAGATCTGGCGCAGAAGGTGGCGTACGACTGCCAGCAGTTCTACGGCGGGATGGGCTACATCGACGAGACGCACATCGCCCGGGCGTGGCGGGACGTGCGGCTCATCACCATCGGCGGCGGCACCAGCGAGGTGATGAAGGAGATCATCTCCAAGCTCTCGGGGTTCTGAGGTGAAAGACGTGCGACGTGAAGCGGGAGGGGTCTTCGTGGCCGCGGTGGTGGCGGTGGCGGCGTCCGGGCTCTGGGGCTGCCCGGGCGGGGCCGAGGGCGAGTGCGAGGTGGACGCGGACTGCGGCGAGGGCCTCTTCTGCCAGGTGGAGACGAAGCTCTGCCTCGAGCCTGCGCCGTCCGGCGGGGCCTGCAGCGAGGCGGGGAACCTCGTGCGCAACGGCTCGTTCGAGTGCGGCGCCGACGGGTGGATGAAGTCCTTCGCCAACTTCGAGATGACGGTGGTGGAGGAGGGCGCGAAGGCCGGCGGCAAGGCGCTGCGGCTCACGTCCACCGGAAGCTCGACCTTCCACGCCTCCAGCGAGGAGTTCACGATGGCTCCGGGCACCGTCTGCGCGCGCGGCTGGCTGCGGGGCACGACGAAGGACGGGCACTTCCGCGTCGTCTGGGCTCCGACGGACGGATCCGGGGGCCGGATGGAGAACTTCTCGCAGCCGATGAAGCCCGACGAGTGGGCGCAGGTCCAGCCGTCGCGTCCCTTCTCCTTCGCGCTGCCGAAGGAGTCGAAGGTGCATGTGCGGATCAGCGCCCAGGGCGAGAGCACGGGATCGTGGCTCGAGGCCGACGGCGTGAGGGTGTGGCACTCGGCAGACGGCTCCTGCGCCGAGCCGTAGCCAGCCTCGCGGTAGAGGGCGGGGGTAAGGTCGCGGGCGTGATGCGCTCCCTCGTCTCGATTGCCTGCGCCCTGTGCGCCGTGCTCGTGCTCCGGCCGGCGCCGGCGCGCGCCGACTACATGGACCACTTCGCGGTCCGCAACGACGTGGGGCCGCGGAAGGCGCCGTACCTCGGCCGGTCGAAGCTGCTCGTCATCCCGGTGGAGGTGAAGGGGAGCGCGCCCATCGATCTCGAGCGGGTGCGCCACTTCTTCTCGCCGGACGATCTACAGGGCTTCGTGCACTACTTCCGCACAGCCTCGCTCGGGCGCTTCGAGCCGGAGGTGACGGTGGCGCCCGTCGTCCACTTCGACGAGTGCCCGCTGCCGAAGGAGCAGTTCCCCACCTGCACCATCGCGCGCGGGGACATCAACGCGTTCAGCGCCGGCATGGACATGATGCGTGAAGTGGTGCGGCGCGCGGACGGGCTCGGCGTGGACTTCGCGGCGCACGACGTCAACGGGCGCAACGGTGAGCGCGACGGCTGGGCGGACGGGGTGATGCTGCTCGCCAACGTGCCCTTCGGCGGGATCGCGTTCCCGTTCGCCTACTTCAACCGCGACGACAACCTCGCGGGCGGCAACGGCGGGCCGCTGATCGTCGACGGCACGAAGCTCGGCCACTTCGCCATCGCGGGGCGGATGGACGTGCACGTGATGGTGCACGAGTTCGGGCACCTCCTCGGGCTGACCGACCTCTACGACGAGAGCGGGCAGTACGACGGGCTGCACTTCTCGGTGATGGGCGCGTGGGGCTACGACCCGAAGATCCCGCTGCCGGACGCGGAGACGCGCTACCGGCTGCGCTGGGGGAGCGTCACCCAGGTCACCTCATCGGGGCGGTACCGGCTCTCGCCTGCCGAGAGCTCGGGCGAGCTTCTGAGGCTGGGGACGGGGAGCGAGTACTTCCTCGTGGAGAACCGCGGGCCGGGCGGCCGATTCGACGGTGAATTCACTGCGCGGGGGCTCGTCGTCACCCACGTCGATCGAACGGTGAAGCTCAGCGGCGAAGAGGGCCGCTTCGTGGACCGGATCCTCGACTGCGTGAACTGCGACCCATGGCACCCGTACATCCGCATCGTGGAGGCAGATGGGAGGTTCGACCTGCAGCGGGGCGGGAGGCCGGACTACGCGCAGGACCTCTTCCGCGAGGGCGACGAGCTCGGGCCGGATGCGAGCGGGATCCCGCTGTCGGCGACGCATGCGGTGCAGAGCACGAACCTCTACTCGGGCGCGCAGACGGGCTTTGCCATCCGGGAGATCAGCGTTCGAGACGACGGGGCCATCGAGCTGACGGTGGAGGCGCCTTCGGCGGTGGGCGAGGCGGACGCCTGCGCAGAGCCGCTGTGCACCGGCGACCTCTCGGGGCCCGGCTGCGTCCCGGTGAACTGCGCGCGCGAGGAGGAGGGGCCTCCGTTCGGCGACGACGAGGGGTGTGGCGGTTGTGCCTCGACGAGCGGGAGCGGTGGTGCCTGGGCGCTGGCGGGGCTGCTGGCGCTCGTGGCGCGAGGAGGGCGGCGCGCTACCGCTTCTTGAAGAGGAGCTCGGCGGCGGTGAGCAGCTCGGCCTTCTTCTCCGCGGCGTGCAGTCCGCCCTCGCCGATCTGGAAGAGCTCGCAGAAGTTCGCCGAGTCCTTGTCCGAGGGCACCTCCGCGAACGGCTCCTTGCAGCCCTTCGCCACGCTGAGGTCGAAGTGGCGGCAGTGCCGGCAGGCGTGCAGCTCCGCCTCGCAGTTCGGGCACAGGTCGCGCCGCCCGACCTGGTTGCCCACGATGTCCAGCCGATGACCACACTGCCCGCAACCCGTCATGGATTCCTCTCGATGGGAGCTTACAATGCGCGGCCTTTTTCTCAGCCAGCACACCACGTCCCACACGTCCCAGGAGTGATGAACCGATGCGCCGTCTGATCCTCGCCGCAGTGCTCGCGCCCACCTTCGCCCTCGCCCAGGGGGCGGCCGACATGACGGCGGACGAGTTCAAGATGTACCGCCAGTGGCAGAAGGCGATGAACGACCCCCGCGTGCAGAAGATGAAGCCCGAGTCGCGCAACGGGGCGATCGCCAAGGACGCGAAGTTCAAGCTGAAGGAGATGGAGGCCGCGGTCGCGAAGGGCGAGGCGGCGGGCGATCTCAAGGCCGGCTGCGAGAGCGCGATCAAGCAGGGGCTTTCGGGGACGGACCTCGGCAGCCGGCTGGGCACCATCGAGGTGGACACCTCCGAGCCGCACGCGGTGGCCTACGTGCAGTGGATGAACGCGGACCAGAAGCAGCTCGAGGAGGAGGCCGCGCTCGCGGCGGTGAACACCGCGAAGGCCTGCCCGCTGCTCTCCACCATCCAGGTGTGGGCGCAGGATCAGAGCGCGCCGAAGACCCGCGTGTTCCAGGCGCTGATCAGCCAGACCGCGGCGTCGCGGATCAACCCGGATCGGATCAAGGACTTCGCGGACACGCGCTTCATCCGGCTCTTCGAGAACGTGAAGAACGCGGCGAACGGCGACGTGATCGTTCCCGACGCGGCGCCCTCTGAAGGCGCAGCTCAGTAGAAGCGAAGGGCCCCTTCGTCAGCGGACGGCGACGGGGCCTTCGATCCGCTCTTCGGTCAGTGCGAGGCGGTGGCGCAGCCAGTTCACCCAGGCCGCCACCGCGAACGCCAGCGCGAGGATCACCAACAGCTCGCCGCCGCCCCGCCACGCGTGGACTTGCGAGAGCACGTCGCGCCGGGCGTTGAGCGTCTGAAGCTGGGCCTCGGCGTGGCTGCCGTCGAAGGTCAGCGCGTATTCGAAGCCTTCGGCGGTGCCGCGCTCGAGCAGCCAGCGCGCCTCCTGGCCGAGCCCGTGCGCGTAGACGAAGCAGCCCGCGGCCGCGCCGGCGCAGAGGGCCGAGAGCAACAGGCTCACCCACACGTTCCGTGACCGCACGCGGGACCTCCTCCCGCCGGGCGTAGGGCTTTGCCGCAGCGGTCTCGGATGGTAGGGACGGCGCTACCCATGGGGAAGCCCTACAGACCCAAGGACCACTTCTTCCAGAAAGCGAAGAAAGAGGGTCTGCGCGCGCGCTCGGCGTTCAAGATCGAGGAGATTTCGAAGCGCTTCGGAATCTTCAAGCGCGGCGGTCGCGTGCTGGATCTCGGCGCCGCTCCGGGCGGATTCGTGCAGGTGATCGCGGAGCTCGTCGGGCCGACGGGAAAGGTCATCGGCATCGACCTGCAGCCGATCAAGCCGTTCAACCTGCCGCAGGTGCAGACCGCGGTGCTCGACGTGCTCGCGGACGACTTCCGCAAGAAGCTGTCGGAGCTGTACGACGGACCGTTCGACGCGGTGATCAGCGACCTCGCGCCGAAGACCACCGGCATCAAGGTCACCGACGAGGCGCGCTCCTTCCGGCTCGCGGAGCTGGCGCTGGAGCTCGCCGGCGAGCGGGGAGTGCCGGGCTCGGCCTTCATCGCCAAGCTCTTCATGGGCCGCGACTTCGAGGCGTTCCGCGACTCGGTGCGCGAAGGCTACGAAGAGGTGAAGATCGTCCGCCCCGAGGCCACCCGTGGCGCGTCGATGGAGGTCTACGTGGTGGGCCTGCGCCGGAAGGGCACCGCGCCCGCCGCGCCGTAGCGGCGCAGGGGTCGCTCGGCAGCGCGAAGTTTTGGAACGATCCGCGGTCGGCCTGCGTCCTACAGTGCCGCCATGGTCTCTCGTCAGACTCGTCTTTTCGCCGCGCTCTGCGCGCTGGCGCTGATCGCCTGCTCCGGCCCCTCTCCGGTTCCGACGCCGGAGGACGCGCGCGCGGAGTCGCAGCGAGGGGAGCGCAAGCCGCGGCCGAGGCCTCCGGAGGGCACCGACATGACGCATTGGAAGGCCGTGGACGCGCTGATCGGTGAGCAGAAGTTCCAGGCCGCGCTGGACCTCACGCTTGGGCACCTCGAGCGCGCCAGGGCGGCAAAGGACGAGGCCGACTGGGCGCGCGCGCTCATCCGGGCGACGCAGCTGCAGACCGCGCTGCACGGCTACGAGACCTCGGTGCGGTTCCTGCGCGAGCAGCCGTGGCCGGAGGGCGCGCTCCATCGGGCGACGCTGGACCTCTTCTACGCGCGGTCGCTCGTCACCTACGTGCAGGCCTACCAGTGGGAGATCCGCCAGCGCGAGCGCGTGGAGTCGAAGGGCGAGGTGGACCTCAAGCGCTGGACGGTGGAGCAGCTCTACACCGAGGCGCAGCGGGCGTACGACGACGTGTGGCGGCAGCGCGAGGCGCTCGGCGGGTACGAGGTCGAGGCGCTCGGCGAGTACCTGCACCCGAACGACTATCCGCGCGAGGTGCGAGGCACGCTGCGCGACGCGGTGACCTACCTGCGCGTGGAGCTGCTGGCGGACACCACCGGCTGGCGGCCGGAGCAGCAGAACGAGAGCTTCCGGGTGGCGCTCGAGCCGCTGCTGCGCGCGAACGCGAAGTGGGCGGAGGGCGTGGCGCTGTCCGATCCGGCGGTGCATCCGCTGGAGCGCATCGGCGCGGCGCTGATGGATCTGGAGCTGTGGCACGCGAAGGAGGAGAGGCCGGAGGCGGCGCTGGAGGCGAAGCTCGAGCGGCTGCGGCGGCTGCACGACGCGTTCGAGGACAAGGACCGGCGCGCGCTCATCCGCGCGGAGCTGGAGCGGACGCTGCCGGACTTCCGCAAGAGGGCCTGGTGGGCCATGGGGGCCGCGCAGCTGGCGACCTTCCAGCGGGACGCGGGGATGCTCGTGCGCGCGCGGGAGACCGCTCAGGACTGCGTGGAGGCCTATCCAGAGGCCATCGGTGGGCAGCGCTGCCGGCACCTCGTGGCGGCGCTGGAGGTGCCCTACTTCGCGGTGACGGCGATGAGCCACGACGCGCTGGGGAAGCGGTCGGTGGAGGTCACGCACAAGAACCTGCCGAAGCTCTACTTCCGCGCGTACGCGATCGATCTGGAGAAGCGGCTGCGCAGCGCGCGCGACTACAACCTCCTGCCTTCGGGCGACGAGATGCGCGCGCTGCTCGAGGCCCGCGCGGACGCGAGCTGGACGGTGGACCTGCCGCCCACGCCGGACCTGCAGCCGCACCGGACCTTCGTCACCCCGCCGCTGACGAAGCGGGGCGCGTTCCTCCTGCTGGCCAGCGCGCGCGAGGACTTCGCTGCGACGGACAACCTCGTGGTGGGCACGCACGTCATCGTCACCGGGCTGGCGGTGACCACGCGATCGTATTCGGACGGGACGACGGAGGTCAGCGCGCTGGAGGCCGAGACCGGTGCGCCGGCGGTGGGCGTGGAGCTCTCACTCTGGCGCTTCGACTGGCAGCGCGGGCACCAGCCGGTGGAGACGCGGCGCACGGACAAGAGCGGCAGCGTGCAGTTCACCTCGGGCAAGGGCGACCGGCGGGGACACGGGCACTTCGTCGTCGGCAAGCGCGGCGCGGAGCTGGTGCTCGATCCGAACGGGCTCAACTTCTGGAACCCGAGCCCGCAGCCCTCGCGGAAGCAGGCGCTCATCTACACCGACCGCAGCATCTACCGGACGCTGCAGAAGGTGATGTGGAAGGTCATCGCCTTCGAGGGCTCGCCGGAGGGGCCGTCGTACAAGGTGATGCCGAGCGCGGACGTGTCGGTGTCGCTGCTCGATGCGAACGGGCAGGTCGTGGAGCAGAAGAAGGTTCGCGCCAACGCGTGGGGAAGCGCATCCGGTGAGTTCGACCTGCCGACGGGGAGGTTGCTCGGGCAGTGGCGGCTGCGCACAGAGCCGAACGGGTACGCGGCGATCCGCGTCGAGGAGTACAAGCGCCCGACCTTCACCGCCGAGCTGAAGGATCCGGAGGGCGCGCTGCGGCTGAACAAGCCCGCCGAGTTCCGCGGCGAGGCGCGCTACTACTTCGGGCTTCCGGTGACGTCCGGTCAGGTGCGCTGGCGGGTGACGCGCGAGCCGCGCTGGCCGTGGTGGTGGGGCTACTGGGGCATGCGCCCGCCCGCGTCGCAGTCGCAGGTGGTGGCGACGGGGAGCTCTGCGCTCGATGAAGAGGGCAGCTTCAAGGTCGCCTTCACGCCGGAGGCCGAAGAGCCGAAGACGGAGACCGACCGGCAGATTTCCTGGTCCTTCCGCGTCAGCGCGGACATCACCGACGAGGGCGGCGAGACGCGGAGTGCGGAGCGGGTGTTCCGGCTCGGGTGGGTGAGTGTCGAGGGCCGCGTGGAGCCGACGGAGAAGTTCTTCGGGCCGAACGTCGCGCCGGTCTTCGATCTCGTGCGCACCGACCTCAACGGCGTGGGGCGCGCGGGCAAGGCGAGCTGGCGCATCGTCGAGGTGAAGCAGCCGGACGTGGCGCCGATGCCGGCGGACGTGCCCGTGTTCGAAGGCGAGGTGCTCGAGGGCAGCGAGGCGCCGCAGGGTGACACGCCGGGTGAGCTCCCCGAGGGCCAGCCGAAGGTCGTCACGCCCGGGGACAGGCTGCGGCCGCGCTGGGGCGGTGAGTCGCGGCTGGACGCCATTGCGTCGCGCTGGGCGGACGGTGCGGAGCGCGCGAAGGGCGAGGTCACCCACGACGCGAAGGGTGCGGCGCAGGTGGCGCAGGACGCGGGGAAGCTTGCGCCCGGGCTCTACCGCTTCCACTACGAGACGACCGACGACTTCGGCGCGAAGTTCACCACGCAGCGGCTGTTCGTGATCGCCGGCGAGAAGACGCGGCTGCAGGTGCCGTTGCACCTCGTGCTCGACAAGGGGAGCGCGCGCGCGGGCGACAAGGTGACGGCGCTGGTGACGAGCGGCGTGCCGGGGCAGCGGATCGTCTTCGACGTGTACCGCGCGGGGCGTCGCGTCTCGCGGCAGGAGCGGGTGGCGGGTGAGTCGGCTGCGCTGATCACGCTGCCGATCGGCAAGGAGGATCGCGGCGGTTTCAGCGTCAGCGCGACGGTGATGCGCGACCACCAGCTCGTCACCTTCACCGAGGACGTGTTCGTGCCGTGGGACGACCGCGAGCTGAAGATCGAGTTCGCCACCTTCCGCGACAAGCTGCGGCCGGGCTCGAAGGAGACGTTCCGCGTGACCGTGTCGCCCTCGCGCAAGGGCGAGGCCGCGGTGGGCGCCTCCGAGCTGCTCGCCTACATGTACGACGAGGCGCTGGACCTCTTCGCGCCGCACTCGCCGCCGAGCGTGATGGGGCTCTACCCGACGCGGACCGGCGCGCCGTGGATGCGCTCGAGCCTCGGGGCCGCGCAGACTCAGTGGGTGCACAGCGAGGGCTTCGGCGAGCTGCCCGACTTCCCGTCGCTGTCGCCGGACTACCTGCTCTTCCACGACAACTACGGCGTCGGCGGGCCGGGGATGCGCTACCGGACCTTCGGTGGGACGCGCGGGATGCCCATGCCCGCACCGTCCGCGGCCGCTCCGATGGAGGTGGCGGAGCTCCAGACCGCGCGGCGCAGCCGTTCGATCTCCATGGACTCGATGGCGCTGGAGGAGAGCGAGGGCGCGCCGGGCGCGAAGGCCCCGATGAAGAAGGAGGCCGCGGCGAACGCGCTCGGCGGGGAGGGGGACCTCGAGCAGAAGGCCGCCGCGCCCGAGGTGCAGCTGCGTCAGGACTTCAGCGAGACCGCGTTCTTCGCGCCGCACCTGCTGACGAACAGCGACGGCAGCGCGACGATCGAGTTCACCGTGCCGGACTCGGTGACCTCCTGGAACGTCTGGGTGCACGCGGTGACGAAGGACCTGCGCGGTGGCTCGGCGACGAAGAAGACGCGCAGCGTGAAGGACCTCATGGTGCGCCCGTACGTGCCGCGCTTCCTGCGCGAGGGCGACACGGCGACTCTCACCGTCAACGTGAACAACGCGTCCGAGGGCCCGCTGAAGGGCGAGCTGGAGCTCGACCTCATCGACGTGGAGACGCAGAAGAGCGTGCTGCGCGAGTTCGGACTGGACCCGCAGAAGGCGCGCGCTTCCTTCGACGCGAAGGCGGGAGGCGGCGCGACCGTGGGCTTCCCCATCGTCACGCCGGCGCGGCCGGGGCAGGTGGCGGTGAAGGTCACCGCGCGGAGCGGGAGCTTGAGCGACGGCGAGCTCCGGCCCATTCCGGTGCTGCCGGGGAGGCTCCACCTCGCGCAGTCGCGCTTCGTCACGCTGCGGGAGGCGGGCGCGAAGAAGACGCTCAGCTTCGAGGACATGGCGCAGGTGGCGAAGGGCGCGGATCCCTCGCTGACGCACGACCAGCTGGTGGTGACGATCGACGCGCAGCTCTTCTACACGGCGCTCGGCGCGCTGCCGTACCTCATCAACTATCCCTACGAGTGCACGGAGCAGACGCTCAACCGCTTCGTCTCCACCGGCATCCTCTCCTCGCTCTACGGCCAGTACCCGGCGGTGGCGAAGATGGCGAAGCAGCTGTCCGAGCGCGACACGCCGCTCGAGACCTGGGACAGCGCGGACCCGAACCGCAAGATGGCGATGGAGGAGACGCCGTGGGTGGTGATGGGGAAGGGCGGGAGCGACGGCGGGCATGGGCTGACCAACGTGCTCGATCCGAAGATCGCGAAGGCGGAGCGTGACGCGTCGTTGGCGAAGCTGCGCAAGGCACAGACCGCGAACGGCGCGTTCCCCTGGTTCCCGGGCGGGCCTCCCTCGCCGTACATGACGCTGTACATCCTCCACGGCTTCGCGCGCGCGGCGGATCACGGCGTGGAGATCCCGAGGGACATGGTGCAGCGCGCCTGGGCCTACGTGGCGCAGCACTACCGCGACGAGTACGCGGGGCGGATGTTGAAGGAGGACTGCTGCTGGGAGTTCCTCACCTTCCTCAACTACGTGGCGTCCTCGTACAAGGACGCGTCGTACACGGGCAACGCGCTGACGGTGGAGGAGCGGAAGCAGATCCTCGAGCACTCGTTCAAGCACTGGAAGAGTCACTCGCCGTACCTCAAGGGCTACCTCGCGCTGACGCTGCAGCGGATGGATCGCGCGAAGGACGCGAAGCTCGTCTGGGCGAGCGTGATGGACAGCGCGAAGACGACGGAAGAGGAGGGGACCCACTGGGCGGCCGAGGACCGCTCGTGGCTCTGGTACAACGACCGGATCGAGACGCACGCGTTCGCGCTGCAGGTGCTCATGCAGCTCGAGCCCGACGATGCGCGCCGGCACGGGCTCGTGCAGTGGCTGCTCATCAACAAGAAGCTCAACCACTGGAAGAGCACCCGCGCGACGGCGGAGGTCGTGTACGCGCTGGTGAAGTACCTGGAGAAGGAGAAGGGGCTCGGCGTCCGCGAGGAGGTCAACGTGGAGGTCGGGCCTCGGAAGGTGCAGATGGTCTTCCAGCCGGACCAGTTCACCGGGAAGAAGAACCAGGTCGTCATTCCCGGCGCGGAGGTGGACGCGAAGACGATGAGCCGGATCACGGTGACGAAGCCGACGAAGGGCTTCGCCTTCGCCTCGGCCACCTGGCACTTCGCCACCGACAAGCTGCCGGAGGAGGCGCGCGGAGACTTCTTCTCGGTGTCACGCCGCTACTACAAGCGCGAGAGGACGGGGCGCGAGGCGGTGCTGAAGCCGCTGGAGGAGGGCGCGAAGCTGGAGGTCGGTGACGAGCTGGAGGTGCATCTCTCCATCCGCTCGAAGCACGCCGCCGAGTACGTCCACCTCCGCGATCCGCGCGCCGCGGGCCTCGAGCCGGAGAGTCCGGTCAGCCGCTACAAGTGGGACATGGGGCTCGTGTTCTACGAGGAGACGCGCGACTCGGGCGCGAACTTCTTCTTCGAGTGGCTGCCGCAAGGTGAATGGACCTTCAAGTACCGCCTGCGCGCGAACATGGCGGGCGAGTTCCGGGTGGGGCCCGCCACGCTGCAGAGCATGTACGCGCCGGAGTTCAACGCGTACTCCGCAGGACACCGGCTGAAGGTGGAGGGGAAGTAGTCGCCGCTCGATGAGTTCCGGCGTCACCGCCGGTCTAACGTCTCAACGAGGAGGCGCACATGTCCTACGCAGACGGTTTCGTGCTGGCGGTGAAGAAAGACAAGGTCGAGGAGTACCGGGCGATGGCGGAGCTCGGGAAGACGGTGTGGCGCGAGCACGGCGCGCTCGACTACCGCGAGTTCATCGCCGACGACGTGAAGCCGGGGGAGGTCACCTCGTTTCCGCAGGCGGTGAAGCTCGAGGCCGACGAGGTCGTGGTGTTCTCGTTCATCACCTACCGCTCGCGCGCCCACCGCGACGAGGTCAACGCGAAGGTCATGGCCGATCCGCGCATGAAGGGCGATCCCGCGCGCATGCCGTACGACATGCAGCGGATGATCTTCGGCGGCTTCAACGCGCTCGTCGAATAGCGACCGGCGCGGCGCGGCCTAGAAACGCTCGGCGGCTGCTAGGGGGGCGGCGGGGACCACGGGCGCGGTCAGCTCCGGGCTCGTCCCATCCCGCTCCGCGTCCTCCAGCGGCAGGCGGAGCTGGAACGTGGCGCCCCTTCCCGGCTTCGGCACCAGCCGCAGGGAGCCTCCGTGGCGCCGTGCGGTCTCGGCGCTGATCGCCAGCCCCAGGCCCGTGCCCTGGCCCGGTGCCTTGGTGGTGAAGAACGCGTCGAAGATGCGGCCCTGCAGCGCGGGGGGAATGCCCGGCCCGTCGTCCGAGACCTCCAGCACGGCCTCGCCCGTCTCCGTGTCGTGGAACGTGCGCACGTGGATGTTGCCCTGCTCCCCGAGCGCCTGCCCCGCGTTGACCACGAGGTTCGTCATCACCCGCATGACCTCGCCCGGCACCGCGCGCACGTGCAGCCCGGGCTCGAGCGAGGTGTGCACGTGGACCGACGGCGAGAGGTTCGTTCCGCCGATCTTCAGGCCGGACGCGGTGAGCTCGGAGAGGCAGCACCGCTGGCTCTCGCCCTGCTGCCGGCTGAGCATCCGCATCGAACCGACGATTTCGCGGATCTGCGTGCAGCCATCGATCGCGTCCGTGAGCGCCTCCGTCGCGTCGTGACAGGCCTCGGCGACGCCGTCGTCGTCCGCCCACTGCCGCAGCGCCTCCGTCGCGCCCGGCCTTCCCTCGAGCTGGGCGATGACCAGATCGCGCGCGGGGGTGAGGCTCTCGACGTAGTCCTTCACCGCGCGCAGGTTCGCGGTGGTGTACGCGAGCGGGTTGTTGATCTCGTGGTTCACGCCCGCGACGAGCACCCCGAGGGCGGCGATCTTCTCCTGCTCGACGAGGCGGTCCTGCGTCGCGCGCAGCTCCGCGACGGTGGCCCCGAGCCGCTCGGCGTGCTGCGCCCGTTCGGTGACGTCGGAGAGGACGAAGAGCCCGAGCGCGAGCTGCGCGTCGAAGTGACAGCTCACGTCGAAGAGCTGCTCCGGAGCATTGGGAAGGCGCACCGCGCAGAGCGTCGTTCCGTCGTGCGCCCGGAGGTGGTCCCCCGGCTCGGCCCTCCCGCCGAGGCCGACCAGCGCCAAGACCTCCTCTACCGACGGAGAGGGGCCGACGAGTGCGGACGCGGCCGGGTTCGTGATGCAGCGCCCCGTCTGCAGGTCGAGCAGCATCGCCGGCAGCGGCATCCGCGAGAACACCAGCGCGAGCCCGGACTCGCCCATGCCCGCGACGCGCCAGCGCTCGAGGGCGATCCAGTAGGCGAAGGCGGTCACCGCGATGATGACCGGGCTCGAGAGGCTCTGAAGCTCCGGCGCGCCGAAGATGCGGATGAGGAAGTAGGCGGTGGAGGCGAACGTCTGCACGACCAGCAGCGTCACCATCGGCACCCGGCCGTAGCGGCTCGCGCGCCAGCGGGCAATGGCGCCGGCGCAGAGCACGAGGGTTCCCGCGAAGATGACCGAGCTGTCGAACGCGCGGACCGCGGGGTGCCCGGGAAACCAGCTCAGGTGCGTGTTGAGGAGCACGCCGGGGCCGTACGCATGGACGAGGCCCGCGCCGACGAGCGGCACCACGACGCTGCCGGCGATCGTCACCGCGCGGGTCCACCGGCGCTCGGGCCACAGGAGCAGGAGCCCGGTTCCGGTGAAGCCCGCGCCGATGAGCCCCGCGCTCACCCGCACCAGCGCGACGAACGGCAGCGCCGTCTCCGCCGAGTCCGCGACCGACGCACCGAGCAGCGCGAAGCTGGAGAGCGTGGCGCCCCCGGTGAAGGTGACGAGCCCGAGCCGGATGCCGCTGAGGCCTCCTCGCCTGCCCAGCGTGTTCAGCGTCACCGCCAGCGACGCGGCGCCGGTGACGAAGAGGAGAAGGGTGTAGCTCAAGCGGCGCCTCCGGGCCGCGAAGGAGGTCTGCGACGACCCACCGGGCGGGAATCACCCACCCGGACGCGGAGGAGCCCCGGGCAGCAGCACCTGAAGGGGAGTGCGTGAGCCATGGTCGCAGGGGTGGCTGCAACCTCTGCGCCGCAGCGCACCGCGCCGCGCCACGGCCAACGGCTCCAGCCGAGGGGCGCGGCGCTCACTATGATCAGGGCATCACCTGCACGAGGAGCTGCCCTTGAACGACCGCATCCAGAACCCCCGGGCCCGCGAGCTGTTGATGTCGGCAGAGGAGGCGGCCAGGCGCATCAGTCCCGGGATGACCGTGGCGATGAGCGGGTTCACCGGCGCCGGCTACCCGAAGGCCGTGCCCCAGGCGCTGGCCGCGCGCATGGAGCAGTCCAACTCCGAGGGCAAGCCGTTCCGCATCCGCGTGCTCACCGGCGCCTCCACCGCGCCGGAGCTGGACGGTGCGCTGGCGAAGGTGGAGGGCATGGAGCTGCGGCTGCCCTACCAGTCGGATCCCGTGGTGCGTGAGCGCATCAACGCCGGCACGCTCGAGTACATCGACATCCACCTCAGCCACGTGGCGCAGCACACCTGGTTCGGGTTCTTCGGCGAGATCGACGTGGCCATCGTGGAGGTGGCCGGCATCCTTCCGGATGGTCGGCTGATCCCCTCGTCGTCGGTGGGCAACAACAAGACCTGGCTGGACCAGGCCCGGCACGTGATCCTCGAGGTCAACGAGTGGCAGCCCCTGCAGCTCGAGGGCATGCACGACATCTACTACGGCACCGCGCTCCCTCCGAACCGCAAGCCCATCCCGCTGGTGAAGCCGGACGACCGGATCGGCGAGAAGTACCTGCGCTGGGATCCCCCGAAGGTCGTGGCGGTCGTCCGCACGAACTCGCCGGATCGCAACTCCGCCTTCGCCCCGCCGGATGCGGCCTCGGAGCAGATCGCCGGACACCTGATCGACTTCCTCGGACACGAGGTCAAGCGCGGGAGGCTCGGGCCCCAGCTGCTGCCGCTGCAGTCCGGCGTGGGGAACATCACCAACGCCGTCCTCCAGGGCCTGGCGAAAAGCGGCTACCGGGGGCTCACGTCGTACACGGAGGTCATCCAGGACGGGATGCTCGCGCTGCTCAAGGAGGGCGTCGTGCGCGTCGTCTCCGGGACCTCGTTCTCGTTGAGCCCCGCCGGGCTGGAGGAGTTCCTCGGCAACGTGGACTTCTACAAAGAGCGCATCCTGCTCCGGCCGCAGGAGATCTCGAACCACCCGGAGGTCATCCGCCGGCTGGGCTGCATCGCCACCAACGGCATGATCGAAGCGGACATCTACGGCAACGTGAACTCAACGCACATTGCCGGCTCGAGGATCATGAACGGGATCGGCGGCTCGGGAGACTTCGCGCGGAACGCGTACCTGTCGATTTTCATGTCCCCCAGCCTGGCGAAGGGCGGCGCCATCTCCGGGATCGTTCCCATGGTCAGCCACGTGGACCACACCGAGCACGACGTGATGGTGCTGGTGACCGAGCAGGGCCTGGCGGATCTGCGCGGCCTCTCGCCGAAGCAGCGGGCCCCTCGGATCATCGAGCGCTGCGCCCACCCCGAATACCGGCCGCTCCTGCAGGACTACTTCGATCGCGCGCGTCGCGAGAGCTACGGCCAGCACACCCCGCACCTGCTGCCGGAGGCGCTCTCCTGGCACCAGCGCTTCGTGGAGGCGGGGAGCATGAAGCTTCGGGGCGCCTGAGCGCACCCTGACGCATGACCGCTTTGAAGATGACCGCGTCCGGTGGAAGAGGGGACGTGCCGATGCGGCTTCAACTGCTGGGAACGCCCCGGCTGCTCTGCGTGGACGAACCACAGCGGCTCGACCGCAAGGTCTCCGCGTTGCTCGCGTACGTCGCGCTCTCGGGCCCCACGCCGCGCTCTCTGCTGCGCGAGTACCTCTGGCCGGACGCCACCCCGGATCGCGCGAGCACGAGCCTTCGGCAGACGCTGCACCGGCTTCGCAGCCGTCTGCCCGGTGAGCTGCTTCTCGGGACGGAGCTCCTCTCGCTGGCCGAGGGCGTCGGCGTGGACGTTCTGGAAGCCGGACGCACGGGTGGGACGGAGCTCGCGGAGGGCGCGCTGCTGGGGCCCTTCGACTTCTCCGACTGCCCCGACTTCGACGCGTGGCTGCAGGTGCAGCGGCAACGTCTGGAGGGGATCCATCAACGCGCGCTCCGGGATCGGGTCGCGGGCCTGGAGGAGGCGGGCGATTGGCAGAGGGCGCTGGCCCTCGTGGAGCAGGCGCTGGCGCGTACGCCCACCGACGAGGGCTGGTACCAGCGCGGAATGCGGCTGTACTACCTCCTCGGCGATCCGGTGGCCGCGCGTGGCCTCTACCAGCGCTGCGCTCGGGTGCTGCAGCAGGCGCTGCAGATCTCTCCCTCGGACGAGACGGAGACGCTCGCGCGCAGCATCGAACGGGGAACGCTGCCGAGCCCCAGGCTCGCACGCCCGCGGCACACCGCGCTGCCGGTCACCGCGCTGCGTCCGCCCGTGCTTGCCGGACGAGATCGCGAGTGGGAGGCGATGGAGCGGGCGTGGGAGGCAGGTCAGCTCGTCTTCGTCTCGGGGGAACCAGGGGTGGGCAAGAGCCGCCTCGTGCGCGACTTCGTGGCGAGCCGCGGCTCCTACTGCTGGACCGAGAGCCGCCCCGGCGACGAGCACGTGCCGCTCGCGTCCTACACCCGCCACGTGCGCCGGCTGATGGCGCTGAACCCCGGGCTCGACCTTCCGGACTGGGTTCGCCGCGAGCTGGCGCGGGTGCTCCCCGAGCTCGACGTGCCGGATGCCGCGCCACCTCCGCTCGCGGGCACGCTGCAGCGGCAGCGCTTTCTCGATGCACAGCTCCAGGTGTGGTGCCGCGCGCTGGAGGCGGTGAGCGGCTTCGTCGTCGACGACCTGCAGTTCGGCGATCACGCGACGAACGACATCGGCGAGTACATCTACTCGCACGGGTTTCCGCTGGGGAGGCACGGGGGCCTGCCGCCGTCGGTGCTCATCTTCCGCACCGGGGAGCTGCGCCCGGCGAGCGCGGCGGTGGTGCACCGGATGGTGGACGCCGGCGTCGCCACCCACGTCCGGCTCGAGCGCCTCGACGAAGAGGCCGTCGGCGAGATGCTGGAGGGCATGGGTTTGCCGGGCGTGACGCGGCACGCGGCGGAGATCGGGCGCTACACGGGCGGCAACCCGCTCTTCATCGTCGAGACGGTGAAGCATCTCGTGGAGCGCGGCGGCGTCGAACCGGCGTGGCCCGAGCGCCTTCCGCCGCCGGGCAGGGTCCGGCTGCTCATCGAGACGCGCCTGCAGAGACTCTCCCAGGCAGCGCAGCAGCTCGCGCAGGTGGCCTCGCTCGCCGCGACCGCGTTCGACCTCGAGCTCGCCGCCGCGGTGCTGGAGGTGCCGGTGCTCGCCCTCGATGCGCCGCTGCGCGAGCTGGAGTCCGCGCAGGTGCTGCGTGACGGCCGCTTCGTGCACGACGTTCTCGCCGAAGCGGTCGGCGCCGCCATTCCTGACGCGTTGCGCGCCGTTCTCCATCGTCGCATCGCCACCTTCTGGGAGACGCGCGGCGCGGCGCCTTCGCTGGTCGCCCACCACTGGGTGTCCGGCAAGGAGGACGCGCGCGCCATCCCGTTGCTCCTGCGCGCGGCGCTCGGCGAGGAGGCGGCGCTGCGGCCCGAGGAAGCCTCCGCGCATCTCGAGAGGGCCGCGCGGCTGCTCGAAGGTTCGGGGCGGCTGGCCGAAGCGGCGGCATGCCGGCGGCGGGCCGAGGAACTAACGCTCGCGTAACGGGGCGTGTCGTTCAGTGCGCGCCATGAACGACCCAACATCCTCACGCCCGTCCCGCGGACTCGAAACCCGCCTCACGCGCGCCTACGGGCTGCGCCATCCCTTCGTCTCCGCCGGCATGGCCTTCGTTGGCCTCCCCGAGCTCGTCATCGCGGTGAGCAACGCGGGCGGCATGGGCACTCTCGGCGCGGCGACCGAACCTCCCGTCGTGCTCCGGGCGCGCCTCGCCGCCATCCGCGAGGGGACGAGTCGCCCCTATGGGGTGGACTTCATCCTCGCCGGCGAAGGCCCCACCGCGTTCACCCAGCAGGCGCACCTCGACGCCTGCATCGAGGCGAAGGTGCCAGTGGTCACCTTCCACTGGGGGCTTCCGCCGCGGGAGTGGATCGAAGCGCTGCAGTCCGCGGGCACGCGCGTGTGGGTGCAGGCAGGCTCGCTCGACGTCGCGCAGGCGGCGCTGGCGCTGGGCGTGGACGGCATCGTGGCGCAGGGGAGGGAAGCGGCGGGCCACAACCGCTCGGAGGTTCCGCTGCTGAAGCTGCTGCGCGAGGTGAGGGCCGCCGCGGGTGAGAACGTGGTCGTGCTCGCCGCCGGAGGCATCGCCGACGGTGAGACGGCCGCACGCGCGCTCCGGCACGGTGCAGACGGGGTGTGGGTCGGAACGAGGCTTGTGGCCTCGGAAGAGGCGTACGCCCACCCGGGCCACAAGCAGCGCATCGTCGAGGGCGGCGCCGAGGACTCCTGCTTCACCACGCTCTTCGGCCCCGAGTGGCCGGGCCAGCGCCAGCGCGTGTTCCGCAACCGCGTCGTCCGCGAGTGGGCCGGCCACGAAGACGCGCTCCCGCCGCCTCCCACCGAGCCCGTCGTCATCGGCACCACGCGCCTGTTTCCCGGCGTCGTCGGCGCGCCCTACGAGATGGCGAAGTTCTCCGCCTTCGTTCCCCACCGCGAGACCGAGGGGGATCTGGAGGAGATGGACCTGCCCGCGAGCGGCGCCGCGATGGAGCGCATCCACGACATCCTTCCCGCCCGCGAGATCGTCGAGCGGATGATGGCCGACGCAGGCCGGCATCTGTCCCGGTCCGAAGCGCCCGACCGCGAGTAGGCCCGAACGTGGGGGCACGACGCCGCTCGGGAGGTTCGTCCCTTCACGAGGGCCTCGTGCACGACATCGGCGTCGCGCTTCTCGCACCGGTCCATGCGCGCGCTCGGGGCAGCGGCCCATGGCACATGTCTTGCGACCTCACCCCCCATGACCTCAACGCGCCTCGTGGTGTTCCTCACGTCGGTCGGTCTCCTCCTGGGCTGTGTGGCGGAAGAGGTCGCGCCGAAGGAGGGCCGGAACCCCATCTACGGCGACGAGGGGAAATCGGCGGTCAACCCGCTGTTCGAAGGGACGATGCTCACCGTCGATCCCGGGGGCCGGCCGGTGGTGGTCTATGCGGAGAAGGTGATCGAGAAGGCCATCCCCGGGCTCAAGG
The DNA here is from genome assembly GCA_023423535.1 of Pseudomonadota bacterium. Lineage (GTDB taxonomy): Bacteria > Myxococcota > Myxococcia > Myxococcales > Myxococcaceae > JAFAFL01. The sequence goes on from JAFAFL010000115.1 coordinate 21,017, forward strand.
ACACGGTGAAGACGCAGGTTCGGGTGGTGCGACCCGACGCGGTGGGCGATGGGGCGGCGCAGCCGGTCGTGGGGGACGCATCGCCTCGCGCGTTGGGCACGGTGAAGGGCGTCGTCCACCTGCTCGTCTCCGCTTCGGACGGGACCCTGTCGAGCCTGGTTGTCGGCGGCGGGCAACAGGCCCCGGTGCCGCTCCCGGGCTTCACCGCGGGCGACTTTGGCCCCGTGCACCGGCCGGCGGTGAACATCGGAGGGACCGCGTTCGCGGCGCTGCAGGGCGCCGGTGGTGAGTACGACGGACAGGCCGTGCTGGTGGAACTCAACCCCTCGAGCGGGAGACCGCGTGTGCTCGCCGTGGGCGAGCCCTTGAAGCAGCTCGCCGCGCGTTTCCTCGCCCATGGCAGTGACGCCCAGCCGGAGTTCGCCGTCGCCTTCGAAGGCGCGACCGGGGTGCACACCGCCCTCTCTGCCGGCGGGGAGCTGACGTCCACCGTGGAGACGGGGAAGGCGGGCACGCCGCTGGCGGTGTGGACCGACGGCAAGCTGGCGAAGACGGTCGTGGACACGCGAGCGGGCCAGCTCCTCCTTCTCGGACGAGAGAGCGTCGAGGTGGCAGTGAGCACGAGCGCGCTGTGCCGTGCGGCCACCTTCTCGCCCGAAGGGAAGCCCTACGCGCTGGAGGTGACGCAGACCGAGGTGAAGCTCCTCGACGCGAGCGGCACGGCCCTCGTCACCGAGAAGGAGACCTTCGCGGAAGGCGACTTCGCAGACTGCGCCGTGGTGGTCACCGAACGGGAGGCACACCTCGTGTGGCGCAAGCTGCGCTCTCCGCCGACGGAGTCGCGCATCGAGCTCGACGAGATCACCTACCTGCAGGAGCCTCTGAACGGCAGCACCGCGCCCCGGCTGAAGACGAAGCACGATACGGCGAAGAACAGCATCAGCAACGTCCGCTGACGCCGGCGAGCGCTCGCGGCGACTACCCCAGCTTCACCCGCGCCGCCTTCAGCTTCCCCACCTGGATGAGGAACTCCCCGGCCGGAAGCTCGTGCTTCGGGTCGGAGACCTTCTCCCCGTTCACCCGCACGCCGCCCTGGCCCATGAGTTTGCGGGCCTCGGTGGCGGACTGGGTGAGCCCGACCTCGGTGCACACGCGCGGCAGCGGCATCCCGGCAGCACCGTCCAGCGACAGCGTGCGCAGCTCCATCGCCGACACGTCGAGGTCCCTCTTCGCGAACCGGCGCTCGAAGGCCTCCGCCGCTTCCTTCGCCGCGGCCTCTCCCTGGAAGCGCGCCGTCATCTCGCGCGCGAAGGCGACCTTCACGTCCTTCGGATGGGCCTTCTGCAGCGCCACGTCCGCCTGCAGCGCCTCGATCTCCTTCAGCGAGCGCGAGGAGAGCAGCAGCTGGTACCGCCACATGAGCTCATCGCTGATGCTCATCAGCTTCCCGAAGATCTGCTCCGCCGGCTCCGAGATCCCCACGTAGTTGTCGAGGCTCTTCGACATCTTCTCCTTGCCGTCGAGCCCCTCGAGGATCGGCCCGGTCATGATGACCTGCGGCTCCATCCCGTACTCCTTCATCAGCTGCCGGCCCACGAGCAGGTTGAAGAGCTGGTCGGTGCTCCCCAGCTCCACGTCGCTCTTCAGCGCCACCGAGTCGTAGCCCTGCAGGAGCGGGTACATGAACTCGTGGATGGAGATGGGCCGGTTCTCCGCCCAGCGCTTCTTGAAGTCGTCGCGCTCGAGCATCCGCGCCACCGTGTAGCGCGACGCGAGCCGGATGAGCCCTTCGGTCCCCAGGGCGTCGAGCCACTCGCTGTTGAACCGAACGAGCGTCTTCTCCGGATCGAGAACCTTGAAGACCTGCTCCTTGTAGGTCTCCGCGTTCTTCGCCACCTCCTCACGCGTCAGCGCCGGCCTCGCCGCGTTCTTCCCCGACGGGTCGCCGATGAGCCCGGTGAAGTCGCCGATGAGGAAGACGACCGTATGCCCGAACTCCTGGAACCTTCGCATCCGCGTGAGCAGCAGCGAGTGCCCGAGGTGCAGGTCCGGCCGCGACGGATCGAAGCCCGCCTTGATCAGCAGCGGCTGGCCCTTGTCGTACGAACGCCCGAGCTTCTTCTTCAGCTCCTCGGGCACGTGGAGGTCCACGGTGCCGCGGGTGATCTCCTCGTACTGCTCCTCGGGCGTGGCGCGGCGGAGCGCGGCCTGGGCCTCGGAAGGGGACGCGTTGGGGGACATGCCGCGCCCTATAGCAGAGCGCCCGCGCTACTCGGTGACGTCGCTCACGTGGTTGTGAGGTTGCCCTGCGGGGACGAGCTCCCCGTCGAGCTCGCGGTCCGCGGTGGAGATCGACCAGACGTCGTAGGTGTCGTCGCCGTCGATGTTGCCGGCGCAGGCGATGGTCGCCGTGCAGTCGTCAGGGCACTCGCCGACGATGCCCGGCTCCACACCCTCGATCATCAGACGGAAGGCAACGTCCGGATCCGTCTGGGCCTGGCGTGTCGGCCGCAGCGCGTTCGCCTCGTCGCCCTCGTAGATCGGCTCCGGCCCGAAGAAGTACGCGTACCGGCTCCCCTCCGGCGAGAAGCCCAGCTCGCGGACGTTCTCGGAGTACCCGTCGTTCTCCAGGAAGACCATGCGCTGCGCCGTGTACGCCGCGCGCAGGTTCGCCTTGCACTCCGACTGCTTCGCGCGCGCCTGGAAGCGCAGGTAGTTCGGAATGGCGATCGCCGGCAGCGGCAGGCAGAGCATGAACACGCCGCTGAGCACGATGCCGGTGATCGCGAGGCCCTTGCCCTTGAGCGTCGGGTCCTTGCCGATCCGCGTCAGCGCGACGATCCCGAGGATGAGCCCCACGGGAAAGCAGAGGAACGCGCCCACCAGCGCGCCGATCGCAAGTCGGGAGGTCTTCTGCGGACCCCCGGGCGGAGGCGTGGTGGGCGGCTGCGGCGGAAACGTGGACAAGGGCGACCCTTCCGGAGCGCTGGGCTCCCGCGAAAGGCCGCCTGCTTACCACACGACAGTCAATGACCGCGCGCGCCGGTTGCGCCGCGCGGCGCCAGACGAGCGCTAGGCGAGGTCGGGGAAGTCCCAGCTGCGGTTGAGGCCGCGGAAGGACTCCTGCTCCGTCACCACGAGGTCCATGAGGACGTCGTCCGCGTTGACCGGGATGTCGTCCACCACCTGCTCGCTGAAGCCGAGGCCCACCCGCCGGCTGCGCTCGATGGCGGCCTTCAGCGTGCTGTCGTAGTACCCGCCGCCGCGCCCGAGCCGCTTGCCGTCACGGGTGAAGCCGAGCCCCGGCACCACGAACAGATCGATCTTCTCCACCGGGATGAGCTCCGAGGAGCTCTGCGGCTCGCGCACCCCGAGGCGCCCCGGCTCCAGCTCGCTCTCCGAGGTGATGGCGCGGAACGACAGGATGCGGCCGTGCACGTGGGAGAGCGGGTAGCAGACGACCTTGTCGTCCGCGAGCGCGGCAATGAGGATGTCCCGCGTGGGGACCTCGCCGCGGATGGGCGCGTAGAGCGCGATGGTCTTTGCGTTCTGGTAGTAGGGCGACGCGAGGAACCGCGCCTGCACCTTCAAGCCGCGCGTGTCGAGCACCTGCGGCGTCAACGCCTTGCGCTTCTGCGTCAAGCTCTCGCGCAGGGACTGCTTCTGCGCCACCAGATCCACCGACTGCGTCATCCCCTCACTCACGCCCGACCCCCTCCCGAAAAAACGTCCCCCGCCGATGGCCGTGTGGGCAGCGTCCATTGAACCCTGAAAGTCAGGTGGGACCCGATGTCGTCCGCTTCAGGCTTCCCTCTGCGAGGAGGGCTTGCACACCACGGCCGAAACGACTCCCGCAATGAACGTATAGGTTCGAATATCTGCTGCCCATCACGCACCCCGCAGGGGACTTCAACCCTGAGGTGCTACCGCTGTAACTCCCCGAAATGCCTAACGAAAAAGACGACCCGCGCCACAATGATAAGGACGGCCCCCCAGGCGGTCAAGCCACCCGCGCGTCGTTTACAAGGGGAGAGGCTTCCCTCTAAGATTGGCCTTCCTGCGCGTGGCCGGATGTCACAAACCCTCGGAATGACAAGCCTTCTGGCGCTCGCTCTGCTGGCTGCCGCCCCCGCGGGCGCCGCCCCGCCACCCTCTGGAGTGTATCGGGGTGAACTGGGCGCCGCCCGCCTATCCCTCGGGGACGGGGCGACTGTCCGCGCGGTGACGGAGAGCGCCGGCGGTCCCTGTGGCTTGGGCCGGGGCGAAACGCTGCTCGAAGGCGCCGTCGAGGGCTCGGCGATCGTCGGCCGCCTGCGCGTCTGCCAGACCGGTCCTGCCGCGCAGTGCGGGGGCAAGACCCTCCCGGTGATGGCGCTGTGGGACGCGGCCGAGGGCACGCTCACCGGTCACCTGCGCCCGGACCCGGGCTGCGGCATCGGCGGGCTGAAGGGGACGCACTTCTCCTGGCGGCTGGTCTCCGAGGACGCGCCCGCGGCTGCCTCCGCGCAGCCCGCAACGTCCGCGCCGTCGTCGAGCGGTTCCGGATCGGCCTCCTCTGCCGCGTTGGTAGCGGCGCGGCGGGTCTCGAAGCAGGAGGCCGAGGCCGCGGGGCGCGCCTTCGCCCAGGGCGCCCGGTTCGCCGCGCAGGGGCAACACAAGCGGGCGGTGGAGCAGTACGAGCGCGGGCTGCAGCTGCACGACTCGCATCCGGTGGCGTGGGCGAGGCTCGCGGCGTCGCGGCTGAAGGCGGGCAACGTCCAGGGCTCGGTGGAGGCGTACGAGCGCGCGATCCGCTTTTCGGCGAAGCCCGATCCACAGCTTCACTTCGGGCTCGCCACCGCGTGGGCGCGGCTGAAGGAGCGGGAGCGCGCGCTGGAGCAGGTCCGGCTGGCGGTGGAGCACGGCTTTCCAAACGCCCTCGGGTTGCGCAAGGATCCGGAGCTCAACGCGCTCCTCGGCGCGGACCCCGAGTTCAACGCCCTTTTGAACCGGGCCTCCGAGCGGCCCTTGCGGCGCTCGAACTGACGCGGAGGTTCCAGTGGGCGGAGCCGAAGCAGCGCAGAAGTTCCTCGGGCGGTACCAGATCCTCTCGCTGCTGGGCCGGGGCGGGATGGCGGAGGTCTACCGCGCGAAGGTGCTCAAGGGCCCGTGGGCGGGACGCGAGGTCGCGATCAAGCGGCTGCGTCCGGCGCTGGCGGCGGATCCGGAGAGCGTGGCGGCCTTCGCGGCGGAGGGCGAGCTGACGCGGCAGCTCGATCACCCGAACATCGTGCGGGTGCTCGAGGTGGGCGTGCACGAGGCGAACTACGTCATCGTGATGGACCTCGTGGACGGCCGCGACCTCGCGCAGGTCATCCGCCGGTGCAAGCGCGGCGGCATCCCGCTGCCGATGGACTTCGTGCTCTTCCTTGCGCGGACCCTGTGCGACGCGCTTGCCCACGCGCACGAGGCGAACGACGCCTCGGGCAACCCGCTGGAGATCGTCCACTGCGACGTCTCGCCCTCGAACCTCTTCGTGTCGAGGACTGGAGAGATCGCGCTGGGCGACTTCGGCGTGGCGCGCGCGCGGATGCACCCCGGAAGCGACGGGGCGTTCCACGGGAAGGTCTATTACGTGTCGCCGGAGGTCCTCGGCGGCGAGATCACCCGCGAGGCGGATCTCTGGGCGGCCACCGCCACCCTCTACGAGCTCATCACCCTGCAGCGGCCCTTCGCCGGCGAGCACCCCAACGAGGTCTTCCGCGCCGTGCGCGAGGGCCGCTACGAACCGGCCTCGCAGCTGCGCGCGGACGTGCCGGAGGCGGTGGAGCAGATCATCGCCCGCGGCTTCTCGCCGAAGCGGGAGGACCGCTTCTCCTCCGCCCGCGAGCTCGGCGACGCGCTGGCGCCGCTGTACGACGAGCGCATCGGCAACCCCATGGCCATCGCCGCGGTGGTGCGCGGGCTGTTCGGCGCCACTGCGAGCGCCCAGGGCACTCTGGGCACCGGCGGCAAGTCGGCGTAACGGGGCCGGGTTCAGGCCACCGCGCGCGCGCGCGGCACCTGCTCCACCAGCGCGGCGACCAGCGCGTCCACGTCCGCCTCCGTCGTCGTCCGTCCCAGCGAGAGCCGGAGCGACTCGTGCGCCTGCGTGGGGGTGAGCCCCATGGCGGAGAGCACGTGCGACGGCGTGAGCGATCCGGAGGCACACGCGGCGCCGGCGGAGACGCAGATCCCGGCAAGGTCGAGCCCGATGAGCAGCGCCTCGCCGTCCGCGCCCTCGAAGCGGACGTTGGCGGTGTTCGGCAACCGCAGCGCCCCGGCCCCGTTCACGTGCACGCCGCTGATCCGCTGGGTGAGCTCGCGCTCCAGCCGGTCGCGCATTGCACCCAGTCGCTGCAGCCCGGCGTCGAGCACGTCCGGTGAAGCGGAGAGCTCCAGCGCGCGCACCAGCGCCTCGATGTAGGGGAGGTCGTGCGTGCCGCCGCGACGGCCGTTCTCCTGATGTCCGGGCACCAGCGGCTGCACGTTCACGCCGCGCCGCACGATGAGCATGCCCACGCCCGCGGGCCCGCCGAACTTGTGCGCGCTGAGGCTGAGCAGATCGCAGTCCGCCTCGCGCAGCGTCACCGGGACCTTGCCCACCGCCTGCACCGCGTCCGAGTGGAAGAGCACGCCGCGCTCGCGGCAGGCCCTCGCCACCTCACGCACCGGCTGCAACACGCCGGTCTCGTTGTTTGCCCACATCAGCGAGGCCACCGCGGTCTGCGCGCCGTCCAAGGCGTCCACGAAGGCCTCCACCGGCACGCGGCCGCTCGCATCCGGCGCCACGCGCACGACCTCCGCGCCCTCCAACTGCTCGAGCTGCTTCACCGACTGCAGCACCGCCGGGTGCTCGATGGACGAGGTGACCACCCGGCGCCGCGAGGCGTCCGCGGACCTTCGCGCGGCCCACGCTCCCTTCAGTGCCAGCGCGTCCGCCTCGGAGCCGCTGCCGGTGAAGACGATCTCCTTCGGCTCGCAGCCGAAGATCCGCGCCGCACGTTCACGCGCAGTCTCCAGCCTCGCCTTCACCGCGCGGCCGCCGGCGTGAACGCTGGAGGGATTGCCCGGCTGGTGGACCGCGCGCCGGAACGCCTCCGCGAGGCCCTCCGCGACCTCCGGATGCACCGGCGTCGTCGCGTTGTGATCGAAGTAGATGAACGCCACGCGGACTCAGCCTCCCTCGTACTCGAGCAGCGGCTCGCCCTTCGGCCGCTGTACGCCGAACTCCTCGAGGAAGTCCCGGATGACCTCCCGCTTCAGCGCGCCGCGCTGCGCCCGCGTTCCCCACAGCGGCAGCCGCGCGCCGGCCATGCTCCCGTGACCGCCGGAGGAGCCGCCGCGTCCCTCGCACACCGCGCGGATGAGCCTGCCTGCGTTCATGCGCCGGTCCTTCACGCGCAGCGAGAAGTAGAGCTGGCTGCGGTAGCTCCCGCACGCGAGCGACCACTTCATGCCCTCGAGGAACATCAGGCGCTCGGCGACCTCCGCCACCATGTCCGGCGAATAGACCTCGCCCAGATCGGTGACGATCGCGGTGTCCTCGTACACCTTCGCCCGCTCGAAGGCCGTGTGGTACAGCTGGAAGTAGCGCGCCGGCAGATCGGGGTGCTCGATCTGCGAGAGCAGCCGCTTGTCGATCTGCGGGAAGAGCCAGAGGTACGCGTCGATGTCCGTGCTCGTCGTCTCGCGCCCGAGGTCCCGCGTGTCCGCCTTGATCCCGTAGAAGAGCGCGGTGGCCAGCTCCGGCCCCGGCTCGAGCCTCGCCGCGCGCAGGTACTCCGCGAGCATGGTGGACGTCGCGCCGTAGTCGCCGCCCACGTCCACGTACGCGCTCTTGAGGCTCTCGTCGCGCAGCGGGTGATGGTCGATGACGATGTCCGCCATGCTCGGCTGCGGCAGCGAGTGGTTCCCCACCGACGGCTGCGTGTCCACCAGCGCGATGAGGTCGTAGTCGTCGAAGTCGATCTGCGACACCTGCACCACCGGCAGCTTCAGCACCTTCACGAAGGCGATGTTCTCCGCCCGGCCGATGATCCCGCCGTACGCGACCTCCGCCTCCACTGCCGTCCTGCGCTCGAGCACCATCGCCAGCGCCACCGCACTCGCGAGGCAGTCCGGATCCGGGTTGTCGTGCGTGAGCACCAGCGCGCGCTTGTGGCCCTTCGCCAGCCGATAGAGGTGCTCGAGCTTCTCGCGGAAGTTCAGCCGGGCGACGTGACCCGACGGCGGAGGCTCGGCCCCTTCGCGCGAGCGCGAGGAGGAGGGTGACTTGGAGGGCATCGCGCGGGCTTTTACCGCGCCTAGTTCAGCGCCCGGTACTTCCGGCTCTGGTCCTTGAAGTACTTGATCGCGTTGTCGAGCGAGTTCTCCATCGCGTCCATCAGCAGGGTGCGGAAGCCGGCCACGGGACCGCGCAGCGCCTCGTAGTACCGCTGCCGATCGATGCTGTGGATGATGCAGGGCAGGTAGTTGTGCCGCAGCAGGATGAGGTTCGTGCCGGTCCGCCCGACCTTCCCGGAGTTCTCCGTGAAGGGGAAGATCTTCATGAACTCGTGCTGGAAGGTCGCCGCCTGCTTGATGGGGTGGAACTCGCGGAACTCCGCGGTGGCGGTGAAGTCCACGAGCTTCTCGAGCATCGGCGGGATCTTCGCCGGCTGCGCGATCTCGTGGAAGTACGTGCGGTGGAGCGGCATGTCCTTGCGGTAGCCGGTCTTCTCGCGCTCCTTCTCCTTCTCCTTCTCGCTGCGCTCACGGCGCTCGTACATCGCGCGCGCGGCCTGCGCCTCCGGCGTGTTGCCGCTGAAGAGGTCGTGGATCCGCTTGATGACCGTCAGCGTGACCTGCGCCTGCTTCTTGCCGCCGGCCTTCGCCTCCTCGCGCGCGTACTGCAGCGCGGCGCGGTGGTTGCGGATCTCCCACACCACCGGAAGCATGGACGCCTCGGCGGCGACCGTGCCCGGATGCAGCGCGGCCTGCAGCTCCTGGGGGGCGTACACCGTCCCCTCCAGTGCGCTGTCGTGGTAGATCCAGGACATTTCGAAGCGCTCGAGGAACTCCTGGGCCTTGGAGTGGGTCTCCAGCCAGTCCCTCAGCTCCTCGGTCTTGTCATCGATTTCCTGGTAGCGCTCCTTCACGGTGCGGCAGCTCCTCGCTCCGGGTCCTCGCGGCAGGGGACTCCAGACGGTGAAAACGGGGCGCGAACAGTAGAAATTTCGGCACGTTCCCACAAGGAAAAGCGCCCGCCGCTTGCAATCGGGGCGCTCGCCTGCTCGCTGAGGAACTCCAGAAGGCGGCTACAGGTCCACGAGGAACACCTGGCAGGCCTGATCGAGCAGCTCGCGCGAGAGCGCCGGCGGCTGCTGGCGGTAGCGGGCGGTGTCTTTGATCAGCTGCACGAGGTCGCGCGGGTGGCAGGCGCGCAGCTCCATGTTCCGCGGCTTGTAGTAGTGCTCGAGGAGGTAGGTCACCGCCTGGTCCACGTAGGGGATCCCGGACGCCTCGCACACGCGCCGGAAGATCTCCCGGTACTGCTCGGTGGAGGGGTTGTGGACCTCGATCTTGTACTTGATGCGGCGGAGGAAGGCCTCGTCCACCAGCTCGCGCGGGTCGAGGTTGGTGGAGAAGACGATGAGCTGATCGAACGGGATCTCGAACTTCTTGCCCGTGTGCAGGGTGAGGAAGTCGATCCGCTTCTCCAGCGGGACGATCCACCGGTTGAGCAGGTCGGTGGGGTGCACCTTCTGCCGGCCGAAGTCGTCGATGAGGAGCATCCCGCCGTTGGCCTTCACCTGGAACGGCGCCTCGTAGAAGCGCGCGGTCTCCGAGTAGATGAGGTCCAGCGTCTCCAGCGTCAGCTCGCCGCCGACGACCACCGCCGGCCTCCGGCAGAGCAGCCAGCGGTTGTCCATCTCGAAGGTCTGGCGCTTGCCCGCCCCGTCCCGGCCGACCTCCAGCGACACCGCCGAGTGCGTCAGCGTGTCGTACACCTTGATGATCTGGTTATCGATCTCGAGGCAGTGGGGGATGAAGACCTCGCCGCCGAACATCGACGAGATGGCCTCCGCGAGCGACGTCTTCCCGTTGCCCGGCGGCCCGTAGAGGAACAGCGAGCGCGACGAGTTCACCGCCGGCCCGAGCTTGTCCATCAGCTCGCGCGTCACCGTCAGGTGGCCGAGCCCCATCTGGAGATCCTCCATCCCGACGACGGGGTTCTCCTGCGACTGGGAGGTGATGAGCGCGTTGTACTGCTCGATGGGCACCGGCGCGGGTCCCACGTAGGTGTTCCGCGTGAGCGCGTCCTTCGCGTACTCGCGGCCCTTCTCGGTGAGCACGAAGTCCACCGAGGCGCGGCCGAAGCCCTTGCCGCCGCGCAGGTCCACGAGCTTCTCCGCGGCGACGAAGTCCACGATCCGCTCGACCACGCCCGCCCACGGCAGGCGCAGCTCGGTGGCGATGGCGAGGCCCGTGCCGCTGCCCTGGTAGTAGAGGTATTTGAGAACGATGTCGGCGAGCAGGCCGACCTTCAGCCCGGTCTCCTCGAGCGTCTTCGGCTCGGGCGGGGCGATGTCCAGGATGGACGGGTTCTCGAGGTTGAACGGGTTGGCGTGCGCCGTGCCCGTCAAGGCCGGGGTCTCAGGAGGTGTGGGACGGGAGTGGAAGGCGCCGGTGCTGCCGCCTCCACCCGCGCCGCCAATGCGTGTCGGGGCCACGGGGGCGACTCTACACGCGCGGGCGCAGAGTCATAGCCCCCGCTGTGCCTACACGTAGGTCAGCCAGTCCTTGTAGCGCTCGTCCTCGCCGCGGACGATCTTGAAGTAGCTCTCCTGCACCCACTTGGAGAGCTCGCCCACGCCGCCCTTGCCGATCTTCCGGTTGTCCACCTCGCGCACCGGGGTGATCTCCGCGGCGGTGCCGGTGAAGAAGATCTCGTCGCAGATGTAGAGCGCGTCGCGGGTGAAGGTGACCTCCTCCACCGGGCGGTCCTGGTGCTTGAGCAGCTGCAGGATGGTGTCGCGGGTGATGCCGGCGAGGATCGGCGAGGAGAGCGGCGGCGTCTTCACCACGCCCATCCGGCTGAGCATGAAGATGTTCTCGCCCGAGGCCTCGGCGACGAAGCCCGAGGTATCGAGAAGGATGGCCTCGTCGTAGCCGGCCATCACCGCCTCGCGCTTGGCGAGGATGCTGTTCACGTACTGGCCGGTGATCTTCCCGCGGACCATGTTCACGTTCACGTGCATGCGCGTGAACGAGGAGACCTTCGCGCGGATGCCCTCGCGCAGGCCCTTGTCACCGAGGTACGCGCCCCAGTCCCACGCCGCCACCGCCACCCGCGTCGGGTTCCTCGCGCCGAGGCCCATCGCACCGTCGCCCATGAACGCGACCGGGCGCAGGTAGCAGCCGCCACCGAAGAGGTGCTTCTGCTTCGCCACCGTCTCGATGCACGCCCTCTCCACCTCGTCCTGGGTGAAGGGCATGTCGAGCATGAGGATGTGCGCGGAGTCGAAGAGCCGGCGGATGTGCTCCTTCAGCCGGAAGATCGCCAGGCGTCCGTCGTGGGTGCGGTAGGCGCGGATGCCCTCGAACACGCCGAACCCGTAGTGCAGCGCGTGGGTCATCACGTGGACGTTGCTCTCTGCCCACGGGACGAACTTTCCATCGAGCCAGATGCATTCGGCGCGCAACGCCGTCGAAGAAGTGGAGGTCGAGGAGCTCATGGCGCGGGTTCCTATCCTCCGGCCTTCCGGAGTGTCAAAGCTCAATGGGGCGCGCGTTCACAGCATGGGCAGCGGCGCGAGCATGCGCGTGAGAAAGGGAACGTGCGGCTTGAGCTGTTCGCGGCCCATGCGGATCGCCAGCGTCGTCTGCTCCACGTTCGGCACCAGCTCGATCGGCGAGAGCGTGCGCTTGAAGTCGAGCACGAGGTGCGCGTACGGCCGGTTCCCCGCCACGTTCGTCTCCGCCAGCCGCTGCAGCGGAAGCCAGAGCGGCGTGGTGATGCGCGTGGCGAAGCCGTTCAAGGCGAGGATGAACGCGTTGCGCGTGCCGATGGTGCCCTTGTGCACCGCCCGCCACGCCGCGCGCGCGGGGAGGTTGTCCACCAGCCCGCCGTCGATCAGCGCGCCGAGCCGCTTCTGGGTGAAGAGCGCGTCGAGCATCCCCCGCATCCTCGGATCGTCGCGCATGACGTCGTAGTGGATGACGCCGGGCAGCGCGCAGGAGAAGCCGGCTGCATCGAGCGCGTCGAACTCGCGCGTCTCGCTGTCCGCGCCGAGGTGCAGCTTCACCATGATCTCCGGCCGCAGATAGAACTCGCCGAGCGCCGAGACCGCGCGCTGCGCCTGCCTCGCCAGCGCCGCCGGGTTGAGCACCTGCCGCGGCGCGAAGGAGACGAGCTTTGCGTAGAAGTCGAGCGGGTGGGGGAGCATCCCGCGACGAACGCCGCTCACGCTGAGGATGACGGGGATGGGCAGGTCGCGCAGGCGAAGGCCGGTGCCGCCTTCAGGGCCGGCGTCGAAGTAGCGGCCCACGCCCGCGCGCAGGAGCAGCCGCATCGCGCCGGGCACGCCGTAGCGGCTGTCGGTGGAGATGGCGCGGAAGAGCTTCTTCCAGGTGAGCCCGCGCACGATGTTCACCATCTCGGTGTGGTTGAAGTGCGGCATCCGCGAGCGGAAGAGCGAGAGGATCGCGCCGATGCTCGTGCCCGCGAGCAGCGACGGCTTCACCCCGAACTCCTCCAGCAGATCCATCACCCCCAGATAGACGTAGCCGGTCCCGCCGCCGCCGCCCGCGACGATGACGAGCGACTTCTGCCGCAGTTCCCTGTGGATCGCCTCCGCCGGCACGCGGTCCTTCATCCGGCGCAGGAGCCGGTCGCGCGTGCGCAGCGTCTCTTCGCGCAGGTCGCGGATGTGGGGGAGGAGGGCCTCGCGCGCGGGCGGACGTTTGCCGAGGAGAAGGGGCTTGAGCCGGTAGGTCACGTCCTCGCGGAAGGGCGCGAGGAAGGCGCCCATGCCCACGTCGCGGCCTTCGTGACGGACCTTGTAGAGCCGCGCGAGCGAGAGCGCGGTGCGCAGGACCGCCTCGTCCATCGGGTTCAGCAGGTCCGGCTGGGCTTCGCTGGCGCGGACGAGCGCGCTCTCCATCTCCTCCAACGGGCGGGTGATCTCGAAACGTTCGCGGAGGAGCACGGCGGGTGCGCGAGATTAGGCGGGCCGCTGCCACTTGTCCGCGCCGTTCTGCCGGATAGTGTCCGCGCCCATGTCGACCCAGACCACGATCCCTTCTTCGTCTTCGTCTTCGTCGGGCAGCACCGACCTCGCGCAGGATCTCCTCGACTACATCGACGCGTCGCCGACGCCGTGGCACGCGGTGGTGGAGAGCGCTCGCCGGCTGGAGGCGAACGGGTATCGCCGGCTCGACGAGAAGGAGAGCTGGAAGCTCGAGGCGGGCGACAAGGTGTACGTCATCCGCAACGGCACGAGCATCGCCGCCTTCCACATCGGCAGCGAGGCGCCGGAGACCGCCGGCTTCCGCCTCGTGGGCGCGCACACCGACTCGCCGAACCTGCGGCTGAAGCCGAACGCGCAGTACCAGAAGGGCGGCTACCACCAGCTCGGCGTGGAGATCTACGGCGGGGTGCTCCTCTACACCTGGCTCGACCGCGACCTCTCCGTTGCCGGCCGGCTCGTCGTCTCGCGGGAGGGCAGGACCGAGTCGCACCTCGTGGATCTCGGCCGCGAGCCGGTGGTGCGCGTGCCGTCCCTGGCCATCCACCTCAACCGCGGCGTGAACGCGGAAGGGCTGAAGCTCAACGCGCAGGAGCACATGGCGCCGCTGCTCGGGCTGCAGGCGCTGGGCACGAGCGACCTGATGGGCCTGCTCTGCGACGAGCTCGGCACGCGCGGGGTGAAGGTCACGCCGGCGGACGTGCTCGGGTTCGACCTCTGCCTCTACGACGTCCAGCGTGGCGCCCGCAGCGGCTTCAACGGCGAGTTCCTGCAGACCGCGCGGCTGGACAACCTCGCGTCGTGCCACTCGGGGCTCACCGCGCTGCTCGCCGCGGACGCGCCGAAGGCCACCTGCGGCGCCGTTCTCTACGATCACGAAGAGGTGGGCAGCCGCAGCGCGCAGGGCGCCGCGTCACCGTTCCTCCGTGACTGCCTGCAGCGGATCACCAGCGCCCGGTCCACGGATGGCGCGAGCCCCGACGCATGGCACCGCGCGATGCAGGCCTCGTTCATGGTCAGCGCGGACATGGCGCACGCGCTGCACCCGAACTACGCCGACAAGCACGAGCCCCGGCACCAGCCGCTGCTCGGCGCGGGTCCGGTAATCAAGAGCAACGTGAACCAGTCCTACGCCACCGATGGCGAGACCTCCGCCTTCTTCACCGCGCTCGCGCGCGAGGCGGGCGTGGCGCTGCAGCACTTCGTCGTCCGCACGGACATGCCGTGTGGCAGCACCATCGGCCCCATCAGCGCCGGCGAGCTGGGGATCAAGACCATCGACGTGGGGAATCCCATGCTGTCGATGCACTCCATCCGCGAGATGGCCGCCGCGAGCGACGTGGAGAAGATGGTCGCGGTGCTGACGCGCTACTTCGTCTGATCCGGGTAGCCGAGTCCGCTCGGGCCGGGACCACTCACACGAGCGGGTTCCGGACCCGCAGCCCGGGGAAGCGCCCGAAGTCCCGATCGGCCGTGAGCAGCTCCGTGACACCGTTCTCGAGCGCGAGGGCAGCGATGTGCGCATCGTGCACCGCGTTGCCGACGGCGCGCCCGTGGAGGACGGTTTCCCTGAAGAAGGCGCGATGCGACGGGCCATCGCCCAGCAGAACGACGGTCGGCGAGTCCATGAACGCTTCGATCATCTCGATGGCTTCGGGTAGCGCAGTCGGGGGAGCGAAGATGCGCGGGTGCGTCACGATCTTCACGAACTCGTAGACGCAGGGCCACGGTAGTGCCCACCGCCCGGCGCCCTCCGCGAGCGACGTCATCACCCCGATCGCTCGAGCATGATGCACGGACTCCGCTCGCACGGCGTGCACCAGCAAGTTCGTGTCCACTGCGATCACTCGATACCGTCCATGAGGTCGCGCAATCCCTTGGCGTCATCGAGGTCCACGCCGGGCTGAAGCCGCCCGCGAATCAGCTTCAGTCGTGCCCCCAGCCGGTAGTCGTCAGAGACGGCTTGCTTCGTCTGGGTGGGCAGGGCGGGCAGGTGCGCTCGTAGGGTCCGCTCGAGCAATTCTTCAACGCTGGTTCCTTCGCGGTGCGCCCGTTCTCTCGCCAACCGAACGAGCTCGACATCGAGTTCCACGGGCTCACGCATGGACGAACGATAGAGACCCGCACCAGACGCCGCAACGACACCGGCCCCGCGCGCCGCACCCTCCGAGAGGGCATGGCGGCGGGGCCGCGCTTCACGTCACGATCTCGGTGCCTGTAGCGCGCGCTACGGCACCACGCACACGAGCCCGAGGATGTTCGTCGCGCCGGTCACGCTGGTGGTCCCGACGACGGTCGTCGCGCCGGTGGCCCGGTTGACGATGCTCAGCCCATCGAGGGTGGAGTCCCAGAGGTAGAGGATGTTCGCCACGGGGTCGAACGCGAGGCCGTGTGGGTTCGTGTTCCCGTTCCCCAGCGGCCCCACCAGCGTCGCCGCCCCTGTCTGCCGGTTGATGACGTACAGGCTGTCGGTGGAGGTGGCGACCAAGTACATCACGTTGTTCACGCTGTCGTGGCCGAGCGCGCCCTGCGCGGAGAACCCCGCGTTGCCCACCAGCGTCGCCTGGCCGGTGCTGGTGTTGATGGTGAAGAGGTCTCCGTTGGAGAAACCGTAGAGCGTCCCGGTGCTCGAGTCCCACTCGATGCCGTGCATCAGCAGGTCGCTCCCGTAGTGGCCGACGAGCGTCGCGACACCGGTTGCCAGGTTCAGCGTGTAGAGCGAATCATTGCCAGTGGAGCTGAGATAGACGGTCTTCGTCACCGGATCCTGCGCGAGCGAGGCGGTGGTGCTTGCGTTCGAGGTCGCGGTGGAAACCAGCGTGGGGTGCCCGGTCATCGGGTGGATGCTGAAGATCCCCCGCGAACTGTCGATGCCGTAGAGGTCGCACCCGCGCTCGATCACGCAGGCCGGAGTGCAGCCGTCGCCCGTCATCGAGTTACCGTCGTCGCACTCCTCGCCAGCCTGCACCACGCCGTCACCGCACGCCGGCGCCTGGCACACGTTGCCGCTGGTGCAGATGAGGCTCTGGCAGTCCGCCGGACCGTTGCAGGTGAGCCCGGTGCCGCACTTCGCGCACACGCCGCCGCAGTCGGTGTCGCTCTCGTTCTGGTTCTTCAGCCCGTCCGAGCAGGTGGGCAGGGTGCAAAGCCCGTTGAGGCAGAGGTTCGACTGGCAGTCCGCGTTGATGTTGCAGGTCGCGCCGAAGCCGCAGGGCCCGCAGATGCTGCCGCCGCAGTCGATCGTCGTCTCGTCCTGGTTCTTGATCCCGTCGTTGCACGAGGGCGCCGAGCAGACCTGCCCGAGGCAGATCCCCGTCTGGCAGTCCGTCCCGGCCACGCACGCCTGACCAATGACGCACGCCGGGCAGGTGCCGCCGCCGCAGTCCGTCGCGGTCTCGGCGCCGTTCTTCACCGTGTCCGTGCACGAGGGCGCCGCGCACACGTTCGAGGTGCAGACGCCGTCTTGACAATCCAGCGGCAGGTTGCAGACCGCGTTGGTCGGGCACTTCGGACAGGCGGGCCCGCCGCAGTCGGTGTCGGTCTCGGCGCCGTTCTTCACGTTGTCCACGCACGAGGGCGCGACGCAGATGCCGGAGGGGCAGGCGAAGCTCGCGCAGTCGCTGTGCGCGACGCAGCCCTGGCCGAGATCGCACGGTCCACAGCTCCCGCCGCAGTCCACGTCGCTCTCGTTCTGGTTCTTCACCCCATCGGTGCAGGTGGCCTCGGCGCAGACGTTCTCCTCGCAGCGCAGGCTCTGGCAGTCGGACCCCGTCGCGCACGTCTTGCCGTTCGGACAGGCGCCACAGAGCGCGCCGCAGTCGATGTCCGTCTCGCTCCCGTTCTTCACCCCGTCGAGGCAGGTCGCGGTGGCGCAGGTCCCGTCGGTGCACACGAGGCTCATGCAGTCCGCGCCCTCGGAGCAGATGCGTCCGGTGGGGCAGCCCTCGCAGCTTCCCCCGCAGTCGTCGTCGGTCTCGTCGCCGTTCTTTACCCCGTCCTCGCAGGAGGCCGCCGCGCAGACGCCGTCGGTGCACACGCCGCTCTGACAGCCCGTCGCCCCGGTGCAGGGCTCTCCGTCGCCGCACGGACCGCAATTGCCGCCGCAGTCGGTCGCCAGCTCGTTGCCGTTCATCACTCCGTCCGCGCAGGAGGCCGCCACGCATGTGCCCGCCTGACACACGCCGCTGCGACAGTCCTTCGCCGCCGCGCAGCCCTCGCCATCCGGACACACGTCGCACGATCCGCCACAGTCCGGGCCGGTCTCGGTGCCGTTCTTCTCGCCGTCGTCGCAGGTGGGGGGAACGACCTCGCCCGCGTCGGGTTCGGTCCCTGCGTCGGGCGTCGTGTTCTCGGTGGGTCCGCAGGCGGTGAGGAGCACCACCGCGGCAATCGTCCAGGGGGCTAGGAGGCGCATGCCCACGGTTTGCCAAAGGAAGCCGTCTCGCGTCGAGCCGATTTGCTCGTTTTCTCACAGGCCGAGACGGGCGAAGGGGACACCGTGCCCTGACCAACACCCGGAGCTGTCCCGCCTGCCGGCACTCGGTGAGGCGTGCGCGCAGGTGGCGCTCGCGCTGGGCGGGTAGCGTTTTCTCAGAGGCCGAGAGGGAAGAGGCGTCTTCGGCGCGCGGCGTCAATTGCCTTTGAATCTCAGGTTACTTTCGACATGGTTGCACCCCACACGACCAGGCCCGTCGGCCGGACGGCCACAATCTTGGAGGAGAAGTTTTGCGCTTAATCGCTGCTGCTTTGCTGACCCTGTCGTTGAGCCTCGTGAGTGCCGGGTGCGGTGGTCCGGAAGAGACCCCCATCGACGCCGGCACCGATCCGCTTCCCCCCGTCGGCGGAAACAATGACGCCGGGACGAACCCCGACGCCGGGATGAACACCGACGGCGGCATGGACACCGACGCCGGCATGAACACCGACGGCGGGATGAACACCGACGGCGGCATGGACACCGACGGTGGCATGACCACCGAATGCCCGGCCCCGGACGCGTACACGGGCACCCTCACCGAGCAGGCCATCGAGGTCTACGACGACGCGATCATCTACGAGGGCGTGCTCGACGGCTCGAACACGAAGCTCGTGCTCGAGATGTTCGCGGACTACGGCCACTTCGCCGGCGGCCCGGTGCGCCCCGGCACCTACGCGCTGACCGGCGCGGAGCTGAACTACAAGACCTGCAGCCTCTGCGTGGTGCTCGTGGTCGGCGAGAACGACTTCTACATGGCCACCGGCGGCTCGGTGACCATCGACCAGGTCGGCTCGGACGCCTTCAAGGCCTCGGTGAGCGGCCTCACCTTCGAGCAGGTGGAGGTGGCCCAGGACTACACCTCCACGCCGCACCCGTCCGGCTGCACGACCTCGCTCGCCAGCGCGAGCCTCGAGCTCCCCGTCACCTGCGAGGCCGAGACCGCCTACGCCGGGACCCTCTCCGGCGAGACGCTGGCGCCGGGCGGCAGCGGCAACGTCACCTACACCGGCTCGCTGAACGGCGATCCGGACACGCTGCAGATCGACCTCGTCGCGGGCAAGGGCGTGTTCGCCTCGGGCCTCGCCACCGGCACCTTCACCCTCGCGGGTGACGAGCTCTCCTTCGACACCTGCGGCCTCTGCGTGCGCGTGAAGTCGGAGAACGGCCAGTGGTACATGGCCACCGGTGGTACCGTGACCCTCACCTCCGTCTCGCCGAACGTGACCGGCGAGCTGACCGGCGTGACCTTCGCGCACGCGATCATCGGGGCCAACGGCGCCACCACGCCGCACTACTCGGGCTGCCAGAGCGGGATCGCCACCGCGTCCTTCGACGGCGCGCCGCCGGTGGTCGTCTGCTCCGCCGAGACCGCCTACTCGGGCGCGCTGACCAACGAGACGGTGAACTCGGTCTCCGGCACCTACTCGGGTGACCTCAACGCGGACCCGGACCAGCTCCGCATCGAGCTGTACGAGGACGGCGTGTTCGCCAATGGCATCACCACCGGGACGTTCCAGCTGACTGGTGACGACCTCAACTACGCGACCTGCGGCCTCTGCGTGCGCATCCGCGCGGAGAACGGCGACTGGTACATGGCCACCGGCGGCGAGGTGACCCTCACCTCCGTCTCGCCGGACGTGACCGGCTCGCTGACCGGCGTGACCTTCCAGCACGTGAACATCGCGTCGAACTACGTCTCCACGCCGCACCCGTCCGGCTGCCAGAGCACGATCGCCAGCGCCACGGTCAACGGCACGGTTCCTCCGGTCGTCTGCGGCGCGGACGCGTCGTACCCGGGCACGCTGACCAACGAGTACGCCGAGTCCAGCACGGTGGGCATCTCCTACGAGGCCGAGCTCAACACCGAGCCGGACGCGCTGCTCATCCAGCTCTACCCGGGCGCGGGCGTGTTCTCCGGCGGCGTCACCACCGGCACCTTCCAGCTGGCCGGCGCCGAGCTGAACTTCGCCACCTGCGGCCTGTGCGTGCTCCTCGTCAGTGACGACGGCGAGCCCTACATGGCCACCGGCGGCTCGGTCACGCTCAACTCCGTCGCCGGCAACCTCACGGGGGCGCTGTCCGGCGTGACGTTCCAGCACGTGAACATCGCGTCGAACTACGTCTCGTCGCCGCACCCGTCCGGCTGCACGAGCGCGATCGCCAACGCCTCGTTCAACACCGCGATCCAGTAGTCCGCTTCAAAGGGGCGCAGGGCGCCCGGGTGCAGTGACGGCCCGGGTGCCTAGCGCCTTCCCAGCAGCCGCAATTCGCGCAGCGCCTCGGTGCAGTCGGGATTGCACTGGATGGCCTTCTCGAACTGCCGCTCCGCCTTGTCCGGCCTTCCCGTCGCCTTGTAGATGAGCCCGGTGAAGAGGTAGCCCTTGTCCAGCCGGGGGTTGAGCCCCATCGCCCGGTCGAGCGCCTGCAGCGCGCCGTCCACGTTGCGTACGTCCTCGGGCGCGCACTGGAACATGCTCCAGCCGAGCCAGGCGTGGAACTCGCCCTCCTGGCCGTAGAGCGAGATCGCCTCCTCGAAAAGCTTCCGCGCCGCGCTGTACTGCCGCTGCCGCATGAGCTCCTCGCCCTTCTGGAAGCGTCCCTCCGCCGCGAGGATCTTTCCCACCTCGTCACCCATCTCGCGCTTCACGCCCTGCGCCAGCTCCGCCTCGTAGCGCGCGCGCTCCTCCGGGTCGGTCAGCGTGTCGTGCGCGGTGGAGATGAGGTCGTAGATCTGCGACGCGAGCTGCCGGACCTCCGCCGACGCGGAGCCGAAGTGCTTGTCCGGGTGGTACTCCTTCGCCAGCCCGAAGTAGGCGCGCTTGATGTCCTCGCGCCCCGCGGTCCGCGCGATGCCGAGGATCTCGAAGTAGTCCTGCCGCCGCATCGCCGCGACCTTGCCCGCGAGCCTCTCGCGCACGAGCCCTTCGGCCGCGTTCACCGTGTTGTGGATGCCGGACAGCTCCGGCAGCAGCGAGCTCTCCGCGCGGGCGATCACCGGCGGACGCAGCGCCTCGGGAGGCGGCGGCGGCGGCACGTTCGCAGCGCGCGGCTGGAGCTTCGGCGGACCCTGCACCGGCACGGGGGCGCCCG
>JAFAFL010000131.1 GCA_023423535.1 Pseudomonadota bacterium
GCGGCCGGGCCGGGCTGGTCGGCTGGGCGTCGGGGGACCTCAGGGGCGGGCGGGCGCACTGGGCCCGGGGGGGGTGGCAGGTCCTCGCGGGCGGCAGGGCGCGACGGGTCCGACGGGTCCTTCTGGCGCTCCCGGTCCGCAGGGCGCGACGGGGCCGACCGGGCTCACCGGTGCTCCCGGGCCGCAGGGTCCTCAGGGCCTTCAGGGCGCTGCAGGTCCCGTGGGTCCCATGGGGCCTGTGGGGCCGCAAGGTGCGACCGGCGCCACCGGTGCGACGGGGCTCACCGGCGCTCCCGGGCCGCAGGGTCCTCAGGGCCTCCAGGGGCCTCAGGGCGCGCAGGGGCCTCAGGGCCCGACCGGACCTTCGGGGACCGCTGGGCAGGCCGTGTACGCGGCGTGGGGCACCGGCGCGATGACGGTCAACCCCACGAGCGCGACGAACCCGCCGTTCGTGACGGTTCCGGGCCTGTCGGTGACGGTGACGGTGCCCGCGAACAGCGCGGTGCTGGTGAACACCTACGGCGGCATCCAGCCGCAGGGGACCGGCGGCACCGTGTACTCGCTCGTGGACATCGCGCTGCACGTGAACGGAACGGTGCCGGCGAACGGCGCCTGGCAGCGGATCACCGCCGCGAATACGGCGGGCATCAACGGACCGTTCGCCTACTGGAACATGTCCACGGTGGTGCCGCTGCCCGCGGGCACGCACACGTTCACGGTGCGCGCGCGGGCGAACTCGACGGGCAACGCGGCAACGGTCGGCGGTGACAACACCACCGTGCTCCAGCCGGAGCTCAATGTGACGGTTCTCCGCCTGTAGAAGCGCGTCGTTGAACGGGAGCCCGGCCACCCACAGCGGAGGCCGGGCTTTTTCGTGTCCAGACCTCAGCGCCGGTCAGCGCCCGTAGCCGACGCTCAGTCCGACGAGCGGCCCGCCGATCCCTCCGGCGCGCCGGTCGCCGGCGCGAACGTCGGCGCCGGAGAGCACATGGCCCAGCTGCAACGAAACGACCGCGCGGTGCGGACCCTCGAGCGGAACCTCCGCAGAGGCCGCCGCCCCCGCGGTGAGCAGCAGTGCCCTCGCGCTGGTGGCTTGCGCGTCGGGATGGCTCGCGGTGCTGGAGGCGAAGATGAGGCCGCCCTCCACCCTCGGCCCGAGCCCGAGCTTCACCGTCCCCGCGTTGCCCCGCATCGACAGGCCCACCCCGAGCGAGGGCGCCACGACCGTCACGCGTCCGAGCGGATCGGTGGTCTGGAACACGGTGCCGCCGAGGTCCACCTTCAACCAGCCGAAGGTCATCGCGCCGCGCAGGTCGGTGGCGAAGGTCGTGTACGAGGGAAAGGCGCGCAGCCCCAGACCGAGTTCGCCGAAGCGCCGCGACCGAGCATCGTCAGGCGGCGGCACCGACGGAATGTCCGGCGCGCTCGGAGGGGGCTGCTGCGGCGGAGGTGACGGCGCGGCAGCCGCGGGCGGCTCCGCGGCAGGCGCTTCCTTTTCGAGCGCGGAGACGGGAGCGGGCGCCCTCGCCGCCAGCTCCGCGATCGCCAGCGCGAGGGCTCTGGGCCGCGCGTCGAGCGGAAGCGCCCCGACCTCCACGGTGGCCTCGCCGCCGGGCACGACTCGCACGTGCAGGCTTCCCGCCGAACCGGCGACACCGACGCGGGTGATGTGGACGGTACGCAGCGGAGCGCCCGCGCGGTCGGGCGGCAGGAGCAGCACCGGCGCCGCGAGCTCCACCCGCAGTAGCGCGCCGAGCACGCCGACGTCGAACGCGACCTCGCTGCCCGAGACGAAGACGTGCACCGGCCCCGGCGCCGCGGGCTCCTCCGCCAACGCCGGCAACGCGACGGCCGACCACAACGCCCCCAGTGCGACGGCGAGACGACTCAGTCCGCTCCTCCCGAACGTCGCAACGCCTCGTCACGCCGCGCCACCGCCTGTGCCGCCAGCGCCTCCGGCAGCCCGAGCTCCAGCGCGCGCGAGAACGCCGCTGCAGCGCCCGCCGGATCTCCGGTCGCCTCGAGCTTGAGCTTGCCGGCGGTGAACGCCGCGAGCCCGCCCCACGGCGCGCCTGGATGCAGCTCGCCCACGCGCTCCAGCGCCGCCAGCGCATCCATCGGCTGCCCCGCGACGCGCGCCAGATCCGCGAGGAGGAAGAGCTCGTCCACCGAGTGGTTGCGCCGCAGCTCCGCCGCGAAGCCCTCGGGCCCCACCGCGGAGAGCGCACCGTCGAGGTCTCCGCTGCGCCAGCGCTCGGCCCACGCGGGCGGCGCGCGCACGGGCTCTGCCTCTTCGACGTGCTTCACCTTCGGGACCCGCGGACGCGGCGGCGCGGCCGGCACCGGTTCCAGCTGATTCTCGGACGCCGGTCTTTCAGGCGCGATCACCGGTTCAGGCACGGGCGGCGAGACCGCGACAGGTATCGGCAACGGCGCCAACGCCACCCGCGGCGTCGGCTCCGGCGTCGGCTCCGGCACCGTCGTGGGGGCGTGTGGCAACCCGTCACCCGGCGCGTCTCCGAAGAGCTGCCCGAGCCCCTTCGACAGCGGCTGCGCGGCGAAGACGGCGGTGGCGACGAACACGCCCACCGGCACGAGCCGCTTCAACCGCCACGTGCGCGGTCCGCGCGGCGCGAGGTCCACGTCCCTCGTGGCCGAGACGCGGCGCCAGGTGCGCTCCAGCGTCAGATCATCCGGTCCGTCGTCGAGCACCCTCTCCACCGGCACGGGCAGCGGCGGCCGCGGCGCATTCACGCGGTCACTCATGGGAGCCCTCCTCTTCGTCACCGGGCAGCTCGAGCGAGACGTGCGCCCGGATGCGCGCATCGGCCTCCGCCAGCCGCCGCTTCGTCGTGGTCAGCGAGGTCGAGCACGTCTCGGCGACCTCGGTCAGCTTCAGTCCATCCACGTGGCGCAGGGTCCACGCGATCCGAACCGCCGGATCGAGCTCTCGCAGCACGCGCCCGAGCAGGGCCAGCTCCGCCCTCGTCTCGGGAGTTGCGCCCGGCGCGAGCGCGGCGAGGGTCGCCTCTCCGTCGTCCGGTCCGATCCCCAGCCGCCGCAGGAGCCGAGCGGTCCGCAGCCGGCGGTGCACGAGCCTCACCGCGATCTGCATCAGCCAGCCACCGGTGCCCTCCGGTTGCCGCAGATCCTTCAGCGACCGGAACGCGAGCACGAAGGTGTCGTGTACGACATCCTGCGCTTCCGTCCGACTCTGCAGCAGTCGCTCCACCGTGCGAGCGATGCGCGGGGCGTGGCGGCGGTAGAGCTCGCCCTCGGCGGTGCGATCTCCGCCTCGCGCTCGGGCGACGAGCTGCGCGTCCGGCGGACCGGGAGGCGTCATCCGCCGGTGTCGATCCGGTGGCTCGGAAGGGTCGGGCAGGGCCCGGAGGTGCGCAGGCATCGACTTCATGAGCCACCGGGAAGCAGAATCGGCCCAGAAGAACGGACGGGCCGTTCTTCCACCCTCGAGGCTCTACCACGCCATGACCCCGCGGATCCTCCTGCTCAGCGTCGGCCTCGCCTTCGCGCTCGCGGGGAGCGGGTGCACCGAGCAGCTCACGGTGCTCGATCTGCCGGAGGTGGCGGCGTGCTCCGCCTCGAGCTGTCCGAACGGCTGCTGCGATGCGTCGGGTGTGTGCCGGCCGGGGGATTCGGAGCTGGCCTGTGGCGGCGGAGGCGCGCTCTGCCGGCGCTGCAACGTGGGGAGCACCTGCGAGCAGGGCGTGTGTCTTCCCGCCCAGCAGACCGGCGGCGGCGGACCGGATGGGCCGGACGCGGGGCGGAGCTCGCGCGACGGCGGCACCGGGCCCGACGAGGAGCTGGAGATCGACGGTGGACGCCGGGTCGACGCCGGCGTCTGTCTCGAACCGGAGCCGCTTCCTCCGTGCAGCGCGACGAACTGCGACGGCTGCTGCTCCGGTGGCGTCTGCCTCACCGGTCAATACGCCTACGCGTGTGGCTCGGGCGGCGAGGAGTGCACGCTGTGCAAGCTCGGCGCGTCGTGCTCCGGCGGGATGTGCGTGGCGAGCATCTCCGCGCCGGACCTGACCGTCGAGGACGTGCGGGTGATGGACGTGTGGCATCCGCCGGGACGGCTCTCGTTCACGATCACCGGCGTCGTCTCGAACATCGGCGACGCGGACATGCCCGGCGTCCTCTGGACGGGTGTGTACTCCACCGACACCCAGCTGAACCTCGGCACCGACCGGATCCTCCTCGAGAAGAGCTTCGAGTCGCTCTCGCGAAACAGCCGGCGCACCGTGTCGGAGCGCGCGGTGTACGACTACACCTACGTGGGCAACCCGCCAGGGCCCACGGCGTTCGTGATCATCCTCGCGGACTCGACGGGCGCGGTGACGGAGGCCTCGCTGCTCAACAACGAGCGCGCGTCGGTCGCCTTCTCCACCTCGCCGGCGGACTGCGGCCCGGGAAACTGCACCGGCTGCTGCACCCAGTACGGATGCCTTGGGCGTGAGGATCAGGGCGCGCCCATCTGCGGGAGAAACGGCGAGAGCTGCACGGCCTGCGACGTCGGGCTCGTCTGCAACGACGGGCGCTGCGAGTAGCCGCTGCCCGTTCAGGGACTGCCGCGCTGGTACACGATCACCTGCGGCGTCTCGTCGAGGTAGAGCCCGGTCACCGGCGTCTGGGTGCCGTAGGCCTCCCAGGCGTTGAACTCCTGCTCGCGGAACTCCTGGTGGTACTGGTACGCGGCGATGTCCGCATCGCGCGGGCTGTGGGCCATCCGCAGGTCGGCGCGCATGAGCCCGTTCTTCTGGTAGTCGCGGAAGGCGAGGTTCGTCACCTCGTGCAGCCACACCCGCGCGTTCGGCGGCGCGTTCTCGTTGATCCACGGCAACACGCCGGTCACGTTCTGCGACCAGAACTGGCGCTGCATCCCGATGGACGCGGCGCCCGGCAGTCCGCCCGCGGTCTCCGAATAGAAGCTCGTCCCGTACGGGTGGATGCGCACCGAGGCCACCAGCGCCGGCGCGAAGAGCAGGGCGCTCAGCGCAGCGACCACCGCCACCGAGGGCAAAGGCTTGCGCATGGATTCACGGCTCCACCAGAGCGCGCACGACGCGACGACGCTGCCGGCGAGGATCCCGAGGAAGAGCATCGACGGGAACCAGTGCTTCACGCCGCCGAAGATGGGCACGTTCGGGTGGCTGATCAGCGCGATGGAGACTGCCGCGTTGGCGAGCACCAGCGCGTCGGCCCAGCCCGAGGGACGAACGCGGTCGCGCAGTGACGGAAGGCGGCCTGCGACCCAGCGCACGAGCACGGTGACGAAGCCGAGCACCATCGGCACGAAGATGGTGGTGGGCACGGTGAGCGCGGTCTTCACCAGCACGTAGTGGAGGGGGAAGGGCGGCTCGCGCTGAAGGACGTTCAGGTAGAACCACGCGTAGTGGTTGTGCGTGGCGTGGAAGTTCAGCCACCACGCGACGCGGTCCACCGGGTGGTGCCAGAGGAAGGGCCAGAGCGCGTAGAGCGTCGCGGGTCCCAGCACCGCCATCGCCCACAGCGCGGCCAGCGGCCGGAAGGTCTCCGCAGACAGCCGCCACAGCCGCGAGAGCAGGACCGCGCTCACCACCGCCGCGGCGAGGAAGAGGAAGGAGTGCGGGCTGAGCAGCGTGAACCGCGCGAGGAACTGCTTTCCCTGGATGAGCACCAGCGCGCCGTAGAGCGCCGCCGCCCCCAGCCAGACCGCCGCGAACGCGCCGAAGAGTCCCTGCGCCGCACGGTTGCCGCGGCTGCGCTGCCACGCGAGGAAGAGCGCGAAGGGCACCAGCACGATGGGCAGGAAGAAGGTGTTGTGCTTGGTGCAGAGCGCAAGGCCGAAGAAGAGGCCGGTGTAGAGCCACCAGCGCGGCACCCGCATCGCGCGCCAGAAGCCGTACACGGTGAGCAGCCAGAACGCCGCCACCGGCACGTCGAACGCGGCGAGGTAGGAGTTGAAGAGCTGCCGCGGCACGAGGAACCACGCCACCGCCGCGAAGAGGCCGGCCGCTCGGCAGTACACGCCCGAGCCGAGGCGGAAGCTCAGCGGCGCGATCAGCGCGGCCACCGCGAAGGCGGGCAGACGGAAGCCCACTGCAGAAGAGACGAGGCCGAGCTTCTCGTGCAGCACGAGGTGCGAGAGCCCGAAGAGGTTCTTCATCAACCCCGGGTGCTCGCGGTTGTAGTCGAAGTAGCGGGTGATGGCCGCGTCGCCGAAGGCCTCGCTCGGGCGGGTGAAGAGCAGGTCGAACCACTGCCCGTGGTTGCCGCCGGCGAGGAAGTAGAAGCTCTCGTCGCGCGGGTAGCCCACGAGCCTTTCGGTCGCCCAGAGGAAGAGGAAGGGCACCGCGAAGAGCACCCAGGAGGCGATCCTGTCGCTCCGCTGCGGATCCTCGGCGCGGGCGAAGAGCCAGTCGCGCGCGCTCACTTCGGCGCTCCCGCGGCGGCCGCGTCGCCGTCGCCTGTGCGCTCACCGAAGGCCGACAGGTCCAGACACACCTGCCGCGAGTCCGCGTTCTGCGACTGCACGGTGACGCGGAGCGGTCCGGTCACGCTCGAGCCGTTCAGGTCTTCGAACCTCCCTCGCTGGAACCCTTCGACGCCCGGCGGAAGCTCGAGCTCGATCAGCGGCTGTGCGGCACCCGCACGATCGAGTCGCACGAACGTCGGCGTGATGCCCTGCCGCTTCACCGCGTGCTCCCAGATGATGCCCGCCTCCAGCAGCAGCTCGTCCGCGTGCGCGGGCACGTCCTCGAACTCCATCGTCAGCTTCACGTCTCCGCCGGGCGCGTGGGCGTACACGCAGCGGCGTGGCTCGTAGAAGACCTCGTGCCACTCGGTGCGGACGTAGAGATGTCCGCCGCCCGGGCACCGCCAGCCGTCTCCCGCGCGGGTGCAGTCGCTCCGCCGTCCGTCCGCGCGCTCGAGGTACACCCGCCCCGCACCGCGCGCCACCGCCTCGCCCGCGCTCCAGAGAGGCCTGCGGTGCCGCCCGTTCTCGTAGAGGGTCAGCTCCAGCGTTCCGAACTGCATCGTCTCGCCCAGCTTTCGACGCTGCGGAAGAAACGCCGCTTCGAACTGGCCCGTTTTCGCGCGCGGAAGGCGCGGCTGCGCGAGCACCCAGACCCTCGGGTGACGCAGGAGCGGGTCCGCATCCGAGCCCACGTAGCCGACCACCGGAACGTTCCGCGGGACGAACAGCCGCGCGCGCTCGGCCCACCAGGGGAACAGCAGCACCGCGTCGCCGTCCCGGGCGTGTTCGCCGAGGTGCCGCGCGACCTGCGCGTAGTCCTCCTCGGCCGGCAGCTTCCCCGGCAGGGTGAGGTGAAACCACAGCGCGTAGAGCGCGGCGAGGACGAGGAGCGCGGTCTGCAGCGGCCAGACGACGGAGCCGCGATCAGGACTTCGCAAGACGGATCTTCTGCTCGCTCTTCTCGCGGCAGAACGTGCAGAAGATGGCCTCGCCCTGCTGGTACGACGGGGTCCAGGGCGGATACATCGAGCAGCGCGGATCGAGGCAGTGGTGCAGCTCCCACAGGTGCCCGATCTGGTGGAGCGCGTGGCGGGCCGCGTACTTCAGCCCCTCCTCGAGGTCCTTCTTCGGGTGGGTGGAGACCACCGCCTTGTCGCGGCCCTGCAGCGCGAAGCCGTGCGTGGGCGCCTTGCCGGACGGCAGCTCGCGCTCGGCGAGCTTCCGCCTGGTGAGGAAGACGATCTTGTCGTCCTTGTAGGCGTTGACCCTCGGCATCTCCTTGATGAGGGCCTCCACGTCGAAGGGCTCGGACAGGCCGGCGGGAGGCTTGACCTCGCCGGAGTGCTCGCAGCCCACGCCGAACGCCGTGTAGAGCGTCTGGCAGAACTTGCCGAGCTGCTTCGGGTCGAACTCGTCGAGGGTGACGACGCGGATCATCCGGTGGGCTCCTACTCTTCCTTCTTCTTGGGCGGACGGCCGCGCTTCTTCGGCGCGGCGGGCGCTTCGGCTTCGGCTTCGGGTGAGGCATCACCACCGGCCGGCTTCGCCTTCGGGGGACGGCCACGCTTCTTCGGCGCGGCGGGGGCCTCCGAGGCACCGGTTGCGGCGGCGGCGCTCTCTCCGGCCGGCTTCGCCTTCGGCGGACGACCGCGCTTGCGCTTCGGCGGCAGGGCATCGTCCGGCACCAGCGCGGTGCCCATGGGCTGGGTCACCTCGTCGTCGGAGAGGGCGGCCTTCTTCGGCGGACGGCCACGCTTCTTCGCCGCGGGCTTCTCCTCGCCCTCTTCGGACTCTTCGCCTTCGGACTCCGAGGACTCCGACTCCTCGTCGCTCTCTTCCGGCTCCTCCTCCGAAGGGAGATCCAGATCATCGCCGAGCCCGAGCAGGTCGTCGCCGATCTCGAGGTCGTCCTCGCCGCGCCGCTTGAACTCCTCGGCGGTGCGCTTGGGGCGGTCCTTGCCGGGCGGGAAGAGCGCGACGTCCACCGCGTCCTCCGCGGTCTTCTCCTCCACGCCGAGCGAGGCCGAGATCTCCGCCACGAGCAGGTGGCGCGCGTTGTCATAGAGCTCGCGCTCCTTCGTGGGCAGCGGGCGCAGCTCCGAGAGGATCTGCAGGCCCTTCACCACCTCCGCGAGGCCCATCAGCCCGCCGGTGGTCATGCGCTCCACGTTGGTGCGCGCGCGCTGCTTCCAGTCGAGATCCGCCTTCTCGGTGTCGGCCTTGAGGAAGGCGAACATCTTCGCCACGTCCTCGTCGGTGGACACCTTGCGGATTCCGATGCTCACGAGCTTGGGCTTCGGAACGAAGAGCCGCGCGCCATCCTCCTCGCGCTGCATGGAGACGAAGACCAGCTTCTGGCCCGCGACCTCCTTCTCCTCGATCCCCGTCACCCTGCAGACGCCCTGGTTCGGATAGACCACGCGGTCGCCGGCGTTGAGGGTCAAAGCGGATGCGTCGGCCATGGCCTCCCTCACGAATAGGGCGGGGTCGTAACACCCTCGCGCACCGGTTGCTACACGGACGAGCGGGCGATGCGACGGAGCGTCCGCCCGGGACGACTACTCGATGGCGATTCGCTCACCGCGCGCGCGGCGGGCGTTCATGTCCACGAGGATCGCGTGCAGGCGCTCGTCCACGCGGGCGCGGGCCTCGGCCTCGAGCTTCGCCGCCTCGTCCCGGCTCCGGACGGCGGTCGTCGCCGTTGCCGTCGCCGCGGCCGCGAGCGCCACCCCTACGATCGCCATCGTCACGAGCTTCTTCATGATCCGCTCCACGCGTTTGTGTGTGTGCGGACAGGGTAGGAGCGCGCGGGCACTGATCAATTTTTCTGCTACAGGCCGCTACGCGTCGCAGTCACCGCGATCAGGAGCTCGCCCTCGTTGTCGTCGAGCCCATCGTCCGGCAACGCAAAGGAGAGCTGCGACTCGCCCGTCACCCGCAGCGGCGCACCGGCGGAGACGAGCCTCGCGGTCCGGTCGGTGAAGAGGAGCACGCGTCCGAGCGCACCGGCGCCGCTCTTCTTCAGCCGCGCGGGGGCCGCGGCGTTCGGCTGCAGGCGGAGCTCGTAGGTCGTCTGCGGATCGAGCCCGGTGAGCGTGAAGCGCTGATCCTCTCCGGGCCGCACCGCGTGGATCCGGTGGTCGAGCACGAGCGTGGTCACCTCGTCCTTCCCCAACTCCTGCAGCCGCACCCGCGCGGAGAGCCCGTCGCGCGAAGGATCAGCAGAGGCGCCGAGGGTGAACGCGTAGAACGCCGTCGCCGCGCGGATCGTCTGCGCGCCTTCCGGTCCGGGCGTCAGCTCACCGAAGGACTCGTTCGAGCCCAGTGCTTCGGTGCCCTCCACCGAGAAGAGCACCGGCGCCTGCGCGGCCTCCGTCCACACCCGGTAGCTCCGCTTCGGATCGAGCCGCACGCGCGCGGCGGTGGTGGGCGCGACCGCGAAGCCGTGGTGACGCGTCTGCAGCGGAATGTTCGTGACCGGCCAGCGGGCCTCGAACGGAACGTCCGCGCCGGGTTGCAGCACGACGTAGAGCGGGACCGTCCCCCCGTTCACCGGCTTCACCGTCTGCACGGCGCGGCGCATGCCGGGCAGCGCGATTTCGACGCGCGCCTCGCGATCCGCGGGCAGCCGCGACACGAGCATCGGCGTGCGGCCCTCCGCGGCGCGCCCGTTGATCGTGACCTGCGCGCCGGCGGGGAAGCTCGTCAGCTGCAGCGCGAAGGTCTCCTGCCCGCCGACGAGCATCACCACCGCCGCCGCGATCAGCGCCGCCGCCACGGGCACCGCGACGAGCGCCAGCCTGCGACCGCCCAGCGCGCGCGCCGCCTTCACCACCTTCGTGCGCCACGGAACGGGCCAGCCGCGCGGCCGGAAGCCATCCGCGGTGCGTTCGGCGGCGCCCGCGTCTGGAGGCAGCACGTTCTGACCACTGCGTCGCGCGCCGTTCCGCGAGGTGCGCTCGACCGAGGTCACGTCCGAGCCGCGCTCGGGCTCCTCCTGTTCGGGCCTCTGCGCGCGGGGCGCCGACCTCTCGCTGCGCCGTTGCGACTGTGGCCGCGATCCCGACGAGGGCTGCGACGAGGAGGGCACCACCGGCGAGCGCTTCCACAGCGGTATCTGCTCGAGGAAGTCGCGCGGCACCGCCACCGTGCGTCCGTCCGCGCCGAGCTCTTCGCCGTAGAGCCAGCACGCGAGGTGCGCCAGCGACGCGTTGTTGAAGGTGGGCGCGTGCGCGTAGAGGTAGCCCGCGAGCGCCTCCTGCATTGCCTGCGCGCTTTGGTAGCGCTCCTCTTTTTCGAGCGCCATCGCGGTGAGGATGATCCGCTCCAGCGCCGGCGGGATGTCCGGGTTCAGCGAGCGCGGCCGGGGGAAGTCCGCGCGCACGATGCGGGTGAGGACGTCCATCATCTTCCCCTCGAAGGGGAGGCGTCCGCACAGCATCTCGTAGAGCACGATGCCCGCGGCGAAGACGTCCGTCCGCGCGTCGAGCTCCTTCCCGCGCGCCTGCTCCGGCGCGAAGTACACGTACTTGCCCTTCAGCGCGCCGACCTCGGTCTCCTTGCGTCCCGCGGTGCGCGCCTTGGCGATGCCGAAGTCCACCAGCTTGACCTGGCCGTCGTAGCCGAGGAGCACGTTCTGCGGCGACACGTCGCGGTGCACGATCCCCAGCGGCCTGCCGCCGTCGTCCGTGCGCGTGTGCGCGTAGTGGAGGCCCTTGCACATCTCCAGCGCGATGAAGCAGGCGAAGGGCCCCGGCACCGCGGGGATGCCCTGCTCGCGCATGCGCCGCACCAGCTTCGACAGCGGCTGGCCGTGCACGTGCTCCATCGCGAGGTAGTACTCGCCGTTGACCTCTCCGAAGTCGAAGACCTGCGCGATGTTGCCGTGCGAGAGGCCGACGACGATGCGCGCCTCGTCGCGGAACATCTGCACGAAGGCGGGGTTGCCGGAGTAGTGGGGGAGGATCTTCTTGATCACCACCTGCTTGGTGATGCCCGCCGCAGCCCGGTAGCGCGCGCGATAGATCTCCGCCATGCCGCCGGTGGCGATGCGCTCGATGAGCTCGTACTTCTCTCCGAAGGAGTGGCCCTCGGCCGCCATCTGGAATGGCTTCCTCGCGCAGGGGGTTCGGGACGAGGCTACCATGCCCGGCCGCTGTCCGCCCTCCGAGCACCCATGCACAAGACCCGCTCCTCCTCCCTCGCCGCGCTCCTGCTGATCCTCGCCTCTGCGCCGGCGCTCGCGGCCTCGCCCCACATCCTGCTCTTTCCCGCCGTCGGGCAGCCGTCCGAGGTGGCGATCCATGGCCGGGTCCTCAAGCAGGCGCCCGGGCAGGGGAGCACGACCCTCTCGCGCAACCTGCGGAGGCTGACCGCCTCGACGTGGGAGGGCGCGCCGGTGGAGGTCTCGTTCGCGGGACAGACGCTGCAGACGCGCTCCGGTGACGACGGCGTCTTCGAGGTCCGCTTCGCCCTGCCGGAAGGTGCGGTCGTGCCGGGGCTCCATAAAGTGGAGGCGCGTGTGCCGGGCGCGAGCGCGTCGCAGTCGACGGTGCGCATCGTCGCGGACGCGGCGCCCTTCTTCGTCATCTCCGACTTCGACGACACGGTGGCGGTGAGCAACGTGCTGCAGCGGAGCAAGGTCGTGCAGGCCGCGCTGTTGAAGGACTCGCACACGCATCCGGTGGTGCCGGGGATGAGCGGGCTCTACCAGTGCCTCGTGGAGGACCGCTCGCCGAACCCCGGGCTCGCGTTCGTCAGCGGTTCACCGCACCAGTTCGGGCCGCGCATCGCGTCCTTCCTCCAGCACAACGGGTTCCCCCTCTCCGGGCTCTACCTGCGCAACTGGGGCCCCGACACCATGTCCGGCTACAAGCAGCCGACGATCCGGAAGCTGATGAATCAGATGAAGCAGCCGGTGATCCTCTTCGGCGACTCGGGCGAGAAGGATCCGGAGGTCTACGCGCAGATCCGCAGCGAGTTCCCCGAGCGCGTGAAGGACATCTACATCCGCGACGCCGGCCGCACCGCGGACTCGAAGCGCTTCGAGGGCATGGTCCTCTTCAAGGACGCGCGCGAGGCCGCGGCACATGCGCTGGCGCGTGGGCACATCCGGCAGGACTGCCACGATCGCGTGTTCGGGAAGTCGTTGTGAGCAGTCTTCGCACGTCGTCCGTGGTCGCGTGGATGGGCGTCTTCGGCATCGTGGGCATCGCGGGTGTCTCGATCACCGGATGCAAGAGCGAGCCTCCGGCGCCGCCGCTGAGCACCCTGTCGCCGAAGCCGCTGCCGAAGGAGATCCCCTCGCCGCCGACGACCGGTGGTGCCGCCGCTGGTGAAGAGCGCGAGGCCGCGTTCGAGATCGCTCCCGCGCCGGTGCACGGCGACCCGCTGCCGAAGCGAGCGCTTCGCGTGGAGCTGCGCGGCGAGTCGGTGCTGCTCGAGGGCCAGCCGTTCGATGTGTCCGCGCCCGATGCGGCGGAGCAATTGCGCGCGCGTTTCAGCGCGGCGGGTGACGACGACAAGGTCGTGCTCCTCGTGCCGGACGAGGACACGTACCTCCTCCAGGCGGCGCCGATGCTCGCGATGCTCGACGCCGTGCGCGCGCGCGTTCACCTGCTGCATCCGGACGGACAGGTCGCTTTCCGCGTCACGCTGAGCAGCGAGCGCGACTTCCAGAGGTGGCTCGACCAGCCGAGGACAGGGCAGGTGCGCGTCATCCACCGCGCGGACGGCTTCGAGCTTCAGTCGAACCTCGGAAAGCTGCCCGGCGCGGATCCGAACGGGCCGTCCGTTCCTCTGCGCGGCGGGCAGTGGGATCTGGCGCGGCTGCGCGCGGGGATCGGGACGCTGAAGGAGCGCTTCGACGCGGATACCGAGAGCTGCATCGTCCCGTCGTTCGGGATGGAGCTCGCCACCGTGTCCCGCGCGCTGACCGCCTGGTACACGGCGCCGGGGAGCAGGCTCTATCCGGAGCTGTGTCTCGTCTATCCGCTGCCCCGCACCGGTGATGCGGACGCCGGCACGGGCACCGCGACGCCCGCGAAGTAGTCTCGCGCTTTGCACGTTCGCGGTGCGTGCGGCGCTATGCTTCGGGGCCATGCGCGCCACCACCGTCGGTCTCGTCCCGCACGCAGTCTGGCTCTGCATGTTGCTCGCGACGGGAGGTGTCGCCTGGGCAGGCGAGGCGGTCGTGAAGAACGATCACTTCGACGGCATGGGGCAGGTGAGCAATGGCGTGCTGTTCGCGGAGTACGACGGCGCGGGCGTGATCTTCGAGCCCGAGGCCGCCGCGTACCCGCTGACGATCAAGGCGGTGGACGTGCTGCTGGTGCCGATTGGTTCGGGCAGCGGCGGAGACTACGGCGCGTACCTGCTCGACGTGTGGGACGAAGCCCCGGGCGCCCTGCCGCCGACGACGAATGACGGCAACCGCTACACGTCCGGCGTCCAGCTCATCTCGAGCAAGACGCAGTTCAACCGCTTCACCTTCCCCAGCCCCATCGTCGTCGGCAGCGGCAGGGTCTTCGTGGGCGTGCGGCAGCAGTTCTGGAGCAACTTCGACGGCACCACGATCGCGATGGATCAGGGGCCTCGGGTCCCGGGCGCGAACTGGTTCTTCCGCGCCGGCGGGTGGAAGGAGATCGACGGCAGCGGGAGCGGGGCCACGGCGCAGAACCGGAACTGGATCATCCGGATGGTGCTCGAGGTGCCGGACGGTCCCGACGCGGGGACGGGGACCGACGCGGGCACCGGGACCGACGCGGGGACCGGGACCGACGCGGGGATGATCGAGGATGCCGGCACGCAGACCGACGCGGGCCTTCCGCCGGACGCGGGCATGGAGCCCGACTCGGGCATGGGCGCGGACGCGGGCACGCAGGCGCCGGCCCTCTTCCGCATCGACAGCGTGTCTCCGGAGGACGTGTGGGGCGAGGACGAGACGGAGCTGGTGATCCTCGGCGCGGGCTTTGGAGACGACGTGCAGTTCCTTCTCGGAGCGAAGCTCCTCGATCCGGTCACGCGTCGCAGCGGATCGGTGGCGGCGGCGACGATGCGGCCCGGTCTCGAGGCGGGTGTGTACGACCTGGTCGCTGTGAACGCGGACGGCGAGCGCGCGACGTTGCCCGAGGCGGTGACGGTGCACGAAGGCTCCTACGCGCCGGTCGCGGGCTGCGGCTGCGGCGCTTCGGGGGCGGGTGCGCTGCTGTGGATCGGCGGGCTCGCGGGGCTCGCGATGTTCAGACGGACCCGGAAGCGATCCGCGTGAAGACGCAGTCCGAGACGCTTCGTCTGCGCCAGCGCGCGCAGGCTTTGGATGCACCGATGTTCGGCGTCGTGGCGGAGACGGTCTCCCACTTCGGCGCGATGCAGGCGCAGGATCCGGCCGGTGTGCTGTGGGCCGTGGGACTGCGGACGTACGGCTCGACCGAAGCCTCGGTGGAGGCGGCGTTGGATGCGGGTGAGCTCCTGCGCACGCACGTCTTCCGCTTCACCTGGCAGCTCGTCTCGCCGGCCGACCTGCGTTGGATGTTGGCGCTCGTCGGACCGCGACTGCTCGCATCCGCGGCGAGCTGGTACGCGAAGACCGGACTCGATGCGCGGGCCCTGAAGCGGGCCCACGCGATCATCCGCGAGGTGCTCGTCCACGCTCCCGCGACGCGCGCGACGCTGGCGAAGGCGCTCGAGGACGGTGGCGTGGCGACGAAGGGCAAGCTCTCGCTGGTGCTCGGCGAGGCGGAGCTGACCGGGCTCATCTGCAGCGGGCCGAAGAGGGGAAAGCAGGCCACGTACGCGCTCTTCGAGCAGCGTGTGCCGGACATGCCCCCGCTGACCCGCGAGGACGCACTGCGAGAGCTCGGGCGGCGCTACCTCCAGAGCCGAGGTCCGGCGACCGAACGCGATCTCGCCTGGTGGTCCGGCCTTCCGCTGGGTGACGTGCGTCAGGCGATGGCCGCAGCGGACGAGCTCTCTCAGACTCGAAAGCCCCAGGCACCCGGGCCGTCGCGCGCGGCCGCGAAGGTCCACCTGCTGCCGGCCTTCGACGAGTACCTCGTAGGCTACGCGGACCGCAGCGAACAGCTCGATCCGGCGCTCGCGCGTCGCGTGAACGCGGGCGGAGGCATGCTCAGTCCGGTGGTGCTGATCGGAGGACGCGTGGCCGGACGTTGGAGCCGGACGCTGAAGCCCTCGGGCGTTCAGGTCGTCATCGAACCGTTCCGCGAGTGGACGCAGTCGGAGGCAACCGCCGTGGAGCGCGCGGCCTCGCGTTACGCGGAGTTTCTCGGCGGAAGGAAGCTGGAGCTGAAGGTCACATCCGTCTTAGGCACGTGAGCCGCGGGTCAGCGCAGGAAGCGACGCAGCGCAATCACGCCCGCGGCGATCAGCGCCAGCGGCAGGATCCCGGCGGCGGCCCGGCAGCTCCCGAACGCACCGGCGAACGTCATCAGCACCAGCACCACCACGCCCAGGGCTGCGAACTGGTAGCGCGCGTGAGTGACCTTCACCCGCCGGCCGCGAAGCGTCACCGTGCTTTCCCCCATCCGCGCGGCGATGTCCGCTTCGGCCTGCCGCCGCACGTCCCGCGCCATTTGCTCGTAGAGCGCGCGCTTCTGCCGGGCTTCCTCCTCCGCGGCCTTCAGGCGCTCCTCCTGCGCGCGCGCGTGCGCTTCGGCCTCCTCCGCCTTCTGTGCGCGAAGCCCCGCCCACAGCTTCTCGTTGAACGCGCGCTGTTCCGGCGTGTCGAGATCCGCGTGACAGTTCACGCACTCGCGCGCGAAGCGGTTGCTGTCGCCCTCGCAGACGCGGCATCGGATGAACGGCTGATCCTCCGCGCGGTCGAGGTGCAGCGACAGCTCTCTCTCTCTCGGCTTGTTCTCGAAGCGGGGGAGATCGGGCGCGGACTCCGAATCCGGAGCGTCCCCCTGCGCGGTCCCCGGCGTCTGCACCGCATCGAAGCGCGCGGCGCGAGACTCCGGCGGTGATGAAGGCTCTCCCTCCTGCGCCGGCTGAGCGGGCCGTTCGCGCTCGAGGTGCAGGAACCGGTTGAACCTGCCCACCGCTACCTCGCCTCGACCGCGCGCGTGGAAGCCATGCGCGTACGCCGCTTCGCCCAGTCACGGAGCTTGTCGATCTCGTGCGACATCGTCGTCGAGAGCGGGAACGTCTCTCTCAGCGCCGCCTCCACGTGACGCTGCTGCAGCTCCACGCCCTCCGCGAACGCGTCGTAGAGCCCCGACACGATCGCCTGTTCGATCTCCGAGCCGCTGAAGCCCTTCGCCAGCGTCGCGAGCGCGGAGAGCTCGAACTGCGTCTCGTCCCGGTTCCGCCGCCGCAGGTGGATGCGGAAGATCTCCTCCCGTTCTGTCGCGCTCGGCAGATCGATGAAGAAGATCTCGTCGAAGCGTCCCTTGCGCAGCAGCTCCGGCGGCAGGAGATCGATCCGGTTCGCCGTCGCCACCACGAACACCGGCGCGGTCTTCTCCTGCAGCCACGTCAGCAGCGCGCCGAAGATCCGTTGTGTCACACCTGTGTCACCGGCGCCGCTTCCGCCCGCACCCGCGAGCCCCTTCTCCAGCTCGTCGATCCAGAGCACGCAGGGCGCCACGCCCTCCGCCACCCGGATCGCGCGGCGCAGGTTCTCCTCCGAGGAGCCCACCAGCCCGCTGAAGATCCTCCCCACGTCCAACCGCAAGAGCGGCAGCCGCCAGTGCGCGCTGATCGCCTTCGCGGTGAGCGACTTTCCGCAGCCCTGCACGCCGAGCAGCAGCACGCCTCTTGGCTCCGGAAGGCCGAAGCGCCGCGCCTCTTCGCCGAACGCCGCCGTCCGTCTCGACAACCACTCCTTCAACCCGTCGAGCCCGCCCACGTCCCCGAGCTTCTCGTCCGCGGGATGGAACTCGAGCAGCCCGCTTTTGCGGATGACCTGCCGCTTCTCGTCCTGCACGAGCTTCACGTCCTCCGCGTCGAGCCGCGCGTCCTGCGCGATGGCCTTCGCGAACGCGTTCTCGGCCTCGGACAGCGTGAGCCCCATCGCCGCCTTCACCAGCGCCTCGGCGTCGGTGCGGGTCAGCTCCACCGCCGCCTTGTTCCCCTTGCGCACCACCGCGACGATGTCCTTCAGCAGCTGCACGAGGTCCGCGTACGACGGCAGCGGCACGTCGAGGACGGTGATCTCCTTCTCCAGCTCCACCGGGATGCTCATCACCGGAGAGAGCAGCACCACGGTGGTGAAGGTGCTCTTGAGGTAGTGCGCGAGGTCCCGCATCGCCCGCACCGTCACCGGCGAATCGACGAGGTACGGGTGGAAGTCCTTCAGCACCACGAGGGACGGATCCTTCAGCTCCGCGATGTGCCCGAGCGCGCGCGAAGGCTCCCGCGTCTCCTCCGGCGGCGTCACCGCGCGGCCTCCGCTCACCTGTCGCAGGCCTCGGGTGGCGGTCCATTCATGGAGCGTGCGCCCGTGACTCTTCGCGAGGTCCGCGAGGATCGCATCCAGCCGCTGCTCCTCCCAGGACACGAGGTACACGAGCGGGTAGCGCGCCCGCACGAGCACGTCGAGCTGGCGCACGAAGTGGGGGAGCGCGTCTTTCGAATCAGGCGGGAGCGACGACACGCGCGGAAGATACCTCCGGCTGCCCCCGTGAAGCACCGCGCCCTTTCGAGCTATGCATGCGGGTCCATGCGCGCTCTGTCCGTCGTCGTCCTTGTGGCTGCCGCGATGATGCTCTTCGTGGCGAATGGCTGTTCCTCCAGCGGCACGTCCGGCGACTGCGGTCCCGAGAACTGCAACGGCTGCTGCTCGCTCGACGGCGTGTGCCTCGACGGCAACGCGGAAGCAGCCTGCGGCGGTGGCGGCGCGGCGTGCTCCGTCTGCATCGCCAGCCAGGTGTGCACCGCGGACCGGACCTGCGTGCTCCCCACCGGCGGCGGCCTCGACGACGGCGGCACGGCCGACGCGGGCGAGAACGGGGACGCCGGCACCAACGGCGACGCCGGCATGGAGACCGACGGCGGCACCACCGACGGCGGCACCGACGGAGGCTCCACCACCGAGGGCGCGATCTCGGCGCCGAAGGAGACCTGGACCTGGGTGGACTTCCCGACCTCGAAGTGCGGCAACGGTTCGGCCACCGGCATCGGCGTGAACCTCACCGACGCGAGCACCGACGTGTTCGTCTACATGGAGGGCGGCGGCGCCTGCTGGGACGGCTTCACCTGCTTCACGCTGCAGTCCGCGTCGAACCTCAACACCGGCTACGGCGCGCAGCAGTTCGCCAATGCGCCCTACAGGAATGCCTTCGCGGTGAACCGCTCGCAGGAGGCCAATCCGTTCCGGGACATGAGCTTCGTGTACGTGCCCTACTGCACCGGTGACGTGCACGCGGGCGACGCGGTGCAAACGTACGGAAGCAACCCGCAGGTGTACCACAAGGGTGGTCCGAACGTGGACGCGTTCCTCGAGCGCCTCGCCCCCACCTTCCCCAACGCCACGCGCATCTTCCTCACCGGCAGCAGCGCCGGCGGCTTCGGCGCGCAGCTGAACTACGACCGCTTCGTCCGCGCGTTCCCCAACGCTGAGGTCCACGTGCTCGCGGACTCGGCGCAGATGATCAACCCGGGCGGCACGCGCCTCGCCGAGTGGCAGGCGTCGTGGAACATGGTGCTCCCCGAGGCCTGCCCCGACTGCGGCACCGACTTCACGCTCTACCCGGAGTACCTCGCGACCACGTACCCGAACCGTCGCTTCGCGCTGACCGCGTACACGCAGGACCAGACGCTGCGCACCTTCTTCGGCTACACCGGTGCGGTGTACGAGCAGCACACGCGAGACCTTCTCGCGGACCGCTACGACCCGTACCCCCACACGCGCTACTTCCTCCTCGCGGGCTCGCAGCACACGATGCTCGGGAGCCTCGGGACGCTCGCCGCGCCCAGCGGCAAGACGCTCAACAGCTGGGTGACGGAGTGGGTGAACGGCGACGCCGCGTGGGCGAACGTGCAGCCGTAGCCTTCGGGCCCTTCGAAAGGCTCAGAGCGCGCGCTTCTCGTAGTGCTTGCGCCACAGGAGCGGCGGCTCGCTCGACTGTGGCGGCACGATCGCGAAGAGCACGAGCAGCAGCCCGACGATGAGGAGGCTCTGGAAGTGGGGCACCGCCGGGTGCCCCGTCTTCACGTAGCCGTAGACGACGAGGAACGCGCTCACCGCGAGGTTGCCCAGGTGCGCGCGCCGCGTCGGGTGCCAGAAGGAGAGGGTGGAGAAGAGCCAGATGAGCGCCCCTGCCGCGAAGGCCGGCACCGCCAGGTCCGGCCCTCCCGGCTCGCCGAGGAAGATGAACGGCGTCAGCACCAGCCACAGGCCCAGCATCAGCTCGATCGCGCGCGCCCACATCGTCTAGTCCCTCCGCGTGGCCAGCGCGTCCGCTCGTGCGTCGGGCCGGCCGAGGAAGACGTTCCAGAGCAGCTTCCTGTCCTTCGTGTGCCGCCACACGCGGCGCAGGTACTTCAGCGACGCCCAGACCTCGTCGTACGCGAGGAACACCAGCACCAGCGAGATGACCGCGGTGACGAGGCAGAGGAAACACCACGAGCCGATGACGAAGCCCTGGGTCACCACGAGCGCGAAGCTCACGATCCCCAGCGGAATGACGTCGAGGCCGAAGAGCATCACCATCCACGGCCGGAACTGCCACCGCCGCGTGGAGCCGACGAGCGTGAAGACCACTTCGCTCAGATAGCCCCAGGCGCCGAACGCCGCGTCCGGCATGCGCAACACGCGGTCCATCTTCTGCGCCGCGTTGGACTCGAGCACCTTCTTCGAGCCGTCGCCGAAGACCGGGTCCCAGACCGTGTCGATAAGGCCCCACTGGTAGAAGGCCAGATAGGTGGAGATGAGGAAGCCCACCCCCGCCAGCACCGCGATGGGGATGCGCTGACGCCACGAAGAGGGGTTCCGCTCGAAGGGCGGCGCGTTCACGCCGAGGTCCACCGCGCGCTCCCAGATCGCCTGTGCCCGAGCGGCCATTGCCCTCATCGTGTGAACGAAGGGGGCAACGCGGAACGGAAGGGCCCACCGTGAACGCCTCGTTCGGCCGGCTGCTTCAGCGCCGCGCCTGTGCGCCCACTTCCCACGGGGCGACGTTGGGCGCGACGCGGACGTGCTGGTCGGCGCGCCAGCGGACGGCGGCCACGGAACCCACGGCAGAGACGGCCAGGAGGACGACGAGCAGGAAGTTGTTCATGGCGCGCGCCAGTGTAGGTGTGCCACGCACAGCGGCCAGTTTTCGCACTGACAGGCACCTCGGGGCGATTGTCTCGCCCATTGCCGCCGCTACTCGTGCTCATTTGATTTTGCGAATCGCTTGCAAAATCAGCCACCGGCGCAGTAGGAGGGGCCACCGTGCCGCTCTTCTCGAATCCGCCCCTTCCGTTGTTCCCCGTCGCGGCTGCGCTCCTCCTCGCCCCGGTCGGAGCAGGCGCCCAGCCCGCGGTGCCGGCCGCGCCCTCCACGTCCCCCGCGCAGTCGCAGCGCCCGAAGAGCGCCGCCGCACAGGAGCCGTCGACGGAGGACACGCAGGCCACCGAAGCGACCGAAGCCACGGAGACCTCGGAGACTTCCGACCAGCAGCCGCCGCCCAGCGACGAAGCGCCGGAGGAAACCGCCACCGAGCCGACCTTCAGCACCGTCGTGGTCGGCGCGAGCGAAGCGAAGACGGGCGGCTCGCTGCACATCCAGAACCCGGAGAAGCTCGAGCGCTTCGAGTACGACGATCCGCAGGCGGTGCTGCAGCACGTGCCCGGCGTGTACGCGCGCGGCGAGGACGGCTTCGGCCTGCGTCCGAACATCGGCCTTCGCGGCGCGAGCTCGGACCGCTCGAAGAAGGTGACGCTGCTCGAGGACGGTGTGCTCTTCGGCCCCGCGCCCTACTCCGCGCCCGCCGCCTACTACTTCCCGCTGATGACGCGGATGCAGGCGGTGCGCGTGCTGAAGGGGCCCTCCGCGGTGGTGCACGGCCCGCAGACGATCGGCGGCTCGGTGGAGCTGCTCACGCGTCCGGTCCCCAGCACCCTCTCGGCGGGGCTCGACGTGGCGGGTGGCCAGTGGGGCTCGGGCAAGGCGCACCTGCACGGCGGCACCTCGTGGGAGCGCTGGGGCTTCTTCCTCGAGGGCGTGCACCTGCGCAGCGGCGGCTTCAAGAGCCTCGACGGCGGCGGCGGCACCGGCTTCGCGCGCGACGAGTGGATGGCGAAGGTGCGACGACTTCTGCCCGCGATGGGCACGCTCGAGCAGTCGGTGCAGCTCAAGCTCGGCTGGTCGCACGAGGACTCGGACGAGACGTACCTCGGGCTCACCGACGAGGACTTCGCGGCCACGCCGCTGCGCCGCTACGCCGCGAGCGCGCACGACCACATGCGCTGGCACCGCACGCAGGCGCAGCTCTCGCACCGGCTCGAGGGCCGCGGCTTCACGCTCGTCACCACCGCGTACCGGCACGACATGTCGCGCACCTGGCGCAAGGTGAACCGCTTCGGCGGCGGCGCCATCGGACCTGTGCTGGAGAACCCGGACACCGCACGCAACGCGCAGCTCTATGGCGTGCTGACCGGAGAGCTCGACACCACCGGCACCTCCGACACGCTCTTCATCGGACCCAACGCGCGCTCGTTCGTCTCGCAGGGCGTACAGACGGTGGCGCGGCTCGACGCGATGACCGGCCCTCTGCAGCACAGCCTCGAGTTCGGCGCGCGGCTGCACCACGACAGCATCAAACGCGACCACTCCGAGGACGCCTACTCGATGGTCGAGGGCCGCCTCGTGTCGCAGGGCCGCCCCACCTCCATCACCGCGGACAACCGCGACGCCACCAACGCGCTGGCGCTGCACGTGATGGACACCGTCGGCTGGAAGCGCTTCACGCTCACCCCCGGGCTGCGTGCGGAGCTCATCCGCTCCACCTCCGAAGACTTCCTCGCCGGCACCTCCAGCGAGGGCCGCACCAACGTGCTCCTGCCGGGCATCGGCGCGCACGTGGCGGTGACGGAGGCGCTGGGCCTTTTCGCGGGCGTGCACCGCGGCTTCAGTCCTCCCGCGCCGGGCTCGCCGGATGCGCAGGGCCCGGAGCTGGCGGTGAACTGGGAGGGC
This sequence comes from Pseudomonadota bacterium, assembly GCA_023423535.1. Taxonomy (GTDB): domain Bacteria; phylum Myxococcota; class Myxococcia; order Myxococcales; family Myxococcaceae; genus JAFAFL01. Next base: position 22,620 of record JAFAFL010000131.1, read on the forward strand.
GGCGCGCGCTGGATGCGCCGGGGCGAGCGCCTCGAGGCGGTGGGCTTCTTCAACGACTACTCGAACCTCACCGACATCTGCACCTTCTCCAACGGGTGCCTCGCGGAGAACCTCGACCGGCAGTTCGCCGCCGGCCGCGCGCGCATCTGGGGCGTGGAGACGTACGGCGAGAAGCTCCTGCGCACCGCGTGGGGCGTCCGCTTCCCGCTGAGCGTCACGTACACCTACACGCAGACCGAGCTGCTGGAGAGCTTCCAGAGCGCGGACCCGCACTTCGGCAACGTGCGCGCGGGCGATGAGCTGCCCTACGTGCCGAGGCACCAGGGCGCGCTGTCTCTCTCCGCCGAGGCCATGCGCTGGAGCGCCTTCGTCAACGCGAACCTCACCGGCGCCATGCGCGAGCGCGCGGGGCAGGGCGAGACCGAGCCGGGCGAGCTGACCAGTCAGATCATCACCGTCGATGTCGGCGCGGCGTACTTCTTCAACCCCGAGGCGCAGCTCTACCTGCAGGCGCGCAACGTGACCGACGAGGTCGGCATCACCTCGCGCAGGCCCTACGGCGCGAGGCCCAACGCGCCGCGCACCGTGCTCGTGGGGTTCAAGTACTCGATGTAGCGGACAGGCCGGCGGCCACCGGAGCGGGCTGTACCGGTCTCCGGAAGCCGGGCTTCAAGGTCGGCCGCAGGTGGATGGGCGGCCCCTCCGGCGCGGGGAGGATCCACCGCTTCGCGCCGAGGCCGTCCCGCTCCTTCGCGAGGTCCACGGTCGGATCGATGAACGGCGCCGAGGCCCGTCCGTTCAGCGACACGCGCGCGTCGGCGAAGACCTTCACCGGGCCTTTGCCCTGCGCCTCGAACTCCCGCGCGATGTGGTGGGCGAGCTGCAGCACGAGGTCCGGCTGCACGGACATCTCGCGCTCCTGCAGCCTCGTGAGGTAGCGCCGGGGCGGCACGTGGTGTTCGCGGCCGGTGGCGTCGTGCACGATGAACAGGACTCCGCCGGTCTTCTCCCGCGCCATCACCCGCCAGGAGAAGCGCATCCCCTGTTCGTGCCAGAGCACGTTGCCCCCGTAGAGGTGCGTTCGCAGCGGCATCGCCACCTGCAGCGCGCAGTAGGTCACCGCCACCGCGAGTGCGGCGGTACCGAAGCGCGGCACGAGCACACGCGCTGCAGGCGCCTTCTCGGACACCGGAACGAACGCCGCGCCGCGGACCTTCGCCCAAACCTTCCGCGGCCACGAAGGCTCGAAGAAGACGAGCGCGCAGCAGACCATGATCACCGGGAACATCCCGATGGGGAACAGCATGGACGTCGCCGCGTGGAAGCCGAGCACGACGGCGTAGGCGGGCAGCCTCGTCCTCCGCAGCGAGAGGAAGAGCGGCACCGTCGTATCGAAGAGGAAGCCGCCCCACGCGGCGAGGTACGCGACCCAGCGCGCCTCCAGCCACGGCCCCACCAGCGGCAGGTCGGTGCGCGCGGCGAGCCACAGGTTCAGCGGCTGCGCGTGCAGGAGCCAGTCTCCGGACAGCTTGGCGAGGCCCGCGAACACGTACACGGTCGCGACCTGGAAGCGCAGAAGCCACGTGCACCACGCGGGCAGCGTCTTCGACCTCAGCGACGGACGCAGCAGCGCGTCGATGGAGAAGGCCCGGTGCGACGGGATGAACAGGTGCAGCCCCAGCAGCAGCGTCACCAGGTAGTAGTGGTTGAGGTAGTTCGTGACGTCCACGAGCTGCAGCCACGCGAAGACGCAGAACAGGAGCGCCGCCGCGACGCGGAAGAAGAGGCCCGCGGCGAACATGAGGCCCAGCACCGCCGCGGCGACGAAGAGGTTGCGCATCCCCTCCGCGCCGAGCGCCGGCACCCACGAGAAGCCCCAGTACTTGAACTGGAAGGTGGGGGCGACGAAGAGGAAGTCCACCCACTCGTAGGCGAGGAAGCGGACCGCCGAGACGGTGACGATGAGCCCGAGCGCGACGCGGACGACCACCAGCGCCGCCGCGTCGGTCGGCGCGAGCAGCCGTGCCCAGAGGCCGCGCGCGGCGGTCTCAGTCATTGTCGCCTTCGATGGTCTGCGGCAGCTCGAGGTCGAGCACGCCGATCATGTCCACCTTCAGCAGGTCGGTGAGGCCCTTCAGCGCGTCGTACACCGCACGGACCTTTGCCTTGTCGGTCGCGAGCGCGGGCGCAAAGTCCTCGTTGCCCAGCGCCTCGAGCGCCGCGTGCACCTTCGCCGGCTCTGCGCGCAGGCGGCCCGCGAGCTCGCCGGCGCCGTAGGCCTCGAGCAGGTCGTCGAAGCCGGTCCCCGCGTTCTCCTCGCCGCAGCCGAGCAGCAGCTTCTGCGCGCCCTCGAGGTTTGCCCGCATCCACAGCGCCGACTTGCGCGCGTGACGCGACTCGAGGAACTCGGGGCAGGTGTCGAGCTCGCACTCGCGCAGCCCCAGCGGCTTGGCGAGCTTCATGTCCTTCACCTCCGCCTCCAGGTAGAAGATCGCGTCGCTCAGCGCGTTCAGCGCGGACTGCGTGGTGGGGAAGACCGCGTTGCCCGGGCCCGCGCTCTTCATCGTGGCGAGGAAGTCTCCGCCCTCCGGCGCCCACGCGGTGACGATCGTCTCGGCGCGCCCGCGCAGATCCGTGGTGACCGCGGCGGCGTACGCCCGCTTGCGCTCGGCCCGCTCCGAAGGCGTGAGCGCGGCCCACGTCCCCTGCGCGACGATCTTCGAGGTCGAGGGACAGGCGGTCGTCTCGCCCTCGTGGAAGAGGAGGTACTCGAGCGCGTCGAGCCCGCGGCGGGTGAGCACCTGGGTCCCGAAGTCCGGCGCCGCGTAGGACTGCGAGACGATCTGCTCCTCCACCGCGCACCGGCTCGTCAGCGGCCACGAGTACACGTGGTCGCGCAGATCGCCGCCGCCGGGAGAGGTCTTCCGCGCCAGCGGGCCCACCTGCATCACCTCGAGGCGCTGCCACACGTTCATCGCGTCGTCGAAGGCGGCGCGCGCCGTGGCGAGCGTCGTCGCATCCGGAGAGGCTCCCCAGGCCTGCACCGCCGCGTCGAGCGCCTGCGCCCGCTCGTTGAACTGGCGGGTCTCACCGAGGATGCACTCGCCGGCGGCGGCGGCCAGCGCGGCACGAGAGGTCGCGCGATCGCCCTCTTCGGAGATCGGCGGCACGTTCGGCTCGGCGCGGGGACAGCCCGACAGCGAGAGGACGAGGGCCAGCGGCAGGGCCGTCAGCGAGAGCGAAAGCGCGCGCGTCCGCGCGGAGGTGGGGACGGTCTGGGACATGCCGCGGACCTAGCAGCGCAGGATGATTTTGACAATGCCTCGCAAAATCACTAGATCGGCGCCGTTCAGGAAAGAGAACTGAGAATCATTCTCAAGTTCAGCAGCACGACCGAGGAGCGCGCAGTGGAGCAGACGAAGCGAGAGGGAGTGGGGCAGTTCGGGCTGTTCGGCGCCGTCCTGGCGCTGGCGCTGGTGGCGACCGCCTGTGGCGGCGGCGGCAACGGGAGCGAGACCGACGGCGGCACCGAGCCGGACGCGGGCCAGACCGGCGGCGAGGACGCGGGCACCGACCCTGACGCCGGGGTGAACCCGGACGGCGGCATGAGCTCGGCCGAGGGCAACCAGATCGCGGTGGTCCGGCTGAACTCGGACGGCAGCCTCGATTCGAACTTCGGCGAGGGCGGCATCGCCACGGTGGAGTTCGGCGAGGGCGCCGGCACCGTCCAGGACACGCTCTGGGATCTGAAGCTCGACCGCACCGGCCGCATCGTCCTCTTCGGCTCTGGCAAGGCGCAGGGTGAGCGCGCGGACCAGGATCGCTACGTGGCGCGGCTCACCGCGGCGGGTGCGCTGGACACGACGTTCGGCGAGGGCGGCTTCACCACGCTCGACACGCAGGGCCTCGCGGACAACGGGCGCGGCGGCTGGTTGCAGGCGGACGGGAAGATCGTCGCCTCCGGTTACACGCCCGTGCCGACCGGCGTGGGCACGCAGACCGCGAACGCGATCATCCTCCAGCGGCTGAACGAAGACGGCTCGCCCGACACGGCCTTCGGTACCGAGGGCGTGGTGCAGAGCAACCCGTTCAGCCTCGACGACATGACGCCGTGGGGCATGGCCGAGGCCTACGCGGTCGCGCGCCAGTCGAACGGCAGCTACGTCACCACCGGCTACGGCCGCGTCGCGTCCAGCGGCCCGGTGGACCTCGTGAGCTTCCGCTTCAACGACAGCGACGGGTCGCTCGATGACGTGTGGGGCATCGGCGGGAAGCTCGTGCTCGACGTGTCGGCGGAGCACGACCGCGGCCGCAACCTCACCGTTCTTCCCGACGACCGCACGGTGCACGTGGGCAGCGCGGCGGTGGCGGCGAACACGCTCGACGCGATGATCTTCGTGACCACCGAGAACGGCTCGGCGGACGACACCTTCAGCACCGACGGCTACAAGCTCTTCGACTTCGGCAGCGCGGACGAGGCCTTCTTCGGCGTGGCGGCCTCCTCGAACGGCGCCTGGATCGCGGCGGCGGGCTACAGCGCGCAGACCGGCGGCATCGACGCGACGCTCGCGCTCATCCCCACCGGCAGCGGCACCGAGTTCTCCGGCGTGGTGCCCCTCTCGGCCACGGCGATGGACCGCTTCTGGGCGGTGACCTTCGGCCCGGACGACAAGGTCTACGCGGCCGGCGTGATCGACGAGGGCGGCGACCACCGGATGCTCGTGGCGCGCTTCAACCTCAACGGGACGCTGGACACGGAGTTCGGCACCGGCGGCACCGTGAAGCTCAACGTGCGCGAGGGCGGCAACGTGGAGACGGCGCGGGCCATCGCGGTGCAGGCGGACGGGAAGATCGTCATCGGCGGCGCCGTCGAGGCGCGCTGACGCTGTAAATCTGACTGACACACAACCGGCGGCAGGGGTGGACGATAAACCCACATCGTCCCCTCTGCCGCCGGAGCCATGTCATGCCCCCGATCCTCCCGACGACTCCCAGCGCGAAGGCCTTCGCGGACGCCTGGACGAAGAAGCTCGAGGAGGTGGCGAAGGAGGCGGCGGGGAAGGACGGCCGGCTCTCGATCACCGAGGCCCGCCGCATCGCCGAGCGCTTCGACGGTGGCCGCTTCTTCAGCGACAACGCGGTCGCGTACCTGAACGCGAAGGGCCAGAAGACGATGTCGGTGGCGGTGCTGGTGAAGGGCGCCCGCGCGTACGCGGAGGCGCAGGGCGCGGCCGTGGCGGGGAAGGACGGGCGCATCTCCTACGCGGACGCGAAGGGCCTGCGCGCGGACCTTCAGGACGACTTCCTCTACCTGCGCGGCAAGATCGCGGACGGGCCGCAGCGCACGCCGCAGCAGCTTCAGGCGGACGTGCGGGACACCGTGCTGCGCGCGTTCGACAACGGCACCGCGGTGAAGCTCTCCGGACCGCCGGCGGTGGTGAAGGGCCGCAAGGAGCTCATCGAGTACCTGCCGCACGCCCCGAGCAACACGGTGCTGCGCGCCTGGGTGGCGGACGGCCGCATCTATGCCTCGCGCGCGGCGAACCGGCCCACGCCGCTGGTCGGCTGGTACGACCTCGGGCCGCTGCCGGCGAAGTCGAACATGTCGGATCTGCGCGCCCGCTTCGACAGCGCGACGAAGGACCTCTGGCTCACGAGCGAGAGCGACGCGCAGCTCCGCTACATCGCGTCGGCCGGACCCGTCTCCGGCGCGGTGACCGCCGAGCTGGTGAAGCGGCACTTCGGCGCGACGCACGATGCGCTGGGGCCCTCGATCTACGGCTGGGAGGACCCGTCCTTCGTGAAGCTCGCGGACCGGAGCGAGGTGGAGGTCCGCAACGGCTACGCCTGGCTCGATGCGCGCGCGCACGCGTTCGATCCGGCGGACCCCGAGAGCGTGGCGATCGCGGAGCGCTGGAAGAACCTCGCGGCGCTGGTGCGCAGCGAGCTGACCGACGTGAAGGTCGTGCGCTTCGGCAGCGTGAACATCACCACGATGCTCGTCGGCCAGACGCGGACCGGCGAGCTGGCCGGGTTCATGTCCGCGGTGGTGGAGACCTGAGCCTCTCGAGCAGGGCGTGCAGCGCGTCCGCACCGCGACGGAGAGACTCGGCGACCTCGTGCTTGCCCGCGGCCGCATAGACCTCTGCGGCTTCGCGCCGGTCACGCAGCTCGCCCTGGACGATTCCCGCGGCCTCGTCGGCTGAGAGCACGCGCCGAGGCACATCTCCACGCCCGAGCCCGGAGACACCACCGGCAATGGCGCCCTCCGCCTCGGAAACCGGCGCCGCCGAGAGGGGCACGGCCTCCGCCTGATCCAGCGCGGAGAGCGTCTCGCGCAGCGCCGAGACCATGTCCGGTTGCTTCGAGCGCAGGGCTTCCTTCAGCGCCTCGCGCAGGGCGGTGCGCCACTCGGCGAGAGTCGTCACGCTCACGAGTTCCGTCACCCGAGGATGAGCTTCTCGAGCAGCGCCTTCTGCACGTGCATCCGGTTCTCGGCCTCCTCCCAGATGGCGCTCTGCGGGCGGTCGATGACGCTGGCGGTGATCTCCTCGCCGCGGTGCGCGGGCAGGCAGTGCAGCACCACCGCGTCCGGCTTCGCCAGGTCCACCAGCTCGTCGTCCACCGTGAAGCCGTGGAGCGCCGCGAGCCGCACCGCGTTCTCCTGCTCCTGGCCCATGCTCGTCCACACGTCGGTGTTCACCACGTCCGCGCCGGCCACCGCCTCGTCCGGGTTGTCGGTGATGGTGACGTGGGAAGCGGCCCTCGGGCCCGCCAGCGCGGCGATGTCTTCGCGCGAGAGCCGGTAGCCCTCCGGCGCGGCGATGCGCAGGTCGAAGCCGTAGAGGCCCGCCGCCTCCACCCACGAGCGCGCCATGTTGCTCGCGCCGTCGCCGATCCACGCCACCGTCTTGCCGACGATGGTGCCCAGCCGCTCGCGCACGGTGAACACGTCCGCGAGGACCTGGCAGGGGTGCGCGCCGTCGGTGAGGCCGTTGATGACCGGCACCCGCGCGTTGTTCGCGAACTCCGCCAGCCGCGCGTCCGCGAACGTCCGCACCATCACCGCGTCTGCGTAGCCGCTGAGCACGCGGGCGGTGTCGCTGATCGGCTCGCCGCGCCCCAGCTGCGACTCGGAGGCGGTCAGCGTGACCACGTTCCCGCCGAGCTGCTGCATTCCCGCCTCGAAGGAGACGCGGGTGCGGGTGGAGGCCTTCTCGAAGATACAGACCAGCGTGCGGCCGGCGAGCGTCGTCTCCACCTCGTGCCGCTTGCGCCGGGCCTTGAGCTCGGCGGCGCGCGCGAAGAGGCGCTCGTGCTCGTCGAGCGAGAGGTCGCGCAGGTGGAGGAAGTGGCGGGGACGGGGATGGGCCATGGTGGGGTCCTTTCTAGAGCTTGATGGCGGAGAGCGCGTCGAAGAGCGCGGCGAGCCTCGGCACCGCCTGCGCGTCGCGGATCGCCTGCTCACCGGCCGCGCGCAGGGTCTCGACCTGGCTCTTCACCGCTTCGGGCGCAGTGCCACCGGCGCTCTTCTTCGCCGCCACCGCGTTGAACGGATCCGCCGCGCGCAGCACCTCGGGCGTGAACGCGGGATCGCACTCGCGCGCGAGCTCGGGCGTCACCTTCGCCAGCGGGATGCCGGCCTCCTGGCACTTGCGCACCAGCGCGCCGGTGGCCTTGTAGGCGGTGCGGAAGGGCATGCCGGTGCGAACGAGCGCCTCGGCGATGTCGGTGGCCTGCATCGCGTCGCCCTCCACCGCCGCGCGGGTGCGGGCCGTGTCGAACTTCACGCGGGGCAGCGCGAGCTCGAGGATGGAGAGCACGCTGCGCACGAGCGGACCCGTCTCCAGCAGCGGCGCGCGGTCCTCCTGCAGGTCGCGGTTGTAGCCGGCGGGCAGGCCCTTCACGGTGACGAGCAGGTTCACGAGGTTGCCCACCGCGCGCCCGCTCTTGCCGCGCACGAGCTCGAACACGTCCGGGTTCCGCTTCTGCGGCATCATCGACGAGCCGCAGGCGATGTCGCCGTCGAGCTTCGCGTAGCCGAACTCCGCGGAGGTGAAGTCGATGAAGTCCGCCGCCAGCCGGCTCGCGTGGAGCATGAAGCGCGCGGTGGCGTAGGTGTAGTCGAGCGCGAAGTCGCGGTCGCCCACGGTGTCCATGCCGTTGAGCGTGAGCTTCGAGAACTGCAGCAGCTCGCGCGTGATGTTCCGGTCGGTGGGCAGCGAGGTCCCGGCGATGGCGCCCACGCCCAGCGGCAGCGCGTCGGTCTGCCCCAGCACGAAGCGGAAGGCGTCGGCGTCGCGCGCGAACATGGCCGCGTAGGCGCTGAAGAAGTACCCGAGCGACACCGGCTGCGCGCGCTGCCGGTGCGTGTAGGAGGGGATGACCGTGTCCAGCTCGGCTTCCGCGCGATCCGCGAGCGCCTTCGTGAAGCGGCCGAGCATCTCGAGGATCACGGCGCAGGACTCGCGCACGTGCAGCCGCAGGTCGAGCGCCACCTGATCGTTGCGCGAGCGCGCGCTGTGCAGCAGGCCCGCGGTGGGCCCGAGGCGAGAGGTCAGCTCCGCCTCCACCGCCATGTGCACGTCCTCCTCCTCGGGGAGGCGCAGCGTGCCGGCCTGGGTCTCCTTCCAGATCGCGGCCAGTCCGGCGTGGATCTGCGCCGCGGCCTCGCGCGGGACGATCTCGCGGCGGGAGAGCATGGTGAGGTGCGCCATGCTCCCCACGAGGTCCTCGCGCAGCAGCTGGATGTCCAGCGGCAGCGAGGTGGAGAACTGGAGGACCTCCGGGTGGAGGCCCGTCGCGCCGGCGGCCTCGGTCTTCGCCATCATGCTCATTCGTCTTTACCCCTCAGCCACACACCGTTGAGTTGCCGCGCCAGCTTCGAGGGCGAGTTGCCCTTCGAAGGCGCGACGAAGATCGCGTCGTCGCCCGCCAGCGTCCCCGCCACCTGCGGGAGCCGCGCGCGGTCTATCGCAAGCGCCACCGCGGAGGCAGCCCCCGCGAGCGTGTGCACGATCACCAGCGTGTCGGTGTCGATGACGCGGGTGATCATCTCGCGGAAGGAGCGCAATGCGTCCGGGCCTTCGGGCACCCGCGCGTCGTCCACCTCGTAGGCGGTGCCGCCCTCGGGGAGAGACACCCGGCGCGCGCCAAGCTGCGCGAGGTCCCGCGAGAGCGTGGCCTGGGTCACGTCGAAGCCCTGCTCGTTGAGCAGCTGCCGCAGCTCCTCCTGCGTCCCCACCACCTGCGAGCGGATGAGCCCCCGGATCGCCGCGCGGCGGAACTCCGGGTCGTTCTGCGTCCGTGCCATGGGTCGTCAACCTCGCTTGACGAGCGTCCCGACGCCGCGGTCGGTGAACAGCTCGGCGATGATCGAGTGCGGCGTGCGCCCGTCCACCACGTGGACCTGCTCCACCGGTCCTTCGAGCGCCTCGAGGATCGCCCGCGCGCGCACCGCGCTTCCGTTGGGCAGCGAGCCCGCGTCCAGGCGCTGGCGCAGCTCGTCGGAGGAGAGCTCGGGGAGCAGCTCGCCGGCCTCGACGATGCCCGGCGTGTCCGCGAGGTACACGAGCTTCTCCACGCCCAGCGCGCGCGCGATCTGCGCCGCCGCGGTGTCCGCGTCCACGTCGTGGCTCTGCCCGTCGTCGCCCATGCCGATGGGCGAGATGACCGGCACGTAGCTCTGCTGCAGCAGCAGCTCGAGGAAGGCGGTGTTCACCGAGAGGGACTGGCCCAGCGGGCTGTTTCGCACCCGCAGCAGCGCCCCGTCCTTCCCGCTGATCCCCACCGCGTGGTTCCCGTGGCGGTTGAGGAGGGTGACCAGATCGCTCTGCTCCTCGAGCATGTCGCCGGTGTCCGGAGCCCCGGGCGCGCCGTGGACGCCGTGCACGACGATTGGCCGGAGCCCCACGGAACGCAGCAGCGCCACGTCGTCGCAGAAGGTCTTCTTCAGCGATTCCTTCATGGTGGCGGTGCCGCCGTACTTGATCACGCAGCGCTTCCCCGCGAAGCGCGAGATGTAGGAGAGCGCCTCGACGAGGAGCCGGACCTTGAACGCGGGGCTGTAGTTCGCCAGCCGGTCGTCCTTCGCCACGCCGCCGTCCGCCGCGGGCACGATGAGCGAGGTGTAGTCCGCGTTGATCTTCACGTAGTCGTACGAGAGGTCGCAGCCCCACGCGGTGGTGGAGGCCTCGCCCGCGTGCAGCGCCACGAGCACCTTCACCTCCGGCCCGCGCAGCTTCCGCCGCAGCGCGAGGCTGTCGAACGCGGAGGGCTCGCCGGCATAGACCTCGATGCCCTGGATGGTGACGGTGGCCCGCTCCGGCTGCAGGTCCCAGCCCTGCGAGCCCGCGCGTGCGCCCACGGTGGCGAGGATCCGTCCCCAGTTCGGATCAGCGCCGAACATCGCCGCCTTCACCAGCGCAGAGCCGCAGACGCTCTTGCCGAGGTCCCGCGCGATCGCCAGCGACGGCGCGCCGCTGACGGTGACCTCCAGCAGCTTCGTGGCGCCCTCGCCGTCGAACGCGATCTCCCGCGCCAGCTCCACGCAGAGCTCGCGGACGGTGGCGGCGAAGAGTTCGTAGTCACCGCCCTCCGGCAGCTCGATGCGCGCGTTCTGCGCCCGGCCGTTGGCCAGCGCGAAGATCGCGTCGTTGGTGCTCATGTCGTCGTCGACGGTGAGGTTGTTGAACGAGGCGTCCATCGACCCCTTCAGCGCGGCGCTCAGCGCTGGCGAAGAGATGGCGCAGTCGGTCACCAGCACTGCGATCATCGACGCGAGCTGCGGCGCGATCATCCCCGAGCCCTTGCACACCGCGGCGATCGTCACGTCCTCACCGCCCAGCTCGATCACCCGCGACACCATCTTCACCCGGGTGTCGGTGGTGATGATCGCCTCCGCGCAGGGGAGGGGATCCGAGGTGAGGCCCGCCACCAGCTTCGGCGCCGCGTCGATGATCTTCTGCACCGGCAGCCGCATCCCGATGACGCCGGTGGACGCGGAGAGCACCGACTCCACCGGGACGTTCAGCGCCCCGGCGATGGCCTCGTGCACCGTGTGGACGTCCTGAACGCCCCGCGGGCCGGTCATCGCGTTGGCGTTGCCGCTGTTGATGACCACCGCGCGGATGTCGTCCGCGGGCACGCGCCCCTCGCACACGCGGATGGGCGCGGCCTTCGCCTTGTTCACCGTGAAGGCGCCCGCCGCCGCACAGGGCGTGTCGCTCGCCACCAGCGCGAGGTCCTTGCGCTGCGGCTTGATCCCGCAGTGCAGGCCCGAGAACGTGAAGCCGATCGGGACCTTCATGGATGGAAGGCCCGCATCGCGGAGAGGCCGAGTCCCTCTTCGAGGTCGAACATCACGTTGAGGTTCTGCACCGCCTGACCCGCCGCGCCCTTCACGAGGTTGTCGATCGCCGAGCAGATCACCAGCCGCCCGCCGTCCGCGGAGAAGCCGATCTGGCAGCGGTTCGTGCCGACCACCTGCTTCAGCGAGACGCCGTCCGCGCTCTGCGCGAGCGAGATGAAGGGCTCGTCGCCGTAGGCCTCCTTCAGCGCCGCCGCGACCTTCTCCGGCGTGGCGCCCCGGTTGAACCACGCATAGGTGGTGCAGAGGATCCCGCGCCGGATGGGGAGCAGGTGCGGGGTGAAGGTCAGCGTCGTCGCCGCGGTCCGGCCCAGCCCCTCCACCGTCTGCGCGATCTCCGGCGTGTGCTGGTGGCGCAGGACCTTGTAGGCGCGGAAGTCGCCGTCGATCTCGCAGAAGGAGTAGTCCTCCGACGCCTTGCGGCCCGCGCCGGTCACGCCGGAAGCGGCGTTGATGATCAGCGTCTGCGGATCGATGAGGCCCGCCTTCACCAGCGGCGCCACCGGAAGCGTGGCGGCGGTGGGGAAGCAGCCGGGGTTGGCCACGAGCCGGGCCTCGCGCACGCGGCCGCGGAAGAGCTCGGTCATGCCGTACACGGCCTCCGCGAGGAGGTCGTGGGCTGTATGCGCGAAGCCGTACCACTGTGCATAAAGAGCAGGGTCGCGGAGGCGGAACGCGCCGGAGAGGTCGATCACCCGCACGCCCTTCGCGAGCAGCTTCGGCGCCAGCTCGAGGGAGACCTCCGCCGGGGTGCAGAGCAGCACGACGTCGCACAGCGCGGCCTGCTCCTCCGCGTCCTTCTGCGACACGTACGTCAGAGCGGCGGCGGGGCCGGTGATGCCGGCGCGCGCGCCCAGGCTCTCGCCCACCCAGCGGTCGCTGGTGGCGAACCGGAGCGTCGCGCGCGGGTGGTGCGCGAGGATCCGGGTGGCCTCGAGTCCGGAGTAGCCGGACGCCCCGATGATGCCGACGGAGGGAGTATGCACGGTCGCGCATATATATACACGGGCAGGGCGGATCAACGGTTGATCCGGGCCCGGCCCGAAAAATCGCGGCCGCGCGCTCCTGGCGGGAGGCAGTGCTGCCGTGCCTGCTCTGCAAGCGGCGCCCGCGCGACGGCGGGAATCAGCGCTGCGTCGTCCGTTCGTCCTCGGCGTCCGCCTTGCGGCCCACGAGCTTCCACCACGGCTCGGCGCGGTCGGTGAACGCGGCCGCGGGTGCGTCCGCCTGGTGGAAGCCGCCGCGCTCCGGGCGCACCTCCACCGGTTGTCCCACGCGCGGCGTGACGAAGGGGAGGCCTCGCGCGGCGGCGAGCTCATACACCTGAGACGGCGGCTCGTCCCAGGCGTGAAAGGCGAGGTTGAAGGTCCCCCAGTGGATGGGCAGAAAGAGCCCGCCGCCCAGCCACTCCAGCGCGGTCAGCGCGTTCTCCGGCCCGAGGTGGATGTCGCCCCAGCTCGGGTGGAAGGCGCCGACCTCCAGCATCACCACGTCGAACGGTCCCTGCCGCGCGCCGATCTCCTTGAACTGCGGCGTGAGCCCGGTGTCGCCGCTGAAGTAGACGCGGCGGTTCGGCGTGCGCACCACCCACGAGGCCCACAGCGTGCGGTCGCGGTCGTTCAAGCCGCGGCCGGAGAAGTGCCGCGACGGCGTGGCCACCAGCGTCAGGCCCTCCTTCGGTGAGGCCTCGCTCCACCAGTCGAGCTCGGTGATCTGCGAGGCGGGCACGTCCCACCGGCGCAGGTGATCCGCCACGCCGAGCGGCACGAAGAAGGGCACGCCCTTCGCGGCGAGCGCCCGGATGCTCGGCATGTCCAGGTGGTCGTAGTGGTCGTGCGAGATGATCACCGCGTCCAGCGGCGGCAGCTCCTCGAGCTTCACCACCGGCGGGTGAAAGCGCTTCGGCCCGACGATGGTGGACGGCGAGGCGCGCTCGCCCCAGATGGGATCGGTCAGCACGCGGAAGCCTTCGACCTCCATCAACACCGTGCTGTGGCCGAGCCAGGTAATGCGCATGCCGCTCTCCGGCGACTGCGACCAGACTGCGCGCGGGTCGACGAGCGGGATGGCCCCGGGCGGCGTGCGCTGCGCCTTCCCGAAGAGCCACTCGTTCATCATCGTCTTCATCGACGGGCTGAAGTTCTCCTTCGGCTCGCGGTTCACGAACACGCCGTCCTCATCGTTGAAGGCGGAGTGCTTCGACAGCTCCGACATGCGCGCCTTGTCCGGCGAACGCCCGAAGGCAGCCAGGCAACCGGTGGTGGTGACGAGCGCGGTCCCCAGCCCGAGCAGCGGCAGGCCGAGGCCCAAAGCGAGCCGGCGTGCGGCGCGGCGACGAGTGGTCATGAGGACTTCGGTAGCGCCCTGCACGTCGTCACGCAAGCCGCGCTCCGAGCCAAGGGGAGCCAGGCCGACACGAAAAAGCCCCGCCACCTTGAAGGGTGACGGGGCCTGACTCGACGACGGCAGAGGTGAGGCTAGCGGCAGGCCACGTTGTACGTGCTGCAGCCACCGCGGGCGGGCGGCGGGGAGCCAACCCCGATGCAGCCCCAGGTGGTACCCGACACGTTCTGCATGCCGGCGTTGTAGCCGCTGTTGCTGCTGTAGGTGTACCCGAACTGCTGCCCCAGCGCGGTGGGGATGGTCACGGTGTTGCCGTGCCACTGCGAGTGACCACAGCAGCCCGACCAGGCGCTGTTGGAGACGCCGACGAGGCACTGGCCCGCGACCTGCGGCGAGTTGTTCACGAAGTAGGAGATCGACCACTGGCAGGAGTTCGTCGCGCCGAGCGAGAACACCGACGAGGTCCCGTCCGACGCGTGACTCACCAGCCGGCGGCCGATGCTCGTGCAGGACTGCTGCGCCACCGCCTGGGTGCAGTTGGAGATGGAGCCGTTGCCGCAGGGGACGATCACGATCGGCGTGGAGACGCCGCCCACCGTGTACACCGAGCCCGAGCCGCCCGACGCGTTGGCCACGCAGGTGCCGCCGCTGAGCGTGTAGCCCGCGTTGCAGGCCGTGGCGCTGCAGCCGCTCCAGCCGGAGCCGAGGTTGTCGCAGGTCCGCGTGCCGCTGCCGTTCGCGACCGAGCAGGTGCCGGTGCTGTTCGGGCTGCACACCTGCGCCACGCAGCTGTTGCCGCTGAGGTAGTGGCCGCTGTTGCAGGAGGTCACGGTGCAGGTGCCGAAGCCGGTGCCCGAGCCGTTGCAGAACTGCGTGCCGCTGCCGCCGGTCACCGTGCACGCCGAGGCCGTGTTCGGCTGGCAGGCCCAGTCGGTGGCGGTGCAGGGCGTGGGCGTGGAGTAGTTGCCCGCGCAGGTCCACCGCCACAGGCCGCCGACGGAAGCGGGCGCGGAGGCGGTGCCGAAGGCGCAGAGGCCGCTGGTGGGGGCCTCGACGGAGCCGGTCCCGATCGCAGGGCCACAGCGGCCCGGATCAGGCGTGAAGCAGCTCGTGTTCGGCGCCGCCTGGGCCTCGAGCGCGCGCGGCTGGCTGAGCCCGTACGCGTACGCCGGCGAGAGGTGCCGGTAGAAGTCGGTGTTCTGCGTGCCGTTGGAGGCGCCGAACGGGACGATGCCCGGGTAGAGCAGGTCGATGGACGCGTTCTCGCGCGGGTAGTTCGCCAGCTCGGGGAACTCGAGCACGAAGGGGATGCCCTGCGCGGTCACGAAGGCGCGGGTGCTCGTCGAGCCGTCGTCCTGCGTGTTGAAGAGCGCGGCGTTCATGTTCGCGGTGCCGCGGTAGCGCGGGCGGTGGATCTCGGTGCCGAGCTCGCGGTTGAAGAGGAAGAGGTCGAACGGCGCGTCGGCGGCGGAGAGCGGCACGCCGGGGTTGAGCACCAGCTCGATGACGATGTTCGCGTAGGGGCGCTGCGGGACGTCGGGGTTCGTGTTCACCCACTCGCGGGTGGACTCGACGCCGAAGAGCGCGTGGATGTTGTCGGAGATGACCAGCGTCGCGTCGGCCGCGGAGGGATCGAGCCGCACGTCGTTGCTGATGACGTCGCCAATCGTCGCGGTGAGCGAGGTCACGCTCGTGCGCGGCGCACCCGGCAGCCGCAGCGCGAGCCCGTTGAGGTTGCCGGCACCGGCGGCGAGCACGCTCAGCTCCACGCGCAGCGCGGTGACCTGACCTGCGCTGTTGTAACGGAGCACCTGGTTGTGGGCGATGACCGCGTCGTTGAAGTCGAAGTCGCCGCGGCGGGGCCACGAGTCCTCGAAGAGCAGCAGGCCCCAGGTGCGATCCGCGGGCACGAACACGCGCGCGGAGATGTCCGCGTCACACGGCGCCGCGTCGAGGTCGTCGCTCACGCCGTCGAGATCCGAGTCCACGTTCGGCGCGCCCTGAGCCAGCGCGGCACCGGAGGCGAGCAGGACGAGCGCACAGAGCAGCTTCTTCGCCGCGCTCACAGGTCACCCACCGCGGTCGCGTTGCCGTCCACGGTGAGCTCGCGCTCCACGGCCTCTGCACCGCTGCCCACGCGCAGCTTCACCGCGTTCGCCTTGCCCACCGGCAGGCGCAGATCGATCGAGGCGCCGCTCTTGAACGCACCGTCCATCAGCCGGCGGCCCTCGGAGTCGGTGACCTCCACGGCCTTCGGCTCGGAGCCCTCGGCCGCGCGCAGCTGCAGGCGCACCGACTGCGTGGTGCTGAAGTCGAAGTTCGGGTCGGTGACCACCACGTCGGCGAGCGTCTTCGGCTCCGCGGGCTCGGAGGGCGGGGTGGTGCGCCAGGAGGGATCGGAGCAGGCGGTCAGCCCGGCTGCGACGCCCAGCAGTGCGAGGCCCTTCAGGCCAGCGCGGAGTCGGAGGAGGGACGGCATGAGGCCTCTTTTCGGGGAGGGAGACGGGCGCAGCCTGCCTGAAGTCGTCCGGCACGAGCAATGATGTTGCTGGAAAATTTCTGCAACGCTGTAGTCGGGCTGTTCGAAGCCTCACCTTTTCCCACCCGTCGCAAGCGTCCGGCAGAGCTAGGCTGCCGACCGATGGCTGACATCACCAACCACCGAAGCGCGCTGATCGCCCGAATTCTCGACGGAGAGGGGCGGCTTTCCCCGGCCGTGCGCCGGTCGGCCTTCGGCGACGACCGAAAGACCGTGCCTGCTCACCTACAGGGGCTGGTGGAGAAGGTCGCGAGGAACGTCTGGAAGGTGGTGGACGAGGACCTCGCGGGCCCAAAGTCGGCGGGCGTCACCGAGGACGAGCTCTTCGAGCTGACGGTGTGCGCGGCGGTGGGACAGGCCTCGCGGCAGTACGAGAGCGCGCTGGCGGCGCTCGAGCGCGCAGTGGGGGAGGGCTAGACGATGCGGCTGCGGATCCTCGACAGCGGTCATTCACTCCCGAAGAAGGCCCTCTTCACCTTCATTCGGGTTGTCTCCGGTGCGCCCGCGCCGGACGTGGTGAAGACGCTGATGTACCGGCCGGAGTTCTTCGGGACCCCGATGCGCGCGGTCTTCCAGGAGGCGATGCGCGGCCCTTCGGACTGGACCGTCGCCGAGCGCGAGCTGATGGCCTCGTTCGTCTCGAAGACGAACGAATGCGAGTTTTGAACGAAGTCTCACGCCGCGGTCGCGGCGAAGGCCTGGGGAGACGAGGCGAAGGTGGAGGCGGTGCTCGCCGACCTCGAGACGGCGCCCATTGGCGAGGGGCTGCGGGCGACGCTGCGCCTATTGCGCAAGGTCACGCGGGCGCACGGTGAGGTCACGCCGGAGGACATGAAGGAGGTCCTCCGGACCGGCGTCACGCCCGCGCAGATCAAGGACGCGCTCGCGGTGTGCTTCAGCTTCAACGTCATCACGCGGCTGGCCGACACCTTCGAGTTCCACGTCGGCCCTCGCGAGCACTTCGACATCGGCGCGAAGGCGCTGCTCAGCCGCGGCTACCGGTAGAGAAGTGCGTCAGTCGTCCTGCGCCACGCAGACGGTCACCGTGCTGTCGCGGTGGGTCCGGCAGGCGTAACCGGAGCGGCAGTCACCCGGGTCGTTGCACCGGAGGAAGCAGGCGTTGAAGTCCCCGCCCGCTCCTTCGCGCACGCAGACCGAGCCGTTCGGACACGAGTCCGGATCGTTGAGCACGCACTGGGTGCTGCAGTAGCCGCCGGGCGTCTCGTCGCGGTTGATGCAGATCGACGTCCCGCCGCCGCAGTCCTTGGGGACCGTGCAGGGATCACCGACGGTGTTTCCGCACGCGGCGAGCCCGAGCGCGCCCATCACCAGCCCCAGCGTCATCCAGTTCCTCATCAGCTTGCTCACGGTGGGTGCCCTCCACTTCCGTCCTGATGCATCGCGCCATACCTTGACGCCGCAATCAGTTCCAGCGGGCAGCAGGAGGAGAAAAATGGCGGCAGCGATTGAGGCGAAGCATCCGGCGGCGGCACCTTCCGGCGGGTCCTTCCTCGTGTCGGAGGTGGGGACCGCGGCGATCGTCACCCCCGAGTCGTTCAGCGAGGAACAGCGCCTCTACTACAAGACCGCGCTCCAGTTCGCGAAGGAGCAGGTCCTCGCGAAGGCGGACCGGATCGAGGCGAAGGATCACGCGCTGCTGCGCTCGCTGCTCGCGGAGGCCGGCATGCTGGGCCTGCTGATGATCGACATCCCCGAGTCCTACGGCGGGCTCGGCCTCGACAAGACGACCTCGCTGCTGGTGGCGGAGGCCTCCTCCGTCTACGGCTCCTGGTCGGTGACCATCGGCGCGCACACCGGCATCGGCTCGCTGCCCATCGTGTGGTTCGGCAACGAGGAGCAGAAGGCGCGCTACCTGCCCAAGCTTGCGACGGGTGAGCTGGTGGCGGCCTACGCGCTGACGGAGACGGGCAGCGGCTCGGATGCGCTCGGCGCGCGGACGAAGGCGCAGCTCAGCGAGGACGGCAAGCACTGGATCCTCAACGGCTCGAAGCAATTCATCACCAACGCCGCCTTCGCGGACGTGTTCGTCGTCTTCGCCAAGGTGGATGGCGACAAGTTCACCGGCTTCATCGTGGACCGCGACACGCCGGGCCTCTCCATCGGTGCGGAAGAGCACAAGATGGGCATCCGCGGATCGTCCACCTGCGCGCTCACCTTCGAGGACGCGAAGGTCCCCGCGAACAACGTGCTCGGCGAGATCGGCCGCGGTCACAAGATCGCGTTCAACATCCTCAACCTCGGCCGGCTGAAGCTCGGCGCGGGCGTGGTCGGCGGGATGAAGCAGGCCATCGAGGACGCGCTCCGCTACGCGCAGGACCGCAAGCAGTTCAAGACGCCGATCGTCCAGTTCGGGCTGCTCCGCGAGAAGTTCGCGCGCATGGTCGCGCACACCTACGCGATCGAGTCCATGGCGTACCGGACGGGCGGCCTCATCGACGCGCGGCTCGAGGGCGAGGACAAGACCGCGGCGGACTACGACCAGAAGATCATCGAGGCCATCGAGCAGTACGCGGTGGAGGCGTCCATCCTCAAGGTCGCCGGCTCCGAGGCGCTGGGGATGGTGTGCGACGAGGCGGTGCAGATCCACGGCGGCTACGGCTTCATCGCCGAGTACCCGGTGGAGCGCGCCTACCGCGACGCGCGCATCAACCGCATCTTCGAGGGCACCAACGAGATCAACCGCATGCTGCTGGTGGGCATGCTCCTCAAGCGCACGATGAAGGGCGAGCTGCCGCTGATGGAGCTGGCGATGGCGCTCGACGAGGAGCTGGCGAACGGGAACCTCCCGCGCGCGCGCGGCGCCGACGAGCTGGCCCAGGACGCGCTCTCCGCCGAGTACCTCAAGCGGCTCGCGGTGTACGCGACGAAGACCGCGCTCGAGGTGTGGGGCCCGGAGATCGAGAAGCACCAGGAGGTGCTCGGGTGCGTGGCGGACATCATCATGGACGCGTTCGCGCTCGACTCGATGGTGACCCGCACCCGCCAGGCGGCGGAGGACGGGAAGCTCGATCCCGCGCGCGTGGCGGCGGTGCGCCTGTTCGCTATGGAGGCCCAGCCTCGCGCCTTCGAGCGCGCGCGCCGGGCGCTCTGCGGTGCGGTCTCGGGTGAGCAGCTGGAGGAGCACCTCGAGCGGCTGCGCCAGCTCGACCGCTTCACGCCCGCGGATCCGGCCGCGCTCCGCGAGACGCTGATGGAGCGCGTCGAGGCGAAGGGCGGCTATCCCTTCGGCGTCGAATAGGCGGCCAGGCGGTTGGCGGTTGCGCGCCTTCGGGCGTCAGCGCCCACCTGCACGCCGGACGAGCAACGCGCCGGGCCCGCGCATGACGTCGCGCGGCCCGGTGCGCACGCTTCTCGAAGGAACTTCTCTCGAAGGAACTTCGAACGGCGCGGGAGGGCGCGATGAACAGGGTCGGAACGAGCGCGTTGGACGGCGCGAGGGGAGCGCTCGCGGGCGCGTTGGCGAGCAAGGTGATGGGCCGCGTCACCACGTACATGTACGAGCACCAGGACGAGAAGGCCACGGAGCGCGAGGAGTCGGTGCGCGGCGGCAAGGCCTCCTTCGAGGTCGCGGCGGAGAAGGCGGCGCGGCTCTTTGGCCGGGAGCTCGACGAGGACCAGCGGAAGAGGCTCGGCGGGGTGATGAGCTGGGCGCTGGCGATTGGCGCGGGCACGGTCTACGGCATCGTGCGGCGCAGGCTGCCGGCCTCGAAGCGCGGCATGGGCCTGCTCTTCGGCACCGCGTTCTTCCTTCTCGTGGACGAGGGCATGAACACGCTCTTCCGCTTCACCCCGCCGCCGCGCGCGTTCCCCTGGCAGGCGCACGCCCGCGGGCTCCTCGGGCACCTGACCTATGGGCTCGCCGCGGAGCTGCAGCTTCGCGCCACGGATGCGGCCGCGCGGAGGGCCTTCTAGCCGGGAGCGGGCGTCCCGGCGGCATTGGCCGGCGGTCATGCGAGGTGCGCGAGGCCCTCCAGCGCGGTGGCCTCGGCGCCGAAGCCCATCTGTCCGAGCAGGTCCACGAAATCCGGCACAGGCAGGCTGCCTCCGGTGGCGCGCGCGTGGCCGTGGGCAACCTCTTCGCCCTCCGGCAGCCGGAAGCCTCGCAGGAGCGAGATGAGGTCCCGCTCTTTCGCCGAGCGCATGGCGAAGTTCACCCGCCCCGGCAGGTAGCCCACGTTGGCGGCGATGACGACCGACTCGGAGAGCCTGCGCGTCCAGCGGGTGGCCACCAGCGGGTGCACGCGCGCGCCGGAGGCGAAGAGCAGCAGCGCGAACTCGCCGGCGAAGCGAGGCGGGGTGCGGCTGCAGCGCGTGACCTCTGCGTTGACCTCCTCGCGCATCGCGGCGAGCCGCTTCGCGGTCGGCACGCGCTGGGCGGCAATGTCGTCCGGGCCCTTCGCGTCGAGCAGCGCGCGAAAGGCGGCCTCGATGTCGCGCGACGCGCTGCGGTTCGCTGCGTTGACCAGCGCCACTGCCGTGGAGAGCGCCTTCCGCGTTCCCGGGACGCTCGCCTCCTTCATTGCCCGGTCGACGCCGAGATCCCCCGCCAGCCCGAACGCGCGCAGCCACTCGAGGCCCGCGAGCTCCACGCCCGCCACGCCGCCGAGCACGTCCCAGGTGAGCGCGCTGGTCGCCGTCTCCTCGTCGCGACCCGCGGCACTGACGAGGATCGCGCCCGGTGGAAGCCCGGCCGGGACGTGGTGGTCGAGAATCACCGTCGGGATGCCCTCCGCGATCGCGCCCGCACGGCTACCCATGTCGAGCACCAGCACGAGGTCCGGACGAAGCGCCGAGATCCGCCTCTGGATGCGGGGCGTGTGCACGTGCTCGCCGCGCTCGGGGTGCAGCACACAGGGCACCGCCCCGAGCCGCTCCACCGCGCGCCACGCGATGACGCCCGAGGAGAGCCCGTCCGCGTCGCCGTCGGGCACGATGAGCACGCGCGCCTTGCGGCCAGCCCGTGGCGCCGCGGCTTCGGCGATGAGTCGTCGCGCGCGTGCCGTGGCGCGGGGTTCGCTTTCGATGCGTTGGTGCGCGCGCTCCACCCGGTGAAGGTGCGCCGCGCTGCCCTTTGCGGCACGACACGCGCTCCCGAGTTCACCGGACGCATGGCCCCATGCCAGGCGAGCGCGACACGCGCGGTGGGGACCTCCGGAGAAGTGGGTGCGCCGCGACCCGATGGTTCAAGGGCACCCGCTCTGCGAGTAAACGCGCTCTCTGGGAGAGTCATGGTCCTGCCATTGCAGCCTCCACCGGCACATGTCTCGCGATCCGTCCCGGGAAGAGGAACGCCTGCTCGTCATCGACCGCCTCGGGGTGCTCGATACGCCGCCAGAGGCCTGCTTCGACGCGCTCGTGGGGCTGGCGGCCAGCCTGTGCCACGCGCCGATGAGCGCGATCACGCTGCTCGCCCGCGACCGCCAGTGGCTGAAGGCCCGGCAGGGCATCGCGCTGAGCGAAACCGCGCGCAGCGAGGCGATCTGCGTCCACACCATCGACCGCCCCGGTCTGCTGGTCATCCCGGACACGCGCGAGGATCCGCGCACGAGCGGCCTTCCCCACGTCCGCGCCGAGGAGGGCATCCGCTTCTACGCGGGCGCGCCGCTGGTCACCACGAGCGGCCACACCATCGGCGCGCTCTGCGTGCTCGACACCTCGCCGCGTCCTGCGGGCCTCACCGAGGAGCAGGGCCAGGCGCTCCTCGTGCTGGCGGTCCAGGTCGTCGCGCAGCTCGAGCTTCGCCAGGCGCTGCGGACGCAGGAGGCCCTGCTCGACGAGCAGCGGAGGGCGCGCGAGGCGCTGGCCCGGAGCGAGGAGCGCCTCCGGCTGGCGGGGGAGGCGACGCACGATCTGCTGTGGGAGATCGATCTGGTGACGGGCTCCAGCGAGGGCCTCGGCCGTCTGCGGCGGCTCTTCGGGGAGAACGCGCCGCACGACCTCGCCGGGTTCATGAAGCGCGTCCACCCCGACGACTACGAGGCGCTCCGCCGCTCCTTCCGCGCGGCGGTGCTCGGCAGGGGCGAGACCTGGTCGATGCAGTTCCGCTACCTCGGCGACGGCGGCGCGGTCCGCTGGAGCCAGGCCCGGGCGCGGCTGCTGCGCGACGAGCGGGGCTGGACGGTCCGCGTGTACGGCGCGCTCCTCGACGTGACGGAGGAGATGACGCTCCGCGAGCAGATGGTCCAGAGCGAGCGGCTCGCCTCGGTGGGCGCGCTCTCCGGCGGCGTGGCGCACGAGATGAACAACCCGCTCGCCTGCGTGCTCTCGAACCTCACCTGGCTGCGCGGTGATCTGCGGCCGGGGCAGTGCACCGACGACCAGCTCGCGGCGATCGACGACGCGGTGCACGGCGCGGAGCGGCTGCAGCGCATCGTGGCGGACCTGCGGACCTTCGCGCAGGAGGGCAACGACGTGCAGGGGCCGGTGGAGGTCGAGGCCGCGGTGCGCTCCGCCCTCACGCTCACCCGCGCGCAGCTGACCGACCGGGCGATGCTCACCGAGGAGCTGTCGCGCGTCCCCCCGGTGACCGCGAACCTGCCGAAGCTCACCCAGGTGATGGTCCACCTGCTGCGCAACGCGGTGCAGGCGGTGACGGGCGTTCCGGGGACCCGGCGTGTGACCGTCCGCACCGGGCTCGCGGGCGCGGGCAGCGTGTACGTGGACGTGGAGGACACCGGAGAGGGCATGTGCGAGAGCGTCCGCCGCCGCGCCTTCGAGCCCTTCTTCACCACGCGCGCCGTCGGCGCAGGTCAGGGCCTCGGCCTCTCGGTGTGCCACGGGCTGGTGAAGCAGATGGGCGGGACGATGGAGCTCTCTTCGGAGCCGGGGAGGGGAACGCGCGTGCGCGTCGTCCTCACGGCATCCGCGCCACCGCGTCCATTCCCAGCGACAGGCGCGCGCGCCACGGAGGAGGCGGCAGCGCCTTGAGGTGCAGGATGTGCTCGAGCCGCTCGACCGTGTCCGGTCGCAGCTTGCCGAACTGAACGCCGAACGCCGCCTGCCGCAGCCAGTTGCGATCGCGCAGAGGATCGCGCGCCCAGACGACCTCTCCGTGCAGGCTGAGCTGACCGATGGAGAGCCACAGCTCGAGAAGGAACGGCTCGCCGCGGCGGATGCGATCCGGCAGCGGCGCGTCCACCACCTCGAGGCCGAGGCCGCTGAGCGACACGTCGCGCACGAGGTAGCGGGGCGCGTCCGGCGACTCCTCCTCGCCGTGGACCACGAGGGGGATGCGCGGGTGCGCCCGCAGCTTCTCGTAGCGGTGCTGATCGAAGATCGTCTGCACCAGCGCCTCGAGCGAGCCCGGATCCGGGCCCGGGTCGTAGCGGATGTGCAGCGCGTGCGAGCCGCCGTCGCGGGGCGTGACCTCGAGGACCTCGCCCACCACCTCCACCGGGCGGTCCACGCCCTCGGCGAGCAGCTCGAACACGAAGCGCGTGCCGAGCGGCAACGCGCGGCGGCTCTCCAACGTGACCGTGCCGCGCCCCACCGAGCGGGTGAACTCCGCCAGCAGGGACGACGCGCTCTTGTAGCCAATCCGAAGCCGGATCGGCCCGCCCTTCACCGACATCCCGTCCCGATTCGGGCGCGGCCTAAGCCTCGCCGTCCTTCACGTACTCGCCGGTGGCGGTGAGGCGGTAGGTCTCGTTGTCGTAGGTGTGCGTCCCCTCCGACGTGGTGATCGTCCCGTTGATCGTCTGGGTGAAGGTGACGCTGGAGTCGGTGGCGCTGAACCGCATCGACTGGGTCACGTCCATGTCCACGAAGTCCTTCACCGCGCCGGTGAGGTCCAGCCGGCCCTTCATGAGGAAGTCCACGCTGGTGAGGGTGACGTCCATCTTCATCGTCAGCGCGCCGTCCTGGGTCACGTCGTCCCGCTCCACCTCGCTCGTCTCCGGGTCGTCCCACATGGGCTCGGTGCACTCGTCGTAGGCGAGGTCGAAGGTCAGCCCGAGGCCCCCGCCGAGATCCACGCCCGCGAGCTTCATGGAGACGGTGCCGCCGTTGGTGCAGGACGCGGTGGCGCCGCCCTCGAAGTCGCCCTGCTGCATGAGCTTGTAGAGCCCGCCCTGAGCGGAGGTGCTGTTGCCCTTGTTCGCGGCAGCGCCCGCGATGCGCGAGGCGGAGTCCTTGTCCAGCTTCGCGCCGCCACAACCGACGGCGAGCAGGGAGAGAGCGGAGATCACGGCAAGACGGATGGGGAGTGACATGACGCCTCCTTAGAGAGCCAGCAGCGCGGCAGCCCGGCCAGGCCGCCTGCTTCCCCGCCTCGTAGCCCGACGACCCGATCCAGTCAAAGGCCCGGCTTCTTGACCGGGGCAAGGGATCCCTCTAGTTTCGGCCTCCCGTGGCAAGAAGTGGGAAGAAGTGGCCTTGAGCGGATCAGAACCACGTGTTCAGAGGCGTCTACGAGCACCAGATCGACGCGAAGGGGCGCACGAGCCTCCCGGCGAAGCTGCGGGACACGCTGGTGGGCACCTACGACGACCGGCTGATCCTCACGACCGCGCTCGACCCCTGCCTGCACGCGTACCCGGTGCGCGAGTGGGAGCAGCTGGAGGCCTCGCTGGCGAAGCGGAACCCCATGGAGCCCGGGGTGAAGACGCTGATGCGGCTCTACGTGGCGCCCGCGCAGGAGGTGTCGGTGGACAAGCTCGGGCGGGTGCTCATCCCGCCTTCGCTGAGGGCGCACGCGGGGCTGGAGAAGGACGTGGTGTGGGCGGGGATGGTGAAGGTGATCGAGCTGTGGAGCGCCGAGGGCTGGCTGAAGGCCCAGGCCGACGCGCGCGCCGAGGCCGACAGCGCGGAGCTGATGCGCGTGCTCGGAGAGCTGCGGCAGGGCTAGCGGTGGCGGCCCACGTGGCCGTCGTTTGCGTGGTGGAGCGCTACAGCAACGTGGCGTGACGTGACGAGTTCGTAGGGCCCCCGGCGCCGTGAGCAGGGAGAGGGGCGGCGCCGGGGGCGGTTTTTCAAGCGGTTCGAGGGAGGGGACAGATGTCGCAGCAGGGGAGTCACGCGCTCGAGGTGCGCGTGGAGGAGGAGGGTCCGGTGACGCTGATCCTCGAGGGCGAGCTGGGCCTCGAGGACCTGCGCCGCGTGGGCGAGGAGCTGTTCCGCGTCTGCACGCGCGGGCAGCGTCAGGTGGTGCTCGACCTCTCGCAGGTCAGCCACATCGACTACCGGGGCCTGGGCCCGCTGGTGGCGCGCACGCAGCTGTTCCGCCGCGCGGGTGGCGACGTCCGCATCAGCGGCGTGTCCGGCTACCTCTTCCACATCTTCCGGGCCGCGGCCGCGCACGACGCGTTCCTCTTCTTCGCCGAAGCGGACAACGCGCGCGCCTCCTTCCGGACGCCGCGTTCGCCGTTCGCGGCCTGAGCCCCCGTGGCGGCCTTCGCGCACCAGACCGTTCTGTTGAACGAGGCCGTCTCGCTCCTGCGCCCGGCGGAGGGGCGGGTGATCGTGGACGGCACGCTCGGCGGCGGAGGGCACTCGGAGCGCCTGCTCGATCTGGGCGCGACGGTGTGGGGCGTGGATCGCGATCCGCGCGCGCTGGAGGCCGCGACGCAGAGGCTCGGCGCGCGCTTCGGTGATCGCTTCAAGACCCTGCGCGGGAACTTCGGCGACGTGGCGGCGCTGCTGGCGGGCGCGGGCGTGGAGGCGGTGGACGGGCTGCTGCTCGATCTGGGCGTGTCGTCACCGCAGCTCGACGTGGCGGAGCGCGGCTTCTCCTTCCAGAAGGAGGGCCCGCTGGACATGCGCATGGGGGACGAGGGCCTCACGGCGGCGGAGCTGATCGAGTCCGCCGACGAGCGCGAGCTCATCCGCATCCTGCGCGAGTACGGCGAGGAGTCCTTTGCCCCGCGCATCGCCCGCGCGCTGAAGGCGCAGCTGCCGAAGACGACGCTGGAGGCGGTGGAGGCGGTGAAGTCGTCGGTGCCGCGCAAGGCGTGGCCGCAGAAGATCCACGTGGCGACGAAGACCTTCCAGGCGCTGCGGATGGCGGTGAACGAGGAGCTCGAGTCGCTCGACCGGGCGTTGACTGCGCTGCCCACAATCTTGCGCATCGGCGGAATCGCGGCGGTGATCTCGTTCCACTCGCTGGAGGACCGGAAGGTGAAGGAGACGTTCCGGTCCCTCGAGGGGCGCTGCATCTGTCCGCCGGGCCTGCCGGTGTGCGGCTGCGGTGCCTCCGGGCTGTTCGAACCCCTGACGCGGAAGGCGGTGACCGCGTCGGAGGCGGAAGTGGAAAAGAACCCGCGGGCGCGCTCGGCGAAGTTGCGCGCGGTGGAGAGGGTCCGATGAAGCAGCGTGCGTCCTTGTTCTCGGTGGTCCTGCAGCTGCTGCCCGCGTTCCTCGTGTGCGGTGCGTTCGCCGCGGCGGGGATCGTCCACGCCGGCGGGCGCGTGCTGGTGATGCGCACCATGTACCGGGTCAGCGAGCTGCAGTCCGAGAGCCGCACCCTCACCCGCGAGAACGACCGGCTCCGCCTCGAGCTGGCCACGCTGAAGGGGCCGGGCCGCCTCGAGCGCATGGCGCGTGAGCAGCTCGGCATGGCGCAGCCCGCGCCGGCGGCGGTGGTGACGCTGAAGGGCGCTCCGGCCGGTGGCGCTGGCGCGGGGGTGACCGCCGCGACCACGCGTCCTGTGGGGGCGAACGGGACGAGGGTCGCCGCGCGCAGTGCGCCGAAGGAGCTGCCGCGGTGAGCGTGCGGGACCTCAAGCACGGCGGCATCCCGGACGCTTCGTCGAAGTGGCTGCGGATCCGCGTCCGCATCGTCGGCTTCCTCTTCCTCGCCCTGCTCGGCGTGATCTTCGGCCGCGCGTACAAGCTGCAGGTCAACGACCGCGAGGAGCTCCTCAAGATGGCCTCCGCGCAGTACGCGCGGAAGTTCGAGATCCCCGCCCGGCGCGGCGACATCTTCGACCGGCGCGGCGTGCCGCTGGCGCAGAGCGTGGAGGTCGATTCGATCTGGGTCGACCCCTCGCTGTTGCCGGACCCGGCGGAGGATCTGAAGAAGCTCGCGAAGCTCACCGGCACCGACCTGCGCGAGCTGAAGGAGCGGGCGGAGAAGGGCCGCAGGTTCGCGTGGGTGAAGCGGCAGGCGCGGCCGGACGAGGTGAAGGCGGTGCAGGCCCTGGGGCTGCGCGCGGTGGGCGTGGCGAAGGAGCCCCGGCGCTTCTATCCGCAGCGCGAACTGGCGGCGCACGTCATCGGCATGGCGGGTTCGGACGGCCGCGGCCTCGAAGGCCTGGAGCTGGCCTTCAACGACGAGCTGACCGGACAGAGCGCGCTGCTCGCCGCCTACCGGGACTCGCGCGGCCGGCAGCTGGTCCCGGGAGTGAACCTCGAGAGCCTCGAGCGCGCGGGCGCGTCCGTCACCCTCACCCTCGACCGGCACCTGCAGTATATTTCCGAAAAGGCGCTGGCCCGGGCGGTGATCGACGCGAAGGCGACGGCGGGCATGGCGGTGGTGCTCGACCCGCGCACGGGCGAGCTGCTCGCGATGGCGAACTACCCGACCTTCAACCCGAACACGCCGAAGGACGCGAAGCGCGACCGGATGAAGAACCGCGCCGCGCTGGACACCTTCGAGCCGGGCTCGACGTTCAAGGCCTTCCCCATCGCCGCGGCGCTGGAGGAGGGGACGATCAAGCCGGACGACACCTTCCACTGCGAGAACGGCGCCTGGCAGGTGGGGCGGAACACGATCCACGACACGAAGCGGCACGACCGGCTGAGCGTGCAGGGCGTGCTGCAGGTGTCCTCGAACATCTGCACGGTGAAGATCGCGCAGACGCTCGGGCGCGAGAAGACGGTGAAGTACTACGCCGACTTCGGCTTCGGTCAGCGCACCGGTCTCGCGCTGCCGGGCGAGGGCAAGGGCGTCATCCCCTATCCGCGCGCGGAGATCGCGCTGGCCACGCAGTCCTTCGGACAGGGCCTGACCACCACCGCGGTGCAGCTCGCCTCGGCGTACGGCGCGCTCGCGAACGACGGCACGCTGATGCGGCCCTACCTCGTGCAGAAGGTGCAGGATCCGGACGGCGTGGTGCTGCTCGAGAACCGGCCGGTGGCGCTGCGCCAGGTCGTCTCGCCGAAGGTCGCGCGCCGGGTGATCGGGATGATGGAGAGCGTGGTCGAGCCGGGCGGCACCGCGACGAAGGCGTGGATGCCCGAGTACCGCGTGTCGGGGAAGACGGGCACCGCGCAGAAGGTCGATCCGGTGGCGGGCGGCTACGGCGACAAGCGCATCGCCTCGTTCATCGGCGTCGTTCCGGCCGAGGCGCCGCGCGCGGTGATCCTCGTGGTGATCGACGAGCCGAAGACGGACGTCTACGGCGGCCTCGTCGCCGCGCCGGCGTTCCGCGAGATTGCCGAGGCGGCGATGGCGTACCTCGGCGTGCCCCCGTCGCGCGCCGCGCCGCCGGGGAAGGGCGTGGCGCAGGCAAAGGGCGCGGGCGGACAGGCGGATGTGCGGCTGGCCAGCGCTCCAGAACCGGAAAAAGCCGGGACACGCACCGCTGCGGTGACCGGCGCGGCCGGCGTGATGACCGCGGGAGTGGCTCTGGCATTGACGGAGAGCCCCCCTCCGGGGGATGGGGCCGTGCGGGTGCCGGACCTCGCCGGTCAGGCGGGAAGAGACGCTGTTGCGAATCTTTTGTCCCAAGCACTCGAACCGCGCGTCCAGGGCACCGGCCGCGTAGTGTCGCAGTCCCCTCCGGCCGGTACTTGGGTGGCCCGAGGTTCGAAGATCACTCTGGAGATGCAGCCGCGGCACTAGGGCCGCACGTGTGAAGGTTCGGCGTTTGCATTGGCGCGAATCGGAGACGTAATGGAGCTGAAGGCGATTCTGGAAGGAACGGGTGCAGAGCTGGCGCATGGCAGCGCGCGCAAGCTGGACATCCGGCAGGTGACGCAGGACTCGCGCAAGGTCGAGAAGGGCGACCTGTTCGTCGCCATCCCCGGCACGAGCGACGATGGTGGGAAGTACGTCGAGGCGGCGGTGAAGGCCGGCGCGGCGGCGATTCTCGCGGAGAAGAAGTTCTCCTACGACGTGCCCTGCTACGTGGTGCCGAACGTGCGGCGCGCGCTGGCAAAGGCGGCGGCGAACTTCTACGGAAACCCGGCGAAGGAGCTGACGCTGCTGGGCATCACCGGCACCAACGGCAAGACGACCACCGCCTGGCTGCTGGAGGCGATGTGCGCGGCGGGCGGCGCGACGGTGGGCCTCATCGGCACCGTGCAGCACCGGTTCGCGGGCAAGGTGATCACGCCCACGCACACCACGCCGGACGCGCTCGAGCTGCACCGCATGTTCCGGGAGATGGTGGACTCGGAGATCGACACGGTGGTGATGGAGGTGTCGTCCCATGCGCTCGCGCAGGAGCGGGTGCACGGGCTGACCTTCCGCGCCGCGGCGTTCACCAACCTCACGCGCGACCACCTGGACTTCCACAAGGACCAGGAGGACTACTTCCAGCAGAAGCGCAGGCTCTTCACCGAGAACCTCTCGCCGGGCGGCCTGGCGGTGGTCAACGGCGACGACACCTACGGCGCGCGCATCTACAACGAGCTGCGCGGCGAGAAGCGCATGGCCTGGAAGTTCAGCGGCCGTGGCGAGGGCGAGGTCTCGGCGGCGAACGTGGAGTTCACGCTCAACGGGATCAAGGGCACGCTGAAGACGCCGGCGGGCGACGTGCCGCTGAAGTCGCAGCTGGTCGGCGCGCACAACCTCGAGAACATCCTCACCGCGGCGGGGCTGGCGCTCGGCGCGGGCTACTCGCGGCGCGACGTGCAGGACGGCATCGAGCGGGTGAAGCGGGTGCCGGGCCGGATGGAGAAGGTCGAGGCGCGCGGCGTCACCGGGCTGGTGGACTACGCGCACACGGATGATGCGCTCCGGCGCGCGCTGGAGTCGGTGCGGCCGCTGGTGAAGGGCAAGGTCATCTGCGTCTTCGGCTGCGGCGGCGACCGCGACGAGGGCAAGCGCCCGCTGATGGGCGAGGCCGCGGCGGCGGGCAGCGATCTGGTGATCGTGACCTCCGACAACCCGCGCACCGAGGAGCCGGACGAGATCATCTCGGACATCACCCCGGGCGTGGAGAAGGCGGGCATGCGGCGCATGTCGCCGGCGAAGGCGCGGCAGGGCGAGCCCGGGTACATCGTCGAGGCCGACCGCAAGGCGGCGATCGCGCTCGCGGCGTCGCTGGCGAAGGAGGGCGACGTGGTCGTCGTCGCCGGCAAGGGCCACGAGGCCTACCAGCAGCTCGGCACCGAGAAGGTCCCGTTCGACGACGTGGCCGTGCTGGAGCGGGCGCTGTCGGAGGCGCGGCAGGAGGCGTGACGTGGCCGCTCGCTTCACCGAGGACGAGGTGCTCGCGGCGACCGGAGCGCGCAGGTTGGCTCAGGTCGCTCGCGGGGGCTCGGCTTCTTCTCCGTTCGAGGTCTGTACCGATACGCGGAAGCTGAGCCCCGGCTGCCTCTTCGTCGCGCTGAAGGGCGAGCGGTTCGACGCGCACGACTTCCTCCACAAAGCGGTGGAGGGAGGCGCAGGTGCGCTGCTGGTGGAGGAAGGTCATTCGGTGCTGCCGTCCCTCGCGGCCTCGGCTTTCGAGGGCGTCGGCGTGTACGCGGTGGCGGACACGCTGCAGGGGCTCGGTGCGCTGGCGCGCTTCCACCGCAGGCGCTTCGGCGCGGACGTGCCGGTGGGCGCGGTCGGCGGGTCGAACGGAAAGACCACCACCAAGGAGATGGTGGCGGCGATCCTCGAGACCCGCGGGCCGGCGCTGCGCACGCAGGGCAACTTCAACAACGAGGTCGGGCTGCCGCTGACGCTCTTCGGCTTCGGGCCGGAGCACGTGGCGGCGGTGCTCGAATTGGGGATGAACCTCGCGGGCGAGATGGACCGGCTCACCCGCATCGCCGAGCCGCACGCCGCGGTGCTCACGGTCATCCAGCCCGAGCATCTCGAAGGGCTGGGCACTCTCGAGGGCGTGGCGAAGGCGGAGACGGAGCTCTTTCGCGCTTTGGGAAGCGACGCCACGGCGGTGGTGAACCTCGACGAGCCGCTCATCGCGCGGGAGGCTTCCGGCTTACGCTGTAAGGTCGTGACCTTCGGCCGGCACGAGAAGGCGGACGTGCGGTTGGTGGACGTGGAGAAGCGGGGGCGGGACGGGCTGCTGGCGCGCGTTCAGGAGGGCGGCCGCGTGTGGGAGGTGCCGCTGGCGTTCCTCGGCGAGCACAACGCGTTCAACGCGACCGCGGCCTTCGCGCTCGCTCGCGCGCTCGGGTACAGCGCGGAGGCGTGCGTGACGGGGCTGGGCAACGCGAGGCCCTATGCGCGCAGGCTGAACGTGCTCGATGCGCCGGGCGGCCTCGTGGTGCTCGACGATTGCTACAACGCGAACACGCAGTCGGTGATCGCGGCGCTGGACACGGTGCGCGATCTCGCGGCGTCACAAGGCGGCCGCGCGGTGGCGGTGCTGGGCGACATGCTGGAGCTCGGCCCGGGTGAGCTGGACGAGCACCGCCAGGTGGGAAGGCACGCTTCGGCAGCGGTGGAGCTGCTCGCGCTCTTCGGGCCGCGCAGCAAGTCCACCTGCGAGGCGGCAGGGAAGGGCGCGCAGTTCGAGGACGTGGGCGCGCTCGTCGAGTGGCTGCGGCCACAGCTTCGGGAGCGGGACGTGGTGCTGGTGAAGGGCAGCCGCGGGATGCGGCTCGAGCGGGTGGTGGATGCACTGATGGGACGCAACTCCAGCAGCGGGCAGGGTGGGGGGGCGCACTAGTGCTCCTGCTCATCTACGAGTGGCTGGCGGGCACCGACTTCGGACGGCTGGTCAACTTCCTCCGCTACCCGTCCTTTCGCATCGTGGCGGCGGCGGTCTTCGCGCTGACGCTGGGCATGGCGGTGGGGCCGGCGCTGATCCGCAAGCTGCGCTTCCAGCAGCACGGGCAGAGCAACGTCCGCGAGCACACGCCGGAGACGCATCAGAAGAAGAAGGGCACGCCGACGCTGGGCGGCACGCTGATCCTCCTCTGCATCGGCGCGTCCACGCTGCTCTTCGCGGACCTGCGCTCGCGCACGGTGTGGGCGGCGCTGATCATCACCTTCGGGTTCGGCTTCATCGGGTTTCTCGACGACTGGCTGAAGCTGTCGAAGCGCAATTCGAAGGGGCTCGCGGGCAGGAAGAAGATGGCGCTGCAGACGCTCTTCTTCCTCGTGGCGGTCTTCGGGCTTCTGACCGACTGGAGCGGCGGGCCGACGCTGCTGCTCGACACGCGGATCACGTTCCCATTCGTGCCGCTGCACTGGTTCCATCCAGACTTCGGCTGGCTCTACGTGCTCTTCGCCTGGTTCGTGGTGGTGGGGACGTCGAACGCGGTGAACATCACCGACGGGCTCGACGGTCTGGCGATTGGTCCCACCATCGTGGCCGCGGCGACGTTCGCGGTGCTCTGCTACGTGGCGGGCGCGGGGATCAACATCGCGGACACGGTGGTCGGCGCGGACGGCTCGCGCGTGCTGGCGGGCATCCCCATGTACCGCTACCTCGGCGTGGCGCCGGTGCCGGATGGCGCGGACCTCGCGGTGTTCTGCGCGTCGATCGTGGGCGCAGGGATCGCGTTCCTCTGGTTCAACTCGAACCCGGCGTCGGTGTTCATGGGCGACGTGGGCTCGCTCGCGCTGGGCGGTGCGTTGGGCGGGCTGGCGGTCCTCAGCAAGAACGAGGTCGTCTCCGTCATCATCCACGGCGTGTTCTTCGCGGAGATCCTCTCCGTGATGCTTCAGGTGGCGTCGTTCAAGACGCGCGGCGTGCGGATCTTCCGCATGGCGCCCCTGCACCACCACTTCGAGCTGAAGGGCCTCGCCGAGCCGAAGATCATCGTGCGCTTCTGGATCGTCTCCATCCTCTGCGGGGGCATCGCGTTGCTCTCGCTGAAGCTGAGGTAGGCGGCGGTGGATCCTCTGACCGGCAAGAACGTCGTGGTGTACGGGCTCGCGAAGAGCGGGCTGTCCGCGATCAAGCTGCTGCAGCGGGAGGGCGCGTCCATCACGGTGATCGACAAGGCGCCGCGCGAGGCCCTGGGTGAGGCGCAGCGGGCGGTGCTCGAGGCCTCTTCGGCGGCGCTCGTCGGCGAAGCGGAGGCGGCGGGCGTGCTTCGTTCCGCCGATCTGGTGGTCGTCAGTCCGGGCGTGCCGCTCGCGCTGCCGGTGCTGCGGGAGGCCGCCGCGGCGGGCGTTGAGATCATCGGCGAGGTCGAGCTCGCGTGGCGTCACCTGCCGCCCGCGCCGCTCTTCGGGATCACCGGGACGAATGGGAAGAGCACCACCACCGCGCTGCTCGGACATCTGTGGACCGCCGCGGGGAAGCGGCCGTTCGTGGGCGGGAACCTCGGAGAGCCGCTGAGCGAGGCAGTGCTCGCGACCGGCGGGGCCTGGGACGCCTACGTCGTGGAGCTCTCCTCCTTCCAATTGGAAGGCTCTTCCACTTTGCGCTGCGACGCGGCGGTGATCCTCAACCTCACGCCGGACCACATCGACCGGTACGAGAGCCACGCGCACTACGGCGAGGCGAAGGCGCGCATCTTCCGCAACCAGCGGCCGACCGATGCGGCGGTGGTCAACGCGGACGATCCGGCGGTGCCTGCGCTGGCCTTCGGTTCACCTGCGCGGCGGTACGCGTTCACGCGGCGCGGTGCCTCCCCTGGGGAGTGGGAGCTGCTCGCTTCCGCGGATGGCGCTTCGGCATTCACGCTCGAAGGCGCCCGCTACGAGCTGCGCAACCGGGCGCTGCGCGGCGGGCACAACCTCGAGAACGCGATGGCGGCGGCGCTTCTCGCGCGTCACGGCGGGCTGGCGGCGCGGGACATCCAGAACGGCCTCGACACCTACGGGGGCCTCCCGCACCGGATCGAGTCGGTGGCGACGGTGCGCGGGGTGGAGTGGGTGAACGACTCCAAGGCCACGAACGTGGACAGCACGCTGGTGGCGCTCTCCGCCTTCACGCCTCAGCCCGGCAGCGATCAGGGCCCGGGCGTGTGGCTCATCCTCGGCGGGAAGGGGAAGGGCGCTCCGTACGAGCCGCTGGTGAAGGCGTCGCGCGGCGTGGTGAAGGCGGTGCTGACGATCGGAAGTGACGCGCCGGTGATTGAACGCGCGTTCGCAAATTCGCTCCCGATCCATTCGTGCGGCACGCTCGCGGCCGCGGTGCAGCTCGCGTCGGGCGCCGCCGTACCGGGAGACGTGGTGCTCCTGTCCCCCGCGTGCGCGTCGTACGATCAGTTCCGCCACTTCGAACATCGGGGCGACACGTTCAAGGCGCTGGTGAAGGGGTTGTCATGATGGGCCAGAAGGGCACCGTCCGGTTCGATCCGATCCTGCTGGGCGCGGTGCTGGCGCTCGTCGCGCTGGGCCTGGTGATGGTCTATTCCGCGAGCGCCCTGCCGGGGCACGACAAGACCGGCGACGGCTTCTTCTTCCTCAAGCGGCAGCTCCTCGCGGCGGCGCTCGGTCTGGGCGCGATGGCCTCGGCGATGTGGCTGGGCTACCGGAAGCTGGCGAAGCTCGCCTACCCGATCATGTTCGTGGCGCTGGCGCTGATGATCGCCGTGCTCATCCCCGGCGTGGGCGGCAGCGCGGGCGGCGCGCAGCGGTGGATCCGCTTCCCCTTCATCTCCGTGCAGCCCACCGAGATCCTCAAGTTCGCGTGGATCGTCTACCTCGCGTACTCGCTGGCAAAGAAGCGCGAGAAGGTCGCGACCTTCAGCGTGGGCTTCCTCCCGCACTTCATCTTCGCCGGCGTGCTCTGCCTGCTCTGCCTCGCGCAGCCGGACTTCGGTTCTTCCGTGGCGCTGATGTTCCTCCTCTTCATCATGCTCTTCGCCGCGGGCGCGAAGCTCTCCTACCTCGTGGGCTCGCTGCTGCTCGCGCTGCCGGTCGGCTACCACGTGGTGGCGTCCTCTCCGTACCGCCTCAAGCGGATCACCGCGTTCCTCGATCCGTGGGGGACGCGAGACGGCGCGGGCTATCAGGTGGCGGAGTCGCTGATGTCCATCGGCTCGGGCGGGATCACCGGACTCGGGCTGGGGGACGGACGGCAGAAGCTCGGCTTCGTGCCGGAGCTGCACACCGACTTCATCTTCTCCATCATCGGCGAGGAGCTCGGGCTCATCGGCATCACGGTGCTGCTCACGCTCTTCGGCATCGTCATCTGGCGCGGCATCCGCGCGTCGCTGCACGCGAGCGAGCCCTTCGGCACCTACCTCGGCCTCGGCGTGACCGCGCTCTTCGCGTTCCAGGCGATCGTGAACATGTGCGTGGCGACCGGGATGCTTCCGACGAAGGGGCTCACGCTGCCGTTCATCTCCTACGGCGGCTCGTCGCTGGTGGTGATGATGGGCGCGGCGGGCGTGCTGCTCTCGGTGAGCGCGATGGCGGAGGCACGCACGGGCGCGTCTCGTCCGGTGCGGACGTCGCGCGCGGTGATGGCGCAGTCCGAGGAGGCGACCGCGTGAGGGTGCTGATCGCCGGCGGCGGCACGGGCGGGCACTTGTTTCCGGGCATCGCGCTCGCGGAGGAGCTCGTCACCCGCCACCACCGCAACGAGGTCGTCTTCGTCGGCACGAACCGGGGCCTCGAATCACGCGTGGTGCCCGCGGCAGGTTTCCCGCTGGAGACGATCCCCGCGCAGGGCCTGAAGGGCATGGGGATCGCGAAGCTCCTCAAGGGCCTCTTCACCCTGCCGCTCTCGT
Source organism: Pseudomonadota bacterium (assembly GCA_023423535.1). Classification (GTDB taxonomy): domain Bacteria; phylum Myxococcota; class Myxococcia; order Myxococcales; family Myxococcaceae; genus JAFAFL01. The sequence goes on from JAFAFL010000131.1 coordinate 58,643, forward strand.
TCATCGAGTCGTGGAAGCTCCTGCGCAAGCACAAGCCGGACGTGGTGGTCGGTGTGGGCGGCTACTCGTCGGGGCCGGTGGTGCTCGCCGCGTGGATGATGGGGATCCCCACCGCAGTGCAGGAGCAGAACGCGTATCCGGGGATCACCAACCGGATCCTCGGCAACTTCGTGGACGCCGCGTTCGTCGCGTTCAAGGAGGCGGGCGCGCACTTCCCGGAGAAGAAGGTCCACGTCATCGGCAACCCCATCCGCCGGGCGCTGATGGACAACTACCTCCGCTCCACGGTCGCGCACGAGCGGCTGACGGTGCTCGTCTTCGGCGGTTCGCTCGGCGCGCGCGCGATCAACGGGCGCATGCTCGAGGCGCTCGATCACCTCGGCGATCTCCGCGAGCAGGTGCACTTCGTCCACCAGACGGGGAAGAACGATCCCGAGGGGACGCGGAAGGTCTACGCGGAGAAGGGCTTCAGCGCCGAGGTGCTGGAGTTCATCGACGACATGTCGAAGGCCTATGCGCGCGCGGAGCTGGTGGTGTGCCGCGCGGGCGCGACCACGCTGGCCGAGCTGACGGTCTGCAAGAAGGCGTCGATCCTCATCCCCTATCCGCACGCGGCGGACGATCACCAGGCGAAGAACGCGCAGGCGCTGGTGGACGCGGGTGCGGCGGTGATGTTCCGGGAGAGCGAGCTGACCGGCGAGAAGCTGGCGTCCGAGATCCGCTCGCTGCTCACCGACACCGAGCGCCGCAAGAAGATGGAGAAGAAGGCGGGCCTGCTGGGGCGGCCGGAGGCGGCGAAGGAGCTCGCGGACGTGTGCGTGGAGCTGATGGTGGAGAAGTGGGGCGTGGACGGGAGAAAGCGCGCGTGAAGAGCCTCTACAAGATCCGGCACGCGGCGCAGGTGCACTTCGTCGGCATCGGCGGCATCGGGATGAGCGGCATCGCCGAGGTGCTGCTGAACCTCGGGTACCGCGTCTCCGGATCGGACCTCAAGGAGTCCGACACCACGCGCCGGCTCGCGGGGCTCGGCGCGATCATCACCTTCGGCCACCGCGCGGAGAACCTCGTCGAGGCGGACGTGGTGGTCATCTCCTCGGCGGTGAAGCGCACCAACCCCGAGGTCGTGGCGGCGCGGCACCGGCAGATCCCCGTCATCCCGCGCGCGGAGATGCTCGCGGAGCTGATGCGGCTGAAGTACGCGGTCGCGGTCGCGGGCTCGCACGGCAAGACGACGACCACGTCCATGGTCGCCACCGTGCTGAACGCAGCGGGACTCGATCCCACTGCCGTCGTCGGCGGCAAGGTGAACGTCCTCGGCTCCAACGCGAAGCTCGGCAAGAGCGAGCTGATGGTGGTGGAGGCCGACGAGTCGGACGGCTCGTTCCTCAAGCTGCATCCGTCGGTGGCGGTGGTCACGAACATCGACCCCGAGCACATGGACCACTACGGCACGCTGGAGAAGCTCCGCGAGTCGTTCATCGAGTTCTGCAACCGCGTGCCCTTCTACGGGCTCAACGTGCTCTGCCTCGACAACCCGAACGTGCAGTCGCTCTTGCCGTGGATCGAGAAGCGGGTGGTCACCTACGGCTCCACGCACCAGGCGGACTACCGGCTGGAGAACGTGCGGCTCGACGGGTTCGCGACGCGGTTCCGCGCGTGGCGGCGCAACGAGGACCTGGGCGAGTTCACCGTGCAGATGGTGGGCGCGCACAACGCGATGAACGCGCTCGCGGTGGTCGCGGTGGCGGAGGAGCTGGACATCCCGCTCGACACCGTGCGCAGCGCGCTGGCCGGCTTCGGCGGCGTGCAGCGGCGCTTCACGGTGAAGGGCGAGGCGAACGGGATCACCGTGGTGGACGACTACGGTCACCATCCCACCGAGGTGAAGGCCACGCTCGCCGGTGCACGCACCGCATTCGGCCGTCGCGTCGTCGTCGCGTTCCAGCCGCACCGCTACACGCGCACGCACGATCTCTTCCAGGAGTTCGCCACCTCCTTCAACGATGCGGACGTGCTCTTCGTCACCTCCGTCTATGCCGCGGGTGAAGAGCCGATCGAAGGCGCGACGGGGCAGGCGCTGGCGGACGCGATCGCGGCGCACGGGCACAAGGACGTGACCTTCGTGGAGAAGCGCACCGACCTGCCGGACGCGATCGCCGCTCGCGCGCAGGCGGGAGATCTGGTGCTCACGCTCGGCGCGGGAGACATCACGCAGACGGGCGCGGAGGTGCTGGCGAAGCTGTCCACGGGCACGACCGGTCCGGGTGGTCAGGAGCGCGCCGGGTGAGCCTTCACGCGCGCATCGGACGGGACGTGGCGGGCGAGGTGAAGGCGGACCTGCCGCTCGCGCCGTGGACGTCGGTGCGCGTGGGTGGGACCGCGGACCTCTGGATGCGCCCGGCCGGCCCTGATGCGCTGGTGCAGACGCTCCGCATCGCGCGTGAAGAGGGACTGCCGATCACGATCCTCGGCGGCGGCGCGAACACGCTCGTCGGCGACGGTGGCGTGCGCGGGATCGTGCTCAAGCTGCCCTCGGATTTTCTGCCCGAAGAACGGGTGGTTGGCGACGCGGATGGCGTGCTCACGCTGAGCGCCGGCGCGGCAATCGCGCGGCTCATCGTGCAGATGAAGGCGCATGCGCTGGTGGGCGCGGAGTTTCTCGCGGGCATCCCGGGGACCATCGGCGGCGCGGTGACGATGAACGCGGGCACCAAACACGGCGAGTGCATGACGCGCGTGGAGGCGGTGGAGCTCGCCACTCACGAAGGGCTCGGCTGGGTGGACGCTGCAACGCTCTCCTATCGTTACCGGCACACCGACCTTCCCGCCGGCGCCGTGGTCACCCGCGCGCGGTTCCGGCTGCCGAAGGGCGACGTCGCCGCATCGCAGGCCGCGATGGAGGCGGACCTCGGCTACCGCAAGAGCACGCAGCCGCTGAGTCAGCCGAACTTCGGCAGCGTGTTCAAGAACCCGAGGCCTCACTTCGCGGGCGGGCTGATCGAAGGGGTCGGTCTGAAGGGCCACGTGATCGGCCGGGCGCAGATCTCGCCGCAGCACGCGAACTGGATCGTGAACCTCGGTGGTGCGAGCGCGAGGGACGTGACGTCGCTGATGGCGCTGGCGCAGCGGCGGGTGCGCGCGCAGTTCGGCGTGGAGCTCGAGGCGGAAGTGAAGCGGGTGGGAGAGTTCTTCCCGATTGAGGAGGTCGCGTAGATGAGTGCCTTCACCAGGGCGCAGCTGAAGACGATGAAGGTCGCGGTGTTGATGGGCGGCATGTCCGTGGAGCGCGAGGTCTCGCTGCGCACCGGCGCCGCGGTGTCGAAGGCCCTGAAGGGGCTCGGCTACAGCGTGGTGGACCTCGACGCGGGCGAGGACCTGCCGGAGCGGCTGCGCGCGGAGAAGATCGACGTCGCGTTCATCGCGCTGCACGGACGCTACGGCGAAGACGGCTGCGTGCAGGGGCTGCTCGAGTCGATGTTCATCCCCTACACCGGCAGCGGCGTGCTCGCGTCCGCGGTGGGGATGGAGAAGGTCTTCACCAAGCAGATCTTCATCGGCCACGGGATCCCCACGCCGCAGCACATGGCCTTCCGCAGCGCGAAGGACGCGATCGCGGCCACGGATTCGCTGCCCTTTCCCTTCCCGGTGGTGGTGAAGCCGTCGGCGGAGGGCTCTTCGGTCGGCGTGCACATCTGCAAGACGCGCGATCAGTACAAGGCAGCGGTGGAGGATGCGGCGCAGTACGCGGGCACGCTGCTGGTGGAGCAGTTCATCAAGGGCCGCGAGGTGCAGGGCGCGGTGCTCGACGACGAGGCGCTCGGCGCGATCGAGATCGTCCCCGCGCGCGAGTTCTACGACTACGAGGCCAAGTACAAGGCCGGCAGCGGGACGAAGTACCTCTTCCCCGCGCCGCTCCCGCCGGATCAGTACGAGCGCGTGAACGAGGTCTGTCTCGCCGCACACCGCGCGCTGGGCTGCAGCGGCGCCTCGCGCAGCGACGTGATCGTCACCGAGAAGGGCGAGTGCTTCATCCTCGAGACGAACACGCTGCCCGGCATGACCGAGACCAGCCTGCTGCCGAAGATTGCAGCTGGCCGGGGGATCGATTTCCCCCAGCTGTGCGAGCGGCTATTGGTCGGCGCCTCGCTGAAGGCTTGAGCCGCACCGCCGCACCGCCGCACGACGCACCGCAGCACGCAGGGAAAGCAGCGCCGCTTAGAGGGGGCATGAGGGGCTCCCGCCGCTACAGCTACATGGCTGTGGCCGAAAATTTGCCGAGGGATCCGACCCGGATGAGCATCCGGCCGGAGGGAGGGAGACCAAGTGACCCTGGGGAGGGGGAAGAACCGTCGTCGCACCGACGCCGCCGAGCGCGTGGCCGAGGTCCGTTCGCTCGCCGGACGGATCTGGTTCGTGCTGTGGCGCGTGACGGTGGCGGGCGCGGTGTGCGCGGGCGCCCTCGTGGGCGGCGTGCACACGTGGCGCTGGGCGACCACCTCTCCGACCTTCGCCCTGAGCACGATCACCGTGGAGGGCAACGTCCGCGCGGATGCGGGCGAGGTCTCGCGGCTGGCGGGGCTGTGGGAGGGCCAGAACCTCTTCCTTCTCGACGTGCCGGCAGCGCGGCGCGCGGCGGAGGGACATCCCTGGGTGCGCTCGGCGGACGTGACGCGGCACTTCCCGCAGGCGGTCTCGATCACGGTGGAGGAGCACGAGCCGGCCGCGGTGGCGACGCTCGGCGATCTCTATCTGGTCGATCGCGACGGCACGCCCTTCAAGCGGCTGACCGTGGGCGACGAGCTCGATCTTCCGCTCATCACGGGCGTCACGCGCGAGCAGTACGTGGAGCGACCGGAGCAGGCCGCGCAGCTGTTCCGGCGCGCGCTGGAGACGATCGACGCGTACACCGAGGCGCTCGACGAGGCGCGGGCCTCCTCGCGGGGCACCGGGACGAAGAGCGCGGACGGAGATCTCGACGCGGTGAGCGAGCTGCAGCTTCGCGGTGACGAGCTGACGCTGGTGACGCGCGGGGGCGTGGAGATCCGGATCGGCCTCGCGCTGTCCGAGGACAAGTTGGAGCGGCTCGCGCGCGTGCGTGCAGAGCTGGGACGCCGCGGCCTGACCGCGGAGGTGATCCACCTGGACAACCGGGCTCGTCCCGGCTGGGTGACGGTGAAGACTTCGACCCCTGCCCTCGAGAGGCGGCGGGAGTCGGTGCAGTAGGGGCGCTTGCCGCGAGAGCGGAGGCGGGGAGGAAGTTCACATGGCGAAGCAGAAGTCCGGGGACATCGTGGTGGGCCTCGACATCGGGACCACCAAGATCTGCGCCATCGTCGGGGAGATGACCGACAGTGGCATCGACATCATTGGCATCGGGAGCCACCCGTCGAAGGGTCTCCGGAAGGGCGTGGTCGTCAACATCGAGGCGACCGTCGCGTCCATCCGCCGCGCCATCGAGGAGGCGGAGCTCATGGCGGGCTGCGAGATCAGCCATGTCTACACGGGCATCGCCGGCGGCCACATCAAGGGCTTCAACAGCCAGGGCATCGTGGCGGTGAAGGACAAGGAGATCCGCGAGGCGGACATCCAGCGCGTGATCGACGCGGCGAAGGCGGTGGCGATCCCGCTCGACCGCGAGGTCATCCACGTCCTCCCGCAGGAGTTCATCATCGACGACCAGGGCGGCATCAAGGAGCCGCTCGGGATGGCGGGCGTCCGCCTCGAGGCGAAGGTGCACATCGTCACCGGCGCCGTCTCCTCCGCGCAGAACATCGTGAAGTGCGCGAACAAGACCGGCCTCAACGTCAGCGACATCGTGCTGCAGCCGCTCGCTTCGGCGGAGGCGGTGCTCAGCGAGGACGAGCGCGAGCTCGGCGTGTGCCTCGTGGACATCGGCGGCGGGACGACGGACATCGCCATCTTCTCTGGCGGCGCGATCGTGCACACCGCGGTCATCGCGCTCGGCGGCAACACGCTGACGAACGACATCGCCATCGGCCTGCGCACGCCCACGCACGAGGCGGAGCGCATCAAGCAGAAGTACGGCTGCTGCATGACCTCGCTGGTGGACAAGGACGAGACCCTCGAGGTCCCGTCGGTCGGCGGGCGTCAGCCGCGGGTGCTCGGGCGGCAGATCCTCTGCGAGATCCTCGAGCCGCGGGTGGAGGAGATCTTCCAGCTCGTGCAGCGCGAGATCCAGCGCTGCGGCTTCGAGGACCTGCTCGCCTCGGGCGTGGTCATCACCGGCGGCTCGACGCTGCTGGCGGGGATGCCGGAGCTCGCGGAGGAGGTCATCGGCCTGCCGGTGCGGCGCGGCGTTCCCCGCGGCGTGGGTGGCCTCGTGGACGTGGTGAAGAGCCCGATCTACGCGACCGGCGTCGGCCTCGTCGTGTACGGCGCGAGGAACATGGACCGCCGCGTGTTCCGCATCCGCGACGGAGACAACGTCTACCGCAAGGTGAAGGGCCGCATGCAGCAGTGGCTCGAGGAAATCTTCTAGTCGCCCCGTCGCACCCGAAAGAGGGAATCTCCCATGAATACCTATAACGAGAACAAGCAGACGGCGAAGATCCGGGTGGTCGGTGTCGGCGGCGCGGGGTGCAACGCCGTGAACACGATGATCGAGGCCGCGCTCGACCGCGTGGACTTCATCGCGGCGAACACCGACATCCAGGCGCTGGCGGCGAACAAGGCTCCGATGAAGATCCAGATCGGCGCCACGCTGACGAAGGGTCTGGGCGCGGGCGCGAACCCGGAGATGGGCCGCGAGGCGGCGCTCGAGTCGCGCGACATGATCGCCGCGCAGCTCGAGGGCGCGGACATGGTGTTCGTCACCGCGGGCATGGGCGGCGGCACCGGCACCGGCGCGGCCCCGATCATCGCGGACATCGCCAAGAGCCTCGGCGCGCTGACGGTCGGCGTCGTGACGAAGCCGTTCCTCTTCGAGGGGAACAAGCGCCGCAAGCAGGCCGAGCAAGGCCTTCAGGAGCTGAAGGCGGCGGTGGATACGCTCATCACCATCCCGAACCAGCGCCTGCTGAGCCTGTCGGATGCGTCGATGCCGCTGCTCGAGACCTTCAAGCGCGCGGACGAGGTCCTCCTCAACGCGGTGCAGGGCATCTCGGACCTCATCCAGTACCACGGCTACATCAACGTGGACTTCGCGGACGTGAAGACGATCATGAGCGACCGCGGGCTCGCGCTGATGGGCACCGGCCGCGCGTCGGGTGCGCAGCGTGCGCTGAAGGCGATGGAGCAGGCCATCTCGTCGCCGCTGCTCGAGGACGTGAGCATCGACGGCGCGACCGGGCTGCTGATCAACATCACCGGCGGCCGCGACATGACCCTGCAGGAGGTCAACGAGGCGCTCACGCTCGTGCACGACTCGGCGGACGCGGAGGCGGAGATCATCTTCGGCTCGCTGATCGACGACAACGGCAAGGACGAGGTGAAGATCACCATCATCGCCACCGGGTTCTCGCACCGCGAGGCCCGGCAGCGGGGCGTGGTCACCGCGCAGCCGATGCAGGTGCCGCTGATCACCGCGCGCCCGCAGAGCGTGATGGCCTCCGCGCCGCCGCCGCTCCCGCGCGAGCGTCACCTCGAGCGCCCGATCGAGCGCGAGGAGCACGCGGCCATGGTCCCGTCCCGCACCACGCTGCCGCCGACCACGTCCGGCATCACGCGCAACGTGGTCACCGCCCCGCCGCGTCCGGTCGAGCAGAGCCCGCGCATCGTCGTCAACCGCGAGCCCGCCCTGCCGGTGGACGAGGACCAGTTCGATATCCCCACGTTCCTGCGCCGTCAGGGACACACGGAGATGCCGTAGCCGTCTGAGCAGTTCGCAGCCGAGAAGCACTGCGCCGCCTTCCCCCCACCGTCGCGGCCGGGGAGGGCGGCGTCTTTCTTTTGCGCGCGCCTCTCGGCGTGCGAACGGCTGCCCGCCACGTCTCGCGCGTCATCGCGGTGCGCACCGTGAGGGCATGTCCGCCCTCGACCGCCTGATCCCGCTTCCCCGGCTGCTCGAGCGGCACCATGTCGAGGTCGCTGCGCCGCCTGAAAGGGCCTGGCCGGTCGTCCGCCACCTCGACCTCGGCCGCTCGCGTCTGGTGCGCGCGCTGTTCTCGATGCGTACGCTCGCGGAGCGCCGCGAACACAAGAACGACCACTTGAAGAGCGCACCGGGCCCACTGACCGTCGACGCGCTCCGCTCCACGCCCGAGCGGCCGGGCTTCCAGCTCCTCGTCGACCAGCCGCCGCACGAGTTCGCCGTGGGCGCGATCGGGCAGGTGTGGCACCTCGACATCCCGTTCCGTCACGTGGCCGATGCAGAGACGTTCCGCGGGTTCTCGGGCCCCGGCTTCGCGAAGGTCGCGTGGGCAGTCCGGATCGACAGGCTCGGGCAGACGGGCAGCCGCATCGAGGTGGAGGTCCGCGTGGACGCCACCGACGAAGCGTCGTGGACGAAGTTCGAGCGCTACTTCCGCGTCATCGGTCCCGCCTCGCGGATGATCCGCAGGGTGCTGCTCGCCTCGCTTCGCCGGCAGTTGGGATCGCTGGACGCGATCGAGGAGGCGCGGGCGCTGCCGGGCGACGAGCTCCTTCCCGACGCGACCGCACAGGTCACGGACGCAATCACCCTCCACGCGACGCCCGACCGAATCTGGCCGTGGCTCGTGCAGATGGGCGGTCGGCGCGCGGGCTTCTACAGCTACCAGTGGCTGGAGAACGTCGCCGGCTGCGGACTGAGGAACGCGGAGACGATCCATCCGGAGTGGGCGCTCCGAGTGGGCGACGCGCTCGTGCTCCACCCGAAGGTGCCTCCCTTTCCGATCGTGGAGAGCGTGCCGGGCCGCTACCTCGTTGCCGCCGCGCGTGCCGATGAGACGAAGAAACGGGAGCGACAGCCCTGGGTGGACGCGAGCTGGGCCTTCTTCGTCGAGCCGCTCGGACCGCATCGATCTCGGGTGATCAGCCGCTACCGCTGTGCGACCTCCGGCGATCTCTTCACCCGGATCACCCTGGGACGCTCGCTCGTCGAGCCCATCGGCTTCGCCATGGACCGCCGGATGTTGCTCGGGATCAAGGAGCGAGCCGAGCGCCGGCGGCCACGATCCGTGCCCCCTCCGTCCGTCGTGTGGACGGCGATCGGCGCGGTCGCCGCCGCGGTGGCAGCGTGGGCCTTCTGGCCGAAACCCGAGCGCCTCGCCGTGACGCCGCGAGGGGCGGAGGCGCTGCAGGCCCTCTGACCGTCTGACCGGGATGGGCGGCTCGGGCTTCGAAAGCGGACGAAGTGGTCACTCGTTGCACCGCGCGCGTTCGTGCCTGTGCGAGCGTTCGGTCCATCCGACCTGCTGCATCACGCAGCGGCACCGGAGCGAGGAGTCCGCCCACGTGACCGACCCGTCTTCGTCCCCGCCGAAAGTCACCGACACCGCGAGCATCAGCGAGAGCGAAAACCCCGCCATCCCGGCACCGAAGCCGAAGGGCTCGCACCGGCCGCGCACGAACCGCGACTGGTGGCCGAACCAGGTCGAGCTGCAGGTCCTCAACAAGCCCTCGCGAGACTCGGACCCGCTGGGTGCGGACTTCGACTACCGGAAGGCGGTCGCGTCGCTCGACGTGGAAGCGCTGAAGCGGGACCTCGTGCAGCTGATGCGCACGTCACAGGACTGGTGGCCGGCGGACTGGGGGCACTACGGCCCGCTCTTCATCCGCATGTCGTGGCACGCGGCAGGAACCTACCGGCAGGTGGATGGCCGAGGCGGCGCCGGCACCGGCGGTCAGCGCTTCGCGCCGCTGAACAGCTGGCCCGACAACGCGAACCTCGACAAGGCGCGCCGCCTGCTCCTGCCGATCAAGCAGAAGTACGGACGCAGTCTCTCGTGGGCGGACCTGCTCGTCTTCGCCGGCAACGTGGCGCACGACGACATGGGCCTGAAGACCTTCGGCTTCGGCTTCGGTCGCGAGGATCCCTGGCAGCCGGAGGAGGTGTTCTGGGGCCCCGAGGACACCTGGCTCGGCGACGAGCGCTACAGCGGGGACGCGCCGCTGGATCTCGAGGGCGCGCTCGCCAACGTGACGATGGGCCTCATCTACGTGAACCCGGAAGGGCCGAAGGGCGAGCCCGATCCGCTGCGCTCCGCGCACGACATCCGGCTCACCTTTGCGCGCATGGCGATGAACGACGAGGAGACCGTGGCGCTGATCGCCGGCGGTCACACCTTCGGCAAGGCGCACGGCGCGGGCCATCCCTCCAACGTCGGACCGGAGCCCGAGGGCTGCCCGGTGCATCACGGTGGTCTCGGCTGGAAGAACAAGCTCCGCACCGGGCGGGGAAGGGACACGATCACCAGCGGTCTCGAGGGCGCGTGGACGCCCACGCCGACGACCTGGGACCACAGCTACTTCGACACGCTCTTCAAGTGGGAGTGGGAGCTCACCACCAGCCCCGCCGGCGCGAAGCAGTGGCAGCCGACCGATCCCGCTTCCGCGACGGTGCCGGACGCGCACGACCCGAACGTGAAGCACCGGCCGATGATGGCGACCACCGACATCGCGCTCATCCGGGATCCCATCTACCTGGAGATCTCGAAGCGCTACCACGCGGACCCGAAGCTCTTCGCGGACGCGTATGCGCGCGCGTGGTTCAAGCTCCTCCACCGCGACATGGGCCCGGTGTCGCGCTACCTCGGCCCGTGGGTGCCCGAGCCGCAGCTGTGGCAGGACCCGGTGCCGAAGGTCAGCCACCCGCTCATCGGCGACGCGGAGGTGACGGAGCTCAAGCGCGCGCTGCTCGCCTCGGGACTGACCGTCTCGCAGCTCGTGCGCGTGGCGTGGGCGTCGGCGGCCTCCTTCCGCTCCACCGACAAGCGCGGCGGCGCGAACGGTGCGCGGCTGCGGCTCGCTCCGCAGAAGAGCTGGCCCGTCAATGATCCGGCGGAGCTCGCCGCGGTGCTGCCGGTGCTCGAGCACGTGAAGGCGGACTTCGAGAAGGGCGGCAAGCGCGTGTCGCTCGCGGACCTCATCGTGCTCGGCGGCTGCGCGGCGGTGGAGAAGGCCGCGCTCGATGCCGGCTTCCCCACCACGGTTCCCTTCCGGCCCGGCCGCACCGACGCGACGCAGGAGCAGACGGACGTGGAGACCTTCGCGTTCCTCGAGCCGCACGCGGACGGCTTCCGCAACTACCTGCAGCCGGGCTCGAGGCTTTCGCCGGAGACGCAGCTGGTGGACCGCGCGTACATGCTCGACCTCACCGCGAAGGAAATGACCGTGCTGCTCGGCGGGATGCGCGTGCTGGGCGCGAACACCGGCGGCACGAAGCACGGCGTCTTCACCGACCGGCCCGGCACGCTGAGCACCGACTTCTTCCGCAACCTGCTCGACATGCGGATCTCCTGGCGGCCCGCCTCGACGGAGGGCGTGTTCGAGGGCGTCGATGCGAAGGGACAGACCGTGCGCACCGCGACGATCGTGGACCTCGTGTTCGGTTCGAACTCCATCCTCCGCGGCATCTGCGAGGTCTACGCCGCAGACGACGCGAAGGGCCGCTTCGTCAGCGACTTCGTCACCGCGTGGGTGAAGGTCATGGAGCTCGACCGCTACGACCTGAAGTAGCCGCGCACGCAGGCCAGGCTTTAGCGTCAGGCGCGAACTGCTGTCAGGCTGCCCCTCTCGAACGGAGGGGCACGCATGCGCTGGAGCTTTCTGGGAGTGATGGGCGCGGTGGCGGCGGTTCTCGTCGGTGCGTCCGGCTGCAGCTGCGGCGTCTCGCGGGACAACTTCCCCGAGCGCGCGGCGCAGACGGTGTGCAGCAAGCTCTACGGCTGCTGCACCGCGGACGAGGTGAAGGACAACCCCACCTACGGACCGGACAGGGAGGCCTGTGAGCGCAACGTGCGCAAGTCCTTCGATCAGACCGCGTCGATCAAGGAGAGCGAACAGAAGAAGAGGCTCACCTTCCACGAAGACCGCGCCGAGGAGTGCCTCACCCAGTACGAGGCGCTCTCCTGCGAGCAGCTGAAGAGCAACGCCACCACGGTGACACCGGCCTGCGACGCGTACCTCGAGCCGATGGTGAAGACCGGCGAGGCCTGCGCCTTCGACTCCGAGTGCATCGCGGGAAGCTGCGAAGGCGAGTCGGAGGAAGGGGAGGGCACCTGCCAGCCCTTCATCGCGGAGAACGGAAGCTGCTCGGATGGTGGCGTGTGCGGCAGCGGGCTCGTCTGCGGCGGTGGCACCTGCGTGCGCACGAAGCCCGACGGCGAGCCCTGCAACACCAACCGCGAGTGCGCGACCGGCGGCTGCAACGGACGTGACCCGGACGCGGGCGTGCCCGGGACGTGCGGTCCGAAGGGCGGCGAGGGCACCGCCTGCTACGCGACGACCGGCTGCTCCTCGACCTCGGGCGGCGCGGCACCGCTCGCGTTCGCGGTGGTGCTGCTCGGACTCGGCCTCCGCCTCGTTCGCAGCGGGCTGCGCCGCGAGGCGAGACCGACGACGACCGCTCAGTGACGGACGGCCCTCTTCGGGGCCGCAGCCTTCTTCTTCTTCGCAACGGCGCCGGACTTCTTCGCAGCGGGCGCGGGCGAGGCACCCGCCTCCTGCCGGAGGATCTTCTCCATCGCCTTGCCCTTCGCGAGCTCGTCGATGAGCTTGTCGAGCCAGCGGATCTTCTGCATCAGCGGCTGCTCGATCTCCTCCACGCGCACGCCGCACACCACGCCGGTGATCAGCGCGGTGTTGGGGTTCATCTTCGGCGCCTGGGCGAAGAACTCCTCGAAGCTGCTCTCCAGCGCGAGCTGCTTCTCCAGCCCCGCCTGCGTGTAGCCGGTGAGCCAGCGGATGATCGCGTCCACCTCGTCCTTCGTGCGGTCCTTCTTCTCCGCCTTCTGGACGTAGAGCGGGTACACGCTGGAGAACTTCATCCGGAAGACGCGGTGATTCGGGTCGTTCGTCGTCTTCATCGGGCGCCCTTCGCGGCTACCGGGTGGGAATGCCGAAGCAGTCGTCCACGCAGTTGTTGAGCACGCCGGAGCAGGTGTCCTGCCGGTCGAGGCAGGCGGCGCAACCCTCGACGCGGTCGGCGCGCGACTCGCTCTCCTCCGCATAGGCGGAGCACGCGTTGGAGCAGGCGCCCACGTCGAGGCCCTCCGACCAGCACTCCTGGTTTCGCTCACAGTAGGCGTCGCAGTTGCTCTTGCATCCGCTCAGCGTCAGCGCCAGCGCGCCCACCATCAGCCCCTGCATCAGGATTCGGATCATGGGGCGAGTCTTGGAGAGCCGGGCGGTCGTGTCCAGACGAGAGCGCAGGAGCCCTACACGCCGAGCCGCGCGAGGAGCCGCTCCGACTCGTCCCACAGTCGTTTTGCAGCTGCGTCGTCACGCGCCTCGCGGCTGGACTTCGCCTCGCGGCTCTTCGCGAAATACTTCCCGCTCACGCCCTGAACCTCCGGCGACGTGGCGAGGTACAGCGTCGTCTGCGCGCCCTTCTCCGGTGAGATGAAGAGCGGCGACAGCAGCTGCACCGCGAAGCGGAAGACGCCCGGCGTGTTCTTCCCGAACCCCGTCGCCACCACGCCCGGGTGCAGCGAGTTCGCGGTCACGCCCGTGCCCTCCAACCTGCGCGAGAGCTCCCGCGTGAAGAGGATGTTCGCGAGCTTCGACTGTCCGTACACGCGGTAGGACATGTACCCACGTTCGTGCTGCAGGTCGTCCCACTTCATCGTCGCTCGGCGGTGCGCATCGCTCGCCACGTTGACGATCCGCGACGGCGCGCTCTGCACGAGCACTTCCCGAAGCTCGCGCGTGAGCACGAAGTACGAGAGGTGATTGGTGGCGAAGGTGCGCTCGAGGCCCTCCGCGGTGACCTCGCGCTCGGTGAAGATCGCGCCCGCGTTGTTCACGAGCACGTCGATGCGATCCACGCGTGAGCGGATCTCCGCCGCCGCGCGCACGACCTCACGCATCAGCGACAGGTCCGCGCGAACCCAGTCCACCTGCACGTCGGGCCTCGCTGCCTTCAGCTCCGCCGTCACCGCCTGGGCCTTCGCGTCGTCGCGCGTGGTGAGCACCAGCCTCGCGCCCCGCCTCGCCAGCTCGCGCGCCGTCACCCGGCCGATGCCGGAGGTCGCGCCGGTCACCACGCAGATCTTCCCGTCCATTCGAACCACGACCCCTCCGTGTGCAGCGCGTGACCTAACGCGAGGGCCGCACCGCGTCACGCCCTTCGAGGAACGCGGCGATGCGCGGCCATACCTCTTCGGGCGCGTGCCTGCCCACGAGCAGGTCGAAGTGGCCGTACTCCTCCTGCGTCCCGTGCGCGCGCCCCAGATGCAGCACCCGTGCATTCCCGCCGATGCGCCGCGCGGTCTCCTCCACCGCTTCGGGTGGGCACTGCACGTCGGCGCTGCCGGAGAGGAGAAGCAGCGGCAGACGGCACTCGGTCGCGCACTCGAGGTAGCGCATCTTTCCGTCGCGGCTGCGCAGTCCGCCGGGCTCGAACGTCGTCGCCAACGACAGGAGCAGGCTGACCGGGATCCAACCGAAGGCGTGCGCGTGGATCTGGCGGATGACCTCCGGCTCCACGTTCGCGTGGTGGAAGTTGAAGGCTTCGAGCGGCGAGCGCACACGTCCGAGCAGCGGCGACACGAGGTGCGCCGTCAGCCCGAACGGCACGCGGCCCAGCCGAGCGAGCAGAGGGCGCAGCGGCAGCAGCCTCGCGAACCCGCTGCGTCCCACCGTGTAGTCGAGCGCGCTGCCCACGCAGACGCCGCGTGCGATCCCGTGGTCCGGCCGCCGCATCGCGTAGCAGCACAGCAAGAGCCCGCCCATGCTGTGACCGACCCACGAGACCTCTGACTGGCCCGACGCATCGCGCACCGCGTCGAGGATCGCCGGCAGATCCGCATCGAGGTAGTCGTCGAGATCCCACCTGCCGCCCGCCGCGCCGCTCTCGCCCGCGCCTCGAAGCTCCGGCACGAACACATCCCAGCCGCGCTCCGCGAGCCAGTGCGCGAGCGATCGCTGCGGCATGAGCCAGCCGTGTGAGTTCGCGCCGAGACCATGCAGCAGCATCACCGGCGGACCCGCGACCGCACCGGGCGGACGCACGCGATGCACCGCGAGCCGAACGCCATCCCGCGCGCTGAGGTAGTGCGTCTCGTGTGAGGCGGGCCCTTTGGGCAGGAAGCGGGACCAGGGGCGAATCGACACCTGCACAGGGCTATGGCAAACAGGGCAGGACGCGCAACTTTCACGAGAACGCAGGAGTTTCGCCATGCGGACTGCGGTGATGACCCTCGCCCTGATCGGCGCTTCGAGCCTCGGGTGCGGCACCATGAACGAGGTGATGGACGTCCCGGTGCCGCGCGAGGTCCGGATGCACGCCCTCGGTGACGGTGAGCGGGTGCGGCTCGAGACCAGCGTCGGCGCCTTCGAGGTCCAGGAGAAGAACGCGGAGCTGCTCCGCCGCATGCTCGCGGGCGAGCCGGTGGACGTGCACTTCTACGCCGAAGGACGCGAGTAACCCATGCGCGCACCCGTCGCGCGCGGTCTCGGAATCACCGGCCTGCTCACCGTCACGCTCGCCTTCAGCGGCTGCGACGACGGCTCGGAGCGCATGAAGGAGCGGCAGGAGGCGCTCGACCGGGCAAAGGCCGCGCAGAAGGAGAAGGACGCGCAGGCCCGCGCGCCGAAGGGCCCCGCGGAGAACCGGCCGCTGCATCCCTTCTGGGACGATCCCTCCTTCGTCGTCGTGCGCCACGAGGCCGCCTGTCCGGAGGGACTCTGGTCGCTCTTTCCCGGCCGCGCGCCCGGCGGCGACGACGAGACGCGCAAGCAGAACGAGTCCCGCCGTTCGGAGCTCGCCGCGGCGCTGCGCGACAAGACCTTCGTGGCGAGGCTGCGCGGACCGCCGGCGGTGGACCTGAAGGACTTCGACGCGCCGAAGGGCCACGTGCCGCTCGAGCTGGCCGGCCTCGTCGAGTGCGAGGACTCCATCGGCCACATCGCGATCGCGTTCACCGCGCCGAAGGCCATCGACCCGAAGGCGTCTGCGCTGGAGGAGGGCAACACGCTCGTGCAGAGCATCTGGACCGCGCCCGCCCAGCCGTTCGCGCTGCCCATGCCCAACCTCTCGGACGGTCGCAACTTCGTGCAGAAGCACCGGCTGGGGATGGAGGGCTTCGTGGTGTTCCGGCTCGGCAAGCCGGAGGTGCACAGGAAGCGGGTGAAGGTGAAGCGCGTCACCCAGGGCGAGGTGACGATGGGCGGAACGACCGACGACTTCGGCGCCGGACGGCTCGTGCGCGCGGACGTTCAGGGCACGCGCGTGCTCGCGCACCCCGGCCCGCTGGTGGTGGTGGACACGCGAGAGCCCGCAGCGGTGAGCCTCAAGTAGCCGCCAAGGTCGAGCTCACTCCGAGACGAGCTCGAAGCGCACCCGCTCCCGCTCGGCGTCGCGGCGGCGATCCCACTCCGGATCCTCCGGCGGCTCGGAGAGGTAGTGCGCGAAGTCCGTCGCCTCCCACGCGTAGGGCTCCCCGTCGAGCAGCACGCGTCCGTCGCTCACCGCGCGCGAGATCTCCGCCAGCGGCACGCCCTCCGTATCGCGACAGAGCGCTTCGAAGCGGCCCTGCCGCTCCGGATCGACGAAGCGGTAGTCGCTCCTGCCCGCGCGCGCGAGGTGGAACCACGCCGGCCGGAATACCACCGCCTGCAGCCCGAGCCGCTTCGCGATGAGCGAGAGCAACATCGTCGCCTCGCGCGCGAGCCCGAGCCCCGGCACCTCCTGACCGGGCAGCAGCGGGCGGCCCTCGGTGTAGCGGATGCGCGGGTTGCGCAGGGTGAGCCAGTTCACGAACAAGGCCTCCACGCCGCCGATGCGGCAGCGCTCGAGGATGGCCTCGATGAGCACGTGTTCGCCGCCCTCCGCGGTGCCGAAGAGCCGCAGCCGGTCTCCGGTGCCCACCGTGTCCACGTCCACGCGCAGCGACTCGTAGCCCATGCGCCGCACGTGCCCGAGGATCCCCTGACGGTAGAGCCCGTACTCGATGCCGGAGGGCGAGTAGTACCCGAGCACCCTCGGCGCCGGCGGCGGGCCCGCGTTGAGCTCGCCGAAGATGTCCTCCTCGGTGATCGTCCAGTCGTCGCCGTGCAGCGAGGCCGCGGTCATCTCTCGCGACACGCGGTGGAAGCGGCGGGTGAGCGGATCGTACGAGCGCGGGATGCGCTTGTGCGCGCGCCCCGCCAGCACGAGCCCCGTCCCCGCCAGCACGCGCCAGGCATCGGGCCGGTAGCCGCCGCCGGGCAGCCACACCTGCGGCACGCCCTCCAGCGCGAGGAACGCCTGGTGATCGCGCTCGCGTGCGCCCGCCAGCGTCAGCCCCAACCGCCCGAGCCTATCGCCGGCAAGGATGTCCGCGCCGCTGACCACGAACGCGAGCTCCGGCTTCGGCATCCTTCCGAGCAGCTCTCCGAGCGCGCGCAGATAGGGCACATCGCCCGTCTCCGCCGGCAGCACGATCTCGTCCACCGGGCCGGTGTGCTCCCACCGGCTGGCGGTGAGCGAGCCCACCCACACCTTCGGGTCGTCCTTCAGGCAATCGACGATGCCGTCCGGCGGGTGCGCGTCGAGGTCGAGCACGCACACCTGGCCGTCGAAGCCCTCGTGGCGCACGCGCTTTACCGCGGCGGCCAGATCGTTCACCGCGCAGAAGCCGCCGCCGTGCGCGCGCGACGCGTGATGAAACCCGCCCGCGAGGTTCAGCGCAGCTCCGCCAGTGATGAGCACCGAGCGCGTAGCCGTGATCGTCCCGCCCGCCGCGAGCCGCACGAACCGCAGGAGCGGCTCGACGGGGATCTCCCTCGCATCGACGGCGAAGATCTTCGCCAGCGCCTGCGGCGTCTGCAGCGACTCGAGGTAGGCCGGATCGTGGGCGCGGTGCAGGTCCTCCCACGACGCGAGCTCCGGCGTCCGCAGCTGCGACGGCTTCAGCGCGCGCGTCTGCAGCAGGTACCAGGCGACCAGATCCACGCGCCGCGGGTCGAGCCCCGCCATCGCCTCGAGCGACGGGAGCGGAAGGCGATAGGCCTCGTCGTACCAGACCTCCAGCGGTGGAGACTGCCGGAACAGCCCGCGGAGCCTGTGCAGGATCGTCGTCCTCACGAGGCGCTACGAGAGCACGACGCGGCGTCCGCGGAGCAAGTTTCGTCGTCCTCCCGTCGAGCCGAAGCCGAAGCGGATGGCCCCCTTCGCCACCGCCGCGTTGAGGACCCACGCGCCACCCAGCAGACACGCGCGGGCGCCAGCACCCGGCTGACCAAAGGCGAGGAACCAAGGCACGGACACGAGCACCTGCGTCCCCGCCCCAAGTCCGATCGCGTAGGCGCGGATCATCCACGCGCGATGCCCCGCGAAGCCCCGCCGCAGCACGGTGACGAGCCCCAGCACGAGGCAGAGGGCCATCGCCGCGCCGAAGAGGAGGCGAAAGAGGTCGAGCAGCGGCCCGTCTCATTCAGCGCGCGGATAAAAGAGCGTCATCCAGATCCCGGAGAGAGCGGCCAGGAGCCCGGAGGCCCAGAGCCCTCGCCCGGCCACGCGATGCCACCGCGGATGCCGCAGACGAAAGTCCTCGGCGAACTGGAACGCGCCGACCGCGGTGAAGAGGTTGGCGCTGATCACGTGCAGCAGCACCGGCAGCGGCGAGTCGAAGAAGCGCGCGGTCTCCGGCGTGACCTCTGCGCCTGCTGCCAGCGAGAAGACGCGGAGGGCGCTGAAGAGGATGGGAACGGAGGAGAGCGCGAGCAGCGCGGGGACGATGAGCGGGCGGACGTTGAAGCGGAGCGTCATGGAGAGAGGCCTCCTGGTCGGGACGAGCGGACGTCAGACGCCATAGGCCGCGGTGGGCACTTCGCAGAATTGAATGAATGCGTTCATCTGCTATGCGCAAACGCATGGATTGGCGCGCGGTGAAGTTCGACTGGAACCAGGCGCGGGCGTTCCTCGTGACCGCGGAGGAGGGCTCGTTGTCGGCTGCAGCGCGGGCGCTCGGGATGACGCAGCCGACGCTGGGACGTCAGGTCACCGCGCTGGAGCGGGAGCTGGGCGTCGCGCTGTTCGAGCGAGCGGGGAGGGGCCTCGTGCTCACGCCCGGAGGCATGGAGCTGCTCGAGCACGTCCGCGCAATGGGAGATGCCGCCGGCCGGGTCTCCCTCTCCGCGGGCGGACAGAGCCAGACGGTCACCGGGACCGTCACCGTCACCGCGAACGAGATCCAGTCCGCGTTCCTGCTCCCGCCGATCGTGGCGAAGCTCAGGCGTGAAGCCCCCGGCCTGGAGCTCGAGATCGTCTCCAGCAATGCCACCGTGGACCTGCGCCGGAGAGAGGCGGACATCGCCCTCCGCAACTTCCGCCCGACCCAACCGGAGCTCATCGCCACGAGACTGCGCGACGAACCGATGCGGCTCTACGCGGCGGCGCGCTACCTGCGGCGGCTCGGTGTCGCGCAAGGACAAGGGCAAGGCCGAGGGCGAGCACGCACCGACCCGCAGCTGCTGAGCGGGGCGGAGTTCATCGGCTTCGACAGGACGGACACCCTGACGAACTCGCTCGCGACCCTCGGCTTGCGCCTGACGCAGCGGAACTTCCCCGTCCGCACGAAGAGCCACGTCGTGCTGTGGGAGCTGGTGAAGCAGGGCGTCGGCATCGGCGTGGTGACGGAACGCCTCGGCGACGCGGAGCCTCGCGTCCGGCGCGTCCTGCCAGAGGGCGAGCCACTGCTCATGCCCATGTGGCTCACCACCCACCGCGAGCTGCGCACCAGCCGCCGCATCCGCCTCGTGTTCGACATGCTCGCCGCAGAGCTCGCGAAGTAGCTCCGGCTCACCCCCGCCCGAAGAACGCCCGCGCGAAGAACACGACCGTCAGCACCGCCCCGCTCCCGATGATGAAAAGCCTCAATGCGGAGGTCGGCACCCGCTTCGCCAGGGCCGCGCCGCCGTACCCTCCGGCCATCGCGCCCACGGTCATCAGGAGCCCGAGCCGCCACGCGATGATCCCGCCCAGCACGAACGTCCCCAGCGCCACGCCGTTGATCGCCACCGCGAGCAGGGCCTTCAGCCCGTTCATCCGGTGCAGGTCCTCCATCCCCAGCAGCGCGAACGCGGCGAGCATCATCATCCCCATCCCGCCGCCGAAGTAGCCGCCGTAGATCGAGATGACGAACTGTGCGGCGATCACCGCCCGGAACGAAGCCTCCCGGCCGGACCCGCGCAGCCGCGCCGTCGCCCTCGGCCCGACCGCGAAGAGCACCGTCGCCGTGAGCAGGAGGAACGGCACCAGCCTCTCGAACGCAGCCGAGGGCGTATTGACCAGCAGCAGCGCCCCCAGCACGCCGCCCGCGAGGCTCGCCCCGCCGAACCAGAGGAGCCTGCCGCGCTCCTCCCCCAGCTCCCTCCGGTAGGCCGCCACCGACGCCAGAGAGCCCGGCCACAGCGCCAGCGTGCTCGTGGCGTTGGCGGGCACCGCCGGAACCCCCGCCAGCACGAGGGCAGGGAAGGTGAAGAAGCTCCCGCCGCCCGCCACCGCGTTCAGCGCGCCGCCCAGCGCCGCCGCGGAGAGCAGCAGCAGCGCCATCCCCCACTCGACTCCCAGCAGGTGCCCCATCCGCCCCTCACGCTACCGCCCGCAACGAAAAAGGGCGCCCCGTGTGGGACGCCCCTCTCGTGAATCACCCGCCGAAACCGACTAGCGGCGCTCGGCCTGGTTCTTCTTCTGGTACTCGGCCATCAGCGCGTCGGACTGCGCCTTCGGCACCGCCGAGTACTTCGCGAACTCCATCGTGTACTCGCCCTTGCCCTGGGTCGCGGACCGCAGGTCGGTGGAGTAGCCGAACATCTCGTTCAGCGGCACCTCGGCGGAGCAGACGAAGTAGTTCTCGCGGGTCTCCGTGTTCACGATGAGGCCGCGGCGCTGGTTGATCTGACCGACGACCGAACCCTGGAACTCCTCCGGCGCCTGGATCTCCACCTTCATCACCGGCTCGAGGATGACCGGCTTCGCCGCCTGGTAGCCCTCGCGGAAGCCCATGATCGCCGCGGTGCGGAACGCCATTTCGGACGAGTCCACCGCGTGCGACGCACCGTCGTTCACCACGCAGCGCACGCCGACGACCGGGAAGCCGATGAGCGAGCCCTTCTTCGCCGCCTCCTGGAAGCCCTTGTCGCAGGCCGAGATGAACTCGCGGGGGATCGCGCCGCCCACGACGTCATCCACGAACTCGTACTGCTGCACCGCGTCCGAGGGCAGCGGCTCGATGTAGCCGCACACCTTCGCGAACTGACCCGAGCCACCCGTTTGCTTCTTGTGGGTGTACGCGAAGTCGCCACGCTGCGTGACCGTCTCGCGGTAGGCCACCTGCGGCTTGCCGGCGACGACCTCGCAGTTGTACTCGCGCTTCATGCGCTCGATGTAGATCTCGAGGTGCAGCTCGCCCATGCCCGAGATGATCGTCTGGGCGGACTCCTCGTCGCGGTGCACGCGGAAGGTGGGGTCCTCCTTGGTGAACCGGTTCAGCGCCTTGGAGAAGTTCGCGGTGGTGTTCTTGTCCTTCGGCGCCACCGCCAGCGAGATGACCGCGTCCGGCACGTGCATCGACGTCATGGTGATCTTCACCGTGCCGTCCGTGAACGTGTCACCCGACGCGCACTCCACGCCGAACAGCGCCACGATGTCGCCCGCGTAGGCCTCGTTGATGTCGTTCATCTCGTTCGAGTGCATGCGAACGATACGGGGAACCTTGACCTTCTTCTGGTTCGCCATGTTGTAGATGAAGTCGCCCTTGGAGACCTTGCCCTGGTAGATGCGCATGTACGTCAGCTGCCCGTACCGGCCATCCTCGAGCTTGAACGCCAGACCGACGAACGGCTTCGACGAGTCGGAGGGCAGAACGATCTTCTCCTCGCCCTTCGACTGATCGTGGCCCTCGTTGGTCACCTCGGTCGGCGCGGGCAGGTAGTCCACCACGCCGTCGAGCAGCTTCTGCACGCCCTTGTTCTTGTAGGCCGAGCCGCAGAACACCGGGGTGAACTTCAGCCCGATCGTCGCCTTGCGGATCGCCAGCTTCAGCGCGTCCATGGGCGGCTCCTGATCGTTCAGGAAGTACTCGCCGATGGTGTCGTCGATGTCCGCGATGGTGGAGATGAGCTCCTGACGGGTGCTCTTCGCCTCGTCCAGCAGGTCCGCCGGGATCTCCTCGACGCGGATGTTCTCGCCGTTGTCGCCGTCGAAGTAGTAGGCCTTCATGGTGACGAGGTCCACCACGCCCTTGAACCGGTCCTCGGCGCCGATGGGCACCTGCATCAGGGCCGCGTTGTGCGAGAGCTTCTCGCGCAGCTGCTGCATCACGCGCCGCGGGTTCGCGCCCGAACGGTCCATCTTGTTCACGAACGCGAGACGCGGAACGCGGTAGCGGCGCATCTGCCGGTCCACCGTGATGGACTGCGACTGCACGCCGGCCACCGAGCAGAGCACGAGGATCGCGCCGTCGAGCACGCGGAGCGAGCGCTCCACCTCGATGGTGAAGTCCACGTGTCCCGGCGTGTCGATCACGTTGATGTTGTAGTCGCCCCAGATCGCGTACGTGGCCGCGGACTGGATGGTGATGCCCTTCTCGCGCTCCAGGTCCATCGAATCCATGGTCGCGCCCACGCCGTCCTTGCCGCGGACCTCGTGGATGGCGTGGATCCGGCCCGTGTAGAACAGGATGCGCTCGGACAGGGTGGTCTTGCCCGAATCGATGTGGGCAGAGATACCGATGTTACGGACCTTCTCGATGGGAAACTGGGATGCCATGACGTAGGAGCCTCGACTGCGTGTGTCTGGGCCTTTGCAACAGACCGGGCGCGGCGCTTACTTCCTGCGCCAGAAAAAGGCCAGTAAAAGAGACCTGACGCCCGCCTGCCGGGCGACCAGGGGAGGACGAATGGCAACCGGTAAGGACGGCGGCGGCTTCGAGCGGGATTTCGGGTACCTCATCCCTTTCCTCGACCGGATCGAACAGGCGGGAGCGGGGCTCACTGCCCCCGGCGCGAGAGAGGAACTCGCCCGGCTGATGAGCGGCGAGAAGGCGCGGTGGATCCGCATCCGCGAATTGCTCGCGGGCGCGTCTGGCGGCGCGGCGCAGGTGCCAGGGCAACTGGCCCCCGCCAGAAGTCAAGAGCGGGCGGCGGTGAAGAGCGAGTCCTCGGGCCCGCTCCACGTGCACAACGGCCTCACCGTCGGCGATTTGAAGAGCCGGTAGCGCTCGGCTCAGCGGTACTTCGCCAGCGACTCCAGCGCCGCCCGCCACAGCGCCGCCTCCCTCCGCTCGAGCCGGCTGCGTCGGAGCGGAGACGACAGCTCGCGAAGCGCGCGCTCCGCATCGGCGCGCAGAAAGCCCGAACGCTCCAGCGCGCGGCGCAGCGCGTCCTCGAGCCCCTCCAGCTCCGCGTGCGTGGCCTGGGCCGCGGCCGGCGCCGGCGGAGGAGGGGAGAGAGCCCTGCGCGCCGCGTGCACCTCATAGAGGTAGAGCAGCGCCGCCTGCGCGAGGTTCAACGACGGCTGCGCGCTCTCGGCCGCCACCGCCGAGAGGTCGTGGCAGAGATCGCAGTCCTCGTTGGAGAGCCCGCTGCGCTCGTCGCCGAAGACCAGCGCGACGGTCTCAGAGGCTCCCCGCTGCACGAGCTCCCCCGCGGTCTCGCGTGGCCCCAGCCGCCGCTTCCCGCGCACGTGCCTCGACGAGGTCCCCACCACCCACACGCAGTCCGCCACCGCCTCGGCGAGCGTCGCGCACACGCGCACCCGATCGAGCAGCTCGCCCGCGTGCACCGCGGTCCTCCTCGCCGGCCCGAGATCCTCCACCTCCGGCGTGACGAGCACCCAGTCCTCGACGCCGAAGTTCCGCATCGCGCGCGCGACCGCGCCCACGTTCTCCGCGTTCCTCGGACGCACCAGCACCACCCGCAACGGCATGCGGGCACCTTACGGCGCAAAGCGAGGTCCCCCAACCCCGTCACCGCCTGCACGCCCTCGGTCCCCACACCCCTGTCGAGACACGGCACGCTCCGGCCGTCTCCCCCCTCCACGAAAGCGTCGGCTGCGAACGGTGGGGCCCCCCTTCCCCCAAGCCCCACTCCCCCCGGTACTGCCCCCACCGTTCGCGCCGGACCCGCTCCGCTTCGCCCCGCACCGCTCTGTTTCCAGCCCGAGCAGCGCCGCGTCCCGACGGAGAGGGGGCATAGCAGCCCGCGTACCAACGACTCCGAAACGCCCAACCCATTGAAAACACTGGGCCTGCGCTCCTGGATGGCCCGACGCCACGAACGGTGGGGCAGTAATTCCTCCACCGCCGGGCCCGAACGTCCCTGAACGCGGTGCGCAATTTTGCCGGGGTAGGTGAGAACCTCCCCTTCGAGGGCGCTCCAGGGCGCGGCTGAGACTCCCCGCTAAGCGCCGAGGTACACGCCGTTGTACAGGCGCATGAAGTCTTCGAGCTTCATCTTGAAGATGCCGTCGTCCTTGCCGTCGTTGCCGGGCTCGGTGCGGCCCCACGGGTTGCGGAGCTGGACGTAGCGCTGCCCGCCCTCTTCGCTCACGCCGTGGATGGAGTAGACGTGCCACGCGTAGACGCCGGTGCCGGTGTAGTCCACGCCCGAGTCCTTCCCGTGCGTGCCCGCGGCCATGGGCGTCTTGTTCGCGATGCCCCCCTGCAGCTGCCGGAAGAGGTCGTCCGCCCGGGCGGAGCCGAGGTGGATCCAGCGATCCCGCCTGCCGGTGAGCGCCGACATGACCTCGCCCGCGCGCCCGCCGTTGCCGATGGCCTCGTAGCCGCCCTTCCACTCCGCGTAGGCCTTCTCGAGGATGCCGACCCACAGCTCCTTGCCGTCGCGCGACTTGCCGTAGCGCGTGGAGGTGGTCCCGTCCGCCATCGGCAGGTCGCCGTCCACGGTCACCGACACCGGCTGCATCGCGCCGCCGTAGCCGCGCTGCTCGTAGAAGCGCACGGTGAAGGTGCCGTCCGCATTCTCGCGGATCGCGTTCTGGATGAGCTCCGGGTTCGACCAGGCCACGGACGAGAAGGCGCCCACCATGTAGCAGTTGGCGATCTGGCCCTGGACCACGTCGTCGTACGAGACGCCGTCCACGAAGAGCCGGCCCGAATCGACCTCGCGCCACTGCACCGAGCCGTCGTGCTTCGTCAGCACCGAGGGATCCGCCAGCTCGCGCCGCGCGACCGGAGCGGGCGTCGTCGGCTGGGTCGTCGGAGTGGTCGTCGGCGTCGGCCGGCTCGGCTCACCGAGGGAGAGGAGCGTCTGCAGCTCTTCGCGCGCCGCGGGATCGAACTTGTCCGCGTGGTTGCGCAGGAGCTGCTGGAGGACGCGCTTCTCCTCCCGGCTGACGATGTTGTTCGACAGCACTTCGTGGGTGATCGCCTGCGCGTCGGCGTTGTCGAGGCGGCCGTCGCGCACGAGCCGCTGGGCCAGCTGCGAGATTCGAGACATGGCTCTGGACCCTAGCAACTCAGCGCATGTTCACGCCATCGCACTGCGGCGGGTTCGGCGCGCCACAGGTGACGGCGAGCAGGGCCTTCGCGCAGGCGACGATGGGCTCGGCGCGCTCGGGCGGGACCGGCGCTTCACGGCTGCGGCCGCGGCACTGGTTCGAGACCTCCGCGCACTTCTCCTTCGCATCCGGCGCGCAGCTCGTCTGGTGGCAGCGCGCGCCCGCGTAGAGGTCGCAGAGGTTCTTTTCGGAGTAGTCCGGCGGGTTGACGCCGGAGACGCTCAGGAGCAACGCAGCCGCGGACGCGGCGAGCAGGTGCGGCAAGTGTTTCCCCTCCTCGTTGAGACCTGCGCACCTTAACAGGGGATCACTGCGCCGCCGCTTCCGTGCTCGTCAGCATGCGGATCGCCTCGGCGAGGTTCCTTCCCGCGGCCTGCAGCCGGAGCAGCACGAGGTGGTGGTTGCGCTGGTCCATGAGGACCCCCACGTCGGAGAGTTCGCGCTCGGCCAGCAGCAGCGGCTCGGAGACCGCGGGCGTGCCGGTGCGCTGCGTCTCCTCGGCGGCCTGCGAGATGTCCTCCATCGCCTGCTGCAGCGGCGCCGACACCACCAGCGCGCCGCCGAGCACCGCGGTGTGCGCGCGGTCCACCTCTTCGAGCGCGCTCTGCAGCGTCTGCGCACGCTGCTGACGGCTCTCGATGCGCTCCTCCTGGGCCATCACCAGCGTGTCCTCCTGCGCGGTCTGCGCCCACGTCTCCAGCTCCTCCGCGCGCACGCTGAGGTCCTCCACCTCGCCAGACACCTGCGTCTCCTGCTGCCCCAACTGCGAGCGCAGCGCGGCGAGCTCCTTCTGCAACTGCTCCACCTGTTCCCGCGTGGCGGGCTCTCCGCCCTCGTCTCCACTGCCGCCGAAGCCGCCGGTGATGGGCGGCACCAAAGCGCCCGGCTGCTGCTGCGGGACCTGCCCCTGCCCCTGAGCCAGCGCGCCGCCCGGCTCGAGCACCGGCGTCTGCACCGGCAGTCCGTCCGCGGTCTGGCCCTCGGGCTGCGCAACCGCCCCCGCCCCGGTCCCCGTCGTCGGGGGCGCCGCCGGCCCCTGCGCCACCCGGGGGCTCGGCGCCGGCGTCGGCGGGGGGGGG
>JAFAFL010000125.1 GCA_023423535.1 Pseudomonadota bacterium
TTCAGCGGCGACGCCCAGCAGGCGCGCGCCTCGCCGGTTCCACCGCGAGCGCCGAAGCCGCCACTGGTGCGCCGCGTGCCGGTGCCCTCGTCGCGAGCGCCGAAGCCACCCGTGCGCGGCTTGTCGCCGAACGTCCGGCCGCCGGTGCGCGGAGCGCGAGACTCGCCGCCAGCGCCGCCACGCGAGCCGAAGCCACCGCCGGTGCGGCGCGTACCCGTCCCCTCATCACCCGTCCCGAAAGAACCGGTGCGCGGCTTGTGGCCGAACGTCCGGCCGCCAGTGCGAGGTCCGCGCGACTCGGCGCCAGCGCCGGTGCCGCCGCGCGCGCCGAAACCGCCGGTCGAACGACGGGTGCCAGTGCCCTCGTCGCGGGCGCCGAAGCCGCCGCGCGTCGGACGCGACGAACCGCCCTCGTCACGTGCACCGAACGAACGCGAGCCGCCCGCCTTCGCGCCAAAGCCACCGCGCGTCGGACGGGCTGCACCGCCCTCCTCACGCGCACCGAACGAACGCGAGCCGCCAGCCTTCGCACCGAAGCCACCGCGCGTCGGACGCGCTGAACCGCCCTCGTCACGCGCACCGAACGAACGCGAGCCGCCAGCCTTCGCGCCGAACCCACCGCGCGTTGGCCGCGACGAACCGCCCTCCTCGCGCGCACCGAACGACCGCGAGCCGCCGGCCTTCGCGCCGAAGCCAGCGCGGGTCGGACGCGAGCTGCCGCCCTCGTCGCGCGCACCGAAGCTGCGGCCACCCGCGCCGCCCGCCGGAGCCCGCTTCGCGCCGAACTTCTTCGCGCCCGCGGCGATCGCGCCGGTCATCGCAGCGCCGGCCATCGTCTTCAGGCCGGTCTTCTTGCGCGGCGGCGCCTCGTCCATGTCCATCCCCCGCGCGGGCGCAGGGCCGTGTCCGTGGCGGCGCGCCGGCAGCGAAAGCTCCGGCTCAGGGACCGGCTGGCCGTTGGCCACCATCTTCACGCGCTCGATCTCCGCGCCGTTCAGCGGCCGCATGTCGCCCGGCCGCAGCCCCTGCACCGGAATGGTCGCGTGCGCGGGCCGGAAGAGCTTCGTCACCGGATGACCGATTGCCGCGCACAGGCGCTTCACGAGGTGCTGGCGGCCCTCGGTGACGACGATCCGCACCCAGGTGTTGCGCTCGGCCTCCTCGTAGATCACGGCCTCCACGGCCTTTGCCGGGCCGTCCTCGAGCCGCACGCCGTCCTTCAGCTTCTGCAGCGCGGCCTCGGTAGGCGTGCCCTTCACCTTCGCGAGGTACGTGCGCGGCACCTGGAACGAGGGGTGCGTCAGCGCGTGCGCCAGATCGCCGTCGTCCGTCATCAAGAGCGCGCCCTCGGCGTCGAAGTCCAACCGGCCGATGGGGTACACGCGCCGCCCGAGCTCCTGCACGTACTCCGCCACGGTGGGCCGGCCCTGCGGATCCTCCAGCGTCGTCACCACGCCCGCCGGCTTGTAGAGCACCACGTACGTGTGGGACTCGGGGAGCGAGACGAGCCTGCCGTCCACCGTCACCAGATCGCCGGTAGAGACCTTCGTCCCCAGCTCGCGCACGACCACGTTGTTCACCGCCACCCGGCCCTGCTCGATGAGCTCTTCGGCGTGACGGCGCGACGCGACACCCGCGCGGGAGAGGAACTTCTGGAGACGTTCTGATGCCATGCGCGCCCCCATACAGGAGCGGCACTGTCGCGTACAGCACGGCGTGCGAAGCGCGAAGCCCTACGGCTCGTCCTGGTCGGTCGGCTTCTCGGCGTCGGGCGGCTTCGTGCCCAGCACCTGCGCGGCCTGCTTCTGCGTGGCGTCCGCCTGGCTGATGGCCTGCTCCAGATCCGCCAGCGCGGCCTCGGACTCCTGCGTGCTCTCGTCGAGCTTCTTCTGGAACTCCGGATCCGCCAGCTCCGCGACCGTGCCCTCCGCCTTGCGCGGCGCCTCGCGCTCGACGATCTCCTGGTGCTCCTCGGTGAGCTCCTGGAACTCGCGCAGCGTGGGCAGCGAACCGAGATCCTTCAGCGCGAA
Organism: Pseudomonadota bacterium; assembly: GCA_023423535.1. GTDB lineage: Bacteria > Myxococcota > Myxococcia > Myxococcales > Myxococcaceae > JAFAFL01. The sequence goes on from JAFAFL010000125.1 coordinate 2,031, forward strand.
GAACTCGAGGAACTCGCGCGTGGTCCCGTAGAGGATGGGCCGGCCGACCTCCTCCTTCTTCCCGAGGATCTTGATCAGCTTCCGGTCGAGCAGCGCCTTCACCACCGCGCCGCAGTCCACGCCGCGGATGTCCTCGACCTCGGGCCGCGTGACCGGCTGCCGGTAGGCGATGATCGCCAGCGTCTCCAGCGCCGCGCGGGTCAGCCGCTGCGGCTTCACCCGCAGGAACCTGCGCACGTACTCGCCCGAGCCCGGATCCGTCCGCAGCTGCCAGCCGCCCGAGACCTCGTGCAAGACGATCCCCGACACGCCCTCGCGCCGCTGGCCGCCGAGCTTGTCCAGCGCCTTCTCGATCACGTCCCGGTCGATGCCGGTGGCCTGGTACAGCTCGTCCACGTTCAGCGGCCGGTCGCTCACGAAGAGCAGGCTCTCCAGCACGGTGCGCACGCGCTCCGGCGACAGCCGCTTGCTCTTCTGCACGAGCTTCTCGAACGGCGTCTCCAGATCCGGCGAGCGCTCGTCGATCTCCGCCGCGTCGACATCCTCCAGCTCCGCATCGCCCGGCGGCGCGCCGGTGACGGCGGCGATCTCGTCCTCGGAGAACTGACCTGGGCCCTGCCCGGCCGCGTACTTCTGCTCTCCGTTTTCAGCGGTACTCACGCTCGTCCACCTCGATGGCCCCGGCCCCGAACTGCGCCAGGGCGTCGCCCTTGGGAGAGAGGAGGATCTCGTCCTTCCCCTCCTCCTGAAACACCCGAATGACCTTCAGCTTCACCATCTCCAGCATGGCGAGGAAGGTGATGATGATCTGCGTCCGCGAGCGCTTGCCCTCGAAGAGCGAGAAGAAGCTGACCTCCCCCTCCTCGCGCAGCCGATTCGCGATCCGCTGCATCGCCTCCGACAGGCTCACCTTCTCGCGCTGGATCTCGTGCTGGAACTTCGGCGCCGCGTCCTTCAGCACCCGGTCGAGCGCCTCGATGAGCTTGTAGACGCTGATCTCCTGGAGGCCGACCTCCTCGTCGGGGATGGGGATCTCCTCCACCGCCACCCGCCGCGGGAACACGTCGCGGTCGAGGATGTCCTGCCGCCCCAGCGTCTCCGCCGCCTCCTTGTACTTCTGGTACTCCAGCAGCCTCCGCACCAATTCCGCGCGCGGATCGCCCTGCTCCTCCGGCGTCTCCACCTCCGCCGGCGGCTGCTCGGTGCGCGGCAGCAGGAGCCGGCTCTTGAGGTGCGCCAGCGTGGAGGCCATCACGAGGAACTCACCCGCGATGTCGAGGTTCAGCTCCCGCATCCGGTCGAGGTACTCGAGGTACTTCTGGGTGATCAGCGCGACCGGGATGTCGAAGATGTCGAGCTTGTGCTCCTTGATCAGGTGCAGGAGCAGGTCGAGCGGTCCCTCGAAGTTCGGGAGCGCCACGCGGAACGACAGGCCAGGGACCTCTCCCCCGGGCTCTGTCAGTCGGGCCTCGTCGGCACCGGCGGTGTCCAGCTCGCTCAACCGTGCTCCCTGCTTGCCCGATCGCTCTCCGAGGCCGATTTTTCGGCCTCCGGCGCGATCCGAAGGGAGCGGTGTCTACCAGCCGCAGGCGCGGTAGATCAACGGTCGAGGCCGACCGCCCGACGCACTTCCTGCATGATTGGGGCCGCGATCTCCCGTGCCCGGCGCGCGCCGTCCTGGAGAATTCTCTCCACCTCACCCCGATCCGCGAGCAGCTCCTCACGGCGCTTGCGCGCGGCGTCGAACTGCGAGTGGTAGAGCGCCAGCAGCGCCTTCTTGTACTCGCCGTAGCCCTTGCCGCCCTCGCGCCAGCTCTTGTCCAGCTCCGCGAACTCGGAGGGCGGCGCCATGATCTTCAGGAGCTGGTAGAGCCCGTTGTCCGCGGTCACCGGCTTCGGCGCCTCCACCGGCGTGGAGTCCGTCTTGATGCCCATGATCCGCTTCTTGATCTCCTTCTCGTCGCCGAAGAGGTCGATGGTGTTGTTGTAGCTCTTCGACATCTTCTGGCCGTCGGTGCCGAGGATGACCGCGGTGTCCTCGCGCACGCGCAGCTCGGGGATCTTCAGCAGCGCGCCCTTCTGCGGCTCCTGCGGGTCGTAGCCCTTCACGTACTGGAGGTTGAACTTCGTCGCCCAGTCGCGCGCGAACTCGAGGTGCTGCACCTGGTCCTTCCCCACCGGCACCACGTCCGCGCCGTAGATGAGGATGTCCGCCGCCATCAGCACCGGGTAGGCGAAGAGGCCGAAGTCCGGGCTCTGCCCGCGCGCGACCTTGTCCTTGTAGGAGTGCGCCCGCTCGAGGTGCGCGTGCGGCACCACCGTGCCGAGGATCCAGTAGAGCTCGAGCACCTCGGGGATGTCGCTCTGGCGGAAGAGGATCGCCTTCTGCGGATCGAGCCCCAGCGCGAGGAACGCCACCGCCGTCTCCAGCGTCAGCTCGCGCGCGACCGCCGGATCGCGGATCGTGTTCAGCGCGTGCAGGTTGGCGATGAAGTAGAGCGCCTCGCTCTCGTGCTGCAGCTCCACGAACTGCCGGATCGCGCCGTAGTAGTTGCCGAGGTGCAGTTTTCCCGAGGACTGGATGCCGGAGAGCGTGCGCATGTGTGCGCCGAACTTCCCCCGTGATCGCACACGCGGCAAGTCCTCTGACGCCTCGTTGTAAACGTCCGTCCCGGAGCGAAAATCCGTAGAAACTTCAGGCACTTGAATGACCATTGGGGCGATCCAGACGGGCCGCGGGGTGCCAAGATTCCCCGCCATGTCAGCTCCCCCCTCCATCGGTCCTCCGTCCTCGCCGGGAACGATCAGCCGCGCGGATCTCGCCCACCACCGGCTCGCGCTGGTGGTGCCCGCGCTGCTGCAGCGGACGCCTGCGACCTTCACCCTCAGGCTCGAGCGCGGCGCCACCGTCCGCACCTTCCGCGTGGTCGAGGGCGTGGTGGTGGAGAGCACCTCCACCGATGTGCGCGAGCACCTCGCGCAGGTGCTGGCGAACCTCGGGATGCTGGAGCTGACGAGTGCGGCGGAGGCGTTCGACCGGGCGCGCGCCGCGGGCCTGCCGCTGGGCGCATGGCTCCTGCGCGAACGCTTGATCGACGCGGAGCGGCTTCGCGACGCGCTCTCGCACAAGGCGCGCGAGGCCTTCTTCGACTGCTACGGCTGGTCCTGCGGCGAGCTCACCGTGGAGGAGGCTTCTCCCGAGAACGCCGGGGCGGGCGCCGACGGCACGGCGACCGGCGGGGTGGCGGTGCCGCTCGCGCTCGACTCGCTGCACCGCGACGGGCTCTCGCGCGTCCGCGAGTGGAAGACCTTCCGCGAGCACTTCCCCGAGAACGACGCGACCTTCCGCGCCCACCGTCACGTCGCCGCGGAGTGGCGCAGCCGCGAGGAGGACCGGCTGGTGGAGCTCGCGGATGGGGGCGCGTCGCTCGGCGAGCTGCTCGCGGCCGGGCGCGAGGGTCCGCTCTTCAGCGCGCGCCGGCTCCTGCGGCTCTACCGGCAGGGCGTGCTCACCCCGCGCGCGGCGAAGGGGCCTCGGGTGGGTGAGACGCTCGATCTCGCGCGGCTGGTGTCGCTGGTGCGTACGCTGCTCGCCGAAGGCCGCTACGACAGCGCCGCGTCGGTGGCGGCCCAGGCGGTGGAGCGCGCCGCCGTCCCCGAGGCCTGCGCGCTCTACCGTGAGGCGGAGGCCCACCTGCGGCGCACGGTGGGCGCGGAGCTCGAGGCGCTGGAGGGAGGCCTCCGGCTGCAACCTCTTCCGCAGCCGGTTCCCACCGCCGTCACCGCGGACGACCTGCACCTATACGCGCTCTTGCGAGACCGGGGTTCGGTGCGGGGCGCGCTGGAGGGCGCGGCGATGGACTGCCTCGGCGCGTGGCGGTCGCTGCGGCGGCTCGGGGCGGCGGGCATCGTCACCGCGCCCGGTGCCGCCGGGGAGGGTCTGGCGCCCCAGGGTCGGGCAACCTCACGCTGAGACCGGCCCTTCGCGCGCGGCGCAGAATGCAAGCCCGGCCCCCTCGTTTGTGACTGAGGGGCAAGCAAGCTAGAACGCTCCAGAACAGCAATTCTGGAGGATTCGTGCACTTCAAAACGATCAAGTGGGCCGGTCTGGCGATGACCCTCGCGCTCGGCGCGTGTGGTCCTTCGGCAAAGGAGTGTCCGGCGGGACAGACCGCGTGCGGCGAGCAGTGCGTGGACGCCCAGACGGACAACGCGAACTGCGGCGCCTGCGGCACGGCGTGCGGAGTGGGCTCGGCCTGCGAGGCCGGCGTGTGCAAGGCGCTGGCGGTGTGCGGCAACGGCGCGCTGGAGGCCGGCGAGGCCTGTGACGACGGCGACACCGGCAACGACGACGGCTGCTCGGCCACCTGCACCATCGAGCCGGGCTGGGCCTGCGCGGGCAACCCGAGCGTGTGCTCGCCGGACTGCGGCGACGGCGCGCTGAACGGGATGGAGGCGTGTGACGACGGCAACGCGCAGAACGGCGACGGCTGCACCGCGAGCTGCCAGCTCGAGACCGGGTTCACCTGCACCGGCGCGCCCTCGGTGTGCGAGACGAGCTGCGGGGACGGCATCACCGCGGGGACGGAGACCTGCGACGACGGGAACACCGCCGGCGACGACGGCTGCTCTGCCCAGTGCGCGGTGGTGGACGGCTGGAGCTGCACCGGGAGCCCGAGCGTGTGCGCCCCGGTGTGCGGCGACGGCCTGCGCGCCGGCACCGAGGCCTGCGACGACGGCAACACCACTGCTGACGACGGCTGCAGCGCCACCTGCACGGTCGAGACGGGCTACGTCTGCACCGGGGTCCCGAGCGTCTGCGCCACCGCCTGCGGCGACGGCATCATCGCGGGCGACGAGGCCTGCGACGACGGGAACAAGAACCCGAACGACGGCTGCTCTTCGACCTGCACCCTCGAGGAGGGCTGGAGCTGCACCGGCGCCCCGAGCGTGTGCACCACCGTGTGCGGCGACGGCATCCTCTCCGGCACCGAGCAGTGCGACGACGGAAACGGCACCGGCGGCGACGGCTGTTCCGCGTCCTGCACCCAGGAGACGGGCTGGACCTGCACCGGCACGCCCTCGGCCTGCACCACGATCTGCGGCGACAACCTGCGCGCGGGCCCCGAGGCCTGTGACGACGGCGACACCGACCCCGGCGACGGCTGCGACGGCACCTGCCAGGTGGAGAGTGGCTGGACCTGCACCGGGACGCCCTCCGTGTGCACCGGCACGTGCGGCGACGGCATCGTGGTCGGCGGCGAGACCTGCGACGACGGCAACACCGGCTCCAACGACGGCTGCAGCGCGATCTGCTTCGTGGAGACGGGCTACACCTGCACCGGCGCGCCCTCGGTGTGCGCGGTCGTCTGCGGCGACGGCGTGACCGGCCCTGGCGAGGCCTGCGACGACGGCGACACCGACTCCGGCGACGGCTGCTCTGCGACCTGCGCGATCGAGACCGGCTACAGCTGCACCGGCGCGCCGTCCGTCTGCGCGGTCGCGTGCGGCGACGGGCTCGTGTTCGGGGCGGAGACGTGTGACGACGGCAACACCACGCCGAACGACGGCTGCAGCGGCGCCTGCCTCGTGGAGACGGGCTGGACCTGCACCGGCGCACCGTCGGTGTGCACGGTCGTCTGCGGCGACGGCGTGGTGGGCGGCAGCGAGACCTGCGACGACGGCGACACCGACTCGGGCGACGGCTGCTCTGCCACCTGCGCGGTCGAGCCGGGCTACACCTGCACCGGGACGCCGTCGGTCTGCGCGATCGTCTGCGGCGACGGGGTGATCGGCGGGAGCGAGACCTGCGACGACGGCAACACCACCGCAGGAGACGGCTGCAGCGCGACGTGCGCGATCGAGGCGGGCCACTTCTTCGAGCAGGAGCCGAACGACGACGGCAGCGCCACGGTGGACACGAGCAACTTCTCCGCCGCCGCGGCCAACGGGCCCTTCTCGAGCAACGTGACCATCCACGCGGCCATCTCTCCGGCGGGTGACGACGACGGCTTCGCGCTGCACAACCCGACCTCCTCGCCGAGGACCGTCTCCGTGAACATCTGGAGCAAGGCGCTCGGCGCGGGCGTGGCGTGCGGGAGCTCGATCGACACGCAGATCTGGATCCGCGACGCGGCGGGCACCTCGCTGGCGTCGAACGACGACCGGAACGGCGCGGCGGACAGGTGCTCGGCCCTGACCTACCTGATCCCCGCGAACACCACCGTGTACCTGCACGTGGAGGAGTACAGCGACGACGGGACGATCCCCGGGTACCTCGCGGCGGTCTCCTTCCCCGCCTGCGGCAACGGCGTGGTCGAGGCCGGGGAGCAGTGCGACGACGGCAACACCACCGGCAGCGACGGCTGCAGCGCGGTCTGCAAGACGGAGATCTCCTGCGCGCCGGGCCAGACGGCCGTCATCGTCTCGTCCTCCAACGTGCCGGTGAGCATCATCGACGAGGCGCTGGTGACGAGCACCCTGACCGTGCCGAACGTGGGCACGGTGCAGAAGGCGGTGGTGACGATCGAGAGCATCTCGCACACGTATGTGTCGGACCTCGACATCGCGATCGTGTCGCCGAGCGGGACGCGCCGGTACCTCATCAGCGACGAGGGCTTCTCCGGGGACGACTTCGTGGACACGGTGTTCGACAGCACCTGCCCCACGCCGATCCAGGGTGCGTCCGCGCCCTTCACCGGCTGCTTCTCCCCGCTGCAGACGCTGACTACGCTCGTGGGCCAGCCGGCCAACGGGACCTGGACGCTGGAGGTGGAGGACTTCTACGCCGGCGACAGCGGCACGCTGAACGCCTGGTCGCTCTCGCTCTGCGTCCAGTAGCAGCGGCGAACTGAAGAAACGGGCGCGGTGCGCCGAAGAGGCACGGAGTCTCCCCGTGCCCCTCTCCCGCGCCGCGCCCGTCCCTGTGGTCACACCCGACCCCGTCTCCGCCCCGGCAGAGGCCGCCGCGCGGGCGCTGCGGGCTCACAAGTCTCGCGTCTTCTTCGTCACCGCGCTGATCGTGGCGGTGCTCTCGCCGGTGGTGGTGTGGGCCGAGCCCCGCTCCACGGGGGCGCTCGCGGCCGTGCTGGGGGCGTTCGCCGCCGCGGTGACGTGCTGCGGCCTGCTCATCCGCTACACCTCCCTGCCGCCGCGGATCTTCACCCCGGTGATCGTCGTCCTCCTGCTGGGGACGATGAGCACGGGCGTCTGGCTGCTGGGCAGCGAGGTCGGCCCCGCTTTCGCTTTCGTGGTGATGCTGCCGCTGTTCGTGGCGGTGAACGCGCCGGACCACCGGGGTGCGGTGTTCTCGTCGGTGATCGGCAGCGCGCTGGCGCAGGCGCTCCTCTACGGAACCATGAACCTCGGGCCGGACGAGGTCTCCAAGTGGGGCCTTGCCTGGGTCACCGCCAGCAGCGTGGCGCTGGCGGGAACGCGCCAGTACCGGCGCCTGCTCGAAGCGCACCGGAAGGTGGACGAAGCGCGGATCGAGGGCCTGGAGAAGCTGCGCGAGAGCGAGCTTCGCCGCGACCGGGCAGAGCGGCTGGCGGTGGTGGGCCAGCTCGCCGCGGGGGTGGCGCACGAGATCAACAACCCGCTCGCCTTCGCCACCCAGAACCTGCGCTTCGTGCAGGAGGAGTTGGGCGGGCGTAACGCGGAGGCGGACGAGGCTCTCGAGGAGACGATGGGCGGGCTGCAGCGGATCACCCAGATCGTGAAGGATCTCCGCGCCTTCTCGCGGGTGGACGAGACGGACGAGGCCACCGCGTCCGTGCCCCGCGTGGTCGAGGAGTCGCTGCGGCTCGCGTCGCTGAAGCTGCAGCGGGTGCCGAAGGTCGAGGTGCTCGTCCCCGGGGACCTTCCCCCGGTCCGGTTCTGCGACCGGCGGCTGGTGCAGGTGGTGGTGAACCTGCTCGTGAACGCCTCCGACGCGCTGGTGTCCTCCGGGCGTCCGGGGCGGATCACCGTCCGCGCCGCGGTCGAAGGGGACACCCTCGCGCTGGTGATCGAAGACGAGGGGCCGGGCATCGCCGAAGAGGTGCTGCCCCGCATCTTCGATCCGTTCTTCACCACCAAGCCCCTCGGCGCGGGGACCGGGCTCGGGCTGTCGTTGAGCCAGGAGTACATGCGGCGCTACGCCGGCTCGATCCGGGCGGAGAACCGGACCGAGGGCGGCGCGCGCTTCGTGCTGTCGCTGGCGCTCGCGGGCCCCCCATCCGTGCCCGCCGGCGCGGTGGCAGGCGCGGTGGCCGCGAAGGACCCGTCAGACCTTCGGCACGGGCACGGGCTGCGGTGAGGGACGCGAGAGCGGATCGCCGGTCTGCGGACGGGTCTCGGCCACGCGGCGCAGCCGGCTGGGGTTGATCCGGAACACGAAGAGCACCAGCGCCATGGCCCCGAGCGCAAAGAGCGTGTCGCCTGGGACGCGCATCCAGCGCAGGAAGTCCATCAGCGGCGTCTGCAGGAACTCCGCGCTCCGGGCGTACCAGTAGCCGTGCCGCACGGACGCGGCGGTCTGCAGCAGCCCCACCGGAAGGAGGCTGAGCGTCACCATGGCGAAGAGGCCGATGTTGATGCCCCAGAACGCAAAGGAGACGAGGCGCTCCTTCCACTCGAGCCCGGGCACCATCGAGCGCAGGCAGAAGAGCATGAGGCCGATGCCGAGCATCCCGTACACGCCGAAGAGCGCGGCGTGGCCGTGCACCGGCGTCGTGTTGAGGCCCTGCATGTAATAGAGCGCGATGGGCGGGTTGATCATGAACCCGAAGAGCCCGGCGCCCACGAGGTTCCAGAAGGCCACCGCGACGAAGAAGAGGATGGGCCACTTGTAGGCGCGCACCCAGGGCTTCGACCTCGAGAGCTGCAGGTTGTGCCAGGCCTCGTAGCCGACGAAGAGCAGCGGGACGACCTCCAGGGCGCTGAAGGTCGAGCCCAGCGCGAGCACGAGCATCGGGGTGCCGGAGAAGTAGAGGTGGTGCAGCGTGCCGATGATGCCGCCGGAGAGGAACACCGTGGCGGAGAGCACGCTCGCCTCGCCCGCGAGCTTCCCGCTGATGAGCTTCATCCGCACGAAGAGGAAGGAGATGACGACGGTGGCGAAGACCTCGAAGAAGCCCTCCACCCACAGGTGCACCACCCACCAGCGCCAGTACTCCGCCACCGCGAGGTTCGTGCTCTTTCCGTAGCCGAGCGCCGCGAAATAGAAGCCGGCGATGGCGGTGGAGGCGACGAGGAAGAGCACCAGCAGCGGGCGCTGCTCGTCCTTGCGGCGCAGCGCGGGACGGATGGCGCGGACCACGAGGAAGAGCCAGAGGAAGAGGCCGATGAGCAGGAGGATCTGAAAGAGCCTCCCGAGGTCGATGTACTCGTAGCCGCTGTGCCCGAGGTAGAACCACGCGTCGCCCTCGAGGTAGCCCATGACGCTGAGCCACTGGCCGGCCATGGAGCCCAGCACCACGAAGAGCAGCGCGCCGAAGAGCACGTTCACGCCGAGGCGCTGGAACTTCGGCTCCTCACCGCCCACCGCCGGGCCGATGTAGAGGCCCGTCGCCAGCCACGCGGTGGCGATCCAGAAGATGCCCAGCTGCAGGTGCCAGGTGCGGGTGACCACGTACGGCAGGAACTCCGCGAGCGGGAAGCCGTAGAAGGCGCTGCCCTCCACGCCGTAGTGCGCGGTGACCACGCCGAGAAGGATCTGGAGGAGGATGAGGCCGGAGACGACCCAGAAGTACTTCACCACCGCGCGCTGGCTCGGCGTGGGGACGCTGTTGAGCAGCGGGTCGGTGTCGGGGACGTCGCCGGTGGGATGCCCGTGGTCGCGCATCGCGTACCAGGCCGCCATCGCGCCGATGCCCGCGAGCAGCAGGATGACGCTCACGCCCGTCCACACGATCGTGTCCGGCGTGGGCCGGTTCGCCACCAGCTCCTCCGGCGGCCAGTTGCTCGTGTACGTGCGGTCGTCGCCGGGGCGGTTCGTGCTCGCCGCCCACGAGCTCCAGAAGACGAAGCCGCTGAAGAGCCGCAGCTTTTCCGGATCGCTCAGGGCGCCGCGCGGGATCGCGTACTCGTCGCGGCCTTCGGAGAAGACGGAGGAGAGGTGCGCGCGGTTCGCCTCGAAGGCCTCCGCGCGCACCGGATCGATGGTGAGGGTCTGCGTCTGCGGGTCGTAGGTGTTCGTCCGCATCATCCGCTGCAGGCGCTTGAGCAGCGGCGCCTGCTGGGACTCATCGAGCCTGTCGAACTTCTGCCCGTGCTCCGCCTCGCTCCAGCGGTCGAGGATGAAGAGCGACTCGCGGTGCAGCCAGTCCGCGGTCCAGTCCGGCGCGACGTAGGAGCCGTGGCCCCAGATCGAGCCCACCTGCATCCCGCCCATCGCCTGCCACACGTTCTGCCCGCGGAAGATCTCGCCCGGGCCGAAGAGCTGGCGCCCGTCGGTGGTCACCACCCGCTCCGGCACCGGCGGCGCCTCGCGGTAGATCTCCACGCCCACCCACCCGAGCACCGCGAACGAGCCGATCAAGACGACCGCGAAGGCGATCCAGAGCTTCTTCATTCCGTCCTCCCGTGCTGGCACCGAGGTGCGAGCGAACGGGGAACGTTGGGGCGCCAAACAAATACGGCAAGCGGGCGGGCTCGGATCGGATCCGCGGTACAGCTTCAGTGCCGTCCGTCGAACGCTTTCTGAGTCGATTTGGTCAAGCCGCGCGCGCGGCGAAGCGGGGCATCAGCACGTGGTTCTCGAGGTGCACGTGGCGGAGGACGTCGCCCTCCAGGGCCTCGAGCTCGCGGAAGAGCGTCGAGTAGCTCGTGCAGGCGTCGAACGGGATCGTGAAGTCGCCGGTCAACGAGCGGACGTGCTCGAGCGTCTGCGCGACCTCCAGGTGGTCGGCGTGCATGCCCTGCAGCTCCGTCTGGATGACCGCGTCGCCGGGCCTGTTCGCGATCAGCGCGGGGAAGAGCACCTCCTCCTCGCGGTCGAGGTGCGGCAGCAGCGCGTCGTTGAGGGTCAGCACCGCCTCGCGCAGCTCCAGCAGCTCGAGGTGACGCGCGCCGTGCACCCGCGCGACCTTGTTCGCCAGCGCCACGAGGAACGGCAGGGCCTCGCGGAGGTAGGCGTGGTGCGTGTCCACGATGTGCGCCACGAGCGCCGCCGTGTCGAGCCCACGCGGATCGAAGTCGCTCTCCTCCCCGCGCGCGGCGATCGCGGCCTCCAGCTCCGACTGCACCGCGGCCGCGTCGGCCCCTCGCTCGGCGCAGGCCTCGGCGAAGGGCAGGTGCCCGCGGCAGCAGTAGTCGATGCGGTGCTTCTGGAACACCGCCGCCGCCGCGGAGTGGTCGAGGACGATCTGGGCGACGGTGGTCTGGACGTTGAGCATGTTCTTCCCTCGGCGAGTTTCCGTCTGGGGTGACGGGACGAGGGCTCACACTGCAGCGGCGGTGCCACACGCTTCACGGACACTTCTGCGCTCTGAGAGGGCCGCGGCCGTTCCAGATTGGAACGCATGGAACACCGGCTGGAACCGCTCCGCTCAGTTCAGCTCAGCGTGAGGGCGAGGGCGAGGGCGAGGGCGCAGGCGAACGCGGCCGCGCGAGCTCGACCAGCGCGGCCACGTCGTACGGCGGCGAGAGGAAGCGCGTGTCCCGCTCTCGGCGAAACCACGTCCACTGCCGCTTGGCGTAGTGCCGCGTCTGCTTCGCTGCGTCGGCGATGGCGTCCGCGAGCGACAGGCGTCCCTCCACATACGCGAGCGCCTGCACGTACCCCACGCTGGCCATGGGCGGCGCGTCCCGGTAGCCGCGCTCGACGAGCAGGCGGACCTCATCGGCGAGGCCGGCGGCGAACATGGCCCCGGTGCGCTGCTCGATGGCCCGGTAGAGCGCGTCCCGAGGCGGATCCAGCGCCACGAGCACGTGGTCGTAGCGGTCCTCGCCAAACTCGTGCTCGCGGCGGAAGTCGGACGCGGTGCGCCCGGTCAAAGCGTGGATCTCCAGCGCCCGGACGATCCGAACCAGATCCGTGGGCTGCACCTTCGCGGCCGTCTCCGGATCGATCGCGTTCAGCCGTTCGTGGAGCGCGGCCCTCCCGTGCGCCTCCGCCTCTGCCTCCAGCGCGGCGCGCAGCTCCGGGTCCGCCGGCGGCGCGGGGACGGTGCCGTGGAGAAGGAAGCGCAGGTAGAGCCCGGTGCCCCCCACCACGATCGGCACCTTCCCTCGCGAGACGATGTCCTCGATGACCGCGTCAGCCTCCGCCGCCCAACGCGCCGCGCTGAACTGCTCGTGCGGCTCGGCCACCGAGACGAGGTGGTGCGGCACGCGCGCCAGCTCCTCGGCGGACGGCTTGGCGGTGCCGATGTCGAAGTGCCGGTACACCTGCTGCGAGTCCGCGCTGACGAGCTCTCCGCCCGCGCGCTCCGCGACCTCCAGCGCCAGCGCGCTCTTCCCGGACGCGGTGGGCCCGGCGATGACCAGCAGGCGCTGCCGGCGCGTGTTCACCGGCCGCGTCACCGGGAGGGCACCCTGTCCGCGAGGCCGCGGGAGAGGAGCAGCTCCGCGAAGCGCAGCACGTCTTCGGCGATGCGCGCCTCGTCCGCGCCCTCGTGCTCCGACGCGAGCTTCAGGACCACGTCCCCGAGCGTCCGCGTGCCGTCGAGCAGCTCCCAGATCCGCGCGCCCGTCGGATTGAGTCCGCGCAACGTCCGTCCTTCGGGATCGAGCAGCACGTACTCCGCGCCGAGCCGGGAGCCCTCCGCGCCCTGACGCCGCGCGACGACGCTGTGCAGCCCCACCGCGCTCACCGCGCCCTTCCCCACTGCCCCAGCCCTGCACGGACCCGGGCGAGCAACGACAGCCTCCGCGCGAACGGCGTGTCCCACTCGTGGCGAAGAAGCACCCTGCCGCCGCGCCGAACCCGGTGGACCTTCGCCAGCAGCGCAGCGGGAGGCACCGGCGCGTCCTCCGCGTGGGCACCATCGCCGCGCAGCACGATCGTCCCGTCCCCTTCGCCGAGGAGCCGCACCACGCGATGGACCATCAGGCGATCCTCCATCCGCGCGACCACCACGTCCCCTTCGGCGACCGGATTCAGAGGAGTGATCCCCGTCAGCGCGGCCTCGTCACCTTCGCGCAGGACCGGCCACATGCTCGCGCCGCGGATGGGGAGCCAGTCGAGGCGCGGTGACATGCGGAGGCGATCTCAGCGGGCCAGCGCCGCGCCGAGCTCCGACAGCTTCACGCGCACCTTCTCGCCGCCGGCCATGGGCTTGAGCTCCGCCTCGCCGCTCTGGACCTCGTTGCCGCCCATCACCAGCGTGAAGCGCGCGCCCGTCTTGTCCGCCCGCTTCATCTGGCTCTTGAGCGAGCCGCCGCGCGGATCCACCTCCACCGCGTGACCCTCGCGCCGCAGCCGCGAGACGAGCTTCATCGCCTCGTCGCGCGCGCCCTCCTCCGCCACCGCCACGAACAGCGCCGGCCCGGTGCCAAACGTTGCGCCGCTCTCCTTCAGCAGCAGCACCAGCCGGTCCATGCCGAGCGCGATCCCCACCGCCGGCACGTCCGGCCCGCCGAGGATCTTCATCAGCTTGTCGTAGCGCCCGCCGCCGCCCACCGTGCTCGCGGTGCCCAGCACCGGGTGGTCGGCGATGAACTCGAACGCGGTGCGCGTGTAGTAGTCGAGCCCGCGGACGATCTTCGGGTCCACCTCGTACCGGATGTCCAGGAGCTCCAGCCCGCGCTTCACGCCGTCGAAGTGCGCCTGGCAGTCCGCGCAGAGGTGGTCGAGCACGCTCGGCGCGACGGCGGCGATCTCCTTGCAGCGCGGATTCTTGCAGTCGAGGATCCGCAGCGGGTTTCGCTCGAGCCGGTTCTGGCAGTCGCCGCACAGCTCCGCGCGGTGGCCCTCGAAGTGCGCGACGAGCTTCTCCTGGTACTGCGGCCGGCACTGCTCGTCGCCAATGGAGTTGATGTGCAGCCGCACGCCCGGCAGGGGAAGCGCCTCGAGCAGCTGGCGGGTGAGATCCATGATCTCCACGTCCTGCGCCGGCTCCTTCGGCCCGTAGGCCTCCACGCCGATCTGCCAGAACTGCCGGTAGCGCCCGGTCTTCATGCGCTCGTACCGGAACATCGGCCCCATGTAGTACCAGTGGGTCACCGGCTCCGCGTTCGCCACGTTGTGCTCGAGGTACGCGCGCACCGCCGGCGCCGTGCCCTCGGGACGAAGCGACAGGCTGCGGCCGCCCTTGTCCTCGAAGGTGTACATCTCCTTGCCGACGATGTCGGTGCCCTCGCCCACGCCGCGCACGAACAGCGCGGTGTCCTCCACGATCGGCGTGCGGACCTCGCGGTAGCCGAACCGGCGGAAGGTCTCGTGCGCCACGCGCTCCACGTGGTGCCAGATCTCGATGTCCGGCCCCAGCGCGTCGTTCATCCCCTTCGGGCCGCTGATGCGCTGGCTCACTTCTCTGCCCACTCCCCGATGCGCGACCCCATCCGCACCACCGTCTCCGGCTCGAGGCCCTCGTCCCAGCGCACCCGCCCCTTCTCGAAGAGGAGGATCACCGTCGAGCCCATCTCGAACACGCCCAGCTCCCCGCCCTTCTCCACCGGGATGGGGTTGCCGTAGCGGTGCACCTTCGCCGCGCCGCCGGTGTGCGTGACCACGTCGTCGTACGCCGCGCGGATCCGCGACACGCAGGTGGCGCCGACCTTCACCACCGCGACCTGCCCGTGCGAGTCGGTGTCGAGGTACGTGGTCAGCCGCTCGTTCACGCAGAAGAGCGCCTCCTTCAGCTTCACCGAGGCCCGGTTCACCGGCCAGAACTCGCCGGGGATGTAGCTGTAGCCGGTGATGCGCGCGTTCACCGGCGAGTGGATGCGGTGGTAGTCGCGCGGCGAGAGGTAGATCGTCGTGTACGCGCCGCCGACGAACGGCTTCGCGACCTCCGCGTCACCCAGCAGCTTCTCCACCGGGTAGCACACGCCCTTCGCCTGAAGGCAGGTCCCGTCCTCCGAGTAGCCCACCTGCGACACCGCGCCGTCCACCGGCGAGACGATCACGTTCTCGCCCTGGTCCACCGGCCGCGCGCCCGGCTTCAGCTTCCGGGTGAAGAACTCCGCGAAGGTCGGGTAGCCCTCCAGCGCCAGCTCCGCCTCGTGCACGTCCACCCGGAAGCGCTTCGCGAACAGCTTCACCGCGGCCTGGTGCAGCGGCGCCGGCGCGGGCAGCCGCGTGGCAATGCCCACCGCATGGGAGACCGCCGACTTCGGCAACAGCCGCATCAGCGTCATGAACGTTTCGTCACTCAGTGCCATGTCTGTTCTGCTCCTACCTGTCCCGCTTCTCTAGCTGCGAGCGGTTCGCCACGCTCAGCACCGCGCCCGCTTCCTCGACCACGATTCGATCCTCGAAGCCCGGGTGGCGCTGTCTGCAGAACACGCTGTCGCGCAGCTTCCACGTCTGCCGCTCTCCGCGGCCCTCCACGAGGATCGTCTCCCCGCCGAGGAAGCAGTCACCGAAGCGCCGCGTCAGCTCCGAGATGGGCATTCCGACCACCGGGCCCTCCGAGCCTGCGTCCGGCGGCTCCTCCGCAGAGGCCTTCGCCGGACCCGCGTCCTCCACTTCCGCCTTCGGCTCCTCGAAGCGTCCCGAGCCCACCGGCTCGTGCGCCCGCCGGACGAGCTCTTCGCGGTCCGCCCGAAGCCCCTCCACGCGCTCGCGCCCGGAGCGGATCCGGAGCAGCAGCGAGCGCGCTTCATTTGCGTGTTCGCTCTCCGGCGCGACCCGCTCCAGCTTCGCCTCGATGCCCTGCATCTCGGGCAGCAGGTAGGCGTCCTCGAGGTGCTTGCCGTAGAGGGCGCTGAACTCCGCGCGGGCCTCGAGGTACTCCGGCGACGGCGGTCCCTGCTTCGTGCAGCCGGTCAGCGAAGCGGAGAAAGCGAGAGCCGCGCACACCAGCACCGGGAGAATGGGGAGCGGACGCATCGCGCCCGTTCTACCCGCCCTCTACACGCCGAGGAACAACCGTTTGCCGAAGTTCAGCGCCAGATCCGCCTCGTAGATCTTCTGCGCCGAGGTCTCGATGTCGTACTCCACGCGGACGTACTCCACCGTGCGCGCGTCGGTGTCGTGCACCACGAAGCAGGCCCGGTTGTCGTAGTCCCGCGGCTGCCCGACGCTGCCCACCGAGATGATGTACTTGTAGCCGCGCCGCACGACGAACTTCTGCGCCACCACGTCGTTCACCTCGCCGTTGCCCAGCGCGAACGCCTTGCACAGGTGCGAGTGCCCGATGAACGTGACCTCCGGCAACTCCGCCACGTGCGGCATCAGCTCGCGGGCCTGCTCCAGCGCGAAGATGTACTCGTAGGCCTTCGGCTCGATGGGCGAGCCGTGGCTGAAGCCCACGCCGCCCACCCGGTAGGTGTAGGGCAGGCTCCGCAGCCACTCGAGGTTCTCGTCCGAGATGACGTTCGCGGACCAGTCCAGCGCGTGGCGCGCGGCGTCGTAATAGAACGAGTAGTCCATCCGCCCGGCCACCGCGGCGTCGTGGTTCCCCAGCAGGGTGATCTCGGTGTTCTTCCGCACGAGGTCGCAGCACTCGTTCACCGAGGCCCCGTAGCCCACCACGTCGCCGAGCGAGATGACCCTGTCCACCTTGAGGGCCTCGGCGGTGCGCAGGACCTCGGTCAGTGCCTCCACGTTGGAGTGGATGTCCGAGATGACGGCCAGCCGCATCAGAGCCCCTTGGGTGCGGCCCGGGAGCTAACTGCCGCCCGCGCCTTCGGTCCGAGTCCGCTGTTCGTTCTCGATGATCCGGCGGATGACTGCAAGCGCCTGCTCGTCGATGCGCTCGAACCGCAGTCCCATCCCCGGAACATGGCCATTGCCATCCGGCCTCGACCACACCACCCGGGCGCGCGCCTGGACCTCGGCCTGCTCCCGCGCCTCGATCCGGACCGTGGCCTCGCTCCCCTCCGCGAGGGGGGTGCTGGTGCGCAGGAAGAGGCCGCCTTCGCTGAGGTTCGCCATCCGGGCGTAGAAGGTGACGTTGTCGCCCTCGCACCAGCAGCGGAGCCGCGACTCCACGCGTGGGTGCTTCCGGTTGTTGCTCAACACGGCCCTCCGGGCGCCTTTTCGGCGCAGCCCCCCGGGTGGGATCGACAAAGACGGAGGCAAGCGTAAAGACGCGTAAAGGGCCGCGTCAAGTCACGCCCCGTCAAGTCGCGAACATCCCTACCCGACCGTGGCCGCCTCGCCCAGTTCTTCGAAGTGCGTCAGCCGCTTGAAGGCCGCGCAGCGGTCGTTGATCTCGCCCTTGTTCAAAGAGCGCAGCCGCTCCAGCGAGAAGCGCTCCACTGCGAAGGACGCCATCACCGTGCCCGCCACCATCGCCTGACGCAGCGCGTGGTGATCGATCTGCTGCGCCCCCTTCCGGCTGAGGTACCCGAGGAACCCGCCCGCGAACGAGTCGCCGGCGCCGGTGGGATCGAACACGTCGGTCAGCGGGAACGCGGGCAGCCCGAAGATGCTCTCGCCGTCGAAGAGGAGCGCGCCGTACTCGCCGCGCTTGATGACCACGATGCGCGGGCCCAGCTCGCGGATCGCCTTCGCCGCCTTGACGATGTTGTGCTCCCCCGCCAGCTGCCGGGCCTCGCCGTCGTTGACGAAGAGGATGTCCACCCGCTTGAGCGTCTTCTTCAGGGTCTCGGGCTCGCCCGTGATCCAGAAGTTCATCGTGTCCATGCCCACGAGGCCCGGGCGCTCCACCTGGTCGAGCACCCGCCCCTGCAGCTCGGGGTGGATGTTGCCGAGGAACACGTGCCGCGCGTCGCGGAAGTTGGCCGGCAGGTCGGGCGCGAAGTGCTGGAACACGTTGAGCTGCGTGTCGAGCGTCTGCGCCTCGTTGAGCTGGTGCGTGTAGCGCCCCTTCCAGCGGAAGGTCTTGCCCTCCTGCCGCACGAGCCCGGACGTGTCCACGCCGCGGCCGGTGAGGAAGTCCACGTGCTTCTGCGGGAAGTCGCTGCCCACCACCGCCACCAACCGCACCGGGGTGAAGAAGGAGGCTGCGGTGGAGAAGAAAGTGGCGGATCCTCCGAGAACGTCCTCCTCCTTCCCGAAGGGCGTCTCCACCGAGTCCAACGCGACCGAGCCGACGACGAGCAATGACATGGGCGCGCCAGATACCAGACAGCTGCCGTCAGACCAACCGCTGAGCGCGCCGGGGAAGATCCGGTCGCTCCGGCCGTTGCGCAGGACCATGCTCCCGCGGCTCCTCGCCAGCCTCGTGCTGCTCTCCGCGCCGCTCGCGCTCGCGCAGAGACGGCCCTCTCCACCACCGGCCGCGCCCGCGCCGCCGCCCCGCCCGCCCGGCGCGCCGGAGCTCCCGGCCGATCGTCTGGACAGCATGCTCGGGCCGCAGCTCGAGTACCTGCGCTTCGAGTCGCTGGCGCTGAAGAACAACCTCATCGGCGACCCGTCGGAGCGCGAGTACGCGGTGCTGCTGCCGCCCTCCTACCTCTCCTCGCCGGAGCGCAAGTACGCGGTGGTGTACCTGCTGCACGGGCTGGGCAAGCGCGAGAACGGGCACCTCGACACCATCTACATCCTGCGCGCCGCCTACGAGGAGATGCGCCGCGCGCGGCTGGGCGAGATGATCATCGTCGCCATCGACGGGAGCACGTCCTTCGGCGGCTCGTACTACGCGAACTCGCCGACCATCGGGAACTTCGAGACCTACGTCGTGCGCGAGATCGTCGGCCGCGTGGACACCCGCTACCGCACCTGGCCGCACGCGGGCTCGCGCGGGATCGCCGGCTTCAGCATGGGCGGTCACGGAGCGCTGAAGCTCTCCATGAAGTACCCCGGCGTGTTCTCGGTGGTGGGCAGCCTCTCCGGCAGCCCGATGTCCATGCGCTACCGCAAGTCGCTCTACAAGACGGCGATCCAGAAGTACGACCGGCCCGTCGATCTGGCGGACCTCAGGGCGCGAATCGGCTTCGACAAGGACTGGAACGCCGCCGCCGCCTACGCAAAGGCCGCCGCCTTCTCGCCCAACGCCGGGCGCCCGCCGCTGTACATCGACCTGCCCTTCGAGCTGGGCGGCGCGGACTGGGACGACAAGGTGTGGCAGCTCTGGTGGGCGGACGATCCGCTGTCGCTGGTGGCGAAGAACCAGCGGACGCTGCGCGGGCTGAAGCTGCTCTACCTCGACAGCGGCGACAACGAGACCGCGCTGGGCACCGAGGACTTCGACCGCGAGCTCGTGCGCTACGGCATCAGCCACGTGCACTACGTCTTCCGCGGCGATCACACCGACCTCATGGTCGAGCGCCACATGCGGATGCTCCGCTACTTTTCGGTGAGCTGGGACCTCTTCTAGGCGCCCGCTTCCAGGCGCCCGCAACGAAGAAGGGCCGGAAGGGTTTGTCCCCTCCGGCCCCTCTCATTCACTCGCGCCTGCCCCGTCCGGGCAGGGAGCGCACTGGGCTACTGGACCTGGAAGTTGCCCGCGTTGAGCGGACCGCCCGCCTCGAAGTTGTACGTCCAGTTCGGGCCGCCCCAGATGCCGATGTGGAACCAGTCGGCGCCGGCGCCGTTGTCGTCCACCAGCGTGACCTGGAAGTAGTAGCCCTCTTCGCCGTTCAGCCGCGCCTCACCGATGATCTTCGAGTACGGGAAGGTGCTGCCGAAGCCGGTGATCCGCGTCGCCTCGAGGCTGACGTTCTGCGCGAGGTTGCGGAACTCGAGCATGCCCGAGGCCGGGTTGATGCCGTCGTCCGTCACCGAGAAGTTGAAGTCGTTCGCGCCGCTCACGAGGTTCGAGAGGTAGGCGCCGGTGCCGGAGGAGGTGCCCGGGCGGTTGATGATGTGCACGTTCGCCTGCGCGGTGCACGGGTGGTACAGCGCGTCTCCCGGCCACGAGATCCCGAGCCGGAACCAGCCGAAGGGCATCCACAGCGCGAGCTGGTTCTGCAGGCTCTGCGCGGCGTAGCCGTTCAGCGTGTAGGAGAGCGTGGCGGGGAGCGAGCTCTGGGTGGTGGCGTCCACCACGTTGCCCACGTTCACCAGGGTGCCGTACTGGATGGTCTGGTCGGCGACCAGGCACTGCGCCACGCGGCGGTCCACGTTCAGCGAGGTCGTGCACGCGCCCACGTTGCCCACCGCGTCGGTCGCCATGGCGGTGACCGTGTAGCGGCCGGGGCCGAAGGTGCGGGTGAAGCCGAGGCCGGTGCCCGAGTCGAGCTGACCGTCCTCGGAGACCACCTGCCACGCGTAGGTGAGCGGGCCGGAGGGATCCATCGCCGTCATGGCGAACTCCGTCGGCGAGCCGGTCCAGGCGCCGTTGAAGTCCGCCGGGCAGGTCACGACCGGCGCGGTGGCGTCCACCACCACGGTCGAGGAGACGCTGCCGCTGGTGGCGGTGCCGCCCGGGCCGCGGGCGCTGAACGCGTAGGTCCAGGTGCCGTCCGCCGGCCGGACCACGTTCACCAGCGCGCGGCCGGTGACCCCGTTCGCGGTGACGGTCTGGGTGGGCAGGCCCGCGCGGTTGACGAGGATCGTCGCGCCCGGCGCCGTCTGGAGCTCCCACGAGAGCGTGTCCGCACCGCCGACGCCGATGGGCGAGACCGGCGCGCTGAGGATGACCGGCGTGTTCGGGATGACCTGGCCTGCGCGGGTGGCGCCGTTCGAGCCCATCGCGTTGCTCGCGGTGACGGTGAACGTGTTGCCGCCGAGCAGCGCGGTGGTGTTCACCGAGAACGGGCCCTGCGCGCCGCTGACGGTGACGGTCGCCACGGTGACGCCGTTGCGGGAGATGGTGACGGTGCCCGCCGCGCCGGCGGTGCCGGTGATGGTGAGCTGGCAGGTGGTCGCGTCGGCCGCGGGGCTCGTGGGCAGGCAGGTGAAGTTGTTCGCCGGGGAGGTCAGCGTGACGGCCGGCGCGCGCAGCGGGAACGAGTTCGGGTTCAGCGGGTCGGTGCCGGCGGTGACCTCCTCGCCGTCGTTGAACGCGTCACCGTCGGTGTCCGCCTGCAGCGGGTTCGTGCCGCGGGCGATCTCGTTGCCGTCGGTCAGCCCGTCGCCGTCGGTGTCCGGGTGCAGCGGGTTCGTGCCGCGGCTGACCTCGTTGCCGTCGGAGAGGCCGTCGCCGTCGGTGTCCGGGTTGTTCGGGTTGGTGCCGATCGAGGTCTCGTAGTCGTCCGAGAGGCCGTCGCCGTCGGTGTCCACCGGCAGGGCCATGATGATCGTGCCGGTGATGTTGCTCGGCATGAGGTTCGGCGAGGCCGGCTGCAGCGTCACGCCCGAGTACACCGCGGTGTAGGGCTGGGTGCCGTTGTAGTTGAAGCTCACGCCGGGGGTCCACGCGAGGCTGAACACGCCGTTGCCGTCCGCGTCGCTGTCCGCGCCCACCGCCTGGCCGGCGACGTAGAAGGTCACGAGGCCGCGGCCGGGGCCGGTCACGAACTGGCCGTTGGAGCTGTTCGTCACGCGCGCGGAGAGGGTGAACGGCGCGGTGCGCGAGGTCACCGTCGAGCCGTTACCCGAGGCGAACGCGGTGGTGGTGTTCACGCCCGTCACCGGCGGCGGCGGGTTCGTGTACACGGTGAGGACGCGCTGCGCGTTGATCGAGCCGTTGGTGTTCGAGACCACCGTGGCGGTGAAGTCCACCGGCATCGCCTCGGGCAGGTTGGTCGGCGCGGTGACCGTCACCGTGGCGGTGGCGCTCTGGCCCACCGGGAGGTTCATCGTCGTGGGGCTGATGGTGCGGGTCCAGCCGGTGAGGCCGCCGCTGATCGACAGCGTGTAGGTGTCGTCCGCGAGGCCGCTGCCGTTGTTCGTCACCGTGAGGGGGAAGGTGCGGGTCTGGGTCTGCGGCCAGTTCGCCTCGATCTCGGAGCGCTGCGAGGCGCCGCCGGTCATGGTCATGCCCACCGCGTAGGTGCGGTTGTCCACGTAGAAGGACATCGAGCAGTAGCCCTGCAGGCGCGTCGAGTCCTGGTACACGATCATCACCGCGTAGGACTTGTTCGCCTGGGCGATGGTCGGGGTCCAGCTGAAGGTCGAGGTGAACGGCGTGGCGCCGGAGGTGCCCGAGGCCGGCGTCAGCGTGGCGCCCGCGGGCAGGCCCTGGTGCGAGACGGTGAGCGAGGAGCTGTTCGGGTCGGTGCCGGTGAAGGAGGCGCTGAACGGCACGCCCACCAGCAGGGTCTGGGTGCCGGAGCCGCTGCCCGAGCAGTTCGGGGTGCCGGAGGCGCCGGTGATCTCGATGATGAGGTCGAGCACGACCTTCGTGGCGTCCACGGTGGGCGAGTCCACCGACTCGACGACGATCTGGGTGGCGTACTTCTGGTTCACCGAGGTGCTCGTGGTGTCCCAGGTGAGCAGACAGCCGGAGCTGACGCTGAGCGCGCGGCCACCCGCGGTCGGGTGCGAGGTCGAGCCCCACCCGGCCTCCGCGTTGGTGGCGAGGCGGCAGGTGTAGTTGCGGCCGTCCGGGTCCGCGATCGGGAGCACGAAGTTGCGCACGCCGCCCTGCGGGAGCTGGAGGATGACCGGGATGGAGGAGACCGGCGAGCCGAGGTTGTTGGCGTCGCGGAGGTCCACCACCATCTCGTTGCGGAAGGTCTGGTCGCGGCCGTTGACCAGCGTCGAGATGCGGCAGCAGACCGAGTAGAAGACGGTGAACGGGCCGTCCGAGGCGTAGGTCTTCGATGCGGTGTAGCGGCGGATCTCGTAGGCCTCGTTCGCCGCGTCGGTACCGGTGGCGACGATGGTGCCGGCGATGGTGGTGGACGAGCCATCACCCCAGTTCACGCCCACGCTGGTGCCGGTGCCGGAGCGCCAGGCGATCGTGTAGGTGAGGTTGATCGTGCGCGAACCCGGCGCGGCGCGCTCCCAGGTCATGTGGCCGTAGCGCAGGTGGCTGGCCTCGGCCATCGACGGGAGCAGCAGCAGCGCTCCGACGAAGGCCAGCATCAGGGTCAAAGTTCGATTCAGCACAGAGTCTCCAGGGCTCTTTCGCTTCTGACGAAATCTCACCGTCACACTGGACGGAACGGCGGCGATGTCGCATGGGCGGGTCATTTCCGTCAAGCGGGGCGACTTCAACCCATGCGGATTTCGTATGGCTGGCAGCGCAAGTGCCCGTCTTTGCTGGAGACACACCTCCCCCGACCCACCGCCACAGGGCGGTGGAGGGACACTGTCCGGAGGGTGGATCAGGCTGTTTGGCGGCGGACGTTTTCAGCCAGCACGGACGGAATCTGTCGTCCGGGCGGCACTTCCGGCCCCGCGGAGGGCCTCGCGCACGCAGGTGAGCAGCGCCTCGGCGGTGTAGGGCTTCTCGAGGAACGCCGGACGCTCGCCCGCCGCGCAAAGCGGGAGCGATTCGTTGGCGCGCAGGCCGCTGGCGGCGACGAAGACTGCACGCGGATCGAGCGCGCGGATCTGCGCAATGGTCCCCGGCCCGTCGAGCAGCGGCATGTTCATGTCCGTCAGCACCAGCGCCACCTCGGGCATGTGCCGGCGATAGAGGGAGACCGCCTCCTCGCCGTTCTCCGCGCAGAGGACCCGGTAGCCGTTCCGCTCGAGGGTGCGCGCCGCGATCGTGCGCACGCCCTCCTCGTCCTCGGCGAGCAGCACGCACTCACCGCGGCCGCGCGGGGGCTCGACCGCGGAGCGCTGTGCCTCCACCCGCGCCGCGGCGTCGAGGTCCGCGGGCAGGTAGACCTCGAAGCGCGTCCCCCGCCCCGGCTCGCTGTAGAGATGAATGGCGCCGCCGAGGTTGCGGATGATGGTGTGGCAGGTCGCAAGCCCCAGCCCCGTCCCCTTCCCCAGCTCCTTGGTGGTGAAGAAGGGCTCGAAGACGCGGTCCATCACCTCGCGGGTCATGCCGGTGCCGGTGTCCTCCACGCGCACGCGCACCCACGGCCCCGGCTCCAGCTGTCCGGGCACCGAGGACCAGCCCTCGTCGAGCGTGACGCCCTCCACCGTCAACGTCAGCTGGCCTCCGCGCGGCATCGCGTCGCGCGCGTTGACGCAGAGGTTCGTCAGGACCTGGTGCAGCTGCGTGGGATCGGCGAGCACCGGCCACGGCTCGTCGCCTTCCGGGCCGGCGGTGCCGCGGGTCGCGAGGGTGGCGGTGATGCCGCGCGGGAAGGTCTCGCGCACCATCTTGAGGACCTCCTTCGCCACCAGCGCCACGTCCACCTGCACCCGCGTCCCGCTCTTGCCGCCGCGCGCAAAGGAGAGCAGCTGGCGGATCATGTCCGCGCCGCGCCGGGCGCTCGACTTCATGATCCGCAGGTCCTCGAGCTTCTCCGGGTCGGACTCCTCGCTCTCGAGGAAGCTGATCGACGCGGTGATCGGCGTGAGCACGTTGTTCAGATCGTGCGCGATGCCGCCCGCCAGCGTGCCGATGCTCTCCATCCGCTGCGCGCGCAGCAGGTGATCCTCGAGGCGCTTGCGGTCGGTCAGATCCGTCACCCAGCCGATCACCCGCTCCGGCCTTCCCTCCGCATCGCGCAGCACGTGGACGCGGTTGAGCACGTGCGCCTCGCCACCGTTCGCGCGGCGGAAGCGGCACTCGCCGGTCCAGCGGTCACCGCCCTCCTTCAGCGTCCGCTGCACCGCGCGAAGCACCCGCGGCCGGTCGTCCGGGTGCACGTGCGCGCTCCAGGAGGCGAGCCCCGCGCCGAGGGCGGACACCGCCGGAGCTTCGGGAGCGGGGCCGCCCGATCCGTCTTCGTCGGGCTCGGGCTCGGCGCCGAAGAGGCTCTCGCGGTGCTCGTTCCACCAGACGGTGTCGCGCTTCACGTCCCAGTCGAAGATGGCGTCGTTCGCCGCCGCGCAGAGGGTGCGGAAGCGCGCCTCGCTCTCGCGCAGGCTCTGGTCGGCGGCCATCTGGTCGGTCACGTCCTGCAGCGTGCCGTGCACCGTCTGCACCGTACCGTCCGGCCCCCGCACCGCCTCGCCGATGGCGCGCGTCCACCGCAGCTCTCCGCGCAGGGTGTAGATGCGCAGCACGACGTCGTAGGACTCACCCTGCTCGGTGCAGCGCCACAGCCGGGCCTCGAGCGTGGGCCGGTCCTCCGGGTGGAAGAGGCCCACCGCGAACTCCACCGACAACGGGTGGTCGAGCGGCACCTTGAAGATGGCCCGCAGCTGCTCCGACCACATGAGGGTTCCGTCCGCCACGCAGACGCGCCACGCGCCGAGGTTCCCCAGCCGCGACGCCATCCGCAGCAGCGCCTCCCGCTCCTCCAGCGAGGCCCGGGCGCTCCGCTCGTTGTCGAGGCCGCGCTGCACCGTGGCCAGCACCGGGCCCACCGCCACCACCACCGCGGCATTGATGAAGAGCATGTTCGCGCAGAGCACCGCCCAGGTGATCGGGTCCCGCATCTGGAAGTGGGTCACCGTCTCCGGCATCACCTGCGCCAGCACGCCGAGCACGAGGAGGCCGAGCGCGTTGAACCCCACCGTCCAGACGCCGCTGCGCAGCCCGAGCAGCACCGTCATCAGCACCGAGCATCCGAGCAGGTACGGCTTCCCGCCCGGCCCCACGAGGCCGGTGAGCACGAAGCCGACGATGAAGAGGATGACGCCGAAGCCCGTGGCGCGGAACCGGTAGGGCAGCCCCCGCGTGAAGGTGAGCACCGCGAGCACCGCCAGCGCGGCCACGTCCAGCGCCACCAGCCCGTAGAGCCGCTGCTGCCAGGAGAGGATCACGCTGGGGACGCACACGCCGGCGCCCAGCAGCAGCCCCATCCGCAGCACCCAGTTGAGCAGGTCCTCGCGCCACCGCTCCGGCCGCAGCGTGAACAGGTTCGAGAAGGTGAAGCGCGCCGGACGATCGCCCGGAGGGCGGGCGGGAGGAATCGCTGTCGTCGGCTGCATCGGCTCGTCCTTCTCGCGCGCGGGGCTCGAAAGGACGCTTTGCCTGCAGGGATCGTTCCTACGGCGTGGGGACGCCCACGGTGGTGATGATCGCGGCGAGGTCCTCGTCGGTGAAGAAGATGCCGCCGCCCACGAACCAGTCACGCCCGCCCACGAGGCGGCGGGTGGTCGTTTCGCGGATCTGGCTGTTGAGGATGTCGTCCACGCCCGCGGTGGCGAAGAGGTGGTCGAAGGCGCGCACGCGCAGCGCGGTCCGCACCCTCGGGTAGCGCAGCTCTCGCACGCTGAAGTTGAACGCGTCGGTCTTCAGCGTCACCACGTCGTCGAAGAAGTGGAGGTCCGCGCCCACGCCGCCGGTGTTCTCGATGATGCCGAAGCGCAGCGTGGAGAAGTAGTAGCGCTTGGCGAACTGGGCGCTGAACTTGAGGCCCTCGGTGCGAACGGTCTGCGTCTGGCGCACCGGTTCGCCGAGGTTGGGAGGGTTCTGCTGGACCTCCTGCTGGGTCACCAACCCCCGCGGGTCATCCACGACCTCGAGCAGGTAGTACTTGTCCGGCCGGGGGATGAGCCGCAGCGAGAGGAAGTTCTTCGCCGCGCCCTGGTCCACGAGGTACTCGCTGCGCACGCCCACCTCCATCTGCAGGCGGGTCAGCCGGTCGGCGAAGTTCGTCAGGCCCTCCACGCTCTCCGCCACCTTCTGGCCGAGCCGGTCGTCGGTGAGGAGCTTGCCGGCCACGCTGTCGCCCTCGGCGACCTTGCCGGTGATCTCCTCGAGGTTGCGCAGCGAGGACTCGAGCCGGTTCATCGTGTCCTTCACCGACGCGATGCCCTCCTTCAGATCGCCCTCGCCCGAGCCGATGACCTTCTGCACCGTGGCCAGCACGTCCTGCACCTGGTGGGTGATCTTGTTGATGTTCGCGACGATCTCGCGGACCTGCTCGTCCTGACCGCGGGTGATGCCGCGCACGTCGTTGGAGACGCCCTCGAAGTTCTTGAGGATCTGGTCGAGCCGCTCGCCGCTGACGCGCGCGGTGTCCTCCACGCTCTTCGAGAGGTTCGTCAGGTTGGCGATGATCGTCTCCAGCGACTCGGTGCCGCGCTCGCCGCCGAGCACCCGGCGCAGGGACGCGGTGACCTCGGAGATGTCGCCGGTGATCCGCTGCAGCGACTCGAAGACCTGCTGCACGCCCTGCTCGTCGTACACGCGCTTGATCTCGTCGCCGTCCTTCAGGAGCGGCGCCTCGCGGGTGCCGGGGAAGAGGTCGAGCTGGTAGTCGCCGAGCGCGATGGACTCCGACCGCTTCGTCAGCGCCGCGTCCTCGCGCACGCCCACGTCGTTGCGGATGCGGAGCATCACCTTCGCGCGGTTCCCCTCGAGGACGATCTCGCGGACCTCGCCCACGCCGATGCCGGCGATCTGCACCCGGCTTCTGCGCCCGAGGCCGGAGGCGTCGTTGAAGTAGGCGTACACGTCCACCGACTCGTCCGGATCCATCCCGCCCTTGCGCACGAAGGTGAGCAGGATGAAGAGGATCGCGGCGCCGGTGAGGACGAGCAGACCGACGCGGAAGGGGGAGGCGAGCTTGTTCATCACTGTTTGCCGAACCAGGTCTGCAGGAACCCGTTCACCGCGGGGTGCTGGGAGTGCCGGAGCTTCTGGGGCGGTCCCTGGTCCACGATGTGGCCCTGGTGGAGGAAGGCGATCTTGTCCGCCACCTTGAAGGCGGAGGCGATGTCGTGGCTGATGACCACGGAGGTCACGCCGAGCTGCTTCTTCGCGTCGAGGATCATCTCGTCCACGTAGTCGGTGGTGATGGGATCGAGCCCGGTCGTCGGCTCGTCGTAGAGGACGATCTTCGGGTCGAGGATGATCGCGCGCGCCAGGCCCACGCGCTTGCGCATGCCGCCGGAGAGGTCCGCGGGGAACTTGTGCTCCACGTTCTTCAGTCCGACGATCGCGAGCTTCTCGCGGACCTTCTCGCGGATCTCCTCCTCGCGGACCTTCTTGTGCTCGCGGAGGGGGAAGGCCACGTTCTCGTACACGTTCATCGAGTCGAAGAGCGCGGCGGCCTGGAACACCATCCCGAACTTCTTCCGCACCCGCGCCAGCTCGTCGTTGGGCAACTGGACGATGTCCTCGCCGTCCACGATCACCTTCCCCGAGTCCGGTCGCAAAAGGCCGATCATGTGCTTCATCAG
Source organism: Pseudomonadota bacterium (assembly GCA_023423535.1). Lineage (GTDB taxonomy): Bacteria > Myxococcota > Myxococcia > Myxococcales > Myxococcaceae > JAFAFL01. The sequence continues at coordinate 30,118 of JAFAFL010000125.1, forward strand.
CACCGTCTTCCCCGAGCCGGAGCCGCCGAGGATGACCGCGGTCGTCCCCTCCTCCACCTCGAGGTCGATGCCCTTGAGCACCTCGTGCCCCGAGAAGGACTTCTTCACGCCGACGATCTGGATGATCGGAGCCATCAGTGCCGTCCGCCCGTTCGCCGTCAGTGCAGCAGCACGCCGATGAAGTAGTCGAGGATGAAGATGGAGAGCGCGGCCGCGACCATCGCCTCGGTGGTGGCCTTGCCCACGCCCTTCGCGCCTCCGGAGGCCTGGTAGCCCTTGTAGCAACCGATGAGGGTCACCGCGAAGCCGAACACCGCGCCCTTGATCACGCCCTCCATCACGTCTTCGGTGTCCAGCCACTCGGCGGTGCGCGTGAGCCAGGTGCCCGCGCTCATCCCCTTCACCTCCACCGAGACGAAGAAGCCGCCCGCCAGGCCCGCCATGATGAACAGCAGCGTGAGCAGCGGGACCATGAGCAGCCCGGCGATGACCCGCGGCACCAGCAGGTACTGCACCGGGTTCACCGCCATCGTCTCCAGCGCGTCCACCTGTTCGGTCACGCGCATGGTGCCGAGCTCGGTGCTCATGGAGGAGACCGCGCGCATCGTCACCATCAGCGAGGTGAACACCGGCCCCAGCTCGCGGCTGAGCGTCAACGCCACCGTGGGGCCGACGAGGCTCTCCGCGCCGAACATCTCGAACGCGCGGCCGGTCTGCTCGGCGAACACCATGCCGGTGAAGGTGCCGGTGAGCACCACGATGAAGATCGACCCCACGCCCACGAAGTCCAGCTGGGCGAAGAGGTTGTTCAGCCGGTAGGGAGGACGCACCGCCCAGCGCAGGGTGTGGAAGGTGAGCAGCGCCATCCCGCCCAGCTCGGCCACGAGGCGCAACAGGCCCTCGCCCACGCCCTCCACGTAGCCGTAGAGCGCGCCATGCTGCCGCTCCGGGGGTCTGTCCTTCACGTCCTCCGCCATCCGCGGGCTACTCTATGCCGCGGAGTGGGCGACACAACGATTGGTTCGTCCGGGCAATTGTCAGTTTGTCGGAAGCGCGTTCACGCCCCGCGAGGCGCTGCGTTCACCGCACGTCGCGGCACCCGCGAGCCGACCGCGCAGAGCACCTCGTAGTGGATCGTCCGGCCGATGGCCGCGAGCTCCGAGGCGTCGATCCGCTCTGCGCCCTGCGCGCCGAGCAGCACCACCTCGTCGCCGAGCGCGACGCCGGGCACGTCGGTCACGTCCACCATGAACATGTCCATGCAGACCCGGCCGGCGATCTTCGCGCGCTTGCCGCGGATGAGGACGTCGGCGGTGCCCGAGTACTCGCGCCCGTAGCCGTCCGCGTAGCCCAGGGGCACCGTGGCGATGACGCTCTCGCGCTGCGCCGTCCAGGTGCTGCCATAGGAGACCGGCGTGCCGGCGGGCACCGTCTTGAGGTGCGTGACCGCGGACTTCCAGGAGAGCACCGGCGTGAGCGCGACGTCGCGTCCGAGCCAGCCCGCAGGCGAGTAGCCGTAGAGCATGATCCCCGGCCGCACGAGGTTCAACTCGAGGCCGTCGCGCACCTCCGGGTGGTCCATCACGCCGGCCGAGTTCGCGAGGTGCCGGTAGCGCGGCTCGAGCCCTCGCGCGCGCATGAGGGCGAGCGCGTCCTTGAAGCGGCGCACTTGAAGCGAGGTCAGCGCCGCGTCCGCCAGATCCGCGTTGGCGAAGTGCGAGAGCAGCCCTTCGATGCGGACCTCGGGGAGCTGCGCGGCGCGGTCGAGGAACGGAGCGATATCGTGCTCGAGCAGGCCGAGCCGGCCCATGCCGGTGTCGATCTTCACGTGGGCCGCGACCTGACCCTTGTTCGCCCGCCGCGCCGCCTCCGCGAGGTGCTCGAGGTGATCGATGCGGAAGATCGTGGGGATGAGGCCGTGGGTGACGATGAGATCCCACCCGCCCTCGTAGGCGCCGCCGAGCACGAGGATCGGTGCGCGCACGCCGGCGTTGCGCAGCTCCAGCGCCTCCTCCACCAGCGCCACGCCGAGCAGCTCGACCCCCAGCCGCTCGAGCGCGCGGGCGACGATCGCCGCGCCGTGGCCGTAGGCGTTGGCCTTCACCACCGCCAGCACGCCTGAAGGGCCGGCGACCCGCTTCACCTCGGCGAGGTTGTGCGCGAGCGCCTGCAGATCCACCTCGGCGCGGGTGGGACGGATGAGCTGATCGAGCGCGCGGCGGCGGAGTTCGTGCGGCTCGGCGGGGGAAGCTGCCTTGGGATCTTGTGGCTGCATGGATGCAGTTCCGTGTGCGACCTGCCGCACCCTGCGGCCCACCCAACCGTCCGTCAAGATGTGCTTCCTCACGTTCCTCTCCGGTCCTATATGTCGCCGCCCTCCTTTTCACGCGCCGGGCCAACGCGTCCGGCGACGATGCCTCTCGGGAACACGAACGACATGCCGAGCTACCGAACCGGTGGTGAGATCGACTCGCTCTGCGGCAAGTGCAAGATGACGCTGGCGCACACCATCCTCGCGATGGTGGGGGACAAGGTCGTCCGCGTGCAGTGCAACACTTGCGGCTCGCAGCACAACTTCAAGGCGCCGCCGGGGAGCAGCGAGACCGCGTCGCGTCCGCGCGCGTCGGCGTCCGCTTCCGGCGGGACCTCGCGCTCGGGTGGCGCGTCGGGCTCCGGCTCGGGCTCGGCGGCGAAGGCCTCCGCCGCGGTGACGAAGATCACCATGAGCTTCGAGCAGCTCATGTCGCAGAAGCACCTCGGGCCGGCGAAGCGGTACAGCCCGAAGGACACCTACGGGGTGGACGACGTGATCGATCACCCGAGCTTCGGCTTCGGCATCGTGACCGGCGCGCGCGGCGACAAGGTGGACGTGCTCTTCAAGATGGCGGAGAAGACGCTCGTCCACGGGCGCGGCGGCGCGCCGGCAGCGAAGCCGGTGTTCGATCGGCCGAAGTCGACCGTGACCGGCCCGGCGGACAAGCCGATGTCGGCCCAGACCAGCGCGGTGTCCAGTGGCGCGGCGGGTGCTTCGGGTGGTGCCGGTGGTGCAGGGCTGGATGCGGGCGCCGAGTCGCCGACGGGCGCGAGCGATCCGGCCGCGGAGTAGTTCCTCTTCGCCTTGGCCTATCGAGCGCCGAGCCCCGGTCCGGCGCCGGCGTGAAGCTTCCTTCGGCTCGTGAGCGGGCCACGGTTAGACTCCCCTTCCATGCGCGGCGCGCTCGTCTTCAGCCTCTGGGTGGTGACGGCGGCGGCGGCGCCGGCGTGGGCGCAGGGCTCGCCTGCCTCATCGGTGCAGGTGGGGGTGTCGCCCACTCGGTTCGTGCTCGGCCTGCACGGCGAGGCGCAGCTTCGGGTGACGGGACTCGCTCCGGATGCGGAGCTGCGCTTCTCCGCGAGCAGCGGGACCCTGTCCCTGGTTGATGCGGAGCGCGCGAAGGACGGGCACCGCCTGCGCTGGGTGCCGCCCGACATCCGCTATCCCACGTGGGCGGTGGTGCTCGTGTGGGACGCGCGCGATCCCGAGGGCCACGTGGCGGTCGCGCACCTCGCGTTGTGGGGCCGCACCGAGCTGGAGGTCGCCACCGAGCCCAGGGCGGAGGTGCGCATCGAGGTCGGAGGCCAGAGCTTCGGTCCCGTCACCGCCGATGCGCGAGGACGGGCGCACGTTCCCATCGAGGTCCCGCCGGGTGCGAAGACCGCGCAGGTCTTCGCCACCGCACAGGGCCGGCAGACGACGAGGACGGCGCCGCTCGAGGTGCCGCGGACGAAGCCACTGGCGGTCGCACTGGGGCCGGACCCGATGCCGGCCACCGGCGGTTGGCTCTTTGCTTCGGTGGCGGGTGAGGACGGCGCGCGGATGGGCGCGAGGGCGGCGGAGGCCGGGCTCCAGCGCACGCACCTCGAGGGCGGCGACGCGCGCTACGCAGTCCTGCCGCAGCCGGGAGCACAGTCTGTCAGCGCGACGGTGACGGTGCCTGGAGGAGAGCCGCGCCGCGCGCAGGTCCCGGTCGGCGAACGCCCGGCGGGCCCCGCGGCTTCGCGGCGGTCACCCGCGGACGGTCGGGACCGAGAAGGGCCGACTGTGCACCGCGAGGGCGGATGGCCCGTGCACGCACTGGTGGGCGGCTACTACGCGGGCGGCGCCAACGATGGGCTGGCGCTGGAGGCGGGGCTGGGCCACGTGCTCCCGCTCTGGAACGGGCGTTTGGCCGCGGAGCTGTCGGTGGGGCTTCGGACGGGCGAGTTCTCCGGCGTCGCGCGGCTGGGGCGCGTCGGATCCTCGGTGCTGGCGGTTCCGGTGACGCTCTCGGCGCGCGCCCTCCTCTTCTCTCGCGGCCCCATCTCGTTGCACGCGCGCGCCGGCGGCGGACCGATGCCGTTCCAGCAGGACGTGCGCGCGGCTTTCCAGCCTGACGTCACCACGCGCGGCATCGGCTTCGAGCTCTTCGCCGCCGGACAGGTCGCCTATCGCGCCGGCCCGGTGGACGTGATCGCCGAGGTCCGGGGCGCCATCTCCCAGGCCAACGGCGCGCGGATCGAGGCGACGCCCGGTGGCTTCAACGCCGGGCTCGGCGTGCGTTGGGGAGGCGCCCGATGAGCGACGTGCAGCGGCCCGTGCCAGCTGGAAAGAAATATACTTCCGGTCTCAGTTCCGACCGGCGGCCGCAGGACCGGCATTATATTTCGGCAGGCCTGACGGAAGGTGCCGCGCTGAACCGGCAATATACTTCACGCCGGTTGACAGAAGTCGGCGCGGTGGACCTGCAGCAATCTACTTCCGCGCGGGTGACGCAAGTCGGCGCTCCGGACCTGCAATCTACTTCCGCGCGGGTGACGCAAGTCGGCGCTCCGGACCGGCAATATACTTCTCGCCGTGCGACGGAAGTCGGCGCGCTCGACAGGCAATTTACTTCGCGGTCGCCGGCAGTCGGCGTACCGGACCGGCAATATACTTCGCGCTCGACGGAAGTCCGCGCGCTTGACCGGCAATATACTGCCGATGCGGAGGCGAGACTTCGTTTGCCCGACTGGCAGTATATTTCCGGCCGAGAGGCTGGGTTCGCGCTGTGGGCCCGTCCGGTGATGCCCATGGTGGGGTTCCTGGCGCTGGCCGCAGCGGTGCTGTCCGGTTGCGCAGGTGAGCTGCCACCGCCGGTGCTGCGGGCGATTACGCCGGCGAGCTTCGACGAGGGCCGAACGCCGGCGCTGCTGGTGGAGGTGGAAGCGGTGCTCCCGTTCCGCGCCGATCACGACGGCCAGCAGGTCGAGCTGGACGAGCGGCTGCGGCTCCGCATCGGCGAGAGCGAGGTCGAGGCGCCGCTCGCGGTGGCGCCCGGGCAGTGGCAGGTGGTGGCGCCGTTCGACTTGCGGGCGGGGGTGCACGACGCGGTGGTGACGCTCGGGGACGGGCGCTCGGCATCGCTCGCGGGCGCGGTGCAGGTTCGCGAGGTCGTGCTCCCGGATGGCTTCACCATCGACCCCATCGGCCCCCAGCGGCGCGGGGTTCCGTTCGCGGTCACCATCCGTGCCACCGGCGCCGCGGCGCCCGCGTTCACCGGCTCGGTGCGCATCTCCACCAACCGCGGCACCGTCACGCCCGAGCTCAGCGACCCGTTCGTGGGCGGCGTTCTCACGCAGTCCGTCACGCTGGGACAGGTCGGCAACGACAACGTCATCAGCATCGAGGGGCCGCGCGGCCTCGTCGCCTCGTCGAACCCTTTCCGGGTGAACCCGTAGGCGAACTCCCCCGGTGGGTCGCCATGCGCAGACCATCCGGTGAGCATCGCCAGTGACGCAGCTTCGCGGCGAGCATCCACGTGAGGGGACCGCGCGACGGGCGCGGCTACGAAACCGCTCGCCAAGCGGGTAACCGAGTGACGCCGGGCGTGACCCATCTGCGACCCGGCTCGACCGCCGCCGCCGTCCGCGCCGCGGCGAGGCCGCGGGCCGAACCGGATCAGCGGCTCGACCCGCCCCGCAGCCACTCCACTGCCGCGGCCATGTCGGCAGGCAGCTCCGATCTGATCACCGCGTCGGGGAGTCCGGGCAGCGCGCGCCACTCGAGCTGCGCGGCGTGCAGCGGCGTCCGCGACAACAGGGGCGAGTCGGGCGGCGGCGGGAACGGGGCCTTGCTGCCGTACTGATGGTCCACCACCAGTGGATGTCCCACCGTGCGCAGGTGCACGCGGATCTGGTGGGTGCGGCCGGTCCTCGGCGCGGCCTCGACGAGCGTGGCACGCGAACCGAACCCCTCCACCGGCCGAAGCTCGGTGCGGGCAGGCTTCCCCTCCTCGCCCTCCGCGGCCGGACGCATGCGGCCCTTGCGCGCGGGGACGAGCGCCACGTCCACGACACGCGGCTCGCTGAGCGCGCCCTCCACCAAGGCGAGGTAGCGCTTCTCCACCGCTCCCGCCTCGAACGCCATGGACAGGGTCCGGTGGGCCGCGGCGGTGCGCGCAAAGACGATCACCCCGGAGGTGTCCCGGTCGAGCCGGTGCACCACCCACAGGCGCTCGCCGCGAAGGGCCTGCAGGCGCTCGTGCAGCGAGTCCCCGGAGGGACCTTCGCGCCCCGGGATGACCGCGAGGCCGGCCGGCTTGTCCACCGCGAGCACGTCCGCGGTCTCGAGAAGGATCCGCGGAAGAAAGACCTGCACCTGCGCGGTCACGCGAACTCGGTGTGCGCCTTCACCTCGATGGGGCCGAGCCCCTTGAGGTGCTTCTTCACCTTCGCCGCGTTCCCGACGACCACCACCGCGGGCGCTTCGACGGGCAGCAGACGGCGCGCGGCGGCGTGCGCCTCCTTGCGCGTCACCGCACGCACGCGCTCGCGATAGCGGGAGACCCAGTCCTCGCCGAGCCCGAACAGCCTCGTCTCCGCGATCGCCGCGGCGACGCTCTCGTTCGTCTCCAGCCGCAGCGGGTAGAGGCCCGCCAGATAGGTCCGCGCGGTCTCGAGCTCCTTCTCCGTCGGCCCCTTCGCGTGCATCTTCGCCAGCTCGTCGCGCGCAACGGCGATGAGCTCGCCGGTGGACTCGGTCTTGGTGAACGAGGACACGCTGAAGGTGCCGCCGTGCATCATCCCGTCGAAGCCGGAGCCGGCGCCGTAGGAGAGGCCGCGCTTCACGCGGATCTCCTTCACCAGCCGCGAGGTGAACCCGCCGCCGAGCAGCGTGTTCATCACCATCGCGGGGATCCAGCCCTCGCCGCCGCGGCGGATGGCCATCCCGCCGAGCCTTATCTGCGACTGGGTCTGGTCCGGCTTGTCGATGAGCAGCACCCTCCCCGCGCCCGCAGCCTTCGCGCGATCCTCGAGCTTCAGGGGCTCGTCCGGGCCTCCGCTCCAGTCGCCGAAGAGCCGCTCGATGGGCCGCCGCACCTTCGCCGGATCCACCGCGCCGCAGATGACGAGCTGGGCGACCTTCGGGCCCCAGCGCGCGCGGTGGAAGGCCGCCACGTCGTCCCGCGTGAAGCGCGCCACGTCCCGCGCCGGGCCGCTCACGTCGTGCCCGTACGGGTGATCGCCCCACAGCGCCTGGTTCAGCGCGCGATCCGCGACCACGCCCGCGTCGTCCAGATCGTTCGCCAGGTGAGCGAGCACGCGGCGCCGCGCGCTCTCCACCTCGCCCTCGGGGAAGGTGGGCTCGCGCACGAGCTCCGCCATCACCTCCAGCATCGCCTCGAGGTGCTTCGCGGGCGTGGTGAAGCTCACCACCGAGAAGTCCTCGCTGGCGCCCGCGCTGAGCGAGGCCCCGACGAACTCCACCGCGTCGTTGAGCTCGTCCGCGGTGCGCCCCTTCGTCCCGCGCCGCAACAGCCGCGCGGTGAAGTCCGCCATGCCGAAGCGTCCCGCCGGATCCACCGCCGAGCCGCCCTGCAGCACGATCCGCGCGGACACCAGCGGGATGGGCTCCCGCCGCGCGACGATCACCTTCAGCCCGCCCTTCAGCGAGAGCTCCTCCACCGGCGGCAGCTTCACCTCGCCGCGACCCTCGGCCTTCTGACCCTTCGCACGCGCGCTCATCTAACCCCTCGCCTCCGCCTGCCCGGCTTCCGTCGCGGGCTGGAGCGTGACGACCGAGCGCCGCTCCGGGTTGAACCAACGCGCCGCCGCCTCGCGCACCTGCGCCGCGGTGATCTTCGCGTAGCGGTCCGTCAGCGCGAGCCCGTCCCGCCACGAGCCGAGCATCAGCTCGTAGGTGCCCAGCGCGTTCGCCCGCCCACCGTTCGTCACCAGCTCGCGCAGCTGGTGCGCCTGCAGGTTGTTCTTCGCCTTCTCCAGCTCGCGGGCCGTCACGCCGTCCTTCGCGATCTTCGCCAGCTCCGCGTAGAGCGCCTCCTCCACCTTCTGTGGATCGCCGTCCGGCTTGAGCTCGAGGTGGAACACGATCTGCCCCGGATCCATCCGCCAGGCCCAGTCCATGCCCACGCTCACCGCCAGCTCCTTGCCGTACACGAGCTCGCGCATGAGGCGGCTGCCGTCACCCACCGCGAGCACGTATTGCGCGACGTCGAGCGCCAGCGTGTCGAGCTCCGTCGCCTTCGGGCCGCGGAAGCCGATCATCAGGGACGGCGCCTGCGCGGTCTGCCGCAGGGTCGCGCGACGCTCGCCGCGCTGATCCGGCTCCGCGTCGATCACCGGTGCGGGCGCGGGACCGGAAGGGATGTCCGAGTAGTAGCGAGAGATGAGCTTCAGCGTCTTCTTCGGATCGATGTCGCCCGCGACGTAGAGCGTGGCGTTGTTCGGCGCGTAGTAGGTGCGGAAGAAGTCCTCGCAGTCGCGCCGGGTGATGTTCTCGATGTCGCGCATCCAGCCGATGACCGGCCAGCGATAGGGGTGCGCCTTGTACACGAGCGTGCCGAGCTCCTCGTCCATCAGCCCGACGATCTCGTTGTCCACGCGGACGCGGCGCTCCTCCATCACCACCTGCCGCTCCGACTCCAGCGTCTTGTCGCTGATCCGCAACGAGCGCATGCGGTCCGACTCGAGGTCGATCACCGTCTCCAGCGCCTCGGCGGCGAACTCCTCGTGGTACACGGTCATGTCCCACGTGGTGTACGCGTTCGAGTACCCGCCGCTGCTCTCGAGCACGCGGTCGAACTCGCCCGGGCCGTACTTCTTCGCGCCGTTGAACATCATGTGCTCGAAGAGGTGGCTGATGCCGGTGATCCCCGGCCGCTCGTTGCGCGAGCCCACGCGGAAGAAGGTGTAGAAGCTCACCGTCGGCACGCTGCTGTTGGGGATGAGCCGGATGCGCAGGCCGTTCTTCAGCTGCGCCTCCTCCACCTGCAGCATCGCGTCCGCGGCGGATCTGCCACCTCGCGTGCCCTTCCCGTTCGTGGGCTTGCCGTTCGCCTTTGCGGCCTTCGCCTTCGTCTTCTTCGTCGTGTCGCCGGTCTGCATTGCGTGTGCGCGACCATACACGCCCGCCCTTCTGCCGAAAGCGCTCTGTCGGCTCCCGTGCGCGATGCGACACGGGGACGTTGAGCCCTCTGCGTCCAGCCGATACGGCCGCAGCTCGACGTCTGAAAAGGAGAGGCACATGGCAGCGATTCGCAAGGCGCACGTGGTGTGGACCGGTGACCTGATGAAGGGCAAGGGCACCATCGAGACGGTGAGCAGCGGGGCGTACAGCGGCCTGCCGGTGACGTGGGCCTCGCGCACGGAGGAGCCGGGCGGCAAGACGAGCCCCGAGGAGCTCCTCGCCTCCTCGCACGCGAGCTGCTTCTGCATGGCGTTCTCCAACATGCTCGCGAAGGCGGGGCACGCGCCGGAGCGGCTGGAGGTGACGGCGGAGGTCACGTTCGAGCAGGTGCCGGGCGGCTTCAAGGTGAAGAGCTCGGCGCTCGACCTGAAGGGCCGCGTGCCGGGCATCGACGCCGAGCGCTTCCGCACCATCGCCGAGGACGCGAAGGAGAACTGCCCGATCTCGCAGGCGATCAAGGGGAACGTGGAGCTCAGGCTGAAGGCCCAGCTGCAGGGGTAGCGCGTTGGCTTGACCCGTTCCGGGCGCGGTCGCTACAAGCGCTGCGACCATGTCACGCACGCTCTCGCCGACGCTGATTCTCCTCGCCGCTTTCGGACTCGTCCTCTTCGGCGAGAGCTGCCTGTGCAACGTGCTCCGCGACAAGCGCGACGCCTACCTCATCATCGACTGGACGCTGAACCCGGTGAGCTGCGCGGTCGAGGGCGAGGACATCCGCGACGAGCGCGTGGAGACGCACCTGCTGGTGAACCCGCTCGGGCAGACGAACGACACCGAGGCCATCGTCACCACCTGCCTGCTCAACGGAGACAACGACAGCGACAGCGAGCGCGGGTGTGAGGTCGTCGGCGACATGGAGGGCCTCGGCACCGCGATCTCGCTGCGCATGCAGCGCGGCAAGGGGAACAGCTGGGTCTCCGAGCGCGAGGTCCACGACAGCAGCGGCGCGTGCACCGGCTACATCGAGCGCGCGGAGCTGACCTTCCCCGTCACCGAGCAGTTCCGGCTGGAGATTCGCCGGTCGAAGTGGAACCTCGCCAACCCGGGGAACTGCTTCGAGGAAGGTCCGCAGAGCGCGCGCGCCGGCACGTGCACCGAGCTGGAGGTGCTCAGCGGCGACTTCGAGGTCGAGCTCTTCGGTGACTACGAGTCCTCGTCGAGCGGCTCGAGCTTCGACGACTGACGCGGCTGACGTGACGACCGGCCGGTGCGCGCGCTGAACCTCTTCCTGCTCTTCCACGCCGCGGCGGTGGTGCTCGACGCCACCGAGCGCTGGCAGCGGCCGGAAGGCTGCGTCGCGGTGCTGGCGGGCGCGCTGCTGCTGCTCGCGGTGCCGGAGGAGAAGGAGGGTTGGGGGCGCGTCCTCGTGCCCGCGTGGCTGCTGGGCACGATGCTGCCCCTCCTCGCGCTGGCGCCGGATCTGGCGAACCACCGCAACCTCACGCTCTACGTCAACGCGCTGGTGCTCGGGGTGATGGCCCTGGGGCGCTTCGAGAGCGTGGGCCCGCTGCTGCGCGCGAGCACGGTCGTCGTCTACCTCTTCGCCGGCTTCCACAAGCTCAACCGCGACTTCCTCTTCGAGCCGCAGGTCAGCTGCGCGGGAGGCTTCTTCGACGGGCTCGCGCGGCAGTGGGTGGGTGTGGGACTGCAGTTGCCGCCGGCGGTGGTCGTCGCGCTCGCGGCGAGCGTGGTGTTGCTGGAGTTGGGGCTGGCGTTCGCGCTGCTGCTGTCGAGTCCCTCAAGCCGAGTGCGACGCGGCGCGCTCATCGCAGCGTGGAGCCTTCACGCGGTCCTCGCGCTCGGCGGCTTCTTCGACTTCAGCGCCCTGATGTTCGCGCTCCTGTGGAGCTTCGTGCCGGCGCAATGGATCGAGTCCCCGGAGGTGATGCGCCGCGCGAAGTGGGGGCTCGCGATCGTGCTCTGCGCCTCCGCGCTGTCAGCGCTCGCGGTGGGTCACCGGGTGATGCACCTCCTTCAGGGCGCGTCGCTCATCGTGATGCTCGTGCTGGTGGCGGTGCCGGTCCTCCGAGCGTGGCGGACGTCCCCCTCGACGTCGGCGCAGTCGCACACGGGCGCAGCTGTGGTGCCCGTCCCGCGGATGCTGTGGATGTTCCCCGCGCTGCTCGCGCTCTTCGCCTCGAGCAACTACCTCGGGCTGCGCACCGCGGGCACGTTCTCGATGTTCAGCAACCTCCGCACCGAAGGAGGCCGGAGCAATCACCTCCTCGTGCCCGCGCGCCATCCGCTCCTCTTCGCGGACCACGCAGCGGATCTGATCTGGATCGACAACCTCGACCCGCGGGCGCGGCTGCTCCCTGAATCGCAGAGCGTGATCGGCCTCGGCGTTCCGCGCATCGAGTTGGCGCGTCACCTCGCGCGCTGGGAAGCGGAAGGGCTGGGCGAGATCCGCGCGACCGTGCGTGACGCCCATGGCGTGCGACACGACGTCCCGGACCTCGCGCGGGCGGAGGCGATCACCGGCACGTTGCGGACGGAGGCCTGGAAACAGCGGTTGCTCGACTTCCGGCCGGTCCAGCCGGAGAGCCACGGTCCCAACCGCTGTCGGTGGTGACGAAGATCAGCGCGCGGACGACGCGTGCCGGTCGAGGAAGTCCAACACGCGCGGGAACACCTCTCGCGACGCCTCCCGCCCGATGAGCAGGTCCATGTGGCCGTAGTCGGCGAAGAGCCCGGAGGACTCGCCGGCGAGGAACCACTCCTTGTGGCCACCGAGTGCGCGGTAGCCATCCCTCACCGCGGGCGGCGTGGCGATGCGGTCCACCTTCCCCGCGACCACGAAGACCGGCGTGCGGATCCGCGACATGTCGCGGCGGTAGTCGACCTTCCCGTCCGCGCTCTCGAAGCGGCCGCTCTCCACCATGCCCACGACCTGCAGCCAGAGCCCGCTGGACATGTCCGCGGTGCCGATGGCGATGAGCCGCCGCCACGCGTCGCGCGAGCTGTTCTCGGGGTTGTAGAGCAGGCGCTCCAGCGGCGTTCCGGGAACGTAGCCCTGCAGCGGCATGGAGAGCAGCGCGGGCCCCTCCATCGGCAGCATCACCTTCGAGCGGATGAAGCGCTTCGAGCCCGCCGCGACCACCGGCTCCACCGGTCCGCCCCAGTCGAGCCTCGTCGGGCTGCCCAGCGTGACGACCGCGTTGAGGCCCTCGCCGCCCTGCGAGAGGTACGCGTAGATGAGCATGCCGCCCATGCTGTGACCGATGTAGTCGATGAGCGGTTGGGGCTCGCGCAGCGCCGCCACGTGCTCCGGCAACCCCTCGCCGCGTTGCAGCGCCGCCTCCACCAGCGATGGCGTCACCGCGTTCGCGCGCACGTAGGCGATCGCCGCCGGGTGATCCTTCTGCCAGACGGTGTCGAAGCTGTAGCCCGGCTCACGTCCCTCCCGTGCCGAAGCTCGGTCCGAATCGCCCGTCCCGCGCAGCGACATCGTCCAGGCCTCACGCCCGTTGCGCGCGAGCCACCGCGCGAGGCTGTGCGCTTCGTCCAGGTCCATGTGCCGTGCGTTCGCGCTGATGCCGTGGCACAGCAGCACCGGCCTGCCCTTCGGCGTGCCCTCGGGCTTGTACTGGACGAGCGCGATCTCCCAACCGTCCGCCGTCTTCGCGCGGTGGGTGACTGCCTCGGCGGGGAGCGGGTGCGCGTACCGTGAAGCGCAACCGGACGCACCCGCCACGAGCAGCACCGAGACCACCGCCGGCGTCAGCCACACGCGCGCGGTCACCGCGTCACCTCCGGCGCCGACAGGAAGCGCGCGATCGGATTGAAGATCTCGCGCTCCGCCTTCGACCCGTGCAGCAGCGACAGGTGCGTGTAGTCCTCCGAGAGGTAGTGGAGGATCGAGAGCACGCGCAGCTGCACCTTCGCTTCCGGAGCGACCTCCCGCAGCGGTGTGGCGGCCTCCGGGCTCGCCCAGTTGTTGCGCAGCGCGACGAGCTGCAGCGTGGGCCGGTCATAGGCGCGCAGCCGGTCGGTCAACGAACGCGTCCCCACCATCAGCTCGCCCTTCGTCATCCACGCCGAGAGCTCACCCGCCGCGCGCGGCGAGAGATCATGAAACGCTTCACTCCGGAGCCGCGCGAGGGTCCGCTTCGGCACCCCGCCGTGCTTCGCAAAGAGGACCTCGAACGCTTCAGCCGATGCCGGATCCCGCGCGAGCGCCGCGAAACGACCTCCGCCTTCGAGCAACGCGGCCGCGTACACAGACGGAGGCACCGGCTCCACCGGCGTGGAGAGGGCGACGACGCGACGCACCCTCCCCTTCAGCTCCTCGCTGCACGCGCCCAGCGCCAGCGTCCCGCTCCATCCATGCACCACCAGATCGACCGGCCCCTCACGCTCCTGCGCGATCGCGGCGACGGCGGCCGGCAGATCGAAGCGCACGACCTCCTCAAGGCCCCACCCCTCCGGCGTCTCCGACCTCCCGTGTCCTCTCGGCTCCAGCACGAACACGTCGCGGCCCTGCCTCGCGAGGAACGGCGCCAGGCCCTTCCCGTCCGAATCGAAGGCCTCGCGGCCCATGCCGAGATCCGGCACGAGCAATACAGCGGGTCCACTCGCCACACGCTTCGGCGCGTACCGATAGAGCGCGAGCAACACGCCGTCTTCCGTTGCCACCCGCCGCCGCAGCACGCGCTGCTCTGCGGCAGAGGCAGGCCCGGGGACGATCACCGCCGCGACACCGACCGCGAGGAGGACCGACACCGCGACGTTGCGCATCACGTCTCCACCACCCCCGCCCGGATCGCGAGCACCACCGCCTCCACGTGCGACGAGACGCCCATCTTCCGGTACAGGTGCCCGAGGTGCGTGCGCACCGTGCGCCGCTCGATCGACATCACGCGCCCGACCTCTGCGTTGGAGAGCCCCTTGGCCACGTAGCGGAGGATCTCCAGCTCGAGCTCGGTGAGGCTCCACGGGTTCGAGGGCTTCGGCTCCGGCGGCTTCCCCAGCGACTGGAAGTAGTTCCAGAACCGCTTCGCGATGATCGGCTCGAGGACAGTGCCGCCCTCCATCACCTCGCGGATGCCGCTGCGGATCTTCTCCGGCCCCACGCGCTTCACGAGGTAGCCGGACGCGCCCGCCTGGATCGCCTCGTACACCTTCTGCTCGTCGTCGAAGGACGTGAGGATGAGCAGCTCCACCTCCGGCGCGCGCGGCTTCACCCGACGGGTGACCTCGATGCCGTCGATGCCCGGCAGCTCCAGATCGAGCAGCACCACGTTCGGCCGCAGCTCGAGGATCTGCCTCACGCCGTCCTCGCCCTCGGCGCTGGTCCCGACGATCTCCAGCTCCTCGAAGAGCTCCAGCGACTTCACCAGCGCGCGCATGAGCGCCGGCTGATCCTCGACGATGAAGACGCGCGTGCGTTCGGTCACTCAGCGCCTCCGCGACTTCTCGAAGCGCTCCTGCACCGTCACCGTCTGGCCGGGCTCGAACCGCTTGGTGAACTCGCGCCGCTCGCCACTGCCCACCGCCACGACCGCGACCTTGTGCGTGCCCGGCTCCACCTTCACCTTGCGCAGCGGCGTGTGCCCGCGGACCGCCTTGCCGTTGAGGTAGACCTTCGCGCGCACGTTCGAGGTCAGCGTGAGGAACGCGGGGCCGGTCTCGGCCTCTGCGCCCGAAGTTGAAGGATCATTCAACTCCTCACCCGGCTGGGGACGCGGCAGCGGCACCGGCACGTTCACCGTGCGTTCCGGCGTCGCCGGCGGTGGCTCGGGCGGCACAGGATTCTCGCCTTCGACCGCATGGGCCTCGGACGTCGAAGCCCCGGCTTCACCTTCCGGCATCACGCCGCCGAACCGCCACACCAGCAGCGCGAGACAGAACACGCCCACCAGCGCGATCGCTCCGGCGATGGCGAGGAAGTGACGCTGACGACGGCGCGTCTGTTCGAGCACCGGGCTGTCGGCTTCGCTCTTCGCGGAAGGCCGGGCGCGTGGATGAGAGACGGGCGGCGCGTTGCGGACCGTGTCGGCGAGGCTCGCCGAAACATGCGCCGCAGGGGCAGGCGCAGACGCCGCAACGCCCGATGGCGCGCTGGGGGCCATTTGCCTGGGCTCCGGCGTGGAGGCGCGCAGCCGGACGCGGCTGACCACGCTGCGCTCGCCGTCGTCATCCTCGGTGTCGTTCGAGCGTCCGTACTCCTCGGACACCCGCACCCTCGCGCGCGCCGCGGGAGGACGTGCGGGCACCGCAGTCGAGTTCCCCGTCCCCATCGCGGGCCTGCGCTTCACCGGCGCCTCACCCGGCGGCGCCTCCCACGAGGTCACCTGGGCGGGAACATCGGGTTCGGCGGCGGGCACTTCGTCGAGCGTGTTCGCGCTGGACGGCTCCTCCACCGACGGCTCGAAGCCTCCCACCGCGGGCATGGCGCCATGGGTGAACGACGGGCGCACCGCGATGAGCGAAGGCTCCTGGACACCCGCGGAGAGCGGAACGGCGGACGCGGTGAGCACGGCGCCCTCCACCGGGTCCAGCGAGAAGGCCCCGCCGAACGGAACCTCCGGCGAAGGCCCCGGCACGATCCCGGGCGGGAAGATGTCCCCCACCCACTTCGCCACGTCCGCGCGCGACGGCATCCCGCCCGACGCGGAGAGGAAGTTCCGGATCGCCTGCGCCATGTCGCTACAGGAGCGGAAGCGGCGCGCCGGCGCCTGCTCCAGCGCGCGCATGATGATCGGATCGAGCCTCGCGTTGATCCGCCGGTCGAGCCTCGACGGCGGCGGCAGCGCGTCGTTGCGCGTGCTCACGGCCTTGCCCCGCGACGGCTCTCGCAACGTGAGCAGCTCGTACGCGATCGCGCCGAGCGAAAAGATGTCCGACGAAGGCTCCGGAACCGCGCCCTGCAGAGCCTCCGGCGCGCGATAGGTCCCGCGGCCCCTCTGCGTGAACGCCTTCAGCTCCGGCACCGCCGCCAGCGCGGAGAGCGCGCCGAAGTCCGCCAGCGCCACGCGTCCATCCCGCCCGAGCACCACGTTGCCCGGAG
This sequence comes from Pseudomonadota bacterium, assembly GCA_023423535.1. Lineage (GTDB taxonomy): Bacteria > Myxococcota > Myxococcia > Myxococcales > Myxococcaceae > JAFAFL01. The sequence goes on from JAFAFL010000125.1 coordinate 46,611, forward strand.
TGATCGCGCCGTGCACCGTCTGCGCGTCGTGCGCCCGCTGCGCGCCGTCGAGCAGCTGCACCACCAGATAGAGCGCGAGCGGCGGCGGCAGCGGATGGACCTCGCGCGTGGCGAGCCGCTGCAGCGCCTGTCCCAGCGTGTAGCCGTCCAGCCACTCGCGGACGAGGGCGAGCCTGCCGCCGGTCATCCCCAGATCCACCGGCTGGATGATCGCGTCGCCCGCGGCGGAGGCGAGCTGCGCGCTCACGCCGGCAATGACCTGCGCGTAGCGGGCGTCGGAGGTCTTCGCGTGGAAGAGCTTGATCACCACGCGGTCGCGCTCGTCGCGCAGGCCCTCGTAGAGCTCGGCCAGCTCGCCCGTCTCGAGCCGTCCGGTGAGGCGATACCTCGGCATCAGCGTCCCCTGCCCCGTCCCGACCCCGCGCGCACCGGCACCATCCGCACCGCCGAGAACATGAACCCGCACCACACGCAGCTGTCCCCGCGCCGGCCCTTCGGAAGCTCCAGCGTGCAGCCGGGACACCGCGCCTTCGGACGCGTCCGCGCCGCGCGAAGCTGCTGGGCCGCAGCCGCCTGCTCGTCCCCCTGCCGGTTCTGCGCGTTGAGCACGCGCACCCGGGCCTCGAGCATCCTCACCGTGTCCTGGAGCGCGAGGATCTTCCGCTCGAGCTCGACGAACCGGTCTTCGGTCGCCGAGGGAGCGGAGGGCCCTTTACGAGAAGCCATCGCCCTGCAGACTGCCATGCGATGTGGACCCCCCGCAAGAACGGGACGAGGCCGATCTTCCGGCCCCGCGCGCGTTTCGGAGGGCGATGCACCGGTGACGGGAAGAGGCCTGCTTGACCGGGTGGTTATACTGCCGGCCTTGGCACCCATTCTCCGACCCGACAGCCCCATCCCCGGTGGACCCTCTTCGCTTCACAGCGTCCACCGCAACGAACTGGATCGCAGCCGCGCGCTGGCCGCCGAACGCCGGGCGCAGACGCTCCTCGCCGATCCGGAACTCGCCCGCCTTCTGGAGCGCCAGCAGGACCGGCCGCAGCACGTGCGCGCGCGCCAGATCTTCGTCAACCGCAACCTCCGCCTCGGGCGGGTGGACCTCTGCGGCTTCGACATGGACTACACGCTGGCCATCTACCACATGCGCCGGATCGAGCAGCTCTCGTTCGACATGACGCTCGAGCGGCTCGTGCGCGACTACGGCTACAGCGCGGACGTGGGCGGCATCGCCTACGACCACCAGTTCGGCATGCGCGGGCTCATCGTGGACAAGGAGGCCGGCAACCTCATCAAGATGGATCGCTACGGCTACGTGGGCCGCGCGTGGCACGGGCGCCGGGCGCTGGAGAAGGAGACCTGGCAGCGGCTCTACCGCGACCAGCAGGTCCGCAAGCGCGAGCCCCGCTACGCCTGGATCGACACGCTCTTCGCGCTCCCGGAGGCCTGCATGTTCGCGGGCATCATCGACCTGCTCGAGGGCCGCGGCGAGGCGGTGAACTACGCGAAGCTCTACGACGACATCCGCGAGGCGATCGACACCATCCACCGCGACAACTCGCTGAAGACGGAGATGCGCAAGGATCTGTCGCGCTACATCTTCAAGGACCCGGAGCTGGGGCCCGCGCTGCACAAGCTGCGGTCGGCGGGGAAGAAGCTCTTCATCCTCACCAACTCGCTGTGGGACTACACCGACGCGGTGATGGGCTACCTCCTCGACGGCGTGCTGCCCGAGTATCCCTCGTGGCGGAACTACTTCGACCTCGTGCTCACCGGCGCGCGGAAGCCGGACTTCTTCACCGCCGGCCAGCCCTTCATGGAGGTCGACGCGTCGAACGACCGCAACGAGCTGCTCGGCGAGGCGAAGACGCTCGAGCGCGGCAAGGTCTACCAGGGCGGCAACCTCCTCGACCTCGAGCGCATGGCGGGGATTGGCGGGGACGCGGTGCTCTACGTGGGCGACCACATCTACGGCGACATCGTGAAGTCGAAGAAGACCTCGCTGTGGCGCACCTGCATGATCGTCCAGGAGATCGAGGACGAGATCGCCTACACCGACCTGCGCCGCGAGGAGATCACCCGGCTGGCGGAGATCGAGGGCGCCATGGAGCGGCTCGACGACGAGATCGCCGGACGGAAGGCGCAGCTCAACGCGCTGGAGCGCCGCCTGGAGCGCGAGGAGGACGCAGCCGAACGTCCGGTGCTGGAGGAGGAGCGCCGCCGCGTGAAGGGCGAGCTGGAGCTGCTGCGCCGGTCGCTGAAGGAGGCCCAGACGCTCGCGAGGACCCTCGAGGAGGACGTCGAGAGCGGCTTCAACCCCTGGTGGGGCCTCATGTTCAAGGAGGGGAAGGAGAACTCGAAGTTCGGCGAGCAGGTCGAGAGCTACGCCTGCCTCTACACGAGCCGCGTTTCGAACTTCCTTCACTATTCCCCTGTCCACTACTTCCGCTCCCCGCGGGACACGATGCCCCACGAGCGCGCCGGTGCCATGTCAGGAAAGCTCGCAAGGAGCGGCGGCGAGGCTCCGCCCAAGGCAGTAGCCGAGTGAATAGGCCCCTTTAGCCGCTTCCCCAAGGGGTAGCTTCCCCCCGGCGTGGCATCGCACGACACTGACGACGCTTCGCGTTGCACGTTGGTTCCTGCCGGGTGAGGGGCTTCACCGGGCAAACCTGGGGGTGGACAAAATGGAAAAGTTGAACGGGACTCGGGATTCCGGGCGCAGGCTCGTGCGCCTGCAGATGGAGCCTGACGCGTTGGTGTTGTTCCAGCAGTCGCTCGAGGCGGCGGGCCTCCTCACCGAAGTCGCACATCCGGACGCGCAGGGCGAACCGGACGTGGCGGTCGTCGGGGTCCGCGCCGAGGACGGCACGGTGATGCTGGAGGCGTCGGTCCGGCAGTTGCCGGACACGCCCCACGTCGCCTGGAGCGCGTCGGGGGCGGCACACCTCATCGGGGCGTCGTTCCGGGCGGGCGCCAGCGCCTACGTCTGGGGCGAGGCGCGCGAGGTGGCCTCGGAGCTGACGCGGGCGGTGAAGGCGCTGCTGCAGGCCGCGCCGGAACCGAACTTCGTGGCGGCGGGGCAGTCGCCGTTCGACGAGTTCCTGCCGCGGGCGCAGGCGCTGTCGCCGAGGGAGCGTGAGGTGCTCGGCTACATCGCGTCGGGGCTGGACAACCTGCAGATCGCCGCGCACCTCGGCGTGTGTGAGCGGACGGTGAAGTCGCACGTCACCGCGCTCTACCGGAAGCTCGCGCAGGAGAACCGCGCGCAGCTCGCGCTGTTCGGCGCCCGGCTGGGACTGGCCTTCAGGGTTCAGCCCACGTCCACGCGGGCCCAGGAGAGCACGCTGTAGCGGCGGGTGGGCAATGGGGTGAGGCCCAGCTTGCGAAGGTCGTCGGAGTACTTCGCCCCCTTCACCACCACCGCGCGCCGCGCCACCCGCTTCGCCGCCTCCAGCAGCTCCGGAGTCAACGGCGAGTGGTCGGCGTGACGCCGGAGCATCTCGAACGCGGGCTGCGCCTTCCCCGGGCGCCCGAACATCGGGTCGAAGAGCACGACGTCGAAGCTCGAAGGTGCGGCGCTGGCGAGGACCCCTCCCGCGTCCGCACACACGGTCTCGATCGCGCAGGCGCCCGGCAACGGGCCCAGCCGCCGGAGGCCACAGCTCACCACCGCATGCAGGGCCGGGCTCTTCTCCACGCCCACCACCCTCCCCTTCGGGCCCACCGCGCGCGAGGCCACCAGCGCGTCCTGGCCGAGGCCGAGGGTGCAGTCGAGAAGGCTCTCTCCTTCGCGCAGGAGCGCCGCCGACACGAGGTTGTCCTCGTCCCCGCGCTCGAACGCGAGCAGGCGCAGCGTCGCCATCCCCGGGCTCCAGCGGAAGTGACCTTCGCGGTCCCACAAGGACACGTGGTCGCGCTCGAAGACGAGCAGCGCGTCGCGATCTCCTTCCAACAGGCGGTGCAGGGCCGCCTTCGCGCGTCGCTCGACGAAGGGAAGTCCGAGACGGGCGGCGGCGGCGCGGGCCTCGGCGAGAATGCCCGCTTCGGGTGCGCCGCTGATCGTCACCCGGAGGCGGACGTCCGCGGGCGCGGTCACGGCCGGGCCACCAGCGCTTCGTCCACGCGCCGGACCTCGTCGTAGAGCGCAGCGTCGGCGGGGATGAAGCCGTTCACGTGCAGGGGACCGAGGACCGAACGTCCGCGGCCGTCGCGCACCGAGAGGGAGAGGAGCACCTCGCGCACGCGCTCCGCCACTTCGGGCGGGAGGCCTGGGCGGGCGCAGAAGACGTCCTTCGGCGCGCGGAGGGTCTTCGCCACGATGCGGAACTCGAGCGGGTCGATGCCGCGGGAGCGCTGCAGCGCCGGGAGCGCGCCTTGCCAGGTGGCGGTGGCGTCGAACTCGCCGCGGTGGACCGAGAGCAGCGCGGCCTCGTGGTTGCCGAGGAAGGCGGTCTCTCCGAAGAAGGTGTCGGGATCGAGGCCTCGCTGCAGAAGCAGCGCCCGCGGGTAGAGGTAGCCGGAGGTGGACGAGGGATCGACCCAGGCGAACCGCTTGCCGCGGAGCTCTTCGAGAGAGGTGAGCCCGCCCTCGGCGCGCACGACGATGTAGCCGGCGGAGGTGGCCGAGCCGTCGGCGATGAAGCTCACCAGCGGGGTGAGGCCCTCGTCCCTCCGCTGCGCGCGCACGTACGCGAGCGGGCTGAAGGAGCCGAGGTCCGCCTTGCCCTCGCGCAGAAGCCCGCCCACGTCGTCGTAGGAGCGCGTGGCCACGAGCTCCACCGGCACGCCGAGGCTCTCGGAGAGGAGCGCTGCCAGCGGCTCGTGCGAGCGCAGGAGCTGCTCCGGCTCCAGATAGGGCGTGGTGGCGAGCCTGAGCTTCGTGAAGCCTTCCGGCGGCTTCCACGTCGCGGCCTTCGCAGACGTGGGGGCGCCGGCATCGTGCGGCGGCGGGAGGGGTCCGGTGCGCGAGGCGCCGTCGGTGCAGGCCGCACCGAGCAGCGCCACCAGGGCTGCGGGTGCGAGCAGCAGCGCCCGCCCGCGCTGCCTCACGCCGACCTCTCGAGCACCGTTCTCGCGGCCACGACGCGGTTGCGGCCGGCGCGCTTCGCCTCGTAGAGCGCCTGATCCGCGGCGATCATCAGCGCGTCCGGCGAGTCCCCGTCCGCGGCGAAGGTCGCGATGCCCACGCTGATCGTCACCGGGAGGGACCAGTCCTCGGTGGAGAGCTGACCCTCCACGGCGGAGCGAAGCCGCTCCGCGACCTGCGCGCCCAGCTCCTTGTCGGTGTCGGGAAGGATGATCACGAACTCCTCGCCACCATACCGCGCGAGGAGGTCCGTGCCCCGCAGCTCGGCGGAGAGCACGCGACAGAGCCTTCGCAACAGCTCGTCGCCGGCGGGGTGTCCGAACTGGTCGTTGAACCGCTTGAAGTGATCCACGTCGAGCATCAGCAGCGAGAACGCGCGCTTGTTGCGGGTGCTGCGCAGCGTCTCCTGCGCGAGGAGTTCCTTGAAGCGGCGGTGGTTGTACACGCCGGTGAGGCCGTCGGTGACCGCCATGGTCTCGAGCCGCTCGTTCGCCTCGCGCAGTTCGCGGGTGCGTTCGGCGACCTTGCGCTCGAGGTTCTCGCGTTCGGCGAGCAGCGCCTGCGCCATCTTGTTGAAGGTCTCGCCCAGCTCGCCGAGCTCGCCGGAGCCCAGCGGCGGCACGCGCGCTTCCAGCCGGCCCTCTCCCATCTGACGGGCCACGCGCCGCAGCGTCTTCACCGGAGAGACCACCAGCCGGTCGAGGCCCATCAGGAGCACGAGGCTCACCACCAGGCCGAGCAAGGCGGCGCCGAAGAACCAGGCGGTGCGCGCGCGGGAGACGCCCAGCTCGAGGCGCTTGAGCGAGTAGCTGGAGATGACCGTGCCCCAACGAAGGCCAGCGCGCGCGGGGACGGCGTGTCGCATCACGTCCGCCTCGCGCGTGTAGACCGGGCCCTCGCTGGAGAGAGCGAGCTCCGTGAAGGCATCGGTGAGCCGCTCGTTGAAGCGCGTGGGATCCGAGTGCGCGAGCACGTGACCCGAAGGCGAGATCACCGCCAGCTCCAGCAGATCCGGATCGAGCCTGCGCTGCCCGCTGATGTTCGCCACCAGCGCGTCGAGGCCCGCCATGTCGTTCTGCGCGATGTACACCGCCGCGGTGGACCCGACCGCCTCGAGGAGCAGCTCGTGGCCCTGGCGCATGTCCTCGGTCTGCTCGCGGCGCTGCAGGTCCGTGACGGTGTACGCGACACCGAGCACGGTGGCGGCCACCAGACCTGCGACGAGGATCGCGAGCTTTCCGCGGATGCCCATGGAGGGTTGGAGTGTACCCCGCCCTGCATCCCCGAAGGTCGGGACATTGCCGCGCAGGCCCCTGCCCGTCCGGTTGCCGGGCTACAGTGCCGGGCGCTGCAGAGGGGCCGGATTTCACTCAGGGTTCTGGACATGGATGCACATCACCTTCGCCTGCTGTTTCGCGCGCTCCTGAAGACCTCGCTCGCCTCCCCGCTGGTGCTCGGCGCGGGCTGCGGGCCGGACCTGTCGGACTACGAGCCGCAGAAGTGCGAGACGCCGCTCGTTTCGGGGCTGGCGCCGTCGGTCATTCCGGACGTCGTGCAGCTGCGCGCCTTCTCCGACTTCGGCTGGAGCGAGCCCGAGAAGCACCACGTTCTGGCGTCCGAGGGCCTCGCGTGTGCGACGGCGGAGGACGCGCAGGCTTGTGAGGCGGCGCTCGAGGCGTTGGCGCCGGACGCGGGCTTCCGGAAGCAATGCTACGACCTCTGCACGAGCCACTACCTCGCCACCACGAGGGGCGACAGCGTGGAGGCGGTGACGACGCTCGAGGGACTGCGCGGGTTCCTCGGACAGATCGACACCCGGCAAGAGGCGCTGCTGATGGTCTTCGCGCAGGGCTACGACCTCACCTGCGGCGACGTGAAGCGGACCGGCGTGCGCGAGAACCCCACCGGCGGCTTCGACGTGATCGCCACGACCGGCCATACGTGCGGAAGGGGCACCGCGGTGCTTCAGCACCAGCTCCACGTGACGAAGGAGGGCGAGGTCCGAGAGGAGAGCCAGCGCGTGCTCGAGCGCGGCAACCCCAACTGCATCGTCGGGCGGCGGCCGGCGGGACTTCGCGACGAAGCAGTGGCGGTGGCTCGGTCGTCCTCGGGGTCCGGCGCGCTGGGCAGGCACTTCGAGCAGATGGCGAGGCTCGAGGCGGCGGCGGTGCACGCGTTCCTGCGGCTGCGTTCGGAGCTGCAGCTTCACGGCGCACCGGATGCGCTGCAGCGGGACGCGGTGGTGAGCGCGGTGGAGGAGGTCGGCCACGCGCAGACGGCGAGGCGGCTGGCCCTGAGGCATGGCGCTCGGCCTCGTTCGCCGGAGGTCTCGGCGTTGCCCTTGCGGAGCCTCTTCGAGGTGGCGCTCGACAACCGGGTGGAGGGCTGCGTTCGCGAGACGTACGGCGCGCTGGTGGCGCATCACCAGGCGATTCACGCGGACAGCGCGGAGGTGCGCAGCGTGATGGCGCGCATCGCTGCGGAGGAGACCGCGCACGCGGCGCTGTCGTGGGCGGTGGACGCGTGGGCGCGCACAAGGCTCGACCGGAGGGACCGCGCGGAGCTCGATCGGCAGGCGCGGCGGGCAGCGGAGGCGCTGCAGCGAGAGGCGGCGGAGCACGTGGCCCCCGAGCTCGTCGCCGGGGCGGGTCTGCCGGACGCGGAGAAGGCAGAGGCCCTGGTCGAGTCGTTGACGCGGGAGCTGCGCGCGGCGGCGTGAAAGCGGCGCTGCGGGCGCGGGGCGGCTGGGGAATACTGCGCCGCCCATGCGCAACGCGAAGACCTCCCCCACCGCCACGCATCCCGCCGACGGCCACAGCCTCATCCGCGTGAAGGGCGCACGGGAGAACAACCTCAAGGACGTCAGCGTCGAGATCCCCAAGCGGCGGCTGAGCGTGTTCACCGGCGTGTCCGGCTCGGGGAAGTCGTCGCTGGTGTTCGGGACGATCGCCGCCGAGTCGCAGCGGCTGATCAACGAGACCTACAGCGCGTTCGTGCAGGGCTTCATGCCGAGCCTCGGCCGGCCCGAGGTCGATCTGCTCGAGGGCCTCACGCCCGCGATCATCGTGGACCAGGAGCGGATGGGCGCGAACGTGCGCTCCACCGTGGGCACCGCGACCGACGTGAACGCGATGCTGCGCGTGCTCTTCAGCCGGCTGGGCAAGCCGCACATCGGCTCGTCGAACGCGTTCTCCTTCAACATCCCTTCGGCGCGCGCGACCGGTCAGCTCACGGTGGAGAAGGGCGCGGCCTCGCTGGAGGAAGGCGGCGGGAAGACGGAGACCCGCACGGTGAACATCACCGGCGGCATGTGCCCGCGCTGCGAGGGCATGGGCCAGGTCAACGACATCGACCTCACGCAGCTCTACGACGCGTCGAAGTCGCTCGCGGAGGGGGCGCTGACCATCCCCGGGTACACGACCGACGGCTGGTACGTGCGCACCTATCTGGAGAGCGGGTTCCTCGACCCGAACAAGCCGATCAAGAAGTACACGAAGGGGGAGCTGCAGGACTTCCTCTACAAGGAGCCGGTGAAGCTCAAGGTCTCGGGCATCAACGTGACCTACGAGGGCCTCATCCCCCGCCTCCAGAAGTCGTTCCTCTCCAAGGACGTGGACGCGCTGCAGCCGCACGTCCGCGCCTTCGTCGAGCGCGCGGTCACCTTTACGAAGTGCCCCGACTGCGAGGGCACGAGGCTCAACGCCGCTGCCCGTTCGTCGAAGATCCGGGGCAAGAACATCGCCGAGATCTGCGCGATGCAGATCAGCGACGTGGCGGAGTGGACGCGCACGCTGAAGGAGCCCTCGGTGGCGCCGCTGCTGCACGGGCTGCAGCAGACGCTCGACTCGTTCGTGGAGATTGGGCTCGGGTACCTCTCGCTGGACCGGCCGTCCGGCACGCTCTCCGGCGGCGAGGCGCAGCGGACGAAGATGATCCGGCACCTGGGCTCTTCGCTCACCGACGTGACCTACGTGTTCGACGAGCCGACGGTGGGCCTGCACCCGCACGACATCCAGCGGATGAACGACCTGCTGCTGCGCCTCCGCGACAAGGGGAACACGGTCCTCGTCGTCGAGCACAAGCCGGAGGTCATCGCCATCGCGGACCACGTGGTGGATCTGGGGCCCGGCGCGGGCACCGCCGGTGGGCAGGTGATGTACGAGGGCCCGGTCGATGGGCTGTTGAAGAGCGGCACCCTCACCGGCCGGCACCTGAAGGACCGCGCGGCGCTGAAGGACGAGGTCCGCAAGCCGAAGGGCAAGCTGGAGATCCGTGGCGCGCGCACGCACAACCTGAAGAACGTGGACGTGGACATCCCGCTGGGCGTGCTGGTGGTGATGACCGGCGTGGCGGGTTCGGGGAAGTCGTCGCTGGTGCACGGCTCGGTGTCCAACCGCGAGGGCGTGGTCTCAGTCGATCAGTCCGCCATCCGGGGCTCGCGGCGCAGCAACCCGGCCACGTACACCGGGCTGCTCGAGCCCATCCGCAAGGCGTTCGCGAAGGCCAATGGCGTGAAGCCGGCGCTCTTCAGCGCGAACTCGGAGGGCGCCTGCCCCGTCTGCAACGGCAACGGCGTCATCTACACCGACCTCGCGATGATGGCCGGCGTCACCACGCTCTGCGAGGAGTGCGAGGGCCGGCGCTTCCAGGCCTCGGTGCTCGAGTACAAGCTCGGCGGTCGCAACATCGCCGAGGTTCTCGACCTGCCGGTGGCGGAGGCGGTGGAGTTCTTCGCCGCGAAGGGCGCGAGCGCGAAGACGGGCGTGAAGCTCCCCGAGGCGCACGCGATCCTGCAGCACCTCGCGGAGGTGGGCCTCGGCTACCTCACGCTCGGGCAGCCCTTGACCACGCTCTCCGGCGGCGAGCGACAGCGGCTGAAGCTCGCCACCCACATGGGCACCGAGGGCGGCATCTACGTGCTCGACGAGCCGACGACGGGCCTGCACCTCGCGGACCTGCAGCACCTGCTCGGGCTGCTCGACCGGCTGGTGGACGCGGGCAAGTCGGTGATCGTCATCGAGCACCACCAGGGAGTGATGGCGCACGCGGACTGGATCATCGATCTGGGACCCGGTGCGGGTCAGGAGGGAGGACGGATCGTGTTCGAGGGCACGCCCGCGGAGCTGGTGGCGAAGGGGAAGACCCTCACCGCGAAGCACCTCGCCGAGTTCGTCGGAGGGCGGTGAGCCGCTGCGGGCGACTACCCCTCCGCCGTCTTCAGCCGCGCCCCGCCCTTCATCTGCGCCACGGTGACCGACTGGTTCCGGCCGTTCCGCTTCGCGTGGTACAGGCACTGGTCGGCCAGATCGATGAGCGGCTGCTTCTCCGCCGCGTCGTCCGGTGAGGTGGCGATGCCGAGGGACATGGTGACCTTCAGCGGCCCCATCTCCGTCTGGAAGACCTCCGCGCGGATGGCCTCTCGGATGCGCTCGGTGATGACGCGAGCGCCGGCGGCATCCGTCTCCGGCATGATGATCGCGAACTCCTCGCCGCCGTAGCGCGCCACGATGTCCGAGTCGCGCACCTGCTGGCGGAGGATCTTCGCCACCCCGCGCAGCACCATGTCTCCGGTCGGGTGCCCGTAGGTGTCGTTCACCGACTTGAAGTGATCGATGTCTGTCAGCACGAACGAGCACTTGCGGCCGTAGCGGCGCGCGGTGGAGAGGGCCTCGTCCGCGCGGGCCTGGAAGGAGCGGTGGTTGAGCAGCCCGGTGAGGCCGTCCGTCGTCGCCATCTTCTCCATCTGCTCGAAGAGCTGCGCGCGCAGCACCGCCTGCGCCGCCTGGATGGCGATGACCTCCAGCATGCGCAGGACCTCCTGATCCAGCGCCGCCTTCTTCCGCGTCCCCGCCACCAGCGTGCCGAGGATCCGGTCGCCCGCCGCCAGCGGGAAGATCTTCAGGGCCTGAAGCCCTCGGACCTGCACGTCGGCGTCGAAGATCTGCTGCTTGTCCATCTGCCGCACGTCGCGGCCGGGCAAGGGCGCGCCATAGCGGACGACGTTGGCCACCAGCCCGTTGTTGTCGTCGAACTCGTAGCCCTCGGCGCTGCGTCCGGCCTGGGTCACCCCGAGCATCCGCGCGATGCGATGCGACCGCACGCCCTCCTGCTCCGACACCAGCGTCACCGCGCAGAAGTCGAGCCCCGCCAGCTGCCGCGCGCTCTCCAGCACCGCGAGGAACACCTGCTCCGGATTGCCGGCGCGATTCATCTCCTCGATGGCGCGGAAGAACCGGTCCTTCTCGTCGCGGCTCTTGCGGATGTAGTTCATCACCCGCTCGACCTCGATCGCTCGGAGGACCTCGGAGGCGATGGCGCTGAGCAGCTTCTCGTCCTGCTCGCTGAAGGGCTCGGGCCCGAGACGATCCGCCACCAGCACGCCGCGCACGAGCCCACCCTGCTCGACGATCGGCACAGCGAGCAGCGCCTGCACCTGCGCGCCCGAGCCCTCGTACCAGCTGACGCCCTTCAGAGGGGTGACTGCGCACATACGCACAGGCACGGTGCGTTTGAGCACACCGCCCAGAATGCCCTCCCCGGCGCTGATAGGCTCGCGCATCACCCGCTCGGAGGCCGAGCGGCAGTCGTAGAGCTTCAGCGCGCGGTCGTCGGTGGTGAGGAGGAACGCGGCGCAGGTGTGCGTGCGCAGCGCGGTCTCGGCGATCTCCAGCGCCGCGCCCACAGCGCCCTCGATCTCCTTCACCGACGCCACCAGCCACTTCTCCTGCTCCTTCAGCCCCGGGAAGCTGTCCTGGGTGCCGGAGGAGACGAGCCGGAAGGTGCGCGCGCGCTCCTCGACCTCCTTGATGCGCCGCTGCACCGCCTCGCCCTCCGCCTTGCGCGCGAGCTGCAGCCTGGCGCTGAGGACCACGTGGTAGAGCGCCGCGAAGAGCACGAGGAACGCGGCGTGGGTGAGGAACGCGGTGATCCTCGGCTCCGGCGGCGCGAGCGTGACGAGCCCGTCGAACACCAGCGCCACGCCCAGCAGCGTGAAGCCGGCCGCCCGCGGCAGGAAGCTCACGAGGAACGCCATCAGCAGATAGACGATGGGCACCAGCGGCGGGCCGCCCACGCTGACCACCGCATAGGCCATGGCGATGAGCGAGCACCCCATCTCCATGTCGTCGCGCCACTGCAGCGGTGCGCCGGTGCGGTTTCGACGAACGCGCCGGGCAACGCTGACGCCGAGCCCCGCGAGCAGGAGGACCACGCACGCCGCCTCCCACGCCCCGAGCGCGCCGAACGATCGGAACCCTCCACGCCCGAGGTGGAAGAGCGTGAACACCACCGCAACGGCCGGAAGCAGGCGGACGGCTTGGCGCATGGGTCACTCCAGGTTGAAGACGAGCTCGCCGGGACGGATGAAGCCGAGCTCCTCGCGGGCCGCGCGCTCGAGCGCGACGGGGTCCTCCTTGAGGGCCTCGATCTCGGTCGCGTAACGCGCGTTCTGTTCGCGCAGCTCGCGGTTCCGGGCCTCGAGCGCGGCCATGTTCTGCTCCAGCTCGAGGTAGCGCCGGAAGCCCTTGCCGTCCGCCACCGCGAACAGCGCGAGCGCCGCGGCGAGGCCGAAGCACAGCCACACCCACTTGCTTCGAGCGCCAGAACCCATCCCGCCGCGGACGCTAGCAGCGGCCCGAACGCCCGCAAGAAATCGGCTACGGACCTGTAGCAGGGGCCTTCCGACGCCCCCGGGCCAGCGGGTGGTGCTCCTGGTAGAGCGCGAAGAGCCGGGCCCGCGTGACGTGGGTGTAGATCTGCGTGGTGGAGATGTCCGAGTGCCCGAGCATCGCCTGCACCGCGCGCAGATCCGCGCCCCTCTCCAGAAGGTGTGTGGCGAAGGAGTGCCGCAGCTTGTGCGGGGAGATCGCCTTCTGGATCCCCGCCTTCAACGCATAGCCCTTGAGCAGCTTCCAGAAGCCCTGTCGGGTGAAGGGCGTGCCCAGCCGCGTGATGAAGAGCGCTCTGGCGGCGCGCTGCTTGAGCAGCATCTGGCGCGGCCCTTCGAGATAGGCCTCCACCGCTTCGGAGGCCTTCGAGCCCACCGGGACCAGCCGCTCCTTCTTCCCCTTCCCCATCACGATCACGTAGCCCGCCTGCAGCTGCAGATCGTTGAGCTGGAGCTTGCAGAGCTCGGAGACGCGCAGGCCGGTGGCGTAGAGGACCTCCAGCATCGCCTTGTCCCGCTGGCCCGCGACGGTGCGCACGTTCGGCGCCGCGAGCAGCCTCTCCACCTCATCGAGGGTGAGGAACACCGGGAGGTTCGAGGGGATCTTCGGGCGATCGACGTTGTCGGTCGGGTCGATCGTGGAGAGCCGCTCCTCGCGCAGGAAGCGATGGAAGGTCCGCAGCGCCGCGAGGTTCCGCGCCTGCGTCTTTGCCGACAGGCCGCGCCTCGCCAATGCCTCGAGGTGATCGGTCACGTGCGGACGCCGCGCCTCCGCGATGTCGATCACGCCCTCGCGGCTCAAATGCGAAAGCCACGCGGTGATGTCCCGCGCGTAGGCCTCCACCGTGTTCGGCGACGAGGCCCGCTCCGCCCGCAGGTGGCCGATGAAGAGATCGAGCAGTCCGTCCATGCGCGCTTGTGCCGGACGCTACAGGCCCGTGGCAGCCGCGCAAGAAACGGTCAATCGAGCTTGCCCTTCCCCTCGCGCAGGACCTCGATCTGATCCTGCAGCAGCGAGATCACCGTGGAGGGCTCGTTCTGCAGCACGCCGGAGTCGAGGATGAGGTCCAGCGCGTGGCCGAGCTCGTCCTTGATGTCCTTCGCATCCACAAGCACGTTGCCGTCGCGGTCGGTCGCCGAGGTGGTGACGATCGGCCGGCCCAGCTCTCGCGCGAGGGCCCGGGCGACCTCGCTGTCCGGAACGCGGATGCCGACCTGCTTCTGCTTCGTCTGCATGATGTCCGGCACCTGCCTCGTGGCGTTGAGGATGAAGGTGAAGGCGCCGGGCGTGAGCTGCTTCATCGTGCGGTAGGCGAAGTTCGTGACCTGCGCGTACTTCGCCACGTCGGACAGATCCGGGCAGAGGAACGCCAGCGGCTTGCGCCGGTCGCGGCCCTTCAGCGCGTAGAGCTTGTCGATCGCCTTGCGGCTCGTCAGATCGCAGCCGATGCCGAAGTAGGTGTCGGTCGGGTAGGCGATGAGCCCGCCGGCCTCGAGGAGGTCCACCGCTCGGCGCAGGTGCCGCGGGTTCGGGTGTTCGAAGTCGATCTCGAGGATGGGCGCGGACATGGGCGCGCCTATACCGCTTCAGTCGCGGAAGGTGTAGCCCACCGAGAGGACCGGCACCGTGGCCACCGCCGCGGCGTAGTACTGCACGACGCTCCCGCGCGGCTGGTCGAGGCTCCCCAGGTAGCCGCCCAGCGGCAGCTTCAGCGCGAGCGTCAGCCCGTTCGTCCACACCATGCGCAGCCCCGCGAGCGCGCCCACCGCCGCCATGTTCACCGGCGCCGAACGCAGCAGCGTCACGTGCGGGCCCACGTCGAGCGTGAGGCGATGTCCCGGACGCTCGCGCAGCGGCAGGGCCACGCCGCCCATCAGGAGCCCCGAGAGCACGAAGCCCTCGCGCGGCGCGAACGCGTTGCCCACGCCGGTGAGCTGCGTGGTGAAGGCGCCGTAGAAGAGTTCGCCGAACTGCCGGTCCACCGTCAGCGTGGCGTTGAGGCCGAGGTGCAGGCCGGAGCCGGTGCGGTATTCGACGACGCTGTCCGCGGTGGCCACTGAGGCCGGCGTTTCGGGAGCTTCGGAGGGGGTCGCGACCTCCTGCGCCGCGGCGGCGCCCTGCAGGAGCACGATGACGAGGACCGCGTTCATGCGCGCTTCTTAGCGCGGCTGCTGCTTCATCGTCGCGCGGAAGTGTGCTGAAGCTCCGCGCCATGCCGCTCTCCCGCTCGCGTACGGTCCTCTCTTCGCTCGTCCTCCTCTCCGCGCTCGGCTGCGGGTTCGGCTGCGCGAAGGTGACGACGCTCATCGGCGATGGGCCGGAGGACACCGTCGCGCTGAAGGACGTGCCCGCGCTCGCGCACCACTTCGATACGATCGACGGGGCGGACGCGCTGACCGTGGGAGACCTCTTCGACCGCGAGCTGACCTTCTCCGGCACGCCCACGCCGACCGCGCTGCTCCTCGCCCAGCGCGCCGGCAACCCGGCTGCCGCCGCGGACGCGCGCGTGCTTCGCGTGCTGACCTACAACGTGGCGCTGCTCGACGCGAAGCTGTTCGGGCTCGTCCCCTACACCGCCACGCCGGACCTCGACGTGCGCGCGCCCATGCTCTTCGACCGCGTGTTCGAGGCGGACTACGACATCCTCACGCTGCAGGAGGTGTGGCGCACCGAGGACCTCGAGCGCCTGCGCGAGAGCGCGGAGCGGCACGGCTACTGGGTCGCCTCCACCGACCGCAAGGGCGCCACCGACGGGCTGGCGATCGCGGTGAAGAAGTCGCTCTCCCCGGGCCCGGAGGAGACCGGCTGGGAGAGCTACGATCAGCCCTCGGGCAACCTCGAGTTCTTTCCCGCGCCGGGCCTCAACCGCGCGTTCCTCTGGACGCGGTTCAACGTGGATGGCCTGGGCCCGGTGGTCGTCTACGACACCCACGCCACTGCGTTCGCCAGCGCGTACGGCGACCGGATGAGCAACGTGCGGCAGCTCGGGCTGCACCTGCGCCGGAACACCTCGGAGGAGGACGTGGTCATCGCGGGCGGTGACTTCAACGGCGGCCCCTACTACCGCGCGAACGACTGGACCCTGCCGGACGGAACGGTGGAGCGCGTGTGGTACGCGAACACGCTCTCCTACTCCTTGATGATCCACTACGCGGGCGCCTCCGACCTCGCGCTCCGCGGGCGCGACACGGACGCCGATGCGCTCGGCGACATCACCCTCGGCGACACCGTGCCGGACACCATGGACGAGGCCTGGTGCGCGCAGACCCCGGACACCGTCTTCACCGCCACCGACTGCAACGCGCTCTACCGCCAGCAGTACGAGGCCACCGAGTTCCCCGCCCGCATGGACCTCCTCTTCACCCGCGATCCCCGCGGCCGCGTGCACGTGAGCAGCTCGGAGCTCGCGTTCGTCGAGCCCGTCGAATACGGCGGGAAGACCGGGCCGCTGAGCGACCACTACGGACAGGCGGTCACGCTGGGGATCGCGCCGGTGCGGTGACTGGCCGCTTCTTCGAGCATCTTCAGTGGCGTGGCGTGAACTTCGTCCGAGCGGGGCCGTAGAGGCGCCGGCTCGAGCGGGCGAGGAGCCTGACCTTCGCGTTCGGATCACCAACTGGCCGCTCGTGCGTCATGCGGCGCGAGTTAGAGCGGGGCGACGCGCCTGCTCATCGCGCACCGATTCTCAGGTGGCGGCTCGTGCGCGCCCTGTGCGTGACGATCCGCACCATGCCTTCGTCGGCTTGCGCTCGTACGAACGGCTCGCGGACCAGCGCTGCGGCGTGCCGGCTCCGGCCGGGCGGGACGCGGTGACTCTTCAGCTCTGTGCGGAAGGTCACTCAGTCCATGAACGGCAGTGCCGGGCCCCGGCCGCGCTTCTTTTCGAGGCCTCTCTGGGGAACCCCACCGGGGTGACGATCGACCGTGAATCTCCGAGTGAATTCGGGCACCTGGCTCTCCGGTTCGTCACCCCACCCGGGTTCCCCAGCGGAGCGTTTTTTGACCCGCGCCGGCGTGGCTTCTCCTCCGGGACAATGCCGATGTTCGGTCTCAGTCAGCGGCAGGGATCGCTCGCAGTCGGAGTTCGTCGCGCGCTGCCCCTTCCAGTCCGCTGCGCCTGCCGATGCCCGGCGTCATCTACGCGCTCACTGCTTCTCCTGATGCCGCAAGGACTTCGAATCCTCTTCCGTGCTGCGACGCGCGGATGATCCATCAGTTGAGCGACCCAATTGCTCGAAGCCCATCCGCGAGTGCCCACTGCGCGCGCGTATCGCCGCCTGCGCTGGCGTGGGCGGCCGCACGCGATGAGGTGGGTTGCGAGCATGATTGGCGATCGCCTCCGTCACCCCGGAGCCCCCGAACCTAGTGCGCCGCCCGCGGAGCGGATCCCTCCGCCGCCGGGTCCGCGTGCACCTCTCCCACCCGCTGCAGCGCCTTTCGGGTGAGCACGGGGCCGATGAGCTCGTGGACGGTGATCATCGCGATGATCAGCACCTCGATGTCCGCGCCGAACGCGGGGAAGGTGCGCGCGACCAGCGCGGCGAGCCCGAAGGTCACGCCCGCCTGGGAGATGAGGCCCATCCACAGGTAGCGGCGGACGTGTGGGACCTCGCCTTCCGGCGGAGCGAAGCGGCGGGACGCAAGCCAGATGGCGCCCGCGCGCAGAAACACGAGCCCCAGCGCCACCAGCCCCACCTGCCCGAGCGTCCCCAGATGCAGCCCCGCGCCCGCCACCGCGAAGAAGAGCGCGAACACGGGCAGGCCCGCGTACTGCGCCGCCTGGTGGAGCTTGTGCGCCTGCGGCTCGTCGAGGTTCGCGATCGCCGCGCCCGCCGCGAGCGACAAGAGCAGCGGGGAGAGGTGCATCTGCAGGCCGGCCTCGGCGGAGACGAAGCAGACCGCGGTGATGAACAGGGGCAGCTCCTGCCGGACCTTGCGCAGGTACACGAGCATCGCCACGCCAAGCACGCCGCCGACGAGGATGGAGCCGAAAAGCTCCCACCCCACGCCCCCGAGCAGCTCCGCCGGATCGAACCCCGCGCCGAACGAGGCCTTCGCCGCGCCCACCGCGATCGCGAAGAGCAGCAGCACGATGAGGTCCCCGATGATCACGAACGCCATGAGGAACTCGGTGAAGGGTCCCTTCGCGCGCGTCTCCTGCACGATGGCGATCGTCACCGTGGGCGAGAAGGAGACGATGACCGAGGAGACCACCGCCGAGACCGCGATGGCCTGCGGCCAGGTCATCCCCTCCATGAACCCGAGGAACGGCTTGAGCGCCACCAGCGCCACGCACACGAGGCCGAACACGACCATCGCCACCAGCAGGCACATGATCGTGACCTTCAGGCCCACCCGGCGGATGAGCCCCAGCTGCAGCTCGGTCCCGGCCATCAGGGCGATGAGGCTCACCGCGAGGCCTCGCACGAGATCGAGCCCGGTCACCGCGTCGGCGGAGATGAAGCGCAGGACGTACGGCCCCACGAGGATGCCGATGAGCAGGTAGCCGGTCAGCTTCGGCAGGCCCACGCTCCCCGCCAGCCGCCCGGCAAAGATCGCCGAGAGCAGCAGCGCCCCGCCCGCGAACGTCACCGGCGTTCCCTGATCGACCCGCAGGAGCCCCAGCGCGCTCACGCCACCCAGCACGAGCATCAGCAGGCTCAAGCGGATGAGCTGCGGCCTCACGCGCGCACCTCCGGAGCCGGTGCCTCGGACGGTGCCTCGGGCGAGTCCTCAGCCGAATCGGAGGAGGGCGGCGCCGACCCGCCTCCCCTTCGGCGCCGGTAGTGCGGCCCGATGCTCCGGTGGAAGGCGCGCGAGCCGAGGACCTCGTTCACCACCGCGGCCAGGATCCCCACGTTGAAGATGAGCTGCGAGGTCGGCCCGCCGACGAGCACCACGTACTCGATGAGCAGGCACATGGAGACGCCGCCCTGGGCGATGAGCGCGTAGCCGGGTTCGGGCGGGAGCGGGAGGGAGCCTGCCGCCGCACGGATGGCGAGCCTTCCGCCCACGAGCTTGCCGAGGAACCGCAGCGCCACGAACACCGGCAGGATGATCCAGGCGAACCAGTCCCCCAGCGTGAGGTGCGCGCCGACGAGGAAGAGCAGCGCGAGGTACACGGGGCGCTCGGTCCGGCCCAGCGCGCGCGAGGCCAGCGCCACGCTCCGGCCGCCGATGAACGCCATCGTCGCGCCGCACGCGAGCCCGGCGATCAGCGCCGAGACCTTGAGGAACGCCGCCGCGCCGGACACGAGCCCCACCGCGCCGAGAAGGATCGCGGTCAGCTCCGCGCCCCGCGCGTCCTGGATGAGGTAGGCGGTGAGCGCGCCGCAGAGGATGCCGATGAGCACCGCCAGCAGCACCAGCCCCGCGGAGACCGAGATCGACGGATCCGCGCCGAGCACCAGCGCCACCGCGAGCACCGCGATGCCGGTCAGATCGTCGAGGATCGCCACCAGCGAGATCCCCACCCCGCGCAGCCGGTCGAGCCTGCCGGTGCGGAACCAGAGCACCGCGAAGTGGCTGGAGGAGACCGCCGCCGCGCCGCCGAGCACCGCCGCCGCGCCCAGCGCCACCGGGGCAGAGAGGTTCGTGGCCGCGAAGAAGACGACCGCCACCGGCACCGCCACGGCGAGGAACGCGGCGCCGCTCTGGGCACCGGACGCGAGCCACACCCGCGCGGGCAAGGCGCGCAGGAGCCCCGGCTCGAGGTTCAGCCCCACCAGCAGGCCCGCGAGCCCAAGGCCCAGCGCGAGGATCGGCCGCGCGCCCTCCAGCTCCAGCGAGTTGAGCAGGCCCAACGCCCCCGGCCCCAGCGCGGCGCCGAGCACGAGGAAGATGAGCCCGCTCGCCGCGAGCTGCGCGAGGTTGAAGAACCGTCCCGCCTGGAGCAGCCGCTGGTTGGACGCGAGCACCGACAGCGTGGCGACCGCGATGAAGACGAGCAGCGTCCCCACGCGCTAACCGCCGAGCGTCCGTGGATCCGAGGAGAGCACCGGCAGCGCGACCACCCGGCCCATCGGCGGGTCGTCCGCGTCCATCTCCAGTTGCACCCGGCTCACCAGCCGGTGTGCCTCCTGCCCGTCCGAGAGCGGCAGAAAGCTCAGCGCGATGAGGCGGTCCTCGTCCGCGCCCAGCGCGAGGCTCTTGAGGCCGCCGAAGACCGGCACCTCCGCGGAGAGCACCGCCGCCGCCGACCGGGCGCGAAGCACCACCGGCTCGCCGAGGCCGAACTGACGGAAGCGCGCGACCGCCTTCTCCGCGAGATCGACGTGGTTCAGCAGGGCGATGAAGAGGTGCACCCGCACCCCATAATCCGAAAATCGCTCTGCACAAAGACGAACGCCCATCCCGCCGGTCCCTTTGAAGGGCAGGCGGAACGGGCGTCGTCACGCGTCACGTCAGGCGAACCGATCGGGAAGACCGGACGGCGATCGCGTCGTCGAGCGGAGCGCTCTCTCCGGAGAGCTACTCGCTCTTCGGGGGCTCACCGCCGGGGTTCGCCGCCGCCGCCGCGGCCGCTGCTGCCGCCGCCTCGCGCGCCGCGCGCTTGCCCTCTTCGATGAGCTTCTTCACCTTCTGGCCGCCCTTGCGCCCGATCTCCTCGTAGAAGTTCGGCCCGCGGGTCGCCTTCACGCGATCCCCGCCCTTCTTGCCGATCTCCTCGTAGAACTTCGCGCCGCGCTCGGCCTTCACCGTCTCGCCGCCCTTGCGGCCGATCTCCTCGTAGAAGGAGCGTCCCCGCTCCGCCTTCACCGTCGCGCCGCCCTTGCGGCCGATGGTCTCGTAGAACTCACGTCCGCGTTCGTTGCGCACGGTCTCTCCGCCCTTGCGCCCCGCCTCCGCGACCGTCATCGCGCCCTTGTTGTCCTTGTCGTCGCTCATCTCGAATTCCTCCTGGTCAACCTGCCCCTCGCTCCCTCTGCAGGAAAACTTGGTCCGGTTGGCTCCCCATGCAAGCAAGCCACGCACATGGCCTGACTGCCGGGCCCCGGACTGCTCGCCTGCCGAGCAACCGTGAGGCGCTTTCGCCTGCTTGAGTTGGAAACAGGGCAGTTCCGTTGCGCATTCCTGAGCCCCTTCCCACCTTCCGAGCGTCCACGTGCCGGGAGGGGCGCGCACCTTGAAGCGAAGCAAGAAGGTCAGGTTCTGGCTGAAGATCCTGGCCCCCGTACTCGCATCGATCGGCGGTCTGCTCACCCTGCGGTTGCTCGGGCCGGATGTGCTCGACCAGGAGACGTTGAAGGCCTTCCTCGCACCCCTGGGGATCTGGGCGCCGCTCGTCTTCATCCTCCTGCTGGCGGTCCGGCCGGTGACCCTGTTGCCGGGTCAGGTCTTCACCGCGGTGGGCGGCATCCTCTTCGGGGTGATGCTCGGAACCGTCTACGCGCTGGTGGGGAGCCTTCTGGCCTCGGCGCTCGTCTTCCTCATCGCCCGGAAGCTGGGGACGAAGGCGATGAAGCGGTTCGCGGGCAAGAACTTCGGGCCGCTGGAGTCGGTGGCGAGGAAGCACGACTTCAAGGTCGCGGCGGTGGTCACCATCAACCCGCTCTTTCCCACCGACATCATGGTGGCGCTGGCCGGGGCCTCGGGCGCGCGGTTCTGGCCCACCGCGCTGGGGATGCTCATCGGCACCACGCCGGGGACCTTTCTCACCGCCCAGTTCGGCGCCTCGCTCAGCCGGGGCGAGACGGTGATGACCGCGGTGGCGGCGGCCGGAATGGTGCTGAGCATGGTGCTCGGCGTGTTTCTCGGGAAGCGGATCGTCGGCGACTTCCACGCCGCGAAGGCGGAGCAGGAGGACGACGACGAGGGCGGCACGCCTCAGCGGGACGGCCACGGCAAGGGCGAAGGGACGCGCACGGCGGACCCGCGCGGGCTCGCCGAGGCCACCTAGCGCTTGCAGCCCGGGGTCTGGTCCTCCACCGCGAGGAACTGCCGGCGCTCGGCGCTGTAGCGGAAGCTCAGGCGGGCGCAGCGGTCACCGAGGATCTCCACCTCCGCCGCACCCGACCAGTCCGCGCTGTAGCGAACCCTCGCCTGCGCGCGGTCGTCGTAGAGGGTGGCGCTCATCCGCGGACGGCAGCCGTCCTCCGCCTCCGCCCGCGCGGGCGCGAGGAGCACCAGCGCCGCCATGTCCCGCTGCCTCAGCGCCCCGTCCCGCTGCGAGGCCGAGGTCACCCAGGTGATCCCCTCTTCCGGCACCGCCTTCACGAAGCGGTCCGGCTTGCAGATCGCGCGCGGCGCGGTGAGGCCGACCGTGCGCCCGTCGGCGGAGAGGGCGGGAGCCTCCGGACAGGCGCGGCCCTCGAGGTAGGCACCGGTCCGTCCCCGGACGATCGCCTGCGCGAGCGGGTCGAGGGCCGCAGTCTTGCCCTTTCCTTTCACCTTCCCCTTTCCGAAGAGGCGCTCCCTTGCGGCGGGCGTCTTCGCCAGCCAGTCGTGGACCTGCTCGGCGGCGCCGACCGCGCCCTGGGTGAGGAAGCGCTCGACGTAGAAGGTTCGCTCCTCCGCGCAGCGCGGAAGCTTCGCCACCAGAAGGAACTCGCCGCCGACCGGGAGCCCCCCCTTCGGGACCTCGCCCACCACGTCGCCGATCCGCCCGAGCGGCGGCTGCAACGGGGGCAACTCGGCCGGGGCCTTCCCCTTCGGGCTGGGCTGGGCCGAGGCCGAGGTACAGAGGAGGAGCGCGCCGGTGAACAGGAGGGACGCCACCGGGCGAACGAACGGGTACGCCATGCGACGGACCGTACCACGGGGTGATGGACGGTCCGCCGGGAAGCTCAGTGGACCTGCGCCACCCTCGAGCGGTCCTCGAGGAAGCCCTGCACGCCCAGCGCGATCGCCTGCGCGAGTTCCTCCTGGTAGCTCTTCGACCGGAGCCGCTTCTCGTCCTCCGGATGCGAGAGGAACGCGGTCTCCACGAGAATGGCCGGCATCCGCGCGCCGAGCAGCACGTAGAACAGCGCCTGCTTCGTCCCCAGATCGACCGTGCCGTCGTACTTCGGCGACAGCCGGTTCACCATCGCGGTCTGGACGCGGCGCGCGAGCCGCTCGGACTCCTCGGTGTGCGCCTTGGTGGTGAGGTCCGCGAGGATGAACTGCAGGTCGCTCATGCTCTGCTCGCTGGCGGCGTTCTCGCGCGCGGCGAGCCGGATGGAGTAGCGATCCGAGGCCACGTTCAGCGTGAAGGTCTCGATGCCGCGCACCTTCCGGCTCTCCGCCGCGTTGCAGTGGATGGAGATGAAGAGGTCGCCCCGCGCCTCGTTGGCGATGCGCGAGCGATCCTCGAGGCGCACGAAGGTGTCGTCGTCGCGGGTGAGGATGACCTCGAGGCCCGCGTCGGTGAGGATCTCGCCCACCCGCTTCGAGATCGCCAGGGTCACGTCCTTCTCGCGCAGCCCCGCCTTGCCGATGGCGCCGGTGTCGTGGCCGCCGTGCCCGGCGTCGATCACCACCCGGCGGACCTTCAGCCCGAGCTGCTCGGCCAGCGTGACCTCCGCGTCCTTTCCCGCCAGCGCGGGCGTGAGCTTCGCCTTCGCCTCCTTCGGATCGGCGGGAGGGGCGGGCGCAGGGGCCGGGGCCGGGGCCTGCGCAGGCGCATGCGCGGCGACCGCGGCGGACTCGCGCGCGGAGGAGGGATTTGGAGAGGGCGTGGCCGTGTGCGCTGCGACCGGAGCCGGTGCTTCCACCGGAGCGCTGGCGGGAGCGTGCGCGGGCTGGGACTCCTGCGGCCGCGTGGCGCGCGCGATAGCGTCGAGGATCGCCGGCTGCGGCGGGACGCTCCTCTCTGCAGGCTCGCCCTTCGCGGACGCCGCGGTAGATCCGGACCCGGACGGCGCCGAGGCCACCGCCGCGCCCGAGCCCGTGGTGCCGGTCGTGGTCGCCGTGGACGTCGTGGACGTCGTCGCCGTCGTGGGCGCGCCAGTCGAGGTGGCCGTGCCGGGCGCGTTCGACGCCGTTGCCGTGGCGCCGCTTCCCGTCCCCTGCTTCGGCGTCGGGGCCGTGGGGGCCGTCGCCGCCGTCTGGCCCCCGGCCGAATCGGCGTTCGAACCGGCGGCCCCGCTGGTCTGCTTGCGCGAGGCGACCGCCTTGCCGGTGGGCCTCGGTGTTGCCGCGGCGGGAAGCTCGGCCCTCAGCGCGGTGAGCTTGCGGTGCATGTCACCGCGGGGGAGCGACTTGAGCGCGTGCTCGACGACGCCGCGCGCCTTCTGCGGATCGCCGAGCCGCTCCATGTAGATGTGCGCGAGCGCCAGCGCCGCGTCGTCCGCGAGCGTGTTCTTCGGGTGCTCGGCGATGAGCCGCTCGTAGTTGCCAATCGCCTGGCGCAGGTCGGACTCGAGGACGCTGATCCGGCTGAGCTCCCGCTGCATCTCGGCCGCGGTGTAGAGGGCGTCGGCCGCGCGAGCGCTCTTCGGGTGCCGCTTGGCGACCGCCTCGAACCGCCCGGCGACGTTCTGCCAGTTGTGGCGGAACTTGCGCCGCGCGGGGTCTTCCTTCAGCGCGAACCACGCCTTTCGAGCGGCCTGGTACTCGGCCTCGGCCTTGTCCGCCGCGCGCGCGTGCGGGAGCACGACGAGCATCAACGCGAGAATGAATGCGAGCGGTGAGCGCATGGCACGGGTCGGTGGAGGGTGGCTTGCGGCTACAGGCATGTGATCACCCGTGGCAGCGGGCGGCAAATTTTCTGCCGCCTCGGCTACACTGCCGCGGACGATGCGAGACGACGGCTCCGGGAAGCGGCGCGACGGGCCCCCCTCACCCTCCCGGTCGGGCACCGACGGGCTCCCGCGGGCCGGCGCGCCGTCTCCGTCATCAAGAACCTCCACCGGCCAGATGCCCGCCGCGGGCGCAGGTCCCGGCCGCCCAGCGCCCTCCCCCTCCTCGCGCACCTCCACCGGCCAGATGCCGGCCGTCGGCGGAGTGCCCGCGGCGGGTGGCGCGCCCCGGAGGAGCACCACCGGGCAGCTCCCGGCTCAGGCTACGCCGAGGCCCCCTTCCCGCACCTCGACCGCTTCGTTCGCCGCTGCGCCGCCGCCGCGCACGCAGAGCGCGGTGAGCACGCCGAGGGTGCCAGTCACGCCGCCGCCGCGAGCGCCGTCCGGTGCCTCCTTCGCGCGGACGAACTCGTCGACGTCCAACCCGATGGCAGCGCCGCCGAAGCACCTGCTCGCGCGGGAGCTGGGCGGGGTGGAGAACGCGCAGCAGGCGCAGCAGCACCTCCTGCAGTCGGCGTTCGCGGACGACGACGAGGCCACCCAGTTCGACGCGCTGCTCGGCGCTCGCCGCGGCCCCGCCCCCCGCGCCGGCTCCGGGGACGACGAGGAGGACACGGGCTTCGACCACGTCTTCGACGGCACCGCCGCTCCCGAAGCGCTGCGCACCCGGGACCTCTTCAAGGCGCTGCAGCCGCCCGTGCAGAGCCGCGAGGGCCGGCGTTCGCGCGAGGCCTACCGGCTGGTGCTCGACCAGTTCGCGGTGGGCACGAACCCGCGCTACGAGCCGGACGCTCCGGGCAAGCCGCGCGCGCACATCTTCGTCTGGGACGTCACGAGGGCGATGGGCGTGGAGATCCCGCACTTCCTCGGCGGCCGCGAGCTGAACCTCGCGCAGACGGTGGACTGGATCCGCCACGAGGGCCCGATGAAGGGCTGGCGCCGCTGCAGCGAGCTCGACGCGTGGCAGGCGGCCAACGCCGGCCACCCGGTGATCGCGCTGCCGAAGGAGGTGCGCCTCAAGCTCCTCGCCATGGCGCGCCCCGGGGACTTCAACACCGACGGCAAGCCCTTCCTCTCCGCCGCCGCGCTGGAGCGGGGAAACGGCCTCTCGGTGAAGCAGGCCTTCAACGTGTTCGCGGTGGAGTTCTACTCCCACGCCTGACGCGCGTTGGCCTCGCCGCGGCCCGCCCGGCTCACCGGATCCACCCCAGCGTCCGCGCGAGGTCCTCGTCCACCAGCCGCGCCAAGCCGGGCTCGCGCGGGAGGACGGCGCCGAGCAGCTTCGCCCCGTTGCGCACCGGCGCCCTTCCCGGCCGCCCGCGGACGCGGACCTTCAGGCGCTCGTCACCGCGCAGGAAGGAGGCCCCGAACGAGATCTCCCTCCGCTCCTCGGGCAGCGGCCCATCCGGGGTGAGCCAGACCAGCGCGCCCACCCGGAGCGGCTCGAGCTCGCGCCGCCACACCCGCCGCAGCTCCCAGCCCACCAGCCCCGCCGCCAGCAGGAGCCCCAGCGCCGCCGCGGCGGGAACGAGCCAGAGCAGCCCGCCGCGCGCCCTCGCCCACCGGGCCTCCCGCGGCCGCTCCGGCACACCGGGGTCCACCAGCAGCCGCACGCTCGCACCCGGTCCGAGGCCCTCCGCGTAGAGCGCGGCGGCCGGCACGCCGCTGGCGCTCCGCGAGAGGCCACCCTGCACGTAGAGCACGTCGAGCAGCGCGTCCGCCCGCTCGCGCTCGTCCGGCGGCGGCAGGCGCACCCGCGCCACGGTGGCCGCGACCTCTTCCGCCCGGTCGAGGAAGGCCCGCTCCTCCGACACCCAGCGCCCGGCCCTCCCGGCGGCGAAGACGAGCAGCAGACAGAGGGACGCGCCCACCGCGGAGGCGATGCAGAGCCTGCGGACCGCGCCGGGGACCTGCGCGAGCCGCACCGGTCGGGGCGCTTTGGGAATGGCGAGCTGCATTCCCTTCCGAGCCTACTCCGAGAGCTCTCTCCGGAGCTTCGCCAGCAGGTTCAGCGCTTCGAGCGGCGTGGTGGTGTCGGTGGAGAGTCCTCGCAGCTCCGCGAGCACCTTCGCCTCGCCGTCGCTCAGCTGCGGTCCCGGCTCGGCGACGAAGAGCCCGAGCTGCGCCTTCGCCGCCTTCTTCTGACCGCCGGAGAGCCTGGGCCTGCCCGCGTCGTCGAGCTCGCCGGACTCGAGGTTGGCGAGGATCTCCCGGGACCGGCCCACCACCTCCGGCGGCAACCCGGCGAGCCGCGCGACCTCGATGCCGTAGGAGCGGCTCGCCCCTCCCGGGACGAGCTTGCGCAGGAACACCACCTTGCCGCCGGTCTCCTTCACCGCCACCTGGCAGTTGCGCACCCGCGGCTTCTCCCGGGCGAGGTCCACCAGCTCGTGGTAGTGCGTGGCAAACAGCGTCCGCGCGCCGATCCGGTCGTGCAGGTGCTCCGCCACCGCCCACGCGATGGACAGGCCGTCGAAGGTCGAGGTCCCCCGGCCGATCTCGTCGA
The DNA here is from genome assembly GCA_023423535.1 of Pseudomonadota bacterium. Taxonomy (GTDB): domain Bacteria; phylum Myxococcota; class Myxococcia; order Myxococcales; family Myxococcaceae; genus JAFAFL01. Next base: position 73,587 of record JAFAFL010000125.1, read on the forward strand.
GCACCACCAGCGACCGCTTCGTGGCGTGGTGGAGGATGTTCGCGGTCTCGGTCATCTCCACCATGAAGGTGGACTGTCCTCGGGCGAGGTTGTCCGACGCGCCCACGCGGGTGAAGACGCGGTCGCAGACGCCTACCCGCGCGCGCCTCGCGGGGACGAACGAGCCCGCCTGCGCGAGGAGCACGGTCAGCGCCACCTGCCGCATCACCGTGCTCTTTCCGGCCATGTTCGGGCCGGTGATGATGAGGATCTGCGCGTCCCGCCGGTCGAGCCGAAGGTCGTTGGGCACGAAGTCCCCGTGCGAGAGCATCCGCTCCACCACCGGGTGCCGCCCGTCGGTGATCTCCAGCGTGTCGCTCTCGTCCACCTCCGGGCGCACGTAGCCCATCTCCGCCGCGCACCGGGCAAAGGAGAGCAGCGCGTCACACGTCGCCACCGCATCCGCCGCCGCGCGGATGGCCGAGGCCTGCGCGACGACCCGGGCGCGAAGCTCCTCGAAGATCCGCAGCTCCAGCGCGCAGCGCTTCTCCTCCGCGGTGAGGACCTTCTCCTCGTACTCCTTCAGCTCCGGGGTGACGAAGCGCTCGGAGCCCACCGTCGTCTGCCGCCGGATGTAGTCCTCCGGCACCCGGTCGAGGTTCGAGCGCGTGACCTCAAGGTAGTAGCCGAAGACCTTGTTGTAGCGGACCTTCAAGGACGAGATGCCGGTGCGCTCGCGCTCGCGGGCCTCGATGCGCAGGAGCACGTCCTTGCCGGTGGTGCTGATCTCCACCAGCTCGTCCAGCTCCCGGTCGTAGCCCGGCCGGATGAGCCCGCCGTCCTTCAGCGTGATCGGCGGCTCGTCCACCACCGCCCGCCCGAGCAGGTCCGTCAGCTCCGGCAGCGCCCGCAAGGGCGAGACCAGCGCCCCCAGCAGCGCCGAGCGGCACGCCGAGAGCCGGTCCGCCAGCACCGGCAGCGCCGCCAGCGAGGTCGCCAGGGCCCGGAGGTCGCGCGCGTTGCCCGCCCCCAGCGAGAGCCTGCCGCAGAGCCGCTCGAGGTCGGAGACGCCCTTGGCGGCCTCGGTGAGAGCCTCGCGAAGCACCCCGCCGCCCACCAGTTCCTCCACCGCGTCCAGCCTCGCGGTGATCTCCGGCAGGCTCCGCAGGGGCGACGACAGCCAGCGCGCGAGCTTGCGCGCGCCCATCCCGGTGGCGGTCCGGTCGAGCACCCAGAGCAGCGAGCCCTTCCGGCCGCCGTCCCGCATGGTCTTCGTGATCTCGAGGTTCGCGCGGGTCGATTCGTCGAGCAGAAGGTGCCGGCCGGGGTCGAGCCTCGAGAGCCGGTCCACGTGCGCCGCGTCCGTCTTCTGCGTGTCCCGCACGTAGCGCAGCGCCGCGCCCGCCGCCGCGGTGGCCAGGGGCGCGTCCTCCAGCCCGAAGGCGGAGAGCGAGGCCACCGAGAAGTGCGCCCTCAACAGCGCCGCCGCCCGCGAGGGATCGAACGCGCCCCGGTCGAGCTGCGCCACCGCCGGCCGCTTCGGCAGCCTCGAGACGAACGCCTCCAGCGCGGGCGTCCCCCACAGCTCCTCGCTCACCAGCAGCTCCCGCACGTCCGCGCGGGAGAGCTCCTCCGCGAGGGACTCCGGACTCTCCAGCTCCAGCGCGCGGAAGTCGCCGGTGGACGCGTCGAGCAGCGCCGCGCCGCAGCGCTCCTCACCGAGCTGCACCGCGGCAAGGAAGTTGTTCGTCCGGGGCTCGAGCACCTCGTCGTCGAGCACCATCCCGGGCGTGATGATCCGGATGACCTCCCGCCGCACGATGCCCTTGCCCGCGCCCGGCTCCTCCACCTGCTCGCAGACCGCCACCCGCAGGCCATGCTCCACGAGCTTCGCGATGTAGCGGCGAGCCGAGTGGTAGGGCACCCCGCACATGGGCACCCGGTCCGGCCCCTTCGACCTCGAGGTGAGGGTGATCTGGAGGATCTCCGAGGCCCTGACCGCGTCCTCGAAGAACATCTCGTAGAAGTCCCCCAGCCGGAAGAAGAGGACCGCGTCCGGGTGCTGCGCCTTCACCTCCAGATACTGGCGCATCATCGGCGTGGCTTCGGCGATGGAGAGCTCCGACGCCTTTGGCGGCTCGGCCCCTGCCGGTGGGGGCGGCACGACTCCCGCGACCTCCGCCACCTCCTCCATCCGCTGCTCCAGCCCGTGCGCCGTCGTCATCCCGCGGGCGCTTAGCAGCCCGATCTGACATCCGCGGCCCCCGCGAGAACCGCCCGAACTGCCCGCCCTCCGTTGCGGTGCGCGCAACTTCTCCTTGTCATTGGGGCGGAAGGCGACCAGACCGCCGCCGCCCAAAGGAGGGCACATGCACCTCAACACTCGTTTCCTCGCCGTTTCCCTCATCGCGCTCACCGGCTGCAGCGCGAGCATCCATTCACACGGCGGTGGCGCGGAGCACCCCGACCACCGCAGCGCGGTCGCCGCCGCCGAAGAGGCCCCTGCCCCGGCACCCGCCGAGACCGCGCCCGTCGCCGAGCCCGCCCCCGAGGCGCCGCAGCCCGAGGCCGAAGGCGTCTTCGCCAGGCAGCTGCCGAGCGGCGTGAAGATCCAGGGCAACCCGGACGGCGTGGAGAGCAAGCTCATCGCCTTCATCGAGAGCGACAAGCCGGTGGACAAGACGACCTGGTTCACCTTCGACCGGCTGCTCTTCGATACCGGCAAGGCGACGCTGAACATGGAGCGCTCGCGCGATCAGCTCGCGAACATCGCGGCGATCCTCGCGGCGTATCCGAACGTGAAGCTGAAGCTCGGCGGCTACACGGACAACGTGGGCAACGCGGACTCGAACCTCAAGCTCTCGCAGCGCCGCGCGGAGAACGTGATGGCGGCGATCGTCGAGCTGGGCGTGGAGAAGTCGCGCCTCACCGCCGAGGGCTTCGGCCAGCAGCACCCCGTCTGCAAGGCCAACGACACCGCCGAGTGCCGCGCGCAGAACCGCCGCATCGACGTGCGGGTGACGCAGAAGTAGGGGCGGTCAGGCGGGGCGCGCCGCGGTGGTGACGGCCGCGGCGCCCTGGCGCTAGAGCTGGAAGAGCAGCTGCTCGAGCAGGATGTCCATGTCCCGCGTCGTCTGGGCCTCGTTGTGGAACGAGGTGTAGCTGACGCGCCCCCCGCCCTCGGTGAACTGAACCACGTAGGGCCGGTTCGCGAGCGTCCCCTCGGGCGTCGCCGCAGGCCCGCTGACGAGGACCTCCGTGGCGGCGGGCACCGAGTCGATCACCGCCCAGCCGCTCTGGTCGAAGAGGAGCTGCGCCCCCTCCCGGCCCAGCGCCCGCTTCATGCCCTCGTCGAGCACCCGCGCCTCGGCCTCTCCGCTCTCCCCCACCCGGGCGGCGCCGGCGAGGAAGTGGACCCTCCCCGGGAAGGCGCGCTGCACGTAGGACTCCGCCCAGTCGGAGGCGTAGAGCGCGCCGCCGCCCTGCACGAAGGCCCGGAGCGCCTCCACCGTCGCGTCGTCGTAGGCATAGGAGTCGTCGAGGCCGCAGTTGAGGAAGAGCGCGGAGTACCCCGAGAGATCCGCCGTCGCCAGCTGCTCGGCTTCGAGACCCTCCGCCGCGAAGCCCAGACGCTCGAGCACCCTCTCGATGTTGTCGTAGGCGCCGCGCACGAAGGCCAGCCGCACCTGTGAGCCGTTCACCCGCAGCGTCACCGAGCCGCCCGGCATCGCGTCGAGCTCGCTGCGGAAGAGCCCCTTCTCCATCCGCACGAGGGTCGTCTCGCCGGGCAGCCCCCGCACGCTGAACCGTCCCTCACGTCCGGTGCCCACCCAGCAGTCGCCGGAGGCGAGGTGGACGAAGGCGCCCGCGACGGGGGTGCTGCCGTTGGGCGCCACCACCGTGCCGGTCAGCGCTCCGCTTCCCCTTCCGCAATCGACGGCGCTCGGGGGGACCGCCTCCGGGCGCTGCGGACCGCGCGGAGCGGGAACGTGGGTGGCACCGGGCTGGCCAGGGTCTGTGGGATCGCGGAGAGGGCCGGGCCCTTCGCTGCAGGCGGCGACGAGCGCGGTGAGCAGCGCGAAAGACAGGCGGCGGGACGACGTTCTCATGGTGGGGAGAGGCTCCAGGATGAAGGTGCAGGCCCACCCGGCGGGCGGAGGGACCCGGTCTGCGCGCTCGTGTCCTCACCGGTGCGAAAGCTTCACGAGCCGTGCAGCCCTTCCTCCATCGCCGTCATCGGGTCGAGCACGCCGTACGAGCCCATGCGCATCGGGCCACCGCCGAGCAGCAGCCGCAGCCCGATTGACCCGCTCCAGAAGCCCGCCCTTCCGAAGAGCGCTACGGCTTCGAGCGAGGGCGGGCCGCGCTCGCGCCGCACGAGGTGATGCTGGACCTCGCCGAAGAGGCGCACCTCGGTGGGAAGGGCGGTGAGGGCGACGCTGTAGCCGGCGGCGTTGATGAGCCAGCGGGTGGCGCCGAGCGGCCGGTCGTCGTGGAGGTAGCGGAAGAACGCGTCCTCGCCGCGCGGCCCCTCGCGCGCGAACTCGGGGCGGGTCGCGAGCTCCACCCGGTAGTAGGGCCGACAGCTCCCACGGCGCGGCGGTCGGGCCTGCGCCGCCGCCGAAGCGCCTCGAGCCGCGGAGGGAAAAGGAGTCGCCGAAGGAGCGGACGTTGCTGAAGTCCCAGGGGCCGTGCGGCTCCGCGCCGCCGAAGAGCCCCGCCTCCAGCCCCCACCCGCCGTAGAGCGCCACCGCGTTCACCGTCCAGCGCTCGAGGACCTGCGAGAGGTGGTGGTTGGTGGGATACTTGAGGACCGGCCGCGACATCGGGTCGTCCGTCCCGTAGGGCGCGAAGCCCTTTCCCGCCGACAGCGACAGCGCGCCGCCGCCGGGGGCCCGGAAGAGGTTCAGGCTGAGCATCGCCTCGTGCAGCACGGTGTGCGGATGGCGCGCGTCGATGTAGCCCTCGCCCCATCCGCCGAAGGTGATCTCGCCGCCCGGCAGCGTGAGCGCCTCGAGGTTCGGCGTCACCCGGAGCGCGACGGCCCGCCGGGGGGCCTCGAGGTTCAGCATCGCCACCGGCTGCGTCAGGTAGGGCCGCGTGCGGTCGAGGAGGCTGCCGCGCAGCGGCTCCGCATGGGTCACCGCGCCGATGGCCTGTGCCATCCCCAGCACCCGCCACCCGCCACCGAATGGTTGCACGAACATCTGGTGCATTGCGTGTGGCGTCGCCTCCTCTCCGTGCGCGTGCTCCGGGTCGGGCGTGGCGCCGGCGACGCAAGCCCATGTACCAACGACCGCGACGACGACTGGGATCATGGGGGGCTCCGGAGAGGGCACCGCGCGCGGCGGCCGGAGTGACCTGCGGCCGCGAGCGCGAGGATGCACGCGGCTGGCCCCACCGGACGAGGGGCAACCCGACACCGCGCGGCTGCCACCGTGGAATCGGCCGACGCCACGCGCCGGGTCGCAAGCCGGGTTGACGAGGCCGCAATGGGTCGAAAGCGCCGAGTGCCCCGGGCGAATGCCCCTCCACCGTCCCTGACGAGGTGGACCAACCGGCGCCGGCGGAGCGCTCAGAGCCCCACGAGGTCGGGCACTGACCGGCACGAGGCGGAGCGCCGACCGTGACGAGGCGGAGCACCGGCCGTGACGAGGCGGAGCACCGACCGGCACGAGGCGGAGCACCGACCGGCACGAGGCGGAGCACCGACCGGCACGAGGCAGAGCACCGACCGGCACGAGGCGGAGCACCGACCGGCACGAGGCGGAGCGCCGACCGGCACGAGGCGGAGCGCCGACCGTGACGAGGTCGAGCACCGACCGATACGAGGTCGGGCGCTGACCGGCACGAGGCGGAGCACCGACCGCGACGAGGCGGAGCACCGACCGCGATGAGGCGGAGCACCGACCGACACGAGGCCGAGGACCGACCGTGACGAGGCGGAGCACCGACCGTGACGAGGCGGAGCACCGACCGCGACCCGGTGGGGCGCTTATCCCGACGTGCTCGCTCCACCGGCGCGAGCCCGCGGACCTTCACCTACACGCGGCTCAGCCTCCCGCCCACAGCGCGGCGAGACAGAGTCCGACGAAGGCCATCAGCGCCGGCGTCGCCACGGCCGGGACGAGCCCGCGCCGGAAACGCTTCCGCTCCATCGGGTGCTGGTACCACTCCTCCGCCACGCGCAGCCGGGCGGCCCGGTCGAAGCCTGCGTGCGGACGGAACCCGCGCGAGACCAGTCGCTCCACGCTCTTCGCGTGTGACGCGAGCACCTCGCCCAGCGGCCTCTCCGGCATCGCGGTGAGGAGCCGGTCCCGCCCGTCCTCTGCCGGGCGGTCATAGGCGCCGGTCAGCGCCGCGCCGCCGCCCTCGAAGCCGGTGAGGAAGAAGAGGCGCGGCTCGCCGGAGCGCAGGTGGAAGATCGTGGCGAAGGCGCCCGCGCCAGGGTGGCTGAAGGTCACCGTGTCCAGCCTCGCGGCCGCGCCCAGTTGCTCCCAGAAGAGGCCCAGCCGCTCGAAGCCGAGCCTCTCCAGCTCGTCCGCCAGCGCCGCGGTGCGCGGCTCGTTCTCCTCGGCGAGGGAGATGCGCCCGTTCGGATCGAAGCCGCACCGGAACGCGGTCAGTCGCCGGTACGCCGCGAGCACCCGCCGGAGCTGGAAGAGGCTGAACCCGAGCAGCGCGCCACCCAGGAGCAGCAGGAGCGGTGAGGACATGCCCGGCACTGTAGCCGCAGGCGAGCACGCGCGAGCCCGATGCTGCTTGCCCGCCCCCCCCTTCGGACGCAGGGTGATCCCATGAGCACCCTCGTCCTCACCCGGTCCGACGTCGCGCGGCACATGGAGGCCCTGACGCTGCTGCAGGCGCTTCGTGACGGCTTCCGCGAGCACTCGCAGCGCAAGGTCTCCCCCACCCGCGCGCACGCGTCGCTCGGCGAGGCGGGCGGCGCCACCGTGGCCTTCCCCGGCGCGCTGGAAGAGATCCCCGCCTGGTCGGTCGCGGTGCACGCGAGCTTGCCGTCCGGTCAGGTGGCCCCCGGCTCGCTCATCCAGCTGCGGGACTTCAAGAGCGGCGCGCTGCTGGCGGTGATGGACGCCGGGCACCTGGCGAGGATCCGCACCGGGCTGGTCAGCGCGCTGGGGGCGGACGTGCTCGCAAGACAGGACGCGGCGACGGTGGCGCTGGTGGGCGCGGGGGAGCAGGCCTCGGTGTTCCTCAAGTCACTGCGGCTGGTGCGCTCGCTGCGGCAGGTCCGGGTGTGGGAGACGAAGCTCGTGGACGCGGAGTGGTTCGCCCGCCAGACCTACGAGAAGCTGAAGGTCCCCACCTTCAGCGCCGAGACCATCGAAGAGGCGGTGGGCGACGCGGACATCGTGGTCACCGCGACCGCCAGCCACGTGCCCTTCCTCTATCCGGGGATGCTCCGGCCGGGCACCCACGTCACCGCGCTGGGGGGCGCTGAGCCGGGGCGGCTGGAGCTCTCCGCGCCGCTCATCCGCCAGTCCACCTTCTTCTGCGACGACCGCGATCTGGTGGTGCGGAGCGGCGCGCTGGCGGGCCTGGGGATGGACGCGTCGGTCGTGGCGGCGGAGCTGGGCGAGGTCCTCGCCGGCGCGCACCCGGGACGCCGCAGCGACGACGAGGTCACCCTCTTCGCCTCCGCCGGCCTCCCCTTCCAGGACCTCGCGGCGGCGTGGGCGGTCTACGAGAGCGCCCAGCACGACGAGGGCATCACCCGCGTGGACTTCTCCGCCTGAGGCCTGCGCAGGCCAGCTCAGGTCTGCGCGCGCGAGCCCTGCTTCTTCTCGCGCTCGCCCAGCGCCGCCTGCAGGTACTTCCCGGAGAGCTTCCGGCCGATGAGCTCCTGCGCCAGCGCGCCGGCCTCGACGAGCTTCTCCATGGAGATGCCGGTCTCGATGCCCATGCCCTGCAGCATGTACACGAGGTCCTCGGTGGCGAGGTTCCCCGCCGCGCCCGGCGCATAGGGGCAACCACCGAGCCCGCCGATGCTCGCGTCGAGCGTGGTGATTCCGTAACCCAGCCCCACGAGGTTGTTCGCCAGCGCGGTCCCCCGCGTGTCGTGCAGGTGCAGCGCGAGCTTCTCCACCGGCAGCCGCTTCAGCAGCGCCTCGAGGATCTGCGCGGTCTGCCGCGGCGTCCCCACCCCGATCGTGTCGCCGAGGCTCACCTGGTAGAGCCCCATCGCCGCGAGCTCTTCGCAGATCGCCACCACGCGATCGACCGGCACCTCTCCTTCGTACGGGCAGCCCCAGACGGTGGAGAGGTAGCCGCGCACGCGCATCCCTTCGGCGGCGGCGGCCTTCGAGACCTCGCGGGCGACGCTGACCGCCTCGGCGATGGTCTTGTTGATGTTCTTCTTCGAGTGCGCCTCGCTGGCGCTGATGAACACCGCGCCCTCGGTGAGCCCGGCGTCCCGCGCCCGCGAGAGCCCCTTGAGGTTCGGGATGAGCGCGCTGAACTGCACGCCCTTCACCTCGCCCACCGCGCGCAGCACCTCCTCCGCGTCCTGCAGCTGGGGGATCCAGCGCGGGGAGACGAAGGAGGTCACCTCGATGCGCTTCTCCCCCGCGTCGATCAGCGCGCGGATGAGGCGCACCTTGTCCTTCGTGGGGATGATCCGCAGCTCGTTCTGGAGCCCGTCCCGGGGGCCGACCTCATAGACGTCCACCCGGGCGGGGAGCTGCGACAGCGAGATCATGCGCGGCCCTGAACGTTGCCGCGGATCCACTCCACGATGTTCTGCGTCGACGCGCCGGGGGTGAAGATCTCCGCCACGCCCAGCCCCTTCAGCCGGGGGATGTCGTCGTCCGGGATGATCCCGCCGCCGAAGACGAGGATGTCCTCCGCCTTCTGGCCCTTCAGCAGGTCGATCACCGCGGGGAAGAGCGTCATGTGCGCGCCGGACATGATCGACAAGCCGATGGCGTCCACGTCCTCCTGCACCGCCGCGCTCACGATCATCTCCGGGGTCTGGTGCAGGCCGGTGTAGATGACCTCCATGCCCGCGTCGCGCAGCGCCCGGGCGATCACCTTGGCGCCCCGGTCGTGCCCGTCCAGCCCCGGCTTCGCCACCAGGATCCTCAACTTCCGCTCAGCCATTGCGCTCTGCTCCCATGATCAGGTCTGCGGAGGTCTCGTCAGGCGCGCGGCCATCCAGGCCACCGTGCACCCACCGGACGGTGAACCCCTCCGACGACATCAACTCCGCCAGCTCAGGCACCCGATAGTAACGAATGAAGTATTCCGCTGATAGCACGCGCCCGTCGGGTGTGAAGAGCTCTCGCACGCCCCGATCCCGTCCACTCTCCGGATCGAAGCGGCTCGTCTCGCGCAGCCGGCTCCCGTCCGGCAGCTCCCCGTCGAACGCGGCCACAGGCTCGCGCTCCAGCCGCTCCAGCGGAGAGGTCTGCACCACCAGCAGCGCGCCCTTCGCCAGGCACCGCGCGATCTCGCGGAGGATCTCCCGCTGCTCGGCCTCTTCGAAGACGAACAGCGTGGAGTACCAGGCGAACGCGCCCCCGAGGCTCCGCTCCCGGAGCGGCAGCCGCCGCAGATCCCCGCGCACGGCGGGAAAGGGACCCTCGCGCTCGCGGAACGACAGCGCGTCGAGATCGATCCCGATCACCTGTGTGCCGCCGGGCAGCTTCCCCTGCAGCCGCGCCGCGTGCCGTCCGTGCCCGCAGCCCAGATCCGCCACCGGGCCCTTCAGGCCGGCCGACCCTTCGGAGAAGACGCGCGCGAGGTACTGCGACTCCTCCTCCGAGACCCTGTCCGGCAGGAAGGGCCTCGTGCTGCGCAGGTAGAGCTCGCCGAAGAACGGCTGCGGCATCTCGCGTCCGGCCAGGCCCGACGGGGCTGGCTAGAACAGCCCGCCTTCGCGGTACTGGCCCCAGACCTTGCGGAACACGTCGCTCACCTCGCCCAGCGTGGCGTAGGCCTTCACCGCCTCGAGCACCGGCGGCATGAGGTTGTCCGTCCCGCGCGCCGCCGCCTCGACCTTTGCCAGCGCCGCCTGCACCGCCGCCTCGTCGCGCTCGGCGCGGACCTTCTGCACGCGTTCGACCTGCTGGCGCGCGACCTCCTCGTCGATCTTGAGGAGCTCGATCGTGGTGGTGCTCTCCGACTTGAACGCGTTGACGCCGACGATGAGCCGGTCGCCCTGCTCCACCTCGCGCTGGAAGCGGTAGGCGCTCTCGCCGATCTCCTTCTGCGGGTAGTGCTCCTCCACCGCGCGGATGATCCCGCCCATCTCGTCGATGCGGCGGATGTACTCCAGCGCCCGCTTCTCCATCTCGTCGGTGAGGTACTCCACGAAGTACGAGCCCGCGAGCGGGTCCACCACGCGGTCCACGCCGCTCTCGTGCGCGATGAGCTGCTGCGTGCGCAGCGCGATCGTCACCGCCTCCTCGGTGGGCAGCGCGTAGGTCTCGTCCAGCGAGTTCGTGTGCAGCGACTGCGTGCCGCCGAGCACCGCCGCCAGCGCCTGCAGCGCGGTGCGCACCACGTTGTTGTAGGGCTGCTGCGCGGTGAGCGAGACGCCCGCGGTCTGCGCGTGCGTGCGCAGCTGCATGGAGCGGGGATCCTTCGCGCCGAAGCGGTCGCGCATCACCGTGGCCCAGATGCGGCGGGCGGCGCGGAACTTCGCCACCTCCTCGAAGAAGTCGTTGTGCACGTCCCAGAAGAACGAGAGCCGCGGCGCGAAGTCGTCCACGTTCATCCCGCGCTTCACGCACTCCTCGACGTAGCCGATGCCGTCCGCCAGCGTGAACGCCAGCTCCTGCACCGCCGTCGCTCCGGCCTCGCGGATGTGGTAGCCGCTGATCGACACCGGGTGCCAGCGCGGCATCTCGCGCGTGCAGAACTCGATCATGTCGATCACGATCCGCACCGAAGGCCGCGGAGGAACGATCCACTCCTTCTGCGCGATGAACTCCTTCAGCATGTCGTTCTGGATCGTCCCGCCCAGCTTCGACATGTGGACGCCCTGCTTCTCGGCGACCGCGATGTACATGCACAACGCCACGATCGCCGAGGCGTTGATCGTCATCGACGTCGTCACCTTGTCGAGCGGGATGCCGTCGAAGAGGAGCTCGAAGTCCTTCAGCGTGGAGACCGCCACGCCCTCCTTGCCCACCTCGCCCCGGCTCATCGGGTGGTCGGCGTCGTAGCCCATCAGCGCGGGCATATCGAACGCGGTGGACAGCCCGGTCATCCCCTGGCTGATGAGGTACTTGAACCGCTTGTTCGTGTCCTCCGGCGAGCCGAAGCCGGCGAACTGGCGCATCGTCCAGAGGCGGCCGCGGTACATCGTCGGCTGCACGCCGCGGGTGAAGGGGAACTGCCCGGGCAGCCCGAGCAGCTCCTGCGCCTCGTTCTTGCGGTCCCACGCGGTGATGAGGTCCGGGATGGGCACGCCCGAGTCGGTGGTGAACTCGCTCCGGCGCAGCGGCATCTTGTCCGTGATCCGCGCGAGGTCCTCCTTCGCCCAACGCTCCACGTCCCGCGCGATCTGCTTCACCGCCGCCTTGTCGTAGATCGCGGTCCGCTTATGCGCCTTCGCCGCGTGGCCCTTCACCAGGCTCTTCGCCTTCGCCACGACCTTCGCCTTCGGAGCCTTTGAGGTCTTCGGAGCCTTTGACGCCTTCGCAGCCTTCTGGGCCTTCGCCTCGACGGTGTTCTTCTTCGCGCCGCTCTTCGGCCTGGCGGCATTGCGGGCCGCGGACGCCGCGCGGGTGACGGCCCCCTTCACGACCTTGAGGGCGCTGCGCTTCGTGGGCTTCTGGCCTCTGGTGGCTGGCATGCGGCGCGAGATAGCACCCGCATCCCTACCCATCAAGGCAGGCCGTCTAGCGCTGCCCGCTCTGTGCGGCGAGCGCCTCGGGCAGCCTGCGCAGCCGCTCCGCCGCCTGCCGCAGCGTGTCGTCGCGCTTGCAGAACGCGAAGCGCGCGAAGCGCTGACCGTGCACCCGGTGCGCAGGTCCGTAGAAGGCAGACGGCGGGATCGCCGCCACGCCGATCTCTCGTGTGAGCCAGCGGCAGAAGGCGAAGTCGTCCCCTTCGAACTCAGAGGGCAATTCCGCCATCGCGAAGTAGGTGCCCTCGGGCGCGTGGGCGGTGAGCCCCGCTTCCCGCAGCGCCGTGACGAGGAAGTCCCGCCGCGCGAGGTACTCCCCGGCGAAGCGCGCGAAGAAGGCGTCCGGCAGCCGCAGCGCGGTCGCCACCGCGGCCTGCAGCGGTGAAGCGGAGGCGAAGGTCACGAACTGGTGCACGCCCTGCACTGCCGTCCGCAGCTTCGGCGGCGCGATGACCCAGCCGATCTTCCAGCCGGTGAAGCTGAAGCTCTTCCCCGCGGAGGAGACCGTCACCGTGCGCTCGGCGAGCCCTTCGATCGTCGCAGGCCGCAGGTGCCGCGCGGGCGCGTAGAGGAGGTGCTCGTACACCTCGTCCGAGAGCACGTTGACGCCGTGCGCGTCGCAGAGGTCGCGGATGAGGAAGAGCTCCTCGCGCGTGTAGACCTTGCCCGTGGGGTTGTGCGGCGTGTTGACGACGAGCAGCCGCGTGCGAGGACCGAACGCGTCGCGCAGTTCCTGCGGGTCGAACCACCAGGTCCGGTGGCCCTCGTCCGGCGGCCGCAGCATCACGAACCGAGGCACCGCGCCCGCGAGCTTCACCGCCGCGTCGTAGCCGTCGTAGAAGGGCTCGAAGAGGATGACCTCGTCGCCCGGATCGGTCAGCGCGAGGATCGCGTCGAAGAGGGCCTCGGTGGCGCCGGAGGTGACCGTCACCATCGTCTGCGGATCGACGGTCATCCCGTAGAACCGCGCCGAGTGCTCCGCGATCGCGCTCCTCAGCTCGTTCGAGCCGGAGCTCACCGCGTACTGGTTCAGCCCGCCGCGCAGCGCCTCCACCGCGGCCTCGCGGACCTCGTCTGGACCGTCGAAGTCGGGGAAGCCCTGCCCGAGGTTCACCGCACGGTGCGCCTGCGCCAGCGCGCTGAACTCGCTGAAGACGGTGGTGCCGAACCCCGCGACGCGGTCTGCCGCCCGGATGGGGGTCTTCATGTCCGGGCGAGGTTCCGCACCGCGCGCAGGGCCCGCTCCGGCACCCCGAGCGCCGCCGCCCGAGCCGCCACCGCGGAGACCGCCACCACCGTCACCACCAGCGGCACCGCGGCCAGCAGGTCGATCCCGTAGTGGAACCGGCCGATGAGCGTGCCGGCGATGAGGCCCGTCCCCACCGGCAGCCAGGCCCAGAAGTAGGTCCGGTGGTAGCGCCAGGCAAAGGTCAGCACCGTCAGCGTCACGCCGGTGTGGCCCGAGGGGAAGCAGTCGCGGTTGTAGACCGGGGTGCGCATGAGGCCGTCCAGCGTGGAGGTCAGCCAGAGCCCCGTCAACGGCTGGTCGAAGAGCTGCGCCAGATAGAAGCGCGGGCCCACCGCCGGCACCACCACATAGAAGGCGTAGTTCGCGCAGAAGTAGAGCGCCAGCGCGAGCACGTACTCCGCATAGGCCTCGGTGCGGCGCTTCGCGAAGAGCAGCGCGCCGAGGATCACCGGCCCGAGGAAGTAGCCGTAGTAGCAGAGCATCACGAACTCGGTGACGACCGGCCCCACCGCGTTGCCCAGCCAGATCGACGGGTGCACGCCGAACAGCCGCAGATCCAGCTGCGCCAGCTCCGCGTCGAGCAGCCGCGGGTGCGCCGAGTCCACGATGGGCCCGAGGCTGAAGTGCCCGACGATCACCGTGGGCAGCAGCCAGAAGTTCCCCAGCGTGTGGAAGATCCGCATCCGCGGCCAGCGGTCCTGCAGGTCCCCCAGCGCCCGGAGCGACACGAGGCCGAGCGCGATGAAGGCGAAGCCCGCGAACGACGCCACCCAATGCGGGTGCCAGGTCCCGTCGAACAGCACCAGCGCCGCCGCAAAGGAGGCCATGGCGGTGACGGTCACGTCCGCCAGCTTCAGCGCCAGCGTGTGCTCTATCCGGGGCGCGCCGCGAAGTACGGCCGCGTTGTTGCCAGTTCGACGCATGTCGTTCGTCTCGCGGAAGTTACGAGCCTCCGAGGGGACTGCAACCTGTGGGCCCGCGCGACAGACCACGGGTGAACCATAACCTCCCGAGATCTGTGAAGTCCAAGCTATGTCGCGGTGCGTAATCTGGTGCCTGCTGCCCTCCAGTGCCACCCGCACTTCCCACTTCGTCGTGCGGCTGCCTGCCTGGCTGGTCTGCCCTTCTCTTCTACGACTGCACCTCCGGGCGATTCCGAGTGCTCAACGGCAGACAGGCGAGCAACTTCTTGCTCACCGCCAAATCTGCGCCCGGAGAGCCTGAGGCTTCGCGGACTTACCGCGCCGTCGTCCCGAAACGCACTGGGCAACTTCTTGCCCATATCACAAAAGACACAGAAACGGCCGAGATCATGGAGATTTTACTCGCCAAGCAGACGCGGATCGGGTTTTGACGCGCCCGGCCGGAACCCTGGACCGCGCCGCCCGAGGAGGGGCCCCATGGCTGACGTGTTCGACAAGTGCCGTAACTGGAAGGATTACCGGATCGCCAAGGCGACCGGGCTCTACCCCTACTTCCGCCCCATCGAGGCGTCCCACGCGAGCACCGAGGTCGACATCGAAGGCCGCCGGGTGATCATGGTGGGCTCGAACAACTACCTCGGCCTCGCCGGCGACCCGCGGGTGAAGGAGGCCGCCATCGACGCGGTGCGCAGATTTGGCGCCACCTGCTCCGGCTCGCGCCTGCTCAACGGCACCCTCTCCATGCACGAGGAGCTGGAGGCGAAGCTGGCGAAGTTCCTCAACCGCGAGGCGGCGCTCGTCGTCTCCACCGGCTTCCAGACGAACCTCGCCACCATGCAGGGGATCCTCGGCCGGCACGACATCGTCTATTCGGACCGGCAGAACCACGCCTCGCTGCTCGACGGCATCCGCCTCTCCTTCGCGGAGGAGAAGCGCTACCGCCACAACGACATGGAGCACCTGGAGAAGCTGCTCGCGGGCAGCGATCCGGAGGCGGGCAAGATCATCGTCACCGACGGCGTCTTCTCCATGGAGGGCGACCTCTGCAACCTCCCGAAGATCGTGGAGCTGGCGCAGAAGTACAACGCGCGGGTGATGACGGATGACGCCCACGCCATGGGCGTGCTCGGGCTCAACGGCCGCGGGACCTCGGAGTACTTCGGCCTCGAGGCGCAGACCGACCTCGTGATGGGCACCTTCTCCAAGAGCTTCGCGTCGCTGGGCGGCGTGATCGCCGGCCCGTTCGACGTCATCAACTACATCAAGCACCGCTCGCGCCCGGTGGTGTTCAGCGCGTCCATGACGCCCGCCGCGGTGGCCTCGGCGCTGAAGGCGCTGGAGATCATCGAGTCCGAGCCGCAGCGCAGAACGCGCCTGCTCGACATCGCCGAGCGCATGCACAACGGCTTCCGCGCCATGGGCTTCGACACCGGCGTGTCGGTGACCCCGGTGGTGCCGGTGTTCGTGGGCGATCAGGTGAAGTGCTTCCGCCTCTGGAAGGCGCTCTACGAGGCCGGCATCTTCACCAACCCGGTCATCCCGCCGGCGGTGGAGCCGGGCCACGCGCTGCTGCGCACCTCCTACATGGCCACGCACACCGACGAGCAGCTCGACCGGGTGCTGGAGCTGTTCGAGAAGTTCGGCAAGAAGCTGAAGATCATCCCGGAGACGCGGCCGGGCACGTACACGCCGGTGAAGATCGCGCGGCCGGGCTCCTTCGTCATCCGCAACGAGGCCTCGAACCGCTGGGCGGCGGCGTCTGCCGGCCTGCTCGCGGACAAGGGGCTCTCGCTGGAGCAGATCAGCCAGATGAGCGCGAAGGACGTGGCGAACAAGCTCTTCGACGCGGCGGAGACGCTCACCTGGCGCGCGGCGAACCTGCAGCCGGAGGATCTGAAGCGGCTGGGCACCGCGCCCTTGCGGCTGTGGGAGAAGCGGAACGACCTGCGCGACATCCCGGGGCTGCTGCTCGAGAAGAGCGCGAACTTCTTCATGAAGAACGGCAAGTCCCCGGAGGCGTGACATGGCACAGGCAGCGCGCAAGCTGACGCCGGTGGAGACGCAGGGGGCGCAGTCGGCGGGGGACGTGGTGGTGACGCCGGTGCAGTCGCGGGCGGACCGCGAGGCGTTCATCATGTTCCCCTACGGGCTCTACAAGGACGACCCGAACTGGGTGCCGCCGCTGGTGATGGAGCGGCGCGACTTCCTCGACCCGAAGAAGAACCCCTGGTTCGAGTTCGGGACGGTGGAGCTGTTCCTCGCGCGGCGCAACGGCCAGGTGATGGGCCGGATCGCCGCGGTGAACGACCCGCACTACAACGCGTTCCACGGCACCCAGCACGGGTTCTTCGGGATGTTCGAGTGCGTCGACGACCCGCAGGTGGCGAAGGGCCTCTTCGACGCGGCGGCGCAGTGGTGCCGGGCGCAGGGCTTCACCTCCTTCATGGGGCCGGTGAACTTCAGCACCAACTACGAGTGCGCCACCCTCATCGAAGGGTTCGAGGCGCCGCCGGTGCTCTTGATGTCCTACAACCCGCGCTACTACCCCGCGCTCTACGACGCGTGCGGGTTCGCGAAGGCGAAGGACCTCTACGCGTGGGAGCTGTCCTCGCACGTGGCGCCGCCGGAGCGGGTGGTGCGGATCGCGGAGAAGATCCGCACCCGCGAGGGCATCACCGTGCGCGCGGTCCGGATGAAGGAGCTCGAGGTCGAGATCCAGCGGATCAAGGACATCTACAACGCCGCGTGGGAGAAGAACTGGGGCTTCGTCCCCATGACGGAGAAGGAGTTCGACCACCTCGCGCGCGACCTCAAGCAGCTGGTGGTGCCGGACCTCCTCCTCATCGCCGAGGTGAAGGGCGAGCCGGTGGCCTTCTCCATGACGCTGCCGGACGCGAACGTGGCCTTCAAGGCCGCGGGCGGGCGGCTGACGAAGTGGGGCCTGCCCATCGGGCTGGCGAAGCTCGTGATGGCGTCGCGGAAGATCAAGCGGCTGCGGCTGGTGACGCTGGGGATCAAGCCCGGCTACCGGCGCCGCGGGCTGGACGCGATCCTCTATCTCGACACCCTGCGGACCGCGCGGCAGCTCGGCTACACCGGCGGCGAGATCTCCTGGACGCTGGAGGACAACGACCTGGTCAACAGGGCGATCGAGTCCATGGGCGGGCGGAAGTACAAGACCTACCGGATGTACGAACGGCCGCTGTAGCGGCGGGGGCCCCACATGCAGACGACGCCTGGTTTTCCCCTGCGCCGGGGCGGTGGGCGCGTGCCCGCTGCCAGCGCGAACGCGGTGGACGTGGAGATCGTCACCGTCCGCACCACCGCGGAGCGCGACCTCTTCGTCCGCTTCGGCGAGGTCATCTACCGCGAGGATCCGCTCTGGATCCCGCCCATCTTCGTCGAGCGGAAGGACTTCCTCGACCCGAAGAAGAACCCCTTCCTCAGGGACGGGCACGCGCGGGTGGAGCTGTTCCTCGCGCGGCACGGCGGCGAGGTGGTGGGCCGGATCGCGGCGATCGACAACCCCCGCTACAACGGCTTCCACAACACCCAGGTCGGCTTCTTCGGGATGTTCGAGAGCGTGGAGGACCCAAAGGTCGCGCACGCGCTCTTCGAGGCCGCCGCGGCGTGGGTGAAGGGCCAGGGCCACAAGGCGATGCTCGGGCCGGTGAACCTCTCCACCAACCACGAGTGCGGCCTGCTGGTGGAGGGCTTCGAGTACCAGCCCTCGATGATGATGCCCTACAACCCGCGCTACTACGCGGGGCTCTACGAGGGCTGCGGCTTCAAGAAGGCGAAGGACCTCCTCGCGTGGGAGCTCTCCACCGCGGTCCCGCCGCCGGACCGGCTGCTCAAGGCGGCGGCGCGCGCAGCGAACGAAGAGGGCGTGACGCTGCGTCCCTTGAGCCTCGACCACTTCGGGAGGGACCTCGGGGCGATCAAGGCGATCTACAGCGAGATGCTCGAGCGCAACTGGGGCTGGGTCCCCATGAGCGAGGAGGAGTTCGACTTCCTCGCCCAGCGCTTCCGGCCGCTGACGCTCTTGCGCTCGGAGCTCTGCTTCATCGCCGAGGTGAAGGGTGAGCCGGTCGCCTTCTCCATCACGCTGCCGGACGCGAACGTGGGCCTCAAGGCCGCGGGCGGGCGGCTCTCCTCGTGGGGCCTGCCCATCGGGCTGGCGAAGCTCGCGTGGAAGACGCGCGCCAACGACCGGCTGCGGGTGCTGATGGTGGGGATCAAGCCCGGCTTCCAGAAGCGCGGCGTGGATGCAGCGCTCTTCACCGAGACCCTGCGGGTGGCGCGGCAGCTGGGCTACAGCGGCGGCGAGCTGGGCTGGACGCTCGAGGACGACGAGGGTATGAACCGCTCCATCGAGAGCCTCGGCGCGCGCCGGTACAAGACGTACCGGATCTACGAGCGGAAGCTCTAGCCGGCCTTCGCACCGGCGCCGGGGCGCCTACCGCTGCGCCTCGGTGGCCTGGCTGATGAAGGTGGCGATGGCGTCCACCACGCCGTCCGCGAGCACCCGGTCCTGCGCGTTGTAGCGGAGTCCGACCCCGGCGTGGAGCTGCGCGAACGGGCGCTCCTCCGCCTTGAGCACGTGGTCCGCGTCCGCCACCAGCACCAGCGTCGTCCCCTCCGGCCGCGCGGCGGCGAGCGGCTTCACGTCGCGCTCGCTGCTGACCTGGATGTCCTTCTCCCCGCTGAGGACGAGCGTGCGGTGCGGCAGCGCCTTCAGGGCCTCGACCGGATCGAACGCGAGCAGCTCGCGGATGAACGCCTGCGCGTCCGGCTGCTGCAGGCTGCGCAGGAGCGCCTGGATGCCCGGGATGGCGGTGGCCTTCTGCGGGTCGACCGCTTCACCCGCGGAGATGGCGTTCACCGCGCTCTCGAAGGCGTTGATCTCCCTCACCGCGTCCGCAGGCGGCAGCGCAGAGCGGAGCTGGTTTGCCACCTGCTCCACCACCAGGACCTTCAGCGGCCGGCCCGCGGTGGAGAGCAGCACGAGGCCGGCGATGCCCTCCCCTTCCGCCGCCGCGAGCTTCAACGCGTGCGCCCCGCCCTCGCTGTGGCCGGCGACGTAGAGCGCCTTCGGATCCACCTCCCCGCGCGAGCGCAAGAAGGAGAGCGCCGCCCGCTGCTCGGCGAGGTAGTCCGGCCAGGTCACGCCCTTCGGCACGCCGGTCTGGCCGGTGCCGCGCTTGTCGTAGCGGAGCACGACGATCCCGCGATCCCTCAGCGCCTTCGCCAGCAGCGCCGCGCTCCCGTTGCGGCCCGGCAGCCCGGGGCTGTTCCAGTCCCTGTCGGTGGGCCCGCTGCCGGCGATGAGCAGCACCGCCGGGCGACGCTGCGGCACGCCGCCGGGCAGGCTCAGCGTGCCGTACACGGTCATCCCCGCGGCCTCGAAGGTGACCTCCTCCTCGCGCGGCTCGGCGGGGGTGGACACGGTGCCTGCCTCCTCTTTGGGGCTGGTGGACGGCGCGGTGTCCGACGGCGCGCGGCGGGCGCAGGCGGTCAGGCTGACGGCGGCGGCGAGTGCGACGACGAGGTGAAGGTGGGACATGTGCGCGGCTTAGCGAGGCCCTCCCGCTGGGGGCAAGGGCAAAGGCGTCCGCGGCGCTATGCTCCGCCGCATGGGACGCATGGGACGCACGAGACTCGGACAGGGGCTGATGGCGGTCGCGCTGGGCGTGCTCTTCGCCGCCGGACCGCAGGCGCTGGCCGAGGAGCCGCGCAAGGCGCCGCAGAAGAAGCCTGCGCAGAAGGTCGAGGTCCCGAAGATCGACCTCGGAGGGCTCGGCGGCATCCCCAACGCGGACGGGGTGCAGAAGAAGCGCTCGGACGCGAGCGCGGAGCTCAGCCCGAAGGTGACGGGCAGCGAGGTCGAGTACCGGGTGGAGCGGGTCGTCCACGCGCAGGCCTTCACCCGATCCGTGGAGGGCCACGTGCCGGTGGGCGAGGCGCTGGAGGCGATCCGGCTGCACGGGCGGCCGCCGGTGACGCAGGCCTTCACCACGATGATCCGCGTGAAGGCGACGGCGAACGTGAACGCGTCGATCGACGTGGCGATCCTCGATCCCCGCGGGGACACCGCGCTCTCCGGCTCGGGGAACCTCTCCTTCGCCAACGCGAAGACCGGCGAGGCGGAGTGGCTCATCGACTGGACGCCCACGCCGAGGCCGCACGCAGGCGAGTACAAGGTGCTCGTTCGGATCGCCGGCCGTCCGATGGGGACCTGGCCCCTGCGCGTGTTGCCGGAGTGACGGCGCGGCCGGAGGTGGCCATTCGAGTGGAGACAGGCGCCTGCTCTTCTGCTCGTATGCGCGCCGATTTTCAGGCCCGTCACACTCCAACCCGAATGAGGGAACCCTTCAGATGATGCGCAACACGGAACGCGTCCGCGAAATCCTCTCCTGGTACTCCGCAGAGCCGCCCGGCGTGGTGGCGAACCTCGCGCGGCTGCTGAACACCGGCACGCTCGCCGGCACCGGCCGGATGGTCATCCTCCCGGTGGACCAGGGCTTCGAGCACGGCCCGCACCGCTCCTTCGAGCCGAACCCGGCGACGTACGACCCGGACTACCACTTCGAGCTCGCCATCGAGACCGGCTGCAACGCCTACGCGGCGCCGCTCGGCTTCCTCACCGCCGGGGCGATGAAGTACGCAGGCGAGATCCCGCTCATCCTCAAGCTGAACAACTCGGACACGCTGGCGAAGATCGGCGACCCGATCAGCGCGCTGACCGGCTCGGTGCAGGACGCGGTGCGGCTGGGGTGCAGCGCCATCGGCTACACCATCTACCCGGGCTCCGCGGCGCGGAACCAGCAGTACGAGTACCTGCGTGACCTCATCGCCGAGGCGCGCGAGTACGGCCTGCCCACGGTGCTCTGGGCCTACCCGCGCGGCGGAGGCATGAGCAAGGAGGGCGAGACCGGCATCGACGTGGTGTCGTACGCGGCGCAGATCAGCGCCCAGCTCGGCGCCCACATCATCAAGGTGAAGCCGCCCTCGGCGCACCTCGAGCAGCCCGAGGCGAAGAAGGTCTTCGAGAAGTACAAGATCCCCGTCTCCACCCTCACCGAGCGCGTGAAGTACGTGGTGAAGAGCGCATTCAACGGCAAACGCATCGTCATCTTCTCCGGCGGCGAGTCGAAGGGCACCGACACGCTGCTGCAGGAGCTGCGCGAGATCCGCGACGGCGGCGGCTTCGGCTCGATCATGGGCCGCAACGCGTTCCAGCGCCCGAAGGCCGAGGCGGTGAAGCTCCTGAACGACGCGATGGAGATCTACAAGAAGTAGCCGCCGGTCCTCGGCCAGCCGAGGCAGTGTCACAGCAGTCACAGGCAGTCACCGCGGGCGCGGACCCTTCACGGGGTCTCGCGCCCGTCGTTTTTTCGACGCGGCAAGGGCACGGGCCGTGGTGGCGGTGCGGCGTGGCGGACAGTCAAGAGCGGTCAGGCAACCGGGCAGCGCTGCCCCGTTGATCGACCCGCCCTCACCCTGCGTCTGAGGGTCTGGGCCCGCGCGGGTCGGGGCGGGCTGGACGAAGGGGGAACAAACGTGAGGCTTCTGGGCGTGGTGGGGATGGTGGCGGCGGTGGGGTTGATGGGCGGGTGCGCGTCGACGCGGATGATGCAGCGCGACGGGTGCTGGGTGAAGCAGACGGAGAAGTGGCCGAAGCGGATCACGGAGGAGCTGGGGCCGTGCGCGCGGACGCAGATCGAGTGGGCGGACGACAGGCTCACCCGGCTGGTGCAGGAGTGCGTGGCGCAGGCGGATCACCGGTGGCAGACGCGCGCGCTGCAGGCCTGGGCGAAGGGCGAGACGCTGCCTCAGCAGGAGTCGGAGCAGCAGCTGCTCGACCAGTGCATGACGCAGGCGTCGTCGTCGCTGCTGCCCGAGCACGAGGCGCTGCAGGCGCGGGTGAAGGAGCTCGACGCGGAGCGAAGCGAGCTGCGGGAGACGCTCGCGGAGGACAAGCGGAACAGCCGCGAGGACCACATCAAGGTGATCGACGCGCTGGCCGAGGCGGCAAAGAAGCCCGCGCCGGCGGCGGTGGCCACCGCGACCTCCAACGGCACCGCGACGACGGAGAACCGCAGCGACACCTCCACCTCGCCGAGCAACGCGACCTGGATGCCGATGCCGCAGGCCGCGATGGGACCGAACGGCGTGCCGGTGGCGTGTGCGCAGCCGGCGCCGCTCGACGAGGCGGCGGCGAAGCGGCAGACCGCGACCGGCGGCGCGGGAGACGCGGGCACGGGCGAGCCGACCCATTCGGCCGCGAAGGCGAAGCCCGCGCCGAAGAAGCGTACCGGCACCGGCAGCAGCACCGGCACCGGCACCGGCGCCGTGGCGAAGAAGGACCTGCCCGCGTGTGATCCGGACAAGACGCCGGAGTCGCCGGAGCTGGCGCGCAAGGACGGGGCGGCCACCGCACCGGCACCCGCGCCCGCGGCGCCTGTGACACCGTAGCGTCTGCATCGCACGGTTCATGGGGGCGCGGGGCTTGGGCAGCTCCGCCGCGCGCCCCCGCTGTGCCCGCAAAGCAAAAACCCCCTGCCGAAGCAGAGGGTCTTTGGAGTGGAGCTAGACGGGATCGAACCGTCGACCTCCTGAATGCCATTCAGGCGCTCTCCCAGCTGAGCTATAGCCCCGGATTCTGCTGCTGCGCCGGCCTGGGAGCCGGTGCGGCGAAAACGCGCCCCTTCTAGCGTTTCTTCCCGCGCGAAGCCAAGGGCTTTGTTGCGGGCAATGGCTTCTTCGCTGCCGCGCGGAGCTTGCCGGCGACCTCCGCCCCCTCCGCGAGCAGGTCGTGGATGGCCGAGGCCCTCGCCGCCTGCTTCTGCTCGATGAGCTCGATGCCCTTCACCGCCGAGGCCACCGCCTGCACCTGCGCCGGCAGCTCCAGCTTGCCCTTCTTCGCCGCGCTCCAGACGGCCTCGCCCAGCTCCCGGTAGGCCCGGTCGAGCTCCCGCGAGAAGGCCTCGCCCTGGGCGTAGAGCGCGGAGAGCTCGCCGTGGCGCTCCACCGCCTCGCGCAGGTCTGCCAGCTGCCGCTGGGCCTGCTCCCACGCCTCCTGGATCTCCTTCAGGGCCTGCGCCTGGGCCGCCGCGTCTGGCTGCGGGCCGCTCGAGGCAGGGGACGTCTTCACGCTGGGGGTCGAGGAAGAGGCGGGCACGCGCGGATCAGAGACGCGGCCTCGCGCACTGTCAACCCGCGAGCCCCTTCACCAGCCGGGCGGCGAAGAACCCTCCGGCGCCGCTGAGGTCCGGCCACACGCGGAGAAAGCGCCCCTCCCCATCGAGCACCGGCGCGCACTCCGGCGGCAGCACCTCGCGCAGGGGCTCCACGCGCCACTCGGAGTGCGCGGCGAGGAACGCCTCCACCACCGCCTCGTCCTCCTCGCGCAACACCGAGCAGGTCGCGTACACCAGCCGCGCGCCGGCCTTCATCTTCGGCGCCACGTCGGAGAGGATCTCCCGCTGCGTCTTCGCGAAAGCGCGCACCTTCTCCGCGGTCAGCCGCCACTTCTGCTCTGGCTCCCGCGCGAGGCTCCCCGTCCCGCTGCACGGTGCGTCCACCAGGACCGTGTCCGCGCTCTGCAGCGACGGGCCGATCTCCTGGGGGAAGCGCACCTGAGCCGGAGACAGTCCCGCCTCCTTTACCCGCCGCCTCGCCTCGCCCAGCCTGCGCGCGGACCGGTCGTGCGCGTCCACCACACCGCCACTTCCGACGAGCTCCGCCAGCGCGAGCGTCTTGCCGCCCGCCCCCGCGCAGTAGTCCACCACCCGCTCTGCCCCCGCGCACGCGAGCGCGATGAGCTGGCTCCCCGGCTCCTGCACCTGCAGCCGGCGCTCGCGCATGGGCCGCGTGTCGAACACCTTCAGGCCGCCGGAGGTGACCTTCAGCGCCGAGGGCGCCCACGGAACGCGCGCCGTCTCCACGCCCTCGCCCGCCAGCGCCTCCCGCACCTGCTCCGGCGTCTGACCCGAGCGCACGCGCAGAAACACCTCCGGCTCCTCGTTCAGCGAGGCCAGCACCGCCTCTGCGCGCGCCTCGCCCACTTCGTCGGCGACCGCCCGCGCCAGCCAGTTCGGAAACGAGTGCACCGCCGCCGCGCGCTCGACCGGATCGCCCTCCGAAAGGACCTCCGGCCCCGGCGGCAAGGGCGCGGTCATCATCTTCTCCAGCAGCGCGTCGGGCACCGTCCGGGGGCGCACCGGTCCCGGCAGCCGGACCTCGGGGCCCACCGCCTTCCAGTCCGCGCCGGTGAAGAGCCTGCGCCAGAGCACCCAGCGCACCAGCGCGCGGTCCTCCTCGAGGCCCAGCGTGCCCGGCGGATGCCCGAGCCCCCGCGCTGCCGCGTCCACGCGCCGCAGGTGACGCGACAGCCCGCGCACCGCCACCACCACGAAGCGGCGCTCCTTCCCGCCCAGCCCCTTCGCCTCCTTCGACGCCAGCGCATCCGCCACCGCGCCCCGGAGGCCCTCGCCCTTCTGCACCGCGAGGTGTGCCGCCAGCGCCGCACGCGCCGCCTTCACCGACGGCAACCCCAACCGCTCGGGCACCTTCATGAACAGGCGGGATAGAAGACGGCCACGCCGAGCGATCCGGACTCGGACCGGAGCTCCACCGGGCAGCCGGCGACAGCCTGCAGCGACTGACCGGGGACGCGCCGCACGCCGCCGCCGGAGAGGTCGCCCTCGACCACCAGCGCCAGCGCGCGGTTCGTGGCGATCCGGTTCAGCGAGAAGTCCGGCGCAATCTTGAACCAGCACACCTCGCGCTCCGCCGTCCTCTCCGCCACCGCCACCTGCAGGCCGGGCTCGACGTCGGTGAACGAGAGCTGATGGGACTCCGCGCGGCGCCGCGCCCACAGCTCGAGCTCCCCCTTCCGCCGCACGAACCGCCCGACGAGATCGAGCACGTCCTCCACCTGGAACGGCTTGCACAAGACGTCGTCCGGGGGCGTGCGGTCGAGCTGCGAGCGGATCTCCGTCAGCGTCAACGCGCTCATCACCACCACCGGCACCAGCTGCCGCCGCGCGGTCTCGACGATCTTCTTTCCGCCGTCGCGGTCACCGCCGATGCGCAGGTCCGCCACCACGAGATCGAACGGCTGCTCCACGAGCAGCGCGAGCGCCTCGGGAACGGTCGACGCCGCGCGGACCTCGGACAGCTCGGAGATCAGCTCGGCCAGACCCTCTCGGAGCGAGGGATCGTCTTCGACCAGGAGGACGTGCATGGACGTTCGATGTCTAGCACGCGCCCCGGAGGCCGCCACGCGTCAACGCGCCAGGCAGGTGGGCGGCCAGCACGAATTCACGGGGTCGTACGGGAGTTGGCCCTCCCCGGACTCGAACCGGGACGCCCGGTCAAGGGCAGCGGATTTTGAGTCCGCCTCGTCTACCAATTTCGACAGAGGGCCTTCGCTGACGCGAAAACGGTCGCGGTGATACCTCTTTCCGCCCGACCGCGCATCCCCAGATTGAGGTAAGGAGCCGCGCGCCATGTACAACCTCATCATCTCCGCCGCCGCCGGCATCGCGACGGCGCTGCTCATCACCCTCTTCGGCTTCCCGCTCTGGGCCGGGCTCATCCCCGGGCTCATCGTCTTTGCCGGCGTCTACATCGTCCTCGCCCGCCGGATCGCGGTGCGCATCCAGGCGCTCTCGGCCGCCGCGCAGAAGGAGCTCTCCGCGCCCGCCGCGAACGTGCGCGATCAGAAGGTGAAGATCGACAAGTCGCTGAAGATCCTCGAGGAGGGGCTCAAGTACGAGAAGTGGCAGTTCCTCATCGCCTCCGAGATCCACTCCCAGCTGGGGATGATCAAGTACATGGCGAAGGACCTCGACGGCGCGCAGGTGCACTTCGAGAAGGCGAACCCGCGCAACTACATGGCGAAGGCGATGCAGGCCGCGCTCTGGTACCAGAAGCGGGACTTCGACCGGATGCGCTCCGCCTTCGAGGCCGCGGTGAAGAGCGGCAAGAAGGAGGGCCTCGTCTGGGCCGCGTACGCCTGGTGCCTGCAGCAGCTGAAGGACTCGGACGGCGCGCTGAAGGTCATGGCCCGCGCGGTCCAGCAGAACCCCACCGACGAGAAGCTGAAGAACGGCCTCACCGCGCTGCAGAACGACAAGCGCCTGAAGATGAAGGCGTGGGAGCCCATGTGGTGGCAGTTCGGGCTCGAGCAGCCGCCGATGCCGCAGATGGGCGGGGGCGGCGGCCGGCGCGTCCAGTTCGTGCGGCGCTGACCCGTTCGGACGCCGCGGCAACTTTTCCTGTAGGCGCCGGCAGCACCTCTCCCCGTCTTTACCGGCCCCCTCCGCCTGCGTCCGCTACAGTCCCTGCGAGACACCCGAACCCCGCGTAATGGCGGGGTTTTTCGTTTCCAGAGAGCGCCGCGGGCCGGGCATGCGCCTTGCTCAACTCCCTCGCGCAGTACGGGTGCCGGGGCGTGGGGTGACGCTCAGGCAGGTGGGCTTGGCGGTCGGGGGTCCCGGTGGTGGGGCCGGGCGGCGACGGGGTCTTCGTGGGGGTCGGTGATGGGGCGTGCGGAAGACCGGGACCTTCGACCAGCCATTTCACCTGCGGCGGGCGGTGCGGGCGAAGACTGGGAGGACGACTTGGCGGGCCGTGAGAGGCCGCTGGTGCTGTGGGCCGGCGCGCGCGACGAGGCGGAGCAGGTGGGTGCGTACTTCGACCTCTTGAGCGCCGATTCGGCGGCGCAGGCGGTCGAGCGCGCGCGGACGGCGAGGCCCGACGCGGTGGTGCTCACCTCCCCGCTCGATGGCGCGAGCGCGGTGGCGGCGCTGGTCCGGCTCGGGGGCTCGACGCGGACGGAGGACCTGCCGGTGATCCTCCTCGCGCGGGCGCCGGACGAGGACGAGGCGGTGCGCGCGCTGGAACTGGGCGCGGCGGACTATCTGCCGGCAAAGGTCTCCCCTCGCGAGCTGGCGGCGCGCCTGGACAAGGCGGTGCGCGAGTCCCGGCATCGGCGCGAGCTCTCGGAGCTGGCGCGGACCGACGCGTTGACGGGCCTCGCGAACTTCGGCGCGCTGATGCGCAGGCTCGACGAGGAGTTCCAGCGGGCCACCCGCTACGACCACCCGCTCTCGGCGGTGATGATCGATCTCGACAACCTCAAGCAGCTCAACGACCGCTGGGGTCACGACACGGGGAACCGGGCGCTGCTCGCGTTCACGCGGACGCTCCGGGCCGGGATGCGGGGAACGGACTTCGCGGCGCGCTACGGGGGGGACGAGTTCGTGGTGCTCCTCCCCCACCAGACGCCGTCCGAGGCGGCGGTGATGGTGGACCGCGTGCGCCGCGCGCTGGCGAAGGTCGAGCTGCCGGGACCGGACGGAAAAACGGTGCCCCTCACGCTCACGGTGAGCGCGGGCGTGGCGGGGACGGTGCCGGGGGACGCGCAGCCCTCGGCGGAGGCGCTGCTGCACGGCGCGGACGCGGCGCTCTACGAGGCGAAGCGCGCGGGCAGGGATCGCGCGGTGGTGTGGGGACGTCGTCTGGATGGGGCTCGGCCGCAGGCCGGTGGGGAGCGGCATGGAAGCGTATGAAGGTCTGGAGAACGGCGGGAAGGTCGCCATTCTCGGCGGCGGGATCAGCGGCGCTGCCACCGCGGCGGCGCTGCTCTTCACCGCCCGCGCACGCGGCAAGCTCATCGAGGTCCGCGTCTTCGAGGGCCTGAAGGACGACAGCGATCACCGCGCGCCGGCGATCCTCTCCGCCGAGTGCCGCTCGCGCCTCTCCGCGCTGGGCTGCCGGGTCCCGCCCGAGTGGGGAACCGTCGAGCTCGCCGGGGTGGAGGTCGTCTCCGGCCGCGAGCGCCAGCTGCTGCGCGCGCAGGGCGGCCCGCTCTGGGTGGTGGACGCCTGGCCCGAGGCCGCCTCGGGCACCGCGCTGGTCACGCGCGCGCTGGCGCAGGTCGCGGCACAGCACGGCGCCACCTTCGTTCCCCGCCGCGTCGAGCGCGTGGAGTGCGCCGGCCGCGACGTGACGGATCCCGCGCCGCAGACGGGCACCGGCTCGCTGGTGGTGTGGGCGCACGGCGCGAACGAGCGCGCGCACGCGGCGGTGCTGGCGACAGGTCCGGGCGCCCCGCTCTCCCGGCACTTCTTCGACGGCTTCGAGGGCGCGCCCACCGTCCGCGCAGCGCAGGCGAGGCTGCGCTGGCCGCACTTCCACCACTCGCCGTGGGCGGTGGCGAAGCTCATCCTCTCGCCCCTGCCGGGCGTGGACGCGCTCTACCTCGTGCCCTGCCGCCAGTCGGTGTACGCGATGGCGATCGGCGCGGGCGCGACCTCTTCGGATCTCTGCCAGGCCCTGATGATGGCCGCGCGCGACGGGCACCTCACCGAGGGCTTCGAGGTCAGCCACCTCTCGATGACCCAGGTGGCCTCGGGCGTGGGCGGAAACCTCTGCGCGCCGGGACAGCTGGCGGTGGGGCCGGCGGCGGTGGGCCACCCGCTGCAGCTGACGATCAGCGAGCACCTCGCGGGCGCGAGCCGGGCGGCGGTGGCGCTGGTGGACGGCGCGCGCAGCGGACGCAGGCTGCGGCAGCGCTACCTGCGCGATGGGATCTACGACCTCGCCGGCGACGCGAAGGCCTCGGTGAAGGCGCTGAAGTGGCTGGCGAAGAGCGGTGAAGGCGCCGCGGCGGCCATGGCGCGCGCGCAGGCGCAGGACGCGCAGCTGTCTGCGGGCTCGGGCGTGCTCGGGCTGTCGCGGCCCTCGCCGCAGGCGGTGCTCTCGCGCGCGCGCTGGGCGGCGTGGGGACGGATGCTCGGAGGCCTCTGGCGCACGGCGGTGGAGCCCCTGCCGCCCGCGCTCCCGGAGGTGGTGCCGGAGCTCTACTACGTGGTGGACGACGATCCGGCGGTGCGCGGGAGCGTGACCGAACTGCTCGAGTCGCGCGGCGCGGAGGTCGTCTCCTTCGCCGACGAGCTCGCGCTGTTCGCCGCGGTGGCGCGCCGCAAGCCGGCGGCGATCCTTCTCGACGTGGTGCTCTCGTGGGTGGACGGCCTTCGCCTCTGCGCCGAGCTCAAGCGCCACCCGCTCACCCGCGACGTGCGGGTGGTGATGATGAGCGGGCTGGGCCGGCCCTACGTGCAAGAGCGCGCGCTCGCCGCCGGCGCAGCCGCCTTCCTTCCCAAGCCGGTGGAGCCGCGGCGGCTGCTCGCGGCGCTGGATCCGGAGTCCGGTCACGACGCGCCGCCGCTCGCAGCCGACAGCGCCTCGCCTGTGGTGGAGGCCGACCGGCACGCGTCGTAAAGGCGCTGTGGCCTACTGCTCCAGCGCGCGCTCGACCTCTCGGCGCACGTCGGCGGCCTCGGCCCCACCGGGCCAGCCGACGCGGAAGCGGCCCTGCCGGTCGAGGATGAGCGACACCGGCACCTCGCGCACCTTGCCGAACGGCGTCTCGCCCGAGCGCAGCGCTTCGTCCGCCACGAGGACGGGGACGTTCGGCGCGTAGTGCTCGCTGAAGGGCCGCAGCATCCGCGCGCCGTCCAGATCCATGCCCACCGCCACCACGCGCAGGCCCCTCTCGCCGTACTCGTCCTGCAGCTCGCGCACGAGCGACAGCTGGCCGAGACACGGCAGGCACCAGGTGGCGAAGAAGATGACGACGGTGACGTTCCCCTCGAGCGCGGAGGGATCGAACGGGACCGGGCTCACGGACGGGCCGTGGAGATAGCTGCGCAGGTCCTCCTGAGCGAGCCGCGTGTTGCGGCGGCAGCCCGGCGCGGAGAGCGCGAACGCGACCGCAGCGATCCCCAGCA
Source organism: Pseudomonadota bacterium (assembly GCA_023423535.1). GTDB lineage: Bacteria > Myxococcota > Myxococcia > Myxococcales > Myxococcaceae > JAFAFL01. Next base: position 103,419 of record JAFAFL010000125.1, read on the forward strand.
GCACCGCGCGCACGGCACGACGGGCGGGCATGGCGGGCGCTACTCCCCTTCGGCCGGCTCGTCGAGCGCCTCGGTGCCCTCGCGCTGGCAGGCGGGACACAGGCCGTAGAGCTCCATCTTGTGCGAGATGACGGTGAAGCCGTGACGTTCCGCCACCGCCTCCTGCATCTGCTCGATCTGCTCGTCCTCGAACTCGACGATGGTGCCGCAGCGGGTGCAGATGAGGTGGTCGTGGTGGTCGCGACCGACCGCCGCCTCGTAGCGGGTCTGCCCGTCGCCGAAGTTGCGCGGGTGGGCGAGGCCACACTCGCTGAGCAGCTTCATCGTCCGGTACACCGTGGCCACCGACACCTTGGGGTCGCGCTCGCGCACCTTCCCCCACAGGTCCTCCACCGTGTGGTGACCCTCCATCTCGAAGAAGGTGTCGACGATGAGGCTCCGCTGGCGGGTACTCTTCAGCCCGTGCTGGGCCATGTACCGGCTGAGGACTTCGTCGCGATCGTGCTCGGCTGTCATGCGGTCGGTTGCTGCCTGCATAGCACCCCCTCCGTGCGGCGCGGACTTGCCTTTTCCGAGGGCTGTTTAACTTGGGCCGGCGTTCGCGTCGATTGACAGGGCCGGACCGTGACGATAGAGGCAGCCGCTTCCATAAGCATCAGGGATTTTTGGGTTTTTTAATGGATCGCGCGTGGCAACGCCGGCGTAGCCCGGACGACGTCCCTACCCCCCTCGCCGTGGCCGTGTCGGACTTCTGCCGGCGCTCCGGTTACTCGGCGACGCCGGCGGAGGTCCGCGAGGCCCTCTCCCTGCTCTCCGAGGAAGAGGACTTCCGCGTCCGCGCCCTCACGGACGGCGAGCCGAAGTCGCAGAAGCTCTCACCCCTGGCAGTGATCGACGTGCTCAGCGGCTCGGCCGAAGAGCTCGCCGCCGCGCGTCAGGCGTGCGGGTACTACGGGCTGGTGAAGCAGCTCGTCTCCGAACGCGAGCGCGCCGACCACCACGCCCACACCGCGCACGGTGCGGACGGGCTGGGCGGCGTCTCCACCTCTTCGGGTACGCGGGCGCAGGACACCGCGGCGCCTCCGTCGGTCGCGGCCTGGAGCCCTGCCGCCGCGGCGCCGCCCGTGAGCGCGGCCGCAGCCACCGGTCGGTCTGGCCGGGAGAAAAAGCCGCCGCAGCAGAGCGTGCAGGAGCGCATCGCGCCCACCAAGAGGAGGCCAGGCGCCGCTTCGGAAGACGGGCCGGGGCTCCACGACGAGCTCCCTCCGCTCGCGCCGCAAAGCTCGCGCGAGGCGGCCAGTCCGAAGGGCCGCTACAGCATCGTCGCGCCGGTGAAGGAGTCGGTGGAGGTGCTCTTCCGCGGCGAAGGACGGGACCTGCTGGAGAACGCGCTGGAGCAGCACCCGGATCGCTTCGCGCTGACCCGCGCGCTCGGTGAGTCGTACGGGGGCCGCAAGGAGGGCCAGCCGCTGCGCACCGAGGACGTGGAGCGTGCGCTGCACCACCACGGGCTCTCGGAGCCGCTGGAGCACAAGGAGCGCGAGGCGGTGCTGGCGGCGTACACCGACCAGCGCGGCTCGGCGAAGCGGGCGGCGAACGCGCTCCGGCTCTCGATGACCGAGCTGCACAAGCTGGTGAAGAGCCTGGGGCTGGAGACGGACGTGGACACCGTCCGCGAGCGCTTCCGCCGCGAGGCGCTCTCCTCGCAGCGGCTGGGCGTCCGGCTCGATCTGCTCGGGCGCGAGAAGTACCTGCTCGATCTCGGCATCCGCCGGAAGTTCGACGAGCGGCTGCGCGAGGATCTGCTCGCGCTGCTTCGCCGCCACGCGGACAAGGCCCGCGGCGGACGTGACCTCATCCTCGTCGCCGCACGCATGGAGGGCGCTCCCGCGGAGCTCCTCTGGCGCGCGGTGGACAAGCTCGGCCTCACCGAGGAGGTGAAGGCCCTCTTCCCGGACGATCCGGACGGGAACTACGCACCCTGACCTGAAGGTGGACCATGCCGATCTACGAATACGTTTGTGGCCAGTGTGAGCGGACGATCGACGTGCTGCAGAAGGTGTCGGATCCCGCGCCGGAGAAGTGCGAGCAGTGCGGCGCCGAGGGCACCCTCTCGAAGAAGGTCAGCCGCACCTCGTTCGTGCTGAAGGGCGGCGGCTGGTACTCGGACCTCTACAGCTCGACGAAGAAGGACTCGGGCGGTGGCGGCTCGGAGGGCGGCTCGTCGTCTTCCTCTTCTTCGTCGTCGGGTTCTTCCGGCGGCGGGTCCACGGGCTCTTCGTCGGCCACCGCCGCGGCGCCCACGCGCTAGTTCCTGCAGCACCTGCAGCAC
>JAFAFL010000142.1 GCA_023423535.1 Pseudomonadota bacterium
TTCACGAAAGCAGCGTTCTGCTTCCTCACCTCAGTCCGGTGCGGCAGCGGTATGCCCGGAGGCGCCAGGCACACGCCCAGCAACGTCGCGGGTGCCACCGGAACGGCCCCCTGGGCCTCAAGTCGGCACGTGCTGTTGGGGGAACGTTCGGACGCCGCGCGCGGCTCACGCTTCGAGCTTCTACACGCTTGAAGCGACGCGACGTCGAGAAGCTCGACGAGAAGGCTCGCCGCATACGCCGGAAAGTTCTTCCGTGGAGTGGGGCGGCGCGAGAGGAGTGGAGCGCTTCGCGCCTATCGGACGGGCAGCTGCTCGATGGCGAGCGGAAGCGCATCGAGCCGATGGCGAGCCGCCTCATCGACGATCCACGCGAGCTCCAAGCGATGAGACGGCGGCTTCAGGAGTGCATCACCGTCAGCGCATGGTCGGACGCGGAGCTGATGCGACGGACGTCGGCCGTCGAAGGTGTTGGCTCCCGCGTAGCTTCACCGCACGATCTCCACGGTCATTCACCGGCCTGAGCGGACTACTTCCCGCACTCGGTGTTGCCGGTGGGCAAGCGTGACCAGGTGGTGGATAGAGAAAAGCCCCGGCGGGTGGCCGGGGCCTGGTTCTACAGCAGCGTGAGCTGGCGGTGGTTCGGAGGCACGACGCGTCGCAGGTGACCGCGCAGCGCGGGAGCCAGCGGCAGGCGCGCGAGCGCGGCTGCAGTTCACGCGAGCGGACCGGTACCCAGCCGGCCGATGATGCGCACCGCCTCGATGAGTGGCACCGGCGCAATCCACACCACCGCGCCACGCACCAGAGCCAGGTGCGCCGGTCCGTCGCCGCGCGCCATCCACTCAGGCAGGACCAGCTCGCAGTCGCGCCCTACGCGCCGGTCCAGGTGCTCCAGCAGCGCCCAGTACCCCTCGTCGGTGCGCGCGACGGCGAGCGGAGGCTCGGGCGCGCCCTCTGCGTCCACGACCACGGCCGTCAGGCCTCTGCGGCCCGGCCACAGCCCGCAGGTGACGCTCACGTCGTCTCCGGAAGCGCCGCCTGCACGTGCTCGGCGGTGGCCACCTTCGCGTTCGCCACCGCCGCCGCCAGGAGCGCGTGGTGCGCCAATAGGTTCACCTTGCGCGGCAGGCCGCTGGTCGCCTGGCAGAGCGCCTCGGTCGCAGACGCGTCGAAGAGCGGGAGCTCCGTTCCGGCCAGCCGCAGCAGGTGCGTGAGCTACGCCGGCAGCTCCTGCCGAGTCAGCCCTTCGAGGTGGTGGCGGACCATGATGCGCTGGTTCAGCGGCGCGTGCACCGCCATCGCGATGCGGCGGCGCAGTTCCGCCTGACCGACCAGCAAGAGGCAGAGCCGGTTCTGCGAGTCCATCTCGTAGTTGGTCATCAGCCGGAGCTCCTCGAGCACGTCCGGCCGCAGGTTCTGCGCCTCGTCGACCACCAGCACCGGCCGCACCTTGCTCTCCAGACACAGCCGCGTGACGCCCTCGCGGATGACGCGGTAGAGCGCGGCGCGGCTGCGCTCGGTGGGCAGCCCCAGCTCCCAGGCGACCGACTCGTACATGTCCATCGCGTTGCCGGTGGAGAGCGGGACGTAGAAGACGCGGTACAGACCCGGGTGCAGGTTGGAGAGCACCTTCCGGCACACCGTCGTCTTCCCGCTGCCCACTTCGCCGGTGACCAGCCCGATGCCGCGCAGCTCCAGCAGATGACCCAGCCGGACCTCCAGCTCGCTGCCCGCCGCGGTGACGAAGAGGTCCCTCGGGTGCGAGGTCCTTGGCAAAGGGATGCGGGTGAGGCCGAAGTGCTTGCGGTACACGGCTACTCCTCTCCGCGATGCGAGCGCAGCCCGGCCAGCCTCACTCCCGGCGGCGGCGCAGATGGAGGCGTCATCGCCTCCACCGCATGTCCACCCTTGTCTCGCCGGACGAAGCAGTTGGCGTACAGGTCGACCACCTTCGCGTCGTGGACCTTCCGGCCCTCGTGCCACACCTGCACGCTCCGCTCCTGCGCCAGAGGCTCGAAGCGCAGCGTCACCGTCGCGCCCACCAGCGTCGCGTCCACCTCGTAGACGAGGCCGTTGAGGGACACGGTCCGGTCCTTCGCCACCTTGCGCTTCGCCTCGAGGAGGAAGAGGTCGTCGAGGTCGGCGCCGGCATCCAGGTACTTCACCTCGCCCGCGTTGCGCGCCCAGCGGTCGAGCGGCGTCTCTCCATCGAGTCCGCGGTGAGGCGCTTGGTGGTACTCGCCCTCCACCCACGCCCACAGCCGGCGGTTGAGCGCGTCGAGGCTGCTCGTGTCCGACTCGCTGAGCGTGGGGAGCAGCTGCATCCGCACCGTGCGAAACCATCGCTCCTGCTTCCCTTTCGACTCCGGCTGGTAGGCGCGCGCGTGAATGAGCGTGATGCCTAGCTTCGCGCACACCAGGGGCCAGGTGGTGGCTGCGGTACGCGGCGCCGTTGTCGACGAAGAGCCGCCTCGGCACGCCCCGGCGCATCACCGCCTGCTTGAGCGCGGGGAGGAAGGCGGCGGTGTTCTCCGACGGCGCGAAGGTGGCGAAGGGGACGACCCGGCTGGCGTCGTCGAGGAAACCGATGAGGTACGTCTTCCGCCGCTGGCGCCCGGCCATCGTCACCGCCGGGCCATGCATCACGTCGCTCATCCACAGCTCGCCCGCGTCGCGGTGGGCGAAGCGGCGGCGGTCGGCCTCCTTCCCGGCCTCGCCGTCGCGGCGCATCAGTCCCGCGCGCGAGAGCGCCCGATGCACCGTGGATGGCGCCAGCACCACCTCGGGCGGCACCGTCTTCGTGGCGGGCGCCTCCTTGATGACCAGCTGGACTGACAGTTCGGGGTTGTCGTCCTTGATGGTGACCAGGAGGTCGCGCAGCTCCTGCGGCAGCGCGCGCGACCGCCCTGCGTCTTTGCGCGGCCTGGGCTTGAGCGCCTCGAAGCCGTTCTTGCGGTACGCCTTCAGCCACGTGCGCAGCGTCTCCTCCGCCACCCGCGTGCGCGTGCTGCCGGGGATGGCGTAGTTCTTCTCCGCCTTCTCCTGCAGCAGGCGATGCAGGCCCTTCGTCCCCGGCTCGAGGCGCACCAGGTCCGCAATCAGCCCGTAGCGAAACAGCGCCACCGCCTCGAGTTGGTCCTTCTTTCGGTCCTGCACGTGTCTTCTCCGCCCTTTCGGCCCGGTCATTCGGGCGGCGGAGGAGTACGCGACCGTCACGGCGGGTCTGCGCCCGTTCCGTGTTGGAGGTGGTGTCGCCCGGGATGTTCGTCTGCGCGGCGGTGACCGAGTCCGACCGGCGCCGGCACCGCCGTCACCTGTGTGCCGGCGAGTTCCCGCAATGCAGGCAGGACGTGCTCCACGCCGAGCACTGCACGGACCCTGTGGATGTTGGGCTCTGCGCCAGCGAGGACGTCCGGCCGAAGGCCCTTCACCGCCAGCAACGCCACCGCCGCCCCCAGCACCCTGCGCCGCACCCACCGCACCGCTCCCTGCGTCCCGATGTCCGGCCGCAGCCGCTGCGCGATGCGCTCCACCGACTCCTCGCTAGCCTCGACCGCGGCGGCCACCTCCTCCACCTCGCGCAGCGTCGAGGACAAACGCGAGGCCAGGCAGTCCGGGAGCAAGCTGAAGGTGGTGTGGCTCTCGGGGCAGTACCACCGGGCGAAGATGGCTCCCGGCGGCTCGACCCGCACGTACGCCGTGTGCCGGGCGAAGCCGCAGCGACCGTGAGGGTGGTGAGGGCAGCGCTGCAAACTGGCGCTCTGCCAGGCCTTCTGTTTTACGTACTCCTCGCTGGTGAGCCCCGTCTTGAACCGGAGCTGCACCGACCCCGAAGCCCGCACGGCCCATTCCGTCGCGGGCTTCACCTTTTCTAGGCGAGCCCCATTGCCCGCGGCCGGTGAGCGTTAGGCCGGTCTGTGGCGGTGGAAAATTCCTGGCCGCGCTGTTCCGCGTTCCGTCACCGGATCCGGTCGCATGCAGGTGCGTCGATCAGGTCACCGACCGGCGGTGCATTGCGGAACTACGTGGTCAACAACAGAAGGTCCGCCGCTGCAGCGACAACCTCGACGACGACTTCCGGACGCAGGAGTGAACCGGATTGAGCAGGGTGTCGAACCCGCTTGGCCCTGCTACTGCGCGGGAAAGCAGCAGGTGGATCCCTTCATTCGGGGCGAGCCGGACGAGCGACTCGTCCGCGATGCGCGCTACGCGAAGACCAAGCCGTCGATGCCGGAGTACCAGGGCCACGCCGCGCCGATGTCGATGGTCTTCTACACGCCCAGGATGTTCCCGCCGGAGAACCGGAACGACTGTTGCAGGCCAAGTCGACGACGCGCGCCACCTCGAACCCTGCGCTTCACGACGCTCGGGGTCCGTCCACCAGCCGGCGCACGCCGCACTCGGCGTTGCGCCTTAGGATCTGGTCGAAGGCGAGGTCCGACGGCGCCGTCTGCACGCCCTCCTCCTCGCGGAAGAACGGCCCGTAGAGAATGAGCGGCGCAAGTTATCCAGAACGCGCGCGTCCATGAGATCCTCCCAGGCGCTCCACGGTTCGATGTGGATCGAGTTGATGCATACGACTGCATGCACCCGCGTGACATCCCAGGTGCTGCCCGCCGCATCCAACTGGAAGCCGGGAGGAAGTTGGGCGACGCGCTCTCCTTCCGCCACGCATAGATCCTCGCGCCTGGTACCGCGTTCGTCGGCTGCCATGTTGGTTCTGGGGAGCGCGCGGGAATGGACGGCGTGGTCACCGCCGCCACTGGCGACCTCCAGGACGAGGCCTTGGCGCGGCAGCTCCTCCCCGCGGCACGCTGGGAATCGCCTCGGGGTTGCGTTCGAAGTGCTCTTCATCATCTGTGCGCTCCGCATACAGGTTCGAGCTCTGCCAGCGCGCGTGTCATAGTCGCAAACGGATGCAGGAGCACGGTGGGAGGACTTCCCGCGCCATCCTGGCGGAGGCCGAGGCCCGCGCGGGGATGCGCGGCGGGCACGCTGAGGGGGGCCGGTTCCTAGGGTGCGGCGACGTCCGGCGAGGCTCCGTCCAAGTACGCTTTGGCGCGTCCTAGACCTCGTCGCCCATGGCGTTCTCCTGCAAGCGGCCAGGGCTGTGTCCGCCTTGCGGCGCGGGGCGGGCGAACTAGCCCGGATCGGTCACACGTAGGCGCGGCAGCGGCCACCAAGCGTGTTCGGCTGCTGCTCGCGTTCCGGCGGAGGGTCTGTGAGGGCGACGCGGAGGTGATTGGACACACACCTCCCGCCTCCCGCTGGAGCTGCTTCGTCGTGGGCTGTCAAAGAGCGGCAGCGGGCGTGTCAGGTGATGGCGGCTGGGGCCATGCGTAGTGCAGCGGCGATGTGCGCGTAGAGCGCGTGGACGGGCGAGGCGGCGCTGAGGCTGAGGACGACGCGCCGGACGCTGACGCGCACCATGGCTCCGACCTTCAGGAGCTTCACGCGGATGGTGCCGGCGTGTGCGCGCTCGAGTTCCGTTCCCCGCAGCGCGAAATGCCGGAGCAGGTTTACGAGCGTGTACGCGACGGACGAGAACCAGAGCCGCAGCTGGATGGCGCGCATCGTGTGCGCGCTCGTCCGGTCCGCAAAAAGGTCGAGCTGCTGCTCCTTGATGCGGTTCTCCATGTCGCCGCGCGCGCAGTAAAGCCGATCGTAGAGCGCGAGTGCCGCGTGCTCTCGCGCGGAGAGGGACGTGACGACGAAGCGCGGATTGAACTTGTCGCCGAGCCACTCCGCCTTCGCGACGACGCGACGCTCGCGGCTCCACGAATCGAGCGTGCGGTAACGCAGCTCGCGGTAGGCGCGTACGGGTTCGCCACCACGCTCCTCCAGAGACACCGCGCGCACGAGCGCGAGGTCGTCTTCGATCATCGCGACCAGACGGTCGTTCCGCGCGAGCCCGAAGACGAAGTCGACGGCGTTCTCCTCGCACCACGTCATGAGCGCGTCGCGTGCGAAGCCCGAGTCGGCGCGAAGCACGAAGCGCGTCTGCGGCCATCGGGCGCGGATTCGCTCGACGATGCGCTGCACCTCCTCGAGCGCGCCGGCGGATGCGTCGATGTCCGACCTCCTGAGCTTCGCGCAGAGCAGGAAGTCGCCCGCGAAGATGTAGAGCGGGAGGTAGCAGTAGTTGCCGTAGTAGCCGTGGAAGAAGCGGCCCTCCTGCGTGCCGTGGATGGGATCGTCCGTTGCGTCGAGGTCGAGGATGATCTCCCGCGGCCGCTGCGCATGCGCGTCGAGGAAGGCATCCACGAAGAAGTGCTCGATGGCCGCGGCGTCGTAGACGACCTTGCGGTAGCGCGCCGCTGCCGTCGCGTCCGCGGGCGTGAGCTCCAACCGGTTGAGCGTGCTGGGACTCGCGAGCGCCTTGCGCGGGTCCTCCTTGCCCACGACCGCGGCAAGCAACGGGTCCACCCGGAGCGAGGCGTGGTCGCTCAGGTCCTCGTGGCCGCACGCGAGGGCGTAAACGCGCTGCCGGACCAACTCGAGCACGGTGTGTCGGATGAGCTCGGGCGCGCGATGGTCGCGGAAGCAGGCCGCGAACTTCTCCAGCAACCCGAAGCGCCGGTCCACCTGGCGGAGCAGCGGAAGCCCGCCGTCCGAGGTGATGTGCTCCTCATCGAAAGCCGCCACCAGCTGCCGCCCACCAACCACGTCAAAACGAACCTGCTTCGCGCTACACTCTGTTTTCACCGCGCGGGTCCTCCCGATCGCTGAAGTGCCTGAGAACACTCCAGTTATCGGTCGGTCCCCGCGCGGTGATCCCTCGTCCGTGATCGATCCGGGCTA
>JAFAFL010000017.1 GCA_023423535.1 Pseudomonadota bacterium
GGTAAGCTGGCCGCTCCGGCCCGCCGTACGGGCGTTCCGGGCGCGTAGCTCAGTGGGAGAGCACTCGCCTTACAAGCGAGGGGTCGCAGGTTCGAAACCTGCCGCGCCCACCCTTCACCACCAGCAGAAACCGCCCCGAGAAGATCATTCATCGGAGCGGTGACAGCAACGCTGACAGCAACAGGGTCTATGAGAGACGCCCGTCGAGCTTGCCGAGGCGCCTGACGCATCGCGTCGAGGTTGGCATGCGAGTAGACCTTCAGCGTGATCTTCACATCGGCGTGCCGCGATGGTCTGAACGACTTGCGGCGCGACGCCCAACTCCATCAGCAGCGAGACGACGGTGTGCCGCAGGTTGTGCAGCCGGACCTCGGGGCAGCCGGCTTTCTCCCGGAGGCCGGCGAAGTGTCGGTTGAGGTTGCGCGGCTCCATCGGGGTACCGACCTCGGAGGGGAGGACCAGGCCGTGATCCTGCCAGACCTCGGCGAGGCGATCACGTTCCCGGCGCTGGCGCTCCTGGTGGTCGAGCAGCGCCAACCAGGCACTGTCTGCCCGATGGTGGCGGTGCCGTTGTCGAGGTCAAGGTCCGACCTTGTCTCAGGACGTGGGTGACACGTCTGGCTAGACGATCTTGCTTTGGGTTTAGCTCGTTCAGCGGTGGTGGGCTATGACCTCGGGGCGAACCGGCGGCAGCTCCCACGGTTGCAGTGTGCCGTCGACCAGCTCGGCCAGGAACTGGACGATCCCGCCCATGTAGTGCCACCAGCCGCCGTTGCGGGATGCGACAGTGACCGGCCAGTCATCGGGCTCGACCGTCGTTGTAGTCCAGAGAAAGAGGTCGCCTTGGGTCGATTGGGCCCAGGGAAGCAGGCCACCCGGAGCGGGATGGGGGCGCAGGCCGATGGACATGTCCGCCTCCCACCAGTCCTGGACAGTCTCCAGGTCGCCACGGATGCCGCGCAGCCTGCGATGCTCTGCGCCGGGCACGGGCAGGCCGACGACGAGGAAGTCGCCGAGAGTAAAGGTGGGGTAGAGCGCGGCGAGCAGCTTGTAGTCGCCCGGTAGGCGCGTGCTCAGTCCTTCCTCCAGCAGCGGCCAGTTCACGGGGGCGGGCTCGGGGCGTCTGTGCTCGGCGAGGCCGGGGATTGCCCGCTCCAGCGCCTGCACTGCCGCAGCCGGGTCCGTAATCCGATGCTGTGGTGCCTGGGTGTCGATGAGCTCTTCCACGGCGAACACGGTGCCACGGAGGTGCGACGTCCGGAGCGCGTAAGTACGGGGAGTGGCTAGGCAAGATCCGCGATGCTGGTCGAGCTGCCGCATGACGCGGGACCACGGTGCTCTCCTCTCGCCTTGGTGAGCGATCATGGGTGACGTGCAGGATACGGTCGCCGTAGCGCTGGTCACATCTGTGTCAACTCTGGCCGCAGCCAGCATCTCTGGCCTGATCGGAGTCTGGGCCTCCCGTCGCCAGGTCGCGGGCCAGCTCGCCGCCGCTCGTGAGGAACGATCGGAACAGCGGGCAACATCAACGGCTCAGCTTCGCCGGGACTCCTACGTCGGCTTTCTCAGTGCGTGTGACAGGGCGTATCGACGCCTCGACTGGAACTGGCAGCACGAGCACCACGATGAACTCCTGAAGGTCCGCAGCGAGACGTACCAAGCCCTGCGAGGTCTTGACGAGGCCTACAACATCGTGCTGCTCGAAGGGCCAGAAGGAGTCGCCCGAGCGGCGGAGGCCGTCACGCGGAGCATCAACGAGGAGCACCGTCAGCAGCTCCGGTTGATCACCGGAGCCGCTTCGGATGCTGATGGGATCCCTTCAGGTGCCCGATACGGAGGGGAGAGGCGTACGGCGATCGAAGAACGGACGAAGCGCAGAGACTCCTTCGTCGAAGCGGCCAGGGCTGCACTGAACCAAACTGGATAGATGCCGGCGATGGTGGCCGCGTCGATCAGGCGCCGGTTCGACGTCGAAGCTCACGGTTCGAGGACCGTAGCGAAGAGGGCCAGGCTGGCTAGGCCGGTCACCACGAGCGCGCTTGACACGATCAGCAGCCTGACCGCGTCCCGCCCGGCCTGCGCACGCCGGCTGTTGTCACTCCCCGCCACCATGCGGGCGACCATAACAATGGTCAATATGTCGAGGCTGTCCTCGCACGTCACGCACCCGGCGAAGACGGCCTAATGGTGCTGTTACTCGTCACTGCGGCACGGCAGTCCGTCCGCTCCAGGTGTCTGGACGTTGACGAAGTAGCCGATCGGAACGCTCTGCTCACGCTGCATCCCGAGAACGTTGAATCGCATCTTCTGGGTTTCGAACGAGAACCCCGCGCACGGGATCTGGTAATTCAGGAGGAAATCGTTGAAGAAGCGCAGGTTCACCCACACGAATATCTGATCGTCCGCCGGGAGGTCGATCGGCCTGAACGGCATGGCCTTCCCCCGCTCAATTCCTTGATCGACATCTACGTTCATGTGCACCTGTTCAACGGCGAAGCCTGGACCGCGGTCCTTGACCACGTCCTCCAGCCGGACCGTGAACGGTCCCCGGTTGGCAATGCTGAAGCCGTATTCGATGCTGCGGCCAGGCTGCGCAACGTACCGGTACTCGGTGACATGACCAGCGGTGACGCTGGACAATGCCTGCGGATTCGCTCCGACGTTTCCGTGGTCCAGCTTGTACCGCAGCGTGATCGTGAGGTAGGTGGCCAACAGCACGAGCGCCACAAGCAACGCGGCGAGGATCATCTTGCCCCGGCGCCCGGCGTGGAGGGCAGGGGTCAGCACCATGGCAGAATCGTAGAGCCGCGACGGTGACGACCGCTGACCCGAAAAGGGCGGCCTGGACTACGCCTCGGCGTCTGACGGTGGCCTTGCCCGAAGGGTTGGCTTGCGAGAAGTGCTTGAGAGTGATTTTCACGTCGGCGTGGCGGCGATGGCCTGGACGCAACAGATGCAGCAAGCCAGCGGCGACGGAATGTCGGTCGTGGCGGGCACTACCGGCGAGGTCCCGACTCCTAGCTGGGCTCGTTCCTTAGCTGCCCGTGGAGCTGACCGGTGGTGTTGACCACCGCGACGAAGCCGAACACCTCAATTCGATCGACGTCGAAACCTCCCGTAACGATGGGTGATGGCGCGTAGGCGTAGATCTGACTGGCATCCAGGTGGAGCCCGCGCCGCTGGTGTGCGCCCACGGCGAGAGGGGTCAGAAGATACCGGTCCTGGCCACCCTCGGTGTCCAGCTCGGCAGTCAGATCGGCACGGGACAGCAACCGCTTGACGCCGCGTCGGCGGACCTGCGCCGCGCTTGACCGCATGACGCGGATGAAGAACGGGAGGAAGGCCCAGTTGTCCTCGGTGGTCAGCCTCTTACCAGCCGCCCACAGTGACGACGCGGAGTGGGTACGGCTCGACCTCGCCGATCTCCACCGCGAACGTGGCCCGGTCACCGATGCGTCGTGTCATCAGCCCGCTGGCGCAGTCATGTGGAGGGCCATGCCCGGCTGGGTAGGTTGCCATCCCTCGGCCAGGGCCTTCCGGACTATCGCCGCGACAGTCGACGGAAGAACGGGGACCGCCGGTGTGCCGAACCAGTTGCTCGGATGGTCCTGAGACATGCGGACCAACAACACCCTGCCCTTGCAGCCGGCCTGTTCGACAGCGACAGCGAGTGGATCCTCACACAGCGCTCGGGCATAGGTCGGCCTGCCGCGTACGCGCCACCTGTAGGTGACCCCATCCACCGTGATGAGCCGAGAGCCCTTCCTGACCAACGCCATGACGACCCTCCTCGACGTCAGATGCCCGTACCCGCAGATGCCCACCAGTCATGCGGACAGTCCCAGGTCAGGCATCTGAGCGTCCCTCGGTAGCTCTGAGGGTGATCTGCGCGGCGACTTGGGCGGGAGTCAGATGCGTGGTGTCGACGATCTCGGCCTCGGCATGCAGCCACGTGCGGGCCGCCTCGGCGTAGGGCTGAAGGTACTTGAGGCGGAACGGAGATGGAATGGAGTGTTCCCCCTCGATACGGCTGCGGAGGGCGTCTTGGTCGGCGTGGAGGACGAAGTGCCTGACCGGGATGGCGTGTTGGGCGAGGCCCGTACTGATTTCCTTCCAGTACTGCTCGACCAGGACAGTCATCGGCACTACGAGCGTGCCGCCGGTGTAGTCGAGAACACGGCGGGCGGTCTCGACGACGAGCTGCCGCCACGGCGGCCAATGCTGGAAGTTGTCAGTCGCGGGCAGTCCTGGCGTGATGTCCATGAGAGCCTCGCCGACCTTCTCGGCGTCGAACACTCGCGAATCCGGAATCAGCTGCTGCACGAGCATGCTGGTCGTCGTCTTGCCCACGCCGTGAGTGCCGTTGAGCCATACGATCACAGGCAACACTAACGCGATTGAGCAGCCGGACGACCTCCGCAGACCGGTGCGCGATCCGCGCGGCACAGCCGGTCCTGCATTGAACGTCGACATCAGCTCGGGCAGCGGGTGCCGATGCCGGCGCGGGAGGCTCGGTCCTAACCGGGCGCGGGGACGGTCCTGACGATCGCCGTTGCCAGGGACGTCGCCTTCTCCTGAGCGATTGCGGTGACGTCGGTGGCGGTGCTCAGTTTGGGTGGCCAGAAGGTGAGCGCCTCGACACTGATGAGCAGCGAGCCGTGTGCGAAGATCAGCCGCGCGTTGCCGGGCAGGAACGGCATTCCTTCCGCGCTTTCCGGGTTCACCCGGCTCACCGTCGCCGTGGTCAGCCGCGCGTCCGTCGATCCGATGGTCATCGTGCGTGTGCCCCACCGGGCGGTGGCCATCCCGATGGTGAGTCGGAAATCCTTACTGGGGCAACGTGCGGTGCGCGCCGTACGCGCGGCCGCTGTGGCCGCCGAGGCATCACGCAGACCGATCACCGTGACGTTCAGAAGGGTTGTCGGGGGCTGGACGTCGATGAAGATCCCTACGGGATTGACCTCCAGGCCCGCGCCCCACACCTGATCGAATTCCAACCCGCCCCCGTTCGACCGGTCGGGGTCGGCAATGAGCAGGTCGCAGGGTTCATAGGGTTCGCCGACCTCGATCGTGCGCTCCCGGATGTCGTCGCCGAGGTCGGCCCGCTCGACCAACTGGCGAATCGTCGCCATCAGCGCCTCCTGCTCGGCGGGCGATGCCGACGGTGCGGGATTCACGGAGGGCTTTGGGGGCGGCGGCGGGTCGGCTCGTGTGACGCAGCCGGCAAGGCCCAGTACCACCAGTACGCCGGCGACGAAGGATCCGCCGCGAACCCGATCAACGATCCTCACGAATCCCCGCTTCCACTCGGGGTGCAGCATATGGCTCATCACGTCCGGCGTTTGCCCGTGCCGGTCGCTGCTGCAGACGAGACTCGCGGGAGCCGCTCAGGCTGGATGGTCGTACAGGAACGACTGGGCCGCCGCCTTCGTGGCCGCTATGACCTCGTTTGTCTGGTCCTGCACCGGGCCCCATCCCACGTACAGCTCGAAGAAGCGATCGGCCACGGGTCGCAGCTCCGGCAACCGGGATGCGGCCGCCTGGCAGTAGATCTCGTGCGCCAGGTTCTCGGCGTCACCCTCTCCCGCGACGATGCTCGCCGCTGCCTGACGCATGAGGTGCAGCCGAGCGCCGCGCTCGTCCGGCACCGGCGAACCGAGCTCGTCCATCGCCTGCCGGAACAGATCGACGGCCTCTCGCGACTGGCCCTTCGACAGGCCGGCGAGCTCACGCAGACCCGGCGAGTCGACGCCCCGGGTCAGAGCGTGAGCAGCCGCCATCGGCAGGTCCTCGCCGACCGGTTCGTCCATCGCCAGCCGGATGGCGAGGTCGCGCAGGTGCTCCACGCCGGAGAGGCTAGGCGATGTACGAGGGCAGCGTCGACCGTCGCGATGATGTGTAGCGCGGGGTCAGTGGATGCCTGCGGCGTGGAGACGCCGGGTGGCGTCCGGGTCGATGCTGGCCCGCACGAGCGAACCGGGCGCATCCGCGGAACCGGTACTGAACGCGAGCACCACCAGCACGACGGACAGGACCGGCATGAACAGCGTCCGGACCAGCATGGCCCAGCACGCCTTGACGCCGATCCGGCTGCCGTCCCTGACCCGCACGAGCTGTGTGCCGGTGAGGACCGCGCCGAGCGCGCGGCCGTCGCCGTAGCAGAGGCCGTAGAGAACCGGCACCAGTACGAACAACGCGAGCACCGCCCCGGCGAGGGCACCGCCGGAGAGGGTCACCGCACGGTCCAACACGGACAGGGCGACGACACCTACCGCGACAGCGAACAGGTACACCACGAAGTCGATGAGCCAGGACATGACCTGCGCCATCGTGCCGGCCTTGACATACAGCGTGCCGTTGCCGAACATCGCGATCCGCTTGGCCTTCCGGGCACCGAGCACGTGCTCTGCCTGCGCCTGGGCGGCTTCCAGTCGGGTCAACGGCCGGCCCGTGGCGCGGACTGTCACAGCG
>JAFAFL010000048.1 GCA_023423535.1 Pseudomonadota bacterium
TATCGACTGAGGCAGAAGAAGAAGGCAGGTTTGCTGAGCAGGACCATCGAGAAGAGCTGATCACCCGGCCCGGGAGGGGGTCAGTTTTAGTGGCGCGCGGGGGTCAAGAATTGCTGTCGCCTGACACGCGCCGCACCTGCAATCTCTCAGTCGTCAGCGCGCGGCACCTGAAGAAGGCGCTCGATGATCCTCACGACGTACAAGCCCATCGGCGACCACGCTGCACGACCCGGAGCCTCGAGAACGGGACCATCGGAACCTCGACACCCCTCCGTGAGGAGAGGCCACTTCATCCGCAGCGACAACCACCGATCGACGCGACGATCGCGGGATTCAATGCTCCGGCCGAGTGCGAGGCAGACGCCGCTTGCTCAGGCACGGCGCGGTCTTCGGCGAGCCGCACCGATGCAAGCGAAGAGAGGGCAGGGGACACGCGCCTCCAGGAGCCGGGCCGAGGACCCCCACCGTCTGCGGGCGATTGGGGGACCAGGTCGGGTCGGCCCCCGAAGGCCAGCGAGCGTGGCCTTACGTACGACGACAGTCACGGCGTTCTACCGCTCGCGCCGCTTTCCCTTGTTCCAACGCAACCGCCGCTTGTTACCTGCTTCTCCGGCTCACTGTCATTTCCCGATACAGAAGCGTCGGAACAACTCCTCCAGCACCTCGTCGCCCGCGCGCTCTCCGCTCACTTCGGCCAGGGCCTCGCTGGCGAGCGCGAGCTCCCCGGCGACGACCTCGAGCGTGGAGACGCGCGACGCTTCCAACGCGCGCTCCAGCGAGTCGCTCGTCCGGCTAAGCGCATCCATGTGGCGATCGCTCACCAGCACCGCGGCGCCGGCTGCGCCTCCCGCCATCAGCTGCGTGGAGATCGCTCGGAGCAGCTCGGCCACGCCCTCTCCGGAAAGGCCGCTCACCGACAGCTCTGCCCCCACATCCGCGGCGGCGGCGTCCGCCTTGCCCCGCACCGTGAGCACCGGCACTTCGGGCCCTGCCCACCGGCGCCAGAGCTCGACGGAGTGGGGGAGGGCGTCCGGCGGAAGGAGGAGCACCGCGAGGTCCGCGCTCCGCACCGCCTCCTGCGCGCGGGCGATCCCGAGGCCCTCGATGCGGCCCGGCGACTCGCGAAGGCCCGCCGTGTCGAGCAGCGTCCACGACACGCCCTCCACCTCCACCCGCGCCTCGAGCACGTCCCGCGTGGTCCCGGGCTCGTCGTCCACCAGCGCGCGCTCGGCACCCACCAGCCGGTTGAAGAGGGTGCTCTTCCCCGCGTTCACCGGGCCGAACAGCGCCACCCGAGCGCCCCGCCGCAGCAATGCTCCTCGGCCGGCGTCCGACACCAGCGCGCGCGCCTCCGCCACCAGCGGGGTGAGTCGCTCCTCCAGACCCTCGTCGGCGCCCTCCGCTTCGTCGGGAAAGTTCAGCACCCCCTCGAGATCGGTGTGCAGCGCGAGCAGTGGCCGCTTCAGCGCCGAAAGACGCGAGGAGAGTCCACCCGCGAGCTGCGCGGCGGCGGCGCGGACGGCGGCCTCGCTCTCCGCAGCGACCAGCGCGCCCACCGCTTCCGCGCGCTGCAGGTCGATGCGCCCGTTCATGAACGCGCGACGGGTGAACTCACCGGGTTCGGCAAGGCGGGCGCGGCAATCGAGCAGGACCTCGCGCAGGAGCATCGCCAAAAGGCGCGGTCCGCCGTGCGCCTGCAGCTCCACCACGTCCTCGCCGGTGAAGGAGGCGGGCGCGCGGAAGACCAGCACGAGCCCCCGGTCCAGGACCGAGCCGTCGCGGGACGCGAGCTCGCAGAAGTGGGCGCGCCGGGGCTCGGGCTCGGACGGCAGGCCTCGCACCAGCGGCCGCACCACCTCCCACGCGTCCGGCCCGGACACGCGGACGATGCCCACCCCGCCCGGCGCGGGGCCGGTGGCGATCGCGGCGATGGTGGAGCCGGCCCCCGGAGTGCTCGGTAAAGAGGCGCTCAACGGAAACGGAAGGCTAGTGACGCTCGGGGGGAGGGTTGTGGCCGCGCGCGGCCTTCTCCACCGCCTCGCGGTTCTGCTCGATGTACTCCTCGACCGCCGAGTCCAGCACGTCGAGGTCCCGCAACACGCCCGGGTAGATGGCCTTGAAGGCGGGCGAACCCTCGTCGCCCCGCAGGCGGAAGCTCATCTTCAGCACCGCCGCGCCCCACAACTTGTCCTTCAGGCCCTTCGCTTTACCCACCCGTCACTCCTCGCCGTCGTCCTCGTCCTCTTCATCATAGTCGGGGATGTGCGACTTCTTCGGCATCGGTTTCGGGTTCGACGGCATGAACACCACCCGGCGGTGCCGCCCCTCTCCCTCTACCTTGCCCCGGACGAAGTCCACCTGCTCGGCCGCCTTCAGCAGCCGCGCGCGATCCTCCGCGCCGATCGCCGTCACCGCGTAGATCCGCCCCAGCTCCGCGCTCTTCTGCGCCAGCGCCCGGCCGAGCTCCGCCATCACCCCGTCCTCCGGGAGCTGCGCCGCCAGCGTGGACTCGTCGGCCTCCCGGTCCCGCTGACGCTGCGGGGCGCTCTCACGCGGGGCACCGCCCTCTTCACGGCGCTCTCGCCGATCGCGCTTCTTCTCGCCCTTGCCCTCGCCAGCAGGGGAGGGCGCCTTCGCCTCACGCTCCAGGCGCTCCGGGCGTTCAGCCTTCTCCGCGCGCTCGGGCCGGGGCGGCTTCTCGCGCTTCTGACCGGGGACGCGCGGCTCCGGGTGCCCGCCCACGCCGACGTTCACCCACTGCTTCTCCGGCCCGCGGTTGACGACCTTGTTCGCGAGGAACTGGAGCGACTCCACCACCGGCGTGCGCTTGCCGGCGGTGAGGCCGGGGAACTCGCCCTCGGGAAAGAGCGCCACCGAGATCGACGCGGGGATCGCGGGCTGCCCCTCCGCCGCCGGGCGCTCCTCGACGTCCTTCACCTCCACCCGCGCGGCGAACCCCATCTTCCCCAGCACCTCGCCGAGGAACCCTTCCACCTGCCCGCGCTTGTCGCTCACTTCTTCTTCCCTCCCGCCGAAGCCTGCGCCGGCTTCTCCGAGCCGCGGCGCTTCTCGAGGTACTTCCGGATGCCGTACTGCTGCCCGATGGAGAGGACGTTGTTCGTGAAGATGTAGAGGGTCAGGCCGGCCGGGTACGCGAGCATCAGCGCGGTGAAGAAGATCGGCATGAACCAGGTCATGATCCGCTGCTGCGCCTTGTCCATCATCGACGGCTGCAGCTTCTGGGTCGCGATCATCGTCACGCCGAGCAGCACCGGGAGGATGTAGGTCGGATCCTTGTAGGTGAGGTCCGTCCACACCGGCCCGAAGAAGGGCTCGCGGTAGATCTCGTACGAGTTGCGCAGGGTGGTGAAGAGCGCGATCCACACCGGCATCTGCAGGAGCAGCGGCAGACACCCTCCCAGCGGGTTCACCTTCGCCGTCTGGTAGAGCTTCATCAGCTCCACGTTCATCCGCTCGCGGTCGCCCTCGTACTTCTTCCGCAGCTCCTCCACCTGCGGCTGGAGCTTCTTCATGTTCTCGGCGGCGACCATCGACTTGAAGGTCAGCGGCACGAGCACGAGCTTCACCGTCAGCGTGAGCAGGATGATCGCCACGCCCCAGTTGCCGAAGATGCCGTAGAAGAACTTGAGGATCCCCAGCAGCACCACGCACAGCACCTGCCAGATGCCGAAGTTCACCGTGGAGACGAGCTTCGCGGTGTGGCCCGGCGGCGTGCCCAGCGCGGCGGACACCTGAGGCGAAGGCGCCTGCTCGAGGAACTGGGTGTCCTTCGGGCCGACGTAGATGCCGAAGCGCTCGGTGTGCGTCTGTCCCGGCTCGACCTGGATGGGGAAGAAGCCCACCGCCACCCGTCCGGTCGGCGTGGCGTGCAGCTCGCAGCGGCCGGGGCGCGCCGCGTCCGCCGGATAGACGGCGCCGAGGAAGTACTGCTGGTCCACGCCCACGAAGTGCACCGGCCCGCGCAGCTCCTCCGCCTTGATGGCGCCCTGGTCCGGCACGTACTGGTGCAGCTCGTCGTTCACGTAGCAGGTGGCCTTGCTCTCGTTGCCCACCCCGCCGAGCAACGACGCCTTCTCCTCCGGCGTGTTCGGGTCCACCCCGCGGCCGTAGTGCACCGACAGCTCGCCGCCCGCCGGCTGCGCGGAGACGTTGCGCAGCTGCAGCGTCATCACCGCCTCGAAGCCGTGCGCCGCGGGCACCAGCGCGTCCTCGGAGGCCGTCCACTGGATGGTCTTGCGCGCCTCCCAGGGGCCCTCGCGGGTGAGGAAGACCACCTTCTCCGGGCCCGAGGCGCTCTCGTCGAGCTCCCACGCGCTCCAGGGAGACAGGCCCTGCGGTCCGTGCACGCCCACCGCCAGCGCGGAGGGGAAGCCCGGGGCCGGCCGGCCCATGTCCATCTGCGGCGCGTCAGGGACCTCGCCGCCGAAGAGCAGCTTGTAGCCCTGGCCCACGCTCAGCGGGCGCTGCTCGCGCATCTTCTCGCCCTTGAACTCGGCGGCGACGAGCCCCGCGTTGGCCGAGGAGAGCCGCCAGGTCAGGTCCTTCTGGTCCACCGAGACCTCGCGGGCGGGCGGGGCCTTCCAGCCCTCCACGCCGCCCTCGACGCCGGTCGGTGCGGCTCCCGGCTCGGCGCCGGCAATGGGACCGCCTGTGGGCGCCTGGGCCTGCGCGGGCGTCCCGCCATCGACGGAGGCGGAGGCCGCTGCCTCGTCGGGGGACGGGGGCGGGGGCGCAGGGCTGAGCACCATGAACACCGCGGTCACCACGAAGGAGAGCGCGAGCGCGATGAGGAGCCGCTTCGACTGATCCATGAAACGTTTACCGGGTAGAGGAGGGCGGGAGCAGGCCGAGCTTTTCGGCGCGCCGGCCCTCGGGAGGCGGGACGGGATCCACGCCTCCGGGATGGAACGGATGGCAGCGCGAGAGGCGCCGCGCGGTGAGGAGGAGTCCCCGACCGGGCCCGTGCGCGTGGAGCGCCCCGAGCGCGTAGCGGGAGCAGGAGGGGTGAAACCGGCAGGCCGGCGGGAGCAGCGGGGAGAGGAACGCGCGGTAGGCGCGGATCGGCAACGCGAGGAGGAAGACCAGGAGGTCCGCCAGGCGGTCACCGAGCCTTGCCATCGAAACGCTCCCCGAGCCGGCGGGCGACTTCCCCGAATGCTCGCTCAAAGTGGGCGAAGTCCGCGTCCGCGGCGCTCGGACGGGCGATGAAGACCAGATCGATCCCTGCCGGGAGCTCGCCGCGACGTTTGCGGAACAGCTCCCGGAGGATCCTGCGGATGTGGGCGCGGACGACCGCGTTGCCCACCTTGCTGGAGACGGTGAGGCCCAGGCGGGTGGTGCCGGAGCCGTTGGGCAGCGCGAGGGCGAGGAGCGGACCTGCCGCACACTTCACCGCCGCGCCGCCTTCCTGCACCCGGAGGAACTCGCGCCGCTTGCGCAGCCGCAGCGAGGCGGGAAAGCGCTCGCCGCGGGGGGCCTCCGGAGGAACCGTCACTACTTCTTGTACGCCGAGACCGTCAGGCGCTTGCGGCCCTTCGCCATGCGGCGCTTGAGGACGGCCTGGCCGGCCCTCGTCGCGTTCCGCTTCCGGAACCCGTGGGTACGGTTCCGCTTCACCTTCGACGGCTGATACGTGCGCTTCGACACGGGACTACCTCCGACACTGCAGAAAAGGCCGCCGCGCTTATCGCCCTTTCGGAGCCGAGTCAACGTTGGTCGGACCTGCATGCCATCCGATCAGGCGATTTTCTGTCCGATCAGGCTGCAAAACGCGATCAACAAACGGAACGTACACGGGGCAAACCCGCGCGGATCCCTCCCACAACCCGTGGGGGTGGGTCCATCGTCCCCCACAAGACGTTTTCCGCCGCGTCGCCGGAGGGTCTCCCGAAAGCGGTCCAAAGGCCCCGATCCTTCGGGCACTTGAACTGGCCGCTTGATCGGGCCGGATTGCGTTTGTTACGTACCGCGCCCTTCGCCCGATCAGCTTTTCACCGGGGGGCATCCTTTGACGGCGCTGGCGCTACATCCCATGACCGACCCAACCGCAGGAAATCTCTGGGAAAAAGCGCTCGACCGGCTGCGCCTGGAGGGGAAGACCTACGCGCTGGGGTTCCTCGACCGGATGCGGGCGCTGGACCTGAAGGACGGGCAGCTGATCCTCGGCGTGCCGGACCTCTTCCTGCGGGACTGGGTGGACGAGCACTACAAGGGATACCTCCTCACCGTGTTCGCCGAGGCGGGCGCGGGGGTGAGGGACTTCGCCTACGAGGTGCTGCCGGAGGAGCTGAACCCGGGCCCGGCGCCCCACGCACCATCAGTGAAGGTGGTCAGCCCGCCGAGGCCGAACCGGCTGAACGAGCGGTTCACCTTCGACAAGTACGTCATCGCCGAGTCGAACCAGCTCCCCGCGGCGGCGGCGGCGGCGGTGGGGGAGAACCCCGGGCGCGTCTACAACCCCCTGTTCGTCTACGGGGGAACCGGGCTGGGGAAGACGCACCTGCTCCACGCGGTGGGCCACAAGATCGTCTCGCGGAACCCCTCGGCGCGGGTGGTGTACCTGACCTCGGAGGAGTTCACGAACGAGTACGTGGAGAGCGTGCGCGATCAGCGGATGCCCGAATTCCGGCGCAAGTTCCGCGAGGAGTGTGACGTCCTCCTCATCGACGACATCCAGTTCCTCGGGAAGAAGGAGGAGACCCAGAAGGAGTTCTTCTACACCTTCAACACCCTGCACGAGATGTCGAAGGCCATCGTGCTGACGAGCGACACCGTGCCGGCGGAGATCCCCGGGCTCGAGGACCGGCTGCGGTCGCGCTTCAACATGGGGCTCATCACCGACATCCAGGAGCCGGACCTGGAGACGCGCATCGCCATCCTCAAGAAGAAGAGCGAGGCGGACGGGATGAACATCCCGGACAGCGTGTGCCAGTTCATCGCCCGGTGGGTGCAGCGCAACGTGCGGGAGCTGGAGGGGGCGCTGGTGAAGATCAGCGCAGTGCACTCGCTGACGAAGCAGCCGGTGACCGAAGAGCTCGCGGCGCAGGTGCTCAAGGACCTGCTGCAGAACCACCGGCCGCTGGACATCGACCTCATCCAGCGCGAGTGCGCCCGCTACTACAAGGTCGCGGTGGAGGAGCTGCGCCAGGACCGGCGGATGAAGCAGATCAGCCACGCGCGGCAGACCGCGATGTACCTCGCGCGCAAGCACACCCAGGCCTCGTTCCCGGAGATCGGGAAGAAGTTCAACAAGGACCACAGCACGGCGATTGCCGCGGTCCGGAAGATCGAGACCCTGCTCAAGGACAACGCGCCGCTCCGGAAGGAGATCGCGGAGATCGAGCAGAAGCTGGGTGTGAACTAGCGGTTTCGCCGCAGCGCGCGGAGGACTTCGGCAGCCGCGCGCGTGCCCGAGTCGATCGCGCCGTGCACCGTGCCGGCGAAGCCTCCGTGCGTGGCCTCACCGGCGAAGAAGAGACGATCGCTCTCGGGTCTGGAGAGTTCCTGCTGCGCATCCGAAGCGCCTCGCGGGACCACGAGATAGCCGCCGCGGGCGAAGGGATCGCTCTGCCAGTCGCGCGCGCGGTGGGCCTCCAACAGTTGCCCGATCGTGGACCTGTCGATGCGGAAGAGCGCGGAGAGCGAGTCCAGCGCGCGGTGGAGTACCTCACCCGCGGAGAGCTCTCGGAGCGCCACCGCGCGGGTGCCTCCGGCCCAACCGACGAGCACCGGTGAGCTGAACGGCAGCGGCGCCCAGAAGGTGGGGAAGGGGAGGCCCTCGCCGTGAATGAAGCTGAAGGAGGGGAGCCGGTCCTTCGACGGAGGCCGCGGGCGCTCGTTCCAGAAAGCGTGACGAAAGCGCAGCGCGACCTTCACGATCGGGCCGGTCTGCAGGCGGCGCACGGCTTCCATCTTTCTGGGCAGGCCGGGCTCGAAGCGCACGCCGCCGCGCGAGGGAGACTGGGCGAGCACACCGTGCGGGAGCGTGATGACAGCCGCCCTCGCGTGAAAGGCTCCGAGTGCTTCGCCCTCTGCGGTGCGCGCTTCGACGATCACGTGAGGGCCGCTCCAGCGCACGCGGTGGACCTCGGCGTTGAGGAAGATGCGTCCGCCGCCCTCGCGCACCTTCTCCGCCAGCAGCCGAGGCACCGCGTCGTAGCCATCGAGCACGCGGAACATCTCCTCGGCGTGGACCGCCTGCGTCGCCCGCTCCATGTCTCGCAGCGCGGCGGTGCCAGCGATGCCGGGAGGTGCGGCGTAGTAGCCGTCCACGAAGAGCCTCGCGAGCGAGAGGTCCAGGAGACCGTGCGCGCGCTTCGTGCGTGGATCAGAGAGGAAATCTTCGAACGTGCGATCGGCGCGGCCGCTCTCCACCAGCAGCTCCGAGACGCGAGCGAAGGCGTTCGACACGTCGTGGAGCTCGCCGTCGAAGAGCCCCCAGTGCGCGTCGCGGTGGCGACGAACCTTGATGGAGCCCTCGCGGAAGAGACGGCGCAGCGAGCGCGGCTTGCCGTGGACGAACTCCGCGCCGAGCTCGATGGGGTGATCGAAGGACGCGTCACGCAGCGTCTGCACCCGGCCGCCCACCCGATCGCGGGCCTCGAGCACGTGCACGGAGAGACCTTTCGACACCAACGCCCGCGCCGCGGCGAGCCCTGCTGCACCGGCGCCGATGATTGCGACGTCTGTTTCCTCAGTGCCGATCACGAGCTCAGGATGAGCTGCGGCGGAGACCCTCTTCTGCGTGCGCGCGCGGGACACGCTTCATGGGTGGAGACGCGAAACGGCGGGAGCAATGAAGGAGCGCCTGCCCGGCTGGAGACTGCCTGACACGTGGGGCATTGAATGTATCGTGCCCTTAGTGACCAAATGGCTCACATCAGTCGTACGCAGCGTGGCGGCGCGCGCGGAGCCCTACCTCGCATCGAGAGGGCAACCGGTCGGTCTTGTCGAAGGCATCGAGTTCCGCGGACCTGCCGAAGCGGCGACGATGGTCGTCGAGGCCCTGGGGCAACTGAACGCCTACTCCGTCGTTGCTGCATCACGCGTTCGCCGCGGCATTCACCGGATCGTCTGGACCGACATGCCGAGCTCCTTTCGTAGCTCCGTGCGTACGGCGTTCATCGATTCCCCGCAGGTCCGCTCGCCGAACTCCCTCTCGTTGCTCCTCCTCTGGTTCGCCTCGACCGAAGAGATCCGCCGGCGCCTGGGCTCCGGGACAAGCGCGGACCCTGTGCGGGTTCGTCTCTCGAACGCGGAGCTTCGAATCACCTCCCGCTTCATGCGCTGGCAGAGCATCGAGCAGAGCTGGTCACCCGAGCAGCGGGAGGAGCTGTTCGCGTGGCTTTACGACGTGATGCAACCCGCAGATCAGGCTCAGCGGAGGAAAGAGCTTCAGGAGGA
This sequence comes from Pseudomonadota bacterium, assembly GCA_023423535.1. Taxonomy (GTDB): domain Bacteria; phylum Myxococcota; class Myxococcia; order Myxococcales; family Myxococcaceae; genus JAFAFL01. Next base: position 9,424 of record JAFAFL010000048.1, read on the forward strand.
GCTCAAGCAGGGCCTTCGTGAGGCAGCGGGCATGTCGGAACCGGCTCGCAGGAAAGACTGAAGCGGCGCGGTACCCAACTCCGGCTACAGGCAGCTCCCGGTGCTGATGAGGACGCGGCAGCCGTGCGCGTCGATGTCTTCGCGGTAGTCCGGCCGGGCATCCGCAACCGTGAAGCAGCGGCTGTTCTCGTTCGGTACCCAGCCGCCGGGCCGATAGCCGTTGCAGTCGCCTCGCGCAGCGAACGGGGATCGGCAAACGTCTTCGCCGCCGGGGTGACGACACTGTCCTCGAGCGACACCTCCAGAGGCCCTTCACGCAGCGGCAGCGGCACGTCGGCGTCGAACCTGATGTCGAGGTTCGCGAACTCTTCCGGCACCGCGCGGCCCCTACGGCCCGAGCTCGATCACCCAGTTGTCGCAGCCGCCGCTCTTCAGATCGTCCACGCCGATGCGGTCTGCGTGAGGGCAGTGCGCGTCGTTGAGGTCCGTGCGCAGCAGCGTGGCGCCGGTGGCGACGAAGGCGGAGACCACTTCGGGATCCGGCAGGGTGACGGTGCCGTACTTGCGCGGGCCGCTGCTGATCATCGCCACCTCGGGAGAGACCGCCTGGATGAACGCGAGCCGGCTGGAGGTCTTCGACCCGTGATGCGCGACCTGCATCAGGTCCGCGTCCAGCTCCTGCGGCCAGTGCGCGAGCAGGTGCGCCTCCACGCCCGAGACCGGCGCGCTCGGATCCGCGCGGGTTCCGCTCTCCGCGTCGCCCATCAGGAGCAGGCTCGTGCGGCCGAGGTCCATGCGCACCACCAGCGAGGTCTCGTTCACGTTGCTCGCCGCGGCCGCGGTGGCGTGGAGGATGCGGAAGCTCGCGAGCGCCCCGAGCGTCATCGAGTCGCCCTCGAAGAGCTGCGACCAGCTCACGTCCGGGCCGAAGGGAACCGTGCGCGTGCCCAGCGTCGCCGTCCGATTCTGGGGAACGGGCGTGGCGGTCCAGTAGTGCGTGCCGCTCTCGCCCGCGACCTTCTGCACGAAGTCGCCGTACACCTGCGTCGTGTACGCGGCGCCGGGCTCGATGACGTTCTTCACCCGGTAGCAGTGCAGCACGTCCTTCAGCAGCGAGACGTGGTCCTGGTGCGCGTGGCTGAGGAAGAGGTAGTCGATCTCCAGCTCCGCGCCGCCGACGTGAGGGCTCGAGAGCGTGTCGCCACGCGGCGCGCACTCGGAGGGACCGGACGGGCCGAGCGCCGCGAAGAGATAGGCGAGCAGCCGGTTCGAGCTCGCGCCGTTGGAGATGCCGGTGAGGTCGTCGCTCGAGCCGCCGTCGAAGAGCGCGGTGAAGTCGTGGCCCTGCACCAGCAACGCGAGCCCCGTCCCCACGTCGATGAGGTGGATTCGGAAGGTTCCCGGCGCGGGCTTCGTCTGCGGAACCTGCGCAGCGCTCGCGGCCCAGGTGATCGTCCGCTGCGGCGGCTGCGGCAGGGAGGGACCGGCGTCGGGCACCGCGCCACCGTCAGGGTCGCTGCTCCAACCGGCGTCGTCGTCATCAGGCTCGACCTCAGCGCCCGCATCGGGGTCGATCTCCGCGCCGGCATCGATGTCCGCATCCTGCCCGCCATCTTCTTCATCGGGCTCGGGCGGAGGCTCACTGCCCGCGACTGCGGCATCGAGCGCCGCGCCCGCATCGAGCGGCTCCGGCTCGGAGATGACGCCCGCGTCCACCTCCTCCTCCGGCGGCGTGCGCTGCAGCGGCTGCCGGACCATCGCCCAATGCTCAGGCTCGAGCTCGAGGCGCTGCTCCGGTGCGCGCACGTGGACGCCGACCTGCGTCTGCACCCGCTCGGCGGGCGTCGTGACGACGCCTATGGTCTGCGGCGTGCCGTGAAGCGGAGGAACAGGCTCCGTTTCCTCCAGCGGCCCGACGACGCCGCCACACGCTGACAACGCAGACAACAGCAGCGCGAACACGACGCGGCGGACGGAGAGGAGCGACATGACGCGCGGACTCTGAGCGCGCTCGCAGGGGCCTGTGTAGTTGGGTCCTCACTCACCGCCACGGGGCGCGCGTGACCTTTGCCCGCTCGCCTCTGCCGCTCGGCGATCGGGTCAGTCACTACCCTGCGCAGCGTCCACACCTGTGCCCACAGAAGCGGCGTAGAGGAAGCGCGCGTAGCCGATCTCCGAGGCGCTCTTCGTCAGCTCCACGTTCGCCCACGCGACGACGTCCATCAGCGGCTGCGTGTTCGGCGGGAAGGGCCAACGCGCGCGTTCGGTCGATCTCAACGCTGCGTCATCGAGCGCCGAGAGCTCGCGCGTCCACGTCGCGTGCAGCCCTTCGATCCACGCGCGCACTGCCTCCGCGCTTCCGGGCCAGCGCACCGCTTCGCGCTGCAGCGTGCCGGCGCCGAAGGTGTGATCGATCACCATCTGCCACCAGAACCCGAGGTGCCAGGTCAGCCACCCGATGCTCGACGGACCGAGCCCGTAGCCCTCGTGCTCCGGCCAGTCCGCGCGGAAGAGCCCATCTTCTCCGCGCCACACGTGCAGCCCCTTCTCTGCCGGACGCCAGAGGCACTCTTCGGTGGTCAGCGACTCGAGGTGGTACTGCGTCAGCGCCCACGCGATGCCCAGCTGCCGCGTGAGCAGTTCCTTCACCGTCACGTCTCCCACCACGAGTGACACGCGCTACTCCGTCGGCAGGTCCGCCAGCTCCACGCGGAAGGCGGTGTTCTCCCCGGCCCGAATCGGCGCACTGAGCAGGCGCACCGTTCCATCCGCACCCTTCAGGCGCAGCAGGTGAGTTCCCTGCGGCAGCGCGGCGTTGAAGAGCGGGGTCTTGCCCACCTCCTTTGCGCCGCGGAGCACGGTGGCCTCGGGGACGGTGATGAGCGTGAGCGTTCCGCCTGCTGTTGCCTTGCGCGTGCCACCCGCCGCCTGAGGCGCTGCCCGTCCCTCTTCAGCTGCGACCTGCGCCAGCGCGAGCGACTCGGGGGTGACGTGCTCCGACTGCTGCGGCGGGAGCGGCGTGCGCACCGGCTCGGGGAAGGGCTTGATGCGCGGGTCGTTGTAGACGGGGATGGGCCGCGGCTGCGCCTGCGCCGACTGCGCGCCATCACCCGCGGACGGAGGCAAGGCGTGCACGAGCTTCCACGCGCCGAAGCCACCGCCCACCACGATGACCAGCACGACCGCCGCCACGACGAGGTTGCCGCGCAGCTCCGCGAGCCGCTTCTCCGTCCGGGCGATCACCGCGCTCGGCGGCGCGACCGCGACCGTGTCCCGCACCGGCGCCTTCCCACCCACGAGCGGAATGGGCGGAGGCTGCGGCGGCACAACGCCCGGCTTCTTCTTCGGCGCGCCGCGGGCGGTGATCTCCTCGAAGTCCATGCCCGCGTCGCCCTTCAACTGCCCGAGCGCGAGCTTCGCCAGCTTCGACGGATCCGCGGCCTGGTCTCCCGCCGACTCGAGCAGCGCACGCGTCGCGGCGACCTTCTTCTCGAACAGCTCCCGCATCTGCAGCGCGAGCTGCTCCTGATCGTAGAGCAGCGGACCCGCGACCTTCTCCAGCGCCCGCGCCATCTCCCGCGCGGTCCCAAACCGGTCCGAACGCTCCCGCGACAACGCGCGCGCGACGACGGCGGAGAGCTCCTCGCTCACCAGCTCGTTGAGGTCGTGCAGCTTCGGGATGGGCCCTTCGAGGATGAGCCGCATCTCCTCCGGCTCGGTCTGCGCGGCGAAGAGGCGCTGCCCGCTGAGCATCTCGTGCAGCACCACGCCCACGCTGAAGACGTCGCTGCGCCCGTCGAGCTCCTCGCCGCGCACCTGCTCCGGCGACATGTAGCCGGTCGTCCCCTTCACCATCCCCATCGCGGTGCGCCCGAGCCTTCCGCGCGCCTTGGCGATGCCGAAGTCGAGAAGCTTCGTCACCCCGTCGTAGGTCACCATGACGTTCTTCTGCGCCACGTCGCGGTGGACCACCGGCAGGGCCTTGCCGGTCGGATCGGTGAAGGTGTGCGCGTAGTGGAGCGCGTTGAGGACGTCCCTCGCGACCGTCACCGAGAACCCCATGGGGATGGTGCGCTTCGTGCGGTTGCAGGCGGAGGCCACCTGGTTGAGGTTCTGGCCGGAGATGAACTCCATCGCCAGGTAGAGGCCCTCCTCGTCCTCGTCGAGGTCGAACACCTGCGCGATGTTCGGGTGCGAGAAGGCCGCGGTGATGCGCGCCTCGTCGAGGAACATCTTCACGAACTGCTCGTCCGCCTTCACGTCCGGGAGGATGCGCTTGACGACGACGAACTTTCGGAAGCCGCCCGGGCCCGCGGTGAAGGCGAGAAAGAGCTCGGCCATCCCGCCCAGGCTCAGCTGGGTGAGGACCTCGTACTTGCCGATTCGCTGGCCGCGGTAGATGTCCAAACGCCGCCGAGCCTACCGCTTTTCCCCGCACGCCAGCCAGGCAGCCGGCAGCGGCCGCGAAGAGCTGGCTCATCGCGTGCAATCCGCAAGGCTCGTCGGGCCGTTTCACTGGAGTGTGCGAGCACATGAGGCGTGTCATCGGAAGAATGGGGGTCGCGCATGACCCCTGACACGAGCCTCGGCGCGGTCGTGCTGCTCACCTCCACCGCCGCCGTCTGCTTCGCAGTGGCGCTCGACGGTCTGGCAAGGAGGGGAGGCATCCTCGGGATGAGGGCCGCGCTCACCCTCGTCGCCTCCAGCGCGGCGGTGGCGAGCATCTGCCTCCTCGGCGCGGCGCACGAGACGCAGGCCGCACAGGCCCTCCGCTGGCACGTGGGCATCCGCGCGGCGATGGGCGGACTCGGAGCGGGGAGCCTCGGTGCGGCGGCAGCGCTCGCCCGCTGGAGGCCGGCGAGGCCCGTCTGGATCGCGCTCGGCTGCGGTGCGTCGCTGGTGCTCGGCGGCGCCGCGCTGGCGCTGCAGATGACGCCGGCGGAGCTGGTGCGCACGCCGATCAGCTGGTTCCCCACCAACGCCGCGGTGCGCCTCTTCGACGCGGTGGTCATCGCCGGCGCGTCGCTCTCGCTCGTGGTGGCGGCGGTGGTGAGGTTGCGCTCGGGCGCGCGCTACGGCCGCCGGGTGATGAAGCTCCTCGTGGCGATGCAGGGCGTCGTCGCGCTGATGTACTTCGCGGTGCGGATGTGGGCGCCGCCCTTTGCGATGCAGGCCTTCGGCGTCTCGCTCACCGGCATCTCCGCGATCGCCTTCTGGGTGCTCCTGCGCAACTGGCGCGCGACGGGCGTGGGCATCGAGGCCTACCAGTTCCTCTTCCGCGCGCTCTCGCTGCCGGCGGTCGCGGTGGATCTGCACACCGACGCGGCGATCCTCAATCCGGCGGCGTCGAAGCTCTTCGGCACGAAGGCGACCGCGTTGGATGCGGTGCGAAAGCTCGGACTCGGCGACTCGGTGGAGGAGGCCCTCCGCGGGCTCGGCGGCAAGCGGCTGGGCGAGGTGAAGGTCGAGGGTGTCCCCGACCGCCAGTTCGAGCTGCTCGTGCACCACGATCCCGACGAGGACATCGGGCTGCTGGTGCTGATGGACGTGACCGAACGCGCCCTGCACGCGCGCGACCTCTCGCACACGCTCTCCGAGCTGCGGCAGATGCAGGAGCGCCTCATCACCCAGGAGAAGATGGCGGCGCTCGGCGTGCTGGTGGCGGGCGTGAACCACGAGATCAACAACCCGCTCGCCTATGCGTCGGCGAACCTGCGCTCGTCGAAGGAGCTCGCCCAGTCGCTGCTGGAAGGCATCGCGCTCGCGCGGCGCCTCGAGGGCTCAGGTCCGGAGGCCACCGCGCTTCGAGAGTGGGCGCGGCGCGAAGAGGTGCTCGAGGCAGAGCGGGATCTGCTCCCCGCGCTGCGCGAGGCGGAGGACGGCTGCGCGCGGATCCAGACCACCGTCGCGTCGATGAAGCTGCTCAGCCGGCAGGGCGAGTCGGAGGAGAGGATCGATCTCGCGGAGGCAATCCACGCCGGCGTGCGCATCGGACGGACGAACCTCGCGCAGGGAGTGGAGGTCGAGGTGACCGTCGAAGGCCCACTCTCGGTGCGCGGCGAGGCGGGAGACCTCAGCCGCCTGGTGACGAACCTTCTCGTGAACGCCGGCCATGCGGTGGGCGCGCGTGGCCGCATCGACGTGCGTGCCTGGAGCGAGGGCGGAGAGGCGGTGCTGCAGGTGGAGGACGACGGGCCCGGCGTGCCTCAGGCGCTGCGGGCGCGGATCTTCGAGCCCTTCTTCACCACCAAGTCACCGGGCGTGGGCACCGGACTGGGCCTCGCCATCGGCTGGGAGACCGCTCGGCGTCACCGCGGCTGCCTGCGGCTCGTCGAAGGGAAGGGCAGCGGCGCGTGCTTCGAGCTCCGTGTGCCGCTCTCTCCTGCGTGAACACTCACGTGACCGTTAGCCCTCGGCGCTCGCAATCAGCTCTCGGAACACCGGCCGCAGATCGCCCTTCGCGCCCAGCAGCTTGAGGTTCTGCAGCAGCCCGCCCAGCGCGCGGCCCACGAGCAGCGACTCCGCCGGCGGCTTCACCCTCACGAGGTCCAGCGGCCTCGTGCGCTTGAGCCCCGCGAGCTTCATCAGCGTGTCGTCGCGGCCGAAGTCCACGAACCCGCTCACGGGCCCGCGGCTGAGCTCGACGATCTCGGTGAGCAGCGCGCGCGCCTTGTCCTCGGGCAGGTTCATGGTGAAGCCCGCGCGGCCCATCACCTCCACCCAGTCGGGCCGCGGTCCGCCGAGCGTGTGCCGCAGCACCTCGAGGCTCGCCGCGTGGAAGGCCTCGCTGCCGAACTTCACGCAGCCGAAGTCGAGCACGCCCAGCCGTCCGTCCTCGAGGAGGATGAAGTTGCCCGGGTGCGTGTCCGCGTGGATCGCACGGTGGAGGATCCAGGGACCCCAAGTCGCTCGCACCAGCTGCTCCGCGCGCCGCCAGCGCTCGTTTTCACTCATCGAAGACGCGTCGATGTTTCCCAGCGTGGTGCCGCGGAAGCGCTCCATCACCAGCACGCGCGCGGTGCAGAACTCGGGATAGGGGAGCGGCGCCGCGAGGTCCGGCCACCGCGCGTAGAGCTCGCGGAAGCGCTGCAGGAACGAGAGCTCGCGCAGGTAGTCGAGCTCGCCGCCGATCTCGGTGCGGATCTCCTGCGCATAGGTCCCGGAGTCCACGAGCCCGCTCATCCCGATGGCGCCGAGCATCGACTCGAGGTTCTGCAGGTCGTCCTCCAGCGCCTCGGCCACGCCGGGGTACTGGACCTTCACCACCACGTCCTCGCCGGTGCGAAGCTTCGCCGCGTGCACCTGGCCCAAAGATGCCGCCGCGAGCGGCTCCTTCGAGAGCTCGGCGAAGACCTCGTCCAGCGGCCGCCCGAGCTCCTTCTCGAGCACCGGCGCGAGCTTCTCGAAGGGCATCGTCGGCGCCTGGGAGAAGAGCTTCGAGAGCACGACGCGCGTCTCCGGCGGCAGCTGGTCGGCAAACATCGACGCCATCTGCCCCGCCTTCAGCGCCGCGCCCTTGAGGCTGCCGAGCGTCTCGAGGATTCGCTTCGCCGCCAGCTCGTGTCCGCTTCCCTGTCCACCGAAAAGTCGCTTCACGCGATCCGCGGCGAGCCCCGCGCCCACGCTCGTCGCCATGCCGGCCATCTTCCGGAAGCGCTGCAGCCGGCCGGTCGGGATGTCGTCGTCTTTCGCCATGGTGTGGGTTCCTGTGGAGAGGCCTGTGGAGGGATAGCGGAGTGTCGTGCGCGAGGTGTGGGAAACGGGCCGGGTGGCCGTTGGGTGTGGGTTCCTGTGGAGTGCCCGCGAGTTGTCCACAGGCGTTCGTTTCCGAAAAGCGCTGATGCGACGCGGGCTTACGGCGTTCTCCACAATTCGGTCGCCCCTACGGTCCTGACCCTGAAGATCTCTCCTCTTTCTATCTAGAGGAGAGAGTGGCTCCGCTTCTTCGCGCGACGCGCTCCGTCGGTTAGCGTTCGGCCGTCTTGCCCGCCCGACCTTCTCCGCTCCCCCTGCTGCTCGCGTGTGCCCTCGGAGGCCTCTGGCTGGCTCCAGGTGACGCGCAGGCGCAGCGGTCGGCGCAGGGCGCGGCCTCCGCGAAGTCGGCCCTGGAGCGCGGCGAGGCGGCCTACGACGACCTCGAGTTCGAGCAGGCAGCGAAGCACTTCCGCGAGGCGCTGGCGGTACCGGGCACGCGCGACGATCGCATCCGCGCCTACCGCGGCCTGGGCATGTGCCTCGCGTTCCTCGGCGAGGCGACCGCAGCGCAGCTGCAGTTCGAGACGCTGTTGCTCATCTCTCCGGACTCGACGGTGGATACCGGTCTGGGTCCGAAGGTCGCGCGGCCGTTCAACGCGGCGCTGCGAGCGGTGGCGGACCGGCAGGTAGAGCTGAAGCTCGAGCGCGACGATCGGACCGGCGAGGTCACCGCGCGCTTGAACGAAGGCATCGATGCGGCCTCGCGCGTGGTGCTGCACGTGCGGCCGGTGGAGCGGGGAGAACGCACCGCTGGCGAGGCGATGACAGCGGAGGCAAAGGCACCCGGTCCTGCGCGGACATCGCTGGAACCCTGGCGCGGTGCGGAGGCCTGGGCGACCGCCGAGGATGCTGGTGGCGGCGTGCTCTTCAACGCGGGCTCGGCCGATGCGCCGCGTCGCTTCACCGCCAGCGCGCGTGCACCTTCGGCAGAGACCGGCGGCGCGCTCGACTTCAGGAGCGAAGAGGGCTGGGCACCTGAGGAGCCTCGCCCGACGCGCTGGCCGCTGTGGGTCGGCGGCGCGGCGGTGCTCATCGGAGGTGGCGTGGCCGCGGCGATCGCGATGCGTCCTCCCGAGCCGTTGCTCCTGCCCTCTGCGAACCGGACCGGAAGGTTGCCGTGAACTCGCTGCTGCGTCTTGCGCTCTTCATCGGTGCGGTCCTGTCGCTGACCGGCTGTCCCCAGACCGCGCCGTTGCAGGCGCCGGCGCTGTGCGAAGGAATCGTCTGTCCCGAGGGCCAGCGCTGCGCGGACGGCCGCTGCCTGTCGCAAAGCTGCGGAGAGACCGCGTGCGGCGAGGGAAGGGTGTGCGAGGGCGTCTCGTGCGTGGACCTCGCGTGTGTCGGCGTCTCGTGCGCGGCCGGCGAACGCTGCCGCGGAGGTGCCTGCCGGACCGTGTCGTGCTCGTCGAGCGCGTCGGGTGACACCTGTCTGCCGACCGAAGCGTGTGTCGGGGGCCGCTGTGCGATCGATCCCTGCGCGGGCGTTCGCTGTACCCCTGGCCTCGTCTGTCGCGAGGCGGTGTGCCGCGTGGTCGGTTGCTCCACTGCTTCGGAGTGCGGCGCCGGCGAGCGGTGTGACGACGCGAACCGCTGTGTCCGCGAGGGCGGCTGTGAGGGCGTGCGCTGCGGCGCGAAGCAGGTCTGCCGCGAGGGAGCGTGCGGTGTGTCGATGTGCCGGTCGGACGCGGAGTGCTCGGCCGCTCGCGGTGAGGTGTGCCGGGACGGTGCGTGCCTCGACCCTCAGGATGACTGCGCGCAGGTCTCCGCGTGTGACGAGTCGCGCGTGTGCCGCGGCGGCTCCTGCGCAGAGATCGCGTGCGGGGCTGCACAGCCGTGCCTCGGTGCGGAGCAGTGCCGCGAGGGCATGTGCCGGCCGCCGCTGTTCCTCGAGAGCCGGGGCGTTGTCCCTGCCGCGGGTGCGGTGAGCACGGGCGGCATGGGCGAAGGCTTCGGCGCCCTCACCGCGCCCTGACCTCTGGCGGTCGGCTCGCTACTTCCCGCCGTGCCGCTTCAACAGCGCGAGCACCTGCGACTGCGTACCCCCGCCCATCCACTCCGCGCCGACCCCGGGCACGCCCTCCTTCTCTCCCGCCCACACCACCTGCGCGGGGAGCACGACGCTGGAGAGACCGAAGGGGCCCTGCTTGAGCACCACCTCCACCGGCGCTCTCGCTGAGAGGGCCGACGAGCTCCGGACCTGGGAGCCGGCGATGAACAGCCCGCCCAAGGACAGGTCGCGGATGTTGCCGGCCAGCGTCTGTCCGCCCGCGCGCAACGTGCAGGGCAGCCACACCGACACGCGGCGCGGGGCCTCCTTGTTCTGCGCGCAGAAGGCCAGCAGGTGGCTGAACGCGCGGCGCTCTTCGGGCGTGCGCAGGAGGATGTGCTGCCCGAGCCTTCCGGAGGAGCGCTCCGGTTCGGAGGCGACGCGGCCCTCGACGTAGAAGTTCCGCACGCAGTCGCCGAAGGTCACCTTCAGGCGGACGCGCTCGCGCAGCGCCAGCGGCTCCGAGGTCGGCGCGAAGAGCCTCACGCCGAGCGGACCCTGCTCCACGCAGGAGAGCAGCGCGCGTCGGGACGGATACTTCACCACCACAGGTTCAGGCTCGTGGCTCATCTCGCGAGAGCGTAACCGCGCTCCTGCGCCTTCGTGCGAGCGCGCGATCACTCACCTTTGGCACCGCAACTTTCGAACGCTGCTGCGGAGATCCGTGCTGCCCTCTCGGAAAAGTCCGCCCCTCCGGGCGCGGCTTGACTCCGAACGGTCCGCGCGTTGGGAGCCTCAGAGCCCGCGGACGATCATCACCGCGGCGGCCACGCCGTTGACGAGCATGTGCAGCGCGATGGGCGCCTTCATCCCGCCGCTGCGCAGCCGCACCCAGCCGAGCACCACGCCGTACCAGAGGATGATGACGACGAAGGCGCCGTAATAGAGGTGCAGCACCGCGAAGAGCGAGCCGGAGACGACGAGCGCCGCGAGCCTCGGCATCCACGCACCGAGCCAGGGCAGCACCGCGCCGCGGAACACGAGCTCCTCCGCGATCGGCCCGAGCACCACCACCGGTAGCACGAAGAGCAGAATGCCCAGCGCGCCGAGCGACTCGCCCGCCACCGCGTGGATCGGCGAGTCGCTGTAGGGACCTGCGCCCTCCATCCCAGGCAGCGCGCGCGTGAGCACGAGCAGCGCCAGTCCGAAGCGCATCGCGCCGGTGAGCATGTACCAGGCGCCGAGGCCCGCGAGCTTCGGCCACGCCGTCGTCTTCTCGGGCGTGTACGCGGCCGTGTTCCACCACGTCGCCCTCTTGCTGCGTCGGTAGAGCCAGAAGCCGCCCACGAAGAGCAGCGCCGTCTGCGCGAGCAGGCCGATGAGGAAGCCGCCGCGCGTCGGACCTCCGGCGACCTCGCAGGCCGCCGTCATTGCGGACTGCGCACCGATCGCGACGAGCACCAGCACGAGCGCCGCCCACACCAGCGTCGCGTCCATCCCGCGCCTGCGTCCGAGCAGATAGAGCCCGAAGACGACGACCGCGCCGACGGTGGGGAAGAGCCAGCCGCGTTGCCTCGGGCTCGCGAGGTCGCAGCCCTCACCCGGCGAAGGTTCGAAGAGCCCTCGCGGCGCGTCTCCGTCCCTTGCGCCGAGCGCGGCGATCGCTTCGGCGGTGCTCACGCGCAGCTGCAGCTGCAGCGTCTCGCCATCGCGCTGGAGCTCGAGCGCGACCTCGTCTCCCTTCACCCCGAGCCGCACCATCGACTGCACGTCCTCGACGGTCTTCGTCTCCGCGCCGTCGACGCCGACGATGAGGTCGCCGACCTTCACGCCCGCTTCCGCAGCGGGACCTCCTTCGACCACCCGACCCACCCGCGGAGGAGAGGAGTGGGGCTCCAGCGAGACGCCGATCGCACGCCGCGATCCTGCCAGTCCTCCAGCGCCTGCACCGTAGGGGTCTGCGCTCCCAAGCCCCTGCGGCCCGAGCAGCGCGATCAGCACCGCTACCAGCAGCGTGTCCAGAAGGCCGAGCCCGAAGATGGCGCGCGTCCACCGGCGATGCTGCGCCCTCTCCTCCGGCGGCACCTGGCGATCGTTGAGGGCGATGAGCCCGAGCGTGAACGTGGCGGGGATGCCCGCGGGGGGAAAGAACAGGGAGCCCAGCGCGAGGTGGAAGAAGAGCTTCGCGCGGCTCACTGGATGCGGCAGCAGATGGCGTGTGCGGTGACGTTGATGCTCGGCGCGGGCCCGCTGAAGTTCGTGCCGCGGCACTGGTAGCCGTTGGTGACCGGCACCGCGTTCATCGTGAAGTTCGTGTTGCCGTAGGGCACGCCCTCGCAGCCGCCGCCGGTCACCGTCTGGTTCGAAGCGCAGGTGGCGGTGGCGCCGGTGTCGAGCGCCGCGGTGGCGGTCTCCCGCGTGCAGTTCAGCGAAGGCGGCGCGTGCGTGTGGTTGGAACGCGCGACGTTCGTCGAGGAGCCGTTGCCACCAAAGGAGACCTCGAGCCTCCGCTGGCCCATCGAGTTCGTGTTCGCAGTCAGCCCGTCACCGAAGACGGTGGGCACGTTGTCGAGCTTCGCCTTGTCGCCGGAGGACATGAAGCCGCTGTCGGACGGCGTGGCCGCCGTGTGCCCGTGGTCCGCGCGCGCAAAGGCGTCCTTGTCGAACCCGCTCAGCCGCGCCGCATCCGCCGCCACACCCGCGCGCAGCGCATAGGGCGCAGAGGAGATGGGCAACCGCGGCCCGAGCTCCGACTGGCTCGCGAGCGACACCGCCATCCACCTCGCGTCGCCGTTGAACACGCCCGCCAGCGGCGTCGCCGAGCCCAGCTCCACCGCGTAGTGGCCGTTGGTCAGCACGACGCCCATGTGCGTCTCCGTCCACAACGCGCTGCCGCCCTGCGCCTGTCCGTAGATGGAGAAGCGGAGGTCCTGCGGCTGCGTCTCCGGCGCTCCGTCGGCGCGCACCAGCCGGCCCTGGAACACCATTCGCTCCGGCACCGACTGCGCGAAGGCACTGCCCGAGGTGACGAGCAGCGCGACCGCGACGGGAAGAGCGATGAGGTGGGGAGAGAGCGCCTGCGAGCGCATGTCGGATGCTCCTTGCGAGTGGCCGACAGTATAGCGGCCGTGCGTCTCGCGTCCGTGCAGCGCGCTTCCAGATCCGCCGGCGCGGTGCGAGCATCGGCCACTGGCCGGAATCGTTGGAGGTCGTGTGCGCGTCCCGGTAGCAGCCCTGCTCCTCGCGGTGTCCGTCTGCCTCGCTGGCTGTCACGGCCCCGGCTTGTCGGGCGCGGAGGGCGAGGTGGCGTTCAATCGCCCGTCGAAGCACCTCGGCGACGCCTGGGTGGGCCTCACGCTGAGCACGACGGTCACCGTCCAGAACCGCGGCCGCAGCCCGCTCTCGGTCACCTGGGAGGTCCCGGAGGGCTTCACGGTGGAGGGACTCACCTCGCCGCTTCCCTCGGGCGAAACCGACCTCACCGTCACCGCCACCCGCACCGCGCCGGGCATGTCGCGCGGCACGCTGAAGGCGAAGGCCGAGCGGTCCTCGTCATCGATCGAGCTGACCTTCCTCGCGCTGGCGCACCCCGCCTGCAACCCCGCCACCTCGTGCAGCTCGTGGGCGTTCGACATCCACGAGGGCGAGTGCGTGGAGACGGTGGAGCCCGACGGCACGCAGTGCGATCCGAAGAGCCAGTGCGTGCTCGAGGCGACCTGTCAGGCCGGTCAGTGCGTGGGCGCCGCGCGCGAGTGCGACGACGGTGACGCCTGCACCCTGAACACCTGCAACGCGCTCACCGGCTGCGAGTTCCCGCCCGCGCCTCCCTGTCCCGGCGACGGCGCCTGCGGCGTGGGCGTGTGCGATCCGGCGGTGGGCTGCACCTTCGAGCCGGCTGTCGACGGCACCATCTGTGGCGACGTGGCCTGCAACGCGGCGCAGGTCTGCATCGCGGGCAACTGCGTGGTGCGCGATCCGCCGGACGGCTTCGTCTGCAAGGAGGCTTCGCCCTGTCAGGGCGCGGGCACCTGCCAGAACGACACCTGCGTGGTGCCGCCGCCGACGACGCTGAGCGCCGACTGGAACTACAACGTGGCGCCGGATCCGGTGCTCGGCGCGCGCGAGAAGCTGCACGACTACGTGCTCGATGCCGACGGGCGCATGGCGATGACCGGCTTCATGCAGCGGCTGGTGGTGAACGCAGGCACGCCGGCAGTGAAGCGGCTCGAGAACACAGCCGCGCGCCGCTGCGTGCTCTGGAACAGGCGCGTCACCTGCGCGGACCTCTGGGAGTACGACATCCCCGGCGGGCTGGTGAACGGGACGGTCGCGCCGCTGGATGCGGAAGGCCGGCCGCTGTGGCGCTTCCGGCTGCAGGCGCACCGGCCGGCGTACGTGCAGGAGACGGACACGCTCTTCCTCGCGCGGCTGGTGGTGATGGGACCGGATCGGCTCGCGGCGATCTACGAGGCCTATCCGCGCAACAGCCCGAACGGCACGAACTGCCGCATGTACTACCTCGCGGTGCTCGACGCGGCGGGCGGGCTCGTCTCCTCGAGCCGCATCCAGGATCCGTTCCTCACCATGTGCAACCACCCGCACCCCTACGGCGCGGCGGCGGACATCGCGGGGAACCTCTACATCTCCTTCTCGCCGTCGTCGGAGGGCTCGGCGCCGCTCTACGCGCAGAGCCCGTCGCTGCTGCTCTCCTACGACCGCAACGGGACGCTGCGGTGGAAGCGCACGGACGTGCACCCCGGCGGTGAGCTCGCGGTGGTGGGCAACCTCCTCTGGAGCGAGGGCTCGACGACCCCGCTGAACACGGCGACCGGCGTGGCGATCCCGGCGGTGGGCGGGCTGCGTGAGCAGGTGGGCCGCGCGGTGGTGACGATCGACCGCTACGTCTCCAGCCCCTGGTTCTCCTTTGCCGGCGCCACCGAGCTCCACGGCTACAAGCACTCCAGCGAACGCGCGTGGACCTATTCGCTGACGGACCCCGGAGACACCTTCCTCACCCGCGAGCTGCGCCTCGCCTCCTGGCATCCGCGCGCGCAGGCCCAGCGCCGCGAGGCCGTGCTCGCCTTCGCGCGATTGGGTGGCCAGCAGAGTCTCCTCGCGGTGGATCCTTCACAGGGCAAGGAACTCTGGCGCTGCGCGGTGGACGCGCCCATCTCCACGCTGCCGCAGCTCTTCGACGTGGCGCAGGACCGCCTGGTGATGATGGCCGACGCCGAGTTCGGCGGTGATGGCGATCCCCCGTACGCGAACAGCCACGCCACCTTCTGGCGCTTCCCGCTCACCGGCGTGGGTCACTCCCGCTCCCCGTGGCCCGGGACCTGGGGAGGCCCCGCCCGCGACCACCTCGAGAAGGGCGCGCTGTTGCCGGTGACGCCGGGGAACTGAGGAGAGGCCGTACACGCCGTCTGTTCACGGCGTTCATTTTCAAACATACTGTCGCGCATTTCCTGAAACAGGGGGAAGCACGACATGCCGTCCAGCTTCACGTGGCTCGACCACACCGACGGGGACCGGCGCCGCGTCCTCGAGGCGGTGGAGCGCTTCAAGGAGACCGGCACCCGCGATGAATTGGGGCTGGGAACCATCCGCGACGCCTTCGCGGACCTGCTGTTCCCGGGCACGAGCACCATCCAGACACGTGCCCGCTACTTCCTCTTCATCCCGTGGATGTACGCGCAGCTTCATCAGAAGCGCGTCTCCGCGGACAAGGTGGTCGACCGCGCGCGGAAGGAGGAGGTCCGCCTCCGCGACAGCCTCCTGCAGAGCGAAGACGACGACGGCGTCATCGGCAAGGTCGCGGGCGCGGCCCTCAAGCGCCTGCCGAGCAACACCTACTGGAACGGCCTCGCCGTGTGGCGCATCCGCCAGTTCGGTGGGTCGCAGGAGGACTACCACCGCTTCTTCGATCGCTTCCCGCTGCCGGGCGAGGGCGGCACGGACGACGACGGTGAGTCACTGGAGGCAGGCGCCCGCCCGGCATGGCATCCGCACCTTCCGCCGGTCCCCGACGACTTCCCGAACAACGCGAGCTTCGCACTCACGCCCGACGAGGCCGTCTATCTCTCCGAGCGCATCTGCTGCGCTGCGCCTCGCTCGCTGCTGGCGTTCCTCGTGCGTCGGGCGCAGAGCCTCGAGGCACCCTTCGCCTGGGCGCATCCGCAGTTCGCGGAGTTCCCGGAGTCGGTCCAGCAGCTCCTCGAGCACGGCCGGCTCCTGTCCGAGGCCATGCACGGCGCAGCAATCCTCTACAACCTGATGCTCTCCGAGCAGCTCCCGGAGGGAGAGCGGAGGACGTCGCTCGTGGAGTGGTTCCGCGCGCGGCTCGACGAGTGGGTGAACGAGCTGGAGCCCCGTCAGCCCGCGCTGCAGAGCTGGGACCTCAAGGCCTTCTGGCTCATCGTGCAGCAGCGGACCGCGGTGAGTCCCACCACGCGGCAGTTCGTCGAGCGGTGGCTCGCGCTCGCTCCGTGGAGGAGCCCGTCGATGGTGGCCGACAATGTGGCCGCGCGCGCTCTCATCCGCGACCGCGAGCGCCGCCTGAAGGGGCCGCGTGCACGTCTCGGAAACACGAGGGCGTTGGAGCTCTGGAACGGTGCCTCGGGCATCGCGCGACTCTCCTACCGGTGGCCCAGCGCGGTCTCGATCCTCACCGACATCCACGCCGCGCTTCCGGGGCGCAAGGGAGCCTCCCATGCTGTCGCCTGACACCCGCCGCGTGCTGCTCGAGGCCCTGCGTCCTCCTCCGGGCTTCCGCATCGACCGCGCGATCGCCACCACCTACAGCCTCGATCTGATGGCGCTGCTGACCGCGCCGCTCGCCTTCTCCCTCTTCGACGGCATGTCCTCTGCTGACGGTGCCGGACGGACCGACGACGTGGTGGAGCGGATGAATCCGCTCGCCCTGCTCGAGGCGGCGCGGTCCTACGCCGAGCGCACCACCGTGTTCTGTCAGAGCGCGCAGATCTCTGCGCCGCCGAAGTTCCAACGGCTGCTGACGTACCTCGAGGAGTCGGTGGTGGAGGTCAACGCGCCCTCGCCGAGCGGGGTGTTCCATCCGAAGCTGTGGGCGCTGCGGATGGTCGGTGATGAGGAGCAGGTCGCGTATCGCGTCCTCTGCTCATCGAGGAACCTCACCTTCGATCCCTCGTGGGACACGCTGCTCGTGCTCGACGGGGAGCTGACAGGACGTGAACGTGCGTTCGCGGCAAACCGGCCGCTCGCCGACTTCTTTGCAGCGTTGCCGTCGCTCGCGGTGACGCCACCGAAAGCGCGGGTGCTCGAGTCCATCGCGCTCGTCTCCGAAGAGCTGGCACGGGTCCGCTTCGAGCTGCCTCACCCGTTCGACGAGCTCTCCTTCCATCCGATGGGGATCGGCCGGTACACGAAGCCGCCCATCCCGGAGTCGAAGCGCGCGCTCATCGTGTCGCCGTTCGTCTCGGCCACCGCGCTCGAGGCGATGGCGGAAGGAGGGGTACTCGTCTCGCGCGCGGAGGAGCTGGCGAACCTGTCGGCCGAGGCCCTCGCGCCCTTCGAGGTGCACGTGCTCCATGACGGCGCGGAGCTTCTGGAAGACGGCGAGACGGAGGCCTCTTCCGGCACCGAGTTCCGTCCGCCGCCCACCGGACTGCACGCCAAGCTCGTCGTTCAAGACGACGGCTGGAACGCGCACGTCTGGACCGGATCGATGAACGCGACGAATGCCGCGCTGCACCAGAACGTGGAGTTCATGGTGCAGCTCACGGGGAAGAAGAGCCAGGTCGGCATCGACGCCTTCCTCGACGGTCGCAAGGGCGAAGCAGGGCTGCGCACCATCCTCTCCGAGTGGGCCCCGAACGAAGCCGTCGAAGGCGACTCGGCGGTACTGGCGCTGGAGGAGCGGCTGACGGCGGTGCGTCGGGTGCTCGCGAGGACCCGCTGGACTGCGCGTGTGGACCCGGGGCCGGAGGGCGCGACGTGGAGCGTTCGGCTGCGCGCAGAGGGAGCCCTTCCGCTGGAAGCACTGGGAGAGGTGCGGGTGGAGCTGTGGCCCATCTCCGTGCCCCGCGACACCTTTGCAAGGACCGCGAACGTCGGCGAAGGGGGCCTGTCGGTGGAGTTCGCAGGCCTCAGCTACGTCGCCCTCACGAGCTTCTTCGCCGTCTCTCTGAGCCTGACCGACGGTGAGCACCTGGAAGAGCAGGTCTTCGTCGTGAATGCCCGGCTCGAGAACGCGCCGGCCAACCGCGCTGCGCGAGTGCTGCAGGACCTGCTCGACGACCCAGCGAAGGTGCTTCGCTTCTTGAGGATGCTGCTCGCCGCGGAACCCTTCGAAGCGCTGGGCACCCTCGCGCAGCTCGGCGAGGGAGGACCCGGGTCACTCGCTTCCGGTCCGAGCGGCTCGTCCGAAGCTCCGCTGCTGGAGGCCATGGTGAGGGCGCTCCATCAGGACCCATCGCGGCTCGACGCCATCGCCCTCGTGGTGCGCGACCTGCTCTCGACCGAGGAGGGCCGTCGCCTCTTGCCTCCCACCTTCCTCGACGCCTGGGAGCCGGTCTGGCAGGCGCGCCTCACGATTGGAAAGGGGGTGGCCGCGTGAGCCACTCGACGCGCGAAGAGATCTTGAACGAGGCCGCGGAGGCGCTCGCGGGGCTGAAGGACTTCCAGCGGGACACGGTCGAGTACGTGTTCGAGCAGCTCTACCTGCCGGGTGGCTCCGGCCGCTTCCTCGTGGCGGACGAGGTGGGGCTCGGCAAGACCCTCATCGCGCGAGGCGTGGTCGCCCGCACGATCGAGCACCTGCGCGAAACCGTGGAGCGATTGGACATCGTCTACGTCTGCTCCAACGCGGACATCGCCCGCCAGAACATCAACCGCCTGCGGATCGGCAAGCAGCACGTCCAGCTGTCCACGCGACTCACCCTGCTGCCTCGGGACGCGCGGCTGTTGAAGCAGTCTCCTTCGAGGATCAACTTCGTCTCGTTCACGCCGGCGACGTCGTTCGACCTGAGCAGCGGCCTGGGTCATCAGGACGAGCGCGCGCTCCTCTACGCCCTGCTCTCGGACATGTGGGGTCTGGGCAAGGCGAAGGCGCCGATGAACGTGCTGCGGGGCGGGGCCGGTGAGGGCTTCTACGACCGTGCCCGCGCGGTGCGCGTGGCGGACTTCGACGCGAGCGCTGAGTGCAGGCGCTTCTTCGAGGAGGCGCTCTCGCGTCGCGCCGAGGCCGCCGCCGCCCGAGGTGAACCCGACCTTCGTTCGCGTTTCGAGCAGCTCTGCAACGCCTACTCACGCACCGACCGGAACATCGACGGCGAGACCTCACGAGAGCGTTCGCGGGTGGTGGGAGAGCTCAGGTCGGCGCTCGCGGCTGCGTGCGTCGGGATGCTCGAGCCCGACCTGGTGATCCTCGACGAGTTCCAGCGGTTCAGCCACCTGCTCGACGGCGACGACGAAGCTGCGGAGCTGGCCCGTGCCCTCTTTGACTTCCCGGAGGTGCGCACGCTGCTGCTCTCCGCCACCCCGTACAAGATGTACACGGCAGCCGGCGAACTGGGCGGTGACGACCACTACCGGGACTTCGTGCGGACCGTGAAGTTCCTCGAGGGAGAGGGAAGCAGCGCGGCGCACCTCGACGCTTTGCTGAAGTCCTACCGCCAGTGCCTGCTCGACGTGGGCAACGCCGAGCGGCGGAAGGAGCTTCAGTCCATCCGGCTCAACCTCGAGCACCGGCTGCGCAACGTGATGGTGCGGACCGAGCGCCTCGCGGCCACGCCGGACCGCAACGGGATGTTGCGCTCGGTTCCGCCGAAGGGATCCGCGCTCACGCAGAAGGACGCCCTTGGATACGTGGCGCTCCAGAACGTCGCGGAGCGGTGCGATCACCACGACACGCTCGAGTACTGGAAGAGCGCGCCGTACGTCCTCAGCTTCATGGATGAGACCTACAAGCTGAAGCGGGAACTCCTCGGCCGCAGCGCCGACGTCGAGCAGCGCTTCGGGCTCGCAAAGGCGCTCACCGGTCCTGGAAACCAGCTGCTGCCGTGGCGTCAGGTCGAGCGCTACGGCGAGGTGGACCCGGGCAACGCGCGGATGCGGGCACTGGCTGACCAGACGGTGGGTCAGGGCGCGCATCGGCTGCTCTGGATTGCCCCCTCGCTGCCCTACTACCGGCTCCGTGGGCCGTGGGCGGAGGAGGGCGCCCGGGACTTCACCAAGCGCCTGGTGTTCACCTCGTGGAAGTTCGCACCTCGAGCCATCGCCGCACTGCTGAGCTTCGAGGCCGAGAGGCGGATGCACGGTCGCGAGGAGGAGGGTGGATATTCGAGCGAGCGCCGCAGTCGCCGCGGCGGCGGGCTCCGCTTCCACGTCGCCGACGACCGGCCGACCGGTATGCCCGTCTTCGCGCTGCTGTACCCGAGCATGGCGCTGGCAAGGGCCTGCGACCCGCTGCGACTCGCGGCGGAAACCTTCGCCCACGGTGACGCAAAGACCGGCTTTGTGGATCTGGAGAGCGTCCTCGATGGAGCGCGAATGCACCTCGAAGTCGCTCTTCGCCGCCTGCCTCGCGGCCGGGAGGAGGGGCGCGTCGACGAGCGCTGGTATTGGGCAGCGCCTCTTCTTCTCGACCGGGAGCTGGCGCCGGAGGCGACGAAGCGCTGGTTCGATCGTGACGATCTCTCGTTCCACCTGGGCGAGGATGGCTCGGACGTGCACGACGCCGAGACCGACGGCTGGTGGGCGCACGTCGAGGCAGCGAAGAAGATGGTCGAGGAAGGCGGCCAGAGCCTCGGTCGCCGTCCGGATGACCTGGTCGAGGTCCTCGCGCAGATGGCCATCGCGTCCCCCGGCGTGACGCTTCTGCGATCGATGTTGCGGGTGTTGAACCTCCGCGTGGATGCGCTCCAGCACGAAGAGGGGCTTCAGATTCGCGACGCGGCCGCCTTGGCGGCGTCCGGATTCCGCTCCCTGTTCAACCAGCCGGAGGTGACCGAGCTCATCGAACGTGAGGCAAGGGGTGCGGCCAACCTCCCCTACTGGCGGAGTGTTCTGAGCTACTGCGCGGATGGGTGTCTCCAGAGTGTGCTCGACGAATACGCGCACGTCCTTCGTGACCACCTCGGGCTCACGTCCGCGGACGGCGGGAAGGTCCACGAGATCGCGCTGCACATCGCCGCGGCGCTTTCCCTCCGCACAGCGAGCCTCACGACCTACGACGTGGAGCCGAGCGAGAGCGGCCGCACCGTGACGCAGCAGACCCGACGCATGCGCTGCCATTTCGCGCTTCGCTTCGGCGAGGAGAAGTCCGAAGACGGCACGGTCACCTCACGCGCGGACCTCGTGAGGAAGGCGTTCAACTCACCCTTCTGGCCGTTCGTGATGGCGACGACGTCGGTGGGTCAGGAGGGGCTCGACTTCCACACGTACTGCCACGCGGTGGTTCACTGGAACCTCCCGAGCAACCCGGTGGACCTCGAGCAGAGAGAAGGCCGCGTTCACCGGTACAAGGGCCACGCCGTGCGCAAGAACGTGGCGCGCACGCACGGGCTCGAAGCGCTCGGTGATGTGGCGCCGGACGTGTGGGAGAGGATGTTCGATCAGGCGCGCCGGGCCCGGTCTTCGACGGACTCGGACATCGTGCCGTACTGGGTGTACCCGACGGAGGACGGCGCCCGCATCGAACGTCACGTGCTCGCGCTGCCTCTGAGCCGCGAGTTCGAACGGATGGAGCTTTTGTCAAGATCTCTCGCGCTCTACCGGATGGTGTTCGGACAGCCGAGACAGGACGACCTGCTCAAGTACCTCATGGAGACGGTCGAACCGGAGGTGCTCAGCGAGGCGCTGACCGGTGCGCGGATCGATCTCTCTCCGCCACCCATGGTCGTCGCTACCGCGCGGCCCGCCAGCTGACCGAGGCCATCTCTCAGAGCGGCTTCAACACGCTCAGCGGCACGCGGACCTTCGTCTCCTCGCCGCTCTTGATCTCCACCGGGAGCGCGACGGTCTTCCCGTCCGACCCCACGAGGCGGAGGGTGTGGCGACCTGCGGATAGCTGCAGGCGCACCATCGGGGTGATGCCCAGCTCGCGCTGGCCGAGGAACACGGTGGACCAGGGCTCGGTCACCAACGTGAGGGAACCGGGCGCGGCCTGCACCGCGGGAGCTGGAGCGGCGGGCGCTGCACTGGCCGCTGAAGGTGTCGGCGCCTCGTCTCCCCACGCGTCATCGAGGCTCTTCTCCTTCGCGGTCGCGCGCGCAGGAGCGGGTGCGGGAGTGGATCCCTCGGCGCTCGCCGGCACCACTGCCGTCTTCGCCGGCGCGCGCTGAGCTCGAGGCTTCGCGACCGGCGCGACGGCAGCGGTCTTCACCGGAGCCGGAGCAGGAGCCGAAGCCGGAGCAGCGGCTCCCTCCTCGAAGCTCAGCGTCTCGAGCACCAGCGGCTCGGCAGGCTCGGCGGGCGCAGCGGCTGGCGCAGTGACCTGAGCGGCCGCCGCCGGAGCACTCCCGGCATCCGTGGCAGAAGTGGCGGACTCAGCAGCAGCAGCGTCCGCCACCGGCGCGGCTGCCGGCTGCGGAGTGGCAGCCACGCGCATCAGCGGCTCGGGCTGTGGCGGCGCGGCAGCGGCGGGCACTTCCGAGGACAGGCCCAGCATGTGCGCGACGTCCTCGTGGAGCCCGAGCATCCAGCCGATGCCACCGACAACCGCGAGCAGCGCGGCGACGGTGAGCGAACCGGCGACGAGGCCTGCGTCGGCGCGTCGTCTTCGCTCGTCCCGCGGCACGTCGGAGCCCACGCCGGTGAGCGTGCGTCCGTCGTCGTCACCCGGCAGCACCACCTCGGGATGGGTGCGGTCGAGCGCGAGGTCAGACGGCAGCGCACGGCCGGGGATGGTGAAGTCATCGAGCGCGTCACCCTCCTCGGTGCCGTCGCTCGGATCGTTCCGCTCGAGCAGCGTGCGCGCGGCGGCATCGACCTCCTCCGCGTCCGCGGCGTTCCCGCGATGGGCGCTGAAGCGCTCGGCCACCGGCGGCGGCGGCGGGGTGATGCTCCGTCTCTGCCCGGCGCGACCGTGCGGCAGGGTGACCTCCGCATCGCGCGGAGGCCTGCGCCTTCGTTGAGAGGGAGGCGTGACCGGAACCTCGATCGGCGTGGCGACCGGCGGCGGGCTCTCTGCGGGCGGGGGCCTGCGCTCTCCACCTCGTTCCACCGGAGCGCGCACCGGAGCCCTCCGCGGCAGCGAAGGCGAAGCAGGCGGCGCGGGTGCATCGGCGGCGACGGGAACGGGCGGCGGCGCAGAAGGAGGCAGCGGCGGCGGGACGATGAACTGCGCCGGCGGCACCGGCTCGGTGACCAGCGCGCCGTCGTCGCCGTTGAGGAGCCTCGAGAGCTTCAGCTCGCCGGTGAGCTCCACCGAAGAGGCCTGGCTCATCAGCGCGCGCGTCTGGTCGCGGCGGTCCGCGAAGAGCCGGGCGATGAACTGCGCGCTCTGCTCGGGGTGCCAGATGAGCGGGAAGGCGACCTTCTCGATCGCGCGGGCGAACTCGAGCGCGGTGGCGTAGCGGTCGTCCCGCGCGCGCTGCAGCGCCTTGAGCACCACCGCGTCGAGCTCCGGCGAGATCTGCCCGTTCCCGCGCGAGGGCGGCGCGACGTCGGCCTTGATGGCCTGCATCATCGCGTCTTCGGGCTTCTTCCCGTGGAACAGGCGCATCCCGGTGAGGCACTCGTGCAGCACCACGCCGAGCGAGAAGAGGTCGCTGCGCGGATCGAGCGGCTCGCCGAGGATCTGCTCCGGCGACATGTAGCCGCTCGTGCCCTTCACCATGCCGACCGACGTCCGCGACGCGCGCCCCACCGCCTTGGCGATGCCGAAGTCGAGGAGCTTCGTGGTGCCGTCGTAGGTCACCATGATGTTCTTCTCGGCGATGTCGCGGTGGATGACCTGCACCGCGCGGCCCATCGGATCGGTGAAGGTGTGCGCGTAGTGCAGCGCCAGCGCCGTGTCCCTCACCGCCGCCAGCGTGAAGCCGATGGGGATGGGCTCGTTGTTCTGCCGGCAGGCGCGCGCGACCTCCACCAGCGTGGCGCCGGGCACGAACTCCATTGCGAGGAACAGCTCCCCGTCCGCGATGTCGAGGTCGAACACCTGCGCGATGTTCGGGTGCGCGAAGGCGGCGGTGATCCGCGCCTCGTCGAGGAACATCCGGACGAACTCCTCCTCGCCCTTGATGTCCGGGAGGATCTGCTTGAGCACCACGAACTTGCGGAAGCCCGCGAGCCCGCGTTGGAACGCGAGAAAGATCTCGCTCATCCCTCCGAGCGAGAGGCGGCAGAGGATCTCGTACTTGCCCAGCTTCCGGCCGCTGTAGTCGTCCGGTGCGAGGATCAGGGTGGGGCCGGCCATGCGTGGGTCGCCGGCGACTATAGCCAATCCGGTATGCTGACCGCCTGTGCGCACCCCCTCGCGTGGTCGCTTACTTCATTTTCCAATCATCGCCCGTCTGCCGCGCGGGGTAGGCCTCTGTGCGCTGGCGCTGCTGGCCCTCTCCGCGCTCGGAGGCGGCGTCGCCGGCTGCCGCACGCCGGAGGTCGGGCTGCACGTCACGGTCGCAGGTCCGCTGGTCCCCGGCGCGCAGTTCGATCGCTTGTCCCTCGTCGCCTATCTCGCCGACGACCGCACCCCGCTCTACTCGGAGCGGGTGGAGGGCGAAGCGCTCGCGCTGCCCTTCGCGTTCAATCTCCTCGGCGGTCCCGGCACGCCGGAGGGAACGCGGGTGCACGTGCTCGCTTCCGCCGAGTTGAGCGGCTCGGTGGTCTCCGCCGCGCGCGGCGAGGCGCTGCTGCTGCCCGGTGAAGGGGGACGTCTCGAGCTCACCCTTCCGGTTCCGGTGGAGCCTCCCGCGCAGCCTCTCCCCACCGAGGCCTGCGACGATGGCGAGGACAACGACGACGACGGGCTCGCCGACTGCGCCGATCCCGACTGCGCGGGAGAGACCTGCGCGAGCGGCGGCCGCGTCTGCACCGCGCTCGAGGGCAGCAACTCCGGAGGCTCGGGGGCTGCGGCGGCGGTGTGCGGTTGCGGAGCGAAGACGCTCGGCCAGTGGCAGCCGCCCCTGCCCGGCTTCACCCCTCGCACCGGCGCGCTCGCGCTGAGGCTCGAAGAGGGCCCGCGCGCAGGATCGATCCTCATCGCCGGCGGCATCGAGAGCACCGGCCCCTCGAAGCGGGTGGAGCTCTACCGCCCGGAGCTGAGCCAGCTCGAGTCGGTCACCCTCTCCGCGGCGCGCGCCGAACCGGCGTTGGCCGAACTGCCGGGAGGCGACGTGCTCGTCATCGGCGGTGAGGCCTCTCCGAACGCGACGGGCTCCTTCGAGCGCGTGCGCATCGGCGCCGGCGGGGCCTCGGTCTCCTCGCCGGTGGATTTCGCGCCGCCGCTCACCGTCTCCCGAGCCCTCGCGCTTCGTCACCGCGACACCGTGCTGCTCACCGGCGGCACGCTCGCCGAGCGCCTCGTGCGCCTGTCATCTCCAGACTTCGCGACCGGTGCCTGGCTGGAGTTGCCGTCGCTCGCCGCCGGCCACGCAGGCGCAGCACCCCTCGCACCTGGGCTCTTCGCCCTCGCCGCCCAGGGCCCGTCGCTCGATCCGCAACACGCGCCCACCGCAGCGGTGGACCTCGTCGGCATCGACGGCACGAACGTGCTCGTCCAATCAGGCCCGCCTCTCCCACTGCCGCTCTCGCACGCGGCGGTCGCGCGCACCTCCCGCGGAAGGGTGCTGGTGGTCGGCGGCGAAGGGCCTGACGGCGCGAGCGCCCGCGCGTTCCTCATCGAAGGGCAGGGCCCGGCGGTGGCGGTGCGCGAGACGCGGCCTCTGCCCGAAGCGCTCTCCCGGCCGCGCGCGGTGACGCTGCGGTCCGGCTGGGTGTACGTGCTCGACGAGGCGAGCGGCGCCTCCGTGTGGTTCGATCCCGCTGCCGAAGCGTTCGTGCGCGCCACGCCCGCGCCGCTCTTCCTCGGAGCGCGGCGCACCGGCGAGGCCCTGGTGGCCACCGACGACCGGGTCATGCGCATCGCCGGACTCGTCACCGGTGGAACCGTCGAGGGCTCGGCGCAGGTCGTGGAGCCCCGCTGCGCGCCGTAGGAGGCGCAACTCCTCGGGGAGCCGCTGCTGCGAACAAGGTCAGTGGATGGCGGTCTGCCATTCACTGACGAGGCGGGGCAGTCGCCGAGAGGGGACGTATCCCAGCCTCTGCTCGACCATGCCGCCGACGCCTGGAGCGACGAGTCCCTGCTCGTCCTTGTGCGCGTCGATCGCGAAACTGACGAACTGGAACCGGGCAGCGATGCTAGAGGGGAAAGCAGCCTTCAGCCGGCGCTCCGCGCCTCGCAGCATCACGGGCGCAGCGATGATGATGCGGAGCGGGTCGAGCTCGAGGAGGACCTTCTCGAGATTCGTCCGGACCACACAGCTGCTCGCGATGATCGACTTCGCGATGACGACGGTCTCGATGCCCCGACGGATGCGCGGATCGACGTAGCTTTGTACGACCGTCGCCAGGTCCCTTTCGCCCGGGTAGGTTCTTCGGTCCGTCCAGTAGCAGATCAAGCGCGCCTGTTCGGCGTCCAGAGATCTCAGCATCCCCGTGACGAGGAAATCCGCATCCTCCGGCGTGGAGACCAGAACGAAGGGCTCCCCCGGTGAGGGCATCTTCTTTCTCACGGCGCTGCCGAGACTCTCGCCAACCTCCGTGATCGCCGTCCGGTACTCCTCCGGACCCTGCGCTCCGATCAGCGTCGCCAACTGCTTCTTCACCCGGGCCGCCGCAACCGGCAGAAATCGCCGCCCGGACGGCACCGCTGCCTGCTTCGTGGAACTCTGTCGGGGGACTCGTTCGCTCACAGAAGCTCCAGGACCGACTCGACGCTCGACGGCCGTTCGCGGCGAACGGCCTCGACGAATCGCCTGAAGCGGTGACTTGTACAGGGAAGTCGGCCAGAGATTCCACTGGAGGTCGAGTAGCTGAGCATTCCTGATCGCACCTCCACCGACACTCCGTTCACCTGGGCGAGGTGCGCTCGGGCGTCGCGCCACGAACGCGTCGGCCGCCAGCGCCGCCTGATGGGCGTTGGGAGATCGTTCAGCCTGCCGATGACCTCACCGACGTCGACGAACCGGCCGAGCCGTCGCGCGTTCTCCCAGGCAAAGGCAACGTCCTTCCAGATCATCTCCAGGTCGGAGGGCGTCGGCTTCTCCAGGACGCACGACGCAGCGGCTGCGAGCTGAACCTTGCCCGCCTGACGTAGCAGCCGCTCGGGTCGCGCCTCTCCCGGGAAGACGACCACTGCAACGTCCTTGACGGGCCTGCGTGCACATCGGAGCTGCGCGGCCACCTTTTGGGAGGCCACGACGAGACACAGCTCCAGCCGCCGCCCTTTATAGCGGACGCGGCGCTGGGCTTCGAAGTCGGGGCGCACGGCGGACCATCCGAGCTTCTTGACGCGCTTGAGCTGAAAGTGGCTCCGCAGGTCTGCGCGATCTTCGACCCAGTCGTCGACGCGCGTGTTCTTCAGCTGAGACGCCACCCGGACCTGCTTGCCCGCGGCGACCTCGGTGGCGGCTACCAGGATGCGGTACGTGGCGAAGAGGCGCTCGAAATCGCTCCCCCGAACCGCTGCCACGCCTCCGCGGTGCATGTTCGTCACGGACTTCGACAGCGGCTGCCTCCTGACGCGCGAGCGCGGAGAGCATAGTTGCTCCTGATCCGTCAGCAACTCAGGCAAGTCGAGGCCTGAGGCTCGGACGTCACGTCACCCGGTCGCCGGCTGCGGCAGCTTCCCCTCCACGAGGAAGTCGGTCAGCGGGAAGGTGAAGCTCGTCCACACCGCTTCGGTGAGGTCCTTCCGGCGGAACTCGACCTTCTGCGGATCGACGGTGCACAGCCAGCTCTGCATTGCCGGCAGCGGCTTCGGCGAGGCGAACGCGTCGGGACTCATCACCGCCACGCAGCGGCCGTCCCTGCGGTGCGCGCGCGCGGAGTGGAAGACGAACGCTTCGATCTCCGCTTCGCGCATCTGCCGCCCGAGGCGCTGCGGCACGGAGTAGTCCACCGGCGAGGAGATGCTCGCGCGGTGCGCGCTGAACGGAGGGGCGGTGAGGTCGATGCCGCGCTCGGTGCGCACCCCGACCTGGAAGGCGGAGTGCTGCGTCTGCAGCCGGCCAATGTCCGCGGCGGTGCCGGAGAGAAACACGAACCGGTAGTAGGCGACCTCAGCGAGGCAGGTCTCGATCTCCACCGCGCCGTAGAAGATGCCGCGCTCGGTCCTCGTGCCGAACCGCGAACCGTTGCGTAGCGGCGGGTGCCGGAAGGGCGTGGCGAGAAGGTAGTGCAGCCCCCTCTCCTCGACCCAGGAGGGGACCTTCGGCTTCGCGCGGTCGTCGATCAGCTCCTCGAGGACGAGCTGCTCCGCGTTGCTGTCCACCAGCTTGCGGGTGCTGTTGATGAACTGGGATTCACGGACCCGCCAGGGCCGCAGCTCCAGGGCGACCGCGTCAGAGGGCCCCCCGCATGGCGTCCAGGTATTCTGAGACACTGAAAAGCCCCCGTGCGCGCTTCACCAATTCCGCCGGCACCCCGTCGAGGTGCGTGTTCTGTGCATGGAACCACGCCTTCAACGCCTTGGCGTCACCGCCCACGATGGTGTCCAGACTCCGGAAGATTCGCAGAAGCACCAGCGCCAGTTCGCCTTCCTTGCTCTCCAGATTGAGCAAGTATTGACCCTTGTGCATTCTGGACACCGAGGCGGTGGACAAGCCAATCACCGCCGCGAGGTGTCCCTGTCCCAGCCCGAGCTGCTCCGCCGCGCGGCAGAGCGCCTTCGTCACCACCGCCTCCCGCGAGACCTCCGCCGTCTCCGCGACCGACACCGACTGCGACTGGGGCATCACCCACCTCCGGGACTGGCTTTCCTCAGAAACAATAAGGCCTCCATCGTTCTGGTGCAACCCCAGGTGCGGCCGGTCCGGGTCTACCACCGGACATGGAGCTCGTACTGCGGTCCATCCACCCGCTCGAGGGTCACGGCCGGCTCCGGCTGTCCGGTCAGCCGGACGATGGCCTCCAGCACGCCCTTCGTGAGGTGGGGGAGGGGACGGTGGGGGTCCTTCATCACGATCCGCCAGGCCCTCGGGCCGATGGGGTGACCGTCCACCTCGTGGTCCTCCCTGCCGGCGCGCACGTAGGTGGGCAGCCTCGCCAGGCAGCGGTCCGTCCCCATCATCCTCGCCGCAGCGGCGAGCACCTTTCCCACCACTGTCTGTTCAAAGCCGGAAACCCAGACATGCCCGAGCCTGCGCCAGCCTTCCTCTTCCGCAAGCTCGCCGAAGAGGTGCCGCCGGGCGATATCCAGACATTCCTTGTACACCCGCGTCGGGTAGCTCCCCTTCGGACGGTCGGGGTCGTAGCCGGCCCTGCGCAGGCGCTCGAGCAGCTCTCCCTTCGGCGCCAGCGAATGGCGGAAGAGCGCCTCGAACGAGCGCAGGTGAACGGGGGTGTCCGCCGCGTTCCCGCTCGGGCTCAATCCGCGCCCTTGATGCAGGCGACCGGCCGCAGCCGCTTGTGCACCCTCGCCAGCCCCGCCCTCTCCACCGTCTCCAGCACGTCGTCGAGGTTCTTGTAGCAGGGCCCGCTCTCGTCGAGCGGCGTCTGCCGCGTGTTGAGGAGGATGCCCTGGGCGCGCATCCGGTCGTCGGTCTGCCGCTGGTCGAGCCGCCTTCTGGCCTCGCCCCGAGAGAGCCTCCTGCCCGCGCCGTGGTTCACCGAGTAGATGCTCTGCGCCGCGCCCTCCTCGGCGAAGAGGATGGCGCTGCCCGTCTCCATCGAACCGGGGATGAGGATGGGGTGCCCCGAGCCCGCCCACTGCGTGCCCGCCAGCGCGGCGTGCCCCTTCGGAAACGCGCGGGTGGCGCCCTTGCGCGCGACGAACCGGCCGGACTCCTTCTGGATGAGGTTGTGGGAGATCTCGTAATAGATCTCCGCGTTCCCGCCGAAGACCGCCTCCAGCGCGTCGCACACCGCCTCGCCGATGATCAGCCGGTTCGCGACCGCGAAGTTCGCCGCCATGTTGTGGAGGTTCCAGTACTCCCGGCCCATCGCCGAGTCCGCGTCGAAGAAGACGTGGTCCTCGCTCGCGCGCCCGAGCTTCAGCGCCTGCGCGCCCTCGACGAAGAAGTGCTTGGCGATGTTCCAGCCGAAGCCGCGCGAGCCGGTGTGGAGCATCACCCACACGTTTCCCTCTTCATCGAGCTGCATCTCGGTGAAGTGGTTGCCGCCGCCG
Organism: Pseudomonadota bacterium; assembly: GCA_023423535.1. Taxonomy (GTDB): domain Bacteria; phylum Myxococcota; class Myxococcia; order Myxococcales; family Myxococcaceae; genus JAFAFL01. Next base: position 39,492 of record JAFAFL010000048.1, read on the forward strand.
AGGCTCCCCAGCTGGTCGCGCTTGCCGTACGCGCGGTCGGGGATGTCCACCCGATCGTCCTCGACGGGGATGAAGGAGCGCTCGGTGACGTTGGAGGTGCGGCCGAGCGCCTTCGCGCCGTAACGCACGACCTCGCTGAAGGTCCGCGCGTCGATCTTCCGCTGCTTCTGCACCCGCGAGGCGCCCACGCCCACGGCGATGCGCTTCTGCACCTCGTCGATCCAGCGGCGCCGCTTGTCGAGGTCTGCCACGTCCTCTTCGGTCAGCGTCGTGCGCAGCTGCACCATGCCGCAACCGATGTCGTAGCCCGCGGCCGTCGGCAGCAGCACGCCGTCGGTCTCGATCGCGGTGCCGATGGGCACGCCGTACCCGAGGTGGCAGTCCGGCGTCACCGCCACCCGCGTCACGCCCGGGAAGGAGGCCGCGTTCACCACCTGGTCGAACACGCTCTCCTCGAGCCCCAGCTCGCGGTCCGGTGCGTCGAGGTTTTCGGTGTCGCCCCAGAGGAGCTTGTCGGAGAGGAAGAGGTCCGCGTGCACGCGCATCGTCTTCGTGCGCGGCAGCACCCAGTGTCCCTCTCCCGCTCGCTCCAGCGTCTGCTTCCAGCCCATGACTCGTGCCCCCTTCAGGTGAAAACAACGGGAGGGAGCGCCTTAGTCTAGCGGGCGAGAGCCGGCTGGCTGCCCGCTCCTGTTCCGATGCCTCCTCAGGTGCGAGCGCCTCTGACATCGATCTGCCCTGCGGTGCGTGACACATTCCCTCCCATGCCCTTCCGCATCGAAGTGCACGGCACGCCGGCCATTCTCGAGGTCACCTATCCGGACGCGCCCACGCCGCTGGAGATCGCGGACTACGTGAACGGGCTGCGCACGGCGATCGGCACGCTGAAGCCGGGCTGGATGGGGCTGGTGAACCAGGGCGGGCTGCGGCTGATGAGCACCGAGCTCGTGGAGGCGCTGACGGTGATGAACGCCTACGCGCAGGGGAAGGGGATGGCCCGGCTCGCGCGGGTGGTGCCCGACTCCTTCGGCGGCATGCAGGCCTGGCGCATCGCGAAAGACGCGGCGCTGAAGATCCCGGCGGAGACGTTCAGCACCCGCGACGAAGCGCTGGCGTGGCTGCGCGCGCCGCTGCCGGCAAAGGCCGGTTGAGCGCGGACGGGGCTCTCCTCAGACGAGCGGCGGCAACGCTGAGACGCGATCCACCAGATACCTCGCGATGGCCGCGCTGATCGGGTGCCCGAGCTTCCGCTCCACGTCCAGATAGATGGGCGAGGAGTTCAGCTCGAGGAACACCCAGTCGTCACCCTTGTGCTTGATGTCGATGCCCGCGAACGAGAGCCCGAGCGCGCGCGCGGCCTTGCGGCACTGCGCCTTCACCGCCTCGGGTAACTCCACCTCGCGGTACTCGGCGCCGCCGGACTGGTAGACGTCGTCGGCCCGGAAGTCGAGGTGCTGCTCCGGGGTGACGATCGCCACGCTGGAGACGATCTCGTCGCCGACGAGCATGACGCGCAGGTCGTCGCCCGGCGCGAGCGACTGGAAGATGACCGGCGACTGGGTGATCGCGTCCAACCCCTCCAGCGCTTCGGCGTCGAGCTTGCGAGTGAGCGCGCCGCCCATCACCGGCTTGAAGATGACCTCGCCCTGCTCCTGGAGGAACGCGCGCACGTGCTGCGGGTCGTTGGTGATGAGCGTCCGGGGCACCTGCGCGCCCACGCTGCGCAGGACGTCGAGCTGGAAGGGTTTGTAGCCGAGCACCGAGCCCGCGTGCGGCGGGTTCACCATCACCGCGCCCTCGTGCTGAAGGCGCAGCAGCCAGGAGACGAAGAAGGAGGCGCGCTCGCGGCTGTGCATGTAGCGGGCGAACCAGTCTTTATAGAGGTGCAGCTCGCCGTCCTTCTCGATGTAGGGCGCGTAGGGCGCGGGGATGAAGCGCAGGTAGAAGCCGCGCAGGTCGTCCACCGGTTCGTTGCGGTAGAGCGTGCGCTCGTCTTCGAAGGAGACCGGCAGCCCGGCTTCGAACGCGTCCGCGCGCAGGAGCACGTTGTCCACGCCGAGCTTTCCCAGCTCCGCCGCCACCGCGTGGCACTGCAGATCCCCGTCGCTGCCGAAGATGCCGATCCTCACTGAAGCCCCTCCTGTAACGCTGCCTTACAGAATCCCCACGCAACCCGCGTGCGCGCCATCCGACAATAGTGGCAGGTGTAGGTTCTGATCCTGTTTCCGCTCGCCGCCGCGAGCCGAGGTTACCGCCATGAAGATCCGCAAGCCCTCCTTCATCAAGTACGAACTCCCGAAGAACGGCGGGAAGAAGAAGGACGAGCCGCGCATGACCACCATGGCGGTGGGCGAGGAGGGCGGCTCGAAGCCGGGCCGTCCGGACGTCACCACGATGGCGGTGGGTGAGGAGGGTGGTTCGAAGCCGGGCCGTCCGGACGTCACCACGATGGCCGTGGGTGAGGAGGGTGGTTCGAAGCCGGGCTGCGGCGACCGGATGACCACCATGGCGGTCGGCGAGGAGAGCGGCATGGACCCGACCCCGATCAAGGGGCCGGACGTGACCACGATGGCGGTCGGCGAAGAGGGCGGCCAGAAGCCGAACGACCCGATCATGACCACGATGGCGGTCGGTGAGGAGGGCGGTCAGAAGCCGAACGATCCGATCATGACCACGATGGCGGTCGGTGAAGAGGGCGGCTCGCAGCCGACGGAGCCGAAGAAGCCCACCAAGCCCTCGAAGCCGAACGATCCGATCATGACGACGATGGCGGTCGGCGAGGAGGGTGGCTCGGGCTGGACGGTCACCACGATGGCGATCGGCGAAGAGGGCGGCGGCTCGAGCCCGGAGTAGCGAGCTCGGCGGTCACACGCTCAGGGGCCCGGCGCGGATCCGTCCGCCCGGGCCTTTTGCCTTTTCGGTTAGCCTCCGCGCCCTCATGAAGCTCTCGCGTCGCACGGTGCTGTACATGGGCGGCTCCGCGGCGGTGCTGGGCGCGGGGATGCGTCACGGCTTCGTCCGCGCGGCCCGGCCCGGCGCCCCGGACGGTCCGCTCTCTCCCCAGGCCCAGGCGCTCTACGACCGCGCGTGGAAGGGGCTCGATCCGGCGCGGGTGCTCGACACGCACGCGCACGTGGTGGGACTGGGGACGGGAGGCTCGGGCTGCTGGGTGAACCCGCGGATGCAGTCGCTGCTCCGCCACCCGGCGCACTACGCGCGCTTCGCCATCTATGTCCGCGCCGCCGGCGTCACCAACACCGCCGAGGCCGACGCGCAGTACGTCGCGCGGCTGGTGGAGCGGGTGCGGTCACAGAAGCCGCACGGGCGGTTGCTCATCCTCGCCTTCGACTGGGTGCACGACACCGACGGCAACCCCCTCCGCGAGGAGAGCGAGTTCTACACGCCGAACGACTACGTGCTCAGGCTCGCGCGCGAGTACCCCGACTGCTTCGTGCCCGCGGTCTCCATCCACCCCTACCGCAAGGACGCGGTGGAGGAGCTGCACCGCTGCGTCGAGGCGGGTGCGGTGGCGGTGAAGTGGCTGCCGAACGCGCACGTGATCGATCCCTCCTCGCCGCGCTGCGACGCCTTCTACGACGCGTTGGTCGAGCTCGACGTGCCGCTCGTCACCCACGCCGGCGAGGAGCGCGCGGTGCACGCGGAGGAGGCGCAGAAGTGCGGCAACCCGCTGCACCTGCGCCGCCCGCTCGAGCGCGGGGTGAAGGTGGTGGTGGCGCACGGGGCGAGCCTCGGGAAGGGCGAGGACCTCGACGTGCCCGGGACGCAGAAGCCGCTGGCGGACAGCTTCGACCTCTTCCTCCGGCTCATGGCCGAGCCGCAGTGGGAGGGCAGGTTGTGGGGAGACATCTCGGCGCTGCCTCAGTTCAACCGCGCCGGCAGACCGCTGAAGGAGCTGCTCACGCGCACCGAGCTGCACCCGAGGCTCGTCAACGGGAGCGACTACCCGCTGCCGGCGATCAACGCGCTGACGCGCACCGGCGTGCTGGTGGGCCTGCACTACCTCACGGACGCGGACCGCGTGCTGCTCAACGAGCTCGACCGGCACAACCCGCTCGCGTTCGACTTCGCGCTGAAGCGGACCCTGCGAGTGCTCACGCCGGAGGGCGAGCGCCGCTTCGCCGACAACATCTTCGAGGCACCGCCGGAGCTGTTCTCGCGCCTGCCGCCGATGCCGGCATAGGACGCTCGTCTCGCTCTACCGCGCGGTCCGGACGGTCTGTGCCGCGAGCTGGTCGAGCTCCGCGCCGAGCGCCACCTCCGCGAGCACGTCCGCCTCCATCGCCTCCCGCCGCCCCAGCGCATCGAGCCTGCGCGAGAGCGCGGTGAGCTCGGCGGCGCGCACCGCGGCATGGCCGCCCTTCACGTCCTCCAGCGTGGTGCGGGTCCGCAGGAGCAGCGCCGCCTCGGCCTCGAGCCTCGCCCACAGCCGCGAGCGCTCCACCGCCGCACCCTTCGCGCGCGTCAGCCCGTCCCGCGCAACCTCCAGCGCCACCGCGAGGTGTTGCCGCGCCACCGGATCGCCCGATGCCTCGTGCTCGGCCTCGAGCCTGCGAACCTCCGCCGCGGCAGTCTCCTCGCGGTCGGTCTCCTCTTTGCGCGGCGTGAGCCCCGCGAGCCGCTCGGCCTGCTCCAGCGTTCCGGCCGCGAGCGCGCCCACCGAACGCAGGAGCTCCGCGCGGCCCTCGTCCCGCGGCAACGCGCCGAGCAGCGCGACGCAGCCCCGATGCGCCTCCACCGTTCGCGCCACCAGGGACCGGAGCCGCGGGTCTTCCGCGGAGACCACGAGGCGTCGTGAGCGCTCGCCCACGAGGTCGGGCACCAGCACCAACAGCGCCGGCACCGCCCCCAGCGCGAGGAAGAGCGCCGCCGCCGCACAGAGGAGAGGTGAGGTGACGAGGTCGGGAACGCCCAGCCCTCCGAGCCTCAGCGCGAACACCTGCGCCACCGCTTCGGCGGCCACGCCGAGCACTCCGCCCAGCGCGAGGCCTCCCAACGCGCGGGCGCCGTAGCGGTCTTCGAGCCCATCGAGGCGTCTCGCCCAGCAGAGCGCGCCGCCGGTCACCGCACCCGTGAGCAGCGCGGAGGCGAAGCCCGACGAGGTCAGCCCGGCGATCGGCGCGAGCAGCGAGGCGAGCACGAGCACCGTCCGGCCGTTGGCGGAGCCGGCGCCAAAGGCGAGGAGCACGGCGGTGCCCACGAAGGGCCACACCGGAAGCCGCGAGGCGCCGAGCAGCCCGAGAGCGAGTGCGTGCAGCGCACCGGCGGCGGCGCCCGCCCAGAGGGCGCGCACGACGTCTCGTTCGAAAGCAGTGGTGTCACGAAGGGTCATGGCCGTGGTCCCCGGGCGCTAGTACGCGTTGCTCTGACCGAAGCTCTGGATGCTCTTGCGCTCCATGTCCTTCGCCGCGCGGTTCATGTCTCCGCCGCGGAGCGACTTGCGCGAGTCCTCGATGCTCGCGCCCGCCAGCGACTCCGCGCTCGCGCCGAAGAGCCTTCGCAGATTGAGCATCGAGTCGGAGAGGTGGCGGTCCGCCTCGTCCCGCTTCCCCTGACGCGCGAGGTCCGCCGCGTAGCGCACCTGCCGCGCCGCCTCCGCGTTCGCCGCATGCGCGAGCACGTCCGCGTCCGCGTTGGCCAGCGCCTTCTGCGCGTCGTCGGTCACGGTGGCCGTCATCGAGACCTGCGCGGAGACGCGCTCGGCGGTCTTGAGGTCCGTCCAGGTCAGTAACGCGTGCACCGGCCCGCGCAGTGCCGCGCCCGCCGCCTCGTTCACGCTGAAGCGCACCACCAGGCGGTTGGAGAGGCCGCTGGAGAGGTCGTAGAGACGCAGCCGGGCGCCGGCGCCGTCCGGGCGGAAGTCGCGCCCGAGCACCTCCTCCACCCGCACGTTCGCCGGCACGAGCAGCCGCAGCTCGAGGTCGCGCGCCACCATCCGCGAGGCCTGGTCGAGCTCCCGCGCGAAGACCTCCGCCAGCCGCGCCGAGTCGCCGATGTCGCCGTAGAAGCCGCCGCCCGCCTCGGCGAGCCGCGCCATCAGGCGCTCGTCGAAGTCGCGCCCCACGCCGAGCGAGGTGACGGTGAGTCCGCCCTCCCGGATGCGGGAGACGATGCGCGCGAGGCCGTCGGGATCGGTGATGCCCACGGTGGGCTGACCGTCGCTCAGGAGCACGAGCCGGTTGTTCGAGTAGCGCGCCTGGTGCTCTCGAGCGGCCAGCGCGCCCGCCTGAAGACCACCGCCGATGTTCGTGGAGCCGTCCACGTCGAGGTCGCGCAGGTACGCGTGCAGACGCTCCTTTCCGGCCGCATCCGCGAGCGTGCTGGGAAAGGTGGAGACGTCGCTGCCGTAGTCCACGATCGCCAGCCGGTCCTCGGGGTGCAGGGTGTCCACCAGCGTCCGCGCCGCGCCCACCGCGTCGGTCATCTTCTGGCCCGCCATCGAGCAGGAGCGGTCGATGACCACCACCAGGTTCGCCGGCATCCGAGGGCCCTTCTCCTCCTGCGGCGCGGCGGCGACCTCCAGGGTGAGGTAGTTCGGCGCGCCGCCGTTGGCCACGAAGGCGGACGCGAGCTTGCCGCTCAGCGTGAGACCTCGCGCGCTCGAGCTGCCCTGCGCTTCGGCGGGCAGCGCCACGGCAGTGACCGGAGCTCCGGCCTGCTGCTGCTGCGCCTGCGGCTCCTGTTGAGCCGGCTGGGTGCGCTGCGGTCTCGGCGCGGCGAGGAGGGCGAGCACGGCGAGCGCGCCGGCAACGGCGATGAACGACACGGTGCGATTCATGTGGGCTCCGCGACTGTGGTGGGTTCCAGCGCGAGCGACTGTGCGCCGCGCGGAGCCGCCCCTCATCGGACAGCAGGAGGAGGGTCCTCCCCCTGACCGAGGTCCGCCCGATGACCGATGCCGCGAACCCCGCTGCCGGGGCACGTGCGCGCGTGCCCGCGCCGAACGCGGAGCGCTTCAACGCGGCCCCTTCAGCGCTGTCCCTTCAGCGCGAAACCCTCAGCGTGGAACCTTCACCGCGCAGCCTTCGGCGCGAAGACGAGGAAGTGCTGCTCGGAGAGGAACGTGTGTCGCTCGGCGAGGCGGAAGCCGGCCTCTTCGAGTTCACGGACGATCTTCTCCTCGGAGAACTTGTGGTCCGCGGGCGGCCCCATCTTCGACTCCGGCTTGAAGTCGATCACCACCACGCGCCCACCGGGACGGAGCGCCTTCGCCACGCGGCGGAAGTACGCGGGACGGTCCTCGAGGTGGTGGTACGTGTTCACGTTGAGCACGAGGTCCACCGGCTCCGGCAGCTTCGGATCGTGCGCGCTCGCCACCACGCCGCGCAGGTTCTTCAGGCCCTCGCGCTTCGCCCGCGCATCGACGTAGGCGACCATGTTCGGCTCGAGGTCGATCGCGTACACGATGCCCTTCGGCACCCGCTTCGCCAGGCGCACGGGGAAGTAGCCGGTGCCCGCGCCGATGTCCGCGACCTTCGCGTCCGCCGGAAGCTTCAGCGCCGCGATCACCTCATCCGGCTTCTGCCACGCGTCGCGATCCGGGGACTCGAACGCCGCCGCCCACTTCTCCGCGTCGCGGTAGCGATCCCCGGCGAGGTGTCCGTGCTTCGCGCCTGCGTCCTTCGCGAAGGCCCCGGTCGGGGAGAGCAGCGTCGGAAGCACGAGCAGCGAAAGCAGCGCGAGGGTGAAGGGTTGAAGAGATCGGCTCGGCGACATCGTGTCTCCCGGAGGTGTCCAGAGGTGAATGGCGGGCGGCCGAAGTCTCGTCCCGGAGTGCACCCCATGCTAGCGAAGCGCCTCTATGGTTTCGGATTCCGTTCTCTATGCAGGGTTCGCCGTGGTCGTCACGGTGCTGCTCGCGATCGACCTCTTCGTCGTCAACCGGCACGCGCACGCGGTGTCGATGAAGGAAGCGGCCGTCTGGTCCGCCATCTGGGTCGGCTGCGCGGTGCTCTTCGGCCTCTTCGTCTCGCGGCTCCACGAGGGCATCGAGGGCGAGAACCCGACGGTGGCGTTCTTCACCGGCTACGTGATCGAGAAATCCCTCTCCATCGACAACCTCTTCCTCTTCCTTCTCATCTTCGGCGCGATGGCGGTGCCGAAGGAGCTGCAGCACCGCGTCCTCTTCTACGGCGTCGTCGGCGCGATCGTGATGCGCACGGTGCTCATCTTCACCGGCGCCGCGCTGATCGAGCGCTTCGACTGGATCCTCTACATCTTCGGCGCCTTCCTCATCTACACGGGCATCCAGACCTGGCTGCAGCGCCACGAGCACCCGGACATCACCAACTCGCGGCCGATGAAGGCGCTCCAGCGCATCCTGCCCACGACCGACGGTTACCGCGGACAGCACTTCTTCGTGAAGGAGAACGGCAAGCGCCTGGCCACGCCGATGTTCTTCGTGCTGGTGCTGGTCGAGTTCACCGACCTCATCTTCGCCATGGACAGCATCCCGGCGGTGTTCGCGGTGACGCGGGACCCGTTCATCGTCCTCACCTCGAACATCTTCGCCATCCTCGGCCTGCGCGCGCTCTACTTCCTCCTCGCCGGGCTCGCCGCGAAGCTGCGCTACCTCAAGGCCGGCCTGGCGGTGATCCTCACCTACGTGGGCATCAAGCTCTGCTACGAGCGGCTGCACCACGACGTGGAGGCGCTGCACTCGTGGCCGGGGATCAACCCGCTGGTGAGCCTCGCGGTGATCATCGGCATCCTCACCATCACCATCATCGCCAGCGCGCGGAACCCGCTGCCGCCCGGAGAGATCGCGCCCTCCGGCGTGGGCCCGTTCGAGACGCACAAGGACCACCACCACAAGAAGTCGTAGCTCCGCCCGCTTCCGGCGCGCTGAGTTTGCGGCTAGTTTGCGGGGACCCTCTCCTGTGGAGGGTAACCGCAAACTCCGGGCAAACTGGATGCTCCCGCTCGATCTCGCTCGCAACGCGTTGAGGGCCATCCGGGAAGGGCGCCGGGCCGCAGAGCTCGAGAACCACCAGCTCGAGTTCAAGCGGGAGAAGCCTACACATGACGAGACACTGAAGGACCTGGCGGAAGCGGCGATCTGCTTCGCCAACAGCCACGGTGGGGTCGTCGTCGTGGGCGTGGATGAGAAGCAGCCCGGCCGCAGAGCGCTGGTGGGAGCGTCGCTTCAGCCTTCAGAGGTGAGCCGGCGCATCTACCACCTCACGCGTCCGCCGCTCACCGTTGCGGTTGAGGACCACGTTGAGGACGGCGTCCGACTTCTTCTCGTACTCGTCCCGGAGAGCCCGGAGATCCACACCGACACGCGGGGCCGAGCCACTCACCGCGTCCTCGCGTCATGCGAGCCGATGGGGGCGTCGGAGCACCAGCGCCTGCGCGAGGCAAAGGCCGGCGTCGACTGGTCTGCTCGAACGACGTCGCGCACGGCGGAGCAGGTCTCGCCCGAGGCGATGAGCCTCGCCCGGCGCAACCTGTCGACGCTTGCCGATGAGCGGCGGAAGCTCTCGAGGCTGACGGATCGGTGGGCGGTGAGCGAAAGCACCTGCTGCGCGCAGGCGAGCTGCTGTTCAGTCGAATCACGAGCTCCGGCCGCCAGCCCCTGATCGTCTACCAGTACCGGCAGACGCCGGGCGGAGACCCGCGGGACATCCAGCGCGTCGAAGCGCCTCTCTTGAACGCGGTGGAGCGAGTGCTCGAGCTGGTCAACGCCCGCCGGACGCTCACCCCCATCACGCTGCCCAATGGGCAGCAACTGGAGCTGTACGACTTCCCTGAGGCTGCGGTGCGCGAGGCCCTCATCAACGCTGTCGTGCACCGCGACTACGCACTTCCGGGACCGGTGGTGGTGGACCACTCGCCAGAGGTGCTCGTCATCACGTCGCCCGGTCCTCTGGTCGCCGGTGTCACTCCTGCCAACATCCTCACCCATCCGTCGGCGCCCCGAAATCGAACCCTCGCGCGGGCCATGCGGACCCTGGGATTCGCCGAGGAGGTGGGCCGGGGGATCGACCGCATCTTCCGGGAGATGATCCGTTCGGGCCGGGACCTGCCTCGGTTCGACGAGGCCCCGGACCACGTCCGCGTCAGCCTCGTCGGGGGCGCGCCGAACACGCATGTCGCGCGATTCGTCGCCGGGCTTCCTGAAGAGGAGCGGGACGACACCGACACGATGCTCATCCTCTTCAGGCTCTGCGCTCAGCGAACGGTGGACGCCGAAGGTCTGGGACCCTTTCTGCAGAAGACCATCGACGAGGCGGAGTCCGCCTTGCGGCGGCTCGCCTCGGAGCGCGTACGACTGCTCGAACCCACGCGTCAGACCGTGCGCCGGGCGCGACCGACGTATCGCCTGCGGAGCGAGCCCCTGAGGGCGCTCGGACCTGCCGTCGCGTACCAGCGCCGCACGGTGGATGACACCGACCGCAGGATCGTTGCCCATGTTCGTGAGTACGGACGCGTGACGAACAAGACCGTCCAGAACCTCCTCGACGTCGGCATGCCCAGGGCGCGCGACATCCTGCGCGACCTCGTCGACCGCCAGGTCCTCCGCAAGGAGCCCGGTCGGGAGCGTGGACCGGGCGTCGGCTATCTGCAGGGGCCGGCGTTCCCCGTCTCGTCTCGGCGGACGGCAGGGACCACCAGGCGCAGGTCACCGCGAAAGTAGTCGTGAGTTTGCGACGACACTTCACTGTAGAGGGCAACAGCAAACTGGCCGCAAACTCACTGCGATGCCCCTACTTCACCCGCGCCAGCTCCTGCGCTGCGAGCTCTCCCATCGCCCGCTGCCCGGCGAGCGTGGGGTGGATGCCGTCCCAGCTGAAGCCCTGCCGGAACCTGTTCGGATCGCCCTCCGCGCAGGTGACGGCCTCGAAGTCCACCACGTGCGCTGCCCTTCCACCGGCGCCGGCGCGCAGCCACGCGTTGACGTCGGCCCTTCGCGCGTGGACCTCGGCGAGGTCCGCGCCCTCCGCCTTCTCGCGCGGGATGAGCGTGCCCGCCCAGACCTCGCACAGCGGGCGCAGCCGGTCGAAGAAGCCGCCGATGCGCGCCTTCATCTCCGCCGCATCGAGCGCCGCGAGGTCGTTCGTCCCCAGCATCACCAGGCAGTGCGTGACCTTGAACTCGCTGAGCCACTGCAGCTCGTCGCCGAAGAGCTCGTTGGCGCTGTAGACGCCCTGGCCGCTCACCGCGCCGTTCGCCACCGGCACCAAAGAGCCCTCCGCCGCAAGATGGGGCCACGCGTCGCGCACGTCGTCGTGTCCGGAGACGTAGCCCTCGGTGATGCTGTCGCCGATGGCCAGAAACACCGGCTCCGCGGGCCCCTCCACGAGGATCGCGTTGAGCCCCCACAGCCGGTGGTGCGGCTGCGCGCCGGTGACGTGCGTGTGCCAGGCCTGTCCGGCGGGCGCGAGGAACGAATTGGGGAACGCATCGATCAGCGAAGCCCCCACGCCGCCGTCCACGTCGAGCGAGACCACGAGGTCCGCCGGCGCGTCGACCTCGAAGCTCAGCGGATCCGACGCCAGCCGCTGTCGCGAAGGCACGTGCGCCGTCGGTTGTCCGGAGAACTTCAGCTGCTTCGCCGTCCCCGAAAGCGACCCGCCACTGCCCGCCCGCGCCACCGTGGCCTCGTGCACCGTGAGCGACGAGTTCCCCGCCAGCAGCACGACCTTCAGCCGCCCGCCGGAGCGCAGGACCGGCACCGTGTAGCGCAGCGTCACCCGGCCCTCGGTGCGTCGCGAGGCGCGGAGGTTCTGGAAGAAGCCGGGCTGGAAGATCGGCTCGGACGGAGGTGGCAGCTCGATCGGCGGCGGGTCCTCGGGCGCGGTCACCGTGCCACCGTCTCCCTCAGCCTCGAAGCCGCCGTCCGGGAAGCCTTCACCATCGAGGCCCCCGTCGAACAGCTCCGCGGCGGGAGGCGCTGACGGCACGAGCTCCACCCGTACCGTCGTCTGCGCCTCGCCACCGCAGCCGGCCCAAAGCAGCACCGGAAGGGTCACCGCCCACGCCCAGACCCGCCCCATGTGTTCCCCCAGACCGGCACCGTCCAACGCGCACCACGGTGTTCACGCGCGCGCCGGCGGGGAAGTGCGCCCGTCGAGCGCTCGACACATCACCGGCGTGCGATTCGTCCGCTGGGATCTTCCTGTGCGTCGGTGTCCGACCCGCTGTGCTAAGGCCGCGGGCCTATGGCCGACGCGAAGACGCTCTCCGGGACGGCGCGGGAGTGGGTGTCAAAGGGCGCGCTCCTGCTCGACGTGAGGACGCCGGACGAGTACCGGCAGGGTCACCTCGAAGGCGCGGTGAACATCCCCGTGCAGGAGCTCCCGAGGCGCCTCCCCGAAGTGGGCGAGCCCACGCGTCCGGTGGTCGTCTACTGCGCCGCCGGCATGCGCGCGCAGAGCGCCACCGAGCTCCTTCGCCGGGCCGGGTTCGCGCAGGTGCTGTGTCTCGGCGGCATGTCCGCCTGGTGAGTCCAGAGGCAGGTCCGGAAGTTCTAGAGGCTGAAAGGGAGAGTGACGCATGAGAGCGGCCGCATTGGGTCTCGCGCTGCTGTGCGGGGCCGCGTTGGCGCAGGGAGCACCGCCCGCGGGCGGGGCAACGGGAGCGGGCACGAAGCTGCAGGTGCCCTACGAGAAGTACACGCTCGACAACGGGATGGAGGTCATCCTCCACGTGGACGAGCGCCTGCCGGTGGTGGCGGTGAACGTCTGGTACCACGTGGGCGCCTACCAGGAGCCGAAGGGGCGCAGCGGCTTCGCGCACCTCTTCGAGCACATGATGTTCCAGGGCTCGGCGCACGTCGGTGACGACCAGCACATCGCGATGCTCGAGCGGCTCGGCGCCACCGACCTCAACGGCACCACGAACTTCTTCCGCACGAACTACTTCCAGACCGTGCCGCAGAACTACCTCGAGACCGCGCTCTGGCTCGAGAGCGACCGCATGGGCTTCCTCCTCCCCGCGCTGACGGAGGAGAAGCTGAAGACGCAGCAGGAGGTGGTGAAGAACGAGCGCCGCCAGCGCATCGAGACCGCGCCCTATGGCGTCGCCCAGGAGCGGCTGTGGCAGGCGATGTTCCCGCAGCCGCACCCCTACTTCGGCCGCGTCATCGGCTCGATGGCGGACCTCGACGCGGCGACGGTGGGTGACGTCTCCGACTTCTTCGACACCTGGTACGCGCCCTCCAACGCGACGCTGACCCTCGCGGGCGCGTTCGATCCGAAGGAGGCGAAGGCGCTGGTGCAGAAGTACTTCGGCACCCTCCCGCGCAGGCCGGAGCCGAAGGAGCCGGACGTGAAGCCGGCGCGGCTGGAGAAGGAGCTCGTGCTCGAGCACGACGAGCGCATCGCCACCCTCCCGGCGATCACCATCGCCTGGCACACACCGGAGGCCTTCGCCGAGGGCGACGCGGCCGCGGACGTGCTCTCGGCCGTCCTCAGCGACGGCAAGGGCAGCCGGCTCCACCGCAGGCTCGTGCGCGAGAAGCGCATCGCGCAGTCCGTCAGCGCGTTCCAGTGGAGCATCAAGGGCCAGAGCGTGTTCATGGTCGACGCCACCGCGGCGCCCGGTCACACCGCGGAGGAGCTGCAGCGGGAGATCGACCTCGTCCTCGCCGAGGTTCGGGAGGGGGGCGTGACGCCGGAGGAGGTCCGCCGCGCGCGCAACAAGATCGAAACCGACTTCGTCGCCGGCCTGCAGTCGGTGGGCGGGATGAGCGGCAAGGCGGACCGGATGCAGATGTACAACCACGTGTGGAAGGAGCCGGACGGCTTCGCGCGAGACCTCGCCCGCTACGAGGCGGTGACGCCGCAGATGGTGCAGGCGTTCGCGAAGGAGTTCCTCGGCGATCGGCGCGCAGTCTTGCGCGCCACGCCCGCGCAGTCCGCGCAGTCCGAACAGCAGCCCGCGCAGAAGAAGGAGGGCAACTAGCCATGGCCCGCACCATTCAGTCGATCCTTCTCGCCGCCGCGCTCGCGCTGACGGGCCTCTCCTTCGGCGCCGGCTGCAAGAGCACGCCCGAGCCGAAGCCGGTCGAAACGCAGGAGCAGAGCGGAACGCAGACCGGGACGCCGGCCGGACAGCGGCCCGTCGCCGAAGTGCCCCCCGCCGAGGCCTGGCGTCAGACCCAGCCCACGCCGGGCGACGCGCCGGAGCTCGTCATCCCGAAGTTCCAGCGCACCACGCTGAAGAACGGGCTCACGCTGATGGTGAGCGAGCGCCGCGACCTGCCGCTGGTGAGCATCGGCGTGGCGCTGGCGGCGGGCAGCGCGCAGGACCCGCAAGGGAAGGCGGGCCTCGCCGAGCTGACGATGCGCACGCTGCTCGAGGGCGCGGGGAAGCGGGACGCCATCGCGCTGGAGGAGGCGTTCGCGGAGCTCGGAGGTGAGCCGTTCGCGGGCACGCAGTATGACGGCGCGCTGGTGGGCACCCAGGTTCTCCGCCGCAACGCACCGCAGGCGATGGCGCTGGTGGCGGACATCGTGCTGCGCCCGGCGCTGAAGCCGGAGGACTTCGACCGCAAGAAGCGCGAGCACCTGAACAACCTCGCGCGGCAGATCGGCACCCCGGGCTACCTCGCGCAGTGGGCGTTCGCGGACGTGCTCTACGGCGCGGGTCACCCCTACGGCCGGCTGGTGGGCGGCACGCCGGAGTCGGTGGCAGGCCTGACGGGGAAGGACGCGCAGGAGTTCTGGAAGAAGCACGCCGGTCCGGGCGCGGCGGCGCTGGTGGTGACCGGTGACGTGACGCTCGACGAGGCCCGCCAGTGGGCGGAGAAGCACTTCGGCGCGTGGAAGGGCGGGGCCCAGAGGCCTCCGAAGCCCGCCGAGCTGCGGGTGCGCGCGGAGCCGCAGGTGGTGCTCGTCCCGAAGCCGGGGCTCGTGCAGACGCTGGTGGCGATGGGCCGCCCGGCGATCGAAGCCGGCCATCCGGATCAGCCGGCGCTGGAGCTGGCGACGACGGTGTTCGGCGGCATGTTCGGGAGCCGGCTGAACATGAACCTGCGCGAGGCGAAGGGCTACACCTACGGCGCGTCGGCCTACGTCAGCCCGCGTCGTGGCGAGGGCCCGCTGGTGGCCTCCTCCTCGGTGCGCGCGGACGTGACCGGACCGTCGGTGCAGGAGTTCCTCTCCGAGCTGAAGGGCCTGCGCGAGCGCCCCATCACGAAGGAGGAGCTCGAGGACGCGCGGCGGGGCCTCGTGCAGTCGCTGCCCGGCTCGTTCAAGAGCGTGGATGGCCTCGCGCGCGCGGCGGCGTCCATCTGGCTGGAGGAGAAGGACCTCGACCACTACCAGAAGCTCGTGCAGCGCCTCGAGAGCGCCACGCCCGAGCAGGTGCAGGCGGCCGCGGAGCGCTACCTCGACCCGAAGACCCTCAGCCTCGTGCTGGTGGGTGACCCCGAGGTCATCCAGAAGCAGCTCGCCGGCCTGGGCCTGCCGAACGCCACCGTGCGTCCCCCGCCGCAGCCGCCCGCGGCAGTGAAGCAGTAGTCGCAACGGCCCGCACATCCCGGGGCGCGCGTGACGAGAAGTCACCGCGCCCCTTTCGTTCGCCGCTGCCCGCGCCGACACTGGTGCGCAGCATGTCGACTCCGGCCTCCTCCCCTCCCGCGCTCCCGCTCGCCGACGGCACTGCGCCCCGTCCGACGCCATCGTCGAAGGCGCCGCCCCGGCTCGAGCAGTTCGGTGCGCGCTTCGTCCGCGAACGCGCCGCGGTGCCCTCCGACGTTTCACTCCGCTGGGCGCACGAGCGCGACGCCTTCCGCCGGCTGCAGTGGCTCGCCTGCGGCAGGGCAGCGCTCTCCGGCGTCGTCACCAGCGGCGCGGTCGCCACCGCGGAGGTCCTCGCCAGCGCGCGCTGGCCGGAGGGACACTTCGACCACCAGTGGCGCTGGTGGTCGCTGGTGCTCGGCGCGACCGCGGTCTTCGCGGTGGCGGAGATCGCCTTCCTCATCTGGAACGCGCTCGACGCCACCAGCCGCACCGCGCGCATGACCGGGGTGAGGGACTGGACGAGGCTCGACCGGCCCCTCGCCCGCGCGGCGCTGGAGCTGCCGAACCCGCGCGACGGACACCCGGCGGTGGATCCGCTGCGCGAGTCGTCGAAGCTCGCGCTGCTCGTCCTCACGCTCCTCTACAAGGCGAAGCTCGCGGCCACGAACTTCATCCTCAAGCAGCTCTTCAAGCGGATGCTCGGGCGCGCCGCGGTCAGAGGCTTCCTCCCCTTCGTCGCCGTCCCGGTGACCGCGGTGTGGAACGTCATCGTCACCCTGCGCATCCTCCGCCAGGCCCGGGTGCGCGCGGTGGGGCCTCGCGCGGTGGAGCAGGCGGTGGCGCTCCTCTTTCCCCGGACCTCCGAAGGGGAGGCGCCGTCACTCTCCGCGGCGGAATCGGAAGCCGTCCTGCGCGCGGTGGGCTCGGCGATCGTCCGCACCCGCGACCTGCACCCGAACCTCGAGCATCTCCTCCACGAGCTCGAGCGCCGCCTCCTCGATCGCGGCACGGCCCCCAGCCATCCGGAGCGGCTCGACGACCCGCAGCGTTTCCTCGCGCAGCTGCGGACCCTCGAGCCCTCCGCCCGCGACAGGGCGTTGCTCGCGCTCGGCCTCGCCTGCGCACTGGACGGTCGGATCGGCCGGCGGGAGTGCGCGCTGCTGACTGCCGCGCACGCGGTCTGCGAGCGCCCCTGTGACCTAGACGACTGGCGGCGCACCGCAAAGGCCGTCCGCGAGGGCGCGCCCATCGCCGCGGCCTGAGCCTTCACCCCCCGCAAAGAGAAACCCCGCCGGTGCACGGGGCACCGGCGGGGATCCCTGAAGCGCGTCGCACCTCGCGCGACTTCTAGTGCTCGGCGTGCAGCTCCTTCAGCATCGCCAGCCGCTCGCACGCGTTGTTCGCCAGCGCGTCGAGGATCTGCGCCCGGCGGGTCGGCTCATCGAAGTTGCGCGGCGTGCCGCTCATGCAGTCGCTCTCGCTGTGCGGACCGGAGAGGAACTGGGAGAGGTTCCCGTTCTCGTCGATGTGCGTGAAGTTGCCGCCCGCGTTGACGTCACCGGCGTGGCAGCCGGCGCAGGTGTTCGAGGAGTACTCGAAGCGCGCGTCGTCCGCGGAGATGGCGGCGTTGCCCGCGAGGTTCGCCTGGAAGCAGAAGCCGGGGTGCGGCATGTCGGAGGCCATGGCGCGGATGAAGATGCCGCTGCCCGCCGGGTACTCGAGCGGATCGAACGAGCCGGTGAGGATGTTCAGCATCGAGAACGGCACGAAGGGCCAGATCGTCGGCAGGTTGTCGTCGATCGTCTGGTCGAGCTGCGGCGTGTTGTCGAGCGAGATGTCCGGCGTCCGCTTCACCGTCTCCGGCACCACGAGCCCCGAGCCGCCCGGATCGAGGATGAACTCACGCAGCTGCCACGGGTGGTCGAAGACGAAGTCGTTGGTGCGCAGCTGGTTCAGCGCGCTGCCGTTCGGCTTGTTCGGGTTCGCGTCGCGCGTGGTCACCAGGTCGGTGATGTCCTGCAACATCGCGTTGTACTGCGGGCTGCCCACCGGCTCGTTCGCCAGCTCCACCCACTTGCGCGCCAGGTCCGTCATCTGGTCGCAGTCCTCCTGGATGTTGCCGTACTCGAAGATGACGAGGAACGGCAGCGGGTTGCAGTTCGCGTCCTCGAGCGCGAAGACGAAGCGCGTCTCACCCGAGCCACCGCCGTAGCCGACGGACTCGTGCAGGTCCATGCGGTTGACGATCGCCACCAGGCGGAAGGGCGCGACCTTCAGGTCGAAGGTGCCGCCGCTGATGTTGTCCCAGTCGTCGATGAACTGCTGCACGCCCGGCCGCGCGAGCGCGCTGTTGAAGTGGAACTCCTGGTTGCTGTGCCAGGTGTCCAGCCACTTCCGCGCCGCGTCCTCCGGCGGCATGCCGGTCAGCGGCTGGTTGATCATCTCGGTCCAGAGGTGGCCGAAGGTCCACGCGCCCATCGGCGTGCCGCTGCCGCTGCAGCGGTCGAAGGTGCGGTTCGGATCGTTCACCACGTCCGGGTGGTTGATGACGATCGAGTGCTCGAAAGAGATGTTCTGCGACAGGCCGAGCGGCGTCGCGTCGATCGGATTGTCCGGCGTGATGTCCGCCTCGGCGATCGCCTGGACGATGTCCGACTTCGTCACCTTGCGGCCCTCGAAGGAGACGACCTTCACCTTCCCCGCGCCGCCCGCCATCTCGAGCCGGCGGTTCTGCTTCCGCAGCTCGTCGAAGTCGAAGTGCACGAAGGCGGTGAACACGCCGTCGCCCGCCTGGTCGTCGGCGCCCTTGCCGTCGTCGGTGAAGGTGACGTCGCGCTTGGGGTCCCGCCGGTCACGCTGGAGGACGAAGAAGCCCTGCGCGTGGACGTCCTTCGAGTCCTTCGACACCGAGGCGAACATCCGCGCGTTGCCGTCCGCGGTCTCCTTCTTCAACATCGCGACCTGCATCTTCTCGATGTTCGGAATGGCCTTGCCGCTCGGCTGCGGTGCGGGCTGCTGCTTGGCCGCCTGCTGCAGGGAGGCGGTCTGCGGCGTGCTGGAGGACGACGAACAGGCGCTGAACGTCAGCGCTGCCGCGGTCAAGGCGACCAGGCCAGCGCCGCGGTAAGCGGGGTTTGCACTTTTCTTCAAGGGAACTCCGGTGAGCGGGGGTTGGGGCAGATGCGGGTCACTGCGGGTGAAGCAGCCGCACGCTTAGTCGGAGTGCAGGCTCGAAAACCCTCCCACTTCCCCAATGGGAAGTTATCTGGCCAACACTTCGGCACGGAAATCAGAAAGGCAGGAAATATCGCGCGCTGAACCGGCAGCAGAAAGCGACGTCCCCGTTGCTTTGACCATGCACGTAGGGCACGGCCACGCCGCATTGACCTCCCTCCGGGCACGGACTACACGGGCGGCGGGGAGCCACCACATGGAATTCAAGATCGAGGCGGACCAGCTCAAGCGCGCGCTGCAGCGGGCGCAGGGCATCGTGGAGCGGAAGACCACCATGCCCATCCTGGCCAACGTGCTCATCAACGCGCAGAAGACGGGCGTGTCGGTGACCGCGTTCGACCTCGACATCGGCGTGGTGAGCGAGCACCCGGCGGAGGTGCTGAAGCCGGGCGCGGTGACGGTGTCGGCGAAGTACCTGCACGACATCGTGGCCAGCGCGCCGGACGCGACGCTGACGCTGAAGCGGCTCTCGAACAACTACGTGGAGATCACCTCCGGCACGGCGAACTTCAAGATCGTCGGCATGGCGCCGGAGGAGTACCCGAAGTTCCCGAAGGAGGAGAGCGCCGGGCTGGTGAAGGTGAACGGCGCGCTCATCCTCGAGATGATCAAGAAGACGCAGTTCGCCATCAGCACCGACGAGACGCGCTACATCCTCAACGGCGTGTTCTTCGAGCCCCGCGAGGGCGGCAAGACGCGCATGGTCGCGACCGACGGTCACCGGCTCGCGCTGGTGGAGCGGGAGATGGAGGGCGACTTCGGCCTCAAGAGCGGCGTCATCGTTCCGCGCAAGGGCCTCTTCGAGCTCCGGCGGCTGCTGGATGAAGCGCCCGAGGCGGAGTGCTTCCTCGGCTTCGCGGACAACAGCGCGCTGTTCAAGAAGACGGGCCTCACCATGGTGATGCGCCTCATCGACGGGCAGTTCCCCGAGTACCAGCGGGTCATCCCCAAGGAGGGCGAAAAGCAGGTCGCGCTCCCCCGCATCCGGTTCCTCGAGGGCCTGCGCCGGATCGCGCTGCTCTCGGCAGACAAGTCCAACGCGGTGAAGGTGCGCCTGTCCGACAACCTCCTGCGGATCACCTCGCACAACCCGGACCTCGGCGAGGCGAAGGACGACATCGACTGCACGTACCGCGGGCCGGAGCTGACGGTGGGCTTCAACGCGCGCTACCTCACCGACGTGCTCTCGGTGCTCGACACCGACGAGGTGGTGTTCGAGCTCGGCGACGAGCACAGCCCCGGCGTGCTCCACGCGCCCGGCGACAAGAGCTACACCGCGGTCGTCATGCCGATGCGCGTGTGAGCCGCTCGGCGCCTTCGTGAGGCTGTTGCAGGTCAGCTACCGGGACTTCCGGAACCTGGGCGAGGTCACCCTCTGCCCTTCGGCGCACGCGACGATCGCGGTGGGCCAGAACGGGCAGGGGAAGACGAACCTGCTCGAGGGCATCTACTTCCTCTCCACGCTGAAGCCGCTGCGGGCCTCGCGCCTCGGCGAGCTGGTGCGCTTCGGCACCGAGCGCGCGCGGGTCTCCGGCCGCTTTCTCCTCGGCGGCGCCGAGCGCGAGATCGCCGTCGAGGTGGAGAAGGGCGTCCGCCAGGCGTTCGTGGACGGGAAGAAGGCCGCGTCGCTGGAGGAGTACTTCGGCGGCGTGTCGGTGGTGGCGTTCACGCCGGACGACCTCGAGGTGGTGAAGGGCGGGCCCGAGGGCCGGCGCGCGTTCCTCGACCGCGCGGTGTTCAACCGCTTCCCCGCGTTCCTCCGCGAGAGCCGCGCCTACGGCCGGGCGCTGAAGGGGCGCAACAAGCTGCTGAAGGAGGGCGCGCCGGCGGCCTATCTCGACACCTGGGACGAGGCGTTGGCGAAGGCGGGCGCGCGGGTGCTCACGCGAAGGCGCGCGCTCTTGATGGAGCTGTCACCGAAGGCACAGCGCGCGTTCGACGCCATCGGCCGGACGCCGGACGGGGCGCGCTACGAGTACGGCCTCTCGCACGTGAGCCTGGAGAGCGCCGGCGGCTTCGAGGGCCCGGACGTGGACGAGGGCCTCCTGCAGCACGCGCTGCTCGAGGCCTTGAGCGCGCGACGTGAGCGCGACCGGGAGCGCGGCTTCACCAGCGCCGGGCCACACGCGGACGACCTGGAGGTCCGGCTGGGCGAGCGGATGGCGCGCACCTTCGCGTCGCAGGGACAGCAACGCGCATTGGTGCTGGGCTGGAAGATCGCGGAGATCGAAAACCTCCACGCGCACCACGGGTTCCTGCCGCTGCTCCTGCTCGACGACGTCTCCAGCGAGCTCGACCCCGAGCGCAACGCGTACCTCATGGACTACCTCGCGAAGAGCGGCGCGCAGACCTTCCTCACCACCACCGACGCGCAGCTCGTCCGCGCCGCCGCGGGTGAGGACACCGCCTGGTTCCGCGTGCGGAGCGGGACGGTGGCGGCGGCGGAGTAGTCCCGTCCCACCGGCTCAGGGAGTGTCGGCGTCGCGGACCATCCGGTCCCATGCCTTCACCCGCTCGTCGTCGTCGCCCACGAGGGACGTGAGATGGCTTCGGACGTACGCCGTGTCCAGCTTGATGCCGCGCGATGCGGCGAGCCTCTCGAGATCGACGAGATCCTTGGGCCGGAAGAAGAGCAGCTTGAAGACGGCGAGCGCTTCCGGAGCCAGCACCCAGAGGGACCTGCCACCGGTCGAGACCTGCCTGCGCGTTCTCATGGCCTCCCACGAGAACTCGATGCTCGGCGTGAACAGGTCGATTCGGAAGTCTCCGAAGCGCCCCTGGAACATCCCTTCGGCTACTGCGTCGCGCCGCGCACGCTCGGCGTTCACGTCCACGCCGCACTCGCGAAGTGCATCGACAACCTCGCCGAGTTGGTCGTCGCGTACGAAGACGTTCAGGTCGACATCCAGCGTTCCGCGAGGGGTGCTCCAGATTCCGAAGGCGAGCGCGCCTCCTACTGCGTACGGGATGTCTCGCGCGTCCAACGATGCGCCGATGACTGAGGCGGCCTCCATCGCATCTGCCGGCAATTCAGCCATGGCTCGCCCGGTACTCTGCGCGGAGTCTCTGCAGGTGCTGCCTCGAGCTCGTTGGAATGGGGTCCGACGCCCTGAGTATCGCTTCGCGGTCGGGCCGGCCGTGCAACTGCGCCATGGCCGTGCGGCAAGCGATCCCGACCAGGCGTGCGCGCTCGGAGGGGCTGAGGTCCGAATACGGTGCGACCTCCTCCCGGATCGATGTCCGGTTGTCCTTTACCCATCCTGGCAGCTGAACCCTCACCGCGTGCGTACCTCCTGACTCGAGTATCAGACTCGCTGGGCCGGCCGGCAACGGAGCCCGCCTGCCTCGTGCGTTCTCCGCTGGCGCGAGCGGTCGAGCGCGTGGTGGCGACCGTCCACGCTCGTGTCTACGCTCCCCGTCGTGCACTTCTTCCCCTACGACCCGCGCCTGATGCGCTGGACGTTCTTCTCTGCCGCGGCGGTGTGCGCGGTGCTCGCGGCCTGGGCGTTCAGCAGCGCGACGACGGGCGGGACCCCGGACATGACCGCGTGGGCGCGGCTGGGCGTGGCGGCGGGACTGGGCCTCGCCTTCGCGGTGATGCTCCTCAAGCTGCGGCCGCGCGAAGGGTGGGGCGTGGCGATCTCTCCGGACGGCATCACCGTCTCGCGCCCGCTCTCCCGCGCCGCGCCGATGGAGATCCCCTGGGACAACGTCTCCGAGATCCGCCGTCAGGGGCGGAAGCGCGAGAAGCTCCTCGTGCTGCTGCAGCCGCAGGGGCGGGTGCTCCTCGGGCGGCACCTCTTCGCGTCGAAGGCCGGCTACGAGTCCCTCGCCGAGGCGCTGGAGAAGCGCGCGCCGCAGAAGCGCTACGACGCGTAGGCGGCACTCCGCGCGCCCGGTGGTAGAAGCCGCGGCATGCGCCTGTCGATCCCGCTCGCTCTCCTCTTCGCGCTCGGCCTCCTCGTCCTCCCCAGCGCCGCCGAAGCCTCTCCCTCCGTCTCCTGTGACGGCTGCGCGCTCCTCGCGAGCGACCGCCCCGTGCGCCGCGTAGACGACTCGGCGCGCCTGCTCGAGCTGGAGAATCGCGTGGACGAGCTCAACCGCGAGATCCGCGGCATCAACACCAACTGGCCGGGCGGCTACATCGCCCTCGCGTACGTGGGTTACGTGGTCGCGCCGATGGGGATCATCGGCGGGAGCTCCTTCCTCATCTACGGGCTCCTGCTCTCCTCGGTGGAGATGACCCGCTCGCTGGGCATCGCGCTGGCGGCGATTGGCGCCGGAGGCCTCGTGCTCGGCCTCGCGGGCGTGGGCGCGATCGTCTTCGCCGTCATCCGAGGCACAGCGGTGGCGAACGAGGCGAAGGCCCGGCGCGACGTGCTGGTGGACGAGCGGCAGGGGCTCGAACGCGAGCTCGACCGGCTCCGCGGACGGACTGCGCCGCCGGGTGCGAACGCCACGTTTACCGGGCTCGTTCCGGTGCTCGCCTTCTAGCCCCGCGAGAGGGCGTGAATCCGGAGTGATTCCGGGCGGTTGGGGGGAGCTTCCCTGCTTGTTGAAGGGGGGATCGCGTGTTAGAAAATCCAGCCTGTTTCCGGCCCGTGCGCGCGCACCTCGCGGCGCTCCCGGATGCCACCTGAGAGCCCATGCAGAACACTCCTGAATCGAAGCCCGAGGCGAAGCCGGCAGGTGACTACGGCGCCTCGTCCATCACCGTGCTCGAAGGTCTGGAGGCGGTGCGGAAGCGGCCGGGCATGTACATCGGCGACACCTTCGTCCGCGGGCTGCACCACCTCGTCTACGAGGTCGTGGACAACAGCGTGGACGAAGCGCTGGCGGGCGTGTGCACGGAGATCTTCGTCACCATCCACGTGGACAACAGCATCAGCGTCCGCGACGACGGCCGCGGCATCCCCGTCGGCCCGCACCCCGCCATGCCCGGTTGGGACACGGTGGACGTGGTGATGACGAAGCTGCACGCCGGCGGCAAGTTCGAGAACAGCGCCTACAAGGTCTCCGGCGGCCTCCACGGCGTGGGCGTCTCCTGCGTCAACGCGCTGAGCGAGTGGCTGAAGCTGGAGATCTCGCGCGACGGCAAGGTCTTCGAGCAGAAGTACGCGCGCGGGGTGCCGCAGCAGAAGGTCACCGCCATCGGCGACACGGACAAGCACGGCACGCTGGTGTGGTTCAAGCCGGACCCGACGATCTTCGAGGTCACCGAGTACAACTTCGAGACGCTCTCGCAGCGCCTGCGCGAGCTCGCGTTCCTCAACGCCGGCCTGCGCATCGTCATCACCGACGAGCGCACCACGAAGTCGCACGAGTTCAAGTTCGACGGCGGCATCCGCTCCTTCGTCGAGCACCTGAACAAGGCGAAGCAGGTGCTGCACGAGAAGCCGCTGTTCTTCCGCGCCGAGCGCGAGGGCAACATCCAGGTCGAAGTCGCCATGCAGTGGAACGATGGCTACGACGAGCGGATCTTCACCTTCGCGAACAACATCAACACGCCGGAGGGCGGCACCCACCTCTCGGGCTTCAAGTCCGCGCTGACCCGCACGCTGAACAGCTACGCGGAGAAGAACGGGCTCTGGAAGGACCTCAAGGAGACGCCGACCGGAGAGGACGCGCGCGAGGGCCTCGCCGCGGTCATCAGCGTGAAGCTGCCCAACCCGCAGTTCGAGGGGCAGACGAAGCAGAAGCTCGGCAACAGCGAGATCAAGGGCGCGGTGGAGGCGATGATGAACGACCTCCTCACCGCCTTCCTCGAGGAGAACCCGAAGGTCGCGCGCAGCGTGGTGGGGAAGATCGGCGACGCCTGCCGGGCCCGCATCGCGGCGCGGAAGGCGCGCGAGACGGTGCGGCGCAAGGGCGTGCTCGACGGCGCGTCACTGCCGGGCAAGCTCGCGGACTGCCAGTCGCGCGACCCGGCGGAGAGCGAGCTCTACATCGTCGAGGGTGACAGCGCAGGTGGCTCGGCGAAGCAGGGCCGGGACCGGAAGAACCAGGCCATCCTTCCGCTGCGCGGAAAGATCCTCAACGTGGAGAAGGCGCGCTTCGAGAAGATGCTGACGAGCGCGGAGATCGTGACCCTCATCACCGCGCTGGGCACCGGGATCGGCAAGGAGGACTACCAGCCGGACAAGGTGCGCTACCACCGCATCATCCTGATGACGGACGCAGACGTGGACGGCTCGCACATCCGCACGCTGCTGTTGACCTTCTTCTACCGGCAGATGCCGGAGCTCCTGCAGAAGGGGTTCCTCTACATCGCCCAGCCGCCGCTCTACAAAGTGACGCGGAACAAGAAGGACCAGTACCTCAAGAACGAGCTCGCGCTGGACCGCTATCTCCTCGGCATCGCCGGGGACCGCGCGAAGGTGCGCACCGCCACGGTGGAGCTTTCGGGGCCGGAGCTGCGCTCGGTGCTCGAGCAGGTCATCGCCTACCAGCGGCGGCTGGAGAAGCTCGCGGCGCGCAAGGACGCGCGGGTGCTCGACGCGCTGGTGCAGGCCTCGGACATCACGCCGGAGCTGCTGGGGGACATGGATCTTCTGCAGGAGGAGCTCTCGAAGATGGAGAGCTACCTGGAGACGCGCTACCCGGACATCATCGACCAGCTGGTGGTCGTGCGCAGCGACGATAGCGAGCACGGCTCGAAGAAGCTCGTGTTCAAGAGCGAGGTCAACGGCTCGCCGCGCGAGACCGCGGTGGACCTGCCCTTCATCACCGGCCCGGAGTACCGCGAGCTCGTCGCGCTGCGCGAGGTCGTGCGGCGGCTCGGTCCCGCGCCCTACACCGTCGAGCTGGAGGGCGGCGAGGTCCGCACCTTCACCGTGCAGGAGATGCTCAAGGCGGTGCAGGACGACGCGCGGCGGGGCCTCGGCGTGCAGCGCTACAAGGGGCTGGGCGAGATGAACCCCGAGCAGTTGTGGGAGACGACGATGGACCCCGCCCGCCGCACGCTGCTCCAGGTGCGGGTGGAGGACGCGGTGGAGGCGGACGAGATCTTCTCGCTGCTCATGGGCGAGGCGGTCGAGCCGCGGCGCGAGTTCATCGAGCGGAACGCGCTCGAGGTGCAGAACCTCGACATCTGAGCACAGGGGCGCACAGGGGTAGTGACCGACACCCGCGAGCAGGCACACCCACCTGCTCCGGGCGCCTGCCCCTCTGAAAGCAGGCAGTTGCTACGAGCGGCAACGGCCTTGCACAGCGCGGCGTCATGGATCTCGACGCTGCACTCCGGGAGGCGCTCGCGCGCGAAGGAGAACCCGCCTACCTGCTCGACCGCCGGGGCGACATCCAGTTCGTCAACGACGCCTGGGATCGCGCCGCGCGCGCGGAGGGTGCACCGGACCGCGTACACGCCGAGGCGATCGTGGGAACGAACTGGCTCGAGGGCATCTGCGGCAAGGCGCGCCGCTACTACGCCGCGGTGCTCTCGCGGGCGTTCAGCCTTCCGCTCTCGACCCCGCCGCTGGCGCTGGTGCACCTGACCGAGTGCAACTCGCCGGTCACCGTGCGCACGGTGTCGCACCGCTTCGTCCCGCTCTTCGGCGAGCGCGAGCTCTCCGCGGGCTGGGTGCTGGTGGTGCACACGCCGGTGGCGGAGACGGCGGCGGACCGCCACTACGCGATCATCCACGCCGGGCCCTCGCGCTACGCGCAGGCGGATGGGAACGCGCACCAGTGCACCGCCTGCCGCCGCACCCTCACCGGCGCCGACCTCGGCGGCGAGCCGCGCTGGGAGTTCGCGCCCGCGCTCATCTCGCAGCCGCCCGAGGGCACCCACTGGCGCATCTGCCCCGACTGCCGGGTCCGCTACTTCGTCAAACCGTCCGAGGAGCCGCTCCGGCACACGGTGGCCGCCCGCCTGCCCAGATCGGCCGGGCTCTGGCTCTCCGCGAGGCAGCTGGCGGTGATGCGCCCCACCGGCTAGGCGAACTGTCACAAAAACGTCCAGGTGGGGAAGTTGCCGCCTTTGTGAAGCGCGGAGGGCGCTCTAGAATGGGGCCAACTTGGGGCGTCGTCTAACGGCAGGACATCAGACTTTGGCTCTGATTATCAAGGTTCGAATCCTTGCGCCCCAGCTCACTTCACCGGGGGCGGCATGAGCACACGGGTCCTTCAGTTGGTAGTGGTCGGTAACACGCCCCTCGGACTGCTGAAGGATCTGGATGAGCCGCTGCGCGCACAGCTGGGAGCGCAGCCGGTGCCGAGCCGGACGCAGCTGCAGACGCCGGTCTACGCCTTCAACAAGGACCGCAACCAGTACCACTGCAACGCGATCATGCGGCGGCTCGTGCCGCTGCTCGAGGCGGGGCAGCAGGGCGCGCTCGGCCTGCTCGACGTGGACCTCTTCGTGCCCGACAGCCCGTTCGTCTTCGGCGAGGCGGACCGCGAGTCGCGCATCGCGCTCGTCTCCACCTTCCGGCTGCGCCAGGGCGCGGACGCGGAGACGCTGCGGCGCCGGCTCCAGGTCGAGGGCACCCACCAGGCAGGTCACCTCCTCGGGCTCTCCTACTGCGAGGACGCGCGCTGCGTGATGTTCCTTGCCCAGACGCCGCAGGAGGTGGACCGCAAGGGCCACGCGCTCTGCAACGTCTGCCGCAACGAGCTGGCGAAGCTCCACCGCTGAGCCGACCGCCGTTTGAATCTCCTCCCGGCGTTGACGTCCCCCTCGCAGCGCCGGAGATTGCGCAGGTCTCTTCCGGCCGGGCTGAGGAGCTGAGGTCAGACGATGAAGCGCAAGGTGCTGCTGGCGGCGGCGGTGGTGTTCTCGACGATGCTCGCGTGCGAGCTGCCCGAGGAGGGCGGCGGTGGCGGCATCGGCATCTCGGACTTCTCCTCCGGGTTCGTGTTCGTGCGCGCGGACGACAAGAACGTCTACGCGGCGGACAGCTCCACCGGGTTCAGCGAGGTCGCCCGGCTGACGCAGAACGGGGACAACCGGCATCCGTCGCTGTCGCCGAACGGAGCGCAGGTGGTCTTCGTCCACGGCAGCGGCGCGGGCTCGTCGCTGATGCTCGCCGCGCTCTCCGGTGGAGCGCCCCGCACCGTGCTCGCGGCGGACGCCGAGGCGCAGCGCTTCGCCCACCCCACCTTCTCGCCGGATGGCCAGCGCATCGCCTTCACCTTCGAGCGCGGCGGCCGGCAGGTGCTCGGCGTGGTCAACGCGGACGGCTCGGGCTTCACCGAGGTGTCGCAGGGCTCCGTCGCCCACGGCTCTCCCTCCTGGTACCCGGACGGGCTGCACGTGCTCGTGGCCTCGGGTGCGCCGGGGATGGGCTTCACCGGGCTCGAGCGGGTGAACGTCGAGACGGGCGCGGCGCAGAACGTGCTCAACGGGCTGGGGACGGAGGCGGTCCGCATCCGCAACCGGGTGGTGCTCTCGAAGGACGGCACCCGCGCCGCGTTCGACGGCGAGCTCTCCTCCGGCGTGTCGCGGATCTTCGCGGTGACGCTCGCCACGCGCGCGGTGACGCGGCTGACGGACTACCCGGCCGACCCCACCGCCAACGACAGCTTCCCCACCTGGAGCGGCGCCTCGGAGGTCGCGTTCAGCAGCGACACCGGCGGGAACGATCAGGTCTACACGGTCTCCTCCAACGCGGTGAGGGGCGCCGGCACGCTGAGGCTGCCCTCGGCGATCGAGCCCTGGTTCGGGCCGTAGCCGCGGAAAGACCTGCGCGGAAGATCGGCCGGCGGCGCGGGGCTGTGCTAGGCAACGCACCCTATGCGCGCCCTGCTCATGTCCCACTCCGGCCTGCGGTACCTCGTGCTCGTCGCCCTACTGGCGCTGATCATCGTCTCCGTGATGGGGATGGTGTCGAAGAAGCCCGCCGGGAAGGGCGTTCGGATCGTCGGCTCGGTGTTCGTCGGCCTGCTCGACCTGCAGATCCTCCTCGGCCTCGTCGCGGTCATCATGGGCGTCTGGTACCCGGCGCTCATCGGACACCTGGTGATGATGGTCGGCGCGGCGGCGGTGGCGCACGTGACGCTGGCGATGAACCGGCGGCGTCCGGTGCCGGGCTACACGCTGCCGCTCGGCGGGGCGGTGGCCGCGCTGGTGCTCATCATCGGCGGGATCATGGCCATCCAGTGCAGCCCGTTCGCCACCGGCTGCGGCCAGGTCGTGCGCGCGGTGATGGCGCAGTGACCTTCGAGCTCTTCCACGAGATCGCCCACGGCCCCTCCGCGAAGGCGCGGCGGTTCGTGGTGGACCACTCGCTGGAGGAGGTCATCCGCTTCCGCAACGTGACCTACGACGAGGTGCGGGCGGACTTCACCGCCCGAGGCGGCACCTCGCTGCCCGCGCTCTGGGACGGCGAGACCCTCCACCAGGGCGCGGAGGCGGTCGTCGCCCGGCTGCAGATCTTCACCAGCATCGGGCGCGTGCCGTAGCGCCAGCGCCTCGCGGGTCTAGCGCGTTCCCGTCTTCTCGCCGGCGAAGTGCGCGGCCGCGGCCATCACCCGCGACAGGCCCTCGAGCTCCAGCTGCAGCTTCGCCATCGGCTCCTCGGTGAGGCGCGCGACCATCGCGAACTGGCGCAGCTGCTCGTGCTTCGCGGCCACGCCGGGGATGCCGCCGAGCAGCGCCCCCAGCACGGTCAGCTTCGCGTCCACCGCGCGCAGGCCCTCGGGCGTGAAGCGGGCGCGGGTCTTGAGATCCTCCAGCTCCGCGATGCGCGCCTCGACCGCGCCGTAGCCGCCGAACAGCGTCCGCAGCACGTCCGCCTCGAGGTTCTCTGCCTGGCCGTCCACCGGCATCTCCAGCGGCGAGACCTCCTCCGCGCGCGCCTTCAGCCGGGCGAAGTCGGACGAGACCTCACGCAGCACGTCGAGCTCCAGCTGCACCGCCGCCGAGCCCTCCGGCGTGAAGAGCGCCACCATCAGGAGGTTCTCCAGCTCCGCCACCCGCGCGTCGATCGCCTCGCCGCCCTCCAGCGCGAGCTTGATCGCCGCGTGCTCGGTCGTGTGCGCGCGCAGGCCTTCGGCGGTGAAGCGCGAGACCATCGCAAGCGCGTCCATCTCCGCGAGGCGCGTCCGCATCGCCTCGGGGCCGTCGTGGAAGAGCCCGGACACGCGTCCTGCGATGGCCGAGGCCCCCGTCCTCGTGTCCACCGGCTCGGCCGGCGTGGTGGGGATGACCGGCGTGCAGGAGTGGGGGCCCTTCACCCACTTCGCCGGCGGGTGGAGCACCACCTGCGGACCTGCCACCGGACCCTTCGTCATCCCATCCGCCGGCTGAGGACGCGTCGCGGGCATGGAGGGCTTCGGCGCGGGCCCGTTCGAGGGACGGGGGCTGCTGACGGGACGGCTGGAGGAAGGATCGATCGGGCGGGCCATGGGAGCTCCGGAGGGGCGGTGAGGCGCTGTCCCACATTGTCGGACAGCCGGCCCCGCGGTTGCGCTGGGTCCGAGTGTTAAGGTGCTTTCCAGCATGCACCTGCCCACGCACGCGCTGGCGAGCTGGCTCATCGGCGAGGCCGCCGGCCTGAGGACGCGCCGCGACCGGACGCTGACCCTCTGCGCGGGCCTGGTGATGGACCTCGATGCCGCGAGCCTCCTCTTTGGCCCCGAGGCCTACGAGCGCTGGCACCGGACGCTGCTCCACAACGCGCCCACCGCGCTGCTCGTCACGCTGCTGGCCTTCGCTTTCGCGGGCGCGAAGGACGGGCGGGGACGGGCCGCGCTGGCGGCGCTGCTCGCGTTTCACGGGCATCTGTTGTGCGACCTCGTGGGCTCCGCGGGGCCGGAGGGATCGATCTGGCCGGTGCCCTACTTCCAGCCCTTCAGCGCGGTCGAGCTGCAGGTCGCGTGGCAGTGGCCGCTGGCGAGTCTGCAGAACGTGGCCCTGACCGTCGCGCTGCTGGTGGCGCAGGTCTTCGTCGCGCGCAGGAGGGGCAGGACGATCGTCGAGGCGCTGAGCCCTCGGGCGGATGCCGCGGTGATGGAGGTCATCCGCCGCCGCTTCGGTGCACCCGTCACGGGCAGGTAGGGCCTCTGGCGGGCGTCGCAACCCGCTCGCCCGGACGTGCGACAATGTCGCATCCGAGGAGCCCGCCGCCCATGAACCCCCTGAACTTCAACTTCGGCGCCGTCGCCGAGCGCATCCGGTCGCTGATCGAACTTCCGCTGCGCGCTCCCGCGGAGCCCGCCGTTGCGCCCCTTGCCCCGGACGTGCGCGAGGAGCAGGAGCGCCGCAACGAGCAGGCCGAGCGTTCCGAGTTCGAGACCGGCCAGAAGACGCAGGCGCAGGAGCGGCGCATCCGCGAGGACGTGCGCACGAAGGTGAGGACCCCGGGCGCGCAAGGCGGCGATGCGGCGGGTGGACGGGCGCTGGGACAGTCGGAGCCGCGCTCACTTCCGGGGGAGGTGGCGGGGCGGCCCGGAGAAGGCGCGCCGAAGGATCCGGTGGCCCAGGCGCTGGTGCAGACGCTCGGGCGCGCGGCGGTGCTGGAGACGCGGCTGGATGCGCTGCAGCGGGCGGCAGAGCGCGGCGTCTCGGCGGCGGCGCTCGCTCCATTGGCGGCGACGGTGCAGGGCGAGGTCGATTCGCTGCGGCGCGATGCGCGGACCGCGGCGGCGATGCTCGGGGCAAGGGAGTCGTCGTTCGGTGGCGGTGCACAGGCGGCGTCGGCGTCTGCTTCGGCGGCGGCGGTGGCAGCGGCGGCTGGTGCGGCGGGAGCGTCCGTTGCGCGCGGCCCGGAGGCGTCGCTGTTCGAGCGCCTCGAGCAGCTGGGCGCGAAGCTGGCGAAGTCGCTGGCGGGGCTGGACTCCGGGCTCTCCACCGGCGAGCTGAAGGAGCTGCGGGTGCTCCGCGGAGAGCTGAAGGAGCTCTCGTACCTCGCCGCGCAGGGCGGGGCCGCGTCGGCGGACGATGTCCACGGTACAGCGCACCTCGAGGCGCTGGCGTCGCTGGAGCTCCAGCACGCGGGCGAGCTCGAGCCGATGGACCCGGCGGTGGCGGAGTTCCTCGAGGCCTACTTCCGCGACGAGGGCGAGTTCGCGGGGAAGAGGCCGTGGGGCGCGCGCGCGAAGCTCCCCGCCGAAGCGCTCTCTCCGCAGAAGCTCGCGGCGCTGGCGAAGGAGGCCGCGGCTGCGGCGCTGGGCCTCTCCCCGGAGCGGCTGCGCGAGGGCGGTCTCGACGACAGGCTGCGGCTGTGGTCGGTGTGGGCGACGAACCGGCTCATCGAGTGCGGCGGCGACACCGAGAGGGCGAAGGCCGCGCTGATGGGCGACATCCTCCGCGCGCCGGAGACGCAGCCGATGCTCGTGCGCGACCTGCGGCAGGGCGTGGGCGAGCGCGCCGCGAAGGGCGAGCTGCCGCAGGAGGCGGCGGAGAAGCTGCTCTCGTTCATCGACGCGAACCGGCACACGGTGCTGCCGCAGTGGATGGGCGAAGTCCTCTCCCGCGGTGGAGAGTTGC
Source organism: Pseudomonadota bacterium (assembly GCA_023423535.1). GTDB lineage: Bacteria > Myxococcota > Myxococcia > Myxococcales > Myxococcaceae > JAFAFL01. The sequence continues at coordinate 71,643 of JAFAFL010000048.1, forward strand.
CCTCGCGCGAGGAGCTGCTCGAGGCGCTCTCCGAACGGATGGAGGAGCACCTGTGGGGCGCCTCCACCGAGGCCGCTTCGGTTCCGGGCCGTCGCCGCGGTGGAAACGGTCGAGGCGGCTCCGGCGGCGCAGGCGGTGCGCTGCTGCGCGACCTTCTCCGCAACGGCGGCGGGTTGAGGTCGTAGAGGTCAGCCTCCGCCGGGGCGCTTCCGGGGGCGCGCCACGCCGTAGCGGTCGAGCTTCTCCACGAAGGTCCGCCGCGGCATCCCCAGCAGCGCCGCGGCCTGGGTCTGGTTCTGGCCCGCCCGCTCCAGCGCGTCGAGGATCGCCTCGCGCTCGGCCTGCTCCTTCTGCTGCTTGAAGCTCGCGGTGGCGCCGGGCGCATCGCCCAGCGCGCGCATCGACAGCGCCTGCGGGTCCGTCTCCTCGATGCCGCGCAGCCCCTGCGGATCCGACTGCGCCGGCAGCTGCGGCACGGTGGCGCTGCGCGGGCCGGCGCGCGGACCGGAGGCGTTGAGCGGGGGCACCTCACCGGTGGCGCCCGAGACGTGCTCGGGGAGGATGTCGTCGGAGGCGAGCAGCACCGCGCGCTCCATCACGTGGCGCAGCTGGCGGATGTTGCCCGGCCAGGGGTGCTCCTTCAAAAGCCGCGCGGCCTCGGGCGAGATGCGGGGCGTCTGCCGCCCGAGGTCTCTTGCCACCGCGTTCGCGAAGAGGCGGGCGAGCGGGAGGATCTCCTCGCGCCGGTCGCGCAGCGGCGGGATGACGAGCAGCGTGCCGCACAGCCGCCAGTAGAGGTCCGCGCGAAAGGTCCCGGCGCCGATCGCCGCGGTGAGGTTGCGGTTCGTGCAGGCCACGATGCGCACGTCCACCGGCCGATCCTGCAGGCCGCCCACGCGGCGCACCCGTCCGTCCTCGAGCACCCGCAAGAGCTTCCCCTGCAGGTCGAGCGGCATCTCGCCGATCTCGTCGAGCAGCAGCGTGCCCCGGTCCGCCTCCTCGAAGAGGCCGCCCTTCGCGCGGTCGGCGCCGGTGAACGCGCCGCGCTCGTAGCCGAAGAACTCCGCCTCCAGAAGCTGCGCGGGGAGGGCGGCGCAGTTGATCCGCACCAGCGGCATCGCCGCGCGCGGAGAGGCCTTGTGGACCTGCTCGGCGATGACCTCCTTGCCGGTGCCGGTCTCGCCCATCACCAGCACCGGGATGCGGCCCGCGGCCACACGCCGGAGCAGCGCGTGCAGCGCCACCATCGACGGCGAGCGCACCACGTGCCGCGACTGCTCGGGCGCGTCGGGGAGCTCGGCGAGCTCCTCCAGCTCCTCGTCGATCGTCGGCTCCTTCACCGGGCCGTCCGCGCCGGCGCGCTGGATGACGAGGGTGAGGCTGCCGATGCGGACCGCCTCGCCGGGCTGCAGCGGGCACTCGCCGCTGATGCGCACGCCGCCGACCCACGTCCCGTTCTGGCTGCGCAGATCCCGGATGACCACCAGCTGCCCGCGGACGATGAGCTCCGCGTGTTCCCGCGAGCCGAGCCGGTCGTTGAGCTGCAGCCACGCGCCGGTCTTCCGGCCGATGAGGAGACGACCCTCGGGCGGCAGGGGCAGCGTGCGCGCGCCCGTCCCGTCCACCACCACCAGCGAGAGCCGGCCGCCCTCCAACGCGGCGACTCCGGCGCCCAGCCCGGTGAGGGTGGCGTCGGAGTCGTCGTTCCTGCGCCCTGTCGTCATGCCGGCCCAGAATAGACCGGCCGCCGCACGGGGCCTATGGCGTGTCCGCTACTTGAGGAACTTCAGGAGATCCTGCTTGAACTGCTGCGGGATCTCGGCGTGCAGGCCGTGGCCCACGCCCGGGTACACCTTGAGGACCGAGCCCGGGATGGCCGCCTTGAGGTCGTACTGGTGCTGGAGGTTGAAGAGCGAGTCCTGGTCGCCGAAGAGGATGAGCGTCTTCGCCTTGATGTACTTGAGGTTCGCGGTGTGGTCCTCGGCGACGAGGCCGGCCATCGCCTCCTGCCACACGTGCAGCGGGACCTTCATGCTCGCCGCGATCATCCCCTGGATGTAGGACTCGGGCACCGGCTTGTAGAAGGTGGAGCGCTGGAAGTACTCGACGAAGTCCGGGTCCACCTCGGTCAGCGAGTACATGAAGTCACGCAGCTCGATGCCCGGCACGTGACCCACCGCGGTGGTCGCCGAGCCGATGAGCACGAGGTGGCTGACGCGGTTCGGGTAGGTGGCCGCGACCTTGTGCGCGACGAACGAGCCCATGGAGTGACCGACGAGCGCGACCTTCTGCAGGCCCATTGCGTCCATGAAGGCCACGAGGTCCGCGCCGAAGTTCGACTGCGCGTACCAGGAGGGCGGCTTCGAGGAGTCGCCGTGACCGCGCTGGTCGATCATGTAGACGCGCCACTTCGCGGGGAGCGTCTGCCAGTTGAGGCTCCAGGTCTGGATGGAGTCGGAGTAGCCGGGGATGAAGATGACCGGCATGCCGTTCGGGTTGCCCTGCACCCGGTAGTTCATCTTCACGCCGGTGTAGAGCTGGACCGACTTGTACTGGGGCGCGGCGCTGTTGGGGCCCAGCGCGTCCTCGCTCACGGCCAGCTCGTCGCCTCCGAGCTCTCCCTGGAGGCCGGCGTTGAGCTCCGCCTCGTCGAGCTCGGTGCCGCAGGCGGTCAGTCCGAGGGTGACGACCAGCGCTGCAAAGAGGGTCCGAATCCGCATGCCGTTGACTCCGTCGCTTGAGTTCGGACGGACGACAGTGCAGTGCGCATGCCGTACGGGTGGCGCGCGGAAAGTACCGTGATTCCGGGCGCTTGCAGGGTTGTGCAGACTCCGCGCGTTGTGCGGTTGTGCAGGAACCGCTCAACCGTTCGACCCCGCGTTGTGCGGACCCTGCACAACGCCGCACAACGCAGGGCGCGGATCAGGCGACGGCGAACTGCCGCTCCACGAGGCGCCGGTAGAGGCCGTCCTGCTCCACCAGCCGCGCGTGCGGACCGCTCTGCACCACCCGACCGCCGTCGAGCACCACCACCCGGTGCGCGTCCTTCACGGTGGAGAGCCGGTGCGCGATGACCAGCGTGGTGCGGCCCTCCATCAGGCGCTCGAGGGCCTCCTGCACGAGGTGCTCGCTCTCCGCGTCGAGCGCGCTGGTGGCCTCGTCGAGCACGAGCAGCCGCGGGTCCTTCAGGAGCGCGCGGGCAATGGCCACCCGCTGCTTCTGGCCGCCGGAGAGCTGCACGCCGCGCTCGCCCACGAGGGTCGCGTAGCCGTCGGGAAAGCGGGTGATGAAGCTGTGCGCGTTGGCGGCGCGCGCGGCGCTCTCCACCTCTTCGACGGTGGCGCCCGGCCGGCCGTAGCGGATGTTCTCCAGCACCGAGGAGGAGAAGAGCAGCGGCTCCTGCGCGACCACGCCCACCTGGCGCCGCAGCCACTCCGGATCGAGCTCGCGCAGGTCCACGCCATCCAGCGTGAGGCGGCCACCGTTCGGGTCGTAGAGCCGGGTGAGCAGCGAGGCCACGGTGCTCTTGCCGGCGCCGGAGGGACCGACGAGGGCGACGCGCTCGCCGGGCGCGAGGAGGAGGTCCACGCCCTGCAGCACCGGCACATCCTTGCGCGCGGGGTAGGTGAAGGAGACGGCCTCGAGCGCGACGCGGCCCTCGACCTTCGGCAGCGTGCGGCCGCCTTCGGAGGGGATGGCGGGCACGCGGTCGAGCAGCTCGAAGATGCGCTCCGCGGCGCCGCCGGCGCGGTTGAAGTCCGCCCACAGCTCGCTCAGCGCGCCGAGCGAGATGGCCACCATCAGCGTGTAGACGAGAAAGGAGGTCAGCTCGCCCACGGTGAGGGTGCCGCCCAGCACGAGGTGACCGCCGTACCAGAGCACCGACACCGCCGCGCCGAAGGCGAAGAAGGAGGCGCCGCCCATGAAGATCCCCGAGGCCACGATGCGGCGGCGCGCGACCGAGAACGCGTGCTCGACGGCGGAGGCGTAGCGGCTGACCTCCGCGCGCTCGGCGGCGAAGGCGCGCACGGTGCGGATGCCGCTGAGGCCCTCTTCCGCCACTTCGCTGGAGCGGGCGAGCGCGTCCTGCACGTCGCGCGAGAGCTTGCGGACCCGCCGCCCGTAGACGACCGCGCCCACCGCCACCGGCGGGACCACCGCGAGCATGAGGAGGGTCAGACGGGGCGAGGTGTAGAAGAGCAGCGCGATGCCGCCGAACGCGGTGGCGAGGTTGCGCAGAACCATGGAGATGTTCGCGCTGACCGTGTTCTGCAGCACCGTGGTGTCGCTCGCGAGCCGGCTGACGAGCTCACCGGTGCGGCGCTCGTCGAAGAAGGCGACCTCCTGGCGCATGAGGCTTGCGAAGACGCTCTCGCGCAGGCCCGCGACCACGCGCTCGCCGGTGGTGGAGAAGAAGTAGTAGCGCAGCGCCACCGCCACCGCCTGCACGCAGAAGATGCCGAGGAGGAAGACTGCCGCCTTGTCGATCAGCGCCGCGTCGCCGCCCTCGCCCAGCGCGCCGTCGATGATGATCCGCACCGCCTGCGGGAAGAGCAGGCCCATCCCGCTGCCCACCGCGAGGAAGAGCGTGCCCAGGGCGAGCGCGCGCCAGTGCGGCTTCGCCAGTTGGAGCAGGCGCCGGAAGCTCACCAGCCGAGGCACCTTCGGCGGCGGAGTTGGCGAAGGCTGCGAAACCGGGGAGAGGTGCGTGGGGTGGGCGCTCACGGCGCGCAGGGTAACGGGGCCCGCGCGGGGGCGCATCGGGCGGAGTATGAAGAAGCGTGTCGCCTGCCCCTCAGGAGAGCTCTGGACGATGACGCGACTGCACGTGGTGGATGGGACGTACGAGCTCTTCCGCGCCCACTTCTCGAAGCGGCCGCCACAGCGCGCGCTGGGGGGACAGGACATCAAGGCTACCGCCGGTGTGGCCTCCAGCCTGCTCGCCCTGCTGCAGGACCCGAATGAGAAGGTGACGCACCTCGCGGTGGCGTTCGACAACCCCATCCGCTCTTTCCGCAACGACCTCTACGAGGGCTACAAGACCGAGGAGGGCGTGCCGGAGGAGCTGCTCGCGCAGTTCGACCTCGTGGAGGAGGCGGTGCGCAGGCTCGGCATCGCGGTGTGGTCGATGCGCGCGTACGAGGCGGACGACGCGCTGGCGACGGCGGCGGCGCGATTTGGCGACGAGGTGGAACAGGTGCGCATCGTGGCCACCGACAAGGACCTCATGCAGTGCGTGCGCGGACAGCGGGTGGTGATGGTGGACCGCATGCGCGAGCGCGTCATCGACGAGGAGGGCGTGAAGGCGCTGAAGGGCGTGGGACCGGAGTCGATTCCGGATCTGCTCGCGCTGGTGGGTGACACCGCGGACGGCATCCCGGGCGTGAAGGGGTTCGGCGAGAAGACGGCGGCGCTGCTGCTGGGCGCGTTCAGCTCCGTGGAGGCCATCCCCGACGATCCGGCGCAGTGGCCGAAGGGCGTCCGCGGCGCGGACAAGCTGGCGAAGACGCTGCGGGAGGAGAGGGAGAGGGCCCGGTTGTGGCGGCGGCTCGCGGTGCTGATGACCGACGTCGACGAGGCGGTGCCGCCGAAGGGCGAGCTGGACGCGATCGCGTTCCGGGGCACGCCGGAGGCCTCGTGGCGGGAGTTCTGCGCGAGCCTGGAGCTGAAGACGCTCGCCGACCGGCCGAGGGTGTGGCGCGACGTGAAGGCGTAGGGCGACGGGTTCGACAGCGGCGCGGCGAGTCACGTACACAGCGCGCCAATGAAGATCCTCAAGATCGCAGGTGGGGTGCTCGCGGCGCTGGTGGTGCTCGCGCTCGTCGTCGGGATGATGATGCCCTCGGGCTGGAAGGTGGAGCGCTCGATCGTCGTCGCGGCGCAGCCGGAGCAGCTCGTGCCGCTCATCGCCACGCCGAAGCGGTGGAACAGCTGGGCCGCCTGGAACAACGAGGCCGACCCCGAGGCGACGTGGCTCTACTTCGGCGGCGAGACCGGGCCGGGCGCGAAGATGGCGTGGAGAGGCCCAAAGATGGGGCAGGGGCTGCTGGAGATCACCTCCGCGACGACCTCGCAGGTGACCTACCAGATGGAGATGGAAGGTGAGCTCACCCTCGACGGCGAGAACACGAAGATGGAGGGCGGCTCTCCGGCGAAGGGGACGTTCGCGTTGACGGCAGAGGGCGAGGGCACGCGCGTGACCTGGACCGACGCCGGGGACATGGGCGCGAACCCGCTGATGCGCCTGTTCGTGCCGATGCTGGAGAAGATGCTCGGCGCCCACTTCGAGCAGGGGCTCGCGAACCTCCAGCGCGAGGGCCAGAAGGCCCAGGCCGTCGCCGACCAGAAGGCGCGTGAGCTCGAGGGCGCCCTGCGCGCCAACGCCGCCGCCGAGGCCGCGATGAAGGGCGCGCTCGAGGCTGCCGGAATGCCCGCCGCGCCGGCGCCGGTCGCAGCACCTGCCGCGCCGTAGGGCCACACGCGCACCACTGCGCACACGCACCGCGCGCGCAGCACACACGCAGCACGCGCGCAGAGCACATGCGCAGCACCGGAAGGGAGCCTCGCCTCGTGACTCGGGGCGCCCGTTTGACGTGAAGCGCCCCGCCTGGATCTCCCTGTCGCACCGCCGAACGTCGCCTGCCCCCCCGGGTCGGCTGCACTCGCCGTCCGCGAGTGGTCATGCTGCCAGCGGCGATGAGCTCCCCTCTCCTCGATTGGCTCCTGGAGTGCGCCCCGTTCGGGGTCGCCTGGTATCCCGGGGACGGGCGAATCCGTCTCAACGCCGAGGCCGCGCGGATCGCGGGGCTGAGCGAACGCGAGCTGCCGCTGGACGCTTTCGGCGGCGCGGTGCGGCTCCTCGACGCGTGCGCGCGGGAGCTCGACGATTCGGAGCGCCCGCTGTTCGTGGCGATGGAGGGACGGCGCTTCGCGCGCACCCGCATGGAGGTCGCGCGCGCGGACGGGACGCGGATCGCCGTCGCGGTGGAGGCGCTGCCGTGGCCGGTGGAGGGAAGGCCGGGCGCGGTGGTCATCGTCGAGGACGTGGAGTGGTCGCTGGAGAGCGAGCGCAGGCAGTCGGAGTGGCTCGGGGCGCTGGGGCACGAGCTCAACGGCGCGCTGCAGAACCTCGTCGCCACCGTCGCGGCGGCGGAGCGCTGGGTGGGCGCGGATCCGCAGCGGGTGCTCGGGCACCTCGCAAACACGCGGCAGCAGGCGGCGTCGATGGGGCGGCTGGTGCGCGACTTCCTCGACGCGGCGAAGCTCGGCGCGGGGACGCTGCAGTGCAGGACGGAGCCGGTGCCGCTGGAGCTGTTCCTGCGCGCCTCCGCCGAGCGCGCGCAGCTCAGTGACGGCAAGCACCGCGTGGAGCTGCGGGCGGAGAGCGAGCTGTGGGCGGTGGTGGACCTCGACCGGCTCTCGCAGATCCTCACCAACCTCTTCAGCAACGCAGCGCGCTATGCGGCGCCGGGTGTGCTGGAGCTCGGCGCGCGGCTCGAGGGCGACCGTGTCCTCCTCTGGCTTCGCGACGAGGGCCCGGGCATCCCCGAGGAGCTGCAGGGCGTCCTCTTCCAGCGCTACCGCCGGCTGCCGAGCCGGGTGAACGGGGCGGGCCTGGGGCTGTGGCTCTCGCGCGAGCTGGCGCAGGTGATGGGCGGCGACCTGTGGGTGAAGAGCCGGGCGGGGGAGAGCACCACTTTCTTCGTCTCGCTGCCGGCGGCGTTGAGCGAGGAGATCGAAGCGCCTCAGGGTTCGGAGACGAACAGGGTCGTCGCGTCGGCGGCGCCTGTGCCGGGTGTTCGCGACGAGCGGCCGTCACCGGAGCAGGCGACCGGGCAGACGATGATCGGCCCCCCTCCCACCTGAGCGCCTTCGTCACCACCCTCCGGTTCGGGCGCTGACCGCCCGGGAGGGGGACCCGTGCTGCAGAGTGAGAAGCAGACGCCGGAACGCGAGCTGTCCACGTCCAGCCTGCTCCGCCACGCGCTGAACGAGGCGAAGCTGCTGGCGCGCGCGGAGGTCATGCACGCGAAGCTGGAGCTGCGCGCCGAGCTGAAGGCGGCGACGCGGGCGGGCATCGGCCTCGGAGCGGCGGGGACGCTCTCGCTGGTGGGGCTGACGCTGCTGTTCGCGACGCTGGCGCTGGCGCTGCCGATGGCGTCGTGGGCCGGCATGCTCATCGTCGCGCTGGGCGTGCTGCTCGTCGCCGGCCTCGCCGGGCTCTGGGGCTACAAGAAGCTGCCGAAGCAGCCGTTGGCGAGGACGCGCGCGAGGCTGCTCGACGACGTGACGCTGGCGAAGGAGCACCTGCAATGAGCGACGCGCTGATCCAGGCCGAGCAGACCGCCAATCGCATCCGCGGCGAACTCCTGCGCACGCTGGAGGAGCTCGAGCGCCGCCGGGAAAACCTCAGCGATTGGAAGGGACAGCTGCGCCAGAACGCGGGCGTGCTCCTCGCGGCGGGTGGGGTGATGGGCGGGTTCGTCGCGCTGAAGGTGGGCTATCGGCTCCACGAGCGGCGCAAGTGGGGCTCGCACCTCAACCACCTGCGCGTGAAGGCCGCGAAGCGCGCGTGGAACAGGCCGCAGCAGCTCGCCGCGCCGAGCGAACGCTCTGCGGTGGCGACGTTTGCGCTGGCGGTGGCCGGGGCGTTTGCCTCCGCTTTCGCGGCGACCCTCGCGAAGCGCGCGGCGGAGCGGGTGCTGCAGTCGGGCGGGACGGAGCGCGTGCAGTTGCGTGGCGCCGAGAGGCTGCGCAGGCGCCGGGTCGAGCGGATCGAGATCGCGCCGCGGCCGGTGGGGACCGTGGCCATCGAAGCGTCGGCGGCGACCGCGGGCGTCGAGCTCGCGCCGCCCGGTGCGGAGGCGCCGGTGTCGCTGCAGACGGGCCCGGATCCGAAGCGCACGCACTGAGCCGCGCGCGCCCGCGTGGTATGGCCTCTCCCACTTCTGGAGGGGCAGGCTCATGGTCGTTCGCGGGGGACGCAGTTCGGTCATCGTCGGGCTCGCTTGCGTGTTCGGGTTGCTCGCCGGCACCGGGGCCAGCGCGGAGGAGGCGAAGCGCTTTCGCGAGCTGCGGCTCCGGCCCATCCCGCTCGGGCAGACGCTGACGCTGCAGCTGCGCGCGTGCGAGGCGATCACCTCCAACGAAGGCACGCTGAAGACGCGCGTGTTCCAGGCCTTTGGCGACGAGCCGGAGCGGGCGGAGCGCCTGTCGCGGCTGGTGGACGAGGCAAAGCCCTGGTGTCGCGGCGAGACGGAACTGCAGCCGGATCTCACCGGGCTCGGCGAGCTCTATGCGGTGGCGGAGTTCGGCGCCGCGGCGCGCGGTCCGGCAGCGCGTGGCCCGGGTGCGATCCGCGCGGCGACCGGAGGGACCGGCGTGCCCTTCGCGGACGCGGTGCTCGAGGGCATCGCCGCGCACATGGTCGAACAGGCGAAGGCGGAGCTGGTGCTCTCCTTCATGGTCGCGATGCGCAAGGACCTCTGCAGCGCGGAGCACGTCCACCTCTTCGAGAACGCGTGCGGGCTGCTGCGTGACCTGCAGACGGGCGACAACCTCGTGTACGGGTCGGCGGTGCGGGCCGCGTTCCAGCAGGACATGACCGACCTCGCGCCGAGGCTCTTCTCCTCCGGATGCGGGCGGGGGCTCTTCACCGGCTCGGCGCTGCAGGTGGGAAGGGCGCTGGCGTCGGGTGCGCCGCCGCTGGAGACGATCGGCGCGCTGCGCGATCCGCAATACCTGAAGGGCTGCGAAGGCGACGACGTCGCGAGGGCGCTGAAGCGGGTGGGTGAGGTGACGGTCCTCCTGATGAACGATGGCGGCGGGCTCATCGACAGGCCGGCGCCGCACTGGGCCCGGCGCATTGCACAGCGCGCGAATGGTGGGGAGGACGCGCAGGGCTCGCCGGATGAGCCGTTCCGCATCGACGAGGGACAGGTGATGCACCTGTGGAGCACCCTCTCGCGGCTGCAGAGCGTGGCGCGCGGGGCGGGAGATCGAAGCGATCCTTCGCGTTACGGCGCCTACGTCTCCAGCGCGCTGGGCGTGTTCTCCGTCGCGGCGGATCTGCTCGAGCGGGAGGATCCGACGGCGCGCTGGACCACCGCGCTGCAGCGCACCGAGGGACTGCTCGGCGGCATCCGGAATCACGAGTACGGGCGCGTGCTCACCGACACGCTGTGGCTCGCGGCGCACGCGGACAGCCCGGTGCCCCCGCCGGTGCGCAAGTACGGGCCGCTGCTCTCCGACATCGCGGCGGCGAGGCGAGGAGAGGACGTGCGCGCGGCGCTCGAGTCTGCGGCGGTCCCCGTCGGCGGCTGGCGGCGGAAGCGGCGGCTGGGCATGAACACGGTGGGGCTCGGCTCGTATCTCGGGCTGAAGGCGAACGCGGAGTGGCTGGGCACCTCAGAGCTCGCGCGTACGCCGGCCGCGTCGGGTGGCCTGGCGGGGCCGGTGGGCCTCGAGGTCTCGCGCGGATACGGCAGCGGTTCGGTGGGCGTGCTGGTGTCGGTCGTGGACGTGGGCACCCTCGTCGACTACCGGCTGCGCGGCGAGGGCTCGGCGGAGAGCGGAGGGGAGGGCGTGGAGGTGCAGCGCGGGCCCTCCTGGTCGCTGGAGCAGGTGCTCTCGCCCGGCCTCTTCGTGGTGTTCGGACTCTCGGAGAGCTTCCCCATCGCGGCGGGTGTCGGCGGCAGCCTCACCCCGTCCCTGCGCACGCTGGAGCGCGCCCCGCTCGAGGGCAGCGCGGAGCCGAGGACGGAGCGCGTGTCCGCCTTCCGCGCCGGCGCCTTCGTGGCGATCGATCTGCCCATCCTCCAGTGGTGAGCGCGCGAGGCCGGTGACACCCCGCGCGGGCGGGCATACGGTCTGCGCATGAACCGGCTCTCTCCGCTCCGCCTCGCAGTGGCCGCGCTCCTCGTCGCCGCCCCGCTCACCTCCCTCGCGCAGTCGCAGCCGCAGCAGCAGTCGTCGCAGAAGGGTCAGCAGGCCGCCCAGAAGAAGGCGCCGGCGAAGGGCGCGACGCCCACCGTGGTGCCGAAGAAGGGCGGCGGCGAGAGCGCGGGCGTGACGCCGGTGCAGGCAATGGCGCTGGCCTCGCAGCTCGCGCAGTGGGCGCGCCAGTCGGAGAACGCGGCGGCGCTGGCGGTGGCGGCGCAGATGATCGAGGCGGCCGCGCCCCGGAAGCTCGAGGTGAAGGAGCCGAAGTCCACCGGCAAGGGCAGCGCGGACAAGGGCGGCAAGACCGCGCAGCCGCTGGACCCGAAGGGGCTGCTGGAGGAGGCGAAGCGGCTCGCGGGCGACGACGCGAAGCAGCAGGCGGCGCTCGATGCGATCGCGAAGCGCGGAGGCAAGGCGCGCGGCGGCTTCACCGGGCCGGGCATGCACTGCTCGGTGGTGGGCCCCCAGTCCACCGACTCGTTCCTCCTCTTCTTCAATGCGAACGAGCCGGCGGAGATCTCGCTGATGGGCGACGGGGACTCGGACCTCGACCTCTTCGTGTACGACGTCAGCGGCAAGGCGATCAGCGAGGACGCCCGCCCGAGCGACTTCGCCTACGCGGTGTGGACGCCGGCGATGGCCGCGCCCTTCCGCGTCGAGGTGCGGAACCTCGGCGAGCGCGCGAACCAGTACTGCGCGTACAGCAACTAGCCGTCACTTCGACTTCGTCGGCTTCTTCGGAGGCGCCTTCGCGGGAGTCGGCGCTGCGCCGGGCGGGACGCTCTGCAAGGTGAGCTTCTCCACCGACCACTGCACCGGCACCGGACGGGTCGCGCCTCGCGCCGCGCTGCCCACGTTGCCGAGCAGCGCGGTGAGCGGGTCGCCTCCCGGATTGCCGCGCGTGCGCACGCCGTCCGACTCGAGCACCAGCGGATCGCTGAGCTTGTCGGCGGTGGTGATCATCACCCAGGTGTCGAAGCCGAAGGGCTCCGCGGCCTCCACCCGGGTCAGCTCGTAGAAGGGCTTCGCCGCCTCGTCCTTCAGCGGGAAGCGGTTCTCCAGATCGCCCTCGTCCGGATGCGGGAACACGAGCGAGCTCGCGCCGGCCGCGTCGATGACGAACACGTACACATAGCGGCGCGCTATCCGCGAGGAGGCGTTCGGGTCGCGCTCGATGCCCACGACGTACTCGTTTCCGCCCACCAGGCGATCTCCCTCCGCCACCGGCTTGCCCGCCTTGCGCAGCGAGAGGCGGTAGGGGAACGCGCCGGACGAATCGCCCGCGCCCGGTGCCTGCAACGAGAGCCAACCGGAGACCCGCGCCAGCCTCTGCGCGTAACCCTCGAGCTTCGCCACCGCCGCGGCCTGCGGCTGAAGGGGCACGTAGGCGCTGGAGACGGGAAGGGTGGACTGGCTCTTCCCGAAGGAGGGACGCAGCCACGCGTACTCGAGCGCGCCCCCGTTCGCGCGGCCCACCAGCACGTAGTCCGCTTCCGCAGCGCCAGTGACCGCGATCGCGCTGTTCGCGGTGCCGGGGCCGAAGCGCAGCGCCTTCGTCAGCTCGCCCGTCGGCGGCAGGTTGATGAACAGCGTCTTCTCGCCCTTCGCCTTCACCCGCTTCGCTTCTGCCGTGAAGGTTTTGGTCAGCGCGTCCGGGTCCAGCGCCGCGCCGAGCGCCACCGTGCGCGCCGGAGGGCTGGAGAGCCGCCACTGACCGTCGCGGAAGAAGAGGACGAGGTGTGGTGCGCTCTCCGCCAGCGCGTCCACCACGAGGAGCCCCGCCGAAGCTGCTGCGGTCGCTGCGGCCTCGTGGGCCTTCATCAGCTGCTCCGGCGAGAGCTCCGCCGAGGGCAGGGCCACGCGCAGGTTCGGCGTCGCCGGCGCACCCCACGTGGCCACCTCCAGCAGCGCGCCGTTCTGCAGCCGCGAAGGATCGCCGGAGACGACGGTGCCGTGGCTGGAGACGAGGCCCTCCACGCGCGTGACCTCCACCCGCGGCGCCTCCTTGTCCTTCTGCGGATCGGTGCCGGGGAGCACGAGCTGCGTGCCCGGATGCACCAGCTGGTCGAGCCCGCCCTGCAGCACCACCTCCTTGCCCTCCACGCGCCGCACCGCGAGCACCGCCTTCGCCGCGCCCTCCGCTCCCACGCCGCCGAACAGCGGCTGCCGCTTCCGCGCCGCGTTGCCGGAGAGCGCGGGTTGCTGCGAGGGACTGCCGAACTGGCCCATCTGCGCGCGGACGCGACGGAAGAGCCGCTCCGCCGACTCGCCGGGTTCCGCCTGCGCGAGCGCGCGCTGCAGGGCGAGGCTGAGCCGTCCGCGCGGGTTGCCGTACTCGTCGGTGGCCTCGTAGGCGCTCTCGTCCTGCTGCGCCGCGGAGAGGATGAGCGCGCCCCGCTTCTCCACGTTCAGGGGAGGCTTCGCGTCCGCCACGTCGCGCGGATCCGGCGGAAGGGTGCGCGCCTTCGGAGCGGTATCGCCGAGCGGCCCTCGGGCGATGGAGCCGCTGTGGCAGCTGTCCATCACCGCGGTGAAGACGGCGCCCTTCTTCAGGAGGCCGTCGAAGAGCTCGGCGAGTTCCTTGTCGCGCAGGTCCGGCGAGCCGCGCCACGAGTCGCTCGGCACCATCGTCTCGTCGAGCCCGTCCCCTTCGGGCGACTTCGAGTTCTTCACCTGCGAGCCGTGGCCCGCGTAATAGAAGACGACCACGTCGCCCTTCTGCGTCTCCTCCGTCAGCCGCGCGAACGCGGCGCGGATGCCGGCGAGCGTGGCCTCCTCGTTGCGCAGGCGCAGCACGTGGTGCTCCGCGAAGCCGAACCGGCGCTGGAGGAGCTCGGCGAAGACGTCGCTGTCGTTCACCGCGCCGCTGAGATCGCCCCAGGAGTCGCGGCCACCTCCGGTCGCTTCACCCTCTGCCGGAGGGGGCGCACCCGCGGCGAGCTGCGAGTCGCGTTCGTAGCGATCGATGCCGATCACCAGCGCGCGCCGGGTCTGCGCCTCGGCGCTGGAGGAGAGGAGGAGAGCGAGGAGCGCGACGCAGAGCGAAGCGAAAGGCGGCGGGTTCGCGCGGGTCATGCAGCGCAGGATAGCCCGCCGCGTGCGGTGCTACTCCACCGTCGCGGAGAGCTCGAAGGTGCCGCCCTCCGCGCTCCAGGAGTCCACCACGATGAGGTAGTCGCCCTTCGGCAGCGACTCGAGCCTCACGGTGGAGGCGGAGCTCTTCGGCAGGTCGTCGCCGCACGCCAGCGCCGCCGCGGTGCCGCACGCGGGATGGACGGAGAGCACGGTGTCGAAGGTCGTGCCCGGCCGCGCGGTGGTGATGACCACGTTGGCGGTAGAGGTCAGCCGCAGCCGCGCCAGTCCCTCAGGACGCCCGGGCTGGGAGGTCGCGCAGTCGGCGTCCGGATCCCACAGGCTCGCCCCCTCCGCGCGGCCGACGACCACCGCCTCGCCCTTCTGGGGCTCGAGCAGCGGCGCGGCAGCGCAGGCCTTCGTGCGCAGCGGCGACAGGCCCGAGCACACGTTCTTCGCGCCCGGCACACCCGGCGAGCACACGGTCCCGGTCGCGCACACGTCGAAGCCCCACGGGTCGCACGACTGGCCGCTGTTGCGCTTCGGCGGCGGCGTGAGCGTGGCCTCGCGCACGGCACCCCAGCGCAGCGCGGAGTCCTGCGGCGAGACGGCGATCTTCGCCACCTCGGTGCGGAAGCCCTCCGCCGCCTCGAGTCGCACGAGGAAGCGCCCGTCGCGATCGACGAGGAACGAGCTGAGGGTCATGCCCGTGCTCTCGGTCTGCCCGTCGTTGTCGAGGTCGAGCGCCACCGGCAGCCCGCCCGCGGTGAGGAAGTCCACCCTCACCGCGCGGATGTCGTCGTCCGGCTCGGTGCCCTCCACGAGGATGCGCGCGCCGCCGTCTTCGGCGGTGAGGTAGGCGAGCCGGCTGATCTCTGGCGCCACGCCCTCCACGCACTTCGTCGGCGTGCCTCTGCAGCCGAGAGTCGGGGCGCAGCGATCGATCATCCACTGCGGATCGCAGCTCTCGCCCATCGCGCGCACCGGCTGCGCCTGCACGCTCGCGGTGACCGGCTCGCTGCTGCGGTCCGTCGCATCGACGAGCACGAACTCGGCCCGCGCGATAGAGGGCGCCGAAGCGCGCAGTCCGGGCAGCACGCCGCTGAGCTGGCCCTCCGGTTGCGAGAGGTCACCGCTCACCGAGACCGCGGCCTCGGCGGACTCCGCCCGACCATCCTGATCGAGATCGTGGACCGCGACCGGCAGGCCCGCTTCGTCGAGGAAGCGCACCCGCAGGCTCCGCGCATCGCCATCGCGATCGCCGAACGCCGCGGTGAAGGAGAGGTCGCTCCCGTGCCGGCCGGAGACGCGCAGCTGCACCTCGGAGAGGCGCGGTGCCTCGGCTGTCCGCTCGGGATCGGCCCCGGGCCCGGTGCCATCACCGTCACCGTCCGCGGGAGTGGTGGGCGTGCAGGCGAAGAGGAGGGCCGCGCAGAGGGCGGCGGCGGCACGTTGAAGCGAGCGCATGCGAGAGGTCCGGACGAAGGCGAGTTGGGAGAAACGCAGACGCGGGGGGCGGCCCCCCGGGGGGCGCGCCCCGCCACCGGCAGG
>JAFAFL010000136.1 GCA_023423535.1 Pseudomonadota bacterium
GGCTTGCAGAGTATCACGGGCTCTCGCCTGCCCAAGCTTGGCGTAGCGCCCCACATCTGTTGCCTGATACTCGATCGCTCTGCATTCTCTGACGTTCATGAAAGCCATTATGTCCTCGACGCCTACCTGCTTGAGATGACAGCTGTCCTGCAGCTTTGGAGACAGCACGTCTACCGGCTGGTGCAGCCTTCTGCCGCAATAGCTGTATTGCGCAGATCAACTGCAAAGCGGCCTGGGCTTCTCATATGCCAGCTAGCTTAGCCCTAAGGGAAAGCGCGTATTCTTACGCGAGTAAGGAGGCGTAGTATGCCAAAGGCCAAGAAACAGCAGCCGGATTGTTTCAGAATAAAAGACATTGATGCACTGGAGTGCGCGATCAACGATGCGTGGAATGTGCTTTCAGGCTCCGAGGCCGGACAATCGAAAAAACTCAGCCGCGAAGAAGTCACTCGTCACATCATAATCCTTGCTGACGAAGGTGAGCGCGATCAAGCAATACTGGCTCGTCGAGCGATTAATCGACCGCGCATTTACTATAGGCTTCGATACGGAGATTGTCTTTAAAAGAAGGCAGGCCTTGCCGGACCTATGCCAGCCGATAGAGTCGCTGTGCGGCGCTAGCAAAGCAGTGTCGCAATGCTGAAACGGCCGGTGCGTCAGTTCAGCGGGTCGGGCGAACCGACTGGTGCCGGTATGCATGCCTTGGTGCATCAGTGGGGCCTTCGTCATGCGCGACGATCATCGCTCCACGCGTTTCATGTCTGAAAGTGGCAACTGAGACGCGTGCGGAAGCGGTCTCAACACAGACCTGTGGGCTTGATTTTTTGTTCAGCAGCACCATCTACATACCATGTCACAGCTTCGACTTTCCTTATCGCCGCGTTCAGCCAAGCATGACTTGGCCCGAGGCGGATTCGCGCCTGTTTAACAGGCACGCAGGAAGTCCGCTTCGGCTGCTCCCGACACACTCTGAATCTACTATGTGATTGCGCGCGCAGTGCGTGTGCTGGAGGTCGAGCTGTGACTGTTGGTTACTCAAGAGCGACATGCGCAAGTTGTAGACGTCGATTGCCGCGAGCCGCTGCCCGTTGTCCCTGGTGCCAGTGGCGGGTCGATGTTTCGCTCGAGCCCGATGTCGGCGAGCCGCCCGGTATTCGGGCTGCACTCCCATCGTGATCGCATCGGTCGTCTGCTCCGCGCTATGCACCACGCGCGTACACCATCGATAACGGAGGGCGCGAATGACGCGGAAGCCAGTCGTTTCCGAAAAACTGCCCACGATTATCATCGGTGAAGTCGAACACGATCGCCTGACGAGTCTCGCCGAGACAGCCGTAAGCAGCGCGCCGGATGCTGCAAGCATTCTCCGCGCAGAACTGCGACGGGCGACCGTTGCCCCGGCCGACAAGGTGCCCCTTAGCGTCGTTCGAATGGGCTCAAGGGTTGCGTTCACCTTCGATGGCGGCCATTCGCGGAACGTCATATTGGTTTACCCACCAGCGACGAACATCTCAGAGGGTCGGGTTTCGGTTCTTACGCCCATCGGCGCCGCCCTCATCGGCCTTGCGAAAGGCCAGTCGCTCACGTGGAAAGCGAATGATGACCGTCTTCACAAACTAACGGTGTTGCATGTCGCGCCGCCAGACGCTGAGCCGGCGGTGAAGCACGGAACCGAGGTGAATGTCGTCAATTTCCTGCCGCGATCGCGGAACCTCAGCAGGAACGTTCCTGACGATCCAGACGGCGACGATCCTGGGCCCCACGCGGCCTGAGTTGCTTGCGGCGCGACCACGAATTCGGCACGGCGACAAACGCGTCTGCCGCCCTATGGCCGACGCACGTCGTGCCCGGTTACGTTATAGAGGTGTAGAATGCTCAATCGATCAAAGGAGTTGGCCGAGGTATTCAGGGCTCCGAAACAGGAGTGCGACACCGAGGAGAATTCCGCACCTGCCTGATCTGCCGCAGGGATTTCGCAAGTGTCTGGGTGGGTGAAAGGATTTGCCGAAGCTGCAACAGCAAGGCAAGTGGCACTCCCTCCGCCGTTCCGACACGCGAGGACGCGCTCGAGCGCTACGCCTTTTCGGATTCCAGCAATGGGGCGAGATGTACGGTACGCCGCTCGAAGCCGCCATGCTCGACAGCACCGCTACATTCGAAGCGGTGGACTGGCTGGAGCATAAGGCGCCGACGCTCGACCAGCCCTGGCTTCTGGTGGGCAGCCTCATCAATCCGCACGACGTCATGTTCCTGCAGACCGACCCGTTCCAGGAGCCGCATCCGAACAGTTCCCTGGCAGGTCTTCTGACTACGGTGCAGCGGCTCGGCCGGTTTGAGCAAGAGTGGGACGGCGCGATGCCGACCAATTTCGCGGACGATTATGAGCGCCAACCGCCCGGCGTGCTGCACTATAAGAAGAACCTGGACCTGAATTACGGGCGCATTCCGGACGACCGCACCGATCTCTGGCTCAAGCACAGAAACTATCTAATTAACTGCATGCGCCCGGTGGATGCCGAGTTCAGCCGACACATCGCAACGCTCGACCGATGGATCTTTGGCAGGACACGGTGGTGATCTTCACGGGCGACCACCACGCTCCTGGGCTTTACAGGCCTCACAGATGACGAGATCCGGCGACGCTATCCGCACCTCAAGGACGCAGTCTCAAGACTCCGACCACGGATATGAACGGGGATGGTCCGCGCGGCAGCGTCAACGCTCCCGGCGACCGGGCACTCTTGTGCTGGGACGGTCTCAATATGCTCGACACGGACTGATCCCTGACCGGCACGCTCAAGGATCTCAGCAACAGGAGCCTCGAGTTCACCGAAGAGGCAATGAAAAAGCCGGAGGAGCTAAAAG
>JAFAFL010000152.1 GCA_023423535.1 Pseudomonadota bacterium
CCTTTCGTGGCACACTGCAACCTAACCACTCGTTCAAGCCGACGTTGCTTCGCGGCCGCATACTTGGCAGCAACGGCTTGTCCAATTTGCGGCCGCGCTGCAACGCGGCTTAACTCAGGCGTTAGACGTGCTCAGACACTATCTCGTTGTTTTCATCGTGCTTCTCTCGTGCTTCGGGTGCACTCGCGAGCCCGTACTCCGGGATGGAGTTAAGCGCCTCTCTGCAGAGGCCAGACTTGAGTGTGCGGCGCAAGGCGGTAAGGTCGAGCGAATCCTAATTGGCACTGAGGGATGTGTTCGCCCAACCACGGACGGTGGCAAATCCTGTACAGACAATTCACAGTGTCAGGGCGCCTGCATTGCCCCATTCGCAGCTCAGCCCGGCACCGCTGTGGCTGGCACGTGCGCCACAGAGATTGGCCGCATGGGCTGCCTTAACGTTGTGACTCAGGGTAAAGCCAGTGGGGAGGCGTGCTTTGACTAGCAGCACGTCTAACAATTCATTCAAGCCGAAGCCGCTTCGCGGCTCGGCTTAATTCAGGCGTTAGGTGTGTGATGACAGTTGCCGACAAGCTGATGGAAATAGCAGCTCGTGATACAGATTTACTTCTGTCACTCGACGAAAAGGGAGATCAATTTTATGTTCCTCGGGACGTCGAGTTCTTTTTTTGGGCAGCTGATAAGCAAAAGGCGGACAGCCTTGCAGGTTTCGTAAACGACAACCGGTATGGCAAGGCAACATCAAATGAGACTGATGGACAACATAGCGTCTTAGTCGCTGTGAACATGCCGATTCAGCAGAACGAGGTGTTATCCGTATCTGCATTTATGGCATGTCTTGGTGAGCTTTACGGACTCGACTACGATGGTTGGGGCTGCGTGATTCAGTCGCAACCACACACCTAACAATTCGTTCAAGCCGACGCCGCTTCGTGGCCCGGCCTTTTGTGCTAGCTTCTAGCACAACGCCGTGCCACTACGCAGCGCGGCTTAACTCAGGCGTTAGGTGTGGCTTTAGTTTGTCGAGGTTGATGTCCGAAAATGGCGAGACACTTGGCGCTACCGATGCCATATTGCAGCCCCTCACCTGACCCAAGACAACATCCAATGACCGCACCTGCTTATTTCAGCTTTTTAGACCTCCATCACACCAAAACACCTCTGTTAATCGCCAACGCTTGGGATGCCGTCAGCACAGCGCTCTGGCAACGGGCAGGCGCTCCAGCCATCGGTACCAGCAGCGCGGCACTGGCTTGGGCTTGCGGCTACGCTGATGGCGGCGCACTACCGCTCGATGCACTATTGCATCAGGTACGCGCCATCGTCCGTGTCGCGTCAGTTCCGGTCAGCATCGACCTAGAGGACGGCTATAGCGATGACCCGCGCGCCGTGGCGGAGCTGGCTAAGGAAATCGCGGCCACCGGAGCGGTTGGGATCAATCTGGAAGACGGGGTAGGCACGCCGGAACTATTGATGGAGAAGATCCACATGATCCGTCAGGCTCTCGGCGACACACCGTTGTTCATCAACGCACGCACCGACGTTTACTTGGGCGGGCTTGCTTCTGGGCGCGATGCGGTGGGTATGGCTGTCCACCGCTTGTCTCGCTACCGGGACGCAGGTGCAGACGGTGGCTTCGTGCCAGGCATCACCAATATCAAGGACATTGCCGAGATTGCGGCAAAGGTAGCGATGCCGCTCAACGTAATGGCCGTTCCCGGACTACCGTCGCTGCAAGCCTTGTGTGAGGCCGGCGTGCGTCGGGTCAGCGCCGGCCCGGCGCTGTTCCAGCACACCTTCGGTGCTGGCGTGAACAGTGTCGAGGGCTTCCTAGCCGGCAACTTTTCCAGCGCGCCACGCGCCGGCACCGACTACGCTACTCTCAACCGACTATTCTCGTAGAACAGTAGCCGCTATGGACAGGGCCACACCTAACAATTCATTCAAGCCGACGCCGCTTCGCGGCGCGGCTTAATTCAGGCGTTAGCCTTGCATGGCAATAAAATCGCAACCGTTCCCACGGCATTGGCATCACTTCCTAAGCATCGAGGACGATTTGCTTCTCGCCTCGCGTTGGGTTGATTTCGATCAACCAAACTTTCAAACGTTCTCAATTGAGCTGGCGAGGCTTTTGATGTCTTGCTCTGCCGAGGCGGACGTTATCGCGAAGCAAATATGCAGAAAGCTCTCTCCACAGAGCCAAGCAAAATCGATCAATAAGTATCAGGACATACTTATTGAACGTTTCCCAGAGCTGCCGGAGTGCGAAGTCTATCTCCACCGCTTCGGACTCACGCTGACCCCGTGGTTCAACTGGGCAGAAACAGCCACGCCCCCCGACTGGTGGACGGCCAACAACAAAGTAAAACACCACCGCGTCGAATCCTTTGAGATGGCATCGCTAGGACACACATTGAATAGTGCAGCGGGACTATTTGTCCTGCTACTTATTCACTATGGACTCACTGGGAAGCGCAAGCTTGAGCCAGCTCCGGAGCTTTTTGACTGCTCCCACTATGGCCTCAATGACGGGGACAACCTCTTTCTCTTGGTGCAAGGCTAACAATTCGTTCAAGCCGAACCTGCTTCGTGGCCCGGCTAACGTGGTAGCGTGTACCACATCGCCGTGCCACTACGCAGGTCGGCTTAACTCAGGCGTTAGGTGTGTGATGAGCCAACTCGCAATCTTAGACATTGAATCGACCGGCTTAGAAGATGACGACGAGCCAATTTCGATTGCTGTACTACTTGTTAGAACTAACGACACCGCACTAGGTGAGGTGGTTGCCAGCTGGTACGGCGAACAACAACCTAGCAAAGAAATTTCGTATGAGGCCCATCGCGTTAATGGCTTTAGCGAAGAGATGCTCCGTGGAAAACAGTTTGACCTTTGTTCGCTACGAGCGATTTTGGACAATGCTGATATCCTAGCCTCACATAATGCGCGATTCGACGCGCGAATGCTCAACAAAGTTTTACCTGGATTCTTGAGCAAGTCCTGGCGCTGTACGGCAAATCAAGTTTCTAACCTACCTGGTTTTGAGAACAACTCTCTCGATGCAGTATGTTCATACTTTAAGATTGAGAGAGAATTTCCTCACAACTCGTTGTCTGACTGTAAGGCGTTGTGGTCTGCATTGAATAGACACACAGGCAAGACTTCCCGCAGCAAGACCTACCTTCGACACCTTCTGGATGCAGACAGGTGGATGGTTTTCCCGAAGAGGGATTTGTTTCTAACTCTGGATAGCCCAGAAGGTATAATTTTCAAGTCTATCGAGCAGCGCGAATTATTGGCCTGTTCCGTGGGTACGTTAATCCGGCTTTGGACCACCGACCAGCTCGATGTCGTAATTGGTTACGCCATGCTCAGGGGCTATTGTGGAGGCCAAGGTGAAGTTTTTAGATTCAAAAAGAAAGATAATCCACAATTTTCGAGGTTTGACATACAGACAACATATTTTGAAGTTGTCTCTTACTCTGAAAATGGCCTAGTAGTCTCAAGATCACACACCTAACAATTCGTTCAAGCCGACGTGGCTTCGTGGCCACGCCGCCGTGGTACGCTCACGCTACCACGTCGTCCCGGCCACTGCGCCACGCGGCTTAACTCAGGCGTTAGACGTGCAGGACGGTTTCATGCGAGCACTTCCTACGACACTACGAGTTCTCGCGATTACGCTCGGGTTGGTCAGCGCTCTCCATCTCACGCTCGGACTGAGAGCAGAT
>JAFAFL010000052.1 GCA_023423535.1 Pseudomonadota bacterium
CGGCGGGTTTTTCATGGCGACAATGATGGGTTGTGGCAGTCGGTCAGCCCTTGGGCTTGGCCTCGTCGCGCAGTTCGCGGCGGAGGATCTTGCCGACATTGGTCTTCGGCAGTTCGTCACGGAACTCGACGATGTGCGGGCGCTTGTAGCCGGTCAGGTTTTCCTTGGCATAGGCCTTGATCGCTTCGGCGGTGAGTGAGTCATCCTTCTTCACCACCACCACCTTGACCGTCTCGCCGGAGTTGTCGTCCGGCACGCCGACCGCGGCCACTTCGGCCACGCCCGGCATCGCGGCGATCACGTCTTCCACTTCGTTCGGATATACGTTGAAACCGGAGACCAGGATCATGTCCTTCTTGCGGTCGACGATGTAGACGTAGCCACTCGGCTCGATGCGGGCCATGTCACCGGTATGCAGCCAGCCCTCGGCATCCATGACCTTGGCGGTCTCGTCGTCGCGGTTCCAGTAGCCGGCCATCACCTGCGGCCCCTTGACGCACAGCTCGCCGATCGCCTCGCCATCCATCGCCAAAACGTTGCCGTCCTCGTCCTTGATGCAGACCTCGGTGGACGGGATCGGCAGGCCGATCGAGCCGTTGTACTCCTTCAAGTCGAGCGGGTTGATGCAAACCGCCGGCGAGGTCTCGGTCAGCCCGTAGGCCTCGGCCAAGGTGCAGCCGGTCGCCTGCTTCCAGCGTTCGGCCACGCTGCGCTGCACGGCCATGCCGCCGCCGAGCGTCAGGTGCAGGTGGGAAAAGTCGAGGCCCTCGAAATGCTCGGAGTTCAACATCCCGTTGAACAGCGTGTTGACGCCGGTGATCGCGGTGAACTCGTGTTTCTTCATCTCGCCAAGGAACGCCTTCATGTCGCGCGGATTGGGGATCAGAACGTTCTTGGCGCCCAATTCAAGGAACACCAGGCCGTTCGCCGTCAGCGCGAAGATGTGATAGAGCGGCAGCGCGGTGATGATGATCTCCTCGCCCGGCTTGGCATTGCCGGAAATCCATGCGCTGGCCTGCATCATGTTGGCGATCAGGTTGCGATGGATCAGCATGGCGCCCTTGGCGACGCCGGTCGTCCCGCCCGTGTACTGCAGGAAGGCGAGGTCGGTGTTCTTCACTTCGACGTTCGGTGCCGGGCCACTTGCAGCACCACGTGCCAGCGCGTCGTTGAAACGGATCGCGCCATCGATGCGGTAGTCCGGCACCATCTTCTTGACGTGCTTGACCACGAAATTGACGATCTTGCCCTTGAAACCGAGGCGGTCACCCAGTCCGGTCGCGATCACGTGGCGCACGCCGGTGTTGGCGATGACCTGCTGGAGCGTGCTGCCAAAGTTGTCGACCACGACGATCGCCTTGGCGCCAGAATCCTTGAGTTGGTGCTCCAGCTCGCGCGCGGTGTAGAGCGGATTGACGTTCACCACCACCATGCCGGCGCGCAGGATGCCGAACGTGGAGATCGGCTGCTGCAGGCAGTTGGGCAGCATGATCGCGACGCGATCGCCCTTCTGCAGCTTGAGGTCATTGGTGAGGAAGGCCGCGAACGCCCGGGCCTGTTCGTCGAACTCGCCGTAGTTCAGCTCCTTGCCCATGAACGAATAGGCCGGCCGGTCGCGATGCTTGTCAATCGCCTGATCGACGACATCATTGATCGAATCGTATTTGTCCGGATCGATGGTGGCGGGAACGCCTTGCGGATAATGGGCCAGCCACGGACGCGGATCGTTCATTCATTTCCCCTGTTGCGCGGCCGGGATGGATCTCGGCCTTCGAGTGATGGATCGAACGATTTCATCACGCGTCCACGGCAAGGGCAACCGAGAACCGTGATGCAGCGCAGCACGAAAGCACAACGGCGACCGAAGTCGCCGTTGTGTGCATGCTGGCAAAAGAGGGTCAGCACTGCTTGCTGCCGGCCAGCTGGCGCAGCACGTACTGCAGCAAGCCGCCGTTCCTGAAGTACTCCACTTCCTTGGGCGTCAGCAGCAGCACGCCCACCTCGAAGCGCTTGTGCGAGCCATCGGTGGCGGTCGCAGTGATCGTCGCAGTCTTCGAATTGCCATCCTCGAGCCCGGACACGGAAATCGTCTCGCTGCCATTGAGGCCGTGCGTTTGCGCGTTCTCGCCATCCTTGAAGCGCAGCGGCAGGACGCCCATCCCGACCAGGTTGCTGCGGTGGATGCGCTCGAAGCTCTCGGCGACGACCGCCTTGATGCCGAGCAGGTTGGTGCCCTTGGCCGCCCAATCGCGGCTGGAACCGGTGCCGTATTCCTTGCCGGCGAACACCACCAGCGGCACGCCATCGGCCTTGTACTTCATCGCGGCGTCATAGATGGCCAGCTTCTCGCCATCCCTGGCACCCTTGCCGAAATACAGCGTGTAGCCGCCTTCCTCGCCGCCGAGCATCAGGTTCTTGATGCGGATGTTGGCGAAGGTGCCGCGCACCATCACGTCGTCGTTGCCGCGCCGCGAGCCGTAGCTGTTGAAATCGGCCGGCTGCACGCCGCGCTTGATGAGGTAACGGCCCGCCGGTGAATCCGGCTTGATGCTGCCCGCCGGCGAGATGTGGTCGGTGGTGATGGAATCGCCGAACAGGCCGAGGATGCGCGCGCCATCGATGTCCTCGATGCGGCCGATGTCCATCGTCATGCCGTCGAAGTAAGGCGGGTTCTTGATGTAGGTGGAAGCCTCACTCCAGGCGAAGGATTCGCCTTCCGGCGTGTCGATGCTGTTCCAGCGGGCATCGCCCTTGAACACGTCGGCGTAATTGCTCGCGAACATCTGCGGGCCAAGCGTCCTGGCGATCAGGTCGCCGATCTCCTTGTTGCTCGGCCAGATGTCGCGCAGGTAGACGTCGTTGCCGTCGCCATCCTTGCCGATCGGATCGTTGGCGAGGTCGATGTCGATCGTGCCGGCGA
>JAFAFL010000054.1 GCA_023423535.1 Pseudomonadota bacterium
CCGACGTCGCGAGCCACGACCTCAAGGCGCCGCTCCGCGGCATCGGCCACCTCGCGACGTGGATCGAGGAGGACCTCGCGCCGTTCGTCACCGACGGCGCGCGTACGCACCTCCAGCTGCTCCGCGATCGCGTGAAGCGGCTCGAGGACATGATCGACGGCATCCACCGCTACAGCCGCGCCGGGCTGATCGTCGACGAGCCCGTCGAGGTCGACGTGCGCGAGCTGACGACCGAGGTCGTCGGGCTGCTCGACGCCCCGTCGTCCGCGTCGATCGTGATCGACCAGACCCTGCCGAAGCTCCACACCGTGCGGATCCCGCTCCAGCAGGTGTTGCTCAACCTCCTGGGCAACGCGCTGCACCACGCGAACCGCGAGCACCCGTGCATCCAGATCGGCGGAGCGCCCATCGACGGCGGCTGGGAGTTCTTCGTTCGCGACGACGGCGTCGGCATCGCGCCGCCGCATCAAGAGCAGATATGGCAGATGTTCAAGACGCTACGCTCGCGCGAGGCGCTCGGGACGGGCATCGGGCTGTCGATCGTGCGCCGCATCGTCGAGAGCCTGGGCGGCCGCGCGTGGGTCGAGTCCGACGCCGGCGCGGGCGCGACGTTCCGCTTCACGTGGCCCACGACGGTCACGCGCTGGCGTCGCGCCGCGGTGCTCCAGAGGTAGGAACAGGTGTTGCTGCATCGGCGCTCATGCCGACGAACGCCAAGCCTACGAAGGACCCCGAAGAAGTCGACGCGCGCGATGATCTCGACCAGGACATCGCCGCCGACGAGGCCGAGCTCGACCGCTCCGCGACGCGCCTCGCGAGCGACGAGACCGACGAGGAAGAGCTCGCCGAGGAGGACATCCTCGAGATGTTCGACGTCGCCCGGTACGACGAGGGCCCCGACGCCTGAAAACGTAAACGTTGACGTAAACGTAAACGAAAGGTCGGCGACGGCGCTGACGGTGGGGGACACCTCGTTGGACGCGGAGACGGCGCCCGCGCAGCACGTGCTCCGCGGCGCCTTTCGTTTACGCTTACGTTTGTCAGTCGCGGTCGAGGTCGCTCGGCTCCGGGTGGAACGGAGCGCGGATCACGGCGGTCGCCGGCGTGCGATAGCCCTCGGTGATCGGCAGCGGGACGCCTGCACTCTCGGCGTACGCCTCGTAGGCGCTGCGCTCGTCGGTGAGCGAGCGGAGCTTGGCGAGCTCGAGATAGACCTCCTGCGCGGTCGGACGCTCCTCGTGGTTCTTGATCAGCATGCGCTCGACGAGATCGACGAGGCCGTACGGCGCGTCGGGGCAGCGCGGCGCGAGCGCGGGCACGGGGCGGTTGAGGTGCTGGACCAGGATCTCGACGGACGTGGAGCCCATGAACGGGGGGCGCCCGGTGAGCGCCTGATACGCCACCACGCCGAGGCCATACACGTCGCAATGTCCGCTCGTCTCGCCGCCGCGGGCCTGCTCGGGCGACATGTACGTCGGCGTTCCGATCGCCTCGTTCATGTTCGTGAAGCGAGCGCCCGCGAGATGGTGTGCGATGCCCCAGTCGATGACGCGCACGCGGAAGCTCGGGTCGTCCGGAGTGAGGAAGATGTTGTCGGGCTTGAGGTCCCGGTGCGTCACGCCACGCGTGTGCGCCGCATCCAGCACTTCTGCCACGGCGCCGACGAAGTCGATCACCTCATCCGCGCTCACAGGTCCCCGCTGCATCCGACACGCGAGCGAGCTGCCGCGAATGAGCTCCATCGCGATCCACGGGCGTCCGTCGTCGAGGAGCCCGCACTCGTAGAAGCGCGGGATCCCGACGTGCTCGACGCTCGCGAGGATCGACGCCTCGCGCATCATGCGGTCGATGGCGCGGTCTTGAGTCAGCTGATCTTCCCGGAGGATCTTCAGCGCGACGACGCGTCCAGACAGCGTGTGGCTCGCCTGGTAGACCCAGCCCATACCGCCGGTGCCCACGACCTTGTCGACCTTGTAGGCGCTCACGAGCTCGCCCATGGGCAGCGAGCCATCCGGAGCGGACTTCACGGGGGAAGTGCCCATTTGCGCGAGTGGCAGGAGCACACTGCGTGCCAGCGGATCTCGCTGCGATCGGCCGGCGTGCGCTATCGCTACAAGTCAGCTTT
Source organism: Pseudomonadota bacterium (assembly GCA_023423535.1). Taxonomy (GTDB): domain Bacteria; phylum Myxococcota; class Myxococcia; order Myxococcales; family Myxococcaceae; genus JAFAFL01. The sequence continues at coordinate 2,126 of JAFAFL010000054.1, forward strand.
TCTCCCCCCGAAAAAGCCGGTGGTTTCGGCTCCGGAAAACTCGGCAAGGATTCTGCAACGGACGGCGGCATGACGTCCGAGCCCTTCGTCAACCTCGGCCCCGATTCGATTGTCGGGTCCTACCGGCTGGTCAAGGAGATCGGACGTGGCGGCATGGGCACCGTGTTCGAAGCGGTGCACACCGTGCTGCCGCGCCGCGCGGCGATCAAGGTCATGCACGCGGACCTGCGCAAGCAGCCGGGCATGGCCACGCGCATGGTGCAGGAGGCCGCGATCCTCGAGGACGTCCGCCACGCCGGCATCGTGCGCGTGTACGAGGCGAACATCCTCCCCGATCACCGCCCGTGGATCGCGATGGAGCTCGTCGAGGGCGAGACGCTCGCGCAGCGTCTCCACTACTCGTCGACGCTCCAGCCGGTCGAGCTCGCGACGCTGCTCTCCGAGGTCGCGGACGTGCTCGCGGCCGTGCACGCGCGCGGCATCGTCCACCGCGATCTCAAGCCCGACAACCTGCTGCTCACCCCCGTCGACGCGAACTTCCCGCTGCGCGTGATCGACTGGGGCGTCGCCCGCCTCGGCCCGATGGGCAAGCTCACCCTCGACGGGTTGACGCCCGGAACGCCGATCTACATGTCGCCCGAGCAGGCGACGGGCAAGAACATCGCCGCGCCGTGCGACATCTACTCGCTCGGCGTGATCGCGTACGAGGCGCTCGCCGGCCATCCGCCGTTCGACGGCCGCACGCTCGCCGAGGTCGTCTGCATGCACCTGACGAGCGAGCCCGCGCCGCTGCACGCGCAGACGACGGCGCCGAAGGAGCTCTGCGATCTCGTCCACCGCATGCTCGACAAGAACCCGGCGATCCGTCCGGGTGCGATCGAGGTGCGGCAGGTGTCGCGCGCGATCGCGTTCGAGCTGCAGAGCGCGTACGCCGAGTACGAGCTGATCACGCCCGAGGCACCGCC
>JAFAFL010000027.1 GCA_023423535.1 Pseudomonadota bacterium
TAGATGTGTATACTAGACAGCGCCGGGTCCGCGCAGTGCGGCCCGGCTCTTTTCGTTTTCGTTGACTGCGACAGCGCGCGTCCGGGCGCTCAGTGCACCGTGGCCTCGCGCGCGGACTGCACCACGGGCGCGCGGCGCTGCGGCTCGATGAGCTCCACCACCAGGCCGCCGAAGGGCACCGCGCAGGTGGGCGCGTCGGGATCGTTGAGCCGGCGCAGGTGGGCGAGGGCATAGACGGCCGCGTCGCTGACTGCGCTCTCGAGCACCGCCAGCTCGTCGTCGGTCATGCCGACCACCGCCATCGCATCGAGCAGGCAGCGGCGCAGCGTGGAGAGCTCGTCGAGCACGCCCTGTTCGCCGCGCGTCACCGACAGGCGCAGCACGCCGCGGGTCGTCGCCCAGGGCCGCGAGGTCTCGCCCAACATCGCGAGGCCGACCTGGCGCACGAAGTTCTCCACCACCGCCTCGAAGAGGTTCTCGCTCCCGGTGCTGCGTCCGGCCTCCAGATAGCGCTCGCGCCGCCATGCCGCCGCGAGACGCTCGGCTTGCTCCAGAAACATCCGCCCCGCCGCCCCGCCCGTCGTCTTCACCTTCACCGCCGCCCGCGCCATCCAGCACCTCCGTCGGGCGCGGAGCTGAGCAAGGGGCCTGCCACGCGGGGCAAGGGCGAAAGTTCAGTGAATCCAGTGGGTTATCGCGCAGGTCGGCGGTGAGGACGCGTGGCCGGCAGTAATTCCTACCGGCCCGAGCCTGCGCCCCCTCAGCCCGTCAGCGCAGCCTGTGGTCGGTGCAAGCCTGCGTGGTCAGTGCAGCCTGCGCGGTCAATGCAGCACGCGGCGCGGCCGCGGATCGTCCGGGCTGCCGGGGTCGGTGTCGTCGTCCTCGCCGGCCTCGTCGAAGCCGTCGAGTCCATCGTCGAGCCTGTCGATCCCGTCCGCCTCATCGTCACCATGCCCGCCCGAGCCGTGGCGGTGCCCGTACGCATCATCCGGCGAATCGTCGAACTGCGGCGGGCCTTCACCGCCACCGCTGCGCGCGTGGTCCTCGTAGATCCACGAAGGGTCTTCTGCGCCCGGACCGCTGCGCGAGGTTCCATCACCCGCGGGCGGCAGCAGGGGCAGGGTCTCGCTGAGCCTGCGCGCGGCGTCCTCCGCGGCCTCCTGCGCGCTCATCATCGCGAGCTTCTCCGCCTTCACCCGCCGCCTGCGCACCCAGCCGGCGACGAGCACCAGCGCGCCCACCGACAGCACGACGGTGGAGGAGGTGAGGATGGGCGTCCACGAGTAGAGCGCAGGCAGGCCCTTCGCCCACGACTCCTGCTCCACGCCGAGCGAGGTGAGGAAGCTGCGCGCGAACGCGACCTCGAACGAGGCGCCGCCCTGAACGTGATCCACCAGCTCGCCGAGCCGCTCGCGGCCGTAGCGCTGGGTGAGGTGCGCGACGAAGGTGACGCTCTGCGCGTAGGCGACCTCCACGTCGGATGGGTGATCCGGCCACGCGTGCGAGAGGTCCGAGAAGTCGAAGAGGCGGCCCTGGGTGACCGCGCGGAACATGGCGCTGTACTGGGTGACGCTGAAGCGGTCCCCCGTGAGGTACATGGCCACGCCCTCCTGGAACCAGCGCGGCCACTCGTGGGAGAGCTGCCCGAGCGCGACGTGCGAGAGCTCGTGGCGCAGCGTGACCTCACCGGACGGCTTCAGCAGCGAGAGCGCGTCCACGAGGATGACGTTGTGCCGCGGCCAGGCCAACGCCTCCGCCCAGCGCGGCACGCGGCTGCCGGCGAGCGTGAGCGCCTCCATCTCCTCGCGGCCCATGGCGAGGCGGATCTCGGTGGTGCCGGGCCACTCGCGGCCAAAGGTCTCGCGGAACGCGTTGCGCGTGGCCTCCACCCGCTCGGCCAGCGCCTTCGCCGAACCCTCGGAGCGCGCGGTGTAGAGGATGACGAAGCGCTCCGTGCGCAGCTCTCCGGCGACGAGCGCGGGACGTCCCTGCGGGATCTGCGGCGCCTCACCGGCGGCCTCGCCGTGCGTCACCACGCCATGACCGGATGCCTGCGCGTGTGGTGCGCCGCTCCTGGGTGCGTGCACCGGCGCGTTCTCCAGCTCCACCTGCGCCGAGGACGCCGACGCCGCGCCCGTCCCACCCAGCAGGACGAAGAGCGAGAGCAGCACCTTCCGGAAGGGCGCAGAGCGAAGAGCCATCACAGGGCATCCTTCATAACAGCCCGGGCCCCGTCGGGCTCAACTCCCACCACCCGCACCCGCTTGCGTCGCGAGGCCTCGCCCGAAACCAGCGAAATCTGGCGCTTCGGAACGCCCAGCAGCCGGGCGAGCAGCTCGATCAACGCGGCGTTCGCCTCGCCATCCACCGGCGGCGCGGCGAGCTGGATCTTCAGCATGCCGTCGTGTTCGCCGACGATGCGCGACCGGCTCGCGCGGGGCTGCACGAGCACCGAGAGCTCGCAGCCACCCGCCACCGGCACGACCCACGAAGACACTACTCGCCGGACTGCGCCTTGCGCTGCGCCCGCGAGAGGTAGGCCACGTTGTCACCGTCGCGCGCGGGCTCTTCGGGCACCGAACGGAAGGTCTCGAGCAGCTTCTGGTGCGCGTCCACCACGCTCTGCACCTGCGACTCGAACTGCGAGCGCTGGCGCTTGAGCTCGTTGATGTCCTCGATGACCTTCACCAGCTTCTGGTGCGCGCCGGCGACGATCTGCTCCGCCTGCAGCTCCGCGCCGGCGACGATGATCTCCGCCTCCTTGCGCGCGGTCTGCTTCACGTCCTCGCTGATCCGCTGCGCGGTGACCATCGTCTCCTGCAGGGTCCGCTCTCGCTCCTGGTGCGTCTCGAGCCGCGCGGAGAGGCGCTTGTTCTCCTCCTTCAGCGCGATGTTCTCCTTCACCACCTCTTCGAACTCGGAGGCGAGCAGCTCGAGGAAGGGCTCGACCTCGCGGCGGTCGAACCCGCGGAGGGCGGTGGCGAAACGCTTCTGCCGGATGTCGAGCGGGGTGAGCTTCATGGCCCCCACACTATACGGTCAGGGCGCCTTCTCCAGGAACTGCTCCCCCAGCTCGCGGGCGCGGCGCGTGGCGGCCTCCACCGCGTTGATCAGCGTGGTGCGCAGCCCGCCTGCCTCCAGCGTGTGCAGGCCCGCGATGGCGGTGCCGCCGGGGCTGGTGACCTGGTCCTTCAGCTGGCCCGGGTGCCCGTGCGTCTCCAGCAGCAGGTGCGCGCTGCCGAGCACCGTCTGCGCCGCGAGCTTCAGCGCCGTGTAGCGCGGCAGGCCCACCTTCACGCCCGCGTCGCTCAGCGCCTCGATGACGAGGAAGATGTATGCGGGCCCGGAGCCGGAGAGTCCGGTCACCGCGTCGAGCAGCGACTCCTCCACCACGGTGGTGATCCCCACCGCGTCGAAGATCGCCGAGGCGACCATGATGTCGTCCTCCGTTGCGTGCTCACCGCGCGCGAGCGCACAGGCGCCCTTGCCCACCAGCGCCGGGGTGTTCGGCATCGTCCGGATGATCCGCGCGCCCGCGCCCAGCGTGCGCTCCAGCGCGGCGATGGGCACGCCCGCGGCGACCGAGATGACGAGCTTCGTCGAGTCGATGGCCGGCGCGATCTGCACGAGCAGCTTGTCCATCGCCTGCGGCTTCACGCAGAGCATCACCACGTCCGCGTCGCGACAGGCGGCGAGGTTGTCCCCGTGCGTCTGCACCCCGTACTTCGCTGCCAGCTCCTGCGTGCGCTCCCCGCGCCGCGCGGTGGCGATGATGCGGGAGGGGGAGATGTTGCCGGTCTGGAGAAGGCCGCGCATCAGCGCCTCGGCCATGTTGCCCGCGCCGAGGAACGCGATCGTCTGTTCGGGGATCACTTCTGCGACTCCATGCTGAGCCCGCGCACGGGCCCGGTGGCCAACTGCTTGAGGAGCTCCAGCGCCGTCTCGCGGACGGGCGGGGCCTGGCGGTCGGAGGTGGAGAGCTCGGTGAGGAGCTCCCGGGAGGAGGGCGTGTCCTGGAACGGCAACCCTCGCACCGCCGCGAGCTTCAGCGCCACGCTGAGGGAAGGGTGGTGCGCCACGTTGGCGAGGATCTGCTCCGCGCGCGGGTGCTTGAAGCGCGCCACCGCGTTGACCGCGGCCTCGGCGACCACCGGATCCGGATCGAGGATCATGTGCGAGAGCGGATCGAGCCCGCGCGGATCGCCGAGCAGCGCCACGTCGCCCACCGCGAGCACGCGGATCTCCCTCGGCGCGGGCTCGAAGAGATAGGTGATCGCCCGGAGCACCGCGACGTCCGCATCGGTGGCCGAGGCCGCGCGCGCGTTCACCGGCGGCAGCGCGTTCTGCGGTTCTTCAGCCGAGCTGCCCTGCGGGTTCGGCTTCGGGGAGGCGGGGGCTCCACTGCGCGACTCCGCCTGTCCGCGGATCGCCCTCTGCGCGTGCGCCGGAGGAGCGGTGCCGACGAGAGCCAGGGCTGGGACGAGCGCGAGGAGCCAGGGCGGGACGGGGCGCGGCATGAGGCACACGCCTGTAGCAGTTTTCTTGACGGGCGATCCAGCGGGTCGACACTCCGCTACAGGACTGTCGCAGGGAGGTGGGAAGACCATGGCGGTGGCAGCGAGGGTGAGCACGAAGGTGGAGGCGCTGGAGGACGTGGATGTCGAGTGCACGCACTGCGGCATCAAGATGACCTCGCACCAGGGCTCGGGCGGACGCATCCGCTACTTTCGCTGCGCGTCGTGTCACCGCTGGGTCTCCTCGACCTACGCGGACATCTTCCGCGCCGACGCGAAGGTCCGCACCCGCCCGCGCACCGAGGACGAGAAGGAGCGCGCCTTCGGCCAGGTGAAGGAGCGCCTCGAGCGTTTCCTCACCGCGATCGACGATCAGGATCCCTTCCGCGTGCTCGGCGTGTCGCCCCACGCGTCGATGCAGATGGTGCGCGAGCGCTACCGCGAGCTGGCGTTCCGCTCGCACCCCGATCGCGCCGGCGGAAGCGAGGGCCGGATGCGGGAGCTGAACCTCGCCTACGAGCGCATCCTCGCGCACCACGAGCGCCGTGAAGCCGAGCGCGCCGCGGAGGCTGCGCGGATGGAGTCGGGCACCGAGACGACGACCGCTCAGGCCGTGCGCCTGCCCGCGCGCAGCAGGTAGGCCCAGAAGGTCGCGCCCAGCGCGAACCCCAGCAGCACCTTCGTCCAGGTCGGGAACGGGGCGGGGGAGACGTAGCCCTCGACGAAGCCGATGGCGAAGAGGAACGGCGCGCAGCCCACCACGAGCCGCACCGCGAGCTGGCCGTTCTTCCGCAGCGCCTGACCGCGCGGCAGCTCTCCCGGATCCACCAGCGCGTGTCCGAGCAGCAGCCCCGCGCCGCCGGCGATGACGATGATCGACAGCTCCACGAAGCCGTGCGCGCCGATGAAGTCGAGCAGCCGCAGGCCCATGCCCTCGCGCGCGCAGAGGGCGAACACCGAGCCGATGTGCACGCCGTTGTTGAGGAGGATGAACACCGTGCCCAGGCCCGCGGTGAGTCCGAGCGCGAAGGCCGCCACGGTGACGCTGATGTTGTTCGTGGCGATGTGCGTGGAGGCGAGCCCCGGCGGGGTAAAGGAGAAGAAGTCGTCCGTCCACAGCTCGCCGCGCGCCACGTAGTCGCGCAGCGTCTGCGGCACGAGCAGCGCCGCGCCCGTCGGCTCGAGCAACACGACTGCCGCCCCGAGCAAAAGGCCCAGCACGAAGAGCGCGCCGCTCGCGAGGACGTGCCTTCGCGCCTCACGGAGAGCCTGCGGGAAGCCCTCCGCGTAGAAGCGCCTGATGGCCGTGAGCCGGTCCTTCGGCGCCTGGTAGATGGCTCCATACGCCGTGGTGCAGAGCCCGTTGAGGAAGCGGTGCGCGTCCGAGCCCGCGTAGTGCGCCTGCGCGTGCGCGAGATCCGCCGCTGCCACGCGGTAGAGCCGGTCGAGCTGTCGAAGCTCCTCGAGCTTCAGGCCGCCCGACTTCTGCCGGCCCAGCAGCGACTGCAGCGCGTCCCAGTCTGGGCGGCGGCGGGCGACGAAGAGGGCGATGGGCTCGGCCATGACGGGAAGTTCAAACGTTCAAGACGACTGCGAAGCGCGCGGACCGGACGGAGAGACGAGCTCGCGAAGGACGCGCTCGGGCGCTTCGCTCACGCTCATGCGCTGAGTGTCGGTGAGCAGCGGCTCGAACCGCTTCACCAGCCCCGCTGCGAGCCGCGCCCGCGCTTCCGGGGCGAGACCCTCCGCGCGCTCGAAGAAGGAGAGGATGAGCTCCGTGTCCGCGGAGGAGATCCCTGCGTCCGTTCCCGCCGCGCGCTCCTCCACGACCGCACCGCCCGCCGTCGCGTAACGGTCGAGCGTCACCCGCTCGTCGCGGATGAGCACGGTCCCCGCGGCCAGATCCCCGAGCCGGCGGTGCAGCGGGTTCACCAGCATGGTCACTACGCCGGCGCCGTAGAGCCCGGGAAGAAAATCCACCAGCCGCAGGAGGTTCCGCACCGCGCTCTCGAAGAAGCCCACCGGCCCGCCGTCGAGTCGCACCACGCGGATCCCCACCGCGCGCTTGCCCGGCGTCTGCCCGCTCCAGAAGGTCTCGAAAGCCGTCCAGTACACCCACTGCATGGCGAACACGCCCGCGAGCATCAGCGCGCCGACGACGGAAGACATGGACTGCAGCGCGTCGAGCACGTCGAGCAGGAGCGTCAGCACGAAGTACACGACGATCCAGAACGCGAACATCAGCGCGCCGTCGATGAGCCAGGCGCCGGTGCGCGAGCCGATGCCGGCGACCGGCAGTGAAAGCGCAACACGCTCCGGGGTGGCGACGCCGAGTCGCAGCGGATCGGATGAGGCGGCGGAAGGAGGCAAGACGCGGCCATTTCTAGCACGCGGTCCGCGCAGCGCCCTCGTCGTCAGGCGGCCTGCCTCAGGTGCGCATCGTCACCCGATGCTCGTCCGGCGGCATGTCAGGCGAGGGCCGCTCTCCCCGCTGTGCCTGCAGCAGCAAGCGGAGGATCTGCGGCCCGAGCACATCGATCTCCGTCGACGCGTACTGCTCGCCGCCGAAGCGCTGCACCGCGTTCATCTGCAGCCCGAGCATCCGCGCGTCCTGCTTGAGGATGTGGACCGCCACCGGCTGCAGGAACGGGCGCACCAGCCAGTGCGGCACCGGCATCCGGAAGGTCACCGCCGCATAAAGCATCGTCTCGAAGTCCGAGATCGGCGTGAGCAGCGAGTTGACGATGAGGTGGCTGTCCTTCCCCAGCCGGTACTCCACCTGGGTGATCGACGGGAGGAGGAACCGGTCGAAGTGCTGCACCACGCCGCCGCCGGGCGCGAGCAGCCTCGCCGCCAGTCCCTTCGGCGCGGGCTCTCCGATGTACTCCGCCTCCGCGCGGTCGGCGAAGCGGCGCACCACGACCTCGATCTCGTTCGTCTTCTTCGCGGTGCGGAAGAGCCCGCCGTGGAGGAACGCGGTGTGCGGCACGTCGAGCGCGTTCTCCGCCACCGCGTGGATCGTCCCCGGCACCCGGAAGTTCCGGCGCACGGTCGAATAGGAAGGATCGCTCACGTGTGGCAGCGCGTAGGGCGCGTGGGTGGGCTCGGTGTCGGGCTCGGCCCAGACGTAGACGTAGCCCTCCTGCTCGACGGTGGCGAAGCTCGGCGCGCGGCGCGCCTTGCCCTCCGGCGAACCACAGAGCCCCGGAATCGCGCGACAGGTGCCGCCGCCGTCGAACTGCCAGCCGTGGTAGCGGCACTCGAGCAGCCCGGCCTTCACCGCGCCCTCGGAGAGCGGCACGTTGCGATGCGGGCAGCGGTCGAGCAGCGCCGAGGCACGGCCGCCCTCCGCGCGAAAGAGCACCACCGGCAGGCCTTGAACCACTCGCGCGAGCGGCCGGTCCTTCAGCTCGCGGCTCTCGCAGCCCACGAACCAGGCCTCGCGCAGCCGCACCACCGAGAAATGCCCCTTCGTCTTCGGGGGCGCGAGCAGCGGGCCGGTCGTCGAAGGAGCGTCCACGCCCACAACTATTGCCCTCGCCCTCTGCCGTCGCCACCCCCGCGCGCGTCAGGACGGCAAATCGAGCGCGCCGTTCACCACCACCAGCAGCTCGTCGGTGTCGAACGGCTTCTCCAGCACCCGCAGGCGCGCGGTGGCGAGGAACTCGCGGGCCTGCGGCGTGAAGGCGCCGCCGGTCATCAGCACCACCCGCGGCGACAGCTCCGGCGCGGTCTCGCCGAGCAGCTTCACGAACTCCGGCCCGGTGAGGTCCGGCATCATCAGGTCGCAGAGCACCAGATCGAAGCGCGCGCCGGCGCTGATCTCGTCCAGCGCGGTGCGCGCGCGCGTGTGAACGGTCACGTCGTGACGCCGCGCGAGCATCCGCCGTATCGCCGAGCCAATCTGCACCTCGTCGTCGATCACCAGCAGTCTTGCCCGTCGTCCCACCGTGCTCTCCTCGAGTCTGCCGTGCTGCGGTGTGCGCTCGTGTGCGTCGTTCGGCCGTCCTGCCGGGAGGATCACCCGCGCGGTGCATCCCCGGTCCGCGTTGTTCTCCAGCGTCAGCGTCCCTCCGAGGCCAGTCACTATCGCGTGCGAGATCGTGAGGCCGATACCCGTCCCCACGCCGATTGTCTTGGTGGTAAAGAACGGATCGAACACGCGCGAGAGCAGCTCCTTCGGGATGCCGCCTCCGGTGTCCACCACCTCCACCAGCGCGTGTCCCTCGTCGGTGGTTCCGGTGCGCACGAAGATCTGGTGTTCGGTCGCGCGGCCCTCGGGGATCGCCTGCGCGGCGTTGACGAGCAGGTTCAGGAGCACCTGTCCCACACGCGCCTCGTTTGCCCACACCACCGGCGTCGGCCCGAGCTCCCGCCGCAGCTGCGCGCGGTGACGGATCTCGTTCTGGGCCATGTTGATCGCGGTCTCCACCAGCGCGCCCAGCTGTACCGGTTGCTGCACCTCGCGCTCCGGCCGGGAGAAGGTCTTCAGATCGCGGACGATCTGGCGCACGCGGCCCACGCCCTCCGCCGCCTCCTGCAGCGCCTCGCGGACCGGGCCTGCTTCCGACCCGAGCCGTTCGAGCGCGAACTCGAGGTTCACGTGCACGTACGCGAGCGGGTTGTTGATCTCGTGCGCCACGCCCGCGGCCAGCGAGCCGACGGAGGCCAGACGATCGGAGAGCGCCAGCCGGTCCTGCATCCGCCGCTGCTCGGTGACGTCCATCATCACGCCCACCAGCCGTTGCGACCTGCCCTGTGCGTCGCGATCGACGAAGCCGCGATCCACCACCAGCGCCCAGCCGGCATCGCCGCGCCGGAAGCGGTACTCCTCGCGCCAGGTGCCCTCGCCCGACGCCATGTGTGCGTCCAGCGTGCGCGTCACGCGCTCCCGATCCTCCGGGTGGACGTTGCCCGCCCAGGCCTCCAGCGTGGGGGGCAGCTGCGCCGCCGGATACCCCAGCGCGCCCGGCGCGTAGCTCCACGCGATGCGACCGGTGCCCGCGTCGTAGTCGTAGAGCACGTCCTGCGTCGCCTGCCCGAGCAGCCCGTAGCGGCGCTCCGCCCGGGCCCGCGCCTCGCTCTCCAACCGGCAGCTCAACATCGCACTGACGCAGACGACGAAGTCCTGCTCGTCCGAGGTCCAGCGCCGGCCGTCTCCCTCTGCCTCCGACTCAGACTCCGGCCGATCGCGCTCGAAGCAGAGCACGCCGATGAGCCGCCGGTCGCGCCACACCGGCGTGTCGAGCCTCGTGGTCAGGGCCGTGCGCTCGACCCTCGGCTCCACGGCGTCGGTCTGTTCAGGCGGCGCCCCGTCGTGTCGGAGGAGCTCCGCGAAGTTTCGGGGACACGAGGCCGCCCGGTCGTCGCCCCGGTCGTAGCGACCGTCCTGCGTGTGGAACATGCCCTCGCAGCCCACGTGGGTGCCGTCCTGCGAAAGGGTCCAGAAGCTCGCGCGCGTGACGTCCAGCGCGGCCGCCGCGTGTCTGAGGATCTCCTCCAGCGCCTCGGAGAACTCCGGCCGGTCCATGCGCGCCAGCCGCACGATCGCCCGCCGCTGGCGAACCAGCGCCTCGGTCGAGCCCTCGTCCCCGGGAGTGCGCACGGGGAGATCATGGAAATCCACCTCTCCGAGCGGAAGCCTTCCGCGCTCCCCGAAGCCTTCCGGTGGACGCTCACCCGGCGCCGTGGGGCCGGGCGTTCGTCTGCATTCGTCCGCCGCCGACGATCAGGCGTGGGCGCGATCGGCAGTCGCGACGAGGCGCTCGTGCAGCACTCCCAACACGGCCGCGGCACCGAGGATGACGAACCCGATGGCCTCGAGTCCCAAGCGTTCTCCGAGCAGTCCGGAGAGGCTCGGAAGCACTGCCACGCCGGCCGTCGCCGCGCTGACCTGGAAACCCACCGCGTGCGGCGCGAGCGCTTCACCGACGCGCCGCGGCGTCTCCGCCATCAGTCCCGGATAGATCGACGAGAGCGAGAGCGCGAGCAGCGGCAGCGCAGCGACCGTCCACGTCTGGCCGGGGAGGGCGAAGACCGCGGAGCAGACGACGACACCCGCGAATGCGACCCGCAGCATCCGCACCGCGCCGAGGCGCTCGACGACGAACCCCAGCAGCAGCCTCCCGGCGAGGATCCCGCCCCAATAGGTCGCCACCCACGCGCCCGCGCTCGCCGTCTCCATCCCGCGCGCCTCGCGGAGGATCGTGTAGCTCCACTGGCCGGCGGTGATCTCGATGCCCGTGTAGAGGAAGAAGATCGCCAGCTGCAGTCGGACCCTTCCGCTGCGGAGCGCGGTCCAGCCGGTCACCCTCGGCCCTTGCATCAAAGGTCCCACGCCGCCGGGCGCGTCCTTCACGATCTCCGCCGTCTCCTGCGACCCAGCGCCCGCTCTCCAGCGTCTCGCGGTGGCGACGAAGGCGACGACCAGCCCCGCGAGTAGGAAGGCGACGGTCGCGTATCCGACCCGCCACGAGAGCACGCGCGCGAGCACGAAGGTCATGATCACCGGCCCGGCCATCGCGCCCGCCGAGTAGGCCGCGTGCAGCCAGTTCATGTGCTTCGGGCTGAAGTTGCGGGCCGCGTACGTGTTCAGCGCCGCGTCGATCGCGCCCGAGCCGAAGCCGACGATTGGCGCGACGAGGACGAAGACGACGAACGCCGGCGACAGCGCGAAGCCGAACACGCCTGCCGAGACCAGGCCCGTGCTGCCCGCGAGCAACACGCCAATGCCCATCGCCTGGATGAGACGTCCCGCCAGCAGCCCCGAGACGAAGTAGGCGACCGCGGAGACCGCGAGCGGCAGCCCCAGCAACGCCTGCGGCACCCCGAAGGTCTCGCGCACCGAGGGCCAGGCCACGCCGAGCACGGCATCCGGCAACCCGAGGCTGACGAAGGCGAGGTACGCGAGGAGGAGCAGCGCCCCTGCAGCCCTCGAGGGCCCCGCGCGGCTGCGCGGCATGCGGTGAATCTATGTCCCCGACGGGATTCGAACCCGTGTTACCGGCTTGAAAGGCCAGCGTCCTGGGCCTCTAGACGACGGGGACCCAACTTCCAAACAGCCTGAAACCACAACTTGAGTCGGGAGGGATTCGAACCCTCGACCCTCGGCTTAAAAGGCCGGTGCTCTACCACCTGAGCTACCGACTCGCTACAGCTATCTGGCGCTTTGACGGCCTGCGGGCTTCCCGCCGGTCACCTTCACGCTCACCACCTGCTTCAACTCCTCCACCCGGACCTCCACCTGCGTCTCGCCCGCCTTGCCCGGATGCGCGGCATTCCGTCCCATGGTGAGGACCTTCGAGTCCAGCGATTTGAACGTCGGCGAGCGATCGCGCAACTCCCGACCGCGGTGATCGAACACCTTCACGTCCAGATCCACCGCGTCGCCGTACTCGGTCAGCTGCAGCACCGCCGGCGACACCTCCATCCGCTCGGCGAAGAGGACCTCCACCGGCACCGAGGCGGTGAGCCCCCGGTAGGTGGCAATGGCCTCGGTCGCGCCGCTCTTCAGCGGGGTGAGCCGGCCCTTCTCGTCGATCGTTACCACGGAGGGATCCGCGACCTGCCAGCCGACGACCGCCTTCGGAAAGTCCGTCCCGTTGTGCGCGCGCACGTGCGCCTTCAGCCACACGCTGTTGTTCTTCTGCTTCAGCGTCACGTGTCCGGGCTCGATCTCGATGTAGTCCGGTGAGGGACAGCCGAGGAGGCCGGCGCAGAGCGCGAGGGCACCGAAGGTTGCCAGCAGCGAGCGCGTGTGCGGACGGGTCATGGTGGCGCCCGCATACCACGGCGCGCGGACGGTGCTCCACTTCGCGTCGGGCAGGCTATGACGCGCGGCATGGCGAACGCCTCACGCGACACCGAAAGCGAAGACGAAGGCCTCGATGGCGGCGAGCCCCGCGAGCTCGGCGGCGCCGACGACGAGGAGGGCGACGAAGAAGAGGAGGGCGGAGGGAAGGGCCGTCCGCGCGGCAAGCAGTACATCACCCGCGCGGGCGCGAAGCGGCTGCACGCGGAGCTGCTCGACCTGCTCAACGTGCAGCGCCCGAAGGTCACCGCGGAGGTCAGCGCCGCCGCGGCCCAGGGCGATCGCAGCGAGAACGCGGAGTACCTCTACGGAAAGAAGAAGCTGCGCGAGATCGACCGGCGCATCCGGTTCCTCCAGAAGCGGCTGGACAGCTGCACGGTGGTGGAGCCTTCGGAGCAGAAGGATCAGTCGCGCGTCTATTTCGGCGCCACGGTGACGCTGGAGGACGAGGACGGCGCGCGCTCCACGTTCCAGCTCGTCGGCCCGGACGAGATCGATCCGCGCGGCGGGCGGATCAGCATGGACTCGCCGATGGGCCGGGCGCTGATGGGAAAGCGCGTCGGCGATGCGTTCGACGTCCAGCGTCCGCGCGGCGAGATCGAGCTGACGGTGGTTTCCATTCGGTACGTCTAGACCTACACTTCGGGGCGACCACGCGGTTCGGCGGCGCACACACGCTCACGCAGGCTCACACGGCCGCACTGGCGGCACGCGGTCTCGCAGCACCCGAACATGAGAAAGACCTTCGTTCTCGACACCAACGTCCTGCTGCACGACCCGCGGTCCATCTACAGCTTCTCGGACAACGACGTCGTCATCCCGATCTACGTGATCGAGGAGATCGATCAGTTCAAGCGCGACCTCTCGGAGCTCGGGCGCAACGCGCGGCAGGTGGCGCGGCTGCTCGACGCGCACCGCAGCGAGGGCGCCTTGGCCGAAGGCGTCCCGCTGCCCGGCGGCGGCTCCCTCCAGGTGGCGTTCACCAACCGGGAGCTGCCGCGCTCCATGGCGGACGGCCAGCTGATGGACAACCGCATCCTCGCCGTCGCCATCGACTGCAAGGAGCGCGCGGAGGGCCGCGAGGTCCGGTTCATCACCAAGGACACGAACCTCCGCATCCGCGCGGACGCGCTCGGGCTCACCGCGGCGGACTACGACTCGGAGAAGGTGGAGATCAGCGAGCTCTACACCGGCTTCGCCGAGCTCAACGTCCCCGGCGAGCTCGTGGACCAGATGTACAAGCCGAACGCGGAGATCGAGGTCCCCGGCCAGGAGGCGCTCTTCGCCAACCAGTGCCTCCTCTTGAAGGACGAGCGCAACCCGTCCCACACCGCGATGGCGCGCTACAACGCCGGACGCGGCAAGGTCGTCCCGCTCTTCCGCACGCTGAAGGAGGGCGTGTGGGGGCTGCGGCCGCGGAACATGGAGCAGAGCTTCACGCTCGACCTGCTGCTCAACGACGAGATCAAGCTGGTGACGATCGTCGGCAAGGCGGGCACGGGCAAGACGCTGCTCGCCATCGCTGCGGGGCTGCACAAGACGACGGAGGAGACGACCTTCCAGAAGATGCTCGTCTCACGGCCGGTGTTCCCGCTCGGGCGCGACATCGGCTATCTGCCCGGTGACGTGGAGCAGAAGCTCAACCCCTGGATGCAGCCCATCTTCGACAACGTGGAGTTCCTCATGAACCTCTCGCGCGCGGACAAGAAGGCCGGGCGCGGGTACCACGAGCTGGTGGACCTGGGGATCCTCGAGATCGAGCCTTTGACCTACATCCGCGGCCGGTCGATCCCGAACCAGTACATCATCGTGGACGAGGCGCAGAACCTGACCCCGCACGAGGTGAAGACGATCATCACCCGCGTGGGCGACGGCACGAAGATCGTGCTCACCGGCGACCCCTTCCAGATCGACAACCCCTACGTGGACGCGACGAACAACGGGCTCGTCCACGTGGTGAACCGGTTCAAGGAGGAGAAGATCGCCGCGCACATCACCATGACGAAGGGCGAGCGATCCGCCCTCGCCGAGCTGGCAGCGAACCTCCTCTGATGGACGGACAGGAAGAGAAGAAGCCCCTCATCGAGTACCCCACCGTCTACACCTTCAAGGTGATGGGGAAGCAGGAGCCTGGCTTCGCCGAGTTCGTGCGCGGGCTCTTCAAGCGCATCCTCGGCCAGGAGATCTCGCCGGACAGCGTGAGCGAGCTGCCCTCGTCGAAGGGCAAGTACCTCTCGGTGTCCGTCTCGGTGTACCTCCTCTCCGAGGAGCAGCGCCGCTCCGTGTACGCCCAGCTCCACAAGGAGCGGCGCGTGCTCTACTACCTGTGACCGCGTGACCACTTCATGAGGCCTCTTCCGATGACGCCGCCGGCGCGACAGCCCCTGCACCTCCCGCCCGGTGTTCCGCTGCCGTTCTCCGGTGAGGAGGCGGTGCGGCGGCTGGTGCACCTGTGCATGGTGGGCCCGCAGAGCCGGGTGCTCCTGCTCGGCCTCGGCAACGGAGCGGTGGACGCCGCGGTGTGGCTCGCGCGCAACGTCGATCCGGAGCTGGTGCTCGCGGACCGCGACGACGCGAGGGTCGCCGAGGCGCGCGCGCGGCTGGAGCGCGAGGGGCTCGCGCAGAGGGCCTGGTTCCAGCGCGTGGATCCGCACGCGCTGCCCTGGGGCGAGGGCGAGTTCTCCTCCATCTGGGTGGACCCGAAGACCTTCGGTGAGCTCGAGCCCGCGGTGAGGGGCCTGCGTCCGCACCTCGTGCTCAAGGGCCGGCTCTGCCTGCAGTGGCCGGTGCGCGTGTCGCGTCAGGGCGGCACGCCGCTGGAGCGCACCTGGGAGGCGCGCACCGGCGGCCCGCTGCTCACCCCGCGCGAGATCCTCCAGGGACTCGCCGAGGCCGGCTACGAGCCGCAGACTGCCGAGTGCCTCTCCGACGCGGAGCTCGAAGCGCTCTACGGACGTCTCGAGAGCGAGGCCGCGTCCGGTCGTGCGCCGCCGCCGCCGGGTTTCGCCGACGAGCTGGTGCAGTTCCGCGCGCAGGGTGGTCGCAGCGCGGTGTCGTTCGTCCTCGCGGTCGCGCGCCGCAAGGAGCCGGGCGAGAAGCCGCCGCCGTCCCGCTCCGAGTAGCCCGGCACACGCAAAGGAAAGCCCCATGCTGCTGGTGATCGCCAACCGCAACTACTCGTCGTGGTCGCTCCGGGCGTGGCTCGCGCTGCGGCACACCGGCGCGGCGTTCGACGAGGTCGTCGTCCCGCTCTGGCAGGCGAACACGAAGGAGGAGATCCGCCGCCACAGCCCCTCCGGAAGCGTGCCGGTGCTCAAGCACGAGGGCCTCGCGATCTGGGACTCGCTCGCCATCTGCGAGTGGGCGGCGGAGCGCTTCCCCGAAGCCGGGCTGTGGCCGGCCGACCCGTCGGTGCGCGCGGTGGCGCGGAGCGTGACCTGCGAGATGCACTCCGGCTTCGGCGCGCTCCGCCGCGAACTTCCGATGAACATCCGCCTGCGCAGCTCGAAGGCGCTCAGCGCCGAGGCCGAGCGCGACGTGGCGCGCGTGGAGGCGATGTGGGCCGAGCTGCGCAACCGGCACGGCCGGAGCGGCCCGTTCCTCTTCGGCCAGTTCAGCATCGCCGACGCCTTCTACGCGCCGGTGGCCACCCGCTTCGTCACCTATGGGGTGAAGCTCTCCGGCGCCGCGGCGCAGTACGCGGAGACCCTGCTGGGGATGCCGGCGATGGGCGAGTGGATGGACCTCGCGCGCAAGGAGCCGTGGAGCGAGCCCTGAGCGGCGCGTTCAGCTCCGCCTGCGCCAGCGCCAGCGCGTGAAGCCTCGCGCGCAGCGAAGTGGGAGAAAGCACCTCCACGCCCTCGCCGGCCATGTGCAGCTGATCCGCGGCGACCTCCTCGCTCTCCAGCCGCAGCGACACACGCTTCCAGCCGTCTCCCTCCACCGGGGCCTCCGCGATGCGTGCCCGCACCGCGTCCTGGGGCACGACCTCCGCCAGCCTGCGCTGTGCGCGAGGGGAGAGGCGGACCGTGAGCGGCCAGCGCAGCAGCGACGTCTCGAAGCGGGCGCTGCTCTCCGTCCACCACGCGGCGAGGTCGAACGGCGCCTCGGCCACGCGCTCCGGACGCGGCGTGACGCGCTCGATGCGGCCGACGCGGAAGGCGCGGACCTCTCGGCGGTGGCGCGCGGCGAGGTACCAGGTGCCGCCCTTCAGCACGAGCCCCAGCGGCTCCACCCGCCTCCGCGCGCCCCGGTACACGAGCTCCACGCGCCGCCCCTCCCACACCGCGCGCGAGAGGGCCGGCAGCGCGTCGAGCGGCTCGGGCCGGGCGAACCAGCCGGGCGCATCGAGAAGGAAGCGCTCGCGCACCCGCGACATCCGCGCGCGCAGCTCCGGCGGCAGCGACGCGTCGAGCTTTGCCCGCGCGGTCATCGCCACGCTCGCCAGGCCCAGCCCGCTGACCGCGGCCGGCACCGCCGAGAGGGTGAGCACGTCCGCCTCCTGCGCAGTGAGCCCGTCGAGCCGCGCGCGCCAGCCCTCCACCAGCCGCACGCCGCCGTGGGGACCTCGCTCGGTGTAGAGCGGCACGCCCGCCGCCTCGAGCGCCTCCACGTCCCGGTACAGCGTGCGCACCGACACGCCGAGCTCCCGCGCGAGCTCGGGCGCGGTGGCCCGGCCGCGCCGCCGGAGAAGGAAGAGAAGGGTGAGCAGCCGGCTCTGGCGCATGGTCCGCGGTAGGTAACCGCACAATCCTGACAGGTTCTGACAACAATGCCCGTCACAGTGCGCGGCATGAACGACACGCAGACCCCGAGGACGCAGTACTTCGTCGCCGCCAGCCTCGACGGCTACATCGCCGACACCGAGGGCCGGCTCGACTGGCTCTTCGCCTTCAACGAGGCGGAGGGACTCGACGCACACATCGAGAAGTACATGGAGGGCGTGGGCGCCATCGCCATGGGCGCTTCGACCTACGAGTTCGTCCTCGCCGAGAAGCCGAAGGAGTGGCCCTACAAGGTTCCCTGCTGGATCTTCACCCACCGCGAGCTGCCCCGCCTCGAGAGCGATCCGGGCGCGGATCTCCGCTTCACGCAAGCGGACGTCGGCCTCGTGCACGCGCAGATGGTCGAGGCCGCTGGCGGGAAGAACGTGTGGCTGGTGGGCGGCGGGAACCTCGTGGCGCAGTTCGCTCTGCGCGGCCTCGTGGACGAGCTGCATCTGGCGGTGATGCCGGTGATCCTCGGCGGTGGCGCGCCGCTCCTTCCCGCGCGCGTGGCAGGGGAGCTCTCGCTCGACGGCGTCACCCACTTCCCCCGCGGGGTGCTGGAGCTGCGCTACTCCTTTCCGCGCGACGGCGGCCGTAAGAGCCCGGAGAATGCCGCGCCATGAACGCACGCGGCACCTTCGAGATCACGATGCAGGCAGAGCCTCCCTTCGACGTGGAGGGAGCCGTGGCGCTCGGGCGCGCGACCTTCGACAAGCGCTTCAGCGGAGCGCTCACCGCGGAGAGCCGGGTGCACATGCTCTCCTGCCTCGACGGGGCGCGGAAGGCGGGCGCCTACGTGGCGATGGAGCGGATCCGGGGAACGCTGGAGGGGAAGAGCGGCTCCTTCGTCGTCGCGCACCTCGGCGAGCGCACCGAGCAGTCACAGTCGCTGACCGTGCTCATCGCGCCGGGCTCGGGGACCGGTGAGCTCGCGGGGATCCGCGGCAGGATGCAGATCGAGATCGTCGAGGGCCAGCACTTCTACGAGATCGACTGGCACTTCGAGAGCTAAGCCGCTCGCGCGGGCAGCGCGGGTCAGTTCACCGCGCCGTGGAAGTCCACCAGCTGCACCGGCTGCTCGGAGACGCGCACGCTGAGGGTCTCGCGGTAGCCCTCGGCGTCGCCGCCGACCTGGAAGGGCATCGGGCGCGCGAACTTCGCGGTGAAGCTCTTCGCGTGGATGTCGTGCACGCGGCCCTCGGGGAACCAGCGCCCGCGCCAGAGGTTGTGCAGGTTCGCCAGCGTCTCCACCGCGCCCACCGCGCCGAGCCGCAGGTTCATGTACCCGCGGCGCTGACCGGCAAAGGGGAACATGCGCAGCGCGTAGCCGTAGAAGGGGATGGTCCCCGCCGCGCACATCATCACCTTGCCGCGCAGGATGAGTGCGCCGGGCGGGATCTCCTCCACCGTCCGGCCGTCCGCGCCGAGTCGATAGGCCGGGGCGTCGGGCCCGTTGTGGACCTCGCACTCCACCTTGGTGGAGTGGGTGAGGTAGTGCGGCACGGTGCGGAAGGCGACCGCGGAGAAGTAGCCGCCGGGACCCGTCAGCATGCGCTTCATCGCGCCCTTGCCGAGGTTCTCCTTCACCCAGATGTAGTCGTTGAGCAGCTTCCCATCCACGCCCATGCCGGCGAACGGAGAGAGCTTGCCGTCCACCTCGAGCAGGTCGAGCTCCCGGTAGCCCGGGACCTCGTTGGCGCGCGCGCGGAGCACGTCGTCGAGAAAGCCCTCGCCGCGCGGGGAGGAGGCGTTGACGAGGTTCGCCAGCCCGTTGCCGGTGCCGAGCTTCAGCACCCCGAACCGCGGCGCGCGCTGCGGGAAGTAGCGGGAGCGCAGGTCGAGCTGCCGGTGGATCTCGTTGACGAAGCCCACGAAGGTCCCGTCGCCGCCGCCGGTGAAGACCGTGTCGTAGCGGCGCTCCACCACCTGGGTGGCGATCCGGCGGCAGTCCGCGGCGCTGCGCGAGAGGAAGAGGTCCTCCTCCGGCACCACGTGCGAGAGCGACCGGACCACCCGCTCGGTCACCTTGCGCGCGTTGGCGTTGAGCAGGACCGCCACCTTCGGCTCCGGAGCGGTGCCGGTCTCCGCGGGGGGGACGAGGCGAAGCTCGGGGAGGGACCGGAGAGGGTGGACGAACATGGGGGGCTCCAGATGGAGGGCGCGTTACGCGGTGCGGCAGCGGCCTGTCCCCCGGTGCACGTTCTCTGCCACGGACGACTCTTCCGGAAGATGTCACGGTTTCGTAACAATTTCGGAGGGTTAGTGTGTCTCGTGGTGTGCGCTGAGGTGGGGGTGGGGCTTGCCTGCTGCAACCCTGCGGTAGCGGTAGGTGCGAAACGGGTTACGCGGTAGGGCAGGCAGGGAGGCGCGTGTTGCTCCCGGGTTTCAGAGGCCGGTGGCCCCGCAAGTTCCCGGTTTGACAGGCCAGAGGGTCTGGTTAGGTTGCTCCCGTTCGGCGGACCGGCGAAAAACGCCAGTCAATTCAGGAGGATAGGACTTTGGGGAAGATCATCGGAATCGACCTGGGCACCACGAACTCGTGCGTTGCCATCATGGAGGGGCGCGAGCCCAAGGTGATCGCGAACGAGGAGGGGAGCCGGACCACCCCGTCGGTCGTGGCGTTCACCAAGGATGGCGAGCGGCTGGTGGGGCAGGTGGCGAAGCGCCAGTCCATCACCAACCCGGAGCGGACCGTCTATTCGATCAAGCGGTTCATGGGCCGCCGGTTCGAAGAGGTGGGGGATGAGACGAAGCTCGTGCCCTACAAGATCGTGCGCGGGCCCAACGGCGACGCGCGGGTGGACATCGACGGCAAGCAGTTCTCGCCGCCGGAGATCTCGGCGCAGGTGCTGCTGAAGCTGAAGCGCGCGGCGGAGAACTACCTCGGCGACAAGGTGACCGAGGCCGTCATCACCGTGCCCGCCTACTTCAACGACGCGCAGCGGCAGGCCACGAAGGACGCCGGCGAGATCGCGGGCCTCACCGTGCGCCGCATCGTCAACGAGCCCACCGCGGCGGCGCTCGCCTACGGCCTGGACAAGAAGAAGGACCAGAAGATCGCCGTGTACGACTTCGGCGGCGGCACCTTCGACATCTCGATCCTCGAGGTCGGTGAGAACGTGGTGGAGGTGCTCGCCACCAACGGCGACACGCACCTCGGCGGCGACAACGTGGACCTCGAGCTGATGAACTGGCTCATCGCCGAGTTCAAGAAGGACACCGGCCTCGACGTCTCGAAGGACAAGATGGTCCTCCAGCGCCTGAAGGAGGCGGCCGAGAAGGCGAAGATCGAGCTGTCCTCCACGATGGAGACGGAGATCAACCTCCCGTTCCTCACCGCGGACGCGTCGGGTCCGAAGCACCTGACCATCAAGCTCACCCGCGCGAAGTTCGAGGCGATGATCGAGCCGCTGGTGCAGCGGTCGCTCGAGCCGTGCCGCAAGTGCCTCGCGGACGCGGGCCTCAAGCCGGAGGAGCTCCACGAGGTCGTGCTCGTGGGCGGCTCCACCCGCATCCCGGCGGTCCAGGAGGCGGTGAAGAAGCTCTTCGGCAAGGAGCCGAACCGCTCGGTGAACCCGGACGAGGTCGTGGCGGTGGGCGCGGCGGTCCAGGCCGGCGTGCTCTCCGGCGACGTGAAGGACATCCTCCTGCTCGACGTGACCCCGCTCTCGCTCGGCGTGGAGACGCTGGGCGGCGTGATGACGAAGCTCATCGAGCGCAACACGACGATCCCCACGCGGAAGAGCGAGGTCTTCTCCACCGCGGCGGACGGTCAGACGCAGGTGGAGATCCACGTGCTGCAGGGTGAGCGCGAGATGGCGTCCGGCAACCGGACCCTCGGGCGCTTCCACCTGACCGGGCTGCCTCCGGCGCCGCGCGGCGTGCCGCAGGTCGAGGTGACGTTCGACATCGACGCCAACGGCATCCTCAACGTGCAGGCGAAGGACAAGGCCACCGGCAAGGAGACGAAGATCACCATCAGCCACTCGTCCGGCCTCGCGAAGGACGAGGTGGAGAAGATGGTGCAGGACGCCCGCGCCCACGAGTCCGAGGACAAGGCGCGCCGCGAGCTCGTCGAGCTGAAGAACCGCGCCGAGCAGATGGCCTACCAGTCGGACAAGCTGGTGAAGGAGAACAAGGACAAGCTCACCGCGGACGCGGCGAAGGGCCTCGAGGAGGCGGTCGCCGAGCTGAACAAGGTGCGCGAGGGCGAGGACAAGGCCGCCATCGAGGAGGCGCTCGGCAAGCTCGAGCAGGCCACGCACAAGGCCGCGGAGGAGATGTACAAGGCCGCGGGCGCCGCCGGCGGGGGCACGCCTCCGGGTGGCACGCCGGGCGGTGAGGCGCCGGCCGGCGACGCGGGCGCGAAGAAGGACGACGTGGTGGACGCGGAGTTCCGCACCAACTAGGCCCTTTCAGGGATTCGCTGCATGAGAAGGCCCCGGTGGGTTCACGCCCGCCGGGGCCTTCGTACGTCTGCTGCCGCTGGCCCAGCTCAGGTCCGGCGCGCGCTCTGGTGCAGCTCGAGGACGATCTGGCCCTCCTTGAACAGCCGCACCGCGCCGGAGGTCTGGCTCACCACCAGCGAGAGCGCCCCGGTGGAGGCGGTGATGCCGGCGGCGGCCGCGTGGCGCGCGCCGAGGCCCAGCGGGACCTTCAGCTCGCCGGAGGGAGGGGAGAGGTAGCGCCCCGCGGCGAGCACCACGCCGTCCTCGCGGATGACGAAGGCGCCGTCGAGCACGCTGAAGTTCTTGATCGCGTCGCGGATCTTCGGGTCGAGCACGTTGCGCTCGGACTCGCTGAGGCCCTGGAACGGGTTGATGGTCATCTGCCGGCTCTTCTCGAGCACGTTCGTGTGATCGCCGATGGTGATGATCGTGCCGATGGGGTGGCCCTCGAAGCCCTCCTGGCCGATCTCCAGCGCGAGCTGCAGCAGCGCGTCCACCACCTGCGAGTTGAACTGGTCGCCGAGCTTCACGCCCTCGATCGCCAGCCGGTCGTCGAGCGTGCCGCCGATGCGCATCTGCATCAGCGTGTCCGCGCTGCGCCCGACCTTGCCGGTCAGCGCCAGCACGAGGTCGCCCTCCTTGAACGCGCCCTGGGTCAGCGCGGAGACGAGCGCCACCTTCACCCGCTCCACACGGCTGTAGTCGTAGGCGGGGATGACCAGCGCCCGGTTGCCCTTGCGTTGAAGCTCGTCCGCCAGTTGGGGGAGCGTGACGGCGTAGACGAGCTTCTTCTTCGACTTCCGCCCCCGCAGGTCCTCGGGCGGGATGGGGCTGTCGGAGATATAGAGAAAGTGATCGACCTCGCTCTTGCCGGCCAGTCCGAGCGCGGTCCGCAGAAACTCCCGGTCGAATCGCGTGGCGTCGGTCAAGGCCGGCCGCCTTCCGGCCGATTCGGACCGGGTCTGCTTGACTTGGTGGGGGTCGCCGTTATTGTTCGCGGCCTTTTTTGGAGCACCATCACTCGGCTCGGGAGTAGATCTTGAATCAGAAGGATCTCAAGCGCTTCAAGAAGATGTTGGAGGACTCGAAGGAGGCTCTCCTGCAAAGCGCGAAGAAGACGCTGATGGAGGAGTCCAACTTCGACACGGACGACCTCCCTGACGAGATCGACCTCGCCTCGTCCGAGTACGCGCAGAGCATGGTGTTCCGGCTTCGCGACCGGGAAAAGTTTTTGCTCAAGAAGATCGAGAAGGCGCTCCTCCGCATCGAGGACGGCACCTTCGGCGTCTGCGAGCGCTGTGAGGAGGACATCTCGCCCAAGCGCCTCGAGGCGCGCCCGGTGACGACCCTCTGCATCCGCTGCAAGGAAGAGCAGGAGAAGAAGGAGAAGTCCTACGGCTGAGCCTCGGCGACCTCCACGCGCACCAGGTGCCGGCCGACGAGGATCTGATCCCCGTCGTCCAGCCCCGAGGGCGCGGCGAGGCGCACGAAGCTCCCGTTGGATGACCCCAGGTCCCGGATCGTCAGCCGGTCGCCGCGCACGGTGAGCAGCGCGTGGCGGCCGGAGACGAAACCGTCGCCGGGGAAGGTCACGTCGCCCAGCTCGCGGCCGAGGAGATTCTCGCCCTCGCGCAGCGGCCAGGCGTTGCCGCGCAACCCGCCCTCGAGCAGCTGGAGGAGGCGGAAGCGCGCGCCGCCGTCCGCCGAGCCCCACATGAGGACCCCGTTGGGGCCGGGCGCGGCCTGCGGGATCGACTCCACCAGCAGGCGCTGACGGCCCATGCGCAGCTCGGTGCCGGCGGAGAGCTCGCGTTCGCCGCGGATGCGGATGAACACGCCGTTGCCGCCGCCCACGTCCTCCACCGCCAGGCGTTCGGCGCTGAAGAAGAAGCGCACCTGCGGGTCGGCCACGAACGGGTCCTCCGGCAGCGGATGGCCCACGGTGCGGCCGCAGAGGAGCTCCTCCTCCGCCATGGGCACGTCCGCCTCGGGGCCGCCGTCCGCGCGCACGATGCGGAAGGTGACGTCCGGCCGCATCCCCGCGCGCGCGCCCACGACGATGGTGGGCTGCTGGGACATGGCCGCGCCGCAGTTGCGGCAGAAGGAGCTGCCCGGTGCGTTCCGGGCGTCGCAGCGGGGGCAGAAGTCCAAGGTGCCCACATTGTCACCCAAGGCCGGGCCGAAGACCACTGCCCGTGATGCCGCGAGGCGCCCGGGCGAAGCGGCGGGTCGGGCGATACCCGCATCCGTAGCCGCTGCGCGCCTTGAAGCAGCCCCCTCCCGCGTGCGAAGTTTCCGCTGACTTGCTCTGTTCAACCTGCGGCACTGACGCTGGCGACGTCCGCTTCTGCCCCTCGTGTGGCGGCCACCTCGTGCGGGTGGCCGACGCGGACGAGTACGTCGGTCAGCTCGTCGCGAAGAAGTACCGCGTCGAGCAGATGATCGGCGAGGGCGGGATGGGCAAGGTGTACCGCGCCCACCAGACGATGCTCGACAAGCCGGTGGTGCTGAAGGTGCTGCGCAAGACGCTGCTCGGCGACGAGCGCACGGTGCGGCGCTTCGAGCGCGAGGCCCGCGCGGCGTCGCGGCTGAACCACCCGAACAGCATCAGCATCCTCGACTTCGGTCACCTCGACGACGGCGCGCTGTTCATCGCCATGGAGTACGTGCAGGGGAAGGACCTGCACCAGATCCTCTCTCGCGAGTGGCCGCTGCCGGAGGCGCGGATCGTCCGCATCGTCGGGCAGGTGCTCTCGGCGCTGGCGGACGCGCACGGCGCAGGCGTCATCCACCGGGATCTCAAGCCCGAGAACATCATGGTGGAGCAGCGCCGCAACGAGCCCGACTTCGTGAAGGTGCTCGACTTCGGCATCGCGAAGATCCAGGACCAGGCCGGCGACGAGGGCCCCGCGCTCACCCGCGCCGGCTTCGTCTGCGGCACGCCGGAGTACATGAGCCCGGAGCAGGCGCGCGGCGCGCAGCTCGATCACCGCAGCGACCTCTACGCGGTGGGCGTCATCCTCTACCAGCTGACCACCGGGCTGCTCCCCTTCGAGTCGGACAGCGCGGTGGGCTTTGCCACCAAGCACCTCACCGAGGAGCCGCCGCCGCCGTCACGTCGCAGGCCGGAGGCGAAGATCAGCGCCGGCATGGAGCGGCTGATCCTCCGCGCGCTGTCGAAGGATCCGAACGACCGGCCGCAGAACGCCGAGACCTTCCGCAGCGAGCTCATCCAGGTGGACAAGGAGCGCCGCCACGGGGCGGTGGTCCGGCGCGCGGGCGTCTCCTCGCCGGTGCTGCAGCCCATCCCGCGGAAGGTCACGCCCGCGGACCAGGGCGAGACGCGCGTCTCCGGCGACCCGCCCTGGATGGTGACCGAGGCCACCGTGCGCGCGGACATGGACATGGTCGAGCGGGCCGCCGCGACGATCGCCCAGCCCACGCCGCCGGCGCTGAAGGACGCGGCCGCGACCTACACCTCCACCGCCGCGACCTCCACCTCGCCCGAGTCGCCGATGGCGCGCATGGGCGGACTGGGCGCGTTCAAGGTGGTCACCGCGGCGCTGGTCAGCGCGTCGGTGCTGCTCGCGGGTTGGTACCTCTACGGGCTCTACGTGGGCGAGCTCCCGCCGCCGCCGCCGCCAGCCAATGCGCCCCGGCCGGGCGCTGCGCCCACGCCGCTGAAGGCCGGTCCGAGCGACGCGCGGCAGCCGTTCGAGTGGCAGGTGGCGCGTGACGAAGCGCGCCGTCCGCAGGCCGAGGCACTGGCGCGGGACGGCGACGCGGCGTGGCGTCAGAACCAGCTCGACCGCGCGGCGACGCGCTACCGCGAGGCGTGGGAGACCTATCCCGATCCGCAGTTCGCGCTGCGCATGGGACAGATCCACTACCTGAAGAACGAGCGCGACCTCGCGAAGGGGTGGTGGAAGCGGCACCTCGACGACAAGCCGGACTCGCAGGCGCGCGCGTACATCGAAGCGCAGCTCGGTGGCGAGTAGCCCGGCTCAGCCCGCCGATTCGATCTGCAGGAGCTGTCCGCCGAGCCGCAGCCGGTCGCCGGGGTTGAGCAGGCGTTCGGTGGCAGCGGGGATGCGCACGAAGGTGCCGAGTCCACCGGAGAGATCCCTCACCTGCGCGGCCTGGGTGCCGAGGGTCAGCTCGCAGTGGCGCGGCGCGAGCGAGGTGTCCGCTGGATAGGAGAGGTCGCAGCCGGTCTGGCCGATGGTGAGGAGCGGGCCTGCGCTCACCGCGGTGCGGCCCGGGCGGTTGCCGACGAGGATCTCCTCCACCGTGTAGAGCGTCTGCGCCGCGGAGACCGGTGCGCCGTACACCAGCGGCTTGCCCGGCGGCGTGGCGGGCGCGGGGGGAAGCGGGCCGCGGTAACGGAAGAGCCTCGAGCCCGCGATGAAGTAGCCGCCCGCAGGCAAAAGCTCCGGCGAGGCACCGACGCTGATGAACACGCCGGAGAGGGTGGACTCGTCGCGCACGAAGAGGCGCCCGTCGCGCAGGAGCAGCGTCGCGTGGTGAGGCGCGAGGTGCGGGTCGTCGGGGAAGAGGATCGCGCCGCGCGCGCGGCCGATCATGCAGCCCGCACCGCCGAGCCGGTAGCGCTGGCCCGCACCGCTGCCGGCAAGGACGCGCAGCCCGAACTTCGATGGGGTGGGCGAGGGCTTCGCCGCAGGGCTCGGGGCGCGGGTGGTGGGCGTCTGCAGGTCGGTGG
>JAFAFL010000110.1 GCA_023423535.1 Pseudomonadota bacterium
AGCGGTCAGCGGTCAGCGGTCAGCGGTCAGCGGTCAGCGGTCAGCGGTCAGCAACGTCAACGTTTGCGTCTGCGTTTGCGTCAACACGTCAGCGTCAGCGTCAACCGTCACACGTCAGCCGTCAGCCGTCAGCCGTCAGCGGTTGATGAGCGCGCGCAGCCCCGCCGAGACGATCGATCGCACGAAGCCAAGCTCGGCGAGCGGCCCGAGCCGGAGTGCCTGCTTCGACCAGCGCGACCAGGAGAAGTCGTCGATGTGCTCGACGATCTTCCCGTCGCGCACGGTGAGGCGCGACTCGATGTGGTTCTCCACCCGGCCGATGAGCTTGTAGCGCGCCACCCACCGGCCGATGGCCACGTCACCTTCGACGCGGTCGAACTCGTAGGTGATCTTCGCGCCCTGCAGCTTGCGCCACATGTGCATCGTGCCCTTGCGGTCGCGGTACTCGAAGATCGTGTCCTTGAAGTGCACGTCCTCGGCGTAGAGGGCCTCCATGTCGTCCACGCGGCCCTGGATGAACGCGTCGTAGAACTTCCGAGCCACCTCCTCGGGACCCGGCGTGCTGGGGCCGGTCCCTGCACTGCCCTTCACCTCGAGCACGTCCGCGTTCGACGGGCGGTGGGGAGCAGTCCCGGGCTGCTCGGAGGATTCGGCGGAGGCCGGTGCCTGCTCGGTCCGAGGATTCGAGGTGGCAGCGGACCGGGGGGAGATGTTGTCAGCGCGGCGGACCATGTGCGGGAACCTCCAGGTGGCGGCACTGTCGCACACCCACCTCCGCCGGCGCACGCTGCTCAGGTCGTTCGTCGAGCCGGCCGAGAGAGGTCCTCGTCGAAGAGCTTCTGCAGCCGCTTCGGCGCCCGCTGCCTCCAGGAGCGCTCCAGCCGAGGACGCGCGTCCGACACCCGCAGCGGCGCGAGGTGCGCCAGTACGGCCGGGTATCCGCGGTAGTGGTCCGTGATGAAGTATATTTCCGGTTTCGCGGCGATGAGGAACTCCTGCTCGTCCACCCCGTCGGTGAGGAAGACCACCGTCCGGGCGTCCTCCTTCAGCCGCACGAAGTGCTTCCCGCGCACGTTCAGCGACGGGGTGCGGTACCAGATGCCCTCCTCCACCTCAGGAAGTTGCCTCTTCGCCAGCGCGCACAGCTGCTTCCACGTCATCGCGCGAACCTCCTGCCGGTAGCGGCCTACAGCGTCATGCCGAGACGCTCCCACCGGATGAGGGCGCCGTCGAAGGAGAGGAAGATCTTCAGCGCTCGCCCTTTCACCGACTGAAAGGGGACGGCGCCGAAGTGCCGGCTGTCGAAGCTGTCGTCCCGTGTGTCGCCGAGCACGAAGACGTGCTCCTCGTTCACGCGACAGCCCTCTTCGGTTGCGCGGGTGCCTCCGCCGCAGCCTTCGCGGGCGTTGGGAAAGTCCGGCACGACGCCGTGCGCCGCCACCGCCCACCAGGTCCCGCCGTCGGATAGGCGCGTCTCTCTCGAAGCGGTGCAGCGGGCACCGAAACGGCTAGCGGACTCTTGAGGGCATGGCGACGGGCCGATGCCGAGGGGCTCTCCGTTCACGATGAGCCGTCCGCCCGCGATCGCCACGGTGTCTCCGGGAAGCGCGACCACCCGCTTCACCAGGTCGATACCCCGTGCGTGAGGCGACGCGAACACGACCACCTCCCCCACAACGGGCTGCCACGAGCGGCGATCCACGACGAACTGGTCGCCGGTCACCAGCGCGGGCGCCATCGAGTCGGCGCGGACACGGAAGGGCTCCACCACGAAGCGGCGCACGACGGTACCTGCACCGGCCGTCAACGAGACGAACAGGACGAGAAGCCCGGCGCGGCCCCAGCCCCGGCCGGGGACGGGAGCGGGTGCCGCCCGGAGCGTGTCCACCAGCGAGACGGCCCACACGCCTGCCATGGCCGCGAGCGCGAACGGCACGCTCCACAGCAGCACCGTCATCGCCGCGAGCAACCCCACCGCGTAGAGCAGCGCTCGCCACTTGCCGAGCAGCGCGAGGCCGCTCCCCGTCCCGAGCAGCAACGCCACGATGAATGCGGCAGCTCGCAGCCCGCGCGAGCCTGCAGTCCGAGCCGCGGCTGTCATCGTCGTCGACGAAGCGGACGCAGACGGCACCTCCGGCGCCGACCCGGGCGGAACCGGCGCGCTCATCAGAACAGGTGTTCGTTCACCAGGCGGGCATCCCCACCGGGGCCGCAGCGGACGACCTCGCTGGCGCCGGCGGCGCGGGCGAGCGCCACGACCTGCTCCTCGTGCGCCGCGTCCGTCAGCAGCACCGGGTTCGGACCCGCGTCCAGCGTGAACCAGACGGGGATGCCTTCGCGTCGGGCCTGCGGCAGGCGGAGCACGAGCTCGAGCGTGGCGGGCTTCAGGTAGCAGAGCGGCGGATCCGCCGCGAGCGAGGTCGCGTGCATCCTCCACGCGTTGCGCTCGGAGAGCTCACCCAGGCGCTCGAGGTCGCGCGCGCGGATGAGCTCGGTGGCGCGCGGGATCTCGGCCTCGGCGTCCTTCGCCCAGGCCGGGTAGTACGGCGAGGTCTCCACCGCGGAGCGCATCCCATCCCGCGACTTCACCTCCTTCTCCTCCCGGCTGACCATCGCCACCACCAGCCGCAGCTCCGGCCAGTGCTCGGCGGGGAAGAGCTGCTCGGCGAAGCTGTCCGCTCCGTCCGCGCGCTCGCCCTTTCGCCACGCGCAGTAGCCGCCCTCGATGCTGCGGCAGGCAGAGCCCGAGCCCAGCCGCGCGAGGATCGACTCCTCCCGCACATCCCTCCCCAGCCCTGCTGCCGCGCGCGCCGCCACCGACAGCGCTGCGAAGCCGGCGGCGCTCGAGGCCAGGCCCGCGGACGCAGGGAAGTCGCCGCGCGACACCACCCGGGCAGCTCCAAGACCGGAAGTATATTTCCGGATCACCTCGAGGATCTGGACCACGCGGGCGCGTTCCGTTCCCTGAGCCACCTTCCCGTTCAGCTCGACCTCGTCGGTGCCGGCAGCGGAAGCGAACTCCACCGTCGTCCGCACCGACAGCGGCCCGAGCGTCACCGACAGGCTCGACTGGTGCGGCAGGATCAGCGCCTCGTCGCGCTTCCCCCAGTACTTCACCAGCGCAATGTTCGGGTGCGCGACCGCCGTCGCCTTGCCCGGCCGCCCGCTCTTCAGCTCGTTCATCGAGACATCCTCTTCAGCGCTCTCGCGCTACAGCGCCCGCGGTCCCGCGAGCTGGCTCGTGAAGCAGCGCAGCCCCGCGCGTCGCAGCTTCGCCACCACCGGCTCCGGCTCGTGGAAGAGGCCGATCACCGCGCCCCCATCCCCGCCGGCGCCGGTCAACTTCGCGCCCAGCGCACCCGCCGCACGCAGCCGGTGCACCGCCTCGTCGATCCCCGCCGACGACAGGCCGAGCCCCGCCAGCAGCCCGTGGTTCATGTTCATCAGGTCGCCGAGCCACTCCAGCTCGCCGGCCTCCACCGCCCGCCGCCCGTCGTCCGCGAGCATGCCGATCTCGCGGAACATCCGCCGGTAGCGCTCCGGCCACGCCGCCTGACGCGAACGCAGCGCCGCCACCGTCTCCTTCGTGGCCGGGCGCTCGCCCACCAGCAACACCAGCACCTTCAACGGCCGCGGCGACGCCACCACCTTCACCAGCGGACGCGGGCCCTTCTGCGGGTCACCTCGCCGCCGGAAGTGGATGAGCTCGCCCATCGCCGCGCAGGTGTGGTCCACCCCGGACGGCGTGCCGTGGAACACGCGCTCCATCGCCCACGCCACGCGCGCCACGTCCGCAGCCGCCGGCTCGTGCGGCAGTCGGGCTTCGACGACACCCGGCCGACGCCGCCTGCCCTCTCTCGCGGGAACGCTCTCACCGGCAACGGCAACGGAACCAGCGCCCGCACCGGCCGCCTTCAGCAGCACCCGCGCGCAGGCGACGGAGACCGCAGCAGAGCTGCCCAGCCCCATCGACGCAGGAAGGTCGCTCTCCAAGCGCACCCGGATGCCGCGAGCACCGGCGCGTCCGGAAAGGCCCGCCTCAGCGGCAGCGGCCGCGAAGGCCTCGGCCAGCAGCGCCCTGCCCCTCCCGCGGATCTCGCGAGGGATGACGAGCGACGACTCGCGACCGGCCGGCAAGAAGGAGCCCGCCGCGCGCACGCCGATCGTCAGCGGCCCCGCCAGCGCGGGAAAGCCGTACACGACGCCGTGCTCGCCGAGGAGGATGACCTTCCCCGGTCCGAAGCCCACGAGCTCTCCCCTCCCGGACATCAGCGGACGCGCAGAAACGGTGGAGCGAACGGCCTGCTACCGGGTCCCGGTGGCAGCGCGGTACTCGTCGGCGGGGAGCGCGGCGAGGATCTCCTTCGCCTTCTCCACCTTCACGTGCCCGGAGACGACGAGCAGGTTCGCGACCTTCTCCACCCAGTCTCCGCGCGCGCCGGCGGTCACCGCCACGCACCGCGCGTGCAGCGCCATGTGGCCCTTCTGGATGCCCACCGAACCCAGCGCCCGAAGCGCGGCGAGGTTCTGCGCGAGCCCCACGGCGGCGAACACCATGGAGAGCTCCTTCACGCTCTGCGTGCGGAGGAGCTTCATCCCCAGCTGCACGCCGGGGTGGATCTTCACCGGCCCGCCCACCGTCCCGAGCGCCAGCGGCAGCTCGATGCGCCCCACGAGGTGCCCGCCCTCGAGGTGCCAGGTGGAGAGCGGGCGGTAGTGCCCGCTGCGCGCGGCGTAGGCATGTGCGCCGGCCTCGATCGCGCGCCAGTCCTGGCCGGTGGCGATGGCCACCGCGTCGATGCCGTTCATCACGCCCTTGTTGTGCGTGGCCGCGCGGTAGGGATCCGCCGAGGCGAAGCGGCTCGCCTGCGCCACGCCCTTCGCGATCTCCACGCCGGGCAGATCGAAGTCCGCCAGGAGCTCCACCGGGATGCGGCAGGTCGCGCGCGCGAGCCTTCTGTCCGCGAGGTTCGACAGGATGCGCAGGTACACGCGCCCGCCGGTGATCTGCTCGATGAACGGGGCCACGCCCTCGGCCACGGTGTTGATGAGGTTCGCGCCCATCGCCTCCTGGGTGTCGATGAGCACGTGGACGATGAGCAGCGGCTCGCCGCGGGGACCTTCCGGCGCGGGCAGCACGCGGACCTCGACGTCCTTCGCACCACCGCCACGGCGCACCATCGCCGGGTGGAAGCTGTTCGCGAGCGCGAGGATCTGTTCCTTGTGCTCGAGGATCTGCTGCGACGCGACCGTGGGATCGCCGTAGTCGGTGACCTGGATCTGGCCGATCATCACCGAGTCGTCGGCGTCCGCCTCGAAGCCGCCGCTCTCGCGGACGATCTTCGCCGCGAAGCTCACCGCGGCGACGACGGAGGGCTCCTCCACCGCCATGGGAACGATGTACTCGCGCCCGTTGACGACCATGTTCAGCCCGAGCCCGAGCGGCATGTGGAAGGTGCCGACCGCGTTCTCGATCATCGTGTTGGCGGTGGTCACCGGGAGGTTCGCTTCACCGCCGAGGACCGTCTGCTCCTCCGGCCCAAGCCCGAACATGGCCGCGATCTTCCGGCGGCGCTCCTCCATCGGCAGCTTGTGGAAGCCCGACAGTCGCGACGTCACGTGCTCAGACATTGCTTCTCCTCATAGAGCGGCAAGCCAATCCTTCAGATCACCGGTGATCACCGCGCCCTGCTCGCGCAGACGCGCTGCGCTGCGGCTTCCCGTCAACACCAGGGCCTGCCTCAGCCCGGTCAACACACCTTGCAGGGCCCGTTCCGCGGCCGCCGGCCCACCCACCTGCAGCGCCTTGAAGAGGGGCAGCGCCATCCCCGCCAGGTCCGCGCCCAACGCCAGCGCCTTCGCCGCGTCGAGCCCGTTCCGGATGCCGCCGGAGGCTATCACCTTCACCTCCGGTCCCACCGCCCGCCGCACACCTGCCACCGCCGCGGCCGTGGGAATCCCCCACCCGCTGAACGCGGCACCGACGTCATGGCTGACGCCCTCGGCGCGCAGTTGTTCGACGCGCACCCACGAGGTCCCGCCGAGGCCGGACACGTCCATCGCCTTCACGCCGTGCTCGGCCAGCCGCCGGGCGACCGAGGGCGAGATGCCGCACCCGGTCTCCTTCACCACCAGCCTGTCGCCGAACGCCCGCGCGAGCTCCGCCACGATCGCGTAGCCGCCGCGGAAGTCGCGGTCGCCCTCGGGCTGGGTCAGCTCCTGGCCGGGGTTGAGGTGCAGCGCGATCCCGTCCGCGCCGATGTCCTTCACCAGCCGCTCCACGCCCGCCACCCCGACCTTCACCGCCTGCTGCAGGCCGATGTTTCCCAGCAGCGCCACGGAGGGCGCCACGTCGCGAACGAGAAAGCTGCCGGTGCGGGAGGGGTCCTCGCTCATCGCGCGCTGCGAGCCCACGCCGAACGCCACGCCGTACTTCTCCGCCAGCAGGGCGAGCGCGCGGTTCACCTCGGCGGCGCGCTCGGTGCCACCGGTCATGCCGGTGATGAGCAGCGGGTGCCGGAGCGTCTTGCCCAGGAAGCGCGCCGAGGTGTCGACCTCGTCCACCGACATCTCCGGCATCGCGCAGTGCACGAGGTGCACGCACTCGAGCAAGGTCCGGTTGCCTGCGGGCTCGACCTCGGCGGTGGCCGCCAGATCGAGGTGCGCGTCCTTGCGGCGAGCTGTGAGGTCTTCTTTCGCCATGACTGGAACGCTGGCGGGGTTCCTACCAAGGGGGGTGGGGGTGCGCAAGGCAATGGACGGGTCGCGCGCGGGCACGTTATGGGCTTTCGGAAGCATGTCTGGCTCTCGTTCACAGCCGCTGGCGATCTTCCTCCACGACGGCGCCTGGGACCGAATGCACCAGGGCCTCTCCATCGCCGCGGCGGGCTGCGCGCTGGGCCGCAAGGTGGACGTGTTCCTCTTCTGGTGGGCGCTCGAACGCGTGGCGGGGGATCGCCTCGACGATCCGGACCTCGGCGAAGGCGAAGCGCGCGAGGCCCATGCGGATCGTCTGGAGGCGCGCGGCGTCCCCACCCTGCGCGAACTGCTCGGGCACCTGCGTGAGAGCGGGCTGTGCACGGTGCACGCCTGCACCGGGAGCCTCGCGGCCCTCGGCCTGCGTCCGCCGGACGTGGAGGGAAAGGTGGACGGGCTGGTGGGCTGGACGGCCATCCTCCAGCTTACGAACGGCATCGCAGACCGTTTCTACCTATGACTCGCTTCGGCTTTTTCGAAGCGGCACCGGTGCGTTTGACGGGAGTGATCCGGCCCTTAGGTTGTTGACGCTCTCAACGCGCAACCGAAAGGACGGTCGGAAAGATGCAGCTCGGCAACGCTTCGCGGACTCCGTTCGGCGGGGCCACGATGCGTCGTGGCACCTCGCAGCTCGGCAACTACCTCAAGACGGCGGTGCTCCTCGCGGGCCTCACCGCGCTGGTGCTCTTCATCGGCGGGCGGCTCGGCGGTGCGGGCGGACTGCTGTTCGCCGGCGTGTTCGTGGTGGCGATGAACTTCGGCGCGTGGTGGTTCAGCGACCGCATCGCGCTCGCCATGCACGGCGCGCAGCCGCTGGAGCGGAGCCAGGCGCCCTTCATCTTCGACACGGTGGAGCGCCTCACCCGGCGCGCCGGGATGCCGATGCCGAAGCTCTACCTCTTGCCCACGCCGGCGCCCAACGCGTTCGCCACCGGGCGGGATCCAGAACACGCGGCGGTCGCGGTGACGCAGGGGCTCCTGCAGCTCATGTCCCCGCGCGAGCTCGAGGGCGTGCTCGCACACGAGCTTGCGCACGTGAAGAACCGCGACACGCTCATCTCCACCGTGGCGGCCACGCTGGCGGGCGTCATCACCCACGCGGTGCAGATGCTCTTCTGGTTCGGCGGCTCGCTCATGCGCGGAGAGGATCGCGAAGAGGAAGGTGGCGGCGGGCTGGCGAACCTCGCGCTGCTCATCGTGGCGCCCGTGGCGGCAATGCTCCTGCAGCTCGCGGTCAGCCGGGCGCGCGAGTACGGCGCGGACCAGACCGGCGCGGAGCTCACCGGCGATCCGGAGGGGCTCGCCTCCGCCCTGCTCAAGCTGCAGCGCGGCGCCGAGGCCCTGCCCTACGACCGGTCGCCGGCCACTGCGCACATGTTCATCGTCAACCCGCTCAGCGGCGGCGGCGTGATGTCGCTCTTCGCCACCCACCCGCCGATCGAGGAGCGCGTGGCGCGGCTGCGCGGGATGTCGCACGGGACGAGGGCCTAGGCTTTCGTCTGCGGCCTCTGCAGGCCCTCGCGCGAGATCGCCGGATCCGTCGCGGCGAGGGGATCGGTGGGCCGCGCGGTGGCCTCCGGCTCCGGTGGGGGCAGACCCGAGAGGAGCTCCGCCGCGGAGGGCTGGCCCTCGGCGACGGCGATCCAGGGCAGCGGCTCGTCTCCTTCGGGGAGGGGCTCCAACCATTCCGGGCCCAGCTCCCCTTCGAGCTCGAGCACGCCCTTCGCGGGGTGGGGCTCTGCGGGCTCGAGGAGCAGCGTCTCCTTCAGCGAGGGATCCTGGGCAGCGACCGGCGAGAGCACGGGCGGGAACTCGGGCACGTGCAGAGGCAGCGGGGGCGGCAGGGCCTTCGCGTAGCGGCGGGAGACGCGGTGTCGCAGCGCCGGCACCGCTCTCGCCAGCGCGCCGAACCACTGTCCCAGGCGACTGGCCGCGAGCTGCGCGGGGAGCGCCCAGGGCTGGAGCGGATAACGTTCGGCGGCATAGCGTTCGAGCAGCGCCCGGGCCTCGTCCGCGCGGCCCCAGAACGCGAGCATGAGGGCGGTCTTCGACGCGCGGATGGAGAGGAAGCGCCGCAGGAGCGGGAGCAGCTCGCGCGGGGTGGCGAGCGAGATGGGACCGGGCTCCTCGAGGAAGGGCTCCACCGGGCGCGCGCGCGCGTGGTTCGCGCTGAGGCCGCTGGCGTCGAGGTGGAAGGTCACCCTCGGCTCGGGCAGGAGGCCCACCGGACCGCTGAGGAGGAGACGGAGGAAGAGCCACGCGTCCTCGCCGTAGGTACAGCGGCGCTGGGCGTAGAAGCCGCCGTGGCGCTCGAAGGCTTCACGGCGGATGACGGTGGCGCAGGGGCTCATGTAGGCGAGCACGTGCACGAGCCTCATCACCTCCACGTCCGGCGTGGTCCGGAAGATCCCGAACGGGAGCCTTCGCCGCTTCCACAGGCGCTGTCGCTTCGCGTCGCCCGGCACCACACGGTGACCGAGCGTGACCGAGGAAACGGTGGGCCAGGCCTGCAGCGCGCGAACCGCGTCCTCGAGGAAGTACGGCGACCACTCGTCGTCCGCGTCGAGGAAGGCCAGCACGTCGCCCCTCGCCTGGGCGACACCCGCGTTTCGCGCGGCGCCGGGGCCGGCGTTCTGCTGGCGTACGACGCGGAAGCGACGGTCGTTGACCGCGTGCGCGCGGGCGAGGCGATCGCCCCCGTCGGTGGAGCCGTCGTCCACCACCACGACCTCGAAACGCCCGAAGGTCTGCCGCGAGATCGAAGCGAGCGCCCGCTGCACCCAGGGCGCCTTGTCGTACAGGGGCACCACGACCGACACGTCCATCCGACACCTCCGTCTGCGCCTTGCCTGAGCGCAGCACGGTGGGGAGTCAGGGAGGCGTGGCCAACCGGACCCGCGGGGAACGATCAGCCGTTGCCGGCAGCGGGCACCGTCACCGGCAGATCCACCGGGGTGTCCTTGCGAGCGTCGGGCAGGCTCTCGATGCGGTCGAAGCGCTCGAAGGGGTTCTCCATCATCTCGCGCAGCGTCGTGCTCAGCACCGACGCGTGGTAGCCGTCGATGAAGCGGTGGTCGAACGAGGCGTTGACGTGCATCACCTTGCCCACCACCACCTTCCCGTCCTCCACCACCGGCGCGTCCTTCACCGCTCCGGGCGCCACGAAGATGGGCACGCGCGTGTAGGGAACGAGCGGCACGTAGGCCACGTCGAGCCCCAGCGAGCCGACGTTGGTGATCGTCGCGCCGCCGAACGCGTCCTTCGGCATCCCGAACTTCGAGAGGTCGAGGTTCAGCGTGTACATCACGAAGCTGAGGGCCTTGAGGAACAGGTTCATCAAGAGGAACGGGATCTGCTGCACCGTGCTCTTGCCCTGCTCCAGCGCCTTGTCCTTGCGGCGGCGCACCCGGTCGATGGTGTCCTCCATCTCCTGCGCGATCTGGAAGAGCGACTTCTTGTCCGCGTCCTCGATCTTCGCCGCGGTGAGATCGACCTTTGCGCCCGCGCCGTCGCCGCTTTCGGCGGGCTGCACCACGAGCACCGAGAGGGTGACCTTCTCGCGCAGGTAGATGCGGTTCCAGCGCAGGATCGCGTTCGCGTCCGGGCAGCGGTGGAGCGCCTCGGCCACGGCCTTGGTGACGAGGTGGGTGACCGTCAGCCGCTTGCCGGTGCGCTGGCGGAAGGCCTCGATGTACTCGAGCGCCCGCTCCATCCGGACGGTCAGCGTGCCGTACACGGTGGGGTCGTAGGCGGTGGCCCAGGTGCCGATGGCCAGCTTGCGGAAGCTGGAGACCTCGGCCTTGGGGATCAGATCCAGATGCGGCATGGCGCGGCTTCTCCGGAGGGGGCGTGACCCCATCATGGCTCAGGACCGCCTGTCGATGTGCGGGCGCTGTGCCGCCACCCTTGACGGGGCCGCATCCTTTGAATAGCTCCGCCGCTTTCGTTTCACGCCCGTCTCACTGCTGCCTGGAGGCACCTTGGAAGTCGCCCTCGTACTGCTCGCCATCGGTTTCGTGGTGACGCTGACCATGCTCGTCATGGGCAAGCGCACCGCCGCCACTGCGCCCGCCACCGTCACCGGAGGTGATGCCCCGCGGCTGCGCCAGCTGGAGACCGAGCTCGAGCGCCGGAAGAAGGACCTCGACGATCAGCGCAAGCAGATGTCGGAGCTGACCGCGGAGCTGAAGCAGACGAAGCGGAAGCTGTTCGAGGAGCGCGAGGGCAAGAAGGACTCGCGCGAGCTGGCGAAGGCGCGGCAGGAGGAGGAGCGCAACGCGGCGCAGCAGCTGGAGATCGTCCGCGGCGAGCTCGCGGCCGCGCAGGCGGAGCTGGACAGGCTTCGTTCGGAGAACGCGCGCCGGCCCGGTCCTCGCACCGAGGG
>JAFAFL010000091.1 GCA_023423535.1 Pseudomonadota bacterium
GCTGCGGCTGCTGCTCGAACACCAGACGGACTGCCCGCTCACGAACCTCCGCGGGGAACTTGCTCGGTCTTCCCATGTCTCCATCCTCTCAACGGTTGGAGCCTCCGAGAAACCCGGGGCGATTCACATGGGCGCCGTGGTCCTTGATTGACAGGTCGCCCCTCCCCTTGCCGCTGAGCCGTGAGATTGTGCCAGTGAGCACGAACTCCAGCGCGTCGACGACCCCGCTCTTTCCAGTCCCATTCGAGCCGCAGACTGCGAAGTTTCGACGATTGAGGTGCAGAGTCAGATGTCGGATGCCTCGGAACTCCGAGATCGTGAGCGATTCGACCTGGATCACGGCTGGTCAACCTCGAACAAAGCGCGCTGGAGTGCGGCCTCGCTGAAGTCCTTCTTTACGAGCAATGTGTCAGCCAGTCGCGTCCCGACATCGCCCAGTCCCTCTCGTTCAGTCACCTCGCTCGTGAACGCGAGGAGCACCCGGTCAACAACCGACAGGCTGGCATCGCCCGCATCCTTCTGTTCCTTCAGGTGGTCCATGGGATCCTTCCGTACGTCGAGCCAGGTCGAATGGCACCTCAGTGGATGCCGTCCTCTTCAAACCTCATGAACTGCTCAATGGGGTGCCCGTTGTCGTGTGCGTTGTGGATACTCGCTACTCCATCTGACTGCGGTGCCGCACCCTCGGCATGCCGAGAAGCCACGGCGGTCATCGCCCCCTCTTGAGCTCGGCACATCGAGCTGTGCGAACCCGGCAGTGCTGTCGGTTAGGCGACAGAGGACCTGAACTCACGACACGAAGCCGCGGCCGGGGACCCGGCGCCGCACCTGAGGCTCTCCAACCTCGTGGCCGCCGTGGGCAGAGATCAGTTGCGCGCCAGGGCCTCTCGATAGGCGGCGTTGTGTGCGCGCCGGGCCTGCACCCGCTCGTCGAGCACTGCGTCGCCAGATGGCGCGCCTTTTCAATCCACTCCTTGCGCCGAGACAGCAGCATCCCGCCGCCGGACGTCGTGATGATTTTGTTCCCGTTGAAGGAGAAGACGGAGAGGTCTCCGAAGCTGCCCGCGGGCTTTCCCTTGTAGGAGGCGCCGAGCGCCTCTGCGGCGTTCGAGCGGTGCCGGTACGGGAGCCGGGGGCTGGTCGCTAACGAGCGGCTGTCGCGGAGAGAGGACGGGCGCTTCCAATACCGCACGGGGAAGGGGCAGGTCCTGGTCTTCACCGCGGAGGAACTGGTGAAGCGGTTGTTGGCGGTGATGCCGCCGCGGGGCGTGCACCTGACCACGTTTTACGGGGCCTACGCGCCAAACGGGGCCCTGCGTTCGCGGGTGGTGCGGTCTGCGCCCGAGCCCTCCACCGAGGGTGCCTCCCCCGTGGGACAGCGTGTGTGGTGGAGCGGGAGGGAGCGCGCGCTCGGCGGCCGAGGCTGGACTGGGCGACGCTGCAGCGGAAGACCTTCGAGGCCGACGTGTGGCAGTGCCCGTGCGACGGACGGCGGGTGGTGTCGGTGGTGAGCGACCGCCGGACGGCGGAGGTGGTGCTGCGGAACATGGGCCTGTTGTCGAGGCCCGCCGGGGAGGCACCTTTGCCCGGGCACTCTCCGCCGCAGCTCCGGCTGGCGGTGTGACCGGACGCGCGGCGGACGCGGGCATCTGACGAACGGAGCGGACTCCGGGACGGAAGGCGTGTGCCCGCGCGCGGGCAAAGGCCGTTGGTCAGACTCAAGGGGCCGCCGTGCCGGCCTCCGAGCGCCTCGGCTTCGGGGGGCGTGCTGCGGGAACGTCCCGCCCCGATTCATGAAGAGCAGGGTTGTTCCTCTTCACAGCGTCGCT
Source organism: Pseudomonadota bacterium (assembly GCA_023423535.1). Lineage (GTDB taxonomy): Bacteria > Myxococcota > Myxococcia > Myxococcales > Myxococcaceae > JAFAFL01. Next base: position 1,830 of record JAFAFL010000091.1, read on the forward strand.
GCGCGAGGAGCTGCGCCGCGAGGTGCGCGGGCTGCTTGAGCGGTTGGAGATGGCGACGATGCTGGTGACGCACGACGGCGACGACGTCTTCGCCGTCGCCGACCGCAATTGCTGCTGGAGGGCGGTGGGGCCAGCCTCACCGCGCGGTGCCGGGCAACGCACGCATCGGTGAGGTCGAGCACGCGCGCGGGGCGGTCGCCGTTGTGCCGGCGACACGCTGAGCACGGACGGTCACCCATTCCCATTCGACCTGGGGCCAGCGGCGTCTGGACGTTTCAGGACCCGGGCGACGTCGTCGCGGGCCGCGCGAAGCATCCTCTCGATGCGCGGATTCGACAGCGACTGTCCACGCTCACCGTCGCTCATCCCGTTGAAGAACTCGGCGCACGCGGACACCAGCCGCGCGATGCCCATCGCGTACCGGTCGGCCTCGTCGCAGAGCCACCTCGCCAGCTTGTTCAGCCTCGGGTCGACCACCTCGTCCGACGACACGATCTCGCGGGTCAGGAGCCGCTCGTAGGGGCGGATCGGATGCCGGTCGCACCCCATCAGGTGTCCCTTCGCCGCCTCCATTCCGCACCACGGGCAGAACGGAGACCTCACCCGGCGCAGCCCATGCCAGTCCCGGACGAGCTCCTCCAGCGCGGCGCGATCGTTCTGCCGCAGCTCGCTGGGGTGGTACGTGAAAAGCCGCGCAAAGGCCTCCGTTCGCTCCTTCTTCCGGTACTCCGACAAGAACGCGTCCGAGTTCGTCGGGCGAAAGAGGCTGACCCGCCTCCGCGAGAGGTTCACCCGATCCGGCTCGAGGACGGACAGGACCGCCAGCGCGCGACGGGTGCGGCGCACGGCGGGCGCACCGAGACACGTCGTCACATGCCTCTCCCACTGGAGCACCCCGACGCCGGGGCGGCGGCACCCCGCACAGATGAAGGGGCCCTCTTGCGCGGCTCTCCAGAGGTCCACTTGCCGTGCGACAAGCTCGAGCCGCCGCTTGTCGTCGTCGAAGGTGCGCGCGGTCTCCCCGTCCGGTTCACTCAGGAGGTTCGCCAGCGAGCGCTCGACCCAGTTCGGTGCGCGGGGCCCCAGCGCCGGCCCCATCTCCGGAAGACCGACTGCAGCCTGCGCACGCGCCTGCGCGGCCCTCCAGGGACGCTCGCTCCACTCCTCCGAGTAGCCCGCCCCGCCGGACCAGCCCATGTTCTGGTCGTAAGTCGTGGTTGCGCGGTCGAGGAGGACGAGCTCCCAGCGCAGCTGAAGACGCTCCGTCATCCAGAACATCAGCGGCGCCGTCCGCGCCCCGAGCTCCACCCGGATCGCCTCCTCCACCTCGCGCGCGAGCACTGCGTCCGGATGCGCGTCGCAGGTGCGCAGGTGCTCGATCGCGCAATCGTACGGCACCACCGCGCCACACCACGGGCACGGGTCGGTGGTCCGGTCGGCAAAGTGCGCCCATTGCGTCACCGCGGCGGTCAGCCTGGCGACATCCTCGGCCAGGTTCTTCGAGGGTTGAAGGCTCCGTGCGGCGGGGTCACACAGCCGCTCCAGCTTGCGCTTCAGGTCGTACTCGTCGCCCGGCCACACGCTCGGCACGGCGGTTCGCGCGGTCGGGTCCTCGAGGTCCATCCCGATCTTCCACTCGTCATGGAGAAACCGCAGCAGCGTCTTCGCCGCCATCAGCCGCAAGGTCGCCGGGTGTCCCTCGCAATGGGGCAGGTGCTCGCCGGCACAGAGGGGGTGGAGCTGCACCCGGTGACAGTCGAGGCACGCCTCACTCTGCACCCGGTCGCGCACCTTGCGTGACCAGAGCCCGACCGCGTTCTCGACGATGACGCGAATTCTGGTCGCCTCGTCCGGCGGCAGCTCGAGGAAAGAGGGCTCGCCCAGCCGCGCGATCGCGCGCAATGCGTCCGCTGGACCGAACGCGATCTCAGGCCGGGGTGGCTTCGGGGGCGGCTCTGGCGCGTAGACCTTCCGGAGGAGCTCCATGAGCTGCATCTTCGGCAAGGAGTCCTTCTCAGACCCGAGCCACGCGCCGAAGGCCCGGAGCCGGTCGCGGTTCGGGGCACCTCGCAGACGGGCGTGCAGCGCCGAGTAGCCCGCGCCAGCCGGAGCCGGTGGATACGCGGCGACGAAACGCGCCAGCGCCTCGCGATTGAACGTGCGGTCGGCTGCGGATCCTTCTCGTCCGGATGCGTCCTTGATGGCCCCGGCGATGAAACCGGCGACGCGGTAGGCCTGTTCTACGTGCCTCATGGGGCCCACCGCTTTCGCAGCGGCCTGCGCGCCGCGGCGTCCGCGATCGCACGCGCGCGCTCGCCTGCCTCTTCGGCCAGACGCGCTCTCGCCGCTTGCTCCGCGACGGACGGCGGCCCCTCGTCCTTTGCCTCGAGAAGCACGCCGTGGTGGGTCCTCTCCGAGAAGATGCGACGCCGGACGAGCCGCTCGAGTGGCGCGCTCTTCACCACCTCGCGCAGCGCCTCGGGCGGAACCCGGAGCAGCTCGCGGAGCAACGCGTGCGCGGCCTCGAAGATGCGCGAGCGGGCAGAGTTCTCCCGGCTGCCTGGGCCGCCTGCCGCGGCCTCCTCGCACCAACGCGCCGCCCTCTTCGACAGGTAGTCGGAGAGGAGGGCCACGCCCGCCGCATCGAGGGCTCCCCAGACGGACAAGCGGAACTTCCACTGGCGGTTGTCCGTGTGCATCCACGCGCGGTTGACCGCCTCGAAGAGCCGCGTCAGCGCGTCGAGCTCCGCCTCCACCACGTCGCGGTCGGCGAGCGCGCCTCCGGGAGAGGCGAGCGCCTCCGTCCGCGCATCGATGCCGCACCAGATCCAGAACCAGAACTCGTTCGTCTGCGCTTCCGAAAGCGACGGCCCCTCCACGTCCGGCTCCTGCCACATCCAGCACCTCCTTGTGGGTAGATGTGCGACCATCATGCACGTCCGACGGACAAGGCGCGGGGGCCTGCTGCGAGAACGTTCCGCCAGGGTTCACGAAGAGCAGGTTTGTTTCTCCTCTCGGCTCGGCGTCTCTCGGCGGATCAGGTTGCGCAGCCTGCGCTTCGGAAGGAGGCTCGGCGGCCCATGACTCGCTTCGACGCGCTCGGTGTCTTCGATACGAATTGGCGACTGGCCGGGGCCCGGCGTCCACCCGCGACCGACGACGAGCGCGCGCTGATGGAGACCCTCATCACCAGGCGACTCACCGCGATCCTCGAGGACGCGGTGCTTTCGGCAGACGAGCGCATCCCCGCGCTGGTGACACGCGAGTTCGAGGCGGCCGTCCGCGTTCATGACCTCGAAGAGTCGACGCGCCGGGCCCGGAAGCTGCCCGCGAAGCATCCGGCGAAGGACACGGTCAAGCGCGGCGGCCGGCTCTGCGATGCGCAGCTCTTCCTGGCGGCGGAGGCAGACAGCGATGAGGTGAAGGCGACCGCCACCTTCGCCGTGGAGCTGCCGGGATCACGCATGGCGCCGGTAAGGGAGGAAGAGCTCGTCGGCTGGCTCGACGAAGCACTGATCTCCGCGCTCCAGGAGCAGGGCATCGCCGCGAGGCTCGGAGAGAAGAAGGTCGCGAAGCTCGGCGTGGGTGTGACGGTGAGACGGAAGGGGCCGAGCGCGTAGGCCTGCGACGAGAGCAGAGACAGCCCGCGCTCAGGCCCTCACGGTGCCCGCGGCCCAACGGCCGTGGCCCTGGTCGTAGGCGTCCGCGGCGCCGGGTGCATGCAGCGCGGCGGGTACGAAGGCCTGGCTGCTCGAGCGCGCCGCGGCGGCGACGGCTGCGGCCTCCGCGCGTTCGAGCGCACGGCCCACGGTTCCGAGCCGATCGTCGAAGTGCATCACGTCGCCGCTCGGCCGGCCGAAGTCGACGGCGCCCCAGCGCAGGCCCTGCTGCGCGAGCCCCATCACCAGCTCCTTGCGGAACGGCAGGAAGCCCAGCTCCGGCGCGCGCCGCGAGGCACTGCCGCCGCTGAAAGGACGGTCACCCTTCGCGCCCGCCACGTTCGGCGCGGATGGGTAGGTGAGGCCGGGAGACGAGGGCCCCGCGCGACCGGAGAGGGTGACGTAGTCCTGCGCCATCTGCGCGCGCAGCGTCGTGACATCCGGCACACCGTCGCGTCCGAGGATGACGTGCCAGAACGAGGGCTCGGGATGCGCGGCGATGCAGAGCTGCGCCTGCGTGGTGTCGAGCATGGCGCGGAAGTAGGCGCGCATGCCGTCGCTCTCCTCGAGGAGTCGGTCGTAGAGCTCGGAGGTGCGCGCCGTGCTGCGGGCGCCCGATCGGATCTGCCTGGGGATGACCGAGTCGCGGCCGACCATCAAGCGCGCGATGCGGTCGTAAACGGAGGAGAGCTGCTCGTCGAGCTTCGCCTCGCCGGCCTCGTTGAGGATGTAGGGCGCGCCGTCGTAGTTGATGTCCACCGCGAGGCCGAAGCCGTGCATGCCGTTGCGGTCCTGGTAGCCGCCGATCGAGTACACGCCCCAGTCGATGGTGCCGGTGTGTCCTGCTGCGCGGACGAGCCGTGTCGCTTCGGTCTCCGCGGCCTGCAGCTTCGGGAGGAAGGACGGGTGCACGCCGCCGCCCACGCTCACGCCGAAGATGCGGGCCGGCACCATCTGCGCGCGCCAGCCGGCGACGTTGCGGAAGCCCGTGCCGTTGGAGCGGTCGTACTCGGCGATGATCTGATCGCGCGTGGGCTTCGGCGGCGTGGAGAGGGCCTGCGCTCCGGCGACTTCGCCTGCCTCGGCTTCCACCGAGCAGCCGCCCTCGGAGAGTCCGTGCGCGCGGGACGAAGAGGGCTCGGTCCACGCGGGATCGCAGTGGAGCCGCGGGCCGTAGTGTGACGGCACCTGACCATGTGAGACGCCGCGTGCAGCGGTGTCCACGCGGAAGAACGTGCCCGCGTTCGAAGGAGCACCGGCGAGCGCCCTTTGCAGTCCGTCGCGGATGCGGTGCGCGCCGGCCTGCGTCCTCGTGTTGGCGAGGTAGTACACGCGCAGCGCCCCCTGACCGCGGGAGGTGTCCCGCATGCGCGCGCGCGCCCACTCGACGATCGTGTTCTCGCCGCCGTAGGTGGAGTCGTAGAGGTGGACCTCGTCGATCGCGTAGCGCGCTGCGTGGCTGCCGAGGAGGAAAGAGACGGCCGCGCCACCGCCGCTGTGTGCGGTGAGGATGAGGCGGCCGGGCAGCGGCGGCGAATCCGCGGACATGCCGAGCACGTGCTGCTGGTACCAGCTCCGCGAGAAGTCGAGCAGCCGCTGCAGCCCGTTCGCCGGACGCGTCAGGTCCGGGAAGCTGTAGCCCGCACCGCTGTCACCGCCGAAGAAGCGGCCGCGAGGAAGGATGCCGAGCGCGGCTCTCGGGCGTTCGTCGAAGTCGAGCCCGCTGTGCGGCTCCTTCCACCGCGCGAGGTCCATCTCCGAAGGCGGGACGGGAGACATTTCCCGCTTCGGCGCGTAGCCGTGGAAGTGCACCACCAGATCGAGCGCCGCCGGCGTCTGCTGCAGCTCGCGCCAACGGAGGACGAGGTGAGGGCCCGGGCCACCGTGCGTGGGCATCAGGGGACCGGAAGCATCGGCGGGGCGAGTGAACTGCTCTCTGCGCATCATGCGGCCTCCAGGGGACGCGGGTTCACGCAGAGCCCGCGCAAGAGATCGAGTCCGAGCGCCAAACCGAAGCGCTGCGTCACCACGCCATCTCCGCGGTTCGCGACCGCACCGGCGACGCGCTCGGTGGCCTTCTGCCAGCGGATGTAGGCGTCCACCGTGCCGGGTCCCATCTGGCTGTCCACGGTGCCGGTGTAGAAGCCGAGCCGGCGCAGCTCGAGCTGCACGGTGGCCACGTCGGCGCCGGTGGACCCGAAGCGGAGGCGGGTGAGGTCTTCGATCGACTGGCCCCGCGCGCGCAGACAGGCCTCGCGGCCGGTGAGCAGCACGTACTTGAACGCGGTGCCCGCGCCAGGACTGCCAAGGCGCTCCCAGAAGGTTCTGAAGCCGGGGCTCTCGTCGGCGGGATCGTGGTGCGCATCGCCGGTGCCGCCGCCGCGCACGGTCTGGCAGCCGGCGGAGCTGAAGGTCTGGTCGTTGCGGCGGAAGGAGGGATGGATGTTGTCCATCGGGCTCGCGACCATGAAGTCGTCGGTGACCTCGTAGATGAGGTCGTCGCGCGTGCGCACCACCACGCGGCGGCCGTGTTCGCGCAGCGCGAGGTTCAGCTCCTTGTGCGAACCGACCTGGTAGCCGTAGAGGCCGGTCAGCAGCATGTTCGCGAGCTTGTCCGCGTTCGAGGGCTCGCATGCGTGTCCTCGCATGTAGTCGCGGAAGGGGACGGTGGAGGCGGTGAAGACCGCGACCTGCTGCGCGCTGGCGGGCGTGCGCTTCCACACGCCGATGACGCAGCGGCTCTCGTGGTGATCCGGCAGGACGGCTTCGAGCTCGACCGAGTCGTGGAAGGCGCCGTCGTTCGTGCCGGTGATGCGACAACCACGCAGGCCGAAGACGACGAGCTCGTCGGTGCCCACGTCGAAGCGGTTCGCGCGGCAGAGCGACTGGAGGTGCGCGGCCGTGAGCGTGAAGGCTCCCTGGCCCTGCGCGTTCAGCGTTCCGAGATGTCGATGATCCGGCGAGAGATCGTCGGCGGCCCAGGCGGCGGAGGTCGCGTTGATCGTGCAGGAGAGCGGCACCGCGTAGGCCGTCATCGCCACCGCGTGACGGTCCGGGTTCTCGCGGTTGATGCCGAGCGGATCGCCCTCGTTGTCGCGGGCGGGCGCGGTGCGCGGAGGCGCCTGCGTGCTGCGGCGGCCGTAGAGCTCGTCTGCGCCGTGCGCCGTGGTGTGAGGAGAGGTGCGCAGCGCGCCGAGGATGCCGTCCGCCAGTGCGCGGCCGATGGTCTCGATCTCGGCCGGCTGCGTGAGGCGCTCCTCGCCAGACGGGTCGGTGAGGAAGTCCACCTCCGCGAGACACGCCGCGGTGCCGGGCCCGTGCTTCGAGGGATCGAGCACCGCGAGCCGTCCGGAGCGCACGCCGCGATCGTTGTGGCCGAGCGCGCTGAGCGAACGCTGCACGTGCTCCGCGAGCGCCTGCGAGCCCGCGCCCGCGTTGTCGCTCCAGATCCAGGTCTCGCTTCCGCGGACGCCGCGTGCGCCCGAGTTGGCGTGGATGGAGACGAAGGCCACCGCCCCTCGATCGCGGGCCACCCGGACGCGATCGGCGAGGGCGAGGTTACGATCCTCCGAACGCGTGAGCACCGCCCGAGGACCGAGCGCGCGCTGCGTGGCCCGGGCGATGGCCAGCGTCACGTCCTTCTCGCGGGTGCCGTTCCGCGGGCCCTGTGCGCCGAAGGGCGAAGAGCCGCCGATGGCCTCGGTGCCGCCATGACCGGGGTCGAGAACGATGAGGGGTTCGGACATGCCGTCCTCCGTGAGCACGCGGCGTGCCGTCGATGATGGTCCCGCGCCCACTCGGGCCACTCGGGCAGAGGTGCCCACCGTGCCCGATGAGGCATGGCCGACGGGGCACGGGATGATCGAGAAGGGTCAGCTTCGAGCCGCGGTGCGCTCCTCGAACCTCCACGACACGCGCGAGGCGCCCCGGCCGTTGGAGTGGAGGACTTGCAGTCCGCTCAGCGCTCCGAGTTGCGCACCGCCCGCGAGGCCCGCGGCGAACTGCGAGTTGCGGAGGAACTCGGTGAAGGTGCGGTGGTAGCGCGCGCCCCTGCCCTCGGGCCACGGGTCGTTGATGCGCACGAAGGTTCCGTCCGGCGTGCCGTCGCCGTACAGGCCGGAGAGGACGATCGAGTGCAGGCCCGGCGTCGCTTCGCCGACCCACAGCGGGCCCTTCTTTCGGAGCAGCTCGAGCAGGTACGGGATCGTCATCGCGCGCGGCGTCTCCAGCACGAGGCCCCATGCCTTCGCCAGCGAGGGCACGTCACGCGGCGCGAGCCCGTCCCGATAGGCGGCCCAGTGCCCGGAGCCCGATGCGACCTCTTCCGCGGACACCGGGATGCGATCGCGCCAACCGACGATCATCGCCGCGGCGGCGGCCCAGCAGCTCATGCCCGTCAGCTGCGGAACCAGCGGGGTCTCGTTCCAGATGTCGAAGCGCTCGGTGCGCTGGGTCAGCGTCTGCACGGTCGAGGTGGAAGGGACGAGCGCCTCCGCAAGCCTGCGCGCGATCGAGTCGAGGTACGCGTCCGTCCGCAGCCGCGCTTCTTCGCCGGGATCGGTGAGGTAGCTCACCTCCAGCAGACAGGCCGCGGTGGAGGCGTGGTGCCGCGAGGGCCTGAGCACGCCGAGCCTTCCGGGCTTCACGCCGCGGTCTCGCAAGCCCGTGGCGCGGACTGCTGCCTGCTGCACGCGTTCGGCGAACTCGCGCGAGGCAGCGGAGGCATCGGGATGGATCCAGGTCTCGGTCCCGTTCCCCACTCCGGGCGCGTTGAAGTGGATCGAGAGGAACTGCGCCGCGCCTGACTGGCGGGCGATCTGCGCGCGCGCATCGAGGCCGAGGTTTCGATCGTCGGTGCGCGTGAGGAGGACATGGCCGCCCCGCGCCTCCACCTGCGCTGCCAGCCGCAGCGCGAGTGCGAGTGTGACGTCCTTCTCCTTCAGGCCGGTGGGACCGGTGGCGTTGTTCGGGCTCGACCCGCCGATGCGATCGGTGCCGCCATGTCCCGGATCAATGACGAGCGTCGGCATCGGGCGCCTCCCCAGCCGCATCAACGTGCGCCTCGATGAATGCCCGCGCCTCGACTCCTCGAGCGATGACGGAGACTTCGCCGCGATGCGCGGGAGGGAGTCGCAGCACGTTGCCGGTCATGCGCGCGGTGCCGAGCCGCCACTCGATGGGCGTGGAGGCCTCTTCGCGAGCCTCGTGATCGAGCCACAGCCGCTCCCCGCGCGCGCGCCTGATGCGCAGGTCGTTGCCCGAGATCACCACGTCCTCGAGCGAGACGGGCACCTCCACGGTGTTCCAACCATCGGTGCCGACGAGTCGCAGAGTGGTCTGTCCCTGCGCGTCGGTGAGTGCGCCGAGCCGCATGGTCGGAGCTGCGATGGCCACGCCGCACGTCTGACCGTCCGCGAGCGGGACCCAGCCGCCATGCCGGCGCTGCTCCAGCGAGACGTGCGTGGTGACGCCACGGGTGTGGCGCGCGTCGTACTGCACGAGGTGACCTGCGACCTCGACCACGTTCAGCGACGGCGTCCCGTGCGAACGCGACACCCGCGCGAGGATGCCTTCCGTCGGAGGTGTCCCCAGCGGCTCGTTCATCAGCTGCGCGCGCGAGAGGTGCGCGAGGAGCACGCCCTGCGCACGAAGCTCCACTGCCCAGGATTCTTCGGAGATGGCGACGAGCGCACTGAAGCGGCGGGCTCCAACCTTCCGCACCGTGTGAACCGTGTGGACGGACGTCGCGTAGCCGTCACGACCGAAGACGGCGACCTGCAGGTTTGCATCGTGGGGCGCGCCGGTGCCGGCGGCTCGGACCTCGGTGCGCGACACGTCGAGCTGCACGGTGCCGTCGGGGAAGAGTGTGCCCAGCAACCGCAGCCGCAGCGTGGGCTCGCTGATCGAACGCGCGCCATTCAGCGCGGACGTGAGCCCGCTCGGCGTGCAGACGGCGACGCGCTCCGCGGCCTCGGCAGGAAGCTCGAGTGAGAAGGGCGAGGAGCCGGGGAAGAGCGCAATCCACGCGGCGTCCTCGAAACCGACGTGACGGCAGGCGAGATCCGCGAGCGCCTCCAGCTGTCGATCCGCGCTCGGCGACGCGGCCGCATCCACCACCGGTGCATCAAGGGCATCGTCGGTGACCCAATCGGCGTCGATCGGCTCGAAGACCTCCTGCAGCTCGGCGCCGGCGCGCCGCAGGGACTCGACTGCTTCGCTCCAGCTCACGCGCGCGAAGGTGGGCTCGAGCCTCGGTGGTCGCAGCACGACGACCCGGCGCTTCGGCCACTGCGCCACCGCGACGCGAAGCACCGAGCTGTCGTCCGGCTGGGTGAGATCCGTGCCGAGCCGTAGCTCGACCGGGAGGAGGCCCGGCGCGTCCGGGATGAAGCTGAAGGTCACGGCATCCTCGTGCCGCTTCGGCGACACGGTCTGTCCGTTCACCACCATCACTGCGCTCGCGCGCGTGCCGCGGGGAAGCAGCTGCGCGGTGACGACCACGGGTTCGCCTACGCGGTGTGCCGAGCCCACGAGCTGCACGTCCGTGAACCGCGCGCGGACCCGGGCGTTGAGCGGCGTGCGCAGCTCTTCGCAGGGCGCCTGCGCCACGAGTTCGATCGCGAGCTCGTCCGCATCCAGTGGAGCGGGCAGGGTGCGGACGCCGGCGCTGGGAAGTCGTCCTTTCGGCGTCAGGCGATCCGGAAGCAACTGCAGGCTCGTGGCGCCCTCGATGTCCCAGGACAACGTGAGTAGACCGCCGGGTTCGACCACCTGCGGTGTGAGCGAGGCATGTCTCACGCGCGCGCGGCCACCGAGGAACTCGTTCAGTCCCAGGTCCGGCGGGCTCGGCGGATCGGAGACGAGCGGGATCTCCTCCACCGGTACCGGCGCCTCGGCGAGCCAGGCGATCGCGTTGCGCTCCGACCACAGCTCGCGCAGCCGCTTGCGCGCTTCATTGGTCAGCGAGACGCGGTCGGGGAGGTGAAGGCCCACTGGACCGGGCCCTGCGCCGTCGGGAACGACCGTGTGGATGAGCGCTGCGCCGTCCTTTCCCAGCGATCGATCGAGCTTGCCCGGCGAGAGGAGCGGCGCTGCGTCACGCTGGCCAAAGACGACGGAGAGGGTCTCGCCCGCCTCAACCAATCGCGCGAAGAGTTCTTGTGAGAGGTGCGCATACACCTCCACCGGCGAGCCATCACATGCGCGGCGCGGCTCCACCCGCAGCACCTGCTCGCCGAGCGTCGCCTCCCACTCCGTCTCCTCGACATCGCGGCCGATGGTGTCGAAGAGCGCGAGCAGACAGGCCCAGCGCGCGCGCTGCAGCGGGTCGGCGAAGAAGGTGGTGAGAGAGGTGGTGAAGGACGTCGCCTTGCGCTCGGCACCTTCACTGGACAGCGCGGAGAGGACGAGGCGGAGCTGCGCGACGTCCATGCCGTGCGTCAACGCGCGCGCGACGACCTCGGCGGGGCCGGAGGAGAGCGCGAGCCCCTGCACCGTCTCGAGGAACTGCGAGGCGAGCCCGACCTGCCGACCGACACGTCCCGCCGCGAGGCCGACGATCGTCAGCGCGCCGAGGTGCAGCAGGCCGTTGCCCGCCACCAGCGGCATGCGTGAGATCTTCATCGACCCTTCGGACGGACCTCGCAGCGCCGCGCCCAGATCCGCGGGCACGGCATGCGTGGCGGAGGTGGAGAGCAACAGCCGCAGCCGCTCCATCGCGCGCGCGTCATCACCGAGCGCACCGGGCGCGTGCTCCGCCATGCCCTGCAGCAGCTCCACCGGAAGAAGCAGCAGGCGGCGGCCCGCATCGAGCGCCGGATCCGTGGAGACGGCTTCCTGCAACGCCGCGCGCAGCCGGTGCTCCAGCTCCGGATCGATCAGGGGGATCATCTGAGGCCCTCGTTCACGCGCGTGAAGCGGTGCACGGGCACCAGGCCCTGCCCGCTGGAAGTCGTGGTGGTCGGCGCGTCGGCCGCGGGTGCGGCTTCGGTCGTGGTGCTACCCGTCGTGCCGTTGTTACGCGGAGGCAGCGGCGGCGGGGTGGGCATCGCCAGAGCTGGCGGCGCGGCGATGGCAGGAAGGGTGTTCGTTGTTCCGGTGCGGCGCTCGGTCTCGAGCAGCGAACGAGGGGACTGCCATGACGCCTCGGGCACGCGCGAGTTTGCCTGGATGCGCTGGATGGCGGCCTGATTCGCCATGCGATCGAGCGGGAGCTGCTCGGTGCGGAAGGTCATGTCCACGCTCGACCGCATGCCCGCGGTGGCGGCGATCTCCTCCTTCGTGAACGTGTCGTCGCTCTGCACGTAGCCGATGGTGGTGTTCGCCGACGCGCTCGCGCCCCACGCGCCGATGCCGAAGCTGCCCTGCGCCGCGAGGTTCGTTCGCGTGTCGAACTGGCTGCGCGCCGTGTTCTCCGCCGCGCTCCGCGCATCCACGCGCAGATCCATGGAGGCGTGCAGACGGCCTTCGTCCACCACAACGCGCTGCATGCCCATCATCACCAGCGTGGAGAGCAGCTGCTGACGCGTGCGTCCGAGCTTGCGGCGGATGAGCGGGACGAGCGTTCCATGCAGATCGTCTTCGTCGATCGCCGAGACCTCGTCTTCGGTCGCATCCAGCTCAGCCGCGAGGGCCTCCAGCTCCGGCAGCTCCGCGCCCTCTCGCAGCACGAGCTTCAGCCGGTCGCCGTCGGGGGCGGTGGTGAAGACGTCGAAGCGCCCCATCGCCCAGCGCAGCGCCGCGTCGGGACCGATGTTCCCCTGCGTGAACTGCTCGCTCGATGCGCTCACGCCGTCGAGCAGTTCCGCGAAGGACTCGAGCTGCGCCATGTTCGAACGGGTGATCGCCTGGAACACGCCGGTGATGAGCGAGGTCACGTAGGTCGGGAAGTCGATCGCCTCCTTCAGGTTGCGCACCGTTCCCGCTGCGTTGTTCACCGCCTGTCCGCCGAGCTGGCTGCCTGCGTTCTGCGCAGAAGCGAGAGGCCTCCGCTGCGAAGGACGCGAAGGTGCCGACTGGGCCTGCGCGTGCAGCTCGTCCGTGAGGCGCGCGTCCTCTTCCAGCAGCGATGCCGCCGCGAGCGAGACGTCCACCATCCGTTCGGCGATCCGCCGCCTCAGCGCCGGCTGCGCCTCGAGCGCTGGCGTCTGCTCCACGACCGAACGAACGGCGCGGCGAACCGCGTCCCGCGTTGCAGGCGTGGTGGCGGCGGGCATCTACACGCCTCCGGTCGTGGCGAGCCAGCGCTCCGCGTCCTGCACCACCGCCGCGTCACGCGCGAGCCGGAGCTGGCCGGACCCGAGCTGTGGCGCGCTCTCCGCCAGCCAGCGCAGCACGCCGAGTCCCGCGCCCGCGCGAGCGAGATGGATCTGCGGCGACAACGAACGGCCCAGCACCCGCGGCGCGATCCGGCGGAGGATCGTCCACACATCACCGCCGCCGAACGCACGGACCACGTCCGGATGCCGGAGCAGGGCGAGCGCTTCCCGGATCTGCGCCACGATGTCCCGCGCGGCGAACGCGGTGGCGCCCGCGCTCCGAGCGGAGAGCTCTGCAGCCAGCGTCCGCGCCGCCTGATCGATCCGCGCCAGATGGTGTGCGCTGCCGCCCGAGACCCCGTCGCGGCCGTAGGCAGAGAGCGCCCCGACCAACGCGCCGAACTGCGAGTCGAAACCCTCGTTGGCCTCGACCGAGCCGGCGCCGCCGAAGAGCCGGCTGAACACCGCGCGCCGCTCCTCGGGACTGAAGCGCTCCTCGCGTCCCCGCCAGAAGCGAAGGAAGGCGTGGATGGCCTCGCCGAGAGGTTCGATCACGGTCCCGCGCACGAGCCCTTCCGCCAGGGCCTCCGTGACCGGGAGCAGGCCTGCCAGCTCCAGCTCACGTGCCCAGAGGAGGGGACCTGTGACCCGCAGCTGCGCCGGCTCGACCTGGCCGCCGGAGATGGGAGGCAGGTCGAGCAGTCCGAGCGCCTCCGCACCGAACGACTGGGCGGCGGCATCGAGATGCTCGGCGAAGAGGCGATCGCAGATCGACAGCGCGCGGTGAAGGGGCCGGGCTGCCTCGGCGAGGGAACGCGCGGCCTCGACCCCTGAATCGGCGAGAGGGGGCGGCGCGTACGGATCGCTCGGCGACGCCTGCGGACGCGCGCTCATTCGGGCCTCGCGCGCTCCTGCACCACGCCCATCTGCAGCTGCGACGCCATCTTCTCGAGCGGGAAGGTCTCGCTCTTGAAGTTCACCCGGACCTCGCCGGTGAGCTTTGCCTTCAGCTCCGCCTTCGACTCGCTGCTGTCCTCGCTGGCGGAGGTGACCACCACGTTGTGATTCGTGCTCTCGGTGGACACGTCGCCGCTGAACCAGTCGCCGGTGTCGCGCTTGTAGGTGTGCGCGTCCTTCCGGTCGTAGCTGGAGGCGGTGTCCCTCGACCTCGCCACGTCGTTGGCCTTCATGTCGAAGACGACCTTCGCGTTGATGAGGCCGTCGGTGACGACGATGCGGTTGATGCCCAGCGTCACCATCGTCGCCAGCTGCTGCTGACGCATCTTCGCCATCTGCAGCTGCGCGGCGCGCACGATCGCGGCCTCGCTCTCGGGGCTGGAGAAGTCGGGCGCCTCCTTGAGGCCGAGCTCCTTCTGGAAGTCCGGCATCCGCTCGTCGTCGAGGTTCTCGTTCAAGGACAGCTGCGGCGCGCCTCCGCTGGTGTCGATGCGCAGGGCCTCGGGGAACTTGTTCTTGAGGAAGTCGCGCGCCTGGTTCGGGCTGATGTGGTCGCTTGCGAACTGCTCCACGCTCTTCACCACGCCCTCGAGCAGCTTCCCGTAGGCCTGCATCTGGCGAATGGACGAATCGACGATGGAGGTGAACACGCCCTCGATGAGGCCGGAGACGAACTTCGGGAAGTCGATCTCCTTCACCAGCCGGCCCATCTCCTTCGAGGTCTGCGAGATCGCGCTGGCGCGGAAGTCCTTGTTCGCCTGCTCCGGTGCGCCCGCGAGCCGGTTCTGCAGCTTCTCCGTCGCGCTCTGCTCGCGGTTCTGCATCCCCTCGGCGAGCGGCTTCTGCCCCCCGTTCGGATCCGCGAGGTAGCCCACCACCGTCACGAGCCCGTGCGCGACCTTCTGGCGCTCGTCGGGGGAGAGGTCCTTGAAGGCGTCGGTGCGCTCGAGCAGCTCGCGGACCTGCCGGCGAACCTCCTCCTGCTGGGGAGGGGAGAGGGTGTTGTTCGCGGTCATGCGCTGGCTCCTGGAATGGCGGGCGCGGCACCGGTCGCAGGTGCCTGCGTCTGCACGCCGCGGCCCGGTTGGGCCACCTGGGTGAGGAGCTGGATGGCGCCCGGTTCGAGCAGCTTCTCCAGCGGAAAGGTCTCGCTCTTGAAGTTCACGCGCACGTCGCCGGCGAGCTGCGCCTTCACCTGCGCCTTCGATTCGCTCAGGTCGTCCACGCTGCTGCGGACCGTGGTGACGTGGCTCTGCATGTCGTACCCGCCGCCACCTCCCCACGGCGCCACGTACGTCATCCCGCCGCCGCTCTCCGACTGCTGCCGGTCGTAGAGCTCCGCCTCCGCGCGCCGCTTCGCCACGTCGCTCGCCTTCATGTCGAAGACGACCTTCGCGTTGATGCGCCCGTTGGTGACGACGATGCGGTTGATGCCGAGCAGCACCATCAGCGCCATCGTCTGCTGGCGGCTGCGCGCCATCTCCAGCCGCGCGGCGTTGACGAACTTCTGCTCCTGCTCCGAATCCGAGAGGTCCACGCTGGTGGTGCCCACGAGCTTCGCCAGCTCGCTGGTGTCCTCCGCGTCCTCGCTGATCGACAGCCTCGGCGCGCCGCCGTCCTCGCCGGGGGAGAGCTGCACCAGGGAGGGGAAGCGGTTGCGCACGAAGTCCCGCGCCTGCGCGTCGGTGATGTGATCGCGGGCGAACTGATCGACGCTCTTCGCGGTCGCCGCCATCAGCTCGCTGTACGCGCGCATCTGCTGGATGGACGCGTCCACGATGGACTGAAACACGCCCTGGATGAGGCCGGACACGAAGGCGGGGAAGTCCACCGTGTCCACCATCGCGCCGAACTGATCGACGCCTTCGCGCACCGCGCTGGCCTTGAAGTCGCTCTGCACCGCGCCCGGTTTCTGCGCGAGCCGGCCCTTGAGGTCGCTGATGGGATCCGTCTCGTTGAGGCCCTGCACCGGTTCGGAAGGCGCGCGCTCGAGCCAGGCCGGATCCGCGAGATACGAACCCACGCGCACCATGTCGTTGGCGAACCGGCGCTTCGCGTCTCCGTCGAGCTGTGCGAACGCGGGCGACTGCTCGAGGAGCTTGCGCACCTCGCCGCGGACCACGTCGAGCTCCTCGGGCGACTTGCCGGGAGTGGACGCCGCCGCGGCCGTCGCCACCGCCGGGCTCTTCGTCGCTGTCGCTGTGGGCTTGTCGCTCATGGATGGCGTCTCTGGGCGTCGTCCCGCGCGGGTCTCGTGGTGGCCTCGTTACGCAACCGGAGCGGGCGAGGGCGCAGCGGCCGGCGGAGGCGCGGCACCCGGCGCAGCGGAAGGCGCAGGCGCGGCGGCCCGTCCTGCACCCTGCGCGGCCTGCAGGCGCATGAGCTGGTTCGTGTCGATCATCTTCTCGAGCGGGAAGGTCTCGCTCTTGAAGTTGAGGCTGACCTCGCCGGTGAGCTGCGCGGCCGCCTGGAGGTTCGCGTTGATCTGCGTGTCCTCCTGGTTCGTCACCCGGATGTTCGGCGTGCTGGTGGTCTGGTACGCGCCGGAGGCGAAGTAGTTGCCCGCGCCCGTCTTCGTCTCCCACTTGCCGTCGGCAAAGGTCTGGCTGCGCTCGCCGGTGGTGCCGCCGTGGTCGTACTCGCTCTGCGTGGTGGTGGTCTGGCCGAAGCTCTCGTAGCCCACCGCCGTCTTCATCTGCTGCATCGCGTCCTGCGCGGAGAAGTTGAAGCGCAGCTTCGCGTTGATCTTTCCGTCGGTGACGATGATGCGGTTGATGCCCATCATCACCATCGTCGCGAGCATCTGCTGACGGCTGCGCGCCAGGCTGTCTCGCGCGGCGGGCACGAGCTTCTCCTCGATCGTCTCCTCGTCGAGGTCGCCCACGTCCTCCGCCAGCCCGAGCTCCTGCTTGAAGTTCGGCAGGTTGTCGAAGCCCGCGCCGGGCCTCGTCCCCACGCGCGGCTGCCCGTCCACGATGTTCACCTGGAAGAGGTTGGGGAACTTCGAGACGAGGTGATCGCGTCCCTGGTTCACGCTGACGTTCTGGTCGCGGAAGTCGTTGAGCGACATCGCCACCGACTGCACGAGCTCGCCGTAGGCCTTCATCTGCTCGATGCTCGAGGCGACCACCGCCTTGAACACGCCCTGCACGAGGCTGGAGACGAAGGTGGGGAAGTCCACCTGCTGCAGCAGCGCGCCCGCCGCCGCCACGCCGGTGTTCAGCGCGAGGCCGAAATCGCTGTTCGAGTTCCCCGTCCGTCTGCCGGACTGGACCGAGCCCGAGCCCGAACCGCCCACCGGAGAGAGCCCGCCGCTCTGCAGCGCGACCGCGGGGCCGGTGCCGATCGCGTAGGGATCGGCGGCGTGCTGTGCGGAGACCGGTGCCCCCGCGGTGCGCGAGCGGTTCTGGACGAGCGCGTCCACCACCGCCGCGGTGTTGGCGAGGATCTCGCTGCGCTCACGTGGGGGGAGCTGCGAGAAGGCGCTGCTCTGCGCGAGCATCTGCGACACCTGGTCGCGGACGACGGACTGCTGTTCGTGGGTGAGGGGGGCGCTCATCGTCATCCTCGTCGGGGTCTTCGGTGCGGGCGGTGGAGCAGGGGAGGGGTTCGTTCGCGTGCGGAGGCGTTCAGCCGTGCGCGCGCAGCGGCTGGAGCGCGTAGGGATCCGGTGCGCGCTCGGACGGTGCCGGCGCGTCGTAGCCCACGGGACGGAAGTACACGGACAGACGCGACTCGCTGCCCGAGGACACGCGGGTGGAGATGGCGCTGATCGGACCGACCGAGGGCGCGTCGTCCGGCGTCATGGCCTGCATCCAGGTGCGGAGCTCGCGCTGTGCCTGGGGGCGCTCGGCGAGGAGCATCTGGATGAGCCCGTGCAGCTGCCGCGGCGGATCGGCGACCGCGCTGAGCAGCACGTCGAGCTTGAGCTCGAAGCCGCGGGTGGTGTCGCGCAGCCCGAGGATGACGCTGCCGCGCGGAAGCACGAAGCGTCCGCCCATCATCAGGCCCACCGACGAGAGCAACGCCGGAAGCCGGCTGCCGATCCCGAGCTGGTTCATCAGGGGCTCGAGGTCGAGCAGCCGCAGGTCGCCGTCGTGGAAGAAGTAGAGGCGCTGCGAGCCGCGGGTGCGGCCACAGGCCACCGAGGTGAACACCGGCACGAGGCTCGGCAGACACGACATGCACACCCGCGCCGCGTGCTGCAGGTTCGGCGGGAGCGCGTCGAGCTGGCCCGGACGGAGCTCGTAGTAGACCTTCAGCTCCTGCGGACCGCGGTCGTCGAAGCCGGCGCCGAACCACGCGCCAAAGCGGGCGCCGCCGTCGAGCCGGCTGCCGCGCCAGGCCTCGGAGCGCTGATCGAACCAGCCGAGCGCGGCGTTGCCGTAGTAGCGGCCCACCAGCTCACGCATCGTGCGGCCCGCCTCCTGCTGCTTGGCGATGGGCGAGGCCTGCGGTCCGAGCACGTCCATGTCGAGCCGAAGCGCGTTGCCCGCGACCTCGCTGTAGGAGTGCTCGAGCGGCATCGCGCCCGGGGTGAGGTGGTTGTGCCCGTAGCGGGGATCGCCGCAGGGCAGCTCGAAGGTGCGGTCGAGGAGCCCGCCGATCGCCTCGGTGGGATCGTGGGTCCCCAGTCGTCGCGAGGCGATGCTGAGTCGGCGCCGCGCGACCTGTGCGGCGGGAGGGGTGCGCATCATGGTCGTGCCTCGCTCTGGCTAGGCCTGCGGGAGGTTGGGAAGCTGGATGCCGTTGGTGACGTTCTGCATCGCGTTGCGCACCACGTCGGGCACCTGCAGCTGCGCCGGGAGGAACGGGATGGTGGGCTGCGCCACCATGTCCATCGGCTCGCTGTAGCGCTCCACCGCCTGATCGGTGGTGGCGGTCACCGCCAGCCACTGTTCGACCTCGCTGATGAGCTCCGGCTGGCTGAACAGGCCCACCGGCAGGTTGCCGATCGACGCAAGCGTCGGCGACTGCTTCGCCAGCCACTGCATGATCCGGCTGCCGCTCTGCGCCATGGTGCGGAAGCGCACCGTGTTCGCCGCGCCGCCCAGGTACATCTGGCTCACGCGGTCCACGAGCTGCCACACGTCGCGGGCGCCGTACGCCGCCACCACGTCCGGGTGCTGGAGCATGTCGAGCACGTCGCGGATGAGCTTCTGCAGCTCCACCGCCGCGAAGTGCGCGATGCCGTAGCCGTGCAGCGAGACGTTCACCGACAGGTCGCGCGCCGACTTCAGCGCCTGCTGCGTGGTGACCTTCACCGTCTCCATCGTGGACTGGCGGTTGAGGAGGCTGACCGCGGAGAGGAAGCGGATCCAGAGGTCCTGGAACTCGCGGTTCGGCATCGCCTCGTTCGCGTTGCCCTGGGCCACGCCGAACGCGCGCGCGTACATGCTGCGGCGCTCGTGCTCGGTGAAGCGGTCGTTGCCGTCGCGCAGGTAGCGGTAGATCCGCTCGCCGCCGGAGCCGCGGGTGATGGGCAGCATCCCGCTCATGAAGTGCTCGGTGACCTTGTCGGCGACGGAGAAGAGCTTCATCTCCTCGAGCTGCGCGCAGAAGTAGATCGCGGAGAGCGCCTTGAGGTTGTCAGGGACGATCTCCACCGCGGTGCCTGCCTCGAGCGCCGGCAGGTCGATGTCGATGGACGAGGACGCGCCGTTCCGCGTGGCGCCGATCGCCTGCGAGAGCGCCTGGAGGATGCGCAGGTTGATCTGCGGATCGGTGTGCGCGACGTGCTCCTCGGAGAGCCGGCGGGAGACCTCCGCGAGCTGCTCCGCGTACACGGTGACGGTCTTGTTCGGCGTTCCCTCGCCGGTGGTGCCCTCCTTCTGGAGGACCGGGAAGACCTTGCCGAAGAGCTCGATGTTCGAGTTGTACGCCTTCACCGCGTCCACCACCGACTCGGTGAAGCGCGGAGAGATGACCATCGTGCGGCCGTCGAGCTTGAAGGTGCGATCACCCGCGAGCGGCGTCGCCGAATCGCCCCGGCCGTTGAACGGGTCGGTCTGGTTGCGCGCCATCAGCGTGCCCGCCACGCCGAGGATCAGCAGCCGCGCCTGTGCGTTCGCGTCCTTCTGCGCCCACGCCGCGAAGTCCGAGGCCTTCTCCGGGCTCTCCGCCAGCGGATCGAAGCTGTACTGCTTGCGCAGCAGCTCGCGCAGCGCGCCGTAGAAGTAGCTCCGGGAGACGTTCCGCGCGGCGATGATCTGGCTCTGCGCGGAGCCGTCGTTCGGGGGGATCGTGTACAGGTCGGGATACTGATCGGTGCAGCTCGGGGGCATGACTCCTCCTGATTCGTTTCTGGGGTTGGGAAGCGCTTCGTTGCGGATGAAGGTCGGCACGACGGGGGGCAGGGCGGGGGTTGGTCCTTCGGGCGTGCGAGAGGTCCCTGCGCCCCCTTCGCCCTTGTTTGTGTTCCTGGGTGGTTTCGCCATCAGTGCGCTCCCATCGCGGCGGGGGTGACCGTGTCGGCCGCCAGGGCCGGCTCGAGCTCCAGCAGTCGCTCCTCGAGCGCCCGCAACGCGCCCGGCACGTCGAGGATCCCCGCGCCGTGGCCGATGTGCTTCTGGCCGCCCTCGAAGGGCCGCGCACCGGCGACGAGCGCGGCACGCAGATCCTGCGCGTCCACCGGAACGCTCATCCGGTTCGCGCGCGCGAGCAGCAGCGCACACGCCGCGGTCACGAACGGCGCCGCGAAGGAGGTGCCCGTCTGCGCCTTGATCGACGCACCGAGCGCCGCTGAAGGAATGCCCTCGCCCGGCGCGCAGAGCGCCACGTGGCTGCCGCGGCTGCTGAAGTGCGACGGCGTCCCGGTGCGCCCCACCGAGCCCACCGCGATCACGCCATCGAGCGCGGCCGGGTAGTAGGGCACGTCGTCTCCGGCATTGCCGGACGCGGCCACCAGCACGCAGCCGCGCGCCTGCGCGTAACGGATGACGTCCTCGTGCGGGCGCGGATCGTCCTCGCGCAGCGCGGAGCCCGGCGTGCCGAAGGAGAGGTTCAGCACGCGCGCGCCGAGATCCACCGCCGTCTTCACGCCCGCGTCGATGTCCGGCACCGCGCCGACCGCGGTGAGCGTCCCCTCGTTCGTCATTCGCGCGGAGGCGAGCACGCGGATGGGAAGTAAGGGCACGGGGCCCGCCACGCCCAGCGGCAGCCGGCCGCCCCGCGCGCCGATGATGCTCGCCACCGCGGTGCCGTGACCCATCTCGTCGTCCGGCTGCCGGTCGCGGCCGGCCACGTCGCCGAAGAGCTTCATCCCGCGCGCGACGAACTCCTGCTCCAGATCCACCGTGTCGATGCCGGGCCGCAGCCGCCCATCGAGCTCCGGGTGACGAAGCTCCACGCCGCTGTCCACCACCGCCACGATCAGCGCGCGATCGCCGGGCTCGTGCTGCAGCGCTTCCGCCGAGCGAATCATCCGGTGCGCCCAGCCGAGATCAGCCGCCATGCCGTCGGCGCTCGCGTTGGCCCTCTGTGCCTCGAAGGGCGTGAGGCAGAGGTAGTGCGGCGTGACCTCCTCGACCGCCTCCAGCTCCCACAGGGACTCGATCAGCGGGAGCAGCGGCGTGTCCGGATCCACCTGCACGCGCAGGGTGCGGCTCATGCCGGTCTGCACCTCGATCGCGTCCCAGATGTGGCGCCGGCGGCCGAAGCGCAGCGGTGCGTTCCTCGCGGAGAAGCAGCGGGTGACCCGCACCGCCGGCGAGTAGCGGCGCAGCACGGCGTCCACGCGTCCGCCATCCACACCCGCGGTGGGCACGCCGAGCCCTCGCACCACGTCCTGGTGTGACGGGATCGCCGGAGGCGCGGCGTCTTCCTTCAGGCGCACGACGAGCCGCCCGCGCACCGCCATGCGCGACTCGTCCGGCAGCCACGGGTGACGGGGAGCGGTGCGAATCACTCCGGCACCTCCTGCGGCGCGGGCGTCGGCGAAGTGGGCGTGCCGTGTCCATGGAGCGCCTGGTTGCGCAACGGCGCGCCCGCGTGTCCGGCCGCGTATGCGCCCGCGTGCATCGGCTGTGGCTCTCCGCCCGGGATGTGCCCCAGCGCATGCGCCGCGCTCGGCAAGCGGAAGAACCCCGTCGCCCGCTGCGCGTTGACGCGGACCTCGACCTGGCCTTCGTGGTGGTGCCCCATCGGCCGCACGAGCAGGACGTTCGGCTGCGCGTCGAGCACCTCCACCGGTTCGCCTGCGAGGAGCACCTCCGGCGGCACGCCGTCGCTGAGGTTCGCGCCGCGGATGCGCAGGAGGCGGCTTCCATCCGGCCGGGTGATCGGCTCGTTGGAGGTGACGACCGGACGCGAAGCCTGCTCCAGCGCCGCGCGCAGCTTGAGCACCGGGATGCCGAGGTACGCCTCCATCGACTTCGGGTCCGCGCCCTGCGACAGCTTCTTCAGCTGACCCACGGTGCGCACGCCCGCCCACTCGAGCTTCTGGCGCTGCTGCTCGTCGAGCGACTCCGCCCCGCGCAGATCCTCCAGCGTGCGCGGATCCTCGTCGGTGCCGAAGGCGAGGGTGTTCTCCTCGGCCATCGTGCGCGTGATGGTGGTGAAGCTGAAGCGCAGCGTGCTCGCGCCCTTCTCGTCCGGCGCCGCGTGCCGCATCATCAGCTTCCCGCGGTCGTCGCTCTCGAGGAACACGTTGAGGTCCACGCTGAGGTCCTTCAGCGCGAACGTGAGGGGCCGCCCCGTCCGGACCTTCAGCGCGAGCGCGTCCTGCGCGCGGTCGAGCTGCGCGGTGAACGCCTGGACGAAGTCCTCCACCGCGAAGAGGCTGGGGCGGCCACGGCTCATGCGGCCTCCAGTGCGAAGCGCGCCTTGAGCCGCCCGAGCGGCATGTCGAAGCCCGTCGCCAAACGTCCGCGCGGTGCGCACGCCTCGACGCGTCCGGCGATCATCCGCGTCTCTATCGGCAGCTCGATCTGCACCGCGGTGACCTCGATCTGCGCCACGGCGCCGTCGCCGGACGCCTCTCGCGCGCGGTCGAGCGCCGAATCCGCGAGGCCGACGAGCAGGTCCTCGAGCGCGACCATCAGGCGACCTCTCCGGTGCCCGGCGTCGCGGCGGCAGGCGGCGCTGCAGCGTTGCCGGGTGCAGCAGGAGCGGCAGGACGCGCGGCCTGTCCCTGCCACCGCGCGTGCGTCTGGATGAGCTGGATGGCCTGCGAGTCCGCGAAGCGCTCGAGCGGGAACGACTCGGTGCGGAACTGGATGCTCACCTCCCCGACGAGGTCCGCCTTGATCGACACGTCGGCCTGCGCGTTGACGTTGACGGTGGAGACCATCGTCTGCGTCTGGCTCTGCATCTGGATCTGCCGCGCGGCGATCCCGACCGCCTGACCGCCGCTCTGCAGCGCGAGCTCCGCGCGGGTGGACTCCTTCGCCGATGCGTGGAACTGCAGGCGCGCGCGGATCTGGCCCTGGTCGACCACGATCCGGTTGATGCCCATCAGCACCATCGTGGCGAGCGACTGCATCCGCTCTTCGCCGAGCCGACGCCGCGCCGCCTCGAGCAGCGGGCCCTCGGTCAGCGACTCGTCGAGCTCCTGCCCGTCGAGCCCGTATTGCTCGAGCCACGCCGCGCCTCCCGTCCGCCCACTTCGCGGCACGAGTCGCGGCGTGCCCTCGCGTCCCGGCGCCGGAAGCGCGACTGCCAGATCCGCCGGGTGCTTCTGCGCGAGGTAGTCGCGCACCTGGTTCGGCGAGACGTTCTCGCGCGAGAAGTCATCGACCGTCTTGGAGATGCTCGCGACGAGCTCGGCGTACTCGCGCACCTGCTGCGCGGTCGCGTCCACGATGGAGCGGAAGGTCCCGGTGACGAGCCCGGCGACGAAGGACGAGAAGTCCACCGCATCGAGCGCCGCGCGTGCGCGTTCACCGATGACCTGCGTCCCCGGCGGCGGCGCCTGGCCTGCGCCGGTCTGCCGGTTCTGCTGCGAGCCCGCGCCGTTCACGCCGCTCTGCTGCTGCGGCACCGGCCGTCCCACACCCGGCGCACCACCGAGCTCGCGCTGCAGATCCGCGGGCGTGGCCAGCGGGATCGCATACGGGTCGTAGCCCGTGCCGAGCGCGCGCTCGATCTTCTTCAGGTGCCCGTCGAGCGACTGCCGCTCGGCGAGGCCGAGGGCGGCGTAGCCCGGCGAGCGCCGAAGCTCACCAGCCGCGTCGATGGCGATGCGCGTGAGGTCGCTCATGGACGAAGACCCGTGGGGGGATCAGGGAATGCGATAACGGGTGTCGTGCAGCGAGGAGGTGGTGCAGAGCGTGTTCATCCGCCGCTCGTAGCGCTGGCCGCGCGACGCGGAGGCGAGCCGCTCGAGCATCTGCGTCAGCGAAGGCACCGCCACCGGCGAGCCCTGCAGCCCGCGGAGCGCGTGCGTCATCGCCGCGTGCGTCATCGGTCCCCAGCGCCCGTCGGCGGAGAGTCCGTTCACGCTGCGCTGGAAGGCACGCAGATCCGCGTGGCCGAGCGCCCGCAGCGCCGCCTCGCGATCCTGCTCGGTGGAGATGGGGCCCGCATGACGCGCGACGAAGGACCTGCCGCCGCCGTTCCCCATGTGGATGCAGCGGTCGTACACCATCGCCAGCGCGCGGTCGGTGTCGAGCCCGAGCCAGGCGCAGAACTGGAGGTTCGGATCCATGTACTCGGTGATCGCGATCTCGTTCTGCGCCGCCTGGAACTCGGGTACCGCCGCGGCCGCGTCGAAGCGCGCCTTCCACGCCGCGCCCCAGAGCACGCCGTCCGGTCCCACCGGCGCCACGCGCTCCTCCTCGCCGGTCGCGTTCGTCACCCGCAGCAGCTCCGCCGCGTGCGGGCCGAACGTGGACGCGAAGCCCTGCGGGTTCCGGCGCTCACAGGCGCGCAGCACCTTGCCCAGCGAGCCACTGCGCTGCGTGAACTGGACGATCCCCCACGACACCCCGATGTGGTACCGCTGGTACGCAGGGTGGCCCGGGTCGTTGTACTCGCTGTCGGCGTTGAACGCGGCGTAGCGCGCGCCTCCGCTCTCCGCGAGCGCCACCACGGTCACGATCGAGAGCTTGTCCGCGATCGTCAGCGCGGCCGGCGCGGTGTCCTGGAGCGCGCGCGCGATGGAGAGCAGCGGCTCGTCGATCACGTCGTGCTCTCGCCACTCGGGATCGCGTCCGGTGGTCTCGAAGCCGAGCACCTGAGCCGGGCTCAGCGACTCGAGCGCCCGCGTCGCAGGTGATGCCGGCCGCCCATAGGTCTGCGACTGGAGCAGCTCGCCGCGCTGTCCCGCCGCCGCGAGCGCAGGCGCGTCCTCGTACTCCTCCTCCAACGGGGCCGAAGTGGAGAGGCCGGAGGAGAGCTCCTCGTCGTCCTCTTCGTCGCTCCAGCTCTGCGCGGCGGGCGGGTCCATCACCGGCGCTTCGTCGTAGGGCGCGGCGATCGCGTCGTAGGCCTCGCCCGAGTGCTCATCGAGCGCTACTGCGGGCGCACCGTAGGCCTCGTGCGCGCCCGGGGCGGTCTGCTGCAACGCACCGCCGTAGCTGCCCACCGGACCGTGCGACGCCGGCGCCGTAGCGGCACTCCGCTGCCAGAGCGACGGGTCGTAGCCGTCGTCGTAGCCATGCGCCTTCGGGCCCGAATAGACGGCCGCTGCCTGCTGCCGCGCGAACGCGAGGTCACCGCCCCACGTCATCGGCGCGCCGGGCCGAGCACCGTAGCGAGCATCATCGTCAGGCCTGCCCACCCGAGCGCGATCGAGCGTGCGACCGGTGAAGTCGGACGACAGCGCCAGCGAGGGAACGCGGTCGAGCGCGTCCGGCGAGATGGTGAAGCGTGCGTGCTCGCCGCGAGGACCGCCGTAGGTCGCGAGCGCGTAGTACATGCGCGGCGCACCCGCGAAGCGGCGGAGCTGTTCTGCGGGCACCAGCCAGGTGGCCTGTCCGTGACGCCCGCGCAGCAGGCCCTGATCACGGCTCGTGTAGAAGTTGCGCGGGGTGCGGCGGTGGCCGTGCTCGGGGTGGAAGAGCGACGGATCCGTGGCGCACGCGACCTCGAAGGTGCGGTCCTGCGGAACGTTCACGTTGAAGGAGGCGACGGCGAATCGGTCCGAGATCGTGCCGCGGACGGGGGTGATCGATTCCATGCTCACTGGGCCTCGCTGCGTTCTGCCGCGTGCTTCCGGTGAGGGAATGCGCGCGGCGTCGGTGGCGATGGGCCCGTGTGCAGATCGCACGCCAGCGGGGCACGCGAAGGATTCAGAGGGAGTGCGGTGCGCGGCGTGGCCAGGTGGGCGTGCCTCGCGGGGCCGCCCGTGCCCGTTGGGGCCGTGGCCGTTCGGGCATGGCCGAGGGCGCTACTCGCTCGCGGGACGCAGCTTCTTGAAGATCGTGCGCACGTGGATGCCGAGCTTGTGCGCCGCGCGCGTGCGGTTCTCGCCCTCCACGCGGAGCGCGGTGCGGATCAGCAGCTGCTCGCAGAGCTCCACCGCCTGCGCGAGCGAGAGCTTGTCCTCGTCGATCAGCTTCCACAGCGCGCCGCTGAGCCCGCCCTGCGGAATCTCCGTGAGCTCCGGCGCGCGTGAATGCGCGGACGCGGCAGAGGGTGGCACGACTCTGCGCTGCGCCTCTTCGGGCGTGACCCCCGAAGCGATACCAACGCGGCCCAGCCTCAACCCCGAGCCCGCCGCTGTCGAAGTCGGCTGGCCCGGCTGGTCCACGTGACCCGGCACCGGCCCCAGCGCCGCGATCAGCCGCGCCATGCCCGCGGAGGCCGGCGTCACCTCGCTAGCGTCTTCGAGCTCATCGAGACCGAGCGCCTCCACGGTGAGTGGACGCCCCGCGCAGAGCACCACCGCGCGCTCGATGCGGTGCTTGAGCTCGCGCACGTTGCCGGGCCAGTCGTGCCGTCGCAGCGCGACCAGCGCCTCGTCGCTCAGCTCGATGTCCGGCGCGGCGCCCTCGAGGAAGTGGTGCGCGAGCAGCTCGATGTCCGACCCGCGCAGCCGCAGGTCCGGCAGGTTCACGCGCATCACGTCGAGGCGGAAGAGGAGGTCCTCGCGGAACAGGCCGGCGCGCACGCACTGCCGCAGGTCCTTGTTCGTCGCCGCGATCACCCAGGCGTTGGCGCCCTCCGCGCGGTCGCTTCCCACCGGCCGGTACTCGCCCGACTCGAGGAAGCGCAGCAGCTTCGCCTGCGCGCTGGTGGAGAGGCTGTCCACCTCGTCGAGGAAGAGCGTCCCGCCGTGCGCGCTGCGGATGAGCCCGCTTCGGGCCTGCACCGCGCCGGTGAATGCGCCGCGGGTGTGGCCGAAGAGCTCCGCTTCGATCAGCGTCTCGGGGAGCGCGCCGCAGTGCACCGCCACGTACGGCCCCGCGTTACCGCCGTGCTCGTGGAGGGCGCGCGCGACGACCTCCTTGCCGGTCCCCGTTGCTCCGGTGACGAGCGTGGTGCGGCGCGCGCCGGCGATCGCCGGGAGCTGATCCCGAAGCTGACGGATGGTGGGCGAATTGCCGATCAGGGCGCCCCGGGTGGATGGCGCCGCCGAGAGGGCGTGCATTGCAGACCTCGATCGCTGTGAGCTTCCCCCCCGCTGTCACTGCGTCGAGACGAACGTGCGATGGCTGTCCGGACATGCGGGTCGCCCGAACAACGTGGCGTATGTAACAAACGCCCACGCAACGGATCCAGCCCCGCGGCCAACAGTCCTTCCTGATTTCTTGTTTTGCCTATCTGGTCTGGCTGGGTTGGAGATGTCTCTCGGCCCGGTAAACATGAATAAGCGGCGCGCGTTGCCCTGATTTCATGTTTCAGGGGCGGCGCCGCCCGAATCAGGGGTGCGCCGAGAGCCACGTCATGAAGCGCCTCTCGAGCTGGTAGGCCTCCTCCTCATGCGGGCTGCTGCGCATCGGATCGAGCGGCAACCGGTTCGCGAAGCGCCGGGCGATCTCCGCCGCGGAGAGGCCGAAGTAGCTCACGAGGAACGCCGACACGCCGAGGCGGTCGTATTGCCAGACATGAACGAGCTCGTGGATGTACGTGCCGATCTCCAGCTCCCGGCAGAACACAGCCGTATCGAGCGTCATCGCCACCGCTCCTGTCTGCACCGAGAGGATCCAACCGCCCTGGTAGAAGGTCGGGTTGCGGTTGAGTCCCGCGAGCAGCTTGCGCCCGTCGTCCGGTGCCTGCGCCGCGTACTCGCGCAGCTTGTCCACGAAGCGCTGTGGAACGGTGATCGCCGTCGCTGCGAGCTTGTTCGTGGCCACCACGCCTTCGAACGCCACGCGGATCCCGGGCGTCGCCACCACGTCGATCACGTCTCCGAGCAGCGACAGAGACTGCGCGTCCTGTGAGGACACCGCCAGCGGTGCGGGGCGCGCGGTCTGGCTCGGGGCCGCGTAGGTGTGCGTCTCGAAGTCCACCAGCGAGGGCCGGCCCACGCCGAAGATCTTCCGCAGCTGCGCGGCTTGCGAGAGGTCGCGCCGGTTCTTCGTCACCGCGTCGCGAGGCGCGCTCGCAGGACCCGAGGCCGAAGGCGGGAGCTGTCCGCTGGCGTTGCCCTCGACCGTCACGAGCATGCCGCTCGCGGCGTCGTAGCTGTCCACCAGCACGATGTGGTCCGCGGAGCCGTCCGCGGTGTGATCGATCAGCACCACGTCGCCCGGCCGGAGGTCCAGCGCCGCGTGACCCGCCGCGGTGAGCTCCGCGTTGGTCTTCCAGGTGCGCAGAAGACCGCGTTCGCGGTGGTAGTCCTCGACCGTCTTCCACGTGCGCGTCGTGTCGTCGTGGAGCCACCGGTGCACGCGGTGGCCGTAGCGGTAGCGGAAGAGGTCCTGGACGTTCTGCGTGTGGTAGAGGCCGCGCCGCAGGTTCGGGTGCAGGCCCGCGTGGAAGAGCGCCGCCGCGCAGAAGAAGCCGCACCAATCCCAGGTGCCGCCTCCGTCCTTGTTGATGTCGTTTCCCCAGCCGCAGTCGCGCGCGAGCTGCGCCATCTCCGCTGCGTTCGCCTCGTTCACGCGCCGCTGCCACAGCTCGTTCGCGCGGGCGACGGCGTGGCGCTGCAGCGTCTCCAGCGTGCGGTCCGCAGTGACCGGCGTGGCACTGCCCGCCGCATCCAGCGCCGCGATCGCGTTCTCCGTCAGCGTCACCGACTGCGCGATCGCAAGCGGGGGATGGAGGTAGGGCGGCCGCCAGAGCGCGACGGGTGCCAGTCCTTCACCCAGCGCAGGACCGGTGCCGAGGCCCATCACCGTCGCCGGCCCGTGTGCGTGCCCGCTCTCCCCGGCGAGGTGCTCCCTCAGCGCGAGGGCGATCTCCCTTCCCAGCGCATCGACCGACGCGGCATCGCGCAGGCGCTGCTCGAATGAGAGGTCGGAGAGGAAGTCCACCTCCACCAGGCACGCGGCGGCATCCGGCGGCAGGCGGTTCGGCTCGAGCACCGCGAGCGGCGCGCGCCGGATCGCACCGGTGGCGGTGGCGCCCGCGTGTCGCTCCAGCCGCGTCTGGATGCACTCCGCGAGCAGGCGGGACGGAGCACCCGCGCGTGCGTGCACGAAGGTCCCCGGTCCGCGCTCGCCGACCGCGCCGGAGTTGACGTGCAGCGAGACGAACACCCGGGCGCCGCGCTCCTTCGCCAGCCGCGCGCGATCCTCGAGCGAGAGGTTCTCGTCGCGGTCGCGAGTCAGCAGCGCGCCCTCGCCGAAGTGCCCGGCCACCGCGCGCGCGAGCGAGAGCGTCACGTCCTTCTCCAGCGTCCCGCCTGCACCGCGCACGCCGAACGGCGAGGACTTGCCCGCCGCCGAGTGCCCGCCGTGTCCCGCGTCGATCAGCACCGTGGTCATGTGTTCACGCTCCGCTGCGCGCAGACGCAAGAACCGCTCCACGATCGCTTCCGTCACAAGGCTGCGCGCGCGTCCGTGCCCGTCGGGGCAGGGAGGCGCCACCCGATCACGGCGACAGTGCCCGCCCGGGCATGGCCAGAGTCACTGCAGTCGTCAGCGCTGCCCGCCGCGCATGACCTCGACGTTGCGTCCACCACCGCGCGTCGGCGCGAGCAGCCCCGGCAGCGTCCCGGTCAGCGCCTTGCTCCCCGGCGGCTGGTAGATGGCGCGCGCCGTCTTGCCCGCCGGCAGATCCGCCGCGTGCGGGTCCACCTTCACCGTCACCGTGTTGTCCTTCACCGAGACGATCTCCGCGTCGCGCGCGTGATCGAGCTCCGCGAGCACGTCGCCTTCCTCGAGCGACTTCGGCTGCCCCGCGAGGTGCCGGATGCGCACGCGGATGGAGTCCTTCGTTCCCTGCTCGCCCCAGTCGCGAACGCCCTGCACCGTGATCGCCAGGTCCGCTCCGGACGCGGCGGAGCCGACCTGAAGACCCGTGCCCTTCGTGTTGTCCGTGTCGAGGTACACGGTCGCGTTCGCACAGCGGTTCTTGCAGGTGTCGCCGAACGGCGCCTTGTCGAAGGTGAGCTGCACCACGAAGCCGGCAGCGCCTGAGCGAACCTGCACCTCCGTTGCGACCGGGCGCTCCTCCACGCTCTCGGGGCCGGGCTTGTGGCGGAGCACGGCGCCGGGGTTCTTCTTCGCTGCGACAAGACCTGGCGCGAGGACCAGCGCGAGGAGGACGGTGACGGCGAGCGTGCGCATCGGCCGCATTCAACCCGGCCCCCCGGTGCGTCCACAAGGTATGTCGATCTGCTACGAACGCGGCATGCGCAACGAACGTCGCGGTAGGCCCGTCTTCGCGAGGGCGGGTGGGGTGATGCTCTCGGTCATCTCCATCGGCTCGCTCGGCCTCGCAGGTTGTCCCGATCGCGCCGAGGAGCGCCCGCCCGCGCAGACGGTCCCGATGGGTCAGCCCGATGCCGTGGTACGCGACGCGGGCGCAGCGGGCGCAACGATCACCCAGCCGTCCGCGCAGCCCGCTGCAGAAGCTCCGCGCGCGCCCGACGCCGGCCTCGCACTGGACGCAGGCACCGCACCGTCCGCGCCCGGCCCCACGCCCGCCTCGGTCGATCCCGCCGAGACCTCCGGCAACCTCTACGACTTCAGCGGCTTTTCGCGCGACGAGTCGCTCTTCGCGTTCACGGTCTTCAGCGAAGCCGCGGGTCTTCACCTGCTGCACGTGGTCTCAGGTGATGCGGGAAAGCTCGAGCAGCGCTTCCAGTTGGTGGACGACGCGGCAACGGAGAAGGCGCGCTCGTATCTGCGAGAGCACGGGTTCACGCGCGAGCAGGGCACTCTGCCGCCGGAGGTCAAGGCTGGGCTCTCGCTGACGGCGCTGCGCGGCAAGGCGCGGGTGATCCTGAAGGAGGGCGCCGAGGAGCGCGTTCTCTATGAAGGCGATCCGTTCCAGACGCCCGGCGCGGCGGGAGGCGTGAAGCGGGTCGCGCTGGCGCAGGTCGCGCCTTCGGGCAAGCGGATCGCGGTGAAGGTCGAGCAGACGCCGGTCACCGAGTGGGGCGGCATCGTCGGCTACATCCTCGTCGACGTGGGGGCATCGAAGTGAACGGACAGCCGCTCTACCTGCGACAGCTGAAGCTCGGGACGATGGACAACTTCGTCTATCTCGTCGGCTCGCAGGCTTCGGACGAGGTGATGGTGGTCGATCCTGCGTGGGACATCCCCGCGGTGGAGCGGGCCGCGGCGGAGGACGGCAAGCGCATCGGCGCGGCGTTCGTCTCGCACTGCCACCACGACCACATCAATGGTCTGCCGGAGTTGCTTCGGCGCCACGACGTGCCGGTGTACGCGCAGCGCACCGAAGCGGACTTCTCCCCGCAGCTTCGCCAGTACGCGGGCGATGCGCTGCGGGTGCTCTCGCCGGGTGACGTGCTGAAGGTGGGGAGGGGCGAAGGCGCGCTCGAGGCGAAGGCGCTTCATACCCCCGGTCATACTCCCGGCTCGCAGTCTCTCTGGGCCGGCGGCGCGGTCGCGTCGGGCGACACGGTGTTCGTCAACGGCTGCGGACGCTGCGACCTCAACGGCGGCGATCCGGAGGCGATGTACCGCACGATCCAGAGCGTCCTCCTCGCGCTGCCCGAGGAGACGAAGCTTCTGCCCGGACACGACTACGGCGACGTCGCGGTCTCCTCTCTTTCGCGCGAGCGGGAGCGGAACCCCTACTTCCAGTTCCACGATCTGCAGTCGTTCGTCGCGTACCGCATGCGGCCGCGGAAGTAGCTCACCGCTTCGAGCCACCGGACCTCTTCGCGCCGGACTTCTTCGACTTCGAGGTGCTCCGCTTCGCGGAGGTGCCACTCCCAGTCGTCTTCCTCCGAGCCGTGGCCCCCTTCGGCGCGGCGATCGAGCTGCGCCGAGCACTCCGCTGCTTCGCGGACATGCCCTGCTTCTTCCTGCGGTCGAGCTGCTTGCGCCGGCGCGCGCGCACCTCCTTCTCCTTCTTCGTCAGCTTCGACTTCGCCTTCGGCCGGCAGCTTCCCTGCTCGTTCGCCTTCTTGCCGGGAACGGGCTCGTAGCCCGGCCAGCAGCGTGTGGACGTCCCTGAGGTAGCCATGGACAAAGGATGGACACGACAGGGTCCAGCGCCCAGAACCGGCAGCTTCGTCCTCCGCACGCGACGCAGCCGGACGGCCGACCTCCGAGACACCCGCTCCGCGTGGCGCAGCCTCTGACGGGTGTCCACCGTTCGTTCAACGCGACTTCGACCCACGCGACTTCAACTTCGACTTCGACAGACAAGGAGCCACCCGTGCCCACCTCCCTCGTCTCCCGCTTCATCTCCGCGCTCGACGCGCTGGAGCAGTCCGGCAACGACCGGGACATGATCGCGCTGTTCGACGACGATGCGACGCTCACCAACACCGCGTCCCCGCACACCTTCGAAGGCCGTGATGGCGCGTCCGCGTTCTGGCGCAGCTACCGCGGCACCTTCGGGGACATCCGCTCCGAGTTCACGAAGGTCATCGAGTCCGGTGCGCTCGCCGCGCTCGAATGGACCGCGACGGGCACGCTCGCCTCCGGTCAGTCCGTCGAATACAGCGGCGTCACGCTGCTCGAGTTCGACGACGACGGCATCCGCAGCTTCCGGTCCTACTTCAACCCGCTCGATCTGCCGCGCGCGACGAAGCGGGGCCGCACCGCGTTGGGCTCCGCGTCCAGCTCGGCCTCCCGCTCCGTCGCCAGCAGCGACGACAAGGACGTGCAGCTGCACGAGGGCGCGGAGGCCTCCGACTCTCAGCCGACGGATCCCTCCTACGCCACCCCTGCGAACACGCCGTACTGAGCGCGCTAGGAGAACCGCTCCTTGAAGCGCCGCTCGCCCTCGCCGGTGCCGATGAGGATGAGCTCGGTGCCGGGCTCGATGGGCACGTTCGGATCCGGGTTGCCGACGAGGCCGCTCGTCGTCTCCAGCGCCACGACGCTGCAGCCCGTCTCCTCGCGGATGGCGAGATCCCGCAGCGGCCGGCCCACCACGCGCGAGGACGCGGGATAGCGGAAGACGTCGAGTCCCTCCGCGAGCATCACCATGCCGCCCTGCTCGAGCACGTTGAGGATCGTCCCCGCGCCGAGCGACGCGTAGGACATGACGAAGTCCGCGCCCGCGCGGTGCAGCGTGGAGACGTTCCGCTCCAGCGTGGCGCGGCTGATGATCTGCGCATCCGGCCGGAGCTTGCGGCAGTAGATGGTGAGGTAGATGTTCGTCGCGTCGTTGTTCGTGGTGACGAGCACCGTCGGCGCATCGTCGATGCCGGCGCGCTTGAGCACCTCGAGATCCGCGGCCGAGCCCACGACCACGTTCTCCAGGTTCCTCGCGCGGTCCGGATCCTCCTCCACGATCCGGTAGGGAATCTCGCGCTCGCGCAGTGACGCCGCCACCGCGAGGCCCACGCGTCCGCCGCCGAGGATGAGCACCGGCCGGTCGAACACGTTGTAGATGACGAACAGGCTGTCGAAGTGCTCGAGCTGCGCGTCCGTCCCCGCGAGCACCAGCACCGTGCTCCCTTCGATTCGCGTGGTCGGCCTCGGCAGTGAGAACTGTCCGCGCTGCCAGACGCCGACGACGTTGAGCCCCGTGACCTCGCGCAGCCGCGACTCGGCGAGCGTCTTGCCCACGAAGGGCGTTCCGGTGACCGGCGCCTCGGCGATGACGAGCTCACCGAACCGGCCGATGATGTTCGCGCGCACCTCGCCGGCCAGCGTCCGCCGCGCGAGCGACCGCCCGAGCATGTCCGGCAGCTGGATGACGTGCGTCGAGCCCGCGGCCTTGAGCACCTCCGCCGACTCGGGCATCCGCGCGAGCGTGGCGATGGGCACGGTCTCGGTGAGCTCGCGCACGGTGAAGGCGATGTTGCAGTTGAGGAAGTCGTCACCGGTGGAGACGACCAGCGCCGCGTGTTCGGAGCGCAGGCTGCGGTAGGTCTCCAGATCGTCGCGCGGGCCCACCACCACCTTCACGCCGCGGTCGTGCAGCTCCAGCGCGCGGCCCACGTCGTCCTCGAGCACCACGTAGGAGCGCCCGTAGAACTCCAGCCGGGGGATGAGCGAGAGCGTGACCGGGTCGTACTGCGTGAGGATGACGTGGTCGCGCGTGCCCTCGGGGAGTTCGCGGGGCGCGCGGAGCAGGCGCTGCGCCTCCATCCACGGCGCGTAGAAGAACTGGATGAAGGTGAAGGGGAGGAGGACGAGCAGGTACACCACGCCCGACAGGATGACGATGATCGAGAAGACGCGGCCCGCCGCCGACTGGAACGTGATGTCCCCGAAGCCGAGCGTGCTCATGGTGACCATCGTCCAGTACACGCCGTCGACCCAGGAGTGGTCCTGGCCCTCGAGCCGCATCAGCGCCTGGAAGATGATCGTGTGCACCGCGATCAGCGCGACCAGGCCGAGCACGAGCCGGATGAGTGATCGAACGTTGCGGCGCGCGGTGGTGTCGCGCAGGAAGTACGCGAACTGCGCGGCGAGCGTCTTCATCGGCGCGGCAGCATAGGGCACCCATCCCGGGCTGCACGGAAATGGCGGCCCCATGTGACGCGATACGTCATCGCCTTCGGATCGCGAAACCAGAGCAGGCGACAAAGCGAGCGCACGCGGGTTGCCGGAGTACCGTGACGATTTCATGACCGCCACGGGTTAGGAGGCCACATGCGCAACAAGCTCGTCGCTGCTGCTGCCTACGTTGTCTTCGCGCTGGTCTTGATCTTCGCGGTTCCGGTGATGGCGCTCGTCCGGCTCGTCACCCTCCCGTTCGACCCGCAGCGCCGCATCGTCGGGCGCACCCTTCGCTTCGTCGCCGAGCTCATCTCGCGCAGCTATCCCGGTTGGCGGATGCGGCTGCAGGACGTGCCGCGCGTGGAGAAGGGCAAGGCGTTCGTGGCGGTGGCGAACCACGAGTCGATCCTCGACGTGTTCCTCGTCTCTCGCGCGCCGTGGGAGATGAAGTGGATGGCGAAGGAGTCGCTGTTCCGGGTGCCCTGGCTCGGGCTGCTGTTCAAGCTCGCGGGCGACATCCCGGTGGACCGCAAGGACCGCCAGAGCGGTGGCCGCGCGCTGCTCAGGGCGCGTGACTACCTGCAGGGCGGCATGCCGGTGATGCTCTTCCCCGAAGGCACCCGCAGCCGAGATCCCGAGGGGCGCCTGCTGCCGTTCAAGTCCGGCGCGTTCAAGCTCGCGTTGGAGACCGGTTCGCCGATCCTTCCCATTGCCGTGTATGGCGCGGCGGGCGGCATGCCGGTGAACTCGCCGTGGATTCGGCCCACCAAGGCGACCGCGCGCTTCCTGCCGATGATCAGCGTCGAGGGCCTCACCGAGGCGGACCTGCCGGAGCTCGTCGAGCGGGTGCGTGCGCAGATCCAGGCCGCGCGTGACGAGCTCGCTGGCGTGACGCGGAGCGCTGAAGCCGAGTCCTTGCAGCAGCCGGCCGCGACCTCCGGTGAGCCAGCGGTGTCGCGTCGCGGCAAGAGGTCCCGCAGCGGCGAGCTGCGCACGGACGCCTGAGCCGGTCAGCGCTTCCGCGCCAGCTCCACCGAGCGCCGGATCCTCTCGAGCTCCGCCTGTGCGTCAGACGTGCGGCCGCGCCCAGCTCCTCCGCCTGGACGCCCGCCGCGCAGTGATAGCCACAACGTCACGCCGAGGATCGCCAGCGAGAAGAGCGACCAGAGCACCGCCCACACGATCGCAGGCACCCACGTCTGGGCCGCGAGCAGCGCCGCGTCGCTCTGTGCGCGGACCTCGGGGTTCCAGAGATCGTCGCGCAGATCGAACACCGCATAGAGCGCGGTGAACGCGGCGACGAAGAGGTTCATCACGTCCAGCGGCCCATCCGGCAGCCAGCGCGCGGCGGCGAGCAGGGCGCAGATCGTCACCGCGCAGAACGCCGCGGTGAAGAGGTCGCGGACGTAGAAGAGCGCCATGATGAAGAGCCACAGCGAGGTGACGATGGGCACCGCGCGGTGGAGCCGGAAGCGGAAGGTGCCGAGGATCATCAGCGCGCCCGCGATCGTGCTGCCCACGTAGCCGGCGCTGTACACGACGATCTTCGGGATGAGGCCCGGCGGCAGATAGGACAGGCACTGGCCGGACTGGTCCGCCGCGATGTGGATCCGATCTACGCGGCCGCCGACGAAGATCGTGGCCAGCGCGTGACCGCTCTCGTGCATCATCACCACCAGCAGCTTCAGCGGCCAGAGCAGCGGGCTGTCCCAGAAGAACACGCCCAGCGCCAGCGCCGCAGCGAGCGTGAGCAGACGCGGAACGTCGAGCTTCGCGCCGCTCGTCGTCTGCACGTCCTAGAGCCCTGGGACCGCGAGGTCGCCGCACCACACGTCACGCGCCGCGGCGCGGGAGACGGACGGCAGGCGGGTGGCGATCGTACGCAGCGCGGGAAGGTCTCGGAGCAGCTCCGACAGCTCCCGGTGCCCGAGCAGCGCCACGTCCGTCATCTCCGTCGCCACGATGCGCAGCGAAGAGGGCGCACCGGAGAAGGCGCAGGTCACCGCGAGGAAGTCGCCCGTGCCCAGCGACCACTTCTGCGCGCGATCACCGGGACGCGACGGCGCCTCCAGGTGCAGCGTCCCATCGAGCACCAGCGCCACGAGGTTGCAGACCTCGCCCGGCTGCACGAGCACCTCGCCCGACTGGAGCCTCCGTCCCGCGAACCGGCCGATGACCCGCGCGCGCGCGATCGGATCCACGTCGGCGAAGAGCCGTGAGCTGCCCACGAAGCCCTCCACGAGGCGCTCCCGGTAGAAGCGCGCCATGCGATCGCGCAGCGCGGGATGCTCGGTCAGCGCGGCGGCGAGCGACTCGGAGGAGATCTCGAGGAGGATGACCTCGCCGATCGCGCGTGCACAGGCGGTGCGCTTTCGGCCGCAGAAGAGGCCGAAGAGGCCGACCGGCTCGTCGCGCTCCACGTGACGCAGCGCCACCTCGCGATCGCCCAGCGTGCGGAGGATCTCCACCGCGCCCTCGAGCACCACGTAGAAGGAGCGCGCCCAGGTGTCCTCGCGGAAGAGGTAGTCGCCGTCGTCGAGCTCGCCCTGGCGCGCCTCGGTTGCCAGCGCTTCGATCGCCGCGCGAGGGAGGCCGGAGAAGAGCGGCACCTGCGAGAGCCCGAAGAGCGCAACCTCGTAGTCCGCCGGCACCGTCGCCCACAGGCCGCTGACCGGCATGGTGTCCGCGGCGGGAGGCTCGGCGCGCATGTGGTGAGGGTCGGTCGGCGTCTGGGAGGAGACCGGCTCGGAGAGTTCCGCCTGCCAGCTTTCCCACACGTCCGCGGGCACCAGCGAGGAGGCAACCGTTGCGTCACCCTGCGTCCGAGGCATCACCCGCGCGGTCATGTCGTTCCCCCTCCAGGTAGGCGAAGGGCGGTGATTGTAGGGAGGTGGGTGCGGCGGTACAACCCACCCATGTCGCAGCAGCACGAAGGCGCAGGTCCGCCGTCCGTCACCGAGACGCCACAGCCCAGGACGCCTGAAACGCAGGCCGCCGAAGCGCAGGCCAGCGATGCGCTTCCTCCCGGCGCCGCGGTGCAGGCAGAGGTCGCGGCCGATCCGGAAGCCTCGCTCCCGCCGTTCCCCGTCTTCGCCAGCACCGAGCGTGTGTGCGGCAACTGCAAGCTCTGGGTGCGGCACTCGGTGGATCACCGGGGCTGGGTCGGACACTGCCGGCTCGATGCGAACCGCGGCCACTTCCCGCCGTCCGCGCCCGTCTGCAACCACTTCGCTCCACGAGGGCAGCCGACGCCGGCGCGCCCGGTGGACACGGGTTCGCGCACGCAGCGTCGCGGGCCCGTTCGCAACATCGGACCGCAGGTGGTGCGCCGCGGCGAGATCTCGCACACGCACCGCCATGACCTGAACGAGCTCGTCGATCTCGGAGGACTGCTGGAGATGACCCGCGAAGACCTGATGGACCTTTTCCGCGAGGCTGCCGGTGACGTGCACGCCGCGCCGCTCGCCCAGAAGTGGGAGGGCGGCACCGTGCGCCTCATCCCCGCCAACCCGGAGCTGCAGGCGAAGGATGTTCCGATCGAGTCGCTCTTCAACAAGATCGTGATGATCCGCGACCGGCTCCGCACGCTGGAGCAGAAGATCAACGCGAACCCGAAGCTCACCGCGGGCGAGAAGGTCGAGCTGCAGCACTACATCACCCGCTCCTACGGCTCGCTGACCACGTTCAACGTGCTCTTCAAGGACAAGGGCGATCACTTCGTCGGCGAGAAGGGCGAGTAGCGCTCAGGCGCCCTCGGCCTCGCGCACCATCACCGCGTACACGCGCGCCCTCGCGCGGTGCAGCGCGCTCTTCACCGTGCCCTCCGGGACGCCGAGCAGCGCGGCGATGTCGGGGTAGCTGTAGCCGCGCACCTCGCGCATCCACACCACCTGTTCGCCCAGCCCACCGAGCTCCCGCAGGTGGCGGTGAAACGACGCGCGCAGCTGCGAGGTGACCGCCTGCTCCTCCGGATTCGGCGGCGCCTCGAGCTCCGCGCGCACGTGCGTGTGGCGTGATCTCCGTCGCCGAGCGCGCAGGCCGTTGATGCTCTCGTTCACCATCACCCGGTAGAGCCACGTGGAGAGCCGGCTGCGACCGTCGAAGCCCTCCGGCCGCTGCCACAGACGGACGAAGACCTCCTGCACCACGTCTTCGGCGTCCGCGGGATCTCGAAGGATCCGCCGAGCGATGCGCAGCGCCTCCGCGCGGTGCTCCCGGTACAGCGTGGGCATGTCCATGTGACACCTCCTCGCGCCGTCCCGTGGGGGCCGGTCAGAGGGGTGAACGCGCGAGACGTTGGCGGGATCTAAGTGGGCCCGATCAGAGAGGCCGGCGGGCGTGGTGGTAGATGCGGAGCACGCGCAGCTCGTCGCCCGCTCGCACGTAGAAGAGGCGGAACGGTTTGACGTGCCACGCCCGAACGGCCTCGCCCGTAGACAGGCGAACCGTAGGTCCATCCACATTCCCCCGCGCCAGCAGCGAAACCGCAGCGAAGATCTTGTTCGCCACCTTGAGGGCCGCGGCGGGATTGCGCTCCTGGATATGCGCGATGCTCGACTGAAGGTCGTCGACGGCCTCGGGCGCGTAGACGACGTTCATCGGCTGCCGAGCGGCCCGAGTACTTTCGTTCTGACTTCGTCCGAGGACAGGGCCTTTCCTGCATCCAGCGAGGCGAGCGCCTGCCGAATTCCTTCCTCCTCCGCCTCGGTCAACGCAGTCGATTCGTCGATGCGCTCAACCACGTAGCGGCCGGGCGGAAGCGATTCGAGTGCAGGAGGGAGGTTCTCTCCGTCCCAATCGATGACGTGCGACATGAGCGAATGGTAACGGGCCGAGGTGCCGCGGCCAACATGGCCAGCTTTCAGGCGGTGCGGTCCTCTGCCCACCTCGTGCTGGTCGCCCTCGGCTCATGACGAGCGCCCGGACGGAGCTCCCATCCTCCGCGTGGTCGGACAACAGTGATGGCGGCGGTCGGACATGGCGCGATGCGACCCGACCATGCATATTCATATGCATGCGCACGACGGTGGATCTCGACGACGAGCTGCTGAAGGAGGCGCTCGAGCAAACGGGCGCCCGCACGAAGACCGAAGTTCTGGAGATGGGGCTGCGGCTGCTCCTCGAGCGCGAGGCTCGGCGCCGACTCAAGGCCCTCTACGGCAAGGAGCCCCGGATTGACGAAGTGCGCAGGCGCCGTCCATGACGATCGTCCTCGCGGACACCTCCGTGTGGCGGCGTCACCTCGCAGGAGGGAAGGGCGTCGCCGCGCTCTCGACGCTGCTGGAGGAGGGCGACCTGCTCGTTCATCCGTGGGTCGTCGCGGAGTTGCTGCTTGGAGGGCTCTCCGCATCCACCGAAGCGCTGCTCCGCAAGCTTCCGGCCGCGAACGTGGTTCCCGACGGCGAAGTGCTCTCCTTCGTGCGCGCGCGGCGGCTGCAGCAACGCGGCGTCGGTTGGGTGGACGTCCATCTGCTGGCGAGCACGCTGGTGCACGGCGCCCGGCTCTGGACGTTCGACAAGGCGCTGGCCACTGCGGCGGAGGCCTGTGACGTCGCCTACAGGGCCACCGTCACATAGCCTCGACGAACCGCGCGCTCAGCCCTCGTCCTCCACGCCGGTCAGCCCCCACTGCTTGAGGCGCTTGAACAACGTGGAGCGGGCCACGCCGAGCTCCTTCGCCACGCGCTCGCGGTTGTTGTTGTAGCGGCGCAGGGCGCTCTCGATGATCTGGCGCTCGAGGCGCTCGAGCATCTGCTCCAGCGTCATCCCCGGCGGCAGGTCCTGCACCGGGATGCCGGTCTCCGCGTTCAGCTCCGAGTCGAAGGAGAGATCGGTGGCCTCGATCATCGGTCCCTTGCGCAGCAGCAGCGCGCGGTGCACCACGTTGCGCAGCTCGCGCACGTTGCCCGGCCAGTGGTGCGTGCCCAGCCGCTCCACCGCGCCCGGAGTGAGCTTCACCGTCTGACCGCGCGGCGAGAACTGGCGGACGAAGTGCTCGGCGATCGCCATCAGGTCACCGCGCCGGCTGCGAAGCGGCGGCAGGTGCAGCGGGATGACGCAGAGCCGGTAGTAGAGGGCCGCGCGGA
Organism: Pseudomonadota bacterium; assembly: GCA_023423535.1. Taxonomy (GTDB): domain Bacteria; phylum Myxococcota; class Myxococcia; order Myxococcales; family Myxococcaceae; genus JAFAFL01. The sequence continues at coordinate 42,713 of JAFAFL010000091.1, forward strand.
ACTCACCGGCACGCGCGGCGGCGAGCAGGTCCTTGTTCGTCGCGGCCACGACGCGCACGTCCACGTTCACCGGCCGCGCCGAGCCCACGCGCTTGATCTCTCCCGACTCCAGCGCGCGGAGGAACTTCGCCTGCATGTCGAGCGGCAGCTCGCCGATCTCGTCGAGGAACAGGGTGCCGCCATCCGCCTCTTCGAACGCGCCCTTGCGCGCGCCCTGGGCGCCGGTGAACGCGCCCTTCTCGTGACCGAAGAGCTCGCTCTCGATGAGCTCCTTGCTGATCGCCGCGCAGTTCACCGGGATGAACGGCGCGGACGCGCGCGGGCTGCGGTTGTGGATCGCGTGCGCCACGAGCTCCTTACCGGTGCCGCTCTCGCCGAACACGGCGACCGCCGCGGAGGAGGGCGCCACCCGTTCGATCAGATCCGCCAGCGCGCGGATCGAGGGATCGTTGCCGATGAGGCCCTCGAACGACGTCCCCTCCTTGCGCGCGACCGCGGGCTCGAAGTGCAGCTCCGTCTCGCCGATCCGCACCGTGGCGCCGAGCGGTACCTCGGCCTGGTACACGCGCAAGGGGCCGATGAAGGTCCCGTTCGTCGAGTGCTGATCGCTGATGATGAAGCCCGAGTCGCTGCGGCTGACCTGCAGGTGCCGGCTGGAGACGAAGCGGTCGGTGACGCAGAGGTCGTTCGCCTCCGGATCCGATCCGACGGTGAAGGTCTCCGCCTGCAGCCTGTGCACCTGCTCGTTGGCGCCGTGGCGCAGCCGGACCTGCACCGGGCCCACGCGGAGCGGCGTGCCCTTCGGCTGCTGCTCGGTGCGCGTGCCGCCGACCTCCGTCTGATCGTCGCCCTCGTTCACCGCGCGCTCGCGGAACACCGCGCGCCACTGGCCGAGCGAGATGTCCTGTCCGTCCTCGAGCACGCCCTCGCGCAGCGGCCTGCCCGCGATGAGCGTGCCCTTTCCCGAGAGGTCCTCGAAGAGCACGTGCACGCCATCCCAGGAGAGGGCCACGTGTTGGCGGGAGACAGCAGGATCGGGGAGCACCACGTCGCTCTTCTCGCCGCGGCCGAGGATCACGCGATCGGCGCCGAGCGGCAGCCGCATGACCTCCTCGCCGCGCCGGAAGAACACCAACTCGGGCATGTCTGTCGAACCTCCGAAGCGTTCCGAAGTGTTCAGCTTACTACTGGTTCTTCGGGACTCGAAAAGACGGCCCGCTCAGGGCGCGTACTTCGCCACGTAGTCCTTCGTCTTGAGCTTCCTCGCCGTGTTCTCCGAGGACATGTAGCGGATCTTCCCGAACACCTTGCGCTCCGGTCCCCACGGCCGGTCGAAGCGCCCGAGCACCCACTGGTAGCCGGAGTAGCTGCACGCATTCCGCCCATCGAGCGACCACCGGTTCATCAACTGCTCCATCACCCGCAGCGCCTCGCGAGGGGAGGGCGTCCACTCGAGGATCTTCTTCCCCCACAACATGCGCAGGTAGTTGTGGAACCAGCCGTCCCGCACGAGCTGCATCTGCGTCGCGTTCCAGAGCGGATCGTGGGTGCGCGCCTCTTCGAGTTCACGCAGCGAATAGACGACCGGCCGCGGGTCCTTCTCGTGCGCCTTCAGCGTCGTCTTCGCCCACTCGGGGAGCGCGTCGTACTCGCGGTGGTCCTCGCGCTTGTGCACGAAGTTGTAGGCGAGCTCGCGCCAGGTGATGAACTCGTCGAGGAACGCCTCGGCGGGCTCGGACATCTTCCAGAACCCCGCGCGCTTGCCGCCGGCGCTCTTGCCGCTGAGCTTCCGTGGCGTCCAACCCTCGCGCTCCGCGATGGCCGCGAAGACCTGGTGCGCCGCCACGTGGCCGAAGTGCAGATACGGAGAGAGCTCGCTGGTGCCCGCCTGCTGCGGCTCGTTGCGAAGCTCCGGATAGCGCTGCAGCCGCTCGGTGACGAACTGCTCCAGCTTGCGATCTCCCTCACCGCTGCCGCCGTCGAAGCGCGCCCTCGGCACCGAGTGATCGATCTCCAGCTCCGCCAACGCCTCGGGTGAAGCGGAGAGCAGCGCGTCGCTCGCCTCCGGCCAGCGCTTCGTCACCGCGCGCGGAATCCCGTCGAATGGGGGGATGCGCGTGCCCTTCAGCGGGTCCGGCAGCGGCGTGTGCTCTTCGGTGAGGTAGCGCGGCAGCTCGCGTTGGAGGAACGCGCGGAACGCAAACGCGGTGGGGAAGGTCCTGTCCGTTGCGCGCAGCGGAAGCAGTCCGTTGTCGTCCACCGCCTCCAGCCGCGCCGGCACACGCTTCGCCGCGGACGCGACCATGCGAGGCAGGAAGAAGGAGGGGAAGTCGTCGGTGACTACCGCGCAGGCATGCCGCGCGAGCTCGACGAGCAGCCCCTTGTCCTCATCCGGCCGGGGCTCGACGTACGCGTAGTACCCGGCCTTCGACTTCTTCGAAATCCGCCGCCGGTTCTCCGCCATCCCCTGGAGGATGAACGTGTGAAGGCGGTCGCTCGCCCACTCGTAGCCTGCGCGCACCGCTTCGAAGACGAGCACCGGGCGATCGAACTGCTCGGCGAGCTGCACCGCGCGCTGCAGCGTGAAGCTCCACCGCACGCGCCGCGAGCCGGTGATCCAGTGCAGCACGTACTGCCCACGCGGGTTGAACGGCGCAGCGTTCACCGCGCGGATTCGGAGCTCGGGGACGGGGCGGACGGGCATGTCCGCGCATCCTGTCAGACGGCGCGGCTACCTGAAGTTCGGCCGCCCGAGGAACCCGGTGATCCGTGCCATGCGGAACGTGGGATCCTTCGGGTCCGCCTGCATCATGGAGAGGCCGGCGCCGACCATGCCCAGCCGCTTCTGGAAGTCCGGCTCCGCCTTCAGCCGCAGCTCGAGGTTCGTCTCGCTGAACTCCGGCTTGCGCGCGAGCTTGAGCGTGCCCGACCCGAGCAGCGTGAGGTCCTCGCTCTTCGTCTCGAACTTCTCCACCGTGCCCGCGCCCTTGTCGAAGGTGATGCGCGCGTCCACCGCACCGAAGCCGATGCGCGGCAGGTCCATCGGCGTGGGCGTGCCGTACATGGGCACGGTGACCGTGCCGCCCTTGACGGTCAGCGCATCGCTGTTGAGCGCGACCACGCCGGAGGCCTGACCGAAGTCCGGCTCCGCGCCGCCACCCGGCACCTGCGACGGCGCCTTCGGGATCGAGAGGTCCACCACGCCCGACATGCGGCCCTCGAGGTCCAGACCTGAAAATCCCTTCAGGTTCCCGCCCGCCATGTCCAGCGAGTCGAGCGTCACGTCGAGGTGCACCGTGCCCAGCCCGCCCACGCTGCCCTTCGCCACCCCGTCCATGAGGTTCGCGCGGAAGGCGATGCCGGGCGGGAAGAGGGCAGGGCGCAGCGAGACCTTGTCCACCAGCAGCGCACCGCCCTCGGGCTGGCCGTCGACCGCGGGCGCGTCGCTGCGCTTCTTCACCGCGATGTCCTTCGCGGTCACCCCGAGCAGCCCCGGCCCGAGCTTGCCGATGTGCAATTCGTAGCCGGCGTTGTTCGCCTCGCTGACGAGCCGCTGCCGCACCGTCTCGAAGGGGAAGGTGAGGTAGAGGAACGCGACGAAGGCCGCGACGGTGAACGACGCGTAGGCCGCGACGAGCTTCCAGGTGGCGATGCGTGAGCTGGCCAAGGTCTGCTACCTCTTCATCGAATACGTGGCGATGGTCGCCCACGCGGTGATGGTCTCCTGATCGCGGCGAGGCTCGAGCCGGAGCTCCTTCACCTTCACCACGCCAGGGCCGCGCTCCACGTCCGCGAGGAAGCGCACCAGCTTGTCGAGCGACACGTCGGCGAGGGTCAACACCACCGCGCTCTCGATGATTCGCCCGTCGCCGATCGGCAGGTCGTTGCGCGGGTTGATCGTCCGGATGTCGAGCCCGGCCGCGTCGCCCTTCTCCTCGAGGAAGGTCATCAGCGGCACGTTGCCCATGCCGCCGAGCTGCCGTTCGACCGCCTGCCGCTGCTGCTCCGACTCGCGGAAGGAGGCCGCCAGCGACTGCACCTCGGAGAGCTTCTCCGCCTTGTTCTCGGTGCGGCTGCGGTAGCCGGCCGCCGAGTTGGAGAAGGAGATGAAGACGATGAAGACGAGGAAGGCCGCCAGCGCCGAGCCGGCGACGAGCACCATCCGCCGCTCGCGCGAGGAGAGCTGTGCGAACCAGTGCTGCACGTAGGCGAGCGCGTTCTTGAGGGGAGTCATCAGTGGAATCTCCGGGCGCTAGCCCTGCGGCGTGGAGGGGCCGTCCTCGGGGCAGGCCACCTGGATCTCGAGTCCGAACACCACGCGGTTGCCGTCACGCGAGCGCTCGACGCGGCGCTGCTGCACCTCGCGGAAGCAGCGGTAACCCTTCAGCGCGGCGGTCACCTGATCGACCTGACGGTTGCTCTCCGTCTCCGCGCGCAGGGTGATCCGCTCCAGCGTCACGTCCACCTGATCGATGGTGATCTTCGCCTCGGCGGGGATGCGCTGGGTCAGCTCCGCGAGCAGCTGCACCGCGGACGTCTTCGGCACCGCCGCCGCCGGGCTCTCCGCGCCCTGAAGCATGTTGATCGCGAGATCGAAGTTGCGCTCGCAGCGGCCGATGACCTTCTGCGTCGTCTCGCAGAGCCGGTCGTGCAGCGCCTCTTCGCGCTGTGCGAGCAGTGCGTTGCGCACCACCCCGGACGCCACCAGCAGCACGAGCAGCGTGGCCGCGAAGGCCGCCAGCCGGCCGATCCGCTCGCGCGCGTAGTCGTACTGGCCCTTGAACGCGAACTCGCCGCGCCGGAGGTTGAAGCGGGGCGCCTTGTTGCCGGTCACCGCGCCGCGCATCGCCAGCGTCCAGGCCTGCGCCAGATCCACCGCGCTGCCGTCGCCGCCCATCGCCGCGAGATCCGGCGGAAGCGAGAGGAGCTCACACGGCATCGCCAGATCGCGCGCGAGCTGCTCCTCGAGGCCCGGCATCCGCGCGGTGCCGCCGCACACGTACACGCGCGTCACCTGCCGGCGCGTGCGTGCGGTGTAGGCCTTGAACGTCTGACGAAGCTCCCGAAGCACCGGCTGAAGGCCGCGCACGAAGGCGGCCGCAGCGCGCTCCGCGTCCGGACCGACGATGTGCGAGCCCATCGCCCCGTGCGCCTCCTTCCAGGCCTCCGCATCCGCGAGCGGGATCTGGAACTCGGTGGAGAGCGCACGGGAGAGATCGCGTCCGCCGCCGGAGAAGGTGCGCGCCGCCTCCACGTTGCCACCCGCCGGGCCGATGCAGACGGAGGTCCGCTCGTGGCCGATGTCCACGATGGCGATGGCCGGAGGGCCCGCGGGCGCCGCGGTGATGCTCGTCACCTCGGTGGTGGGCTCGCCGACGCTCGGCTCCGTGCGCAGCTCGGGAGCAGCAGCAGCGGGCGCGCCGACCAGCGGCAGCACGTTCTGATACGCGAGCGCGGGGTGCGTGATGATCCGCGGATCGATCCCCACCTCCGCGAGGTTCCCCAGCAGCGCGCGCAGTTCCTCCTTCCGCAGCACGCCGACCAGCAGGTCCGCCTTCTTGTTTACGTCCTTCGACGCAATGGCGGAGCCGGTGGGCTGGTAGTCGTACACGACCTCGTCGAGATCGAACGGGAGCTGGCTCTCCACCTCGAAGGGCAGCGCCTGCTCCACCCGCTTCGGATCGCTGAAGGGGAGGGTGATGACGTGCGTGGCGAGCGTGGGCCCGGGCAGCGCGATCACCACCTGATCGAACTGCATGGGGTGCTTCTCGGTCAGCTCGCGCAGCGCAGCCTTCAGCGTGTCGGCCCTGTCGCCTTCGGTGCCTCGCCGCACGCGCGCCACGGCCTTTGCCGCCTGGCCACGCATGGACGAGTCGAAGAGGACCGCCTTCACCGTGTGACTGCCGAGGTCCAAACCCAGGACTCGGGCCATTACTCCTCCCTCCAATAGACGAGCTGACCCAACTGACCCTTGTCCATCCGGATCACCGCGGTGATCTTCTTGCGGATCGCGCCGGCCTCGCCGGTCGCCGTGACGGTGAAGGTGCTGTTCTTGTCGCTCAGAAAGTTCTTGCCGGATGCGCCCGCGAAGTCGCCGCGCACCGCGATGCCCTGCTGCTGAAGCACCGCCACGAAGTCCTTCACCGACATCCCGAGGAACGAGAACATCCGCGCCGTCCGGATCGCCTGGATGACCTGCGCCACGAAGAGCGGGTCACGCAGCCGGGGATCGGGCTTCGCCGGATCCGCCGCGCGGAGGATCGCGCCCCAGAGCAGGATCGGATCGTCGGTGTTGATGTTCGAGGCCTGGTTCGGGTCGCCGTACACGGTGAAGCGCTCGCGGAAGACGTTCATCATCCGGTCGTTGATCCCGTGGACCATGAAGACCTCGTCCAGCGAGTCGTAGCGCGCGTTCTTCGCCTGGTAGCGCGGCGTGTAGCGGCTGTACCCGCTGTTCTCGTCGCTGAAGCCGGGCACGAAGTTCGCCTTCAGCCCGTCCACCTGGATCGTGGAGGCGACCTGGTCCTGGTCCATCCAGTCCTTGATGTTGATGAGCAGCTCCTGCGGCGTGACGCGCACGTTGTTCGAGTCCTCGCGCTCGAAGAGGAACTCGAACTGCTTGTCGCCGAAGACCGCCAGCGCCTGCTCCAGCACGCCGTTGTTCGGGATCTCGAGGGCGTTGAGGTTGATCTTCGGCTCCTCGGCTTCGATCTGCACGTCGAAGCAGCCGGTGAAGGTGCCGAAGTCACGCTGATCCTGCGGCAGGGCCTCCGCGCCTTCACCCGCGCCACCTTCGACAGCCGCGCGCCTTCCAAGCGACTCGCTCACCCGCTCACGCGCGAGCTCGTCTCCATCCGAAGCGACGAGCCCCTGCAGCATGTAGCAGTCGATCTTCGCCATCTTCCAGAGCTGGATGGACGGCGTGGTGGGCATGGGAGGACCGCCCGCACCCGCGGCGCCGGGCAGACCACCGGCACCACCACTGAGCCCCGCCAGCGGCCCGAGCATGTCCATGATCCCCGGCGGCAGCTGGATGTTGTCCACCTGCTTCTGGAACGAGAGCATCAGCCGCGACAGCCCAATGCCGCTGCGCGCGAGGAAGTAGGCCCGCAGATCGTCGCGCTGGTTGCCGGCCATCTGGAGATCGACGCGGCTCGTGTAGAGGAACTCCGTCGAGGTCGCGGTGAGCACGGCGATCGAGATGATCGCGATCATCAGCGCCACGCCGCGCTGCCGCTTCTTCTTCCGAGCCAGCGGCACACGCGTCCCCTTCGCGCCGGCGCGGCCGTGTTCGCCATTCTGGAAGATGCGGCGGAGGTTCAAGGGGTTCCCGTCTCAGTTGTAGCGATCCAACTCCGTGTTCAGCATGACGCGGACCTGCGTGAAGTACTTCGCTTCCTTCTTGTTCTCATCCAGCGCGTGCACGGTGATCCGCACCCGCGTGGGGAGGATGCTCTTGCGCTCGAGCCTTCGCGTGTCCCACTCGCGGACCCACTCCTTGCGCTCCGAATCCCAGTAGTCGAACTCGAGGCGCTTCACGTCCTCGAGCAGCACGTCCTCGGTGCCGCCGCGGTCCATCCGGTCCTGCACCAGCGGGTTCGCGCGACGCACCAGATCCTGCCGGCCCTTCGCCTTCGGATCGGTGGAGGTCTGGACCTTGTACTCGATGACGACCTGATCCGACTCCTTCGCGTCCTGGTGCAGCCGCTGGTGCGCGAAGGTGGAGAAGGTGAGGCTCTCGTTCTCGCCGATGAAGTTCGTCGGCCGGTCGTTCTGATCGCGGTAGCGCGCCGAGTCGTATCGGTCGCTCACGTACGCCGACCCGATCTCCCGCGTCATGCGCGTGAACGCGGTGCGCAGCATCCGGTACTTGTCCGCCTCGGCCTCGACGACCTCGCGCGCGTGGAAGGTGGAGTTGAACGCCATCGCCACCATCGCGCCCATGAGGGACGTGATGCCGACCGCGACCATGATCTCCACCAGCGTGAGACCGCGCTGCGAGCGGCGCGTGCGTGCAGTGGCAGGAATCATCGGAAGATCCCCCTCGGCCCGCCGGGGATCTGCGGCATGCGCGGCGCCTGCGGCTGACCCGGATTCACGCTGCCGCCACCGCCGGGCGAACCGGGCAACCCACCGCCCATGAACGGGTTGTTCATGATCCCGCTGTTCTGCACCTGCTGCTGCTGGAGCGGGGCGCCGGTCGTCGGGTGGCACATGCCCACGCCGCTGCGGCACTGCACCGGATTCGGAATGACCTGACCCGTCGAGGGATCGATCCACTGCGCCGCGCCGCCCGGATTCTGCCCACCCGCACCCGGCCCACCCGCATTGCGATCGGAGCCCGGCCCGGTCGAGACCACATGCGTCACGAGGTCGAGGCTCTCGGTGTTCGCGCCGTCCTTCCAATAGACGGTGAGGTGGACCTCGCGAACGGTCTTGGTGAGCTGGTCGGCGAGCTGCTGGAACTGGCCCTGCATCAGTGGTCCCGCGAGTCCGGCCATCATCCCCATGCCCATGCCGCCTGCGCCGCCGGGGGTGATCCCACCGTTCGCCGCAGCCGCCGCCTCCGCGCCCTGCGGCATCGCGCCGCCGAACAGCGCCGCCAGCGGGTTGCTCGGATCCGACCCATCCAGCGGAAGGTTGAACACCGCCGCGAGGAGCTTCTCCGGAGGAATGCCCTGCGTCTGCGGCGCGAGGATCTTCGCGCGCCACCGGAAGCCCGGCCAGCCCTCGCGCGAGAAGTCGCCCTCCATCTCCTGGTCGTCGTTCTTGAAGCCCTCGTCGAAGAGCTCCTGCTCGATCTCCGTCATCTGCGAGCGCGCGAGCAGCGTCGCCACGGTGAGCTTCTTCCCGTAGGCGTGCATGTTCACCGCGCCCGACGAGATGTCGAAGATCGCCATCAGCGACAGCGCGAGGATCCCCAGCGCCACCGTCGCCTCGAGCAGGGTGAAGCCCCGCTGACGCTTTTCGTAGAGCTTCATGTTCTCGGGACCTCCTTCCTCTCGCCGACGATCTCCGTCTTGCCGGTGAGCGGCGAGACGCTGATGGTCCAGTGGTTGTCGCCCTGGCTGACGAAGATCATCGCCCGGTCGGTGTAGCCCTGCGGGTAGAAGTAGAGCCACGCCACGCCGCTCTTCACCGGCTCGCGCTGGCCCCTCGTCCACAGCTCGATCCGCACGTCGTCGGGCAGCTCGATCTTCCCCGTTCCCTCCGGCTGGAACGCGCTGAACCCCTTGCCGTCCGCCTTGGCTCGCTCCTGCGCGAAGATGCTCTGCAGCGAAGGATCTCCGGTGCCCAGCCGCCAGTCGCGATCATCCGCAGGCCTGCGGGTGACGCCGCGCGCTTCGTCCTGCCGCGCCTGATTCGCGCCACGCAGCGCCTCGTCGCGATCGCGTGAGGTGGTGACCGCGCCCTCCGCGCACTCGGTGCGGTAGGCGATCTTCTCGTTCTCGCTCTCGGGGAGCTCGAAGGTCATCCGGCAGGTGCGGCCGGACAGCGCGGCCTCCTGGTACATCGCGCGGACGGTGGCGGCGATCTCGCTGGTGGCCTTCTTCGCGTTCGCGCCGAAGACCGAATTTATCGACATCACCACCGCGCCCATCAGCACGGTGATGATCGCGAGCGCGATGGTGACCTCGACCAGGGTGAGGCCACGCCTGTTCGAGGTCAATCTGGCGCTCATGCAGCGATCCTCCGTGACGTTTTGTCGCGCTCGCGTTGGCGAAGGCGGACGCTACTTGCCCGCCGTGGCGCCGCTGCGGTTCGAGACGTCCTCGTCCTCGCCCTGGCCGCCGGCCTGCTTGTCGGCGCCGTAGCTCATGATCACCGGCTTGTTGCCCTCGAGCATGTAGATGTACGGCTCGTTCCACGGGTCCTTCGGAATCTCGGTGAGCTCACCGGACTGCATCACCGCCTGCCAGCCGGCCGCGGTGTCCGGGTAGGAGCCGCGCTTCATCTTGTAGAGGTCGAGCGCTCCCTGGAGCTTCTTCACATCAGCCTTGGCGGTCTCGGTGCGCGCCTTGCCGAGCTGCGGCATCACGGCCACGGCCACCGCTGCGGTGATGAGGCCGATGATGGTGATCACCACCATGATCTCGACGAGCGTCATGCCCTTCTGGCGGCGCTTTCCGTTGGCCTTTGCCTTCTTGTCCATCTCGGCCAGCGTCTTCTTCAGCGTCTGAATCATCGTCACGTTTGCGTCTCCTCTCGGGGCGTTCCAGTGCAACGGTCACGCCACTCGTCGTTATTTCGAAGCGGTGGTCGCGGACGGTGTCGCGGGCTGCTGAGAGCGGGCGACCAGCGAGGCCCCCGTCCCCAGGAGCGCGACGGCCACCACCACGATCGTCGCCACGCTCAAACGCTGCAGCCAGGCGTTCATTCTCGGATCCGGCACGGGAATACCCCCTCAGCGCACCGCGGTGTTCATCTGCAGGATCGGCATGATGATCGAGAACGCGACGAAGCCGATCGCTCCGCCCATCGCCACGATCATGATCGGCTCGAGCAGCGACGTCAGCGACCCGATCTTCACGTCCACCTGCGTCTCGTACGAGCCCGCGATGGACATGAGCATCTCCTCGAGCTGACCGGACTTCTCGCCAATCGCCACCATGTGGTGCACGAGGGGAGGGAACTCGCCGGAGCGCTTGAGCGGCATGGCGATGCTCTCACCCTCGCGGATGGACTCGCGGGCCTTCTCCACCACGTCGGCCATCACCGAGTTCGTCATCACCGCCTTGACGATGTCCATGGCGGTCAGCAGCGGGACGCCGCTCTTGAGCAGCGTCGCCAGCGTCCGCGCGAAGCGGGCCACGGTGATGAGCCGGATGAGGCTGCCGAAGATGGGGATCTTCAGCACCCAGCGGTCCCACACCGGCTTGCCGTTCTTGCTGCGGGTCCAGAGCACGAAGCTCACCGAGCCGATGATCAGCACCGGGAAGATGATGAACCACCAGTTGCGCAGCAGGTCCGCCGAGGTGATGAGCAGCCGCGTCGTCCACGGCAGCTCCTGCTTCATGCTGTCGAAGACGCGCATGACCTTCGGGATCACCACGGTCATCAGCAGCACCATGATGCCGATACCCAGCAGCACCATGATGATCGGGTACATCATCGTCCCGAGGATCTTCTGCTTCAGCCGCGCCTGGCCCTCGGTGAAGTCCGCCAGCCGGTTGAGCACCGCGTCCAGCGCGCCCGAGTGCTCGCCGGCCTTCACCATGTTCACGTAGAGCGAGCCGAACACCTTCGTGTGCGAGCCGATCGCATCGCCCAGCGAGGCGCCCTCGTTCACGCGCTGCTTCACGTCGGAGAGGATGCGCTTGAGCCGCTCCTTTTCCACCTGATCGACCATCGCGCTCAGCGCATCCACCAGCGGCACGCCGGCGCCGAGCAGCGTCGCCATCTGCCGCGTGGTGATCGCAATGTCCTCGGTGGTGACGCGGCCGCGCGCGAGCTTGCGCAGGTCCACGGACGCCGCGTTCGCCGCCGCCTTGCCCGCGGCGCCCTTCGCCTTGCCGCGGCCGCCCATCCCCGCCGCACGCGCGCCGGTGCCGCCCTCGAGCTGGCCCAGCACCTCGGTGAGGTACACGCCGTCCTTGCGCAGGATCGCCCGCAGGCTCTTGGGAGAATCCGCCTCCTTGAGCCCCTGCACGTTCTTGCCGGCTTCGTTGAGCCCTCTGTACTCGAACACGGCCATGGCGGCTTAGATGTCCTCCTGGGTCACGGAGAGGACCTCGGCGATCGTGGTCTCGCCCATGGCGATCTTCCGTGCGCCGTCGTCGAGCAGCGTGACCATGCCCTTCTGGATCCCCAGCTTCTTGATCGTGGAGGAGTCCATGTTCTTCAGCACCAGCTGGCGGACGTCGTCGTCCACGAGCAGGAACTCGTAGATGCCCGTCCGGCCGCGGTAGCCGTTGCGGTTGCACGCGTTGCAGCCCGACGCCTTGTAGATCTGCGAGACCTTGTACTTGTCGAAGAGCGCCTGCTTGGTGAGGCCGATCTCCTTCAGCTCCACGTCCGTCGGCTCGTAGGGGACCTTGCAGTCCGGGCACACGCGCCGCACGAGCCGCTGCGCGAGAATCGCGGTCAAGGACGACGCCACGAGGAACGGCTCGATGCCCATCTCCACGAGCCGGATGATCGCGCCCGCGGAGTCGTTGGTGTGGACCGTGCTGAACACCAGGTGGCCCGTCTGCGACGCCTGGATGGCGATCTCCGCCGTCTCCTTGTCGCGGATCTCGCCGACCATGATCACGTCCGGATCCTGGCGGAGGAAGGACCGCAGGCCGGACGCGAAGGTGAGCCCGATCTTCGGGCTGATCGCCATCTGGCCAATGCCCTTGAGCTGGTACTCGACCGGGTCCTCGACGGTGAGGATGTTCACGTCCGGCGTGTTGATGCGGCTGAGCGCGCCGTAGAGCGTCGTCGTCTTGCCGGAGCCGGTGGGGCCGGTGACGAGGATGATGCCGTGCGAGCGCTTGATGACCGACGCCATCGACTCCAGCACCTCCTGGCCCATGCCGATCTCGGCGAGGTCCAGCAGCGTGGCGCTCTTGTCGAGCAGACGCATGACGATGCGCTCGCCGTGCGTGGTCGGGATGCACGACACGCGGATGTCGATGTCGCGGCCCGCCAGCTTGATCCGGATGCGGCCGTCCTGAGGCAGCCGCTTCTCCGCGATGTTCAGCTGGCTCATGATCTTCACGCGGCTGACGATCGAGTTCTGGTAGCGCTTCGGCGGCTTGATCACCTCGCCGAGCACGCCGTCCACCCGGAAGCGCACAGACAGCTCGCGCTCCATCGGCTCGATGTGGATGTCGCTCGCGCGCTCCTTCGCGGCGCGGAAGAGCAGCGAGTTGACGAGCCGGATGATCGGCGCCTCGTCGTCCGCATCGAGGAGGTCCTGCGGCTCCTCCAGCTCGTGCGCGAGCGAGTCGAGGTCCTGCGCCTCCATCTCGCCGACGAGCTGCTCGGCCTCGTTCACCGATCGGTCGTAGACGCTGTTGATCGCGTCGATGATCGTGGAGGACAGCGCGAGCCTCGGCGAGACGTCCTGACCCATCAGCATCCGCGCGTGGTCGAGCACCGCCGTGTCCAGCGGGTCCGCCACCGCCAGCGCCACCGTGTCGTTCTCCACGAAGAGCGGCAGGATCCGAGCCTGCTTGGCGAAGTTGATGGGGACCTTCTTCACCAGCTCCGCGTCCACCTCGTCCGGGAAGATCCGCGCGAGGTAGGGGAGATCCAGCTGCGCACACAGCGCCCGCGCCACGTCCTCCTCGGACACGGCCTTGATGCCCACCAGCACCTCGCCGATGCGCCCGCCCTTCTCCTCCTGCAGCGCCAGCGCCTCGGCGAGCTTCTCGTCGCTCAGCCCGGCGGCGTGCTTGAGGATCTGACCGATGAGCTGTCCGCAGAGAAACGCGGGCGCGTGGGACACCACCTGGGTGCGGTCGGCGATCACGCCCACCACGTTCGTGCCGGTGATCGGGGTGTTGGTGTCGGTCGTGGCCATGTTCGCGGTCGTCGGTAGGGGAGGGGGGCGGAGCTCGGGCATCGGAAGGGTTCAACCTTCAGGTGGAGGCGCGAAGTCCCCGCCCGTGCCGTCGCCTCCTTCGGTGCCGTCTCCACCCGTCTCGGAAGGCGGGCTGCCCTCCGGCGGAGCGCTCGTCCCGTCGCCCTCCGTCGTGCTGCCGTTCGCCGGCGCGCCGCCACCGGGCACGATCACGCGCTCACCCGGCTTGCCCGCGCCGCCGTTCTCCACCTTCTGGAGCTCCTTGCGCAGCGACTGGTTGATCTCCGCCAGCGGGCCGCGCTTGCGGTCGAAGTCGATGGCGATGTCGTAGCCCGGCATCTGTCCGTAGAAGGTCTCCACGAACTGCTGCCGCTCCTGCATCTTGCGCTCGAAGATCCGGCGGAAGTCGCTCTGGTCCTTGATGATGTACGGCGTGAGGAAGAGCAGCAGGTTCGTCTTCACCTTCCGCTTGTTCTGCTCGCGGAAGAGGTGCCCGAGCACCGGGATGTCGCCGAGGATGGGGACCTTGTTCACGCCCTCGAGCGTGCGCTCCTGCATGATCCCGCCGATGACCACCGTCTCCTGATCGCGCGCCACCACCGTCGTCTTCGCGGTGCGCTTCGAGGTCGTGGGGCCGAGCACCGGATCGGTGGAGGCGATCTCCTCGATCTGCTCGGTGATGACCATGCGGATGTAGTCGCTCTCGTTGATCTGCGGCTTCACCGTCAGCCGCAGCTCGACGTTCTGCCGGTTGATCGGCGTCACCAGCGATCCCAGCAGCGAGCCCGCCAGCGCGTTGTTCAGCGGGTTGTTCGCCCCGCCGCCCTGGCCCAGTCCGGACAGACCGCTCAGCGCACCCGCGGCCACGCCGGCCTGGAAGGGCACGTTCTGACCGACGGTGATCTCCGCCTCCTCGTTGTCGGTGGTGAGGATGTGCGGCGTGGAGAGCACGTTCACGTCCGAGCTCTCCTGCAGCGCGTGGATCACGATGCCGAAGGCCGGGATGTCGATGCCGATGATCTCCTTCACGCCCGGGATGAACGGCCCCTGCAGACCGGCGAGGAAGCCGCCGAACTGCGCGAGGTTCAGCACGCTGAAGGAGGGCGGCAAAGTCTCGCTGCCGAACTTGCTCCCGAGCACCAGCGGCAGCCGCCCGCCGGTATCCGTGGGATTGGCCACCGTGCTCCCGCCGTGCACCCGCGCGCCGGCGCGCAGGTTGCGGTCCACGTTGACCTCCATGATCACCGCCTCCACGAAGACCTGGCGGCGCGGCATGTCCAGCCGCTCGATCACGCGCACGAGGCTGCGGTAGTCCGCCTGGTTGGCGATGATCACCAGCGAGTTCGTCGCCTTGTCGGCGCTGATCTTCACCTCGCCGCCGAAGAGCTCCGCGCTCTGCGCACCGCCGGCCCCCGGGCGCTGCGGCTGACCGGGAACGTTCGCCACCGCCGGACGCGCCGGACGGCCGCCGGAGGAGGAGGTGCCCTGCGCGAGCGACTGCAGCGTGCTCGCCATCTCCTCCGCGTCCGCGTTCTCGAGGTAGTAGACGTTGATCCGGCCCTCGCCCGGGATGGGGACGTCGAGCGTCTTCACCAGCTCCTCGATCCGCGCGAACGCACCCGGCGAGGCGATGATGATGAGCTTGTTCGTGCGCTCGTCGGGGATGATCTGCGACACGGTGACCGCGCCGCCCTCTTCGGCGCCGCCGGCACTGCCCGCGGTGCCCTCCGCCGCCGTCACGCCCGGCTGACCACCCGGAGGCACCGCTGCGATCCCACGCGGCCCGCGCGCACCCGGACGCTGCTGCGCACCGCCACCCTGACCGGCCTGCGGCTGGAAGAGCCGCTGCACCTTGTCCGCGATCTCCTGCGCGTTGGCGAAGTTGACCTGGATGACCCGCATCTCCTCCGACGCGGTGCGGCTGTCGAGCTGGTTGATGATCCGCTCGAGCCTGTGCATGTTCGAGCCGAGGTCGTTGACGATGATCGTGTCCGGCGGGAACGGGATGGTGTCGCCGTTCTGGCTGACGAGCTGCTGCAGCACCCCGCGCAGCGGCTCGATCTCCACGTACTTCACCTTGAAGATCTTCGTCACCATCTGCTCGGCGGTCGTGTAGGCCTGACCCTCCGCGAGGATGGTGGGGATGTTCGTCTGCTTCGCGTTGCGCTTGTCGACGATCTTCGAGAACTGGCCGTGCTCGTAGACCGCGAGCCCGTTCGCATCGAGCGCCGCGAGGAACGCGCGGTAGAACTGATCGCTGTTCACCTCCACCCGGCCCGCCTCGGGGCCGATGATGGAGATCTTCCCGCGCACGTTCTCCGGGAGGATGAAGGTCTTGCAGGTGGCGTCGGAGACGGTCTGCACCAGCCGCTCGATCTCCACCTTGTCGAAGTACACGTTGAAGCGCGCCTTCTTGCGGATCTCCTCGCAGTTCGCGCGCGCGCGCTCCGGCGTGATCGTCGCGCCGCCCGCGCCGGTGTTGCCGCTTCCGGCCGTGCCGCCGGTGTTTCCGGGAGCGGGACTGCCCGGCGCGGTGGTGCCGGGAGAGCCGGGCCGCTGCGGGACCGTCTGGATCTGGCCGGGCTGGGCGGGCGCCGCGGGACGCCGCTGCGCGAGGGCAGGGGCGGAGGCGAGCAGCGCGAGGAGCAGCGGGGAGACGAGGACGCGGGCTGGGTGGATCACGTGAGTTCAGGTCCCAGAGGGGAGGGCCGCTGCGGTGTGCGCGGCAGGGGCTGTCAGCGGATGGAGTAGGTCTTTCGCATCGACGTGCCGTTGCGCTCGATCTCGATGTCGACCCGGCTGGCTTCCTTCAACTTGCCGTAGATCTCCAGCGCCTTCTCGGGGCTGTTGAGGTCGTAGCCGTTGATGCGCTTGATCACGTCGCCGTTCTGGATGCCGATCTTCGAGTAGATGCTGTCCGGGCGGATGCTGAAGAGCTTGAAGCCGTGGGCCACGCCGTCCTTGAAGGCCGGCACGATGCGCGCCTGCATCGCGACGTCGTTGAGGTTCGAGAGCGTCTTGTCGATCTCGTTGCGCGGGACCTCGTACTCGTTCTCGTTCAGCGCGCGGATCCCGCTGCCGAGCCCCGCGCCCCCCTGCGGCGCCTGGGCCACCGGCGCGGCGATGATGGGCGCGGGCGCGGCGGCAAAGCTCTCACCGGTGCCCGGCTGATCGTCGATGAACTCGCGGCGGCCGTTGTTGAGGACGATCACGCGCTTGCGCTCGATCTCCAGCACCTTCGCGCCCTGGATCTGATCCCCCACCATGTAGGTCATGGACGTGTTCTGGACCATGTCCTGCACCGAGGCGATGGACCACTCCGGCTGCGAAGCGATCAGCGTGCCGAGGAGCTTCACCCGCAGGCCGCTCTTCACCGGCTCCGCGTTCATGTCCACCAGCTGCTGCTGCGGCTCGGTGACCTCCGGCTCCGGCTCCGGAAGCGAGAGCCCGGTCAGCGCCGCGAGCCGCTCCAGCTCCAGCCTCGCGGTGGGTTCGTTGGCTTTCGGCTTCGCCTGGACGCGCGGCTTTGCCCCGGGCAGCGCGGCCAGCTTCGTCTCCACGAAGAGGTTCGCCGTCGCCGCGATGATCAGCGCCACGAGGGCGATGAACACCAGGTTGACCGTCCAGAAGTACTTTCGGAAGAAGAGTTCCATGCGCCGCCTTGGGTGGTGCTGAGCAAGGCCGGTGCCAGCGCCGGCCTCACGTGATCCGCGTCCTGAACGGCCAAGTGAGCGGATTTGTTCTGGAAATCTCCCGGCAGGACGGCCGGGCGGGCGGCCTCCTCAGGTCCTCTTTGCCAATTTGTCAAAGCGACCCGCGACGCGCTGACGCGCTGTCAGCGGCTACTCGTCGCTCTGCGAACCCGGCTCGCGCTCGAGCTTCCGGTAGATCGTCCGCGCCGCGATGCCGAGCAGCCGTGCGGCCATGGTCTTGTCCCCCCGCGTGTGCCGCAGGGTCTCGTGGATCATCCGCCGCTCGATCTCCTCCATCGGCGTGCCGATGGGGATGACCACGTGCGCCGCCGCGCCGCGAGGTCCCGAGACCACGGTCTCCGGCAGATCCCGCGGCTCGATCACCTCACCGCGCGAGAGCACCACCGCGCGCTCCACCGCGTGCTCGAGCTCCCGCACGTTGCCCGGCCACGCGTAGCCCTCCATCGCCGCCAGCGCATCCGGCGAAAACCCGCGCAGCGTCTTCGCGTTCTTCTGCGCGAACCTTCGGAGAAAGAAGTCCGCCAGCAGCGGGATGTCCTCGCGCCTCGACGCCAGCGAGGGGATCCGCACCGAGACCACGTTGAGCCGGTAGTAGAGGTCCTCGCGGAAGCGGCCCTCGGCGACCTCGCGCTGCAGATCCTTGTTCGTCGCCGCGACCACGCGCACGTCGACCTTCACCACCTGCGTGCCGCCGAGCCGCTCGATCTCGCCCTCCTGCAGCACGCGCAAGAGCTTCACCTGCGCAGACAGCGGCATCTCACCGATCTCGTCGAGGAACAGCGTGCCCCCATGCGCCCGTTCGAAGCGGCCCTCGCGCCTTGCCACCGCGCCGGTGTACGCGCCCTTCTCCACGCCGAAGAGCTCCGCCTCGAGAATGCTCTCCGGCAGAGCGGCGCAGTTGATCGCCACGAAGGTGCCCTTCGCGCGCGGCGAGTGCTCGTGGATGAAGCGCGCCGCGAGCTCCTTGCCGGTGCCCGACTCGCCGGTGAGCAGCACCGTTGCCGTCGCCGGCGCCGCCTGCTGCAAGGTCTCCACGCAGGCGCGGAAGGCAGGCGACTGGCCCACCATCGACCTCGTGGAGCCCTCCTTGCCCAGCCGCTCCAGCTGCGCGCGCAGGTCCCGGTTCTCCGCCACCAGGGCCTGCTTCTCGAGCGCCTTCTGCACCGCCTTCACCAGCGAGTGCCGCTTCAGCGGCTTGGTGATGAAGTCGTACGCGCCCTCCTTCATCGCGCTGACCGCGGTCTCCACCGTGGCGTAGGCGGTCATCAGCACCACCTCCACGTCCGGCCGCATCGCGCGGGCGTGACGGAGGAGCTCCTGTCCGTCCATCACCGGCATCATCAGGTCGGTCACCATCACCGCGACCTCGGGCCGGCGGAGCAGCTCCAGCGCCTCCTTGCCGTTGCCCGCCGCGAGCGTGGCGAGCCCTTCGCGCTGGAAGATGCGCGCCACCGACTCCTGGTTTGCCCGGTCGTCGTCCACCACCAGGACCGTCGTCTGGCTCATGTGCAGGGACCCCTCTGGAGGCCAGCGCAACGCACGGCCGCGCCGGATCTTCCCCGAAAACGCCGTCTCAGTCGCCAGCCTCTTCGCCGTCGTCGTTCGAGCCACTCGCGGGCGCGCCGCCCATCTTCGCGAGATCCTCTCGCCGGACCTTCTCCACGTTGAACTTCCGCGCCAGCTCGATCATCCGATCGACCGTCTCGTCGAAGTCGAAGTCGTCGGCGGTGCCCTTCTTGAAGCGGAGGAAGTTCACCCGCGCCACGACGAAGTTCTTCAAGTACGGGCTCTGCAGGCCCTTCGCCTTCAGCGCCTCGACCACGCGCGCGACCTCGTCGTCCAGGGCGAGCAGCCTGTCCGCGCGCTCCTCCCGCACCGACAGCGCCTCCTCCATCGGCTCGGCGAGGAAGGTCTCCAGCCGCTTGACGATCGGGTGGTACGCGCCGGCCGCGAAGCGGGGCCGCTTCTCGTAGCAGAGCCCGAGCGTGATGAAGGCCGGCTCCTCGAACAGCGCCGCGTGGTCGTTCTCCTCGCCGCCGCGCGCGCCCACCAGCCCGCGATACATGCGGATGACCTCCAGCGAGCGCTCCTTGAGGTTGTGGGCCTTCTCCGTGTTCAGCGCGAGGATCTGGAAGGCCACGTTCTCGTCCGGAAGCACCAGAGCCACCACGCTCTTCGCGCCGAGCAACCGCGACGCGTGCAGGCGGTGGTTCCCGTTCGGCGACCAGTACTTCCCGTCCTTGCGAATGGCGATGAGCGGATCGAGGAACCGGTCCACGCGCTCCATCGCATTCGCCAGCCGCTTGATGTGCGGCTCGGACACGTCGCGCTGATAGGGCGTGGGCTCGACCTTGTCGATCGGCAGCGCCGCGAGCACCACGCTGTGTCCGCCGAGCGGCTCCCGGTAGATCGCCAGCGCCTCGCCGCCGTCCGCGCGAATCTCGTCCGCCAGGGCCTCGCCATCCGCCGCGGCCTTCGCAACTTCTGAAGGCGGCAGCCCGCGTGTGCCGGCCTCGACCTTCTTCCGCCGAGCCTTCCGCGCCGGCCTCTTCACGGTCGCAGCCTTCTTCTTCGCCGCCATCAGCCGACCTCCCGGCGCCACGCAAGCGGCACCGGAAGCGACGCTACCGCCTACTCTCCAGAGACCGTCAGCTTCCCGAACCGGATCGTCGGCGCGCCCACGCTTCGACGGGCCACTTCAATCAACATGGAGGAGAGCGGGGCGCACATCGGTCCGCGCGAAGTCCGCGCCCTTGAAGAGGAGCGGCTCGGAACGCACCACCGCGAGCGCGTACGCGAAGCAGTCACCGAAGTTCAATCCGGCAGGATGTCGACCCTTCCCGAAGCGCCGGAATGCAGCGCGCGCGACCTCGATGTGCTCCGTCGTCACGTCGGCGACGGAGACCGCTGCTTGCTGAACGAGCCGGTCGAGTTGGTGGCCACCCTGCTCACCGTAGCGGGCCTCGACGACGATGCTGCACTCCAGCAGCGAGGCCGCCGAGACGGTGCGAGTCCGCGCCTGAGCGATTGCCTGCTCGTAGCGCTCGGCATCTGGTTCGTTGAACAGAATCGCGACGATCGCCGACGTGTCGAGGACCATCAGCGCGGCAACCCATCGGCGTCGTAGCCGAGGATCTCATCAGCGGACCGAGGATCGCGAACGGGCAGCTCAGCGCAGCGGCGTCTGATCTCGGCGAGTTCGCGCATGATCACTTCCGGCGCAGCCGCCTCTGTACGCGCGAGCCGTTCCCGAAGCGCCTGAAGGACAGCCTCGGTCACGGTTTCGCCGGTTCGCTCGGCGAGCTTCCGCGCGAGCATCGCGACCTCAGCGTTTTCAAGCTCCGAGCGCATTACGCTCAAAGATAGGGGGCGACGCACGACCTCGCAAACGTGCGCGCCGCCCGCTCCGCTACTCTCCAGAGACCGTCAGCTCCCCGAACCGGATCGTCGGCGCGCCCACGCTTCCGCGGAAGGTGAGGTCGTTCCCGATCGCGTCGATTCCATTGAGCATGTCCATGAGGTTCCCGGCCACGGTGACCTCCTGCACCGGCCCCGCGAGCTCGCCGTTCTCGATCCACAGCCCGTTGGCGCCACGCGAGTACTCACCCGTCACGACGTTCGCGCCGTGCCCGAGCATGGCGGTCACGTAGAACCCGTCCTTCACGCCGCGGATGAGCTCCTCCGGCGGCGCCTCGCCCGGCTTGAGGTACAGGTTGTTGAAGCCGATGTGCGGCAGCGACGAATACCCGCGCGAAGCATTCCCCGTGGTCTTCGCCTTCGCCTTCCGAGCGGTGAACGAGTCGTAGAGGAACGCCTCCAGCTTGCCTTCGCTGATCACGGAGGTGGTGCGCGTGGGCACGCCCTCCCCATCGAACGGAGACGACGCCAGCCCTCGCGCGAGCAGCCCGTCATCCACGATCGTCACGTTGGTCCCCGCGACCTTCTTCCCCAGCCGCCCGGTGAAGATGGAGCTCTTCTTGTAGATGGCATCCCCGCTCGCGGCGCCCGCCACGCTGCCGACGAACGACGCGGCCATCATCGGGTCGAACACGACCGGCACCCGGCGGCTCTTCACCTTCTTCGCGCCGAGCATCCGCACCGCGCGCCGCGCCGCCTCGGTGCCGATGGCCTCCGGCGTATCCAGCTCGGAAAGGAAGCGCTTGTAGTCCACCCAGTAAGAGGTCTGCAGTCCGCCGCTCTCGTCGGTCGCGACCGGCACTGCGTACATGTACACGTAGGTGCCCTGGTACCCGTCGCTCACGCCCTCGGATGACGCGAGGTACACCTCGGACACGTGCTCGCCCGCGCCCACGCTGTCGAACGCGGTGACCCTCGGATCGAACGCGCGCGCCGCCTTCTCGATCTCCAGCGAGACCCTCACCTTCCAGTCCGCCGGCAGCTGCGCCACCGCGTCGTCGTACAGCCCCTCCACCGTCACGCGCTTCTTCAGGTCCGCCTTCGCCGGCAGCCCGTTGAGCTTGTTCGGCGCCGCCGCCTCCGCGAGCTGCAGCGCGCGATCCACGAACGCGTTGAGGCTGCCCTCTTCGAAGTCGGACGTGTAGGCGAACCCCAGCCGGTCCTTCGAGATCACCCGCAGGCCCACGCCCTTGCTCGTGCTCTGGGTGAGGTCCTCGATGCTCCCGTCGCGCACGCGGCAGGAGGAGTCCCGGCCCACCTGCACGTACGCCTCTGCCTGCTGCGCGCCCTGCTTCTTCGCGCGGTCCACCAGTCGCTTCGCCAGCTTCTCGTAGCTCGTCATCGTTGCGTTCCCTTGACCCGATTGGAGCCGAAGCCCTAGCCGACCCGCGTGCCGCCCACGGTCATGTCGTCGATCCGCAGCGTGGGCAGCCCCACGCCGACCGGTACGCCCTGGCCGTCCTTGCCGCACGTCCCCATGCCTGGATCCGGCATCGGATCGCAGCCGACCATGCTGACCTTCTTCAGCGCCTCGGGCCCCACGCCGATCAGCGTCGCGCCCTTCACCGGCCGGCCCAGCTTGCCGTCCTCGATCTCGTACGCCTCGCTGATCTCGAAGACGAAGTTCCCGTTGGTGATGTCTACCTGCCCGCCGCCGAAGCTCGCGCAGTAGAGGCCCTTCTTCACGCTGCGCAGGATGTCCTCCGGCGCGTCGTCACCCGGCGCCAGATAGGTGTTCGTCATCCGAGGCAGGGGCATGTGCTTGAACGACTGCCGCCGGCCGCTGCCCGTGCTGCGCTGGCCCATCAGCTTCGCGTTGAGCGCGTCGTACATGTAGCCCTTCAACACGCCGTTCTCGATGAGGACTTTCCGCTCACCGGGATTCCCCTCGTCGTCCACGTTGATGGAGCCGCGCGAGTTCGCCACCGTCCCGTCGTCGATCACTGTCACCTTCGAAGACGCGACCTGCTCGTTGAGCTTCCCCGCGAAGAGCGAGGTGCGCTTGCGGATGAAGTCCGCCTCGAGCCCGTGACCCACTGCCTCGTGAAGAAGGATCCCGCTCCAGCCCGGTGCGAGCACCACCGTCTGCTGCCCCGCGCGCGCCTCCACCGCACCGAGCGTTGCGCAGGCCTGCCGCACCGCCTCCGTCGCCACGTGCTCCGGCGTGAAGGTGTCGAAGTGGCCGAACGAGACGCGCCCGCCGCCGCCGTAGAAACCGGTGCGCCGCTCGCCGCCCTTGCCCTCGGCCACCACGTGCACGCCGAGCCGGCAGAGGTCCTGGTTGTCCGCCACGAGCTTCCCATCCGTGTTCGCGATCCAGATCGCCTTGGACGCGTCTGCATACGTCGCGGTGACCTGCTTCACCCGCTTGTCGTGCGCGAAGGCCGCCTTGTCCGCGCGCTTCACGAGGTCCGCCTTGCGCGAGATCTCGATGTCCGCCAGCGGCACGTCCACGCGGTAGTACGACGGCACCGCCTGCCGGTTCACGTTGAAGTTGCGCTCGCTGCCGCCGCTCTCCGCGATCAGCGCCGCCGTCTCCGCAGCCCGGAAGAGCGCCGCGTCGTCGAGGTCGTCCGAGAACGCGTAGCCCACCTTCCCGTTGGCGATGACGCGCACGCCCACGCCCTGCGAGAGGCCGGTCTGCGCGCTCTTGATCCGCTTCTCCTCGAGCACCACCGCGGTGGTCACCGAGCGCTCCACGTACACCTCGGCGAAGTCACCGCCGCGGGCCATGGCGCGGCCCAGCACGCGCTCCAGAAGGTTGGGCGCCAGCAGCGGCGCGCGGGTGGCCGGCATGATGAGCGAGGGCGTCTCTGCCTTTGCCTTCGCCTTCGCCGGACTCTTCCCCGGCGCCTTCGCCTTCGACGTGATCGTGCGTGCAACCTTGCGAGCGGTCGTCTTCATGGAACCTCTGATGGTGGGCAGAGGGCGTACATAATGACGCCCGCGCATCGCGGCAATCACCGCGCGCCTGAAAGCGCCGGACGTTTCGCGCCCCGCGCACGACCGACTACACTCCGGCGAAGCGCCCTCCATGCCGCCACGCAAACCTCTCTCGTCTCGAGCGCCCCTCTCGCGCCGGGACGGCCAGCCCAGCACCGCAGACAGGACCACCGTCCAGCCGCCGCCGCGGCGCCCTTCGCCCGTGGAGTTGGACGAGGAGGCGAACGAGGGCAGCTACTCCACCGGCTCCGACTACCCGGTGGTGGACGACGGTGACGCAGAGCCGTCCGCGCCCTCGGTTCCCTCGGAGTGGGACCTCGAGGCCGGCGGCAACCTCGCGCTCGGCGACGAGGAGTTCGCCCCGCCCACCGCGCGCTACCGCGAGGGCGAGGACATCTACGGCGAGGACGATCCGTTCCCCGAAGACGAAGAGCTCGCCGGCGCATCGCCTTCGGGCGCTCCCCTCAGAGGCCAGCGCAGCGACACGCGCGGCATCCCGCAGGTGGACGTCACCCGCATCGGCGTTCCCTCGGAGGACGAGGAGGGGACGAACGTCGACCGCCCGCGCGGCCGCGGCGGCAACGGCGACGACGACTTCGGGCTCGAGGACGACGACGACGGCGACGAGAACGCCACGCGCGCCGGCCCGCCGATGCACCTCGAGGTCATCAGCGGTCCGGACATGGGTCGCCGGCGCCGCTTCCGCAGCGTGCGGATGGTCATCGGGCGCGCGGCGGGCTGCGACTTCCGGCTGCAGGACGCCTCGGTCTCGCGCCGCCACCTGGAGCTGGTGCTGGGCGATGGCGGCGTGCTGCTGCGCGACCTCGGCAGCGGCAACGGCACGAAGGTCAACGACGAGAAGGTCGCCGAGCACCGCCTCGAGGACGGCGACGAGATCAGCATCGGCAAGACGCGCTTCCGGTTCGTGGACGAGCTCGCCGCGCTGCGCAAGCGGAACGAAGAGGCCGAGGCCGCCGCGAAGGCCGAAGCCGAAGCCGCCGCCGCGGAAGCCTCGCCGGAAGAGGGCGCCGACCCGCAGACGGAGACGCCGGAGCTCGCGACCGACTCGGGCGAGCCGCTCGGCGGAGAGGCGGGCCATCCCGGCGCCGAGGCCGCCCCGGAGCCCGAGCCCACGCAGGCGCGCGCACGGCCCATCCCCTCTCGCCGCCCGGGCGCAGGTGGCGCAGGCGCGGGTGTCTCGGCGCTGCTGCAGCACAAGAAGCTCGTCATCGGCGCCGCGGCGGGCACGGTGCTGCTGCTGCTCCTGCTCGCTGCCGCGCTCTCCGGCGTAGGCAACGCGCCCCCTCCGCCCTCTGCCGATCCGCGCAAGGAGGCGGTGGCGCTGAAGCTCCAGCAGGCACGCACCGCGCTGGCGCAGAACCGCTTTGCCGAAGCGGTGGGCCTGCTCGAGGAGGCGGAGCGGACGCTGCCCGGCTCGGACACCTCGAAGCTGCTGGAGGGCGCGCGCAAGGAGGCCGCGGCGGCGAAGGTGCTCGACGACACGCGCGAGCTCTACGCGCAGGGCCAGTTCGACGCCGCGCGGCAGCGGCTCGCGGAGTTCGTTCCCGCGGTGGTCATCGGCGACGTGGCGCTGTCGAAGGTCACCCGTGAGCTCGAGGAGGCGGAGACGCAGGACCGGGCGCAGCGGACCTCGGTCGCGCTCGATGGGGAAGACCTGCCCGCGGCCGAGGCGCTCTACGCAGAGCTCCCCCGGACCGAACAGGCGAAGCTCCACGCGCGCCTGGAGGCCCTCAGGGCGAAGATCGCCGAGGACGAGGCCTCCGAGGCCCGCCGTCAGCAGAGCGCCGCCTGGGCCCGCCAGAAGAGCCAGGAGCAGCAGCGCCGGCAGCAGATCGATCAGGCGCTGGAGTCCGTTCGGCGCAGGTTCGACGGCGGCGAGTGGTCGCGCGCGGCGCTGGAGTGCGACCGGGTGATCGAGGCGAACCGCGGCGACAAGGAGCTGCGCGAACGCGCGCTGGCGCTGAAGCGGCTCATCCCGCAGTTCGGCGCGGCGCTGGAGGAGGCGCAGAAGAAGCTGCGCGCGGGAAACGTGGAGGGCAGCGCGGCGCCGTTCAAGAAGGCCCGCGAGCTCCACCGGCAGATCGGCTTCCCCGGCGGCTACGCGCAGGAGATCGACGACCAGCTCGCGCGCTCGTCGATGGCGGCGGCGAAGTCCTCGCTCGCGCGCAACGATCTGGCCAGCGCCGCCCGCCACTACCGCACCGCGCTGCAGCTGATGCCCGGCGACGCGGGCGCCACGTCGGGCCTCGCGCAGGTGGTGAAGCGCGCGGACGAGCTCTACTTCGAGGCCTACATCATCCGCGACCGGGACCCCCGCAGCGCGGGCGACAAGTTCCGGCTGGTGATGGACATCCTGCCGCCCGAACACCCGACCTTTGCTAAAGCGCAGACGCAGCTGAGCGCGCTGACGCCGTAGTTCGCGCGGCCGCCACGCGGTGTCGCCGAGAGAGAGGAGCTTCAGATGAGCCAGTCGATGCGGGAGCTGGGCACGGATCTGTACGAGGACGGCCAGCTCGAGCGCGCCCTCGGGGTGCTCGCCGAGTGCGTGCGACGCCAGCCTGCGGACCACCGGGCGCGCATGGCCGCCGCGCGGTGCCTGGCGAAGCTCGGTGAGAAGGAGAGGGCGGTCACCGCCTTCCACGCCTGCGCCGAGGGCCTCCTGCGCCGCGACTACCTGCTCTCGGCGATCGCCGCCTGCAAGCTCGCGCTGGAGATCTCTCCCACCGAGCGCCGCATCAAGGACACGCTCTGCCGCATCCACGCCCGCGCCGCGCGCAACGTCCCCGGCCGCGCGCAGGTGCCGCCGCCGCTGCCGCCGGAGAGCCTCTACGACGGCAGCGTCTCAGAAGACCTCCTCGCGCTGACCGGCGAGCAGCTGCGCAACGCCTCCTTCGAGGTCCTCGCCGCGCCGGACAAGGGCGGCAGCGCGGATCCGGACGCGCGCCCGCCCCTTCCGCTCTTCAGCGAGCTCGCTCTCGAAGCCTTCCTCGACCTCGTCTCCCGCATGGCCCTGCGCGAGGTGAAGGCGGAGGCGGTCATCACGAAGGAGCGCGCGGACACCGACTCGGTCTGGACGATCGTCGCCGGCAAGTGCGAGGTCACGCGGGTGACGGACGGCGAACCGCGGACGATCGGCTTCCTCGGCGGCGGCTCCATCTTCGGCGAGATCGCGCTGCTCACCGGCGCGCCGCCCACCGCCACCGTCACCGCCGTCTCGGACACCGAACTCTTCGAGATCCCGCGCGACGTCCTCAACGCGGTGGCCAAGGCGCATCCGGCGGTGCCGCAGCTGCTCGCGCAGTTCGCGCAGAGCCGCATGGTGCGCCACGTGCTCGCCACCTCGCCGCTCTTCGCGCAGATCCCCGAGGCCGAGCGGAAGGAGATCCTCGGCCGCTTCACCTTCCGCGCGGTGCAGCCCGGAGAGCGCGTGCTGGTGGAGGGGGACCACACCCCCGGCCTGTTCATGGTGCTCGCCGGCGAGCTGCTGGTGCAGAAGGAGGACCCCTCCGGCGGCGCGGTGAGCCTCAACCTCCTGCGCGAGGGCGACGTGGCGGGCGAGATCTCCCTGCTCACCGGGCTGCGCGCCACCGCCACCGTCCTGGCGACGCGGAAGAGCGCGGCGGCGTTTCTCGACCGGGCCGCGTTCGATGCCCTCTTGCGCGATTACCCCAACGCGCGCAACTACCTGGAGGGGCTCTCCAGCCGCCGCCTCAAGCAGATCGGAGAGGCGCTGCGGCCCGCGGAGATCATCGATGCGGACGAGCTCCTGGAGGCGAGCTAGGTGTCGAAGCGGGCAGCGTTGATCGCGATCCTCGTGGGTGTCGGCGTGGCGGGCGCGCTGGCCTTCTGGCCGGGCCGTGAGCCGCCCGTGCAGGAGATCATCCAGCGCAACGTGCTGAGCATGGCGCGCAGCGCGGAGAGCCGGGACCTCGGCGGGGTGATGGAGCACGTCTCCGACCGGTTCCGCGGCAAGGGCATGAACCGCGACGAGCTCAACCGGTTCCTCGCCGGCCAGATCCTCACCGGCAGGTGGGTGAAGGTGTTCGTGCGCGGCATGGAGGTGGACCTCGTGGCCGAGGGCAAGGCGCGCTTCCGCGGCCGCTTCGTCTTCGGCCGCGCCGAGGGCGACACCTTCGAGCAGCTCGCGCGCGACGGCCAGATCCAGGCCTGGGAGGTCTCGGGCGACGTGGAGCGCGAAGCGGACGGCAAGTGGCGCTTCGTCACCGGCGACTACAACGCCATCCCCGCGAACCAGCTCCTCTAGCGGCCGCCGGCGGTGCCGCCGTGAGGCCTACGCCGCCGTGCGGGCAAAGACGCCGATGCTGTCGTACTTCCTGTCCGCCGGCGCGAGCGCCGTCTTCGCGAGCAACTGCCACGCGAGCGCGCGCGAGTTCCGCTTCGGCGCCGGCGAGGGCCGCGTCCCGTTGCTCGTCACGTTCGCAAAGAGCTTCTGCTCGGTGCCGATCCACCCGTTGGTGAACTGCCGGTGGTAGTGCGCGTGGAAGGTGCGGGTGACGCTGAAGCCGGCGTCCTCGCAGGCGCTGCGCAGGCTCCGGCGGGTGAAGAAGGTGAGGTGCCGCGGCGCGTCGAACATGCTCCACGCGCAGCCCACGTCGCGCAGCGTCAGGGCCTCGTTGTTCGGAACCTCGGCGATGAGCAGCCCGCCCGGCGCCAGCAGCGCGCGCACGTTCCGCAGCGCCAGCCGCGGGTCCCGGCAGTGTTCGAGTACGTGGCTGAGGAGGACGCAGTCGAACTGCCGTGACGTCACCTCCGGCGGCAGAGACTCCGCGGTGCCGGCGAAGGTGGTGATGCGCTGCCCGTGCTGGCGGACGACGCTCTCGGGGTCGACCTCCACCGCGACGACCTCGTGGCCGTAGCCCGCGAGCGCCGCCGCGAGGTTTCCCGAGCCCGCGCCCACGTCGCAGATCCGCCGCGCCTTCCGGCCCAGCGCCCGGTGGATGAAGGTCGCGGTCATCGGCGTGCCGCGGTCGAGCTTCACCGCCAGCTTCACCCGCACCTTGTCGAGCAGCCCGTACGGTTCGCCCTCCACCGAGTGCGCCGTCCCGTGGGTGTAGTAGGCGGCGAGCCGGTAGAACTGCGCCACCTCCTCGGGCGAGGGCACCGGATGGACCGCACCCACCCCGCACCCGTCACACCAGTACACGTCCTGGTGCGAGACCGAGGTCGCCGCGATGGGGTCGAGCGGCACGTGCTGCCACCGCCGCATGTCGCATCCACACCACGCGCAACCGGCCATCGACTCTCCCCCTTGTCGAAACGGCGGAACCGCTCCGGTTCATAGCAAACCGTCCGGAACCGATAAATGCACGGCCACGGAAGCCCGGCGCCCTGCCTGGTGACCCGCAAAGCAGAAGCCCCGGCAGCGCAGCGCGCCCCGGGGCTCCTCACGTCCGGACTGGAGGACCGGCTAGATGTACTGCTTCGCCTCGTCCTGCCAGAGCTTCGCCATCTCCTTCTGGCCGTTCGCCTGCAGCATCTTCGTCACCTCGTCGAGCAGCCCGTTGAGCTTCTCGCGCGGCGCGCCCTGGCGCTTCATGCCGCTGAGGGCGAAGGCGAAGTTCTGCGCGCCCACCGCGAAGTCCTTCTTCGCGAAGAGGAGCCGGCCCTTGGCCTCGTAGGCCTCGGGGAGGGCGCCCGTGCCGTCCTCGGGGGTGACCTTGTCGAGGTCCTCGGTGGCCTTCTCGAGGTCCTTCTTCTCGAAGTAGAGGACGCCGCGCGCGTAGTGCGCCTGGCGGCGGTTCACGCCGTCCACGGTGACCGCGCGGTCGTAGGAGGTCAGCGCCTCGTCGAGCTTGCCCGCGGCCTTGAAGAGGTCGCCGCGAACGATCCAGTAGCGGTCGTCACGCTCCAGCGCGGTGCGGGTCTTCTCGCCGTCCGGCACCTGCACGGCCGAGAAGAACTTCTCGTAGCCGTCGAGCAGCGCCACCGCCGCCTCGAAGTTGCCGTTCTCCTGCAGGAGCTTCGCGCCGGTGAAGTAGAGGACCGGCGAGGAGGGGTTGCGCGTCACCGCGCTCTTGAACGCGTCCGCCGCGCCCGGGTCCTTCTTCATCGCCAGCGCGCGGGCGCGGGCGAAGAGGGCGAACCGCTCCTTCGAGTTGATCTTCAGCGACTCGTCCGCCGCGGCGATCGCGTCGTCGTAGCGGCGCTCGAAGTTCGCCAGCTCGGCCTTCGCCGCCAGCGCGCGGGCGCGCATGCCCGGGGTGAGGTTGTCCTGCGCGAGCACGCTGTTGATCGTGTCCGACGCCTCCTTCACCTGCTGCTCGCGGTAGATCCGCGCCAGCGCCAGCGAGATCTGCGTGCGGGTGTGGTCGCCGTTGACGTTGAGGCCCTTCTGCAGCGCGTCGATCGCGGCGCGGTAGTCCGCCTGATCGATCATCGCCTCACCGTAGGACGCGAAGAGCCGCGGCGAGCGCCACGACATCTCCGTCGCCTTGGCGAACGCGGTGCGCGCCAGCGGCAGGTTGCCCTGCGCCTGGAGCGTCTCGCCCAGCGCGTGCCACAGCTTCGGGCTGTTCGCGCCCTGCTTGCGGAGCTCCTCGGAGAGCTTCTCGGCCTCGGACGCCTTGCCCTCGCCGAGGAGGATGAGCAGCTGCGACGCGTAACGCTCCTCGGTGCGCGCCTCCTGCTTCTCCGCGCGGGAGAGGTACTCGCGGGCCTTCGGCTCCGCGCCGTCCTGCATGTGGATGAGCCAGCGCTGGGTGTAGATGTCCGCGGCGAGCGCGAGCGCCTCCTTCGAATCGGAGTCGAGCTTGAAGATCGCCTCCAGCTCCTCCCAGGCCTTGTCGAGGTCCTGCGGGTTGTCCCGCATGGCCAGGGTCTTCGCCTCCTTCATCCGGTCCGCGATCTCCTTCTTCCGAGCGCCACGCTGCTGGAAGAAGTAGACGGCGCCCGCAAGAAGCACGGCGACGATCAGCACCTGGACCATCGCGCTGGCGAAGCTCTCTCGCTTCTTCCAGTCCCGCGGCGCGTTGTTGTTCTCAGCCACAGCCATGGACGAATCCTCTTGGATTTCCGAAGGGTTGACGGAAGGCGGGCCGGTATAACGTCCGTCAAACTGGCCTGTCAATCGCGGCGGCCGGAGCCCCCCTGGCTTCGCGCAGGGCGTGCGATCGGAGGAGCGGATGGCGGTGTACACGGAGCTTCGGCACGAAGACCTGCTCGCCGTGTGCCGCGCGTACGGGCTCGGCGAACCGCTCCGGCTGGACCCGATCCCCGCCGGCTCCATCAACACCAACTACGCGCTCCACGTGGCCCGGGGACGCGTCTTCCTTCGTCTGACCACCGCGCGCGACGCCGAGGCCCTGCGCTTCGAGGCCGGCCTTCTGCGGCACCTGCGTGCCCACGACTTCCCGGGCCCCACGCTGCTCGAGACGCCGGACGGGCGCACGTTCCTGGAGCTGGAGGCCGGCCGGGTCAGTCTCTTCGGCTGGCTGGAGGGCGAGGAGCTGGACCGCGAGGGCTTCACGGCCGACCACGCGCGGGCCCTGGGCGAGGCGTTGGGCCGGATGCACCGGCTGACCGCGGACGGCGCGCTGGACCTGCCACCGCGCGAGAACCCCTACGGTCCGGACGTCGTCTCCGGCTGGCTCGAAGGGCTCGGGGGCGAAGAGGACGAAGAGGTCCGGGCCTGCCTCCCCGAACTCCGCGAGGCGCTGGCGGTCTCGCGCACCTACCGGGAGTTGGCGGGCCCGCGCGGCGTCATCCACGCCGACCTCTTCATGGACAACGTGAAGTGGCCGGCGCCCTCCGCGCCCGTCTTCTTCGACTTCGAGATGGCGTGCCACGAGGCGCTGGCGCTCGATCTGGCGATCACGCTGGAGGCCTGGTGCTTCAGCGGGGGCGCCTTCCGGCCGGAGCTCTGCCGCGCGCTGATGGAGGGCTACGGGTCGCAGCGTCCGCTGGCGGGAGGGGAGGCCCAGACGCTCTGGCACGCCGCGCTCTTCGGTGCGGTGCGCTACACGGCGTCGCGGATCAGGGACTTCCACCTCTCGCCGCTGGGCGCGGACCGGCTGGTGCCGAAGGACTTCCGGACCTGGCTCTCGCGGGTGCGGACGGTGCGCGCGCTGGGCCCGTCAGGCTTCAGCGCGCTTTGGGGCGGACCCTAGAGCCCGCTCTGGATCCGCCACTCGCCGTCCTCGCGCCGGAAGTCCATGCGCTTGAGGTCGGCGGAGGTCTGGAGCCGGTCGCTGAGGCCCGGCATCTCGAAGCGGAGCGTGTAGTAGAAGATGGCGTGCGCGGTGTCCTCGCGACGCTGCACGTCGATGGAGCGGATGTCCATGTCCAGCCGGACGTTCGCCAGCCGCGAGAAGCGCTCACGCAGCGCGGGCTCGAGGTTCGAGCGGTCCAGATCGTCGTCCGGCGCCGCGGTCCCGCCGTTGTCGCGGAAGGTGGAGGCGACGAGCTTCGACAGCTTCTCCACGTCTCCCGTCTCCACCGAGTTCCGGTAGGCGTCCATCAGCGCCACGAGGCTGCGCGTGTCGTCGGTGTCCGGGATGCTGGTGCCGGGGATGTTCTTCTGGGAGCACGCGGGCAGCGCGAGGAGGGCAGCTGCGGCGACGGCGAGGAGACGGACGTTCATGCGGTCCTCCGAACGGATCGGGGGCGGGTTCATTCCCTGAGTCACGCGACGGAGGAGGCGCGCAGCTTCTCGGCGATGAAGCGGTTGAGGACCGGGACGTCGCCGTCGAGGATCTTCGTGCCCTCGCTCTGGATGATCTTCTCCGCGATCACCGCCAGCGGCTTGAGGAGGAACGGCACCTTGATGTTGATGTCGCCGGAGACCGTGCGCTCCGTCTGACCGCCCACGTCGCGCAGGCGGATGGTGCCGGTGTTCACGAGCATGTTGCTGATCGACCGCGAGGTGGGGACGTTCTTGAACGTCATCTCCTTCCGGCGCTTGTCGAAGGTGGACTCCTCCACGAAGGCGAACCACTCGGGCGGGATGTGCTTGGGGCCGATCTGGTTGATCACCGGGCGCGGGCGGTAGCGGACGCGGCGGCGGACGACGTCACCTGAGTCGTTCAGCTCCAGGGGCTCGACCTCGAGGAGCACGCCGTGGTGCTGGAGGAGGAACGCCGGGTAGTCGGGGTGCAGCATCGCGCGCTGAACCTCGTCCACCGAACCCTGGATCCGCTGCGTGACGTCGAATTTCATGTCGGCGCGTCCTATCGGAAAGGCCCAGCGGGCACCAGAGGGCCGTTGTAGGCGCGGTCCTCGAAGTCACAACGCTCCGCCCACTCCACCGCCGCGAGCTCGAACGCCGCGCCCTGATCGCCCACGTCTCCGGCGCTGATCTTCCGCACCTGCTCGCGCACCGAGGCGCAGTCTCCCGCGAGGTACGCCGCCTCCACCCGAAGCCGCAGCGCCTCGCGGTGGATCGTCTCCGGAAGCCCCAGCGCCAATGACCGATCGAGGTGTCCTCGCGAGAGCCCCGGTGCGCCCGCCTGCGAGAGCCTCCGTCCCAGCAGGTACTCCAGCTCCGGGTCGTCGCCGAGCCTCCCCAGCGCCTCGCGGAGCACGTAGAGGCGCACGTCCTCCGGTCCTTCGCCGAAGTAGGCCTGGATCGCCGGCGCCTTCCACGCGGTGCCCAGCGCAGACAGCTTCACCCGCGCGGTGCGGTCGAGCTGCGGCCCGGGCTCCAACGCGAGCACGCGATCGTAGTGCCCCCGCGCGAGGTCGAGCCGCGACCGCTGCCACGCCAGATCGCCGCGCAACATGGAGACCTCCGCTTCGGTCGCCGGACGCTCCGCGAGCTTCTTCGACAGCGCCTCCAGCAGCGCCTCCGCCGCGTCGAGCTCTCCCGCACGCGCCAGCGCCCGCGCCTGGCCGAGCGCGTGCGACGGCTCCTCCGGCTGCAGCGCGCCGCAGCGCTCGTAGAGCCGGGCGGACTCGGCGGGATCGCTGAAGAAGAACTCGGCGGCGGCCTGCTCCAGCGAGGCCACCTCCCGCGCACAGGCGCGCCCGAAGAGGCTCGGCCTGCGGAAGCGCTGATAGGCCTGCGCCTCCGCGC
This sequence comes from Pseudomonadota bacterium, assembly GCA_023423535.1. GTDB lineage: Bacteria > Myxococcota > Myxococcia > Myxococcales > Myxococcaceae > JAFAFL01. Next base: position 76,347 of record JAFAFL010000091.1, read on the forward strand.
GCGCGTCGAGCGGCACCGTGTCGAGGAACGCGTCGTACTCGTCCGCCAGCGCCTGCAGCGGCTTGCCGTACACGTCCTCGAAGTCGCCGTAGCGGTAGAGCGCGCGCAGCCGCTCGTTGCCGTACTGCGTGCCCAGATAGAGAAGGAAGCTGCCGGTCAGCGTGTACGCGCGCGAGGCCGCGTGCCGGTAGAAGCCGCCCGCCGCGAAGAGCTCGGGGACCTCTGGCGCGAGCCCGTGCTTGCGCATCGCCGCCGCCCACTGGTGCAGCGTGAGCTCGTCGGTGCGGTTGTCGCCGGCGACCGCGAGGCCCTCGATCACCGCCATCTGGGTGACGACGCCGAAGCGCGCGGTGGTGGCGAAGGGACCTGTGCCGAAGGGCGCGGCCATCACGTGGAGCAGCTCGTGCTTGAGCACGCCGTGGGGGAAGGGCGCGTCGTTGATGTGCACCGCGAGCTGCCAGGGCTTGGCGAACTGGGTGCCGCCCGCGCCCACCAGCGCCTGCTTCTGCGCCGCATCCTTATAGAGGTACACGCGCACCGGCCGGTCGGGCCGCTCGCCGAGAAACCGTGAGAGCTGGTCGTAGCGGAAGGCCACGTCGCGCTCGAGCCGCGCGAGGTCCTCGCGGTGCTTGCCGCGGAAGTAGTGGATGCGGAACCGCTCGTGCTCGATGACGCCGCCGAGCTCTTCCTCCAGCTGCGCGTAGCTCATCCGCAGCCCGAGCACGCCGCCGCGCTGTTCGATGATCAGCGCGGTGAGGAGCAGCGCGCCGACGAGGGCCCACGCGCCGGTCGAAGGGAGCCTCGGCCTGCGCAGCGCGCCCGACTTCATGTCCAGCGCGTAGGCAGTGATGAGGAAGAGCAGCGCGGTCCAGAGAAAGGTCTGCAGCCGGAACCAGTAGAGGGCGGGGCGGACGGTCAGCGCCTCGTCGTAGAGCGGTCCGGGGAAGTAGCCGAGGAAGTGGTTGAAGGCGAAGACCTGCGGCCCGAAGTAGATGGGAAAGCCGGTCACCGCGAGCGTCGCGAGCAAGAGGCCCACGTACGCGAGCACTGCTTTCCATGCTTTGTGCCCCGACATCAGCGCACCGCAGAACACACCTGCCGCCGAGGCAATCGCCGCGGAGGGGAGCGTCAGCAGCGGAAAAAAGCCGACGTGCGCGAACGGGTTGCAGCGAGTGCCGACGAGGGACCACCCCAGCGACACGAGAAAGGGCACCGCCAGCGCGCAGGCGGTGAGGGTGAATGCGGTGGTGAACGCTGCGCCCGCAGTTCGGACGGGACCTCCGCGCGGGAGGATGTTCCGCGCCGCGGTTGCGGTTTCCCCTCTGAGAACCTCCGCCTCGAGCCGCGCGGCGGCGATCCCGACCAGACCTCCCAGCACGCCCGCGAGCAGCGCCAGCGCTTCGGAGAGCTCGTAGCCGGGGACGTTGAAGAGCGGCACGAACACCAGCGCGGTGCCCACCAGCGCGAGGCCGAAGGCGGGCGCGGCGGCGAGCGGGCGGCGCAGAAGCGCGCGTGCGCGAATGAGGACGTGCTGCATGGGCGGCGTCTATACTCGCGGGACATGACCGTGCCCAACAGCGGATCCGACGCGCGGCAGCACCCGCGGGCGCCCATCGAGTTGAAGGTCGACTACAAGAAGCTCAACTCCTTCTTTGCCGACTACACGAAGAACATCTCGAAGGGCGGCACCTTCATCCGCACGCAGCGGGCGCTGCCGGTGGGCACGCAGTTCCTCTTCCGCCTCACCATCCCCGCCGAGGCCGGCCCGTTCGAGCTGCTCGGCGAGGTGGTGTGGTCGCGCAACGACGGCGAAGAGCCCGGCATGGGCATCCGCTTCCTCTACCGCGACGACCTGCAGCGCGAGGCCTTCAACGTCATCGTCGAGCGCCTGATGGCGCAGAGCCTCGGCACGGACATCACCGGGAAGCTCCTCAACAAGCGGGTCGCCCTTCCGTGAGCGCGGGCCTTCGCCGCATGTCCGTCGCGCTGGGCGTGATCGCGGTGACGCTCGGCGCGTGTCAGGCGGATGGGCGGGACGGACGTGGTCTGCAGAAGCCTGATGCCGGCCGTGCCGCTGCCGCGTCGAACGCGGCGCCGAACACTCCGTCGAACGCGGAGGAGAAGACGATGCAGCCGCAGATGATGAGAGACCCGCGCGAGTTCATGGACCCGAGCGCCGAGGACTATCCCGCGCCGAAGCTGCCGCTCGCGGAGGTCGTGCTGCAGGACGCGACCGGCGCGAAGCACACGGTGGAGGTGGAGGTCGCCGCCAACGACCGCGCGCGCACCCGAGGCCTCATGTGGCGGCGCGAACTGCCGGGCGGGAAGGGGATGCTCTTCATCTTCCCGGACGGCGATCAGGTCCGCAGCTTCTGGATGCGCAACACGCTCATCCCGCTCGACATGCTCTTCATCGACAGCGCAGGCGTGATCGTCGGCATCGTGGAGAGCGCCCAGCCGCGCACGTTGACCTCGCGCACGGTGGGAAAGCCCTCCACCTACGTGCTCGAGGTCCCCGGCGGCTGGACCCGCGAGAAGGGGATCCGGACCGGGAGCTCAGTGGTGTTCCACGGCATCGGCCCGATGCGGGTGGAGTAGCCGGGAGCGACTACTTCGGCTCGAGGAGCGCGACGAGGCCCGACGCCTGGATGCGCTCATCGACGCTCAGCAGCCGCACGCCGTGAACCCGCGCCGTCGCAACGATGAGCTGGTCGGCGGGATCGCGGTGAAACGACGGACCGAGGCGTGTGCTCTCGGCGATGACGCGGACGGACAGGGGCACCACCTCGAAGAGCGGATCCCGTTCGAGCTGTTCAAGGAAGTCTTCGAGCGTTGCCCGCAGGCGGATCTTCCCCCGCTCGGCGAGCTTCGCGATCTCCCACAGGGAGATGGCGCTGACGCCGACCCGTTCGCCCCTCTGCTGCCAGGCCTCGAGGTGGCTCGCCATCCACGACGGCAGAGCGGGGTCGTCCCGGTACCACCAGAGCACGACGTGCGTGTCGGCGACGGCGATCACTCGGCTGCGGCCTCGAACTCGTCGCTCCAGTCGGTGTGCACGATGTCCCCCTCGATCTCGACCAACCCCTTCCACGAACCGCGCGAGGAGCCGACCCGTCGCGAGATCGGGCTCAACACCGCGACCTCGGCGCCCCGCTTCGTGATCACCACCTCCTGACCCTCGGCGACCTCGTCCAGGATCCGGAGGCAATGCGCCTTGAACTCGCTCGCGGCGAGCGTCTTCCGGCTGGCCTTCTTCACGGTGCCGCGGGCGCGGCGCGGGCTGGGCATCTTCTAAAGCTAACGATGACCATATGGCTGGTCAACCGGTCACCCAGACCCGCTCAGCTCGCCCGCTCTCGCTGAGGCGCCGCGTGCCCCTGCAGTTCCTGATTCGCCAGCTCGGCGGAGGTGGCGACCTCTTCCGCCAGCCGGGCCTCGGCGCCCTGCAGGCGGGACAGCGAAGCAAATCGGCGCGAGAGGGCAGACAGCTCCGCGGCGCGAAGCTGCGCCTGGCCGCTGCGGATGCCGATCAGGGACACGCGGGCGCGCTCGAGGAGGGCGACCTCGGCCTTCAGCTTGGCGAGGATCCGCTCGCGCCGGAGCTTCAAGGCCTCCACACGGACGAGTTCTTCGCGCAGCGCTTCCGCGGCGAGCTCCAGCTGCCGTCGCGCCAGCTCGTCACGGCACCCACGGGCGCTGGCCTCCAGCTCCGCGATCTCCGCGCCCAGCTCCTTCTCCGTCCGCTCCTCGAGCTGGTGCTCCACGCCCGTCCACTCGCTCGCGAGCTCCACCGCGCTCTTCGTCATCTCGGACAAGGTACGGGCCAGCTCTTCCCGCTCGCTGGTGCGCGGCACTCGGGCCAGAGCCTCGCCGCAGGTCCGGTAGAGCTGCAGCGCCCGGGCGGCGAGGGTGCGAAATTCTCCCGACAGCTGCGGGATGAGCTCCTCGCAGCGCGCCTCCACCGGATCCGGCCGCAGCGCGAGGTGGGCGGGCAGCGCGCTCAGCACCACGAAGAGCGAGACCACCGCGCCGCTGGTCATCGCGAGGATCGGCGTCGGCGTGTCGATGTCCTTCAACCTGTCCGAAAGCACGCCCACCACGTGCGCGCCCGCGAGGCCGAGCACCGCGCCCAGCACCGCGCTGGCGGCGTAGTTCAGCGGACCGGGCCGCACCGTTCCGAGCTGTCCCTCTTCACCCAGTTCGCAGACGTGCGCGCGCACCGTGAGAAGACCTCCCGCGCCGGCGCTCAGGGCCACCGTCCACGCCCACGACAGTCCCAGCACCCAGATGACCGAAGGCACCGCGAGCGCGAAGAAGCCCAGCAGCACCCGGTCGATCAGATCGCCGCGCAGCGTGGCGGCCACGGCGGCGATCGTCCCCAGCAGCATCAGCGGTACGGGCACGCCCAGCCAGGAGAGGCCGTGGTGAATGAGCCCGGCCACCGCGCCGGTGCCGAGGGCGAGGGTGGCGCTGCGCTCGAACGACTCGCGGCGATGCATCTGCAGAACGGCGGCGCTCATGGCTTCGGACCTCGGAGGTTGTGGGGGGCTTCTGGCTTCCGGCCTTGCTGCTCGCGTTCAGTACGTCGAGCCCATCCGGCCGAAGTCCTTCAGGGCCTTCGCCTTCGCGCCCTTCACCTGGTGCTGGACCTCGTCGTCGCCGCGGGCGGACTCGAAGCCGGCGGAGAGCTCGCGCTGCTCGGCGACGTCTGCCGCCACCGCTGCGGGACCTGCGACCGCTGCCGCCTCTTCGTAGACGTACGCGTTCTGCTCGAGCGCCTGCTTCGCCTCCTTGCGGCGACCCTGCGCGAAGAGGTCCGCGGCCCGTGTGGTGTTCTGCGCTGCCTGGGCCCGAGCCGCGTAGAGCGCCACGTCGCGATCCCGGTGCTGCGCGACCTCCTCCTTCCGCTCCGTCGTGAGCGCCGCCAGCGTCTGCAGCGACTCCGCCGGGCGCTCGGCGAGCAGATCCCGGTACGTCACCTTCACCCGCGCCACGTCCACCGTCCGGCCCACCTCGCTCGCGGCGACGCGCACCTTCGCGATCACGCGCTCCTGCTGCCCCGCGCTGAAGTCCGTCAGCGGCACGCGCACGGTGCGGCCCTCACGCGTGTGGCGGTAGCCGAGCACCTCCTCCAGCTCCACGTCCTCGGGCAGCTCGAAGGAGAGCTCCACGTCGCGCGCCACGGTGGTACCGGCCTGCTGCAGATCCTTCTGGAACACCGACGCGAGCATCGACGCGTTGCGCAGGTAGGCGTAGCCGCCGGTGCCGTACTCGGCGATGCCCTGCATCACCCGCTCGTTGAACTCGGTGCCCACGCCGATGGACGAGATCGTCACGCCGTCCCGCCGGATTCGACCCGCCAGCGCGAGCAGCTGACGATCCTCCGTCATCCCCTCGGTGGGCTGGCCGTCGCTGATGAGGATGACGCGGTTCACCTTGAAATCGCCCGCCGCGCGCAGCACCTGCGCCTTGCCCGCCGCGAGGCCGTCGCTGATGTTCGTGCCGCCGTCGTCGCTGATCGCGCGGAGGTAGCGCTCCATCCGCGCCCGGTTCTCCTCCGTCGCCATCAGCCCGCCGAGGGTCCGCACGTCGCTGCCGTAGTGGACGATCGCCAGCCGATCCTCGGGACCCAGCTGCCGCACGAGGTGCTGCGCCGCCCGCTTCGCCTGCGCCAGCGGCTCGCCCGCCATCGAGCACGAGCGGTCGATCACCACCGCGAGGTTCACCGGCGCGCGCTGCTGCCCGGGGACCTCCACGCCCTGAAGATCGACGGTGACGAACGCGTCCGTCCGGCCCACGCCCACCACCGGATGCGAGAGCTTGCCCACCACCGTCAACGACCCCGGCTTCGCCACAGGCGGAGGGACGGGCACGACCACGGGCGCGACGACGGGCGTCACCGGCGGCGCGACCACCACCTGCGGATCTTGCGGCGGCGGCTTCTGCGAAGAGGACGGTGAGGCGAGGACGAGCGCCAGCAGCCCGAGGCCCGCGGCGAGAGAGAGCAGCGACACCGTGCGGTTCATGAAAAAGCCTCCCGAGCGCGCGCTGAAGGCGGCTCCGGGAGGCCTGAACGGACGGCGGAGAAAAAGGATCTACTGCTGCGTGCTGGGCTCGGCCTTGCGCGCGCAGAAGTAGGTCGTCTCGGCGGTGCCGAAGAAGCGGCGGTAGAGCTCCGGCTGCTCCGCGCGCAGCGTGGCGAGGGTGTCGTCGTCGAGCAGCAGCTGACGGCACTGGAAGGGGTTCGGGCCCTCGTCGATGTCCTCGTTGCCGGTGAGGCACGAGTCCTCGCGCGTGGGCAGGCAGGTCCGGGTGCAGAAGCCGACCGCGTTCGCCGTCTCGTCCGCGCCCTTCGGGTCGCTCTTGTCGCGCACGCAGATGAGGTCTTCGCAGTCGGTGGCGCCGAAGGAGATGAAGTCCTTGTTCGCGGCGATCTCGCTCTCCTTCAGCGGGATGGAGCGGATGCCGTCCGAGTCGTCGGTGTCGGCCGGATCGCGACGCACGAGGGTGCACTCGTTGCCGAGCTCCGTGGTGTTCGTGCAGCCGGTGCCGGTGGCCGCGAGCAGCCCCAGCGACACGAGCGCGAGGGAAGAGGTGAGGGACTTTTTGAGGGCTCTCATTCGGTCCCGAAGGCTAGCACCGACCCGCCTGCCGGACGTGCACGGAAGCACTGCAAACCAGGCGTGCGACCATGGGGTAGCCGGGGATCGTGAAGAAATACCGTAGGAATCTTCGCAACTTGGCGAGTTCAGCCCAGTTGTAAGGGGGCTGGGGGTGGAACTAGGATGCGGCGCCGAATGCCACTCCGGAAAGCCGCGATGATGGTGTCGGCCCTCGCCCTTCTGCCCCTGGTCGCGCAGGCGCAGGAAGGTGGGCTTGGCCTCGACCTGACCAGTCCCCAGAAGGGGGAGAAGCAGTCCCCCGAGAAGTCGGAGGAGGTGGAGCTCCGCTCCGGTACCCAGTCCACGGAGGAGCCGCGCCGGCCGGTGACCTCTCGCGAGTCGCTCCTCGGCGGTGAACGCGACGTAACCGTCGAAGACCGGGTGAAGAGCGTGCAACGCAAGCTCTACCTGAAGAAGAACCGCTTCGAGCTCGCGCCGTCCGTCGCGTACGCGGTGAACGACCCCTTCTATTCGAAGTACGGGGCGACGCTGCGCGGCGCGTACCACCTGCAGGACAACCTCGCGGTGAGCGCGCGCTTCGGCCTCTTCCGCACCGACGCGACGGACGACGTGCGCACCGCGAAGCGCACCTTCCAGAGCCGGATCTTCCACTCGGTGCCGGAGTGGTCCGCCACCGCGGGCGTGGAGTGGAGCCCGATCTACGGAAAGGTCGCGGTCTGGAACAACATCCTCCACTTCGACTCGTACCTCGTGGGCGGGCTCGGGGTGGTGACGACGCAGACCTCGTCGCTGAAGGGCCGCGGACCGAACCCGGCGATGGATCTCGGCGTGGGCGTGCGCTTCGTGGCGAAGGACTTCCTCGCCGTCAACGCCGCGCTCATCAACACCTCGTACGTGGACCAGCCCGAGGGCACCACCAAGGGCGCCACCCAGAACATCATGATGCTCAGCACCGGCATTTCGCTCTTCCTGCCGTTCAAGTCCACGACGCGGGAGGCCGAATAGATGCGCACCCTCAAGCTCTTCGGCGCGCTCGCGCTGTTCGCCTCGCTCACCATTGCGCTGCCGGCATCGGCACAGCGCGGCGGCTCCTCGGAAGACGAAGCGGGTGACGTCTCCGAGGTGGACAAGGACCGCACCGGCCCCCTGCGCGAGCGGGTGCGCCCGGTCTCGGGACACCTCTTCCTCAAGCGCGGCCGCTTCGAGGCCAGCCCGTCGGCGAGCATGTCGCTCAACGACGCGTTCTTCACCAAGTACGTCGTCGGCGGGACGGTGGGCTTCTTCCCCACGGAGCAGTTCGGCCTGCACCTGCGCGGCGGCGTGGCGCCGGTGCCGGTGGTCGCGGGCGCGGCGCAGATCTGCAACGCGAACGGCTGCCGGCCTCCGTCGTACCAGGAGCTCGATGGGCGCGCGCCGGGCCAGATGACCTGGCTTGCCGGCGTGGACGCGAGCTGGGCGCCGCTCTACGGAAAGGTCGGTCTCCTCGCCGAGCGCTTCCTCCACTTCGACGTCTACGCGCTGGGTGGGGTGGCGGCGATCGGCTACCGCGGCCCGAACCTCAGCACCGGTGGCTCGCAGCCGATGATGGCGGTGGGCGGCAACGTGGGCGTGGGCAGCCGCATCGTGCTCAACCGCTTCCTCACGCTGCGTGCGGAGCTGCGCGACCTCATCTACCTGGAGCGCTCGCAGGCCATTCCGAACAAGTCGGAGATCCTGCGGAACCAGCTCATGTTCGAGCTGGGCTTCTCCATGTTCCTCCCCACCTCTTTCATCCCCGAGTAGCTCCATGAACCGGCACCTGCGCACAGTCGTTATCGGGGTCGCACTCGCGGTGGGCACGCCCGCGTTCGCCCAGATGTCGTTCGAGGGCCTCGACCTCGGCGGCGACACGAAGAAGAAGAAGTCGCAGCCGGCGAAGCGGCAAGCGCCGCCGAAGACGACGGAGAAGAAGAAGGGCGAGGAGAAGAAGGAGGACGGAGGCGACATGTCCTTCGGCGGCCTCGATCTCACCGGCGAGGAGGTGAAGCCGGTGGAGCTTCCCCCGTCGTCGAACCAGGGCTCGGGCACCGCGTCCGGCGGTGGGCAGGGCGGCGGCAAGGCCCAGCCGGTGATGTCGTTCGAGGCGGTGGACCTCGGCGGCAAGACGGCGGACCGGCAGAAGATGGACGTGGCCACGAACCTCTTCAAGGAGGAGGGCTACGACCGCGCCGCGCTCGCCGCGCACGAGATCATGCAGGACCCGAAGATGGCGGACCTGCACCTCGAGGCGCACTACCTGCTGGCGAAGGCGCTCTACCGCATGGGGCTGTACCACTCGTCGCTGGTGGAGTTCGGGAAGATCCTCGACAAGGGATCGCACACGCCCTACTTCGCGACCTCGCTCGAGTGGCTCTTCTTCATCAGCCGCAAGACGGTGAACGAGGCGGTCGTGCTGGAGACGATCGCGAAGTACTCGAACCACGAGTTCCCCGAGCGCTTCCGCAACGAGTTCCACTACCTGCTCGCGCGCTACCACTTCGTGCGTGGCCGGGCGCTCGACGAGGTGGGCCGCAAGGACGAGGCGAAGAAGAGCTTCGACGAGGTGCGCAGGCTCGTGCTGCAGATCCCGCAGAGCGACGGCTTCCACTCGCGGGCGAAGTACCTCGAGGCGCTGGCCTACTACCGCGAGCAGAAGTTCGACCAGTCGCAGGAGGCGCTGAAGCAGGTCGTCCGGCTGACCCGCGCGACGGTGGCGGAGACGGCGGCGGACAAGAAGCAGGCGGATGGGCTCCGCGAGCTGGCGTTCATGCAGCTGGCGCGGACCCACTACGAGCACGAGCAGAACCGCTACGCGATCCACTACCTCAAGCGGATCGAGCGCGGCACGTCGCAGTGGCTGGAGGCGCTCTTCGAGGCGTCGTGGGCGAACTACCGGGTGGACCAGTACGAGCAGGCGCTGGGCAACCTCATCACGCTCTCGTCCCCGTTCTTCCGCGACGAGTACTTCCCCGAGGCGATGATCCTCAAGGCGGTCATCTATTACGAGAACTGCCGCTACCGGGAGTCGAACATGATCGTCGAGGACTTCGAGCGCCTCTACGGTCCGGTGCAGGAGGAGCTCGCGCGGATGCTCGAGCGGAACCTCGACTCGTCCGAGTACTACAACGTGCTCGCGGAGGTTCAGAAGAAGAACGCGCAGGGCGGGAAGAAGGAGCCCACCGACCTCATCCTCGAGCGCGTGCTGCGGCTGGCGCTGACCGACAAGGACCTCAAGAAGACGAACGACTCCATCCTCGAGCTGGAGGCGGAGCTGGCGTCCCTGTCGGAGCAGTCGGACGCGTTCCGGTTCTCGAACCTCGTGAAGTCGCTGGACGAGGACCTCAAGACCCAGCGCACCGCCCTCATCGGCAAGGCGGGCATCATGGCGAAGGGCAAGCTGCAGTTCGAGCGCGGTGAGCTCGAGCGGCTCCTCGCCAACGGCCTGCGCATCAAGTTCATGACCGACGAGAAGGAGAAGGAGTTCCTCGAGGCGCAGCTCAAGAGCGGCGCGAAGCGGGACACCCTCAAGAACTACCGGCACAAGGTCGCGGTGGCGGACGGCGAGCTCTACTGGCCCTTCGTGGGCGAGTACTGGCGCGACGAGCTGGGCACCTACCAGTACACGCTGACCAAGGGCTGCATCGACCGCGGCGACGGCACGGACGGGGCGCGGATGGTCGAGGGATCGGGCGGGAAGTAGCCGCCGTCCTCCCCGCCGTCCGGCGTTCCGCGCCCGGTTCAGGTCCGGGAAAAGAAAGAGCCCCTCTTCCCGCGTGGGAGGAGGGGCTTCGTCGTTTCGGGGTCGGCTCCGAGCGTGTGGTGCTACTGCGCGCGGGTGAAGCGCACGCAGCCGCGCAGCCGGCTGGTGGTCACCTTTTCGCAGTACTGCTCGAAGGTGGCCTCGAACCGGTCGACGACGCCGCTTTCGGCGCCGAGCTCAAGGGTGTGGATCTGGAAGGAGCCGATGAGGGTGTTGCAGCCGCGGCCGTCGCCGCCCACGCTGAGGCCGGGCTCGCCTTCCGGCTCGAACGGGTGGCGCTCGGCGTCGAGGTACACCCCCGGCGCCAGCGGTGCGGAGGTCTTGTTGGTGGAGAACGACAGGGACCAGTTCGAGCCCTGCTCCTCGTCAGCGGGCTCGACGCTCACCCTCACGAGGTCGCCGCCCGCGAGCGTGGGGCCTTCGTGCACCGCGATGAACTCGGCGTCGGTGACCAACTGCGTCCCGCTGAAGATGAAGCCGTTGCCGGTGAAGTAGAGCGCGTTCGCGCCGCTCCCACATTCCGCCATGCTGATGGCCGGGGCCTGGGTGGACTCGACCGGCCGCGGCGGGCCGCTCGTGCCGCCGCCACCGCCCGAGCCGGGAGCCTCGCTGCTGTACTGCGGCCCGAACGGCTTGCCGATGCCCGGCGGGAACGTCTGCTCCTCGTTCGCGCCACAGCCGGAGAAGAGGGCCGCACTGCAGAGGGCGGCAACGACGGTGCGTCGCATGGTCTTCGTCGCTCCAGAGGGCGCGGGCGGCGGCCGGGGAGATCCCGAGCCTCCTCAGTGTTCCGCGCCAGACACGCGCGACCGTAGGGGCCTGACGGTGAGGCGTCAACGCCGGCGGCGCCCTGTTCCGAAGCGGAAGTATATTGCAGGTATCACCGGCCAGTGCCCGGTTGTCGGGAGGCAGTATATTTCCGGTCCGGCGGCTCTCGCGAGGCTCTGGCGTGGCTTCGCAGCCATCCCGCCCGTCGTCAGAGGACGCCGGCGCGAATCCAGTCGAGGTAGGGGGAGTGGCCGTCCTGCACGTCGAGCCGGAGGACCTCGGGGACGTCGTAGGGGTGGAGTTCGACGACGCGCGCCCGGAGCGCTTCGAAGCGGTCGGTCGTGGTCTTGAGGATGAGCAGCACCTCCGCTTCGTCGCAGACCTCTCCCTCCCACCGGTAGATGGAGCGCAGCCCCGGGACGATGTTGCCGCACGCCGCCAGCCGCTCCTCCACCAACGCCCGCGCCAGCCCTGCCGCGACGTCCGCGCCGGGCGCGGTCACCAGCACCACCACACAGTCGGTCATGGCCCTGAGCCTCGCCGCCGGAGAGCGAAGGTCAAGCCTGCGGCCGCGGCCGTGGGGAAGCCCGACGCGGCGGGACGGACGATGGGCGCGCTCATGACGCAGCCCGGCGCAGCACGAGGCTGCCGCGGGCGGCGCGCGGGCATGTAGGATGCCCCTCATGGCGCGGCCGGTGACGATTGCGTTCGACGTGATGGGCGGGGACCACGGGCCGGTGGAGGTGGTGAGGGGCGCCGCCGAGCTGTCGCTGACCACGCCGCACATCCACGCGTTGCTCGTGGGCGACGGAAACCAGATCGAAGAGGCGCTCTCGAAGACGCGCTACAACGGCGAGCGCATCGCGGTGCACCACGCGCCGGACTTCGTCTCGATGACGGAGAAACCGGGCGAGGCGATCGCGAAGAAGCCGGAGGCTTCGATCTGCGTGGCGGCGAACCTCGTGGTGCACGGGGACGCGGACGCGCTGGTGAGCGCGGGGAACACCGGGGCGGGGATCCTCGCCTGCGCGCGGTACTTCAACCTCCTGCCCGGCATCCGGCGCGCGGCGCTGTGCGCGGTCTATCCGACGCGGCAGACGCGCGGACAGAAGCAGGACCCCTTCGCGCTGATGCTCGACGTGGGCGCGACGGTGGACGCGACGGCGGAGGACCTCGTGGCGTTCGCGGTGATGGGCTCGGCCTACGCGCGGATCATCTCGAAGAACGAGCGTCCGGTGGTGGCGCTGCTCTCCAACGGGACGGAGGCGAACAAGGGGCCGGCGCGGGTGGTGGAGGCGCACGAGCGGCTGCGCAAGGCGGACGCGGTGAACTTCATCGGCAACGTGGAGGGCGTGGACATCCCGCGCGGCACCGCGGACGTGGTGGTGTGTGACGGCTTCGTGGGCAACGTGGTGCTGAAGATGCTCGAGGGCGTGGCGGAGACCGCGGTGGAGCTGGCGAGGAACGCGTCGAAGGAGAGCCTGCGGCTGAAGGCGGGGCTCGGGCTGCTGGCGCCGGGCATCGAGAAGCTGAAGACGGTGGTGGACTGGGAGCAGTACGGCGGCGCGCCGGTGCTCGGGTTCGACCGGATCTTCATCAAGGCGCACGGCCGCTCGAAGGCGCGGGCGATCTCCAACGCCGGAAAGGTCGCCGCGAAGGCGGTGGCCAACGACCTCTGCAAGCAGATCCTCGAGGGCCTGCCGAAGTGAGGCTGCGCAAGTGAGGCCGTCGAAGTGAGCCTGCCGGACCGCATCGACCCACCGCCGCCGAAGCGGATCTACCGGTGGGACCTCGACAAGACGTACCTGCGCACCGAGTTCGACACCCTCCGGCAGCTGGTGACCACCGCGCTGCAGAAGGCGCACGAGAAGGTCGCGGTGCCCGGTGCGGCGGCGCTCATCCGCGAGCTGCGGGCGCCGGGGGATTCGCAGCTGTGCATCATCAGCGGCAGCCCCACGCAGATGCGCGCGGTGCTGGAGGAGAAGCTCAAGCTCGACGGGGTGGAGTTCGACGAGCTGGTGCTGAAGGACAACGTGCGCAACCTCCTGCGCGGGCGCTTCAAGGCCATGCGCGGGCAGGTGGGCTACAAGCTGCCGGCGCTGCTCGAGTCCCGGCTGCGCGCGCCGTTGGAGGCGGAGGAGGTCCTCTTCGGCGACGACGCGGAGGCGGACGCGTTCATCTACTCGCTCTACGCGGATCTGCTCGCGGGGCGCGTGGACGAGCGCGTGCTGCGCAAGGTGCTCGAGGCGGCGGAGGTCTATCCCGACGACCAGAAGCGCATCCTCACCACCTGGAAGAAGATCGGGCCCGCGGATCCGGTGCGCCGGATCTTCATCCACCTCGATCGCATGACGCCGCCGTCATATTTCGCCCGCTACGGTCACCGGGTGGTGCCCGTCTTCAACTACTTCCAGGCGGCGCTGGTGCTGCTGGGCGACAACCACCTCACCGCGCCGCAGGTGATCAAGGTCGCGGTCGAGATGATGCAGACGGCCGGCTACAACCTGCTCACGCTCTCCAACTCGTTCCAGGACCTGCTCCGGCGCGGGCTGCCGGTGCAGCGGGTGGCCGCGTCGCTCAGCCAGGCGCTCGAGGGCCCGGAGGCGCTGATGCAGACGGTGAGGCCGGTGCCGGACATCCTGCGAGCGTTCACCAAGCGTATTGCCGCCCTGGGGACCACGCCGCCGCCGCCGCCCGCGAAGGTGGTGGACTACCTGCAGCTCATCGACGACGCGAAGCCGCGGCACTCGAAGGGGAAGGGAGCAGGCGGGGAGGCGTAGGCCAGAAGGTTCGCCTGCTCCAGCGACGAGAGGCTGCCCCGCGCGCGGCAATCCGGTATAGACCCCGGCCGACAGGACGTTGAACCTCAGAACCTCGCAGAGCCGCCGGCCTGCGGCGCCACCGCCCCCGACATCGCGGGCGGACCTCTCCGCAATGAGCGGAAGGCGTCGCGGAGCGGGCCACAGGAGCAGTCGCCGATGCAGCAGTCAGACAGCGAGCCTTCGGGCGCCACCGCGCAGCCCGTCGAGGCCGCCGTTGCAGTGAACGACGAGACGCAGCACGCAGTAGAGGAGTCCGACGCAGGCGACGGAGCGGCTTCGGCCGCAGGGTCGAACGGCGAGCCGGACGCAGAGGCGCCGGACGCAGAGGTGGAAGCGCAGGCCGATGCAGGCGGCGAGTCGCCTTCAGGGCGCCGCCGGGACCGGGCGCGAAGTGAGCCCGCGAGCAGTGACCTTCCGCTGGTGCAGACCGCGCCGCCCGAGGTCGCGCAGATCGATCCCGCGAGGCTCGATCCGGACGCAGCGAAGGTCGTGTACCGGCTGAAGCAGTACGGGCACGAGGCCTACTTCGTGGGCGGCTGCGTGCGCGACCTGCTCCTCGGGCGCGAGCCGAAGGACTTCGACATCGCGACCTCGGCCACGCCGAACGAGGTCCGCAACATCTTCCGGAACTGCCGGCTCATCGGCCGTCGCTTCCGGCTCGCGCACGTCTATTTCAAGGGCGGGAAGATCATCGAGGTCTCCACCTTCCGCGCGAACCCGACGGAGCTGATGCTCGAGGAGGCGGCCCACGCCAACGGCAATGGCGCGGCGGGCGAAGAGGGCAACGGGACGGCGGGCGCTTCCGGCGCGGACGTGATCGACGCGACGGACGAGGATCTCCTCATCACCCACGACAACGTGTTCGGCACCGCCGAGGAGGACGCGCGCCGCCGCGACTTCACGGTCAACGGGCTGTTCTACGACATGTTCGCGGGCCAGGTGATCGACTACGTCCGCGGCCGGAAGGACCTCGATCAGCGGCAGATCCGGACCATCGGCAACCCGGAGATCCGGATGCGCGAGGACCCGGTGCGGATTCTCCGCGCGGTGCGCTTCGCGGGGAAGCTCGGGCTCGACATCGAGTCGCGCACCTACGCGGCGATGGAGGGCGCGGTCGAGGACCTCACCCGTTGTGCGCAGGCGCGACTGCTGGAGGAGACCTTCCGGCTCATCCGCGGCGGCAACGCGACCGAGAGCCTGAAGCTCGTCGCCGCGCTCGATGCGATGCGGATTCTCCTGCCGCCCGTGCACGAGTACCTGCAGCGGCTCGGGCGAGGGAACGAGGACCGTTTCTACGCCTTCACCCGCGCGCTCGACCGGCGCGTGCGCGAGGGACACCCGCTCGAGGACGCGGTGCTGCTCGCGGCGATCCTGCTGCCCATCGCGAACGACGCGCCGATGCCGGACGAGGACGATGGCCGTCCGCCTTCGGTCGCGCAGGCGATCGAGGACCTGCTCGCGGATCTGGTGAAGAACGCGCGGCTGCCGCGGCGGATCGCCGAGCGGTGCCGGATGATCCTCGTGGCGCAGCGCACGCTCTCCGGTCAGCGCCGCCGCCGTGGCTCGCTGAACCAGTTCCGCCGCCACCCGCTCTTCAACGAGTCGCTCACCGTCTTCGAGATCTGGGTCGAGGCCACCGGCGAGTACCGCGAGCAGCTCGACGCCTGGAAGGGCGGGGGCGCGCCGCAGCCCGCCGCCGATGCCGACGGTCCGCGAAAGAAGCGCCGCCGCCGCCGCAAGCGCCGCGGTGCGAAGGGCGAGGGAAACGCTTCCGGCGCCGAGAACTCCGCAGAGGCCTCCGCCGAGGGCGACGACGACTCGGCGGATGAGTCGGACGGCTCCGATTCCGAGGAGAGCAGCGACGACTCTCCGGGCGACACCGAGACGCCGTAGCCGTTTCTAGCGCGTGCTCCGGCGCGCGCCGGGGACGTCGAACACCGCGGCGCCTGCCTTGCGGCGGGCCTCGTCCTCTTCTTCGTCGTCCACTCCGCGGACGTTCTGGCCGGCCAGGTCCGCCATGGTGATCGCGCCGGCGCCGAAGCGGGCGCTGATGCGATCCATCGCCGCGTTGAGCTTTTCGAAGCGCTTCGTCGCGGACGGCGCGGGGGCCTGAGGCGACGCTTCGGCCAGCAGATCGAAGAGGCCCAGCTGTCGCTCCGCGAGCGCGTTCGGGTCGCCGAGGTCCTGCGCGCTGACGCCGGTGAGGCGGACGGTACGGGAGAGGTCGATGCGATCGAACAGGGCCACCGCCGCGCGGTAGAGGGTCTGTCCGTCGTCCGTGGGCTCCTCCAGCGTCTGCCGCCGGGTGACGAGCTCGAAGTCGCCGTACTTCACCTTCAGCTGCACCACGCGCGTCTTCACGCCCGCCTTGCGCAGCCGGCGCCCCACCCGCAAGGCCTGCGCGTGCACGTGCGGACGCAGGCTCTCGAGGCCGACGAGATCGTCCTCGAACGTGTCCTCCGCGCCGATGCTCTTCGCCTCTCGGTCCGGAACGACCGCGCGATCGTCGAGTCCGTTGGCGAGCTCCCACAGGTGACGGCCGCCTGGCCCGAGCCGCTCCTCCAGCCAGCGCACGTCCCTCGCCGCGACATCGCCCACCTTGCGCAGGCCGTGGCGGTGCAGCGTCTCCTCCGCCTTCGGGCCCACGCCCCAGAGCCGTGACACCGGAAGCGCGGCGAGGAAGGCGACCGTCTCCTCCGCGCGGACCTCGAACTGGCCGTTGGGCTTCGCGTGATCGGAGGCGATCTTCGCCACGAACTTCACGCTGGCGATGCCGGCGGAGGCGGGCAGCCCCAGCTCTTCCGCGATGCGCGCGCGGATGCGGCGGGCGATTTCCCACGGCGGACCGAAGAGCCCGACCGAACCCGTCACGTCGAGGAAGGCCTCGTCGAGCGACAGGGGCTCGATGAGGGGCGTGAAGCTCTCGAAGATGGAGAAGACGTGCTCGCTCGCTTCGGCGTAGGCGCTGAAGCGGGGCGGGACGACGATCGCGTGTGGCGCGAGCTTCACCGCGCGGGACATGGGCATGGCGCTCCGCACGCCGAAGGGCCGGACCTCGTAGGAGGCCGCGGTCACCACGCCGCGCGTCGGATGGCCGCCGACGATCACCGGCTTGCCGCGCAGCTCCGGCCGGTCGCGCTGCTCCACCGACGCGTAGAACGCGTCCATGTCCACGTGGATGATCGCGCGGCGGGTGGCTTCGGACATGACGCTCGACGAGAAGCGCTATCCGCGCAGCAGCCGATCCACCAGCGCGATGTACTGCTGCATCGCGACGTCGCGGCTCATGCCCTTGCGGCCGGTCCACGCGTCGAACTTCGCCCGGCCCTTGAGATCGAGCATGCCGGGGCGCTTGCCCTGCACGTCGCCTTCGGTGGCCTGCTTGAAGAGTCCGTAGAGCTCGAGGAGCGTGTCGTTCGAAGGCCGGGTCTTCAGCGTCTTCACGCGCTCCTGGGCGGAGGCGAAGTCGTCAGGGAGTGCCATGCCGCTCACTTAGCAGAGCGGCGCGCGCATTGGCCGCTCCGCTCGGCGGGGCCCTTGTGGTACGGCGGCCGACATGTCGCGCGTGCTCGAAGAGCTGGTGGAGCAGCTGTCGCTGGAGAAGATCGAGGAGAACCTCTTCCGCGGTCAGAGCCAGGACCTCGGGTGGGGGCAGGTCTTCGGAGGACAGGTGCTCGGGCAGGCGCTCTCCGCGGCCGCGAAGACGGTGGATCCGGCGCGCGTGGTGCACTCCTTCCACGGCTACTTCCTGCTGCCGGGGAGGGTGGACCGGCCCATCGTCTACGACGTGGACCGCATCCGCGACGGGCGCTCGTTCACCACGCGGCGCGTGTCGGCCATCCAGAATGGTCAAGCAATCTTCACCATGGCCGCGTCGTTCCAGGTGGAGGAGGGGGGCTTCGATCACCAGGATCAGATGCCGCAGGTGGAGGGCCCCGAAGGCCTGCCGTCGCAGGTGGAGCTGGCGAAGCGCTACGCGGACCTCATGCCGTCTCCGCTGCGCGAGCGCTTCACGACCGAGTCACCGATCGAGATCCGCCCGGTCAATCCGATCAACCCGATCAGGCCCGACGCGCGGCCGCCGCAGGGCATGTGGTGGGTGCGCGCCAACGGCAGCCTGCCGGATGATCCGGCGCTGCACCGCTACCTGCTCGCGTACGCCTCGGACTTCAACCTCATCGCGGTGGCGCTCTATCCGCACGGGAAGAGCTGGCTGACGGGTCAGGTGCTTCTCGCGAGCATCGACCACGCGATGTGGTTCCACCGCTCCTTCCGCATGGACGACTGGCTCCTGCAGGTCGTGGAGAGCCCGTCCGCCTCGGGTGCCCGGGGCCTCGCGCGCGCGCGCTACTTCACGCGGGATGGGCGGCTCGTGGCGTCCACCGCGCAAGAGGGGCTCGCGCGGGAACGGGAGCGCTAGGACGTGCGCCACCGTCTCCTCGCCACAGCGCTCTGCTTCGCAGGAACCCTCGCCTTCGCTGACGAGCAGGGGCAAGAGCCGGAGGGAGGGGACTTCGAGACCGTCGTCACCGCCGAGCGCTCCGAGACGCAGGTCGGACGCGTGCCGGCGGCGGTGACGGTGGTGGGGCGCGAGGAGCTCCGCCGAGGACAGCCGACCCTCGGGCTCGACGAGGCGCTGGTGCCTGTGCCGGGCGTGTTCGCCCAGAACCGCTACAACTTCGCGCAGGATCTGCGCCTGAGCATCCGCGGCTTCGGAGCCCGTTCCGCGTTCGGCGTGCGCGGGATCCGGATCGTGGTGGATGGGATCCCCGAGACGCTCCCGGACGGTCAGAGCCAGGTGGACGCGCTGGAGCTCGCGGGCGTGCGGCGGATGGAGATCCACCGCGGGCTCTCGTCGCCGCTGTACGGAAACTCGGCGGGCGGCGTCATCCACCTGCTCACCGAAGACGGCGGCGGGCCTCCGCACGCGGAGCTGACGACGACGACGGGCGCGGGAGATCTGTGGAAGGTCGTGGCGCAGACCGGCGGCGAGGTGGGCCGGCTGCGCTACCACGCGACGGGATCGTTCCTCTCGTTCGAGGGCGTGCGCGAGCAGAGCGAGGTGAGGGCGCTCGGCGTCAACGCGAAGGGGACGTACGCGCCCGACGCGCGGTCCTCGGTGATGGTGACGGTGGGCGCGAACGACTCGCCGGTGGCAGACGATCCCGGAGGACTCACCCGCGAGGAACTCGAGCAAACACCTCGCATTGCTGCGCCGAACAACCTGCGCTTCGACACCGGTGAGTCCGTGCGCGATCTCCGGGCCGGCGTGGTGCTGCGCCGCCGGTGGCTGCCGGATCACGACGTGCGGCTGACCGCCTTCCACAGCGCGCGCGCGTTCCGCTCCTCGATCCCGTTCAACCAGGTCGAGTACGACCGGCGCTTCTCCGGCGCGATCCTCCAGCACACGTTCGCGCGGCCCCTCTTCGGCCGCTACAGCCGGCTGAACACCGGGCTCGAAGTGCAGCGTCAGGACGACCGCCGGCGCAACCTGAACAACCTCGACGGGCAGCCCGGCGACACGCTGCGGCTGCACCAGGACGAGGACGTCACCAGCCTCGGGCTCTTCGCGCACGAGCTGCTGGAGATCGTGCCGCACCTCACGCTGCACGTCGGCGGACGCTACGACCTCGTGCGCTTCACGGTGAGCGATCGCCTGCTGACCGACGGCGACGACTCAGGCGGAAAGACGTTCTCGCAGACGACGGGGCGAATCGGCGTGTCGTGGACGCTGCTTCGCGAGTTCTCGCCCTACCTCAGCGCGAGCCAGTCATTCGAAGTGCCCACCACCACCGAGCTGGTGAACCGGCCCGGCGGCGGCGGCGGGCTCAACGAGGCGCTCGAGCCGCAACGCGCGGACAGCCTCGAGGCCGGCGCGCGCGGGCAGCTCTTCGGCGAGCGCCTGGGTTACGAGGCCGCCCTCTTCCACACCTGGGTGGAGGGCCTGCTGGTGCGCTTCGAGGACGAGACGGGCCGCGCGTTCTTTCGCAACGCGGAGCGGGGCAGGCACCTGGGAACGGAGCTCGGGCTGAGGGCGAAGCTGCCCTTCGGATTCGAGGTGCGCGGCGCGTGGACGTGGCTGCGTGCGACGGTGGGTGATGACGAGGTGGCGAGGCGCCTGCCCGGCCTTCCTGAGCACGTGGTGGGCGCGCAGCTCTCATGGCAACACGCGCGAGGTTTCCATGCGCTCGCGGAGTGGCAGCACGTGTCCGCTCTCTTCGCCGATGACGCGAACACGGTGCGCTCCGGCCCGTACGCCGTGCTCAACGCGCGGGTGGGCTACGAGATGCCGGGGCAGGGGTGGAGGGGGGCGCCGTTCCTCGGCGTGCAGAACGCGCTCGATGCGAGGTACGCGGGCAACGTGCGCGTGAACGCCGCGGCGGGCCGCTACTTCGAACCCGCACCGGGACGCTTGCTCTACGGCGGCGTGCGCGTGGCCTGGCAGGCGAAGGCGCCGGCGCAGACCGAGCTCGCAGTCCCCGCGCGGGAACGATGAAGCACCGCGCCCGCCCCTCCTGAAGAAGAGAGGCGGGCGCGGCTTCGCTTCGCGTCGGTTACTCCTGGTCCGGAAGCGGCTGGCCCTGGATCGTCGTCGAGCCCTGGCGCAGCGGCTGCCGCCGGCTGTCGATGTCGCTGCCCTCGCGACGCTCCTCGTCGGTGGTGGTCATCGAGCCATCGGTGCCCGAGCCGCC
Source organism: Pseudomonadota bacterium (assembly GCA_023423535.1). GTDB lineage: Bacteria > Myxococcota > Myxococcia > Myxococcales > Myxococcaceae > JAFAFL01. Next base: position 97,030 of record JAFAFL010000091.1, read on the forward strand.
GGTGCCGCCGGTCCCCAGATCGCTCCCCGTCCCGCTGCCCGTCGTCCCGGTGCCCATGTTCCCGCTGCCGCTGGTGCCGGTGCCGCCAGTGCCCATGTCGCTGCCGCTGCCACCGGTCCCCAGCTCGCCGTCCATCCCCGCGCCGGTGTCGTCCTCGCCCATCCCCGCGCCGCCGGTGCCGAGGTCGTCCTGGGTGCCGCTGCCACCGGTGCCGAAGTCCTCAGTGGAGGGCGTGCCCTGATCGGTCTCCACGCCCGCATCGCCGGCACCCTCGGTGCCCGAGCCGCCCATGCCGGGCTCGTCGAAGCGCTGGTCGTCGTCGAGGTCGTCGCTCCCCAGCGCGTCGTCCTCGTTGCCCACGTCCATCTGATCGTTCGTCTGGTTCGACTGGTCGTTGGTCATCCCGGCCTGGGTCAGCCGCTCGCGGCGATCCTCCGTCCGCGCCTCCCGAGTCCCCGCGCACCCGACCAGCGCGAGCGCCGCCACTGCCGCAAAGAGCTTCCTCATGTCGTGCGTCCCTCCCCGCGAACCATTCGCGCTCGGGAAGGTTTGGTTCGACGCAGGGCAGGCGGAACTCGGCGGGGACGGCGCCCTGTCTGGTCGCCCGCTCCCCGGCCAATCCCCGCGGTCATTCAACCGACATCACTACGACGGCGGCAGCTCGAGCCCGAGCCGGGCCAACGCGTCGGTGAACGCCGGAGGCGGTGGCGCCTCGACGAGCGGCTCTCCCGGCAGCCCGAGCGCGCGCGCGTGGAGGAGATGACGCTCGAAGCCCTCCCGCTCTTCGCCGCCGTACTGCGAGTCTCCCACCAGCGGCGCGCCGATCGACGCGAGGTGCGCGCGGACCTGGTGGAGCACGCCGGTGTGGATGCGCGCCTCCACCAGCGAATACTGACCCCGCCGGGCGAGGACGGTGAACGTCGTCAGCGCCTCGCGCCCCGAGGACTGTCCGTGCTGCTCGTCGGCCGCCGGCTCCACGCGGTCGGTGTGACGCGCCGAGTGACGCAGCGGCAAGTCGATCTCGCCCTCGTCGGCGATGGGCCCGGAGACGATCGCCCAGTACCGCTTCTCCACGTCGCGCCGCGTGAAGGCCTCCCGCGCGCGCAGCCAGGCGTCACGCGTGCGCGCGGCGACGATGACGCCGGAGGTCGGTCCGTCGAGCCGGTGGCAGAGCCCGCCCTCGCGAGGGTCCTCGCCAGCCTCGATGCACTCCGGGTAGCGCGCGACGAGCGCGTTGACGACGGTGCCCGTCTCGCCCGCCTGCAGCGGATGCGAGGGCCAGCCGGCGGGCTTGTCCACGAAGACGAACGCATCGGTTTCGCGCAGCACGTGCAAGGGGACGTCGGGCGTGGGCACCGGACGCGGATCCTCCTCCGCGACCTCCACGCTCACGGTCTGTCCCGCGAGCACCGCCTGGCCCTTCTTCGCGGTGCGCCCGTTCACCCGGATCGCGCCCGTGTCGAACAGCGCCTTCAGCTTCGCGCGCGAGAGCCCGAGCTTTCCGCCGACCCACAGGTCGAGCCGCGCGCCTGCGTCGCCTTCCGCGACCGTCAGTTCCGTCTTCGTTCCCGAGGTGCTCACAGCCGGCAGACCTACCGCACCGGCTACAGCTCCGCGAGCGCCTCGTAGACCTCTTCCGCGGTGCTCAGCCTGTCCTCGGGCTCCTTGCGGATGAGCCGGTGCGCCACGCGCGCGAGCTGCGGCTCGACGTGCGGGTTCAGCGCGAAGAGCGAGAGGGGCTCCGTCTCCAGCACCTTCTGCCAGAGCTCGTACGGGGTTCGCGCGTCGAAGGGCGGGCGGCCGGAGAGCAGCTCGTAGAGGATGACCCCGAGGCTGTAGAGGTCGGCGCGCGCGTCGATCGACTCGCCGAGGATCTGCTCCGGCGCCATGTAGCGGAAGGTCCCCACCAGCCGCCCGTTCTGGGTCACGCCGGTGTCGTCGGCGAGGAACTTCGCGAGGCCGAAGTCCATCAGCCGCACGATGTGGTCCTCGTCCACCATCACGTTCGTGGGCTTGAGGTCGCGGTGCACGAGCCCGTGCGCGTGGATGTACGCGAGCGCCTGGCACAGCTGCAGCACCGCGTCGGTGAGCCGGCCCACGCGCTCGGGGCGGTTGAGCGCCACGAGGTCCGTGTCCGAGATCCGGTTCGTCACAGCCTTTGGGGTCGGCGTCGCGAGCAGCGGCACCTCCCACGGCACGTCCGCTTCGGCGGCAGCGAGTCCCACGCCGGTGTTCGTGTCCGGCTCGTCCGCGCGATCCGCCAGCGCCCGCACCGAAGCGGGACCCTCGTCGTACTCCTCGAGCTCCTCGCTGGGCATCTCCGTCGCGTAGCGCGAGAGGTCGAACGCGCGAGGTCCCACGTCGGTGGCCTCGTCGCTGTCGTCGCGGCCGTCGTGGCTCCAGTCGTCGTCGCCGCCGAGGCCGAAGAAGCCGTCCACGCTGTGGCTGCCGGAGGAGCGGTTCCCGCCGCGCACGAGGTCGTCGCTGGTGAGCGAGAGGTACTGGCGCAGGGTCAGTCCCTCCACCAGCTCCATCGCCAGATAGGGGTAGCCCTGGAAGACGCCGGTGTCGAAGACCTTCACCACGTTCGGGTGCGCGAGGTCGTGCAGCGTCTCGAACTCCCTCGCGAGCCTTCGCGCGGCGCGAGGGTCGAGCGCGGGTCCGGTGCTCAGCAGCTTGAGCGCCGCGGACTCGCCGGTCCGGCGGTCGATGGCGCGATAGACGGTCCCTGCTCCACCCGCGCCGAGCGTTTCCAGCACGCGGTAGGGACCAATCATCCGGGGCGGCATGAAGGGAGGATCCTACACGCGATCCCTTCAGCGTCGACAAGAGGACACAGCCGAGGGTGTCCTTGGACCCACGCCGCACCGCTGGACGGCGAGAAGGCGAGCAACTCCCGTTGTTTACCCCGTGAGCCCCTTGACTGTAGGGTGCGCGGCCTCATGCAGACCCCGTCGCACCTTGTCGAACTCGAAGCAGAGGTGAAGGCCCGCCCGCTGCCCGGCCATGTCGGGATCATCATGGACGGCAACGGCCGCTGGGCGGAGGGGAGGGGCCAGGTCCGGATCGAAGGACACCGCGAGGGCTCGAACAGCGTGCGCGAGGTCACCCGCTGCGCGCGCCGGATCGGCGTGAAGGCGCTGACGCTCTACGCGTTCTCCTCCCAGAACTGGTCGCGGCCCGCCGACGAGGTCGCGGCGCTGATGGACCTTTTGCGCGAGTACCTCGAGAAGGAGCGCGCGGAGATCATGGAGAACCAGATCCGCCTCAATGCGATCGGCGAGGTGGAGAAGCTGCCGCGCTACGTGCGCGATCCGCTGGACGCGCTGCGCCGCGACTCCGCGGGCAACGGCGGCATGGTGCTCACGCTCGCGCTCTCCTACGGCGGCCGGGAGGAGATCCTCCGTGCGACACGCAGGCTGGCGGAGAGGGCAGCGCAGGGCGAGCTCAAGCCCTCGGACATCGACGAGAAGCAGTTCGAGAACGCGCTGTGGACGCACGATCTCCCGGCGCTGGATCTGGTCATCCGGTCGAGCGGTGAACAGCGCATCTCCAACTTCCTCCTCTGGCAGGCGGCCTACGCGGAGCTGGTGTTCACCGACGTGGCCTGGCCCGACTTCCGGCAGGAGCAGTTCCTACGTTGCGTCGAGCAGTACCAGACCCGCGAGCGCCGCTTCGGGCTCACGGGCGCGCAGCTCGCGACGGGGCCGGCAGTGCAGCCCCGCGCACAGGGGAGCGTGTGAACGAGAAGAATCGCAACCTGGCACTCCGGGTGGGCAGCGCGGTCGTCCTGCTCCCGGTGGTGCTCGGCTTGTTGTGGGCGGGCGGTTGGTGGAGCGCGGGGCTGATGGCCGGTGCCGCGGCGATCTGCGCGTCCGAGTACTTCCTCATCGTCTTCAAGCGGCTGGGGCCACTGGCCTGGCTCTCCATGGCGGGCGCGGCGCTGATGCCGTTGCTCCACGTGCTCTCGCCGGAGCAGGCGTGGTCGTTCGCGTTCTTCACGGTCGCGTTCGTGTTCCTCGCGTCGTGGACCTTCCACCTCATCGCGGGACCATTGAAGGAGGCACCCACGCACGCGGCGCACGCGCTGACGGGCCTCGTGTACGGCGGCCTCGGGCTGGCCGCGCTGGCGTGGCTGCGGCTGTTGCCGGAGACGGGCCTCGGCTGGGTGATCGTCGCGCTGGTGATCACCTGGACGAACGACACCTTCGCGTACTTCGCCGGCCGCTTCTTCGGGAAGCACAAGCTCTACCCCGAGGTCTCCCCGAACAAGACGTGGGAGGGCTTCTTCGGCGGCATGACCGGGTCGGTGCTGGGCATGGTGGTGCTGAAGCTCGCGTTCTACGACTGGCTCTCGTGGATCGACGTGGTGGGCGTGGGCCTGCTCGGCGGCGTGTTCGGTCCGGTGGGAGACCTCGCCGAGTCGATGCTCAAGCGCGCGTACGGGGTGAAGGACTCGGGGAAGATCATCCCCGGCCACGGCGGCCTGCTCGATCGGATCGACGCGCTGGTGTTCAACGCGCCCATCGTTTTCGCGTGGGTGGCGTTCGTGCGCGGCGCGCTCGTCTAGCCGCTGGGTGTCATGTAGGCCGGTCCGCAGGCGCGGCCCGATGTCCAGCGCAGGGCAGGTGTGCGTTGTCGGTTGGGGATCCCACCATTAGTGTGGGGGCGAATGAATCCGCAGACCCTCGTGCTGTTCGTGATCCTGCTGGGCGTGTTGATCACCGTCCACGAGCTGGGGCACTTCCTCGTCGCGAAGCTGCTCAACGTGAAGGTGCTGCGGTTCTCGATCGGCTTCGGCCCGAAGATCGTCGGCTTCACGCGGGGCGAGACAGAGTACCGCATCGCGTGGATCCCGCTCGGCGGCTACGTGAAGATGGCCGGCGAGCTGCCGCATGACGAGGAGAACCCGGAGGACGCCAGCCGTGGCTTTCTCGCGCAGCCGCCCTGGAAGCGCGCGCTGATCGTCATCGCGGGTCCGGCGTTCAACCTCATCTTCCCGCTGTTCATCTACTTCTTCGTCTTCTTCGGCTCGCACGAGCAGCTCGCGCCGGTCATCCGCTTCGTGCAGCCCGGGCTGCCGGCGGCCGAAGCGGGTCTGCGTCCCGGCGACCGCGTGCTGGCGGTGGAGGGCCAGCCGGTGGAGAGCTACCTGCGCTTCGAGGACGCGGTGGAGAAGCGCGCGGACCTCCCCACGCGGCTGCTCATCGAGCGCGACGGCGAGAAGCTGGAGAAGACCGTCACCCCCGCGTCCGCGTTCATGGCGGACGTGTTCGCGGACACGCGCGGTGAGATCGGTGTGGAGCGCTATTCGCCGGAGCCGGTGCTCGGCGTTCCGGAGGACGGGCCGGCGCATGCGGCGGGACTGCGGACGTTCGACCGCGTGCTGCGCGCGAACGATCAGCCGGTGCCGGATCTGGCTCGGCTGGAGAAGATCCTCGAGGGCGTGGAGCCTGGCGGAACGGTCTCGCTGGAGGTGGCTCGGCTCGAGCCGCTGGCGCTGCCGGGTGTGGGCGGTGCGACGCCGCGGGTGGTGAAGGTGACGGTGCCGGTGCGCGAGGGCACCGGGCTCGAGGCCATCGGCGCGGAGATGAGCGACCTCTACGTGGGCCACGTCTATGACGGCGGTCCGGCGAAGCGCGCGGGGCTCGAGCGCGGTGATCGGCTGATCGCAGTGGATGGAAGACCGCTGCGCTCGTTCCGCGACTTCACCATCTCCATCGCGCGGACCGGCGAGGCGCCGTTCAAGCTGACCTGGCGCACCGACGGCAAGGTGCGTGAGGAGACGCTGGCGCGCGGCAAGTTCCACCGCACGGACGTGCTCGGCCAGAAGGTGCCGACCGAGGGCATCGGCGTGGCGGGCGGTCTGGTGGGCTGGAGCGCCGCGTACTCGCCAGAGGTGGAGCGGGTGACCGTGCACCTCGGGTTCGGCGAGTCGCTGAAGGAGTCCGCCCAGATGGTGCCGGTGGTGATCGGCCAGACGGTGCGCGTGATCGGCATGCTCTTCACCGGCGACATGCCGTTCAACACGCTGGGCGGGCCGATCATGATGTTCCAGCTCACCGGCATCCAGGCGGAGAAGGGGTACCGGGACTACCTGCAGTTGATGGGCGCGATCTCGGTGAACCTCGGGATCATGAACCTGCTGCCCATCCCCATCCTCGACGGCTTCGCGCTTCTCGCGGCGATGTGGGAGGCGATCCGGCGGCGGCCCATCCCGGTGCGCGCCCGCGAGATCGCGAACATGGTGGGCCTGGCGATGCTGATCATCATCATGGTCCTCGTCTTCAAGAACGACCTCACGAGGTAGCCGGTCTTGAGGCTCGGCTTCGTCGCACTGACCTGCGTCCTCTTCTTCGGCGTGGGCTGCGCGTCCAAATCGCAGGTGCGCCCCGACGACGAGCGAGGCCCTTCGAAGCGCGTGGAGGACGGCCCGCGCGAGCTCGAGCGCGGTGGCCTCTTCGGGGGCCGCGAGCCGGTGCAGGAGGGCGTGGCCAGCTGGTACGGCGCGTACCACCAGGGCAAGAAGACCGCGAGCGGCCAGCCCTTCGACAAGGAGGATCTCACCGCGGCGCACCGGACGTTGAAGTTCGGTACGTGCGTGCGGGTGCGGAACGTGGGCAACGGCCGCGAGGTGCAGGTGCGCGTGAACGACCGCGGGCCCTACGCGAAGAACCGCGTCATCGACGTGTCCGAAGCCGCCGCGCGAGAGCTGGGGATGATCGAGAAGGGCATCGCGCGGGTGCAGCTGTTTCCGTGCCGCTAGGCTGGGCGCACCGGATCGATCAAGTCCGCGTATCGCGCGAAGTGCTGCGTGTTGAAGGTCACGAGCCGGCGGACGCCGTGCGCATGCATCACGGCCACGATGTTCGCGTCGTGAATGGGCTTTCCCCGAACGTCGCGGCGACAAGTACGTTGGTGTCGAGAACGACGCGGTCAGGACGCGTCATCGTCGTAGAGCTCGGCTCGACTGAGGTCACCACCCCGCCAGATGCCGCCCACGGAGATGGTCGGTGGGAACTGAACCGTAGGTTCGTCTTGCTTGTCCGCCTGAGAGGCCTGCTGCAGCACGAGCGCGCGCTCCTCGGGCGTGGGCGAGCGCCTGCGCCAGCCGGTTCAGCTCGTCTCGTGAGACCGCCATGCCCCAACCATAGGGACGCTCCGCAGTCGAAGCCAACGCACCCGTGCCTTCCGGCCCGCTGCCGTTTAGACATGTCGGCACCATGAAGACTCTCCGCGTTGACGTGTGGTCCGACATCGCTTGCCCCTGGTGCCTCGTGGGCAAGCGCCGCTTCGAGGCGGCCCTGGCGAAGTTCCCGCAGCGGGACCAGGTGCAGGTGGTGTGGCGCTCGTTCGAGCTCGACCCGTCCACGCCGCGCGAGCTCCCTCCGGGTGACGGCTACGCGCAGCGGCTCGCGGACAAGTACGGGATGCCGCTGCAGCAGGCGAAGGGCATGTTCCAGCGGGTGGTGGACGCGGGGAAGCCGGAGGGGATCGACTTCCGCTTCGACCGGATCATTGGCGCGAACACCTTCGACGCGCACCGCCTGCTCCACTTCGCGAAGGCGAAGTCGCTCGAGCACCAGAACGCGCTGAAGGACCGGCTCGTGCGCGCGCACTTCACCGACGGGCTCTCGGTGTCGAACCACGACGTGCTCGCGCGGCTGGCCGCGGAGGTGGGGCTCGACGAGACCGAGGCGAAGGCCGTGCTCGCGTCCGACCGCTACAGCGACGACGTTCGTGCCGACCAGTCCGAGGCGCAGTCGCTCGGCATCCGCGGCGTGCCGATGTTCGTGCTCGGTCGGCGCTACGGCGTCTCCGGCGCGCAGCCGGCGGACCTCTTCCTTCGTGCGCTGGAGCAGGCGTTCGCGGAGCCGGAGCTGCTGGAGGTCGCACCCGCCGCACCCACCGACGCAGCCGCACCCGACGCCTGCGGCCCGGAAGGCTGCGAGGTCCCCACCCAGCCGCGCAGCTAGACGGAGCGCCGGAAGCGCCAACGGAAGGGAGAGGCAGCGCGCAGTTGCCCTCCCTCAGGCGCGCGGGTACATGGGCCCTCCGTGTTTCTCGCCCTCGACACCTCCACGCTCACGTTGTCGATGGCGCTGCTCGACGAAGGCGCCGCCGCGAACGGTACGCCGCGCGTGGTGGAGCACCTGCTCATCGGCCCTCCGCGGAAGGTGAGCGAGATGCTCCCGGGCGAGGCGGGCGAGCTGCTGCAGCGGCATGGCGTGAAGTTCAGCGACCTGAAGGCGATCGTCATCGGGCTGGGGCCCGGCTCGTTCACCGGCCTGCGCATCGGTCTCGCGACGGTGAAGGCGCTGGCCTACGCGGTGAAGGTGCCGTTGATGGGCGTGTCGTCGCTCGCGGCGGCGGCGCTGGAAGGTCCCGAAGACACGACCCTTTTGCCCATCGCGGTCGCGCGTGCGCAGGACCTCTACGTCGGTCACTACCGGCGCGAAGGCCAGGCGCTGACGCAGCTTTCACCCGAGGACGCGGCGGATCCGGCGGGCATCGCGCAGCTTTGCCTGCAGCGAGAAGGCTCGGTGCTTCTCGGGCCCGCGGTGGCGGAGTACCACGCGCAGCTCGAGTCGCTCGGCGTTCCTGCCGACCGTCTGCTCGATGCCGGAGCCGTTCCTTCCGCCGTCGCGCTGGGCACGCTGGCGCTCCTCAAAGGTCTGCCGCAGGGGTACGACGCGCAGAGCATCTTCGCGCTGGAGCCTCACTACATCCGCGGCTCCGGCGCCGAGCGAAACCCGAAGTTTCCGCCCCTGCCCGGGCCTGTTCCCGCGGCTCGGTTGAAGGAGGACTAGCGACATGGAGAAGCGCCCCCGGTTCGGCGTGGTGGGAGCGACGGGCACGGTCGGCCGCGAGGTGCTGGCCGCGCTGTACGACGCGGAGGTCCGCAGCGAGGACATCTCGATCTTCGCCTCCGAGCGCTCGGTCGGCGACGAGGTCGAGTTCGGCGAGGACACGCTCGAGGTCGAGGAGCTGCCGAAGGAAGATCTCTCCGATGCGTTCCGAGGTCTCGACGCGGTGATCCTCGCGGTGCCGCAGGAGAACGTCGCCGACCTGGCGAAGGCGGCGACCAAGTCCGGCGCGTGGGTGGTGGACGTGAGCCCGCTGCACCGGCTGCAGCCGGACGTGCCGCTCGTCGTGCCCGCGGTGAACGCCACGGCTCTGCAGCGTCCCTTCAAGGGGCGCACGGTCGCCACGCCCGGTCCGGTGACCGCCGCGCTGGTCACCGTGCTCGAGCCGCTTCGCACCTTCGCCGGTGCGCGCCGCGCGTTCGTCACCGCGCTGATGGGCGCCTCCTCTCAGGGCCGGCGCGGCATCGCGGAGTTGGAGAAGCAGACCGCTGGCCTGCTCTCTGGGCGGGAGGACGAGCCCGAGCTCTTCCCGCACCGCCTCGGCTTCAACCTCATCCCGCAGGTGGGCGAGTTCTCGGCGGACTCCACTCTCACCAGCGAGGAGCAGCGCTGGACGCTGGAGAGCCACCGGATCTGGTCCGGCATCGAAGACGCGCCGGAAATCCGAGGCACCGCGATCCAGGTGCCCACCTTCTACGGACACGCGCTCACGCTGACGGTGGAGCTGGGCCGCGAGGTCTCCGAGTCCGAGCTCCGCGAGGCGCTTCGCCGGTCGCCGGGCCTGAAGGTGCTCGATGCGCCGGCCGAGCGCGTGTACCCGATGCCGATGCTCGTCACCGCCGACCCCACCGTGCACGTGGGCCGGATCCGCGTGACGCGCGCGCCGCAGGGGGGCCGTCCGGTGGTGGAGCTCTTCGCCGTGGTGGACAACGCGGGACGCGGCGCGGCCTGGAACGCGGTGGATGCGGCGCGTGCGCTCGTCCGCCGGCGCGCATGACGTGGCGTGACATTTTGGCAAAGCAGCCTCGGGCAGACGTGCCCATTTGGCTGGCCGGCCGCTCGGGTGGCGCTCGCCGTGGCAGCGACGGCGCGCGCTTTCCGAATGGCCTTCGGCTTGCTACGACTCGCCGCCGAATGCGTCACCTCGTCGCCGCGCTGCTCACCCTGATCCCCCTCACTGCTTTCGCCCACGAGGAGATGGACGTGACCGTCGAAGGCGGCCTCACCGAGCTCTCGGTGGGACCGCGCGACTGCGGCCGCACGCTGCGCTTCGACTGGAAGAGCAACATGGCGCAGACGCAGCTCTGCGAGCCGTTGCTCTCCTGGTTCACGAAGGACGCGACCTGCGCCACGCGGCCGAACACCACCACGGACGTGATCGTGGACACGGTCACCGGCACCGACCTGCCGCAGAACATCGGCAACTTCAGCGTGAGGGTGGACGCGCTCCCCGTGTTCGGCACGCCGGACGCGCCGCTGGCGTGCCCGCAGCCGGACCAGCAGACGACGTGGAAGCTCTGCACGAGCTACCGCACCTCGGCGGGCACCTGCATCGTCGAGAACATGGTGTACGCGCAGAACGATCACCCGGTGCAGATCACCTGGGACAGCCGGCCGCCCACCGCGCCGAAGTTCGGCTCGCTCACGCCGCTGGACGGCGCGGCGGCGGTGACGCTGACCACGGACGCGGACACCCAGGTGGTGCGCCTCGAGGCGAAGGCGCTCGGCCTGCCCACGCGGACGGCCTCGTTCAGCGCGCGGCCCTTCACCGGCCGGATCACCAACCTGCAGAACGACACCGAGTACACGGTCACCGCGATCGGCGTGGACGCGGCGGGCAACGAGAGCCCCGTCTCCGAGGAGCAGGTGGTGCGCCCGGTGACGACGGCGGGGTTCTGGCAGAACTACAAGGAGGCCGGCGGGGTGGAGGACGGCGGATGCTCGCACGCGGGTGGTGGTGCGCTGGCGTTCCTGTCGCTCCTGTCGCTCGCGCGGCTCGTCTGGAGGAAGCGTTCGTGAAGATGACCCCCTGCGCCGCGGCGCTGTCGCTGGCCCTCCTCGTCGCCGCTCCGGCCTCCGCGCAGTCGCTGGCGGCGGAGAGCCCTCGCAACGGCGCGATCCGGTTGAAGCTCGGCGGCTACAACCCGCGCGCGTCGATCGATCAGGAAGTGGAGGGCAACCCGTACGAGCAGACCTTCGGCCGCACCGGGATGCTCCTCTTCGAGGCCTCCTACGACCGCTACCTCTGGCAGCGCGTGGGCGCGCTCGGGCTCGGGCTCAGCGCGGGCTACGGTGAGAAGTTCGGCAAGGCGCTGGCGGACGGTCAGCCCACCGCGGTCCCCACCGCGCTGCGCGTGTTCCCGCTGCGGCTCGACGCGCTCTACAACTTCGACTACGCGGCGCGCGAGTGGGGCATCCCGCTGGTGCCCTACGCGCGGCTCGGCGTGGCCTACGTCCCCTGGCGCATCACCAAGGGCGAAGACACCGAGGTCTTCAACGGCCAGCGCGCGCAGGGCGGCCGCTGGGGCTGGGGTTACACCGGCGGGCTCGCGTTCCAGATGGACGTGCTCGACCCACGGCTGGCGCGCGACTTCGACAGCGGCGTGGGCGTGAACCACACCTACCTCTACGCGGAGTACGCCACCCTGTTCGCCAACGGCTTCGGCACTTCCGGCATCAACCTCTCCAGCCGCTACTGGACCTTCGGGCTGGCCTTCGAGATCTAGCTCTGCTCCGGGCGCGCTCCGCTCACACGCTCCTGCTCGTCTCGGCGCTCGCGCTGGGCGCGGGATGTGGGCGAGGTGCGCGGCCGGTGCACGACGCGCCGCTGGAAGCACACGCCGGCGAGCCCGTTCGCTTCGGCCGCGCGGACGGTCCGGAGCTTCAGTGGCAGTTCGGTGATGGCTCGCCGGAGGTCACCGCCTCCACGGTCGAGCACACCTTCCCGCGCAGTGGCCAGTACCGGGTGCAGGGCCTTCGCCGCGGCCGCGCCTTCGAGCAGGTGGCGGTGGGCGTCTCGCCTCGCGCGGTGCTTCGCGCGGTGCCGGCAGATGCAGAGCTCGTGCTCTTCGTCCCGCGCACGCAGGGGGCGCTGGAGCCGGCGGTGGACTTCCTCGAGCGCGCGCTGCAGGGCCTTGCGTCCGGGCTCGCGGAGAAGCAGGCCTTCGCGCGCTACGCGTTGGAGCTCTCCGGTGGCCCGCCGCCGGAGGAGACCGGGCTCGATCCCGAGGAGGGGCTCGCCGCGTTCGTCTTGCCCGATCCGGCGGTGGTGGTGGCCGCCGTGGGCATTGCGGACGAGACGCGCGCCCTGCAGTTCGCGCGGCGCCAGTTCGGCGGCGAGGACCTGCGCGTGGTGCGGCACGACGCGGACGGCCTCTTGCTGGAGGACGCGACGCGCGGTGACCGGCTCCTCGCGTTCGGGGACCGCGGCTACCTCTATCTGGCGCGGTTCGATCCGGAGCTCGTCGCTGCGGACGGTCCCGCTCGGCTCCTGCGCGCGATCCGGGGCGCCGAAAGAGCGGGGGTCGAAGCGGATGGTCGTCTGCAGCGGCTTCGCGCAAAGGTGGGCGGCGAGGCGCAGGCATTCCTCTTCCTCCCGCGACTCTCCCTCGCCCGCGAGGACTCCGCGCTGGCCGGCTTCCGCTTCACCGCCGACGCGCTGGAGATCGACGGGCTCCTGGAATCCAAGACTCCGATGTGGCGCGAGGATGACGAAGCGCCCAGGGCGCAGAGGCTCCCGCTCCTCGAAAGGGGCCCGGAGAATCCCGTGCTGGCGGCGACGTTCTCGGCGCCACCTCGCGCGCTGTCGGAGTTCCTGCTCGGCGCGGGGCTGCAGCGCGGCGGCGTCAAAGAGGACGGGGAGGGCGCGATCACCGCGCTGGCCGAGGTCCTCACCGGCGAGGCCTGGATCTCGGGCTGGGTGGACCCGCAGCGCACCGGCGAGCGCATGGCGGCGGGTGACGGTTCACCGAATTTCGCGGGCACGCTGTGGGCGGACTTCGGCATCCGCGATCGCAAGCGCGCGATCCTGCTGGTGGACGAGCTGCTCGGTCGCGCCGGGCTTCGCTACGCAGTGGAGGACGCCGGCGGCACGGCGCGCTTCGAGGTGAAACACCCGGAGTGGCCGGGCCGGGTGGAGGTCCACGCGGATCGGGTGACGGTTCGCGTGGGTGAGCCCGTCGGCGCGCGGAAGACGGTCCCGCTCGCGCAGACGCTGCAACCGCGCGCGTTCGAGGGCAGCTTCGGACCGTCGCGGGTGTCGGTCCTGCTGGACGTGGGACAGCTCCTGCGCGAGCTCGACCCACAAGGCGGTGGCCGGGGGCGCGAAGCGGCGATGCGCGCGCTCCTCGTCTCGTTCGTGATGGGCTTCTCCGCGGTGGACGCGGTGGTGCTCGACGTATCGCCCGCGGAAGAGGGCGCGCGGTTCCAGGGAAGGGTGACGCTGAGATGAGCGCTTTGAAAGTGAAGGTCCTCTACTTCGCCGCCGCGCGGGAGCGCGTGGGCACGGACACCGAGGCGCTGCAGGTGTCGGCGGGCGCGAGCGGAGAGGTCACCGTGGCGGACGTGCTCGACGCGGTGGCGAAGGCGCATCCGGCGTTCGCGCAGCTGCGTCCCCACGTGCGCGTCGCGGTGGATCAGGAGTTCTCCCACGCGGGCGATCCCGTTCCGGACGGGGCTGAGATCGCGATCATCCCACCGGTCGCCGGCGGCTCCGGCGCGACCGACCGCAGCTCTTTTCGGGTCCAGCCCGAAGCGCTTTCGCTCGACGCTGTGGTCGCGTGTGTGTCCGGGTCCGGCATGGGCGGGGTGGTGACCTTCACTGGCGCGGTGCGCAACGAGACGAAGGGCCGCGCGGTGGTGAAGCTGGACTACGAGGCCTACACGCCGATGGCCGAGGCGAAGATGGCGGAGATCGCCTCCGAGGCCCACGCGCAGTGGCCGGGCTCCCGCGTCGCCATCCACCATCGGGTGGGGACGCTGCTTCCAGGCGAAGTGGCGGTGGTCATCGCCGCCGCCGCACCGCACCGCGAGGCCGCGTTCGCCGCCTGCCGCCACGCGATCGAACGGCTGAAGCAGGACGTGCCGATCTGGAAGAAAGAAACCTTCGCCGACGGCGTGGTCTGGGTGGGCCTCGGTCCCTGAGTGGTGTAGCGTCCCCGGCGCATTTCAGCGCCCGACCGGCCGGATACACGACAGGGCGTGTTCGCACAGGAAGGTTTCTCCATGCATTCGTTGAAGTGGAATGCGCTGCTCGCCGCCGTGGCGGTGACCGCGCTCTTCTCGGCTGGTTGTCCCAAGGACCCGATACAGCCGGACGCAGGCCCGGTGGAGGACGCCGGCATCGAGGACGCGGGAGTAGAGGACGCGGGCGATCCGAACGTCTTTGCCTGCCAGTCCGATCAGGACTGTGAGACGCAGTTCCGCCCCGGCACGGTGTGCGACGACATCGACGGCTCGGACACCTTCGGCACCTGCATCGACCGCTGCACGCGCGACGAGCAGTGCGAGCACTACCAGCAGGGGCTGCGCTGCCAGGAGCAGACCGGTCACTGCGTCGTCGGCCGCGGCTGCACCAACGACACGAACTGCCCGCCCGCGAACTTCGATCCCACCGACTACTGCAACATCAGCGGCCCCGGCTGCCGGTGCGTGACCGAGGATCACCCCTCCGGGCTCGGTGGCGTCTGCCGCCGCCGCCTCACCACCTGCGACGAGTGCACCTTCGACGAGCAGTGCGGCTCGGGCGTGACCTTCGATCCCCAGGGCCGCTGCCGCCCGCTGCAGGGCGACCCGGACGGCATGCTCCCCGACGGTGGCGTGCGCAAGTACTGCTTCCAGGCCGAGGCTTCCTGCGGCTGCGGCTTCATCCGGACGAGCGAGGGACTCTGCGCTCCCCAGACCGGCTTTTCGTGCAGCAGCATCGGATGTGACACCGACGATGAATGCCCGTTCGGCTCGGTGTGCGGTGACACCGGCGCGGCCTGTGGCCTTTGCGAGCCCCGCTGCTCCTGGAACTTCGACACGAGGAAGGAGAACCCGCCGGGCTGCGGCAACAAGACGTGCTGGGTGGATCCGCAGAACCTGAACCCCGCTTCTCCCTTCTTCGGCGCCGGCCGCTGCCGTCCGGAGTGCGAGACCAACGAGCAGTGCGAGGCGGTGGACCCGCGCCTCGAGTGCCGCGGTGAGCTCCTCGCGGGCGGTGGTGAGTCGCCCAAGCGCTGCCGTCCGAAGGGCGAGTGCATGGACGACTTCGAGTGCCCGCAGCCGCAGGCCGGCGACATCTATCTCGGCTACTGCGACCGCTCGTCGTTCACCTGCAAGACCGACTGCCGCACCGGCATCGACCCGACGACGAACCTGCCGTACGACGACTGCACCTCCGGCTACAAGTGCGTGAACCAGAACGGCACGAACACCTGCGTGCAGCAGACCTGCCTCGAGCAGGGCGGCGCGCGCATCGCCTGCAACAACGCGCACTACTGCTGCGGTGAGGACAAGAACGCGGACGGCCAGGCCGATCCCTGCCCGACCTCCGGCGTGGGCGCGGACCAGTGCTACCTGTCGGAGCGGCCGCCGTTCTGCCAGACCTGCGAGAGCCAGGCGGACTGCGTGGGCCTGCCCAACCCGTCGGGCTCGAACCTGCCGCACGTGTGCATGCAGCTCCCGCCGCGGCCGGACATGAGCCCGGGCGCGACGATCTGCGGCATCGCCACCCACAACGACTGGGCGGTGGATTCGCAGAACATCTCCAAGGCGCACCGCGGCTGCCCGGCGAAGTACACCCCCACGCCGATCAAGCAGCGCTGCGAGACCAACGCGGACTGCGGCACCGGCGGCCTCTGCGACGCGGACCCGTACGAGAAGCTCCCGGACGGCGGCGTGGTCCTCACCTGCCTCTGCACCGCGGACGGCACCTCCACCAAGACCGCCGGCTGCCCGGCGGATCCGGCGAACGGGATCATCGGCTACTGCCGCCACGCGCCCGCGGGCACGCTGCAGTACTGCCTCTCCTCCGTCGTCTGCATGCCGGGTCTGAACTCGGTGTACGGCACGGAGAACTTCGGCTGCGGCATCCCGTAGCGGAAGGGTGACAGCGTAGGGAGGGCGGACGCCTCGGACTTCACGGTCCGGGGCGTCTGTCGTTTGCGGGCCCCTGTGCTCGGCGCTCAGGGCGCGGTCGGCGGTTCGGCGGGCGCTTCCGTGGTGGGCTGCGGCGCCAGAGCTCTCGAGGGCCACTCGATGCGGACGTCGCGGAAGGCCACCCAGACCACGAAGGCGACGAGCAGCAGGAAGCCGGTGAGGTTCGCCAGCGTCAGCAGGCGCGCGGGGACGGTGCGGCCGGTGAGCGACTCGACGGTGAGCACCAGGAGCTTGCCGCCGTCGAGGCCCGGCCACGGCAACAGATAGAAGAGCGAGAGCGCGAAGGAGAGGTGGACGACCATCCGCCAGACCTCGTCCCAGCCGAGCGAGGTGGGATCCTCCGCCTGACGCGCCAGCAGGCCCGGGGCGGTGAGATCGGCACCGGGGCGGCCCGCGAACACGCGCCAGGAGAGCGCCACGCCTTCGCGCACCAGGCGGCCCAGGTAGGCGGCCGCGAGCCCGAAGGCCTCTCCGGTGGTGTGCTCCCGGTACACGTACTGCTGGCTGATGCCGAGCCGTCCGCCGCCGTGGCCATCGTCGCGCGGGGTGACGGGCTGCACGTGGCGCTCGCCGTCGCGCTCGATCTCCAGCGAGAGGGGGCGGCCGGGGCTGTCGAGCACCGCCTCGACGAGCTCGCGCCATTCGGTCAGCGGCCGCCCGTCGATGGAGACGATCACGTCGCCCGGCCGCAGCTGCGCGCGCGCGGCGGGAGAGCCCGGCTCCACGAGGCCCAGCGTCCGCGGCACCGGGACGTGCGTGCCCGAGGCGAAGAGCCAGACGAGGAGCCCCAGCGCGAGCAGCGCGTTGACGAAGGAGCCCGCGAGGAGCACCGCGCCGCGCTGCCAGGGCGGGTGGCTCTTCGAGCCCTGGGGAGCGTGCGGGTTCAGGCCCTCGATGAGCGCCCAGCCGCCGAGCGGGAACGCGCCGAGCCGCCACTGGAACCCGCGCCGCATGACGGTGAGCACCGGCGGTCCGAAGCCGATGCTGAACCGCGTGGCGCGCATGCCGAAGAGGCGCGCGGCGAGGAGGTGCCCCAGCTCGTGCAGCGTGATGAGCAGGCTCAGCGCCAGGAGCGCCGCGAGGTAGCGCACGGGTGCCTAGTCCTCGCCCACGCCGGTGATGCACGCCATGTCGCGGAGCATTCCATTGAAGGGCGGCGGCGAGAAGGTGAGGATGCGGGCGATGACGTCGAACCCTATGCCCGCCTTCGCGGCGTTGGCCGCGGTGTCTGCCCTGGTGCTCGGTGGCTGTTCGGTGCGCGAGATCGGCGAGGGCGAATACAGCTTCCGCGCCGACGAGATCCTCCGCGACGACTGCGGGATGCTCGCGGACGGGGACGCGCTGTGGGACGGCCGGCTGCGCGTGTCCGGAGAGATCGTCTGGCTGGACTACGCGCTCTTCGGCATGGAGCTGGCGGGGCAGTACAAGTCGGACGGCAGCGGGTTTCTCGTCGACGGGAGCGCGGGCAACGTGGACGCGCAGGTGGAGGGCGGCACCTGCCGCTTCGAGTCGGTGACCGTCGGCGTGGACGCGGAGATCGCCTCGCCCTCGCAGTTCGGTGGCTCGCTGCGGCTGCGCTCCACCGCCGGTGTCGATCCGCGCTGCACCTGCGAGCTGTGGACGCGCTTCACCGCCGAGCGCAAGGGCACCTGACGGAGGGGCCCGGTCTTCGGCACTCGCCCGGCCCTCTGGAACGATGGCGGGGAGGGGCGCCGCGCACGACCCTCCCCGGTCACGAAAGGGAGGTTCGGCATGCAGGGCTTCGACGGCAGGGTGGCGTTGGTCACCGGTGGCGGCTCCGGTCTGGGCGAGGCGATCGCGAAGGCGCTCGCGAAGCGCGGGGCGAGCGTCGTCATCTCCGACATCAACCTCGAGGGCGCGCAGCGGGTGGTGAAGGAGATCGAATCCGCCGGCGGCAAGGCGAGCGCGATCAAGCACGACACCGCGAAGCCCGAGGACAACGAGCGCGTCGTCGATCACGCGGTGAAGACGTACGGCGCGCTGCACTACGCGGTGAACAACGCGGGCATCGGTGGTGCGCAGGCGCCGGCGGGAGAGGTGGACCTCGCTGACTGGAACCGCGTCATCAACATCAACCTCAACGGCGTGCTCTACGGGATGCGCTACCAGATCCCCGCCATGCTGAAGGCGGGCGCGAAGAAGAGCGCCATCGTGAACATGGCCTCCATCCACGGCATGGTCGCGGCGATCGGCAACGGCGCCTACACCGCGGCGAAGCACGGCGTGGTCGGCCTCACCCGGAACGCGGCGGCGGAGTACGGACCGCAGGGGCTGCGGATCAACTGCATCGGCCCGGGCTACATCGAGACGCCGCTGCTCGCGCAGTTGCCGGCGGACGTGAAAGAGGCGCTCGTCGCCAAACATCCGCTCGGGCGGCTGGGGCGCGCGGAGGAGGTGGCGCCGCTGGTGCTCTTCCTCCTCTCCGACGAGGCCTCCTTCATCACCGGCGGCTACTACCTCATCGACGGCGGCTACACCGCGGTGTGAACGGGGGCGGGCCGCAGAGAGACCCGCGGGCGCGTGAAGAAGTGGACGCCGACGGGTTGTGCCCGGCGCGTCGCATCCCTAGAACGAGCCCAGACCTCTCCGGAGCCCCGCATGATCGCCAAGCCGAACGCCCCCGACGCTTCCGACTCGACGCAGAAGAAGGAGATCAAGTCGGTGCTCGAGGAGCGGCGCGTCTTCCCGCCGCCGGCGGAGTTTTCCTCCCGGGCGCACATCCGCAGCATGGAGGAGTACCGCAGGCTGTGGGACGAGGCCGCCCGCGATCCGGAGGCCTACTGGGGAGCCCGCGCGCGCGAAGAGCTCTTCTGGAAGGAGCCCTTCCACACGGTGCTCGACTGGAAGCCGCCGCACGCGCGGTGGTTCGTGGAGGGGAGGACGAACCTCTCGTGGAACTGCCTCGACCGACACCTCGAGAGTCGCGGGGACAAGCCGGCGATCGTGTTCGAGGGCGAGCCCGGCGAACGTCGCACGCTGACCTATCGCCAGCTCCACGCCGAGGTGTGCCGCTTCGCGAACGGGTTGCGGTCGCTGGGCGTGCAGAAGGGGGACCGCGTCGGCATCTACCTGCCGATGGTGCCCGAGGCCGCGGTCGCGATGCTCGCCTGCGCGCGCATCGGCGCGGTGCACTCGGTGGTGTTCGGCGGCTTCTCGGCGGAGGCGCTGCGCGACCGGCTCAACGACGCGGGCGCGAAGGTGCTCGTCACCGCGGACGGAGGGTTCCGCAAGGGCGCGGTGGTGCCGCTGCTGCAGAACGCGCGCGACGCCGTGGCGCAGACGCCGAAGGTGGAGAAGGTGGTGGTGCTCGCGCGGCTCCCTGCGGAGACGGAGCCGGCGCTGGGGCAGCGCGAGCTCTGGTGGTCGGACCTCGTCGCCGATCAGCCGGCGACCTGCGAGCCGGAGTGGGTGGAGAGCGAGCACCCGCTGTTCATCCTCTACACCTCGGGGTCCACCGGGAAGCCGAAGGGCGTGCTCCACACCACCGCCGGCTATGCGGTCGTCACCTCGCTCAGCACGCGCTGGGTCTTCGATCTCCGCGAGGACGACGTGTACTGGTGCACCGCCGACGTGGGCTGGGTGACCGGTCACTCGTACGTCGTCTACGGGCCGCTGATGAACGGCGCCACCACGCTCATCTACGAGGGCGCGCCCACCCATCCGGGGCCCGCGCGCTTCTGGGAGATGATCGAGCGCTACCGCGTCTCGGTGTTCTACACGGCGCCCACCGCCATCCGCGCGTTCATGCGGCTGGGGACCGACCACCCGGATCGTCACGACCTCACCTCGCTGCGGCTGCTGGGATCGGTGGGCGAGCCGATCAACCCCGAGGCGTGGATGTGGTACCGCGACGTGATCGGCCGCGGCCGCTGCCCCGTGGTGGACACCTGGTGGCAGACCGAGACCGGCGCGATCATGATCTCGCCTCTGCCCGGCGCCACGCCGACGAAGCCGGGCAGCGCCACGCTGCCTCTGCCCGGGATGCATCCCGAGGTGCTCGACGGGAGGGGCAAGCCGGTGCCGCGCGGGACGGGCGGGCTGCTCTTCGTCACGAGGCCCTGGCCTTCGATGCTCCGCACCGTGTGGGGCGACCCCGAGCGCTTCGTGCAGACCTACTTCTCCGAGCAGCCCGGCATGTACTTCACCGGTGACGGCGCGCGGCAGGACGAGGACGGCTACTTCTGGCTCATGGGGCGCGTGGACGACGTGCTCAACGTGGCGGGACACCGGTTGGGGACTGCCGAGGTGGAGAGCGCGCTGGTCTCGAACCCGAAGGTCGCCGAGGCCGCGGTGGTGGGACGCCCGGACGAGCTCAAGGGCACCGCGGTGGTCGCGTTCGTCACCGTGAAGAAGGGCGTGCCGGTGGGGCCGCCGCTGAAGAAGGAACTCATGCAGCACGTGGCCACGCACATCGGGGCCATCGCCCGGCCGGATGAGATCCGCTTCGCCGAGGCGCTGCCGAAGACGCGGTCCGGGAAGATCATGCGCCGGCTCCTGCGGGACGTGGCGAGCGGCCAGGCCACGACCGGGGACACGACGACGCTGGAGGACTTCTCCGTGCTCGCGGCGTTGAGGCAGGACGAGGAGTAGCTCCCGCGCGCTGCGTGCTGCGGTGACGACGGGCGTGCCCTAAGTTCGCGGCATGCCCGCTCCCTTGACGCCCACCGAGCTCCGCGCGCTCTTTCCCGCCACTTCGCGCAGCGCGTACCTGAACGCCGCGGCTGCCTCTCCCATCTCGCTGCCGGTGGAGGAGGCGGTGCGCGCGCACTACGCCGAGGGCGTGGAGACGGGCGACCTCCACTTCGACGGCTGGCTGAAGCGGAGAGAGGACGCGCGGCGGAGGTTCGCGGCGTTCATCGGTGCGACGGCGCAGGAGGTCGCCTTCGTTCCCTCGACCTCGTTCGGCTTCAACGTGGTGGCGGACGTGCTGCAGCAGCGCGGCGTGGAGGAGATCGTCACGCTCGACGCCGAGTTCCCGAGCACCACCATCCCGTTCCTCTCGCACGGGATGCGTCTGCGCGTGGTGCGTGCGCGGCCGGATGGCACCTACTGGCCGGAGGATGTGGAGGCGGCGATCGGGCCTCGAACCGGCGCGGTGGCGCTCAGCGCGATCCAGTTCGCGAGCGGGTTCCGGATGGATCTGGAAGCGGTGGCGCGGGTCTGCCGGTCGAAGGGCGTGCTCTTCGCGGTGAACGGCGCACAGGCGCTCGGGCAGATGGCGTTCGATGTCGCCGCCACCGGGATCGACTTCCTCTGCGGCACGAGCCACAAGTGGATGTACGCCGGCTACGGCGTGGGCCTGTTCTTCGCGCGCCGCGAGCTGCTGGAGACGAGCTCGCTGCCCATGTGCGGTTGGCTCTCGGTCGAGGCGCCGTGGGAGATGAACAACCTCGCGGGCGCGAAGGTCACCGGGCGTGACGGGGATTCGGTCTGGTTCGGCGCCGAGGGCACGCGCTTCCGGAAGGAGGCCTCCGCGCTCGAGGCCGGCTGCGTCGCGTTCGGGCCGCTGTTCGGCTTCTCCGCTGCGCTGGGCCTGCACGAGGCGGTTGGCATGGAGACGACGGAGCGTCACATCGCGCGGCTGCAGGCGCAGCTTCGCGCCGGGCTGCGCTCGCGAGGGTTCGTCCCCAATCGGCCGGACGACGCGGAGCGAGGCTCCGGCATCTGCGTCATCCCGGTGGAGGGAGCTCCCAATGAGGTCGTGCGGGCGATGGTGAAGGAGGGCGTGATGCTCACCCCGCGTGGGGTGGGAGTCCGAATCTCCACCCACGTCTTCAACGACGAGGCGGACGTGGAGCGCCTCTTCTGGGCGATGGAGAAGGTGGGCGTGAAGCCCGCGCCGCGGACGTGACAGCCCGGGGAGGGCGTATGCAATATATTGCCGGTCCGGCACAACCCGCGTCCGGGGACTATGGCCGCGGGAGGCGCTCCAGAAAGGGGCAGAGCCACCGTCTCCCTCTGCACCGGACCCTCCGGGCCATCGGCTTCGACGACGGTCCCTTCGCCCGCCGCTCAGGCTCTCGCGTCCCGCTCGTCGGAGCCGTCTGCGCGGGGACCCGCTTCGAGGGGATGGTCTTCGGCCACGTCCGCCGCGACGGTTGGAACGCGACCGAGGCCATAGGAAATATACTGCATGAGTGGAAGTTCCTCCCGCAGCTCCATCTCGTGCTGCTGGACGGGATCGCGTTCGGCGGCTTCAACGTGGTGGACCTCTCGGCCCTGTCCCGCGCTCTGCGCCTCCCGTGTGTCGCGGTCATGCGGCGGCGGCCGGACCTCGAGGCGGTGAAGCGCGCGATGGCGCGCCTGCCCAGAGCTCACGCCCGGTGGAGCCTTCTGCAGAGGGCGGGGCCCATCCACGAGCTGGGCGGCTTCGTCTTCCAGGTGCAGGGTGCGGAGCCCGAAGACGTGGCGCGGGCGCTCGGGAAGCTGACCGACCGGGGCAAGGTCCCGGAGCCGCTCCGGCTCGCCCACCTCATCGGCGCGGCCATCAGTCGCGGTGAGAGCGGGAACCGCGCGTGAGGGCCTGACTCGCGGCAGATGAGCGGCGACGCGCGGGGTGCCCGGCGCGCGCCGCTCCTCCATGACACCTGCTACCGGGGAATGAAGCTCTCCTGGTAGCCGGGATCCTCCACGCCCAGCGCGGCGGCGGTGACCTGCAGCGGCAGCACGCAGTCGAGCATCACCGCGAGCTCGTTCGTCTCCCGGTGCCCGATGCTGCCCTCGTACGCGCCCGGATGCGGACCGTGCGCCACGCCGGCGGGGTGGAAGCTCACGCTTCCCGGGCCCACGCCCCTGCGCGAGGTGAAGTTTCCCCGGCAGTAGAAGAGGAACTCGTCCACGTCGATCGACGAGTGCGGGTAGGGGCAGGGGATGGCCTCCGGATGGAAGTCCACCACCCGCGGCACGAACGAGCAGATCAAAGCCCCGCGTGCCGCGAACGTCCCGTGCCACGTCGGCGGCAGGTGCACGAGCCCCGCGCGCGGCTGGAAGTTCAGGATGGGGAAGGCCCACGGGTAGATCGTCCCGTCCCACCCGACCACGTCGAACGGCGAGTGCTGGTAGCGGAAGCCGTGGAAGGCCTCGTTGCGCTTCACCAGCAGCTCGCGGATGCCCTCGTCGCTGGGGCCGACGAACACCGCCTTGCGGAAGTCGCGGTGCGAGTAGGGCGCGTCCATCCGCAGCTGGCCGATCTCGTTGCGCCACTGCCGGGGCACGTGCATCGCGCCCTTGCACTCGATCGACAGCCAGTACTGCTCCACGCCCGCGTCGGGGAGCAGCCGGTGCGGCACGCCGCGCGGCACGAAGACGTACTCTTCCGGCCCGAAGCGCAGATCCCCCAGCGAGGTGCGGAGCAGCCCGCTCCCCTGGTGGATGTAGAAGAGGTCGTCCCCATCCGCGTTGACGAAGTAGACGGGGTCCTCCTCGGTGGGGAAGAGCACCGACAGCGTGACGTCCGCGTTGAAGAGCAGCGGCGTGCGCACGTTCACCGCCGCGCCCGCGCGCCGCTGCATCGACTGAGTCTTGAAGTGCCGCTTCGCCAGCGCGCCCACGGAAGCCGCCTTCGGCAACTCCCAGCCGGCCTTCACCTCGGCGAGCGACTGCGTGTGCGGCTCGCCGAGGTGGTACGCGATCGTGTAGGGGCCCTCGAAGCCCTCCTGGGTGAGGCACTCCTCGAAGCGCAGCCGGCCGTCTTCACCGCGCAGCTGGATGTGGTGCTTGCGCGGCACCTGCCCCACCACGACGCGCTCGAGCATCTAGAGCCGCCCCGCCGACTTCTGCTGCCGCTCGATGCTCTCGAACAGCGCGCGGAAGTTTCCGCCGCCGAAGCCCTGGTCGCCCTTGCGCTGGATGATCTCGTAGAAGAACGGGCCGGCCTTCTCGTCCTTGTAGAGCGCCGCCGCGTCTTTCATGAAGATCTGCAGCAGGTAGCTGCGCTCCTTGTCGCCATCCACGAGGATCTCGAGGTCGCGCAGCACCTTCACGTCCTCGTCGATCTGCCGGATGCCGAGCTGCTCGATCCGCTTCGGCAGCGCGTCGTAGTAGGTGCCGGGCGTGGGCATGAACTGCAGGCCCTTCGCCGCGCGCATGTCCTTCACCGCGCCAACGATGTCGCGCACCACCAGCGCGAGGTGCTGCACGCCGTCACCGCGGTGGTCCTCCACGAACACGTTGATCTGCGACTGCTTGAAGAACGGCCGGTAGGGCTCGTTGTTCGCGAACTTCACGCCGCTCTTCGGGTCGTACATCACCACCGAGCGCAGGCCCGAGCCGTGGTCGTTGCCCTTCGCCACGTCCTCGGTGTGGAACTCGATGTTCCAGAAGCGCTCGAAGCCCATCACGTGCTCCATCCACAGGAGCATCGGCTTCATCGTCTGGAAGTTCGAGGTGACGTGGTCCACGTGGGTGAAGCCGTAGCGGTTCTGCCCGCCCTTCGGCGTCTCGTAGAGCTCCATCCCCGGGAAGAGCGCGCGGAAGCCGTCGCGCTGCACGAAGCGGAACGTCGTGTCACCGAACGGCGTGGTGATGGAGAACATCGCCAGCTTGCCGCCGGCCTCATCCGTGTGCCGCTCGATGTCGGTGATGAACGTCGCGTCGCGCGACTCGAGGAGCCGGAACGCCTTCTCGATGTCCTCGACCTCGAACACCAGCGTGCCCACTCCGTCCGGGTGCTTCTTGAGGAAGCGGTGCGCGCGGCCGCCCTCGCCGAGCGGAGCGCTGACGGTGAGCACGATGTTCTCCGCCTTGAACACGCGCGAGGCCTGCTTTGACCGCGCCTCCAGCTCCGGCGAGCTGCGGCCGATCTCCTGGAAGTCCATCGCCTCCGTGTAGAACCGGCGCGAGCGCTCGAGGTCGTTCACGTACCAGTGCACCGACTCCAGCGTCTTGATGCCCAGCGACTCCACCTTCGCCATGTTCCGCCTCCGTCCGCGCGCCTGCGCGGCGTGAAGAGGGCTGCTCTTCAACAAGTCAAGCAGCCTTGTCCAACCAAGCTACGGTCTCTTATGTATTCGCCGGCGCGTCCGGTTGCCGGTCTGGATGCGCGGCGGTGAAGGCCGGGTGCCGCTCTGCCGCCTGCTCCACGCGCAGCAGCAGCCCCAGCGTCGAGAGGTCCACACCGAAGCGACGCGCCGCGTAGAGCTGCGGGATGAGACAGCAGTCCGCCACCGTCGGGTGCTCGCCGAGCAGCCACGTCCCGGCGGTCTCCTCCGCCATCGTCTGCAGCGAGCGCAGCCCGCGATCGATCCAGTGCGCGGCCCACGCCTTGCGCGCGTCCGGCGCGAGCCCGTCCACGTGCTGAAGCACCGCGAGGTTCTGCAGCGGCTGAATCCCCGAGTTCACCTGCTCCGCGAGCATCCGAGCCCGCGCGCGAAGGTAGGGGTGCTTCGGCAGCAGCGCCGGCGTGGGGAAGCGCTCCTCCACGTATTCGATGATCGCGAGCGACTGCGAGATCCTCACCCGCTGGCCGCTCTCCTCGACCTCGAGCAGCGGCACCGTGCCGCTGGGGTTCAGCTGCTTCCACGCCTCGCGGTGCTGCTCGCCCTCGAGGAGGTTCACCGCCACCTGCTCGTACGCGAGGCCCTTGAGGTTCAGCGCGATGCGCACCCGCCAACTGGAAGACGAGCGCCAGTACCCGTAGAGCTTCACGCCCGCACCACCGTCTGACGGATGCGGCCGAACACGCTCCGACCGTCCGCGCCGGTCATCTCGATCTCCACCACGTCGCCGTACTTGAGGAAGGACGTCTTCGGCTTGCCCTCCTCGATGGTCTCGATCATCCGGCGCTCGGCGAGGCAGGAGATGCCGCGCGCGCGGTCCTCGTTGGAGACGGTGCCGCTGCCGATCAGCGTGCCGGCGGTGAAGCGGCGCGTCTTCGACACGTGCTCCATCAGCTGGAAGAAGGAGAAGTGCATCTCCGGGCCCGCGTCGGTGTCGCCGACCACTTCGCCGTTGAGCCACGTGCGCAGGCGCAGATGCACGCGACCCTCACGCCACGCGTCGCCGAGCTCGTCGGGCGTCACCGCGAAGGGACCGAACGCGGAGGCGGGCTTGCTCTGGAAGAAGCCGAAGCCCTTGGCCAGCTCGTTGGGGATGAGGTTCCGCAGCGACACGTCGTTGCAGATCGTCACCAGCCGCACGTGCTTCGCCGCCTCCTGCGCGGTCGTGCCCTGCGGCACATCGCCGGTGATCACCACCAGCTCCGACTCGAAGTCGCAGCCCCAGGCCTCGTCGCGCAGCGGGATGTCCTCCGTCGGCCCGAGCAGGTGGCCGCTGCCGCCCTGGTACACCAGCGGATCGGTCTCCAGCGTCGGCGGCGGCTCGGCGTTGCGCGCCTTGCGGACGAGCCGCACGTGGTTGAGGTACGCGGAGCCGTCCACCCACTCGTAGGCGCGCGGCAGCGGCGCGTGCAGCTTCGTCACGTCGAGCGGCTCGCCGGCCACTTCGTTGCGGTTGAGCGCATCGCTCAGCGCCCCCAGCTTCGGCGCGAGTTCGTCCCAGTCATCCAGCGCCGCCTGCAGCGTGCGCGCGATGCCCGCCGCCTTCGCGTACGCTTGGTGATCCTTGCGGACGACGATCAACGTGCCGTCGCGGGTGCCGTCTCGGAGGGTCGCGAGCTTCATGTCCTCGCGCTTTTCCGCTGCGACCTCCGACCTGTCAAGGCAAGGAGGCCCGCTTGTGGAAGTGCTGCACCGCGGCTTCCAGCAGCGCCGCAATGCCGCGCCGCGCCACGTGCACGACCTTGTGCTTGTGAGGCGCGGATTGCGTGTAGAGCCAGCTCACCTTGTGGTGGAGCTCCGTCGCTCCCCAGACGAGCACGAGGTCCGCCCACTCCAGATCGCTGCGCGCACGATCCGCGGTGCGTCGCTCGGTCCCGTCCACCATCCGCAGCTCGAGCGCCCGGCCGAGCCCGCGCTCCAGCTCCTCGCGCACCGCCGGCGAGCCGCCGACGATCACCAGGCGCTTCACCCGGAAGCGCTCGCACGCCTCGAGCAGCGACTTCTCCGCGCGCAGGTTCGTCGAGCCGCCGCACAGCCCGCAGCTCGCCTTCGGATCACAGCGCACCGGCGTGCGGCCCGACGCGTTCGCCCACGCGAGGCACTCGGGTGATTCGCAGTGCAGGGCGAAGGTGCGCTCGAGCAGCTCACGCGCGCGAGGCAGCTTCTCGTCGCTGAGCCGCAGCTTGCCGGCGCGCGTGAGACCGGCTTCCTCCAGCGCACCGCGCGCGAGCTCTCGCGACGCCTTCGTGCCGAAGCCCGACGCGGTGAGCCACTGCGCGATGTCGTGGTCGGCGCTCACGCCGCGGAGCCTGGCTCCACGTCTCCGCCCGCTTCACCTTCGAGCTCTTCGGGAGGAAACGCCTCGAGCTGCAGCGGCTCGAGTCCCAGCGCCTGGCGAACGCGGGCAAACGAGCGGCGGTGGATGGGCGTGGCGCCCTTCTCCGCGAGCAGCCGGCAGTGCTCCGGGGTGGGGTAGCCCTTGTGCGACGCGAAGCCGTAGCCGGGATACGTCGCGTCGAGCGCGTCGAGCATCCCGTCCCGCGTGGTCTTGGCGATGACCGACGCTGCCGCAATGGAGAGCGAGAGCGCGTCCCCGTGGATGATCCCGCGCTGCGGCGTCTCGTAGTCGGGAATCTTCCGCGCATCCACGAGCACGAACTGCGGCGCGACGCCCAGCCCGAGGACCGCGCGACGCATGGCCAGAAGGCCCGCGTGGTAGATGTTCAGCGAGTCGATCTCCTCGACCGTTGCCACCCCCACCGCCCAGCAGACAGCGTCGCGCTTGATGTTTTGCGCCAGCGCCTCGCGCTTCTCCGCGTCGACGATCTTCTTCGAGTCGTCGAGGCCGCGAAGCTTGTAGCCGCGCGGAAGGACCGCCGCCGCCGCCACCACCGGACCTGCCAGCGGCGCCATGCCGGCCTCGTCCACACCTGCAATATACTGCAGGCCGGACTCCCACAGCTCGGTCTCGTAGCGGAGCAGGTTGCGCAGACGCTGGCCCTCGGCGCGGTTCTTCCGGCGCAGGTCGCGGATGCGGCGCGCGAGGTCACGGGCGGCGGTGCGGCTGTCGGACTCGAGGGCCTCGAGCAGTCCTTCCGGCACGGGCATGCCGCGGTCGAGGAAGCGCTCGCGCAGCTCGGGGACGGGGCGACGGAGAAGTTTGGAGAGCTCGACGGCCATCAACCCGAAGGTACCGCGTCAGAGCGGAAGCTGCAGGGTCAGGTTCGGGGGGGTGATCTCGCACCCGCACTCGCCGCACACGAACTCCACCTGCTTCGTCTCGGTGACGCGCGTGCCCTTCGTCGCGTTGACCTCGATGCTGCCCGAACCGAGGCTGCTGCCGACGGACGTGGTCACGCCGTTGCGGTCGGTGGTGCCCGTCACGCGCTGGTTGGTGCCGACGTTCCGGGCCACGACCGTCGCGCCGTCCACCGGCTCGCCTGCCTGGTTCTGCACGAGCACCGCGAGATACGTCTCGTCGTCCGGATTGCAGGCCACCACGCCGCCACCGTCCGGGCGCGTGTTGGAGGAGGAGCCACAGGCGAAGGAGAGGGTGGCGACAGCGACGAGGCTCAGGCGCAGGAACATGCGCCGGACATATACGCGCGCCGAAAGGGGGGCAACCGAGCGGATCGCGCTCAGCCCTCCGCGTCCCAGGCCGCGCCGATCCAGGCCGCATACGCGCGCTTCTGCGCTTCGGTGGGTGCATCGGAGCGCACGAGCCACACCGCATCCTCCGGCTTTGCGCCGAGCGTGACGTCGAGCTCCATCAGCTTGTCGCGCCGGAAGAAGGTGAGGCGGACCGTGTCGCCGGGCGCGCGCTCGTCGATCCGGGAGAGCAGTGCCGCTCCATCCACGCGAGCGCCATCGAGCGCGATGACCTCGTCGTCCACGTAGAGGCCCGCGTCCATCGCGGGCGAGTCCGCGTACACGACGCTGACCGTTCCGCTCTGACGAACGTTCGCGCCGAGCCAGCCTCTCGGGCGCGGATCGCGCGAGCGCGGTGGCGTGCCTCCCTTGTCTCCCGCCGACTCCTTCGGACGGAAGCGGAGGTCGAGCCCCACGTGCGCGAGCGACGAGCTGTCCAGCTCCTCGGTGCTGCGCAGCGCGCGGTCGAAGAAGGCTCGCAGGCTCTGCCCCGCGACCTCTTCCGCGGCGGCCTCCCACGCATCTTCCGGAACGCCCCCGCCCTGCACGCCGTAGCGCGCCCAGAGCAGGCGCATCACGTCGTCGAGGCTCTTCTCGTCGCCGGTGAGCTTGCGCAGCGTGATGTCGAGCAGGAAGCCGACGAGCTCGCCCTTCAGGTAGTAGGAGACCGCGCTGTTGGCGGAGTTCTCGTCGGGCCGGTACTGCTTCACCCACGCCTGGAGCGACGCGTCCTCGAGCGTCATCACCCTCCGGCCGGGCACGCCGTGCAGCTGCGTGAACGCCTCGCCGAGCCGCTGGAGGTAGCGACCCGGCGGCGTCAGCCCCGCGCGGCGGGTGAGCAGCATGTCGTAGTAGCTGGTGAGCCCTTCGAACGCCCAGAGCAGCCGCGTGTAGTTCTCGCGCCCGTAGTCGAGCGGCGTCAGCCCCGCCGGACGCAGCCGCTTCATGTTCCAGAGGTGGAAGTACTCGTGAGCGACGAGGTGGAGAAAGTCCTCGCGGCCGCGCGGCGTGGACCAGCCGTTGCGCGCGTACACGAGCACCGACGAGTCGCGGTGCTCGAGGCCGCTGCGGCCCTTCTCCAGCAGGTGCACGATGAAGAGGTAGCGGCGGTGCGGCAGCCCACCGAAGAAGAGCGCCTCGTGCTCACAGACGCGCTGCACCTCCGAGAGGACGCGCGGCAGATCCGGCGGCTCGCCGCCCCAGAACAGCAGCTCGTGCGGCACGCCCAGCACCTCGAAGCGGTGGACCGTATGCGGGCCGCATTCGAAGGGACTGTCCACGAGGTGGTCGTAGTCCGCGGCGACGTACTCACCGGTCGCCGGATCGGGATCGAGCGCGGTCGAGACGCGCCAGGCCGCGGGCGCCTCCACGCGGACGCGGTGCTCGAGGTGCCGGCGCGCCTCGTCGTAGAGGAACAGCGTGGCGCCGTTCCAGAACGCGTGCGACCCGTCGAGGTGGCTCGTCCGCACGGACAGCTCGTTCGCGTACACCTCGTAGCGCAGCAGAACTTCGGCGCCTCCGCTGCGGACGAGGAAGGAGGACTTGTCCGCGCGCGAGACCTGCAGAGGTGAGCCATCCGGCGTCTCGGCGGTCACGGACTGCACGTGCTTGGCGAACTCGCGGACGAGGTAGCTGCCCGGATTCCAGACCGGGAGCGCGACGAGGAGATCCCCACCCGAGGCGGGAAAGCGCGCCTCCACCGCGAACCGGTGCGTGTGCGGCCGGGGCATCCGGACCGTGTAGCGGATGGTGTCGGTGGGAGCGGGAGGGGTCATGAGGCGCGGGCGATGGTGGAAATATACTGCATGTTGGGCGTTGAGGTCGTCAGGTCTGCTTGTCGAAGAGGCGCGCCCGGCGGATGCGGATGCCGAGCAGCTCTCCGGGCCGCGCGTCCGCGGGTGGTCCCACCACGCGTAGAAGCGTTGGACCGAGCGGGAAGCGGTACTCCGTGGCGTGCCCGAGGAAGAGCCGCGCGGAGAGCGGCAGCTTCGTGCCCGCCTGTGACAGCTCCAGATCCTCGGGCCTGACCACCAGCGTCCCCGGACCTTCGCGCGCGCCCTGCACCTCAGCCGGCAGGTCGAAGGGGATTCCGCCCTCCTGTCCGCCCTCGACGACGAAGCGGCCGCGCTCGGTGCGTCCCTCCATCAGGTTCGCGCCGCCGACGAAG
The DNA here is from genome assembly GCA_023423535.1 of Pseudomonadota bacterium. Taxonomy (GTDB): domain Bacteria; phylum Myxococcota; class Myxococcia; order Myxococcales; family Myxococcaceae; genus JAFAFL01. Next base: position 127,869 of record JAFAFL010000091.1, read on the forward strand.
CCGGCGACGAAGGGCGTCCGCGGCTCTCCGTAGAGGCGCTCCGGCGGATCCACCTGTTCGAGTACGCCGCGGTTCATCACCGCGATCCGGTCGGACAGGGCGAGCGCCTCCGACTGATCGTGGGTGACGTAGATCATCGTGGTGCCCAGCCTCGCGCGCAGCGAGGCGATCTCCGCCCGCAGCTCCTCCCGCAGCGCCGCGTCGAGGTTCGACAGGGGTTCGTCGAGGAGCAGGACCTTCGGCCCTCCCACCAGCGCCCGGGCGAGCGCCACGCGCTGCAGCTGTCCGCCGGAGAGCTCGTGCGGCATTCGCTTCGCCAGCGCATCGAGCCGCACCCAGCGCAGCGCCTCCTGCACGCGGGCCGCGAGCTCTGACTTCGGCACCTTCCGGAGCTGGAGCGGGTAGGCCACGTTCGCCTCCACGCTCCGGTGCGGCCAGATGGCGTAGCTCTGGAAGACCATCCCCAGGCCGCGGCGCTCGGGCGCGACACGGAGGCGTTCGGACGCCACGATCTGATCGCCAATGCGGAGCACGCCACGGTCGGGGAACTCGAGGCCGGCGATCATCCGCAGCGTCGTCGTCTTTCCGCAGCCGGAGGGCCCGAGCAGCGACACGAACTCGCCCTGCGCGACCTGCAGGTTGAGTCCGCGCACCACGCGCGTCTGACCGTACGACTTCTCGATCCCTTCGAGGCTGATCGACGCCATGGCTACGCTGCCTTCCTCTTCTGCAACGCCGAGATGCCCAGCTGCCCCACGAGCACCAGCGCCACGAAGGCGCAGGCGAGCACCGCGGCCGCGCTCGGGTCCGCGTAGCTCTGCAGCTCGAAGAGGAGCGTTCCCAGCACGTCCTGTCCCGCCGGAACGAGCAGCACAGACATGGTGATCTCCGTCGCGCACACGAGGAACGCGAGAAGGAACGCCGCCCCGAGCGCAGGTCGCAGCGCCGGCAGCACGGCATCCCGGAAGGCCCGGACCGGACCTGCGCCGCTGACGCGTGCGGCCTCCGCGAGCGACGGGTCCACCTGGGCCAGGGCCTCGGCGCTGTTCTGCGCCCCCAGCGCCAGGTACTTCGCCACGTACGCGATGAGCAGCATCCAGGCCGAGTGCGCCAGCGCGAGCACGAAGGCGATCCGGTCGGCGAAGACGAAGCGCAGGTCGCGCGAGAAGGCGACGAGCAGCGCGATGGCGAGCACCGTGCCCGGCACCGCATAGGGCCACACCGCGAGCGGTTCGACGAAGCGGCCGAGCCTCGGCAACGAGCGGCGGAGCAGCGCCGTCGCAAGTCCGAGGGCGCAGACGAGCAGGGCGGCGCCGAACGCGAGCACGAGGCTTCGCACCGCGGCCTGCGACGTGCGCGGGTTGAGGAGCACGCCTGACCAGTGCTGCAGGGTGAGGTTCTCCAGCGCGAGCGTCGCGCCGAAGCTCCGCTGCACCGACGTGAGCGCCACGGCCGCGAGCGGGAGGATCACGAGCAGCACCGCGCAGAGCACGACGAGGGCGGTGAACCACGGTCGTCCGCGGCCGAGCGGAAGCAGGCGCGGCGAGAAGCCCTTGCCCGCGAGCAGACGCACCCGGCCCATGCGCCCCAGCTGGTGGTTCACCCAGAGCACCACCGGCGTCATCATCAGCAGCGCGATCGAGAGCACCACCGCGCGCGAGAGGTGCTCGTGGCCGCCGAGGAGGAGGTAGCCGTAGATCCGCGTGGTCAGCACCTGCGTGGGCGGCGACGCGGATACGCCGAGGATGTAGGGCACGCCGAACGCGGAGGCGGTCATGAGGAAGACCATCACGCCGCCGGAGAGCAGAGAGGGGAGGGCGAGGGGAAGCGTCGCCGCGGCCACCGCACGCACGGGGCCTGCGCCACACAGCCGCGCTGCTTCTTCGAGCGTCGGATCGATCCGCCGCAGCGCGGACGCGCCCGCGAGCAACACCAGCGGCAGACCCGACAGGCCCATCACGAACGCGATGCCCCACGGCCCGTAGATGTTCAGCGTGCCTTCGCCGAGCGCGCGGTTGAGGTAGCCGACGCGCGGGTTCGCCAGCAGCAGCCAGCCCATGCCCCAGATGAACGGCGGGACCGCGGACGGCAGCGTGAAGAGCGCGATGAGCGGCGCGCGCGCGGGGAGGTCGGTGCGGAAGAGGAGGAACGCGAGCGGCCCGCCGAGCACGACCGCGAAGAGCGCCGCGGCAGAGGAGATCCACAGCGTGTTGATCAACGGCCCGCCCTGTCCGAAGAGCTCCTTCCAGGCTGCGGCATCCAGCGAGCCAAGGCTCTGGACGACGAGCACCACCACCGGGCCGATGGCAAAGAAGAGTATCGGCACGAGCCACGCGCCGAGGGCGATGAGCGGAGCGAGGCGGCGCACGCGACCGAGTTGCATCGTCATCGTGCGAAGGCCCGCGAGAAGGCCTGCTTGATCTCACCGCCGCGCTCGAGGCCCGCGCGCATCAGCTCCCCCGTCCAGGGCTGCGAGCGCTCCATCAAACCGTCCACGCCGGCTTGTCCCGAGGGCCCCTCGAGCCGCGGATCGACGCCGTGCATGTCGCCCTGCTCGACGATGACCCGCTGGCCTTCGGGAGACAGGAGCAGGTCCACGAAAGCCCTCGCCGCGGCGGGATTGGCGCTGCCCGCGAAGATGCCGACCGGGCCGGGGACGATCACCGCGCCGTCCTCCGGCCAGATGATCTCCACCGGGCTCCCCCGGCGCTGGGCGGCGAGCGCGTTCTCCAGCAGCAGCACGCCCACCTTCACCTCGCCGCTCTCCACCTTCTGCAGCACCGCCGCATTGCCGCCCGCGACCACCGCGCCGTTGTCCCGCAGCGCCTCGAACCAGGAGGGGCCGTAGCGTTCGGCCATGAAGACCGCCCACGTGAACGCGGTGCCGGAGGTCAGCGGATCGCCCACCGCCACCTGCGCCTTGTGCGCGGGCTCCGTCAGCGCGGCGAAGGAGCGCGGGAGCGGGGATGCAGTATATTTCCGGTGAACGAGCACCATGGTGGAAAGCCGCGCCGACACCCAGTGCGCGTCCAGCTCCACGAGGCTGCGCGGGATCCGCAGCGAGTTCGGTGACGCGTACCGGGTGAGCGCGCCGTCTGCGCGGAGCCGCTCGTAGAGGAAGGGGTCCGACGTGAGCAGCACGTCCGCGCGCACCGCCCCGGCCGAACGCTCCGCCTCGAGCCGGCTCGCGACCTTCTCGCTTCCGGCCTGGTACCAGTGCACGCGCACCTTCGGCATGCGCTCGGCCAGCAGCGGCTCCAGCGCGTCGAGCACCTGCCGGTACATGGAGGTGTACACCCAGAGCTCGCCCGAGGGCTCTGCGCCCTCCTGCTGCGGGGGCGCGTTCGTCGATGAGCCGGGCGCAGCAGTCTCGATCCGGCAAGACATCGCCATCGCGCACAGCGCCGCAACGAGAGAGACGGCGGCGGCGCGGATCCATTGAGCAGGCATCGGTGCGCGATTATCGGGGATGGCGACGCGTTGTCAGGAAGTCGCGCACCCGGGCGATCACTTCTTCCGCATCAGCACGGCGCCGAAGAACCCGTCGGTGCCGTGCACGTGCGGGAACAGGCGGAGGAACCCGTTGCGGTTCACCTGCGAGGCCACGCCTGCCGGGAGCAGCTGCGACACGTCGTACACGCTGAAGTCGGGATGGGCGGCGAGGAAGTCGGCCACCACGGCCTCGTTCTCCTCCTGCAATATACTGCAGGTTCCGTAGATGAGCCGTCCGCCCGGCTTCACCAGGGTGGAGAACCTCGCCAGCAGCTCGCGCTGCCGGGCGGTGTGCATCTCGAGGTCCCCCGGCTTCAGCCGGTAGCGCGCGTCCGGCTTCCGGCGGAAGGTGCCGGTGCCGCTGCAGGGCGCATCCACGAGGACCCGGTCCGCAATTCCTCGCAGGTCCGCGATCGCGGCCAGCGCCTCTTCACCCGAAGCGGGGATGAGGCGGACGCGCGCGTTGTGGACGCCGGCGCGGCGGGCTCGGCGGCGGAGTTCGTCGAGCCGGTAGTCCTCCACGTCGAGCGCGTACAGCTCGCCCCGGTTCTTCATCTGAGCGGCGAGCTGCAGCGTCTTGCCGCCGGCGCCCGCGCAGGCATCGACCACCTTCGTCGGCGGCGCATCGACGAGCATCCCGAGCAGCTGGCTGCCCTCGTCCTGCAACTCGAAGAGGCCGTCGCGGAACGCCGGCAGCGAAAAGGCGTTCGTCCTCGTCTCGAGGAAGATGCCCAGCGGTGAGAACGGCGTGGGCCGGCAGGTGACCTCCTCCTCACCGAGACGGGCCATCAGCGCGTCGCGATCGCTCTTCAGCGGGTTCACCCGGGCGCACAGCGGGGCGCGCTCGTTCATCGCCTCCATCACTCGCTCGGCGTCGGTCCCGAACTCCGCGATGAAGCGTGCGGCGAGGAAGTCGGGCAGCGATGCCTGGATGGGGAAGCGCTGCTCGAACGGCAGCTCCAGCAGCGCCGCCGCCGCCTCCGGGAGGTGCTCCAGCACCACCGCGTCCGCGAACGAGAGGAGCGCGCCCTTCGCCACCACATTCGGCTCCTCTCCGTGGAGCACGCGGCTGGCACAGAGGCGGAGGAGGTCGAGGTCCGTGGCCGGCCGCCGCTCGAGGTCTGGCGCCACGCGGGCCAGCATCCAGTCCACGGTCCGCTGACGGCGCAAGAGCGCATACACCCGCTCCGCCACCGCGCGGCGCTCCTGGGACCAGAGGTGCTTTCGCGCGCGCAGCGTCGTGTCGAGCGCGCGGTCGGCGAGACGTCCTTCGTGGCGCACCAGCCCGTAGGCCTCCAGCGCCGCCGCGTGGACGAGGTCCTCGCGCAGCGGGCGCGTGTAGGGATCCCGTCCGCCCTGTCCAGCGCCGCCGCCACGCGCACCGCCGCCGGCACCGCCTCCGCCCCGCTTCGGGGCACTCGGCTTCGGACGACCTGCAGTATATTTCCGGTCGTCGCCCGCCCCGCGCTTCGCGGGTCCTCGGCCCTTGTCTCTCGGCTTGCTCATCGGACGCCGCGCTTACCACACGCGCTCCGAAAAACAGGGCCCGCGGGGGAGAGCCGGACGCCGTCACCTCCGTGCCGTTCCCCCCGTCCTCGGCATCATCCCCCGCGAGCCACGCTCACAGGCTGCAACGGAGGTGCCGCGAGGCTGTCTCGGCAGACGCCTCTCGAAGGTGCGCGAAGGGCACTCCGGGGCGCGAGCCGATGGCCCCTTACGCCCAGCGAGGGAACTTCGCTACCCACCCACTTCCGGTGTCTTGCCCACGTTGTCGCCCGTGCCGCGGCGCAGCACACGCGCGGCACCCACGCCCACCACGACGAGGATCAGCAGCGCCGTCAGCCCCCACAGGAGCGCGCGCGGCAGCGGGGCCGGGTACACCACCACGTCCCCGTGCACGACCTTGTGCCGTGAGGTGCGCCAGCCGACGCTGAGAACATGCGGGCCCGCGACCTCCGGCGTGAGCTGCGCGAGCCACCGCTCGCCCTCGCGGTTCACCACCACCGACGGCCCGTGCTGCTCGCCTGCCGCGCGGAGCGTGACGGTCACCGGGCCTTCGAAGGCAGCCCCCTCGAAGGTGCGGATGCGGACGCTGACCGTCACCGGCTGACCGACCTCCAGACGCGACGGAAGCACCGCGCCCTCGAGCACGTCCTCCGCATCCCGCCAGGTCAGCTGGAACTGTCCTTCGTGAGGCCGCACCTCCATCCGATCGCCTCGACCTCCCGGCGCACCCACCCCGCTGCCCAGACCCGCGGCCGGCTGTGCGAAGGCGACCGAGGCAGGGGCGACGACTGCGAGCACCATCGACAGAAGCAACCACGAGACCTTTGCCTTCATGCTCGAGGCGCAGCCAGGCAAACGACGCGAGCGGCCGAGCACGCCGGCGGTGATTCGAGACCGCTTCAGCGACGGGCCCGGGTAGGTCGGTGTGGGGAGCGTGGAGCGCACCGGGCCATTTCAGCACAAGTGCGGAGACCGCTTGGAGTTTCGGCCTCTGAATGGCGTAACCTCCGCCCGCGCGCCCGCGTCGGATGAACGGCCAGACCTTCGGGAACTACCAGCTTCTGAAGAAGCTCGCGACGGGCGGCATGGCCGAGGTGTGGCTTGCGCGCCACTCGGGCATCGAGGGCTTCTCGCGGCTCCTCGTCGTCAAGCGCATCCTTCCGCACCTCGCAGACGATCCCGAGTTCGTTCAGATGTTCCTGAACGAGGCGAAGATCGCCGCGCGCTTCAGCCACCCGAACATCGCGCAGATCTACGACCTCGGCGAACAGAACGGCACGTTCTTCATCGCCATGGAGTTCGTGCACGGCGAGGACCTCGGCCGGGTGATGCGCAAGGCTTGGACCACCGGCCAGTGGGTCGCGCGGCCGCTGGCGATCCGCATCGTCGCCGCGGCGTGCGAGGGCCTCTACTACGCGCACACGAAGACCGACGACCGCGGCAACCCGCTGAAGGTCGTGCACCGCGACATCTCGCCGCAGAACATCCTCATCAGCTTCGACGGCTCGGTGAAGCTGGTGGACTTCGGCATCGCCAAGGCCGCGGACGCGCAGTCGATGACGCGGTCGGGCGCGATCAAGGGCAAGTTCGCGTACATGGCGCCGGAGCAGGCCGCGGGCAAGGCGCTCGATCACCGCTCGGACATCTTCGCCATCGGCCTCGTGCTCTACGAGCTGCTCACCGGCGTGCGGCCGCTGAAGAAGGACAGCGAGCTCGCCACGCTGCAGGCGGCGATGCAGTGCGACATCGTCCCGCCGTCGATGGTCGCGGACGTGCCGCCGGAGCTCGACGAGGTGGTGATGACGGCGCTCGCCCGCGCGGCCGACGATCGCTACCGCGATGCGCGCGAGTTCCAGATGGCGCTCGAGGAGTTCCTCGTCAGCCAGCGCTGGGTGGCGACGTCGGTGCAGATCTCCGAGCTGATGGGGACGCTGTTCCGCGACCGGCTCGACGACGAGGCGAAGCTCGGCTACCCGGATCCGTCGAACGAGGAGGCCGGCTCCAGCCCGGGCACGCCGCTCGCGCAGCCGGCCCCACAGTCGAACGCGCAGGGCGGGCAGGGCGTGAACACGCACCCGGGCAGCCCTTCCGCGGACATGGGTTGGGATGCGCCGCCTGCGAACGCGCCCGCGGCCGGGGCGCGGGGCTCGCGTGCGTCGCGCGTCACCAGCGAGCCCTCTTCCGAACCTCGGCGCTCGTCGCTGCAGGTGGCGGCGCCTTCGGGGCCCGACGTGCCCACCTGGGATGCGCCGCCGGCGACCCAGGCTTCGGGCGCACGCAGGAGCACCGGTGAGACGCGCGCGGCGGACGTCGGCAGCGTGCGTCGAAGCGGCGAGCGCCCGAGCGGCAGTCGCAGCTCGAGGGTGGATGCGCCGAAGGTGAACGACGCGACCTCGCTTGCGCGGCGCACGAGCACGCGCGGCGTGGAGGCGCTGGATCCGGGCCACTCCGCGGGTGACGTGCCGCGACGTTCGCGCACCGGCATGAGCGCGGCGGTGAAGCTCGACGACGACGACGACGACGGCCAGTCGACGGTGCTCGACATGGGCGACCGCGCGGAGCCGGCGACGATCGAGGCGCGGCGGAAGTCGGGCCAGTACAGCATGGGCGGCCCGAGGCGCAGCACCTCGGCGGTGATGCCCGAGGCGCCGGTCCGCGAACTCAAGGACGAGGCGAGCGACGACAGGGACTCGTGGCGTCCGCAGCCGACGAAGAATCCGAAGCTCGAGGCCGCGCTCGCTGCTCAGAGACGCCGCAGCGGCGCTCCGCTGGTGGTCGCCGCGATGATCGGGCTGGCGATCGCGGGCGGCTACATCTACCGGGCGGAGGTTCTCGAGGTGCTCGCCTCGCGCGCCGCGGACGAGGTGCCGGTGAGCGTGACCTCGAACATCCAGCTCGACGTGTACGTGGAGCACGCCGAGGCCGAGGGCCGCACGGAGCCGACCTATCTGGGACGCACGCCGATCAATCGGCGGCCGGGCGCACACGTCGGGGACACGGTGGTGCTGGTGAACAAGGCCCGCGGCGTCCGCGCGCGGTACCCACTCACGCACGACCACCCGCCCATCGAGCACGAGGTTCGCACCGGCTACTTCACGCCGCAGTTCTCGCCGCAGAGCCTGCGGGACCTCGCGCTGTTCATCGACGGCGAGCAGGTCGGCACCTTCCCCGGGCCCAAGCTCGAGCTCGTCGAGGGCAAGCACACGCTCGAGGTGCGCGGGCTCCAGCTGAAGGCGCCGGTGCCGATCGAGATCGAGATCAAGGCAGGGCAGGACCCGGCGAAGCGGGCGATCAACCTCTCGGCCGCGATGCAGTGAGTCGCTGAGCCTCAGTAGCGCGGCAGGTTCGGGTCCACCGCGATGGCGTAGAGATCGATCCCGCCACGCAGCGACACCGCGCGGAAGCCGCTCGCGTTGAGGATGGCCGCGCCGCTGAGGCTGCGCACGCCGTGGTGGCAGTAGACGACGATCTCGCGGTCCCGCACGTCGTCGAGCTCGTCGAGCCTGTCCGCGAGCTCGTGCAGCGGGATGAGGATCGCGTCGGACAGCGCGACCAGCTGGTGCTCACCATGGGTGCGCACGTCGAGGAGCACCGGTCGCGAGGCGTCGTCCGCCTCGAGCCGCTGCAGCAGTGATTCGGGCGTCACTTCGGGGATGGGCACGGTGAGCTTCCTCGGATCGGGGATCGAACTCAGCCGCGTGCGCTGGTGCTCGAACAGAACTGCTCGTAGTCGATGAACTCCACCGTCGCGCCGTCATGGCACACGGGGCACTGCGGATCGCGCCGCATCTTCAGCTCCTGGAAGCGGGTGCCGAGCGCGTCGAACGTCAGCAGCCTGCCGGCGAGCGGACGGCCCACGCCGAGCAACAGCTTCAGCGCCTCGTTCGCCTGCAGCAGCCCCACGATGCCGGGCAACACGCCGAGCACGCCCGCCTCCGCGCACGACGGCGCGAGCTCCGGTGGCGGCGGCGCGGGGTAGAGGCACCGGTAGCAGGGGCCCTCGCCGGGGACGAAGGTCGTGACCTGGCCCTCGAAGCGGAAGATGGAGCCGTGCACGTTCGGCTTCCGCAGCCGCACGCACGCGTCGTTGAGCAGGTAGCGGGTGGGGAAGTTGTCGCCGCCGTCGATGACGAGGTCGAACGGCTCGAGGATCCGCAGCACGTTCTGCGAGGTCAGCCGCTCCGCGAACGGCACGACCTTCACGTCCGGGTTCAGCGCCGCGATCGTGCGCCGCGCGCTCTCCACCTTCGGCGTGCCCGGCTCCGCGTGCGTGTGCAGGACCTGCCGCTGGAGGTTCGACAGGTCGACGACGTCCGAGTCCACGACGCCCAGCGTGCCCACGCCCGCGGCCGCGAGATAGAGCGCCGCCGGAGAGCCCAGCCCGCCCGCGCCCATCAGCAGCACCCTCGAACGCAGGAGCTTCGCCTGGCCCTCGTCGCCGACCTCCGGGAGGATGAGGTGGCGGCGGTAGCGCTCCTTCTGCTGCGCGCTGAGCACCAACGGCTTTTCCGTGGGCATCGCGGCGTCGTGCCAGCGGTTGTAGCCGCCCGCCATCGACACCACGTTCGCGTAGCCGAGCTCGAGCAGCGTCTTCGCCGCCAACGCCGAACGCGTGCCGCCCGCGCAGTAGAGGACGAGCGCCTCGTCACGCTTCGCCCGCGCTTCGATGCGCAGCTCCAGATACCCGCGAGGAACGGAGAGCGCTCCGGGGAGACGGCCCTGCGCGTACTCCTCGGACTCGCGCACGTCGATGAGCTTGAGGGGCTCGCGCGCGTCGAGCATCCGCTTCACGTCCTCGATGGAGACCTCTCGGATCTCCCTCTTCACGGCGGCGAGGATCTCGCTGAACGTCGGCGGCATGGCGCGCTTATAACGCGCGCATGGAGAGGTCGCTCGAAGGGAAGGTCGTTCTGGTGACGGGCGCTGGCGTTCGCGTGGGCCGCGCGATCGCCCTCGGGCTGGGCAGGGCCGGCGCCACCGTGGCGGCTCATTTCCACTCCTCGCAGGAGGGCGTGGATGCGCTGCTGCAGGAGCTGCGCGTGGACGGAAACACCGCGCAGAAGTTTCGCGCCGATCTGGCACAACCCTCGGAGAGCGCGCGCCTGGTGGAGGAGGTCGAGCGCACGCTCGGGCCCATCGACGTGCTCGTGAACAGCGCCGCGCTCTTCGAGCGTCACGACTTCGTGGACACGCCGCTCGAGTCGCTCGAACGCCAGTGGGCGGTGAACGCCCGCGCGCCGTACCTGCTCACCCAGGCGGCGGCGAAGGGGATGCTCGCGCGCGGTCGCGGCGACGTGGTGAACGTGGTGGACATCGGCGGCGTGTTCGCCTCGTGGGCGCACTACACGGCCTACTGCATGACCAAGGCGGCGCTCGGTTCTCTGACGAAGGGGCTGGCGCTCGAGCTTGCTCCGTCCGTGCGCGTGAACGCGGTGGCGCCGGGCACGGTGCAGCCGCCGGAGACGATGGACGCGCAGACGCTGGAGACGCTGCGCTCGCGGATCCCGCAGGCGCGCTTCGGCACCCCGGACGACATCATGGAAACGGTGCGCTTCCTGCTTACCGGTCCCTCGTTCATCACCGGCCAGATCATCGCGGTCGATGGAGGTCGCTCGCTCGGTACCCGGAGCCTTGGGGGGCTCTGATGGACCTGGCGTCGGCGGCGGTTATATAGGTCGCTCGCAAGGAGATTTCGGACATGGAGAACACGCAGACCACCACCCCCGCCACGCAGACCACTCCGCAGCCGGGGACGCTCTTCCGGCTCACCGAGGGGGCCGTGGCGCAGGTGAAGCAGATCATCCAGGCGCAGGGCTTCGAGGGTCATTACCTCACCGTGCGCGTCGTTCCCGCCGGCTGCAGCGGCATGGGCTACGACCTGAACCTCAACAAGGAGGCTCGGCAGGGTGACGTGGTGTGGGAGCAGGACGGCGTGAAGATCGCCACCGACGAGATGAGCAGCCAGTACCTCAACGGAACGGTGGTGGACTACGTCACCGGCCTGCACGGCGCCGGCTTCAAGTTCGAGAACCCGAACGCGAAGTCCAGCTGCGGCTGCGGCAGCTCGTTCTCGGCGTAGCGTTCGCTCGAGTCCGTTCGCAGGTACGCAGGGAGAGGTCGACGCGGCGCGTGACGGGGAGAGGGCTCCCGGTCGCGGCGCCGCGTTTCGTTTCTCAGCGGTAGACCACCACCACGTGTGACTGCGTAGTGGTGACGCCGAACACCTTCTGCGCCGCGCCGGTGATGCCGACGTCGAACGCGAGCCCCTTGCGGAGCACGCGGTCGTTGAGCTCCCGCGTCAGTCGCGCCTCGTTGCCGGAGTCCCGGTTCTTCTTCAGGGCGGAGCGCTTTGCCGTCGCGCGCGCGATGACCACGTTGCCGCTCGTGTTCAGCGTCACTTCGAGCTCGCTCACCACGCCGGCCTGCACGCCGTCGATGAAGCGCTTCACCTCGGCCTGGTAGGGCGCGGGGACCGACGCCAGCACCCGGATGCCCACGCCCCGATAGTGGACGCGGCAGGTGAGCCGGTTGCCGGGGTGGAGGCGGATGTCGGTGATCTGCTCGACGTGGATCTCGCCGGCGAGCTGCGAGTTGAAGCTCTTCGCGGACATCTTGTACGGCAGCACTGCGGCCGCCATCTGCTGCACGTCCGCGGGCGTGTAGACGAGTGAGAGCGGCGGTGCCCCCGCTGCGCCGGTCAGCTGATCCGCGTAGGCCTGGCCCACGCGAGCCGACTCGTCGGCGACTGCGATCTGCGACTTCAGCTTCGCGTTCTGATCGCGCATCGCCGCCGCGCGGGCCGCCTGGCCGCCACCACAGGCGAGACAGAGCGCGATCAGGGCAGGGGCGAGCGCCTTCAGCCCGAGTACGGAGGGCCTGCTCTGGACGAGTCCCTCTGCTGCGGCCGCTGTGCGCCCAGGACCTTCCAGCGAGAGGTCGCGCGGGCGTGGTGTCGTGATGTCCGCTCCCTGATCGACACCGCCGGCCTCTCTCTCCGTCCGAGCGCTTCCGCCGAGGGGCGCTCTCATCGGGACACCTGACAGGTCGCGGAGGTGACCTGCACCGGCCCGGCGCTTCGCGGCGAGCTGAACTTCGGCCGCAGATGGAAGGTGCCGTTGAGCGTGACGCTCCCGTGATTCGCCCCGGAGCGAGCAGCGGCGCCGCCCTGCGTGCTGGAGATCTGGCTGCAGGATGCGCCGGCCACCTGCGCTTGCGACTCGGCGCGGTTGGCGGCGGCCCACGCCTGTTCCGCGGCAGCGTTCTTCGCGCCCAGCTCCGCGCGCAGTCTCCGGTTCTCCTCTTCCTGGCGGGCGAGGTCTGCGCCGCCGGAGCGAGAAGACTTCGAACTCGCGCATCCTCCGAGGCACATGGCGAGTGTTGCGACGACGAGGGTCGCGCGCAGGACCGGGTTCAAGATGGTGGTGACAGCCGTCACGAAGACCTCCCGCCGTCATCCTCTCCGCCGCCCGGGGCGCCGACCAGCTTCTGCCAGCTCGAGTGCTGTCCGCGGTGGGCCAGACGCTGCTCCCGCCGGCGCCGAGCCTCGTCCGCGGCGATGCGCTCGGCTTCGGTCTGGAGGATGAGCTGCGGCACCGCGACCCGGCTCCCGTCCTCCGCGAGCGCCACGAAGGTGAGCAGCGCGCTGGTGGTGAGGTCCTGCTCTCCCGTCAGCGGGTTCTCGGCGGTGACGGTGACGCCCACCTCCATCGAGGTCCGGAAGGTGGCGATCACGCGCGCGCGGAGGATGACGATCCAGCCCACCCGGATGCCGGCGTGGAAGTGGAGCTCGTCCATCGACGCGGTGACGACGTTCTGCCGGCAGTGCCGCTGGGCCGCCACCGCGCCGCAGATGTCGATCCACTCCATGATCCGTCCGCCGAACGCCGCGTTCAGCGGGTTCGCGTCCGACGGCAGGATCATCTGCGTCATCACCACTTCGGAGTCGGCGGCAGGCTTCATGGGGTGGGCATCCCAGAGGCACGCGCGGCTGTCCACGCGGCTCTTGCGAGGCATGCAGTATATTTCCTGTTCGCGCGCCGCCGGTGAGGCCCGCACTCCGGAAGTATGTTGCCGCTCATGCGTGACGATCGGCCGAGCCTCACCGCCGCCCTCGTGTCCTTCTCCCGAGGCGCGGTCTCCCGGTCGCCGCAGTCCCCTTGCTTCGATCCGGCGGCGGTGGAGCTGCTGCCGTTCCCCTGGCGGCAGTGGCTCCTGCTCGGGGGAGCGGGACCTTCGCTGCAGCGCGTCTCCGAGCGGCTCGCCCGCGTCGCGCTCGGCGGGTTGGCCGGCCACGTGGAGCTGCGCACGGCGCTGATCGACGAGGCGGTTCGGAGCGCGCTGGGCGACCCAGCGATCCGCCAGGTCGTGGTGCTCGGGGCCGGCCTCGATGCGCGGGCGTTCCGGATGACCGAACTCTCCGAGTCGGACGTCTACGAACTCGACCATCCCGCGACCCAGGCGTGGAAACGCGCGGGGAGCGCGTCGCTCCGTGTGCTCTCGCGGTCGCTGACGTTCGTTCCCGTGAACTTCGAGCGGACGTCGTTGACCGAGGCGCTCGCGTCCACCGCGCACAGGCCGGCGGCACCGACTTTGTGGCTGTGGGAGGGCGTGACGATGTACCTGCCCGCCGCCGCGCTGGAGGCGACGCTGGACGCGATGGCGAAGCGGTCCGCACCGGGGAGCCGGCTCGCGCTGACCTACCTGCCGCCGGAGACGCTCGCGCGGCCGAGGTGGAGGCCCTTCATCCTTCCGCTGTTCCACCTCATCCGCGAACCGCTGGTCGGCGCGCTGACGCCCCAGCAGATGCACGAGCGCCTCCGTGCGCACGGCTTCGAGGTCCTCGAAGACGCCTGGCCGGGTGACCACGCCCACCGCTTCGGCCGCCGGCCGCTGCGCGGGCCCTTCACGCCGGCGGAGCGGGTGCTGGTGGCGGAGCGTCGGTGAACGGCGCCGCGAAGGGCAGAAGGGCCTACGACGCGAGGAACGTCGTGACGCGGTCGAGGAACTCCTCGCGGCCCCTGCCGGTGCGGATGTCGAGCGCGGTCACGTCGAGCGTGAGGCAGTCGATCCCGTACTTGCGCTGCAGCACCTGAGGGAACGACGCGTAGTACCCGTTGAGGCCACGGAGGAACTGGGACTGGATGCCCTTCTCCTCCTCGCGGCCGCGGGTGCGGATGCGGTTGAGCAGCACGCCCACGTCGCCGACGTCGAAGCAGATGACCTTGTCCGGTGGCGCGACCTGGCGCGACAGGCGCTGGAAGTACTCGAAGTAGAGGTCGAGCTCCGCGTCCGTCATGTTCCCCAGGCCGTGGAGATACTTGGCGAAGATCTCCGGGTCCTCGTACAGCGTGCGGTCCTGCACGCAGCTCTTCGGAACCTTGTGGATGAGCTCGTGGTGCTCGACGCGGCGGATGAGGAACTCGAGCTGCAGCGTGAACGACCAGCGCCGCATGTCCGCGTAGTAGTCGCGCAGGAAGCGGTTGTCGATCACCGGCTCGTCGAACAGCTCGAAGCCGAGCGTCTGGCTGATCATCTTCGCCGCGGTCGTCTTGCCCGCGCCGATGTTTCCCGCCAGCGCGACGAACCGCTTCTGCTTCCCGAGCCGCGAGCGCAGCGCGTTGCGCGATCCCGTCCGCGAGGTCACTGCTGCGGAGGCGGTGGGCTCGGCGCGCGGCAGCGAACTCTCTTCACGTGACGAGCGCGCAACGGCCGGCTCCTGATGGTTGGCAGTGGCGCTCGCGGCGCGATCACCCGCCGCCGCGTTGAAGTGCGCGGCCCGCACGATCGCGACCTCGACGGGCGTCTTCCGCCTCGACGAGGTCGCTGACGACGATGGCGGGGGAGGGGACTCGGCCGCGGCGCGAACCTCGTTGCGGACGCGCTTCTTCGACGGCGAAACCGCAGCGGCCGGCGGGGCCGCCGCGGTGGGTTGCGCGGGGTGAGGAGCGGCGGGTGCGCGGGCTCCAGCGGGGCGGCGCGTCGGGGTGTTCCGAGCCATGGACGCGGTGCTCTACCACATCTGCCCAGGGCTCCGCCCGACGCGCCCGGTCACGATCACGCCTCGGTGCGGACGTACTCGAAGTCGAGCGGCCGGCCGTTGATCCCGCGCGGCGGCGGCGCGATCCAGTTCGCCATCTTCCCCGGCTCGGTCACCGGCCTCGTCATGAGGTTCTGGATGAAGGCGCGGTCTTCAGCGGTCGGCAGCCACTCGTCCTTGCGAGCGTTCCACTCTTCGGCGGTGAGCTTGCGGCCCTCCGGCGAGTAGTGCTGGCCGGTGAAGAGGCCCTGGTTCCGGTGGAAGCGCCGCGAGGGCAGCGTGAGCCGGTCGGACATCCCCGCGTCCGCCAGCACCTTGTTCCAGCGGTCCACGCCGCGCTGACAATCCTCCACGTAGCCGTCGCGCAGGACCTCGTTCATCGCCGAGCGCAGCGGCACCTGCTCGTTCTTCAGGCCGCCGCTCCCGTCGGGGATCTCCATCGCGTAGGTGCCCTCGATGGCGACGTGGTCCTCGAACTTCTCCTCCTTCGCGCGCCCCTTGAGGCCGTTGGCGAAGAAGCTCGCCGCGTTGGTGGAGATCTCCGAGCCGAAGAGATCGAGCGACAGCGAGTACCAGAGGTTCAGGTACTTCTGGATGGTGGAGAGGTCGATGCCGCCGGCCTCGCGCACCTTCGTCTCACCCGCCTGCTTCATCAGCTCGACCGTGCGCTGGATGATGCGGTGCACGCCGGTCTCGCCCACGAACATGTGGTGCGCTTCCTCGGTGAGCATGAAGCGCGTGGTGCGCGACAGCGGATCGAAGCCGGACTCGGCGAGCGCGAGCAGCTGGTACTTGCCGTCGCGGTCCGTGAACATCGTGAACATGTAGAACGAGAGCCAGTCGCTGATCGGCTCGTTGAACGCACCGAGGATGCGCGGCCGGTCGCTGTTGCCGCTGCGGCGTCCGAGCAGCTCCTCCGCCTCCTCGCGACCGTCGCGGCCGAAGAAGCGGTGGAGCAGGTAGACCATCGCCCAGAGGTGACGGCCCTCCTCCACGTTCACCTGGAAGAGGTTGCGCAGGTCGTAGAGCGACGGGCAGGTGTGGCCGAGCATCCGCTGCTGCTCGACCGACGCGGGCTCGGTGTCGCCCTGGGTGACGATGAGGCGGCGGAGCGCGTTGCGCTGCTCACCGGGCACGTCCTGCCACACCGGCTGGCCCATCAGATCGCCGAAGCCGATCCGGCGGTCCTGCACCGGGTGCGAGAGGAAGATGCCCCAGCGGTACTCCGGCATCTTCACGTAGTCGAAGTGTGCCCAGCCGTCGGTGTCCACGCTCACCGCGGTGCGCAGGTACACGTCCTTCGCCTGGAACCCCTCGGGGCCCATGTCCATCCACCACTGGATGAAGTTCGGCTGCCACTGCTCGAGTGCGCGCTGCAGGCGCTTGTCCTCGGACAGGTTGACGTTGTTCGGGATCTTCTCGTCGCTGATGTGCGCCATGTCGGTTCCTGGTTCCTAGGTGCGGCGAATGTCGAAGGTGGGGCGCTGGCCGGCCTGGCCGTAGAGCGACAGCGCGCCGCGCTCACCCACCGCGTTCGGGCGCTGGAAGATCCAGTTCTGCCAGGCGGTGAGCCGGCCGAAGATCTTCGTCTCCATCGTCTCCGGGCCCGCGAAGCGGAGGTTCGCCTCCATCCCGGTCAGCGCGTCCGGCGAGTAGGCCGCGCGCTCCTCCAGCGCCACGCGGATCTCGTCGTCCCAGTCGAGCTCGTCCGGGGTGAAGGTGACGAGACCGGCGGCGAGCGCCTCCTCCGGCGAGAACGGGCCCTCGTGCGCGAGGATCTCCTTCACCCGGCCCGGCTCCGCGAGCAGCCGCGTCTCCAGCCGCGTGAGCCCGTTGGACATGGGCAGCAGGCCCGCGGAGAGCGGCCCCAGCTCGATGGTCGCCGGCGCGTCCGGATCGTCCTTCATGTACGAGCGGTCCGAGGCCAGCGCGAGCTCCGCCAGCACGCCCGCGAAGCACGCGCCCGGCTCGATGAAGGCGAAGATCGTCTTCGCCATGAGGTCCACGCGCTTGAGCACGCGCTTCTGGAAGTGGAGCGTCTCGCGCACGAGCCAGTGCGACAGGTTGTCCACGAGGAACCGGTCCCACGCGAGCACGCGCTTCGCGTCACCCTCTGCGCGGAACACCACCGTGCCCACCTCGAGGTGGTTCATGCGCAGGCGCAGCAGCGCGTCGTCGAGCTCGCGGAAGGCGCGGATGCTCCAGGCGTCGGCGCCGAGCGCGGCGAAGGCCTCGGCACTGGCCGGCGCATCTCCCTCCGGCCCGCGCACGGTGACCTCGGCGAGCCGGCGGGCACCGTCGAGCTTCACCTCCACGTGGCGGTAGCGGATGCCGTCCGCAGAGAGCTTCGGCTCCAGCGCGTCGAGCGTGATGCCCTTCGCGTCCTTCGGCCGGTCGCTCTTCGCCGCGAGCTGCTTTGCGCGCTCGAGCACCACCTGGTCGAAGCGCGACTTGGGGACGACCTGATCCACCAGCCGCCAGTCCACCGCGCGGCGGCCCTTGATGCCCTCCGCCACGGTGGAGAAGAAGTCCGCGAGGTCGCGACGGACCTTGCGCTTGTCCACCACGCGGGTGAGACCGCCGGTGCCGGGGAGCACGCCGAGCAGCGGCACCTCGGGCAGCGAGACCGCCGAGTTCCCGTCGTCGATGAGGAGGATCTCGTCACACGCCAGCGCGAGCTCGTAGCCGCCGCCGGACGCGGTGCCGTTCAGCGCCGCGATGAACTTCAGCCCGGAGTTCTCCGAGGCGTCCTCGAGCCCGAGCCGCGTCTCGTTGGTGTACTTGCAGAAGTTCACCTTGAAGGGGTGCGACGCGCTGCCGAGCATGAAGATGTTCGCGCCGGCGCAGAAGATCTTCTCCTTCAGCGAGGTGACGATGACGACGCGCACCTCCGGGTGCTCGAAGCGCAGGCGCTGCACCGCGTCCGCCAGCTCGATGTCCACGCCGAGGTCGTAGCTGTTGAGCTTCAGCGTGTAGCCGTCGCGCAGGCCCTCGTCCTCGTTCACGTCCATGGAGAGCCGCGCCACCTCCCCGTCGCAGGAGAGCTTCCAGTGCCGGTAGCGGGAGGGGTGGCTCTCGAAGGAGGGGACGACTTCGTTGACGTTCTCGTTGCCCATGTCCGTGGTCCTAATTCGCGTTGCCACTGCTTTCAAGAAGCATACTGCATTTGAGTCCTGCAGTCGTAGGAAGTATATTGCAGGTTCATGAGAGCCACACAGCGGGCAGGCAAGCGGAGCGCACCGGTACCGGCGGCAGCTCCGGCAGACGGTGGGTTGCTGACGTTCATCGGCGGACGGGTGCGCACCCTGCGCGACTCACGCGGGATAACGAGGAAGGTGCTCGCGGAGCTCAGCGGGCTCTCCGAGCGGTTCATCGCGGACCTCGAAGCGGGCAAAGCGAACATCTCCGTCCTCAAGCTCGCGGGCGTGGCGGAGGCGCTCGGGGTGAGCGCGGCGTCGCTGCTCGAGGGCAGCCCGTCCGAAGGCCAGGGGCCGGGGATCGTGGCGCTGCTGGGGCTGCGCGGCGCGGGGAAGAGCTCGGTGGGGAAGAAGCTCGCCGCGGCGATAGGCGTGCCCTTCTACGAGCTGGATCGCCTGGTCGAGGCCGAGGCGGGGATGAAGCTCTCCGAGATCTTCGCCATGCACGGCGAGGACTACTTCCGCCGCGTGGAGCTTGCCGCGTTGGAGAAGTTCATCGCCTCGCACCCGCGCGCGGTGCTCGCAACCGGGGGCGGCATCGTCACCTCGCGGGACGCGTTCCGCACGCTGCTCGACTGCACGCGGACGGTGTGGCTGAAGGCGCAGCCGGACGAGCACTGGGCACGCGTGGTGGAGCAGGGCGACACGCGGCCGATGGAGAACCGGCCCCACGCGATGGCCGAGCTCAAGCGGCGCCTGAAGGAGCGCGAGCCGCTCTACGCGCGCGCCCACCTCACCGTCTCCACCAGCCAGCGCGGCGTGGACGACGTGGTGCGCGAGATCGTCGCGGCGGTCGGAAGTGGCGGCAGCGGTGCGGCCTCCGGCGCTCGCCGGTCCTAGTCGCTCCAGCGCAAGGTGGAGGCCCGGGCGGCGCCCCGAAATGGGCCCACCGCTGGAGCACTGCTGGCAGACGGCGCCGGGTCGAGGTCACGACGCAGCTGAGGTTCTCTCTCCGCTCGGCTATGAGGCGCGGACATGACGCGCCCCGCTCTCAGACGCTTTGCACGGGTCACCCTCACCGCAGTCATTGCGTGCGTCACGGTCCACGCGCCCCTCGCGCTCGCTGCCGCTCCGCAGAAGACGCCACAGCCCGCGAAGACGCCCAGGGCAACGATCGAGCGAAAGCTCCACGACAACGGCGCCGTTCGCACGGAGATGCCCGTCGTCGACGGCGAGATCCACGGTACGGCGCGCGGCTTCTTCCCCAGCGGCAAGCGCCGGTGGGAGGCGCAGTTCGTCCGGGGCAAGTACCACGGCACCATGCGCCTCTGGTTCGAGTCCGGTCAGCTCGAGTCCGAGCGCGAGTACCGCGGCGGGAAGAAGCACGGCCCGTTCGTGGACTACCACCCCAACGGCAGGAAGCTCGCGGAGGGCACCTACGAGAACGACGAGCTGGTGAAGCTGACCGAGTGGGACGCCGACGGAAACAGGCTGCCGTCCGAAGGTGCCGCGGCGCCGGCGAAGTAGTCGAACCGCCGGCAGGGCCTCAGCTCGCCCTCAACATCCTCGTTCCG
Source organism: Pseudomonadota bacterium (assembly GCA_023423535.1). GTDB lineage: Bacteria > Myxococcota > Myxococcia > Myxococcales > Myxococcaceae > JAFAFL01. The sequence goes on from JAFAFL010000091.1 coordinate 147,614, forward strand.
GAAGCCGCCTCGTGGCGTGCGGCCTCGCGCTCTTCGACCTCCGTCCGCGCCGCTTCGAGCACGCGCGCGTGCAGGCGCAGCGTCTGGACCTCCACCGCACCGGCCACCGCGCTCGCGTCGCCGTGGAGCAGATGCTCCTGCAGCTCCAGCACGCCCTCGACGAGCACCTGCGAGTCCATCGCCGCGGCGAAGTAGGGGAGGACATGTTCTGCCGACCGCTCGAGGCTCGTCCCCAGCAGGCGGAGCGGCTCGCACCTCACCGCGATCACCGCGGCCTGGATCCCTCTCCAGCGGTAGAGCGCGAGCGCCTCCGGCGGCCCCTGCGTGAAGACGGTCTCCACCACCTGGTCCAGCGCGCGCAGCACGCGATCCCGTGGCAGCTGCCGGAGCTGGGACGCGCGCCGGAATGCATCCACCGCGAGCGACTGCTCCAGCTGCAGCCAGCTCCCGAGCGGCCGAAGTCGCTCGATCGCCGAGCCCGCCGCCTCCAGCTCCAGCGCCAGCGTCTCCACGCCTCGCCGCATGAGCAGAGGGGGCAGCCATGGCCCGTCGGCGCCTCGGAGCTCCACCAGTCCCTGCGTCACCAGCGGCGCGAGCGCAGCGCGGATCGCCGTGACGTTCACCTCGTGCTGACGCGCGAGCTGCACGAGCGGTGGGAGCTTCGAGGGCCCTGCGTCGGCGCGGAAGAGCACCTGGTGCGCGAGCTTCTTCTGCAGCCGGTTCATCGGTCGGGTGTGCGAGTTCATGCGCGGAGGTTGTTGCAGCGCAGGTGCCCACGAACTGCCTGCGGCAAGTCCCCGAATTCGCTACCCGTTCACGCCGTGCGCCCGCTCGACACCGTCCACGCGCGCACCGCACCGTCCACCGACGGAGTCTGGCGCGGATGCACCAGCTCGCTCTCGCGCGACGAGAAAGGCCCCGGCCCCCTCCGCCAGCGTGGCGCGGAGAGACCGGGGCCCATCCCTTCATGGATCTTTGAGCTCAGTGCCCGCGAAGCACGAACAGGCCCTGGCTGGTGAGCACGTAGAGCATCGGGTTCTCCACCGTGGGGTCGTACACGAGCTGCCGCACGCGGCTGCCGCCCACGCCCTGCACGCGCTCGAACTGCCCGGCCTCGTCGCGCCGCCACAGGCCCTGGTCGTCGGTGCCGATGAACAGCGAGCCGTCATCCGTGGCCGCCAGCGCGTTGATCTTGTCGGTGGGCAGGCCGGTCACGCGCGTCCACTTCGCGCTGTTGAAGTTGCCCTCCTGCTCCATCCGCCACAGGCCGTACTCCATGCTCCCGAGGTAGTACTCGCCGTTGGTCAGCTGCTGGAAGCCGCGCCAGTGATCGAACTCCGCCAGCGAGTTGAGCTCCTGGTTGTACGTGTCGAGCTTCCACGGCGCCTTGTGGTGGTACTCCCAGTCCCCGAGCGCGGGCGGCGGCGGAAGGATGGCGATCTTCCAGTCGTTGGCGATGAGCACGTCGCCGTTGGGCGCCACGCCGAGCCCGAACACGTAGCCGATCATCAACATGTTCGGCTGGCCCGGCGGCGTCCACACCGCGTGGCGGTGCGCGTTGTACTCGAGCCCGCGGATGCGGGTCACACCGTGGTTGGTGCCGATGTACACCTCGCCCTTGTAGGGGCCGCGCATCGCCTTCGCGCAGGTGAGCACCGTGCGGTCCTCGTCGTAGTGCCAGTCGATGGAGTTGCGGATGCCCATGTTGCGGCCGCCGCCCGGGTCGGACGTTCCGGCGCTGCGGTGCAGGTGCTCGGTGAGCGTGATGCTCCCGTCCTCGTTGAGCTGCACCACGTCGAGGTCGCCCTTCTTGAACTCCGGATCGTCCGGGTCCTCGCGGTGCGGCTGCTCGAGGTCGTAGGTCCAGTAGCCCACGTACGCCTGGTTCTTCGCGCCGCCGCAGATCACCGTCGAGCCCATGGCGAGCTTCTCGCGGCCGAAGCCGCCCGCCGCCTGGCCGATCCCGCTGACCCAGACCGGCTTGGTGGTCCCCGGCCGCAACACGCCGATGCGGTCGTCGTCGAGCAGCCAGATGTTGTACGCGTCGTCCACGCCCACCGACTGCACCTGGCCGATGCCGAAGCGCGAGCTGTAGTTGAGCAGCGGGTCCGCCGGCCACGGGCCTTCGCCCACCGGCTCCTCCGGTTCGGTGCCGCCGTCCTCTCCGCCGGTGCCTCCGTCCTCACCACCGGAGCCGCCGTCGTCGGAGCCGCCGCCTCCGCCGTCGGAGCCTCCGCCGGTGCCGCTCGGGCCGCCGCTCGGGTTGTTGCCGTTCCCGATGCCGCCATCCGGGCCCTCCGCGCCCTTCACCCCGTCGCTTCCACCGCACGCCGAAAGCGCCACCGCGCAGCCGCAAAGGGCCGCGATCCACAGACGTCGTAGCTTCACCAGGTGCTCCTCCCGGGCCGGGAGTTGGCAAGCCATGTGCCGCCCAGAGCCCCTCGCGCGGAGCCGGCGAAGGGCAGGGCGGTTCACCGGGTGGGAAATATATTTCCTATGCGCGGTCCCCCAGTGCGCAGGGGATCACCCGGTTCGCATCATCGAGCGAGGCGCGGCCCCACGGCCGGCAGGCCCAGCAGGCTCGGCGGATGGCGCGCCCGAGGCCCCGGCCAACGGTGTCCCACCTGCAGAACCTGAACCCGGCCGGGCCGCCGCGCTCAGCTCGGGCCGCTCGCCCTTCGCCGGGATGAAGGTCATGGCGCGCTCGGCCAGCGCGAGGATCGTCAGCGACGGGTTCACGCCCGGGTTCGCGCTCACCGCGGAGCCGTCCACCACGTAGAGGCCCTCGTAGCCGAAGACCCGGTGCCGCGAGTCGATGACCCCGTTCTCCGCCGAGGAACCCATGCAGGCGCCGCCGAGGATGTGCGCGGTGCTGGGGATCCCCATCAGCGTCTCGGTGATCAGCGTGGCGGCCACCCCGTCGATCTTCTCCTCCACGCGACGGGCGAGCTCCGTGGCCTCGGGCATGTTGGCGGTGGGCGCGGGACCCTCGGCGACCTCGGTGACCAGCGCCTTGGCCCCGACTTTCCACACGCGGCGCCGGCGGCGCAGCCGGATGTGCCCCTCCAGCGTGCGCATGTAGAGGAGGATCATCGTCTGCCGGGCCCAGTCGGGCACCGCGTACATCTGCAGCACCCGCACCGGGTGCTTTACGAACATCCCCAACAGGCGGCTCAGGCGCTGGAAGAAGGTGCGCCCGTCCACGTGCGGTCCGCCCAGGACCCGCAGCGCCCCCGAGCCCGCGCTGTACCGCACCGGCTCCAGGTGGGAGTGCTCGTCCGTATGCAATATACTTCCTATGGCGATGCCCTTGGACAGGTCCACGTCCTTGCGGCGGCTCGTCACGCCGATGAGCGCCTCGCTGTTCGTGCGGACCCAGTCGCCCACGCGGTCGGAGAGTCGAGGCAGGCCGTCCGGGCTGTCCTTCAGCTTGAGCAGCAGGTCCACCGTCCCCAGCACGCCGCCGGCGAAGATGACGTTGCGCGCGGTGTAGCGGACGCGCTCGCGGTTGAAGGGCTCGCCTCCGCGCAGCGCGGTGACCTCGTAGCCCCCGGTCTCGCCCTCCAGCGGGCGGACCCAGGAGACCTCGGTGTCCGGCTCCACGCGGCAGCCGCGCCGCTCCGCCAGCCAGAGGTAGTTCTTGTCCAGCGTGTTCTTCGCGTTGAACCGGCACCCGAGCATGCACCCGCCGCAGGCGATGCAGCCGGTCCGCGCGGGGCCCTCGCCGCCGAAGAAGGGATCCTCCACCGTCTCCGCCGGCTTCCCGAAGTACACCGCCACCGTGGTGGGCCCGAACTTGTCCGCGCGCCCCGTCTCCTCGGCGAGCTCCTTCAGCACCTCGTCCGGCCGCGTCCGCAGCGGGTTCACCGTGGCCCCGAGCATCCTGCGCGCGGTCTGGTAGTGCGGCGCCAGCTCCCCCTTCCAGTCCGCGAGCCCGCCCCAGCCCTCGGCCTTGAAGAACGCGTCCGTCGGGATGGGGAGCGTGTTCGCGTACACGAGCGACCCACCGCCCACGCCCACGCCGCTGAGCACGGTGACGTGCCGGAAGAAGGTCATCCGGAAGAGGCCGCGCCACCCGAGCTTCGGCCGCCACATCCAGCGCTTGAGGTCCCAGTTCGTCTCGGGAAAGTCCCCCGCCGCGAAGCGCGGGCCCTTCTCCAGCACCAGCACCCGGTAGCCCTTCTCGGTCAGGCGCAGCGCGCTGGCGCTCCCGCCGAAACCGGAGCCGATGATCAGGTAGTCCCACTCGAGGTCGGGTCGTTCGGGCATGTTCACGCGGGCTCCAATTCACTCCGGCGCGGACGCAGCCGCAAGCATGCGGCACCGACACGCCCGGCCCCTCCGAAGCCATAACGCCGTCGCACACCGCCGCGCGCGAAGACGAAGCGCACGGACGCCTGGAACGCCCGGCACGCCCGGCCGAAGGACCACCCGCTAGTTCGGCCGCCGCTCGCGGAGCTTCCACGCGAGGTGCGTGGCCATGGCCATCACGGTGAGCTGCGGGTTCACGCCGAGGCTGGTGGGCAGCACGCTCCCGTCCACCACGAAGAGGTTCTTCACCTCCCACGCCTGCCCGTCCGGGTCGACCACCGAGCTGCCCGGCCGCACGCCCATCCGGCACGAGCCGAGCGGATGTTGTGACGCGCACTCGAAGCGCCGCGCAGGGACCTTCTCGAGGTCGAACCGGCGGAAGCGATCCGCGGTGAAGGGCTCCTCGCCGAGCACCGGCATCACGACCTCGCGTGCGCCGGCGGCGAAGAAGTCGTCGGCGATGGTGCGGAGCATCACGTTCACCGTGGCCCGGTCCTTCGTCGCCATGCGGTAGCCCACGAACGGCTCGCGCCCCAGGCCGCGGCGCACGGTGCCTCCGCCCTCGTCGTGGATGAGCCCGCCGAAGATCGCCATGTGCGGCAGCTCGCGGCCCCGGCGCACGTGCTCGCGGCCGATGCCGGGCATGGTCGCGGCGAGCACGCCCGGCGGCGTGAAGAGGCTCATCAGGGTGAACCCGCGGCTCTCGAACGCGTCGCTGTAGGCGCTCTGCATCGCGCCGCGCCAGCCCTCCACCGGTTGATCGAACACCGCCATCACACGGAAGGAGGGATGCAGGGTGAGGTTGCGTCCCACCTGGTCGCTGTCACGGCCCACGCCGCTGCGCTGGAGGATCCCCGGCGAATGCCACGCGCCCGCCGCGACGACGACCTGCTTCGCCCGGACCCGCAGCTTCCCGCGCCGCTTGCCCAGCTCATTCAACACGCGCCCGCGCACGCCCACCGCGCGCCCGCTGCCGTCGATCTCCAGCCGGTCGGCGAGGCAGTCCGAGTAGATCCTCGCCCCCGCCCGCAGCGCCCGCGGCAGGTAGGTGAGGTCCACGCTCATCTTCGCCTGGTGCGGACAGCCGAAGTTGCAGCGCCCGCAGCCGTTGCAGTCCTTCGTGTTCCTCCGCGTCGGGTTCAGCGGGTGTCCGTTCTTCGCCGCGCCCTCGCCGAAGAGCACGGTGGAGCGCGAGCGCATCTCCACCGGGACCTCCTCCACGTTCACCGCCGCCTCGACCTCGCGGAACACCGCGTCCACCCGCGCGTCCGTCAGATCGGTCAGCCCGTGATCGCGTCGCCACTCGTGGAGCACGTAGCCCGGGGTGCGGAAGCACACGCCGCCGGTCAACAGCGACGAGCCGCCCACGCACTTGCCCATCATCACGTTGATCGCCGGGCTGTCTCCGACCGGCTGCGTGATCGTCAGGCCGGAGTCGCGCCACATGTCGCGCACGTGCTGGCTCGGGCGGTAGCGGCCGTAGGCCTCGGGACGGTGGTGCGCGCCCTCCTCGATGAAGAGCACGTCGCGTCCCGCCTCCGCGAGCAGCGCGCCGACCACTGCGCCCGCCGAGCCGGTGCCGACGATCACGACCTCCGCCTCCAGCGCGAGATCGCCGGACGCGGTGCGCCCCTGGATGATCCCGCCGCTAGCGGACATGGAGCGGACCTCCGCGCTGCCGCAGCGATCCGCCGGTGTAGCCGCACTCGCGCGCGACGGCCGGGTGCTCGTAATAGATCATGCAGATGATCGCCTTCGCCGCGAGCACCACGCTCGCCAGCGGGCCGCGCTCCATCGCCCGGAGCGCACGCACGCGGTCCGCCACGCTCAGCCGCCACAGGGGCTGCGGCCTGCCCAGGTGGAGCGGCGAGACGAAGCAGATGAGCAGGAGCAGCAGCTTGTACACGCCGCCGGGCCGCCACGACGCCTTGCAGAGGAGCCCGTCGAGCTCTCCCTGAAGCCAGTCCATCCGGTCCGCGGGCGCGGCGGTCACGTCGTCGCTGCTGAAGAGCGCTTCAATGAAGGCGCGAGCGGCCCGCAGCGAGAGGCGATGACGCCCCGAGGGACCGAACACCTCCAGCGAGTGCACCGGTCCGTTGGAGGGCCCGGCGGTACCACCGATCAGAGGCCCGTCGCCGTGCGCGAGCGGAAGCGGAAAGGCCGACGACGGAGGAGAAAACGGAGGATGCCGCATGTCGTCAAAGGATGCCCCCGCGGCCCCGCGCGAACAAGGCGCGCAGGTCCCACCCGCCGGGACGAAGCCCTCCGTGCAGCGCGCACGTCAACCGCCGAGCACCTGCCGCAGCAGATCCGGCCGGTCGGTCATGATCCCGCCCACGCCCAGTGCGATCAGCGCCCGCATGTCGTCGGGATCATCGACCGTCCACACATTGACCCACTTGCCGTGGGCGCGGGCCGCAGCGATCAGCGCGTCGTCCACGATCGTCATCCCGTTCCAGCGCAGCGGGACGTCGAGCACGGTGAAGCGCGCGTCTTCCGGCGGCGTCTCGCCCGCGCGCACCGCGAGCACAAAGGAGACGAGCGCATCGCGCGGGTAGAAGTGCGCGCACTCCGGAAGCAGCTCCACGAGCCGCGCCGCCTGCGCATCGTCCACGGTGCCCACGCACACGCGCGAAAGGGCGGAGGCGCGCCGCAGCTCCTCCGCCACCCGCGCCTCGATCCCCGGGATCGCGCGCTTGACGTCGATGTTGAAGCGCAGCGCGGGCGCTCCGAACGTCTCCAGGACCTCGCGCAGGGTGGGGATGCGCACGCCCTTCCCGCGGAAGGGAAAGGTCCTCCCGCCGTCGCGCGAGAAGTGGAACCCGGCATCGAGCCGCTGCAGCTCCGCCAGCGTGTGGTCGCGCACGTCGCCGCGCCCATCGGTGCACCGATCGACCGTCGCGTCGTGACAGACCACCACCACGTCGTCGCGCGTGAGCTGCACGTCGAGCTCCAGCAGGTCCGTTCGCCAGGTCCCGAGCGCCTCGCGGAAGGCGACGAGCGTGTTCTCCGGCGCCAGCGCCGCGCCGCCGCGGTGGGAGGCGTGAAGCGGCGCGCGCTCGTGCAGGCCTGCGAAGAAGAGACTCACGGAGGCCCCTCTTTCGGCAGCCACACGGTGAAGGTGGCGCCCTCGCCGGGCCTGCTCTGCACGCGCACCCAGCCGCCGGCGCTCTCCACGATCTGACGCGTGATCCACAGCCCGAGCCCCAGCCCGCCGTACGCCCTCGCTGCCACCGCGCGTTCGAAGCGCTCGAAGATGCGCGCCTGCTGGTCCGGCGGGATGCCGATGCCGTGGTCGCGGACCTCCACCAGCCCGCCGCCGCTCTCCTCGCGCACCTCCACGTGGATGGGCTTGCCGTGTCCGTACTTCAGCGCGTTGGAGATGAGGTTCGTCACCACCTGCTCGAGCCGCAGGCGGTCCCACACGCCGGGGATGGCGCCGGCGCTGCGGATTTGAAGGGGAGAGCCCACCGCCTGGGCCGGCTCCAAAAGGCGCATCGCGGCCTCGCGAACGATCTCGTCGAAGTCTCCCGGCTCCGGATCGAGCGTCAGCCGCGCGCCGGTGATCCGCGACACGTCGAGCAGCTGAGAGACCAGCTTGTCCAGGCGTGACGCGGCCCGGAGCGCCTTCACCACCCGCGGCGAGAGGGGGGCGTCCGGGATCGCCTTCGCGATCGTCGCACCGTTCTGGAGCTGCAGGAGCAGCGCGGTGAGCGGCGTCTTCAGCTCGTGGCCCGCCATGGCGAGGAATTCGTCGCGCGCGTCCACCGCCGCCTGCAGATCCCGGTAGAGCCGCGCGTTCTGGTACGCCTGCGCCGCGCGCTGTCCCAGCTCGGTGGCAAAGCGCAGATCCTCTTCGGTGTAGCGCCGCTCGGACTCGCTCCACACCAGCGTCAGCGCGCCGAAGGTCTCTCCGCCGGCCTGCAGCGGCACCACCATGAAGGAGCGGATCCCCAGACGCCGGAGGTCCGCCAGGTGCTCCGGGCTCTGCGCGCCGGCCACCAGCGCCTCTTCCGGGACGTGGGGCACGAGCAGCGGCTTCCCCGTGCGCAGCACCTCCGACGTTGCGTCCGCGCCCTCCTTCTCCGGTGGATACTTGCGGCGGAACTCGCGGGCGAAGGCCGCACGCGCCGGGTCCGTGTGCGCGACCGCGGCCTGCCGCATCGAACCCTCCGGTCCGAGCATGTCGATCGCACACCAGTCGCCGATGCGGGGCACCGCCTGCTGCGCGAGATCCTCGAGGACCCTGTCCGCATCGAGCGTGCGCGAGAGCAGCTCCCCGGCCTCGGCGAGAAAGAGCCGGTGCTCGAGCCGCGTGCGCTCCGCGGCGAGAAGGCGCACCCGCTCCAGCGCCACCGCGCACTGCAGCGCGAGCGACTCGAGCAGGACGCGCTCTTCCGGCGAGAAGGGATGCGCCTGGGTGAACCCGAGCGAGAGCGCGCCGAGCACCCGATCCCCGGAGAGCAGCGGCAGCGTCGCCACCGCGGACGAGGCCAGCGGCACGCGCTCGTCGGCGAGCTCCGGGGCGGCAGCGCGGACCGCCGCCGGGGTCTCCATGTAGAGGGCCCGCCGTTCCTGCAGCGCGCGGCCCAGCGGGTGCGAGGGATCGGTGCTCACGTACCGCAGCGCGCGCGCCACGTCCGCCGAGACACCTTCGGCGAGGATGAGCAGCGCCCGGTTGCCGCCGTTCATCTGCGAGAACACCGCGCCCGCGTCCGCGTTGGCCGCCCTCAGCGAGCCGTGCAGGCCCACCCGCATCACCGACTCTTCGTCCGCGCACGCCGCCAGCGCCGCGGTGTAGGCCTGCAGCCGGGCCTCGCGCGCCGCCGCCTGCTCCGCGGCGAGCCGCGCCCGCCGCTCGAGGTCGAAGAGCACCGCGCGCCCCGCCGCAAGGCCCGCTCTCTCCGCCAGATCCTGCAGCAACGAGAGGTCGCGCTCGGTGAAGGGCGGTCCCCCGTGCCTGACCGAGGTGAGCACGCCGCGCCTGCGCCCGGCGATGTCCAGCGGCACCATCATCAGGCTGTGGAAGGGGATGCGTTCGAAGGCCTCTCGCTGCTCCGGGCCCAGCCTCTGCCGGTAGCTCTCCGCATCGAGGCGGGGGAGGAACACCGCTCGCCCGGTCTCGAGCACCTCGCGGGTAAAGCCTTCCCCCGCGGTGGGTGGCGCCTTCGCGAGCAGCGTCTCCACCAACGGCAGCTGCGACGGGTCCCGGTGGTGGACGGTGAGGTACTCGAGCGTCTTCCCGTCTTCGGTGAGCAGCGACGCGAGGCAGGTGTCGCCCACCGCGCTCACCACCAGCGCGCAGATCTCCCGCATCAACGCGCGCACGTCCCCGGTCGCGCCCGCCAGCGTCCGGGAGGCCTCGGAGAGGACGCGCAGCCGGTGCGCGAGGTCCGCCGCCTCGCCCTCGGTGCGCCGGCGCTCGGTCACGTCCTCGAGTTCGAAGAGCACGAGGTCCGAGGGCAGCTCGGCAGTGCCCTCCGCGGCCTCGTCCGACTCGGCGCCCGGTGCCGGTACCGGCAGTCGTGAGGCGAGGTAGCGCACGCTCCGGAGCGTGCCGGAGAAGGAGAGCTCCACCTCGTTCGTCAGCTGCTCGCGGCCCTCCAACGCGGAGCGGATGTCTGCACGCCAGCGCTCGGCCAGCGCCGCGGGAACGAGCCCCTCGAGCTGAGCGCCCTCGACCCTCTCCAGCGGGCGACCGAGGAGCGCCGCGAGGGGCTCGGTGGCGAAGAGGCAATGCCCCTCTGCGCTGAACACGGCGAACGTCCCGTGCGCGGAGCGGAGCACCCGCGAGGCGAGCTCCTGGCGGAGGGGGCGCTGTCCCGGTTCCGGTGGAGGTCGCACTCACCCTCACTCTACAGGGGGAACGACCGCTCCGGCAGACGCTCTCACCGAACGTTCAGCGCTCCACCGTCACCGCGATGCCCTGGCCCACGCCGATGCACATCGTCGCCAGGCCGCGCTTCTGACCGCGCCGCCGCAGCTCGTGCACCAGCGTGCCGAGGATCCGCGAGCCGCTCGAGCCCAGCGGATGCCCGAGCGCGATGCCGCCGCCGTTCGGATTGACCTTCGTGGGGTCCAGCTCGAGGTCGCGCATGCACGCGAGCGCCTGCGCCGCGAAGGCCTCGTTGAGCTCGATGAGGTCGAGGTCCGCCGCCGTCCAGCCCGCGCGCTGCAGCGCCTTGCGCGACGCCGGCACCGGACCCACGCCCATCAGCCGCGGATCCACGCCCGCGGTCCCCGAGGAGACGATCCGCGCCAGGGGCTCGCGTCCGAACTCCTTGAGCATCCGCTCGCTGCAGAGCAGCACCGCCGAGGCGCCGTCGTTCAGCGTGGAGGAGTTTCCGGCCGTCACGCTGCCGCCCTTGCGGAAGACCGGCCGCAACGTGCCGAGCTTCTCCAGCGTGCTGTCCGCGCGCGGCCCCTCGTCGGCCTCGAAGCGCACCGCCGGTCCCTTCTTCTGCGGCAGCTCCACCGCGACGAGCTCGTCCGCGAAGCGCCCCGCCGCCTGCGCCGCGACCGCCTTCTGATGAGAGGCGAGGGCGAACGCGTCCTGATCTTCGCGCGAGATGCTCCACTTCTCCGCCACGTTCTCCGCGGTCTCGCCCATCTGCTCGAGCGGGAAGAGCGCCTCCAGCTTCGGGTTCGGATACCGCCAGCCGAGCGAGGTATCGAAGAGCTCCCACTTGCCGGTGGGGAACCCGTCCGGCGGCTTCGGCATCGACCACGGCGCGCGCGTCATCGACTCCACGCCGCCGCAGACGACGACGTCCGCATCCCCGGTGGCGATCATCCGCGCGCCCTGCACCACGGCCTCGAGCCCGCTGCCGCAGAGCCGGTTCACCGTCACCGCCGGCACCGCCTGCGGAAAGCCCGCGAGCAGCGACGCCATGCGCGCCACGTTGCGGTTGTCCTCGCCCGCCTGGTTCGCGCAGCCGAGATAGACCTCGTCGATCCGCGCCGGATCGAGGCCCGTCCGTTCCACCAGCGCGCGCAGCACGTGCGCCGCCAGATCGTCCGGGCGGACCTCCTTCAACGCGCCCTTGTGCCGGCCGATGGGCGTGCGAACAGCGTCGACGATGAAGGCGTGGCTCACGGTGATCTCTCCCTGAAAGGACAACGGCTACGGGGTCAGCACCACGTTCCCGAACTGGGCGCGGTTCTCCAGCATCGCGTGTGCCTCGGCAGCGCGCTCCAGTGGAAGCACACGGTCGAGCACCGGCCGCAACTTCCCATCCTTCACCAGCTCGAGGATGCGGAACAGGTCGCCCTTCGACCCCATGGTGGAGCCGAGCAGCGAGATGCGTTTGTAGAACAGCACCCGCAGGTCGATCTTCACCTCGTGACCGGTGGTCGCCCCGCAGGTGACCAGGCGGCCGCCGTAAGGGAGGCAGGCCACGCTCTTGTCGAAGGTCGCCGCGCCCACGTGCTCGAAGACGACGTCCACCATCTTCCGGTCGGTGATCCGCTTCACCTCCGCGAGAAAGTCCGTCTCCGTGTAGTGGATGAGGTGGTCCGCACCGAGTTCCTTCGCCTTGTCGAGCTTCTCCTTCGACGACGCGGTGGCGATGACGGTGGCGCCCATGACCTTGGCGATCTGCACCGCCGCGCTGCCCACGCCACTTCCGGCGGCATGCACGAGCACCGTCTCCCCCGGCCGCAGCTGCGCGCGCCGCACGAGCATCGTCCACGCGGTGAGGAAGGTGAGGGGCAGGCACGCCGCCTCCTCGAAGGTCATCCCCGGCGGCTTCGGCAGGAGGTTCTGCCTCGGCACCGACACGTACTCCGCGTAGCCGCCCGAGATGTGCTCGCCGATGATCTTGTAGTGGCGGCAGAGGTTGTCGTCCCCGAGCAGGCACTTCTCGCACGCGCCGCAGGAGAGCCCGGGGTTCACCAGCACCTCGGAGCCGACCTGCACGTCGGTCACCTCGCTGCCGACCTTCGCCACGACACCGGCAATGTCGCTTCCGAGGATGTGGGGCAGCGCGAGCTTCAGCCCCGGCCAGCCCTTCCGCACCCAGACGTCGAGGTGGTTCAGCGCCACCGCCTTCACCGCCACCAGCACGTCGCGAGCGCCCACGTGCGGCTCCGGCATCTCGGCCAGCTCCAGGACCTCGCCCTCGCCATGGCGGCGGAACACGACTGCCTTCATTGCGTCACCTCATCTGCACTTCACAGGGCCGCGATTTCCCGGGCGCTTGTGGACCAGCGGGGGGCGCGGTATGAGCCGGCTGTTTTCAGGCCGGCGGGCGGAGGCGCTTGTAGGGGCGCACCCACCGAAAATCCACTGGAGAAGGTTGGCAATGAATAAGGGACTTTTCGGCTCGGCGGTGCTTCTCGCCGCGGTGTTCTCGCTGGTGGCTTGCGGCCCCAGCCGTTCTGACGAAGACGCGGGCGTGGACGCGGGCCTGCTGCCTCCCGTGGGCGGCAACAAGGACGCCGGCACGAACGGGGACGGTGGCAACAACCCCGGCGACGGCGGCCAGACGAACGACGGGGGCACCGGCGACGGCGGCATCCAGCCGGATGACGGCGGCGTCTTCGAGGTGGAGATCGCAGACCTGCGCGGCCCCGGCGTTCCCTTCGGCTCGAAGGTGCGGCTGACGGACGCGGTGGTGAGCGCGGTGTCCTTCAACCTCGCCGGAGACGCGGGCATGGGCAACCCGCCGCCGTATCGCCAGGAGTTCTGGGTGACGGACCCGGCGAACCCGCAGCAGGGCATCTGGATCCGCAAGTTCTACACGGACAAGCCGGAGACGGACCTCCTCGAGGTCGGTGACCAGATCACCGTCGAGGGCTGGTTCGGCACCGAGGGCCGCTTCAACGACCGCAGCGGCTACCGCCGGGTGGTGAAGAGCCAGTTCGACTTCCTGCCCTCCGCGGAGCGCGGGGACGCGGGCGTGATGGTCATCACCCAGACCGGCACCGTGGCTGCGCCGGCGGCAAACCAGGTGGCGGTGGGCGCCTTCGGCAACGCCGAGGACGGCACCGCGCGCGCCAACCCGGAGTACGCGGGCGGCTACGTGCACATCGAAGGTCCGCTGGAGATCACCAACCCGTCGCCGGCCGCGTTCAAGCGGGTGAGCGCGAACCCGAACGACACCGTGTACTTCGGCTTCGAGGTCTCGGGCGGCGTGCTCGTGAACAACTACAAGACCTTCCAGGCGGACGGCGGCTGCGCGTGGCGCGACGTGGCGCTCGACGCGGGCACCCAGGGCCAGAAGGTCGTCTTCCAGGCGGTGCGCGGCGTGTGGGACTCCTACACCCACGCCCCGTGTGCGGACGGCGGCACCGCGTCGAACTGCTTCCGCGACGAGGGCTCGGTCCCCGGCACCACGAACCAGTGGACCTACGTCATCTACCCGCAGAGCTGCGACGACTACGTCGGCGGACAGGTGGTCGCCCAGTAGTAGTAAGAGCCTCCTCCATGGCCACGATCGACGTGACGGTGGAGGAGGGTGTCGCACATCTGGAGCTGACGCGTCCGGAGGTGCGCAACGCGATCAACCTCGAGATGCTCGAGGCGCTTCACGAAGCGCTGGACGGGCTCTCGAGACGCGACGACGTGCGAGCGCTGGTGCTCTCCGGAAGGGGCGGCAAGGCGTTCGCGGGCGGCGCGGACATCGCGGAGCTGCGTGCGCGCACGCACAAGGAGGCGTTCTTCGCGCTGAACGCCTCGCTCTTCCAGAAGGTGGAGGACTTCCCCCGGCCGACCGTTGCGGCGGTCGAGGGCTATGCGCTGGGCGGCGGGCTGGAGCTCGCGCTCGCCTGTGATCTCCGGGTCGGCTCGCGCGCGGCGAAGGTGGGGCTGCCGGAGGTGGGGCTGGGCATCTATCCGGCGGCGGGCGGCACCTGGCGACTGCCCCGGCTGGTGGGCCTCGGCCGCGCGAAGGATCTCGTCTTCACCGGGCGGATCCTCGAGGCGGAGGAGGCCTTCGCCATCGGCCTCTTCGAGCGTCTGGTGGAGCCGGGGAGCGCGGTGAGCGAAGCGCGGAACATGGCGGCGCAGATCGCTCGCAACGCGCCTTTGGCGGTGCAGGTGGCGAAGGTGTCGCTCAACGCGCTGGCGCGGGGTGCGGACCCGGGCAGCGTGGAGCGGCTGGGCCAGGCGCTCCTGTTCGATTCGCCGGAGAAGCACGCGCGGATGACCGCGTTCCTGGAGAAGAAGAAGGCATGAGCATCGAGCGCATTGGCGTCGTCGGGGCGGGGACCATGGGCCACGGGATCGCGCACGTGGCTGCGACCGCGGGCTACGCCGTGATCCTCTACGACGTGACGGCGGAGGCGGCGGAGAAGGGGAAGGCGAAGATCAGCGCCAACCTCGCGAAGGGTGTGGAGAAGGGGAAGGTCACCGCGGAGGAGCGCGACGCGGCGCTCTCCCGGCTGGAGACGACCGGCGATCTGGAGAAGCTCGCGCCGTGCGGCATGGTCATCGAGGCCATCCCGGAGAGCCTTCCGCTGAAGCAGGCGCTCTTCCGCGACCTCTCGAGGATCTGCGGGCCGAAGGCGGTGCTGGCGACGAACACCTCGTCCCTGTCGCTGACGGAGATCGCCGCGTCCGCCACGAACCCGGAGCGGGTGGTGGGGATGCACTTCTTCAATCCCGTCCACCTGATGAAGCTCCTCGAGCTCGTCACCGCGTTCCAGACCTCCGAGGAGACGCTGGCCGCGGCGCGCGAGGTGGGCGAGCGGATGGGGAAGCAGACCATCACCGTGAAGGACCACCCGGGCTTTGCCTCGAGCCGGCTGGGGATCGCGCTGGGGATGGAGGCGATCAGGATGGTGGAGGAGGGCGTGGCCTCCGCCGAGGACATCGACCGGGCGATGGAGCTGGGTTACGGCCACCCCATGGGCCCGCTGAAGCTGACCGACCTCGTGGGGCTCGACGTCCGGCTGGCAATTGCCGAGTACCTGTACGGAGAGCTCGGGTCGCCGACGTTCCGGCCCCCCCAGCTTCTCAAGAAGATGGTCAGGGCTGGTAAGCTGGGGAAGAAGTCGGGCCAGGGTTTCTATCGGTACTAGAGACAGGATCTCACCATCAGCGAGTCTCCCCAGATCGCCATCCCGTTCGGTCGCTACCTCCTGCTCAAGCGGATCGCGGTGGGGGGGATGGCCGAGCTCTTCCTCGCGCGCGACACGCGGCGGGACGCGCTGGTGGTCATCAAGCGGATCCTGCCGTACCTCTCGCAGGAGGCGGAGTTCGTCCAGATGTTCCTGGACGAGGCCCGCATCGCCGCGCAGCTCCACCACCCCAACGTGATCGAGGTGTTCGAGCTGGGCAAGCTCGAGGACTCCATCTTCATCGCGATGGAGTACGTGGACGGCGTGGACCTCCGGAAGGTCCTCGCCGAGGAGCTGAAGCAGTCGCAGCCCCTGCCGGGGAGCGTCCCCTACGGCGTCGCCGCGTGGATCTGCGCGCGCATCTGCGACGGGTTGCACGAGGCGCACAACCGGCTCGGCTTCGACGGCCGGCCGATGGGGATCATCCACCGCGACATCAGCCCGCAGAACGTGATGGTGGGCTACGACGGCCGGGTCAAGCTGGTGGACTTCGGCATCGCGCGCGCCAACGCGTACATGGAGCGGAGCAAGCCCGGCGTGATCAAGGGCAAGTTCCTCTACCTCGCGCCGGAGCAGCTCACGCAGGAGGCGCTCGACCACCGCGCGGACCTCTGGGCGCTGGGCGTGATGCTCTACGAGGTCACCACCGGCAAGAGCCCCTTCTACAAGAGCACCACCGAGGCGGTGATCCTCGCCATCCGCACCGAGGACCCGCCGCCGCCGCACCTCGTCCGGCCGGACTACCCGCTGGAGCTGTCGCGGATCGTCATGCGCTGCCTGTCGAAGGACCGGTCGCGGCGCTACGCGCAGGCGGGCGAGATCGCTCGGGACCTCGACCTCTTCCTCTCGCGGCTGGCGCCGGTCGACGAGGCCGCGGTGGCGGACTACGTGGGCTCGCTCTTCGGCACCGAGGGCGAGCGCACGATGCTGCACATCCCCGGCAGCGCGCCGAAGGCACCTGCCGCCGAAGCCGCCGCGATGAAGCGGAGCGCACCTCCTTCCGCGCCCCCGGTGCTGCAGAACCCGCCCCGCCGCGCGCCCACGCTCTCCGCTGCGCCCACCGCGTCCGGCGGACTCTACGGTTCGGCCGAAGAGGAGCCGCGCACGCAGATGGCGAGGCCGCAGGACCTTCAGAAGCCGATGGGCCGCGCGGTCTCGGTGGTGGCGGCGCCCGCGCTGGTGCCGCCGCCGGCGCGCAGGTTCTCGGGACAGGGCTTCGTGGCCGCGGGCAGTGTCCGGGGATTCCAGCCTCCCGTCCCACAGCCCGAGCCCGACGCACGGGCGGACGCTGAGGGCGAGGGGACCCACACCTTCGTCCGGCCCGAGGATCTCGAACTCGGCGAGAGGTCCGAGGCCTCGCTCACGCCGTCCTTCACGCCGTCGGCGACGCCGTCACGCACGCTCACCCCTCCCACTGCCCCGCGCGCGCCGGCGTTCTCGGAGCGGAGGCCTCGCGAGGAGATCTCCTCCAGCGCCCCGAAGCCGTGGGCCACCGCGGGCGATCTGTTGGTGGAGGACGTGCGGCGGCTGCGGATGCGCGAGGACGAGGCGGACGACGAGTCCACCATGGACGGCACCGCGCTCTCGCTCTCCACCACCTCCACCACGCCGGGACCTCCACCGGTGGCGGTGCAGCAGAGCGGGGGCGGCCGGCGGGTGATCATCGCCGCGCTCACCGTGGCCATCCTCATCGTGGCGGTCGCGGGCGCGGTCCGGCTGTGGCGTCAGGCAGCGGGACGCGGCGAGCGGCTCGCCATGCCGGTGGCGGTGCAGCCCCAGACCGAGCTCGTGCCCGAGGGCGGGCCTTCACCTCAGCCT